>NZ_KE384411.1:0-116029 GCF_000425625.1 Stutzerimonas azotifigens DSM 17556
GCTATTGCACATCGCCTATGGGGTACTGAAATCCGGCCAGCCTTTCGACCCTAAACTGGCCCTTGCCCACTAGGGCTCAAGACGGTATCTACGGGAAGGCGGGCCCGCTTCGCGAGCAAGCTCGCTCCTACGGGTTGGCTAAAGCTCTTCCACGCGCCCGACCTGCGTCGCCAGTACAGCGTGGCGCGCTCTCCCAGCGTCAGCAGTTCTTGGCCAGGTCGCGCGTGAGACGAGGCCCACGCGCTGTGCTCGCTGACGGCAGTCGCCGCGGGGTCGCGCCTCCCACGGGTGGGCACGCGCGCTCGTAGGGTGGGCTTCAGCCCACCACATACAGGCCGGCGCCGGGTCGACAGGTGGGCTGAAGCCCACCGGGGCCACGCGAAGGGCACCGCAGGGGGCCGTCTCAGGACGGCTGCATCGGCGGACGGTCGTGCTCCTGGCGCCAGGCCAGTTCGTTGGTCACCGTCGCCATGGGCACGAACATGGCGTAGTCGAACGCGGTCAGCGGCGCGCCCTGTTCGACGCGGCGCGGCCAGTCGTGATTGCCCAGCGCGGCCTTGCCGATGGCCACCAGGTCCAGTTCACCACGCTCGAGCAGCCCCGCCGCCTGCTCGCCGGTGGCGATGTTGCCGTTGCCGATCACCGGGATCGGCACGCTGGTCTTCGCAAGGGCGCACAGGCTTGGCCCCTCGCCGAAGGCCGGGGCCCCGGCATCCGGCTCGGTGATGTGCAGGTAGTCGAGCCCGGCGTTGGCCAGGGTCGCCATGCGGAGCTTCGCTTCCTCGATGCCGCCCTCCCACTTGAGCCGGGCATTGGTGACCATCGACTGCGACAGCCGCATGCCGACCACGAAGCCTTCGCCCACCGCCTGGCGCACCTCGCGGATGACGGTCAGCGGCAGCGCCAGCCGTGCCTTGAAATCCCCACCCCAGCGATCGCTGCGGCGGTTGAATTCGGCACTCATGAACTCGTGCAGCAGGTAACCGTTGGCGCCGTGCAGTTCGACCCCGTCGAATCCGGCCTCCTGTGCATGGCGCGCGGCCTGCACGAAGCCGGCGATGGCCTCCTGGATTTCCGCTTCGGTCATTTCCGAGGGAATCTGGTAGGGCCCCTGGCCGCCGTAGAAGGACAGCTGCTGCCCCTGCGGCTGAACCGCCGAGGGCGCCACGTGGCGGGCGTGATGGATGTTGCCCTGGGTCTGCGCGCCACCGTGCATCAGCTGCAGGATGAAGCCGGCGCCGGCCGCGTGCACCGCCTCCACCACCGGCCTCCAGCAGTCACGCTGCTTCTCGGTGGCGATGCCCGGCTGGTTGAAATAGCCCTGGCTGTAGGCGGTGTCGGTGTAGGTGCCTTCGCTGATCAGCAGGCCGAAGCCGCCCTTGGCGAAGGAACCGTAGTAGTCGCGCATCAGCTCGTTGGCCTGCCCTTCCGGCTCGGCGCTGACCCGCGTCATCGGCGCCAGCACGGCACGGTTGCGCAGCGTCAGGTGTTTGAGGGCGAACGGCTCGAACAGGCTGGGCATGGGGCATCCTCGCGTCTGGGGCAGGCGGCACTGCTCTTGTGAAAGTCGAACAGGGCCGGAGTTCGGCGGGAATGTGGTTTGGGTGTATTAGCGGGTGTGTGCGCATCTTCCATGGTGTCGCGGCGCCTGCCGGTCCTTCGCCAGGCCCGATGAGCCCGTGCAAGCCCTCTGAGCCCCGGCCTACGCCGGGCGACGAGGGATCGGATGCCGTGCACCTTGCCCACCCCCCCGTCGTACCGGCGCAGGCCGGTACCCAGATGCGCAACGCCGAGCGGTAGGGTGCGCGGTGTGCGACGTCGGCGTGGCGCCTATCGGTTCCGAGCTCGGCAAAACCCCGTGCAAGCCCTCTGGGCCCCGGCCTGCGCCGGGGCGACGGTTATCAGAAGAACCCTAGCGGATTGATGTCGTAGCTGATCAGCAGGTTCTTGGTCTGCTGGTAATGGTCGAGCATCATCTTGTGGGTCTCGCGGCCGACGCCGGATTTCTTGTAGCCGCCGAACGCCGCGTGCGCCGGGTACAGGTGGTAGCAGTTGGTCCACACCCGCCCGGCCTTGATCCCCCGGCCCATGCGGTAGGCGCGGTTGATGTCGCGGGTCCAGACGCCGGCGCCGAGGCCGAATTCGGTGTCGTTGGCGATCGCCAGCGCTTCGGCCTCGTCCTTGAAGGTGGTCACGCCCACCACCGGGCCGAAGATTTCTTCCTGGAACACGCGCATCTTGTTGTGGCCCTTGAGCAGGGTCGGCTGGATGTAGTAGCCGCTCGCCAGGCTGCCTTCGAGCTTCTCGGCCGCGCCGCCGGTGAGCACTTCGGCGCCTTCCTGCTGGGCGATCTCGAGGTAGGAGAGGATCTTGTCGAACTGCTGCTGCGAGGCCTGGGCGCCGACCATGGTTTCGGTGTCCAGCGGGTTGCCGCGCTTGATCTGCTGGACCTTCTTCATCACTTCTTCCATGAACGGGGCGTAGATCGATTCCTGCACCAGCGCCCGCGACGGGCAGGTGCACACCTCGCCCTGGTTGAAGAAGGCCAGCACCAGGCCCTCGGCGGCCTTCTCGATGAAGGCCGGCTCGGCCTGCATGATGTCTTCGAAGTAGATGTTCGGGCTCTTGCCGCCCAGCTCCACGGTGCTGGGGATGATGTTTTCGGCGGCGCACTTGAGGATGTGCGAGCCGACCGGGGTGGAGCCGGTGAAGGCGATCTTGGCGATGCGCTTGCTGGTGGCCAGCGCCTGGCCCGCTTCCTTGCCGAAGCCCTGGACGATGTTGAGCACGCCGGCCGGCAGCAGGTCGCCGACGAGTTCGGCCAGCAGGGTGATCGACAGCGGCGTCTGCTCGGCCGGCTTGAGCACCACGCAGTTGCCGGCGGCCAACGCCGGGGCGAGCTTCCAGGCCGCCATCAGCAGCGGGAAGTTCCACGGAATGATCTGCCCGACCACGCCCAGCGGTTCGTGGAAGTGGTAGGCGGCGGTGCTGTCGTTGATCTCGGCGGCGCTGCCTTCCTGGGCGCGGATGCAGCCGGCGAAGTAGCGGAAATGGTCCACGGCCAGCGGCACGTCGGCGTTGAGCGTCTCGCGCACGGCCTTGCCGTTGTCCCAGGTCTCGGCGACGGCGAGCAGCTCGAGGTTCTGTTCGATGCGGTCGGCGATCTTCAGCAGGATGTTGGAGCGCTCCTGCACCGGGGTGCGGCCCCAGGCGTCGGCGGCGGCATGCGCGGCGTCGAGGGCCTTTTCGATGTCCTCGGCACCGGAGCGCGGGAATTCGGCGATGACTTCGCCGGTGACCGGCGAAGGGTTGCTGAAGTATTCGCCCTTGACCGGCTCGACGAACTGGCCGCCGATGTAGTTGCCGTAGCGGGGTTTCAGGGAAAGGATGGATTCGGGGGTGCCGGGTTGTGCGTAGATCATGGCGGGGCCTCTTCTTGTCGTGGCCGCTCCGACGCGGAGCGGGGCATGACCTGATGTTAGTAGGCCCCTGGCAAGCCGCCGGGCGCGAGGCGGCCTGCGGCTCTACGGCTTTGGTCGCAAACGGCGTCAGCCGCTCTGCCACGGCCCCTGCCGGCAGGCGGCCGGCCGCCGCTTCGGCTGCATTCCGACGAACGGTCGGCCCGCCCGGCGCGACTCAGCGGTCGACGTCCGGTTCGATATCGAAGCCGATGTTGCTGTCGACGATCACCCGCAGGCGCGCCGGCTCGTGGGGCGTGACGGTCACCAGCTCCTCGCGGTTGAGCCGGCTCATGCCACACAGGGTGTCGTCTTCCTTGTCGGTGGCGATGCCGACGATGTGCTGCCCGGCCGGCACCTGGAAATGCACCTGCTCGCCGACGTGGATGCGCGCCGCCACCTGGCGGTCGACCATCACCGCCACGTAGCAGCCACCGCCGAGCATCGCGAAATGCCGGGTCACCACCACCTCTCCGCCGCCCTCCACCGGTTCCTGGAAGCCGAGCACCCGCTCGGCCGGCACCGGGCGGATGTCCTCCGGGTCCGGCTCCCAGGACGAACAGCCGGCGAGCATCAACAGGGGCAGCAGCAAGAGGGTCAGGCGCATGACGGGGAATCCCTTCTGTGGTGGAAAGCGAAACGCTAAGGGTAGGACAACCGCAAGGCGTCGAGGGTGCGATCCGAGCCTGCGCAGGCTGAACGCCCGGCCGCCGGCCCGGTCGACATGGCTGTGTTCGCCACGGGAATCGCCATGACCATGCGCCTGTACCGGCCGGCCGCGCAGGAGGGCTGAGCCGGCATGCCTGTCCAACCGTCTTCGCCGGTCGTCCGCATGAAGCGGGTCGCGGGGCTTCTGCTGCTGGTCGCCGCCCTGCTCTACGTGCTCGGCACCGCGATGGAGGGCCGGCACCCGGCCTGGGGCTACCTCGCCTCCTTCGCCGAGGCGGCGATGGTCGGGGCGATCGCCGACTGGTTCGCGGTCACCGCGCTGTTCCGCCATCCGCTGGGTCTGCCGATCCCGCATACGGCGATCATCCCGCGCAGCAAGGCGCGCATCGGCCGCAACCTGTCGGAATTCATCACCACCCATTTCCTCGCCACGCCGCTGGTGCTAGCCAAGCTGCAGGCGCTGGACCTGGGCGGGCGCCTGGCCGACTGGCTGCGCGAACCGAGCAATGCCGAGGCGCTGGCCGGGCAACTGACCGGGGTTGCGCGCTTCGGCCTGGATTCGCTGCACGACGCGCGCGTGCAGGCCTTCGTGCAGGAGCGGCTGCTCGACCGCGCTCGGCGCATCGACCTGGCGCCGGCCTGCGCCGAAGTGCTCGACCTGCTGACCCGAGAGGGCCGCCACCAGGCGCTGCTCGACGGGGCGCTGATCCGCCTCCACCACATCCTCCAGGACGACGAGACGCGCGCGCTGGTCGCCGACGCCATCAGCACCGAAGTTCGCACCCTGCGCTACCTGGGATTGAGCAAAGCGGTCGGCGGCTGGTCGGCGAACAAGTTCGTCGACGGGCTGTCGACACTGATCGCCGAGGTGGTGGGCGACCCGGAGCACCGCCTGCGTGCGCGCTTCGACCAGCACGTCGCCGAGTTCATCGTGCGCCTGCGGCACGACCCCGGCTATCGGCTGGAGATCGAGCGCCTGCTCGCCCGCCTGCTCGACCACCCGGCGACGCGCGACTACCTGCAGGGCCTCTGGCAGGAACTGCTCGCCTGGCTGCAGCAGGACCTGGAGCGCCCGGACTCGCGCGTCCGCCAGCGCATCGTGCAGCTCACCCGCGGGCTGGGCGATGCGCTGGCGGCGGACGACGTCATGCGCGGCTGGATCAACGAACGGCTGATGGCGGCCGCGCCCGGGCTGCTCGAACGCCACCGCCACCAGATCGGCCGCTACATCGCGCAGCGGGTCGAGAGCTGGGAGAGCGGCGAACTGGTCGAGCAGATGGAGCGCAGCGTCGGCAAGGACCTGCAGTACATCCGCATCAACGGCACGCTGGTCGGCGGGCTGGTGGGGCTGGTGCTGCACGCCCTCACCCAGCTGGCGACAGCCGCCGGCTGAGCGCGCCTCAGGCGGTGGCCTGCAGCCGCTTGACCAGCCGCGCCTGGAGCGCCTCCAGCTCCGCCGGCTCGGCCTTGCCGGCCGCATGCTTGCCGAGCCCCTCGCCGGCGTAGCGCGGGACGATGTGCATGTGGATATGGAACACCGTCTGCCCCGCCGGCGCGCCGTTGAACTGCGCCACCTGCACGCCGTCCGGCTCCAGCTCCGCGACGATCGCGCGGGTCAGGCGCTGGACCGTCGCCATCGTCCGGCACAGCGCGTCGGTATCCACCTCCAGCAGATTGCGCGCCGCCGAGCGCTTGGGAATCACCAGCGCGTGACCGTAGGACTGCGGAAACAGGTCGAGGAAGGCCAGCGTGTCGTCGTCCTCGTAGAGCTTGTAGCAGGGTGCCTCGCCGCGAATGATCTTGGCGAAGATGTTCTGGGGATCGTAGGTGCCTTCGAGGCTCATGGCGGGCTCCGGTGGGTGAGGTGCGGACAAAGATACCCGCCTCGGGCGACGGTTGTGCAGCGGCGTCTCGTGGAGTCCCGCGCCCGGAAGCCCTCGCCCCGGACCCTCTCCGCCGAGGGAGACAGGATGATTCGGTGTCTGGCGTCCTGGTCGCAGGCAGAGCCTGCTCCTACAGGGATGGCGCGTGGTCGGCGGCAGCGCCCGTGCTTTCCCCTTCTTCCCCGGGAGAAGGTGGCCCGCAGGGCCGGATGAGGGAGCGGCACACGGGAGCCGGCCCTTGAGCCCTCCACCGCCGCCGGCTACCCTCGCGCCTCCCCTTTCTCCGCCGGACATCCCCATGCCCATCAGCGAACTGAAGATCGAAGACCTCGCCCCCGGTGCCGGCAAGGCCTGCGTCAAGGGCGCGCTCATCACCACCCAGTACACCGGCTGGCTGGAAGACGGCACGAAGTTCGATTCGTCCTGGGATCGCGGCAAGCCCTTCCAGTGCGTGATCGGCACCGGGCGGGTGATCAAAGGCTGGGATCTCGGCCTGATGGGCATGCAGGTGGGCGGCAAGCGCAGGCTGCACGTCCCCGCGCACCTGGCCTACGGCGAGCGCCAGGTCGGCGCGCACATCAAGCCGAACTCCGACCTGATGTTCGAGATCGAGCTGCTGGAAGTGCTGACGCGGGACGACTGACCCGGCCCGCGCGGGAAAATTTCCCGGCCCCTGTCGATTTGCCGCTCGCCCGTTCGACCACTGGGCAGAGCCGGCGAACCCCTGCCGTGCGTCTCCCCCAAGACTGACAGGAGCACACCATGAAGTTTTCCACCTACCTGACCTTCGACGGCAACACCCGCGAGGCCTTCACCTTCTACCAGCAGGTGCTGGGCGGCCAGCTGGAAATCATGAGCTTCGGCGAATCGCCGGCCGGCGACCTGCCCGCCGAGCACCACGGCCGCACCATGCACGCCTGCCTGAGCTTCGGCGGCGAGCGGCCGCTGATGGCCTCGGACAGCATGCCGGAAGGCACCTGCGGCGCCGAGGCGTACCAGGGGATCAAGGGCTGCTCCATCGCCCTGCACCCGGAAAGCCTCGCCGAGGGCGAGCGCCTGTTCGCCGCGCTGGCCGAGGGCGGGCAGGTGATCATGCCGCTGGAGAAGACCTTCTGGGCCGAGCGCTTCGGCATGCTGGTGGACCGCTACGGCGTGGGCTGGATGGTCAACTGCGAGCATCCCTGAATGCCCGCGGATGGTGGGCTGAAGCCCACCCCTTCGGCCCATCTACGATCGCATTGCCGTCCTACGGCCGGGGCGATCAGCGAATATCCAGCACCTCGAAGGTTTGCACCCGCCCGGCGACGCGGATCTGCACCTCGTCGCCGATCTCCCGCCCTGGCAGGGCCTGGCCCAGCGGCGAGCGTGGCGAGATCACCAGCACCTCCTGCCCGTCCAGCATCACCTTCAGCCCCGCGCCGTCCGGGCCGAAAAACACCCAGCGTTCGCTCTCCTCCTGCGCCAGCTGCACCAGCGCACCCATGCGCACGACGCCTTCGGGGCGCACCTCGGCCGGCAGGTTGCGAAAGGCCGCCAGCGCCAGTTCGATCTCGTGCAGGCGGCGGCGCTGCCCGTCGGCGAGGTAGGCGGCCTCGAGCCCGCGGGTGTCGTACTTGTTCTCGGCCTTGCTCTCGCTGTGCGTGGCCGCCTCGTGCGTGGCTTGCAGGACCGCGCGGGCGATGCGCAGGTCGTCCTCGAGACGCTGCATGACCCGCTGGCGTACGGCGGCGTTGCCCATGGACTCAGGTGGCATGATGCACTTCCGTGATGTCGGCGGTGCGTAGCGGTGCAATTCGGGGGATCATCCGGAGCCTTTCAGCGGGGCGAAGGGCGCCAGAGTAGCCAAGGCCGCGTCCGTCCACCATGGGTTGTCGCGGTCGAGAGCGCTCCCACGAAGGCCGCGAGTCCCGTGGGGAGCGACTGTCCTGACGCAGACCGAGTCCCGACTGCCAAGGTCGCTTGGCCACAGTCGCCGCGAGGGCGCGCGCCCTACATGTTCCGGTGGGCACCGCTTGTTTTGCGGGTGGCCCGACCTCGGGGCGATATACCAGCGGTCGTGACCGAGATTGATCTTCCGTCCCGCCACCGGCACGCGCACGGCGCACCCTGCGAGGTCGCAGGCTGCACCGCGCCTTTCCCTTCTCCCCCCGGGAGAAGGTGGCCCGCAGGGCCGGATGAGGGAGAAGGCGATCCCATCGCCTGTCCAATCCATACGGCATACTCCAGCCGCCCATTCCGGCCCAACGCAGCACAGGAGCACAGGCGTGGAACTGCTCTTCCTCGGCACCTCTTCCGGCACCCCCACCCGCGCCCGCAATGTCAGCGGCCTGGCGCTGCTCGAGGACAGCGGCAAGGGCTGGTACCTGATCGACTGCGGCGAGGGCACCCAGCACCAGGTGCTGCGCACGCCGCTGACCCTGCACGGGCTGCGGGCGATCTTCGTCACCCATGTGCACGGCGACCACTGCTACGGCCTGCCCGGCCTGCTCGCGAGCGCCGGCATGGCGCGCCGGCAGGAGCCGCTGGAGATCGTCGCCCCCGCCGCCATCGAGGGCTGGGTGCGCGCCACGCTGCGGATGAGCGGCACCTGGCTACCCTACGAACTGCACTTCCACGCCAGCGAGACCTTCACCGGCTGGCGCAACCCGCAGGTGCGCGTCGAGGCCACCGCCCTCTCCCACCGCGTACCGAGCTGGGGCTACACCTTCACCGAGGCCCGCCCCGACCCGCGGCTGAACATCGACAGGCTCGACCGCGACGGCATCCCCCGCGGGCCGCTGTGGGGTCAACTGGTGCGCGGATACGACGTCGAGCACGAGGGGCGCCCGCTGCGCAGCGACGACTACCTGATCTTCGATCGCCCGGCCCGGCGCATCGTCGTCGGCGGCGACAACGACCGCCCGGAGTTGCTGCGCGACGCCTGCCGGGGCGCGCAGCTGCTGGTCCACGAGGCCACCTACACCCGCCCCGTCGCCGAGGCCTCGCGCGGCGACTTCGGCCACAGCACCGCCGCGCAGGTGGCGGCCTTCGCCCAGGAAGCGGGCGTGCCGAACCTGGTACTGACGCATTTCAGCGCGCGCTACCAGAGCAGCCCCGGGCGCGGGCTCTCGACCGAGGACATCCGCGCCGAAGCCGCGGCGAGCTACCAGGGGCGGCTGTTCCTGGCCCATGACTTCCTGCGCCTGCGCATCGGCAAGGATGGAATCGCGATGACCGGCGACACGGCGGCGGACGGCCAGGCAACCGAGCCGCCAGCGCCCGAAGCGCCACCGGCGGATTGCCCTCCGCCTCAGGGCGCCAGGCCGTAGCCGCCGCTGCCGGGCGCCGCGGCATCCGCCACGCGGCCGCGCTCCATCATGCTCTTGAGCTGCTCCAGCGACAGCGCCGACTCGCGCTCGATCCGGCCGCGCAGCAGCAGCCGGTTGGCCAGGCGCATGGCCAGGCCGGCGACCCGGTACTCCAGCGTGCGCACGAAGCGCGCCCCGCTGTCCGTGGGCTCGCATTCGTACACCAGCGTCAGTTCCACCTCGCGGCTGCGCGCCCTGGCGCACCAGCGCCAGCCCGGCACGTACTCGGTCACCTCCCAGCTCAGGTGCCCGGCGCGACCGCCGGCCTCGATCTCCTCCTCGAAACGGCTGCCCACCGGCAAGGGGCCATCGCGCCCGTCCACCCACAGCGAGGACGGATGCCACTCGGGCCAGCGCGTGGCCGTGCAGGCGTATGCCATCACCTGCTCCGGCGCACGTGCGATCTCCACCTCGTGGCGCATGCGGGTGCCGTCGGCCGGCTGCGCCGGCGGCTCCCAGTAGAGGGTGCCCTTCAGCCAGTCGGTCAGCGGGAAGATCAGGTTGAAGTTGTGCGTCTGCATCAGGTCGCGACGGTGGTGCAGCTCGTGCAGCCGGCGCATGTGCCTGATCCACGGCAGCGCGGCGACTGGATGATCCGCCGGCAGGTGCTCGCAGGCATGGAACGCCTCGTAGGCCAGATAGCCCGCCAGCAAGGTCATGGCGAACAGCCCGGCGAGGTTGCCGTTGACCCGCGACAGCAGCCACCAGACAGGCAGCAGCATCAGGCTGTAGAGCACGATCAGCCAGGCCGGGAAGAGGATCACCCGCCAGTCGCGGGCGGAGTCGTAGGCCATCTCGCCGGACACGAAGAAGCTGTGATGGTCGCCGGTGTGGCGCTTGTAGAACAGCGCGCCGCGCCGCGTCTTGTGGTGGCCCAGGTTCTTGTGGATGCAGTACTCGCCCCAGTTGCCCAGCGCCAGGGTCAGGGGCACCACCAGCCACTCCAGCGGCTGCACGTTCTCCAGGGTGCCGCCGAGGAACGCCAGGCAGCCCAGCCCGTACAGCAGCACGAAACCTCCGTGCAGCCAGACGTTGTAGCGCGGATGGATGCCCGCACGGTAACGGGCACGGAAGGCTTGGGTATCGTGACGCATGGCTCGCTCCATGGCCGGGTCGGCATGGCGCGAGTCTAGTGAGCTGTGCTTTATTCCGATAATGGATAATCGGAATGTGCATTATTGATGACCTTGAACTTGCGCCGCCTCGACCTCAACCTCCTGCTGGTGTTCGACGCCCTGATGCAGGAGCAGAACCTCTCGCGCGCCGCCACGCGCCTGCACATGAGCCAGCCGGCGGTGAGCAACGCGCTGGCGCGGCTGCGCAGCCAGCTGGACGCGCCGCTATTCAAGCGCACCGCGCGTGGCATGGCCCCCACCGCGCATGCCCAGGCGCTCTATGGCCCGGTGCGCCAGGCGCTGGACCTGCTGCGCACGGGGCTCGGCGCCGAGGGCGAGTTTGACCCCGGCGGTGCGCACCGCTTCCGCCTGGCGATGAGCGACTACGGCATGGCCATGCTGTTGCCGGTGCTGCTCGAGCGCCTGCACGAGCGGGCCCCGCGGACGGTGCTGGAAGTGCAGGACGACGAGGCGCAGACGCTGCTGGCGCGCCTGGTGACCGGCGAGCTGGACCTGGCGATCGACTACCTCTACCTCGACAGCCCGGACCTCTGCTACCAGCCCTTCCTGGAGGAAGACCTGGTGGTGATCGGACGCGCCGGCCACCCGGCGTTCGAGGGTGGCATGAGCCGCGAACGCTACCAGCAGAGCCGCCACGTGCTGATCCTGCCGCGCGCCAACCGCGGCTCGCCGCTGGAGATCGTGCTCGGCTCGGCCAAGATCCAGCGGAAGGTCGGGCTGCAGGTCCCGCACTTTCTCTCCATCCCGCCGATCGTGGCCTGCACCGAGCTGCTGGGCACCGTGCCGCAGCGCCTGGCCGAACACTTCGCCGGCGTCTACTCCCTGCAACTGGCGCCGCTGCCGCTGGCCATGCCGCCGGTGCAGGTCAGTCTGATCTGGCACCGCCAGCAGGACCGCAACCCCGGCCTGCGCTGGCTGCGCGAGCAGATCGTGCAGATGGTGGACGAACGGCTGTAGAACGGCGCGCGCTCATGCCTGCGAGACCAGCGCCAGGCGCGGGCGAAGCCTATCAGCAGGGTGCCGAACAGGCATTGCTGCGCGCGCTGGAGCGCCGGACTCTGCTCGAGCCAGCGCCCGATCAGGGCGCCCGCCAGCGCGTAGCTGGTATCGAACAGCAACCCCACCAGCACCAGGGTGACGCCCAGCACCGCGAACTGGCTGGCGACCGGTCCGGCGCCGGTATCGATGAACTGCGGCAGCAGCAGCGAGCAGAACACCAGCGCCTTGGGGTTGAGCAGGTTGGTCAGTACGCCCTGGCGAAACGCGGCGCCGTGCGACAGCGAAGGGCCGACAGTCCCATCGACCGAAAGCGCCCGCGCCTCGGCGCGGAACATGCCCAGCCCCAGCCAGAGCAGGTAGGCCGCCCCCAGCAGGCGCACCCCGTCGAACGTCCAGGGCACCGCCCTGAACAGCGACGCCAGCCCAATCGCCGCGAATCCCACATGGCCGCCGCGCGCGACCGCCAGGCCGGCTGCCGTGGCCAGCGCCCTGCTGCGCCCCGCGCGTGCGCCGGTCTGCAGCAGGAGCAGCATGTCGGGGCCCGGCAGCAACAGCACCACCGACAGCGCCAGCACGAACATCCCCAGGTTTTCCATCGTCCAGCCCCCTCTGCAGAGGGCCTCATGCTACGGCGGGAGGCCGGGGCAGGTGCTTGCGTAATACGCTACCGGAATGCACTTTGTTGGCAGCTCATGCCACTTATCAATACGGAAAAGGTTCTCCATGCCAAGAAAACCAAAAGCCAGGCTCGATGCCCACGACCGCCGCATCCTCGCGGCGCTGCAACGGGACGGGCGGCTGACCAACGTCGACCTCGCCGACCGCATCGGGCTGTCGGCGTCGCCCTGCCTGCGCCGGGTGAAGATGCTCGAAGACGCGGGCGTGATCCTGGGCTACCAGGCGACGCTCGACCCGGACGCCATCGGCCTGGGGCTGACGGTGTTCGTCGGGATCAAGGTCGAGCGGCATCACGAGGAAGAGGCGGAGCGCTTCCGCCAGGC
Source organism: Stutzerimonas azotifigens DSM 17556 (assembly GCF_000425625.1). Taxonomy (GTDB): domain Bacteria; phylum Pseudomonadota; class Gammaproteobacteria; order Pseudomonadales; family Pseudomonadaceae; genus Stutzerimonas; species Stutzerimonas azotifigens. The sequence goes on from NZ_KE384411.1 coordinate 12,494, forward strand.
CGTGTCGGCGTTGCCGGAGGTGCTGTCCGCCTACCTGGTGTCCGGGGAATCGGACTTCCTTTTGCACGTCGTCGTGCAGGACCTGCGCGACTACGAGCGCTTTCTCACCGAGGTGCTGCTGAAGCTCCCCGGGGTGCGCGACATCCGCAGCAACTTCGCGATCCAGACGGTGAAGGCCCAGGGCCCGCTGCCGCTCGGGCACCTGCCCGCCTGAAGCCGCCGGGCGCGGCCTCAGGCCGCTAGCGCAGCCACAGGGCCAGGCCCAGCGGCAGCACCACCGCGATGAGGATGCCCATCAGGCTCATGCCGAGGGCGGCGAAGGCGCCACACTCGTCGCCCTCCTCCAGCGCGCGGACGGTACCGACCGCATGCGCGTTGATGCCGTAGCCGAGCCCGCGCGCCGCCGGGCTGTGCACGCCCGCCAGGCGGTACAGCCAGGGCCCCATCGCGGTGCCGGCGACGCCGGTGATCATCACCATCACCGCCGCCAGCGAGGCGGTGCCGCCCCACTGCTCGGCCACCAGCATGGCGATCGGCATGGTCGCCGACTTAGGCGCCATGCTCACCAACACCGGCAGCTCGGCGCCGAGCAGATGGGCGATCAGCAGCGTCAGGATCACCGTCAGGCTGCCACCGACCACCAGCGTCACCAGGATCGGCCAGAACAACTGGCGGATGCGCCCCAGGTTGCGGTACAGCGGCACCGCCAGCGCCACCGTGGCCGGCCCGAGCAGCAGCGCGATGGGCGCTGCCTCGGCGCGGAAACGCGCGTAGTCGATGCCGCTTGCCAGCAGCACGGCGACCACCAGCGCGGTGGACACCATGACCGGCTGCAGCAGCAGCCAGCGGGTGCGGCGATAAACCACCAGGGAAATCTGAAAGGCCACCAGCGTCAGCGCCACGGCGAACAGCGGATGCGTGATCAGCCCGGTCCACAGGCCCTGCCAGAACGCGGCCGGCATCAGCGTTCGTCCCGCGCGCGGTCGATGCGACGGATCATCGCCTGCATCAGCCAGCCGCACAGCGGTACCGTGACCAGCAGCGACAGCAGCAGCGCGGCAAGGATCGCGCCGAGGTCGCCGAGCAGTTGTTCGCCGCTGACCAGGATGCCCGCGGCGGGAACCACCAGCAGCAGCGGCAGGTACTGCAGCAGCCCGTTGGCGGCCTGCGTCAGCGGCTCGCCGATCTCGCCGCGCACCAGCAACCAGCCGAGCAGCAGGAGCAGGCCGATGATCGGACCGGGCAGCATCGGCAGCAGCGTCTGGCTGATCAGGCTACCGCACAGTTGCAGCAGTACGAGGAAGGTAAGGCCTTTCAGCATAGAAACTCCGTTGTTGTTCTTCCGCGCCGGCGCATCATTCGCGCCGGCGAAACAGCGGCCTCGGCTCGATGGCCGAGCGGCCGTAGAGCACACTCATGCCCGCCAGGCCCTTGAGAGCATCCTCCACCGACTTGTCCGCGCGCACGGCGAAGGCGTCGAAACCGCACTGGCGCATGTGTGCCAACTGGTCGCGCAGCACGTCGCCGACCGCCCGCAGCTCGCGCCGCCAGCCGAGGCGCGAACGCAGCAGGTAGGCCTGGCTGTAGCCACGTCCGTCGCGAAAGCTGGGGAAGTCGATGGCGATCAGCGGCAGCACACCCAGCCAGGGTATCAGCGCTTCCGGTTCGTCGTCCGGTTGCAGCAGCACGCCGTCCCGGCTCGGCTGCGCGCCGGAGAACACCGCGGCCGCCTGGCGCGCTCGCCAGAGTGGCAGCGGCAGGATCAACGGACCTTCGTCGTCGACCTCGGCCGGCTCGCGCGCCAGTTGCCATGGATCGTCTCCCACGACAGCGACCTCGCCCTCCACCAGCCGGATCAGGTTGTTCATGGCGCGGTCTCCGGCGCGGAGTAGACCCGCCCCTTGAAGGGCTCCAGGCCGATACGGTTGAAGGTGTCGACGAAGTTTTCGTCACCTTCGCGGTGCGCGACGAAGGTGTCGACGATGCGCTCGATCACCTGAGGCACCTGCTCGGCGGCGAAGGATGGGCCGATCACCTTGCCCAGCGCGCTGGCCTTGCCCTGGGCGCCGCCGAGGGTGACCTGGTACCACTCGCTGCCGTTCTTGTCGACGCCGAGGATGCCGATGTTGCCGATGTGGTGGTGCCCGCAGGCGTTTATGCAGCCGGAGATGTTCAGGCTGACCTCGCCGAGGTCGTGCAGGTAGTCGAGGTCGAGAAAGCGCTGCTGGATCGCCTGCGCGATGGGGATCGACTTGGCATTGGCCAGCGCGCAGAAGTCACCGCCCGGGCAGGCGATGATGTCGGTGAGCAGGCCGGCGTTGGGTGTGCCGAGGCCGAGCGCGCAGGCCTCGGACCAGAGCGCGTGCAGGTCCTGCCTGCGCACGTCGGGCAGCACCAGGTTCTGTTCGTGGGCGATGCGGATCTCGCCGAAGCCGAAGCGCTCGGCCCAGTCGGCGACGGCTTCCATCTGCGCATCGGTCAGATCGCCGGGCGGCGCGGCGAGGCCGGGCTTGGTGGAGAGCACCACCGAGGCGTAGCCCGGCACCTTGTGCGCCTTGACGTTGCGTGCGACCCAGCGGGCGAAGTCCGGCTCTCGGGCCAGCCGGGTGCCGTGCGCCAGGTCGGTCTCCGCCAGCGCGGCGTAGGCCGGCGGTGCGAACGAGCGGGCGACGCGGGCGAACTCGGCGTCGGTCAGCTCGGCCGGACCGTCCTTGATGTGCTGCCACTCGCGCTCGACCTCCGCGGCGAAAGCCTCGATGCCCAGCGCCCTGACCAGGATCTTGATGCGCGCCTTGTACTTGTTGTCGCGTCGCCCGTGGCGGTTGTACACCCGCAGGATCGCCTCGACATAGGACAGCAGGTGGCGCCACGGCAGCGCCTCGCGGATCTGCTGGCCGAGGATCGGGGTGCGCCCGAGGCCGCCGCCGACCATCACGCGCAGCAGCATTTCCCCGGCTTCGTCGCGATAAAGGTAGAGACCGATGTCGTGCATCATGACCGCCGCGCGGTCCTCCTCGGCCGAGCACAGGGCGATCTTGAACTTGCGCGGCAGGTAGAGGAATTCCGGGTTGACCGTCGACCACTGGCGCAATATCTCGGCCAGCGGGCGCGGGTCTAGCAGCTCGTCTGCGGCGACGCCGGCGAAGGCCTCGGTGGTGATGTTGCGTACGCAGTTGCCCGAGGTCTGGATGGCGTGCATGTCGACCTCGGCGAGCAGCGCCAGGATGTCCGGCACCCGGGCCAGCTCGACCCAGTTGAACTGGATGTTCTGGCGGGTGGTGAAGTGACCGTAGCCGCGGTCGTAGCCCTTCGCTATCCGCGCCAGGGTGCGCATCTGCCGTGCCGACAGGGTGCCGTACGGAATGGCCACCCGCAGCATGTAGGCATGCTTCTGCAGGTACAGGCCATTCTGCAGGCGCAGGGGCAGGAACTCTTCTTCGCTCAGCTCGCCGGCCATCCGGCGCCTGACCTGGTCGCGAAACTGGTCGACCCGCTCGCGCACCAGGGCGCGGTCGTAGTCATCGTAGTGGTACATGCAAGGCTCCTTTCACGCAGCGAGTGCGCGCCGGCAGCGGGCGCCGCCTCGGGGCCCACTATGCCGGGATCGCCTGCCCCCGAAACAGATGCAGATGGCACTGGCAAAACCGTATCAGCGGCGATGGAAGGCCCTTTCAGGCACCGCGGCGCGCCCCCGCACGGCATATTCACGACGACAATCTGATTCGCTTTTTTCTTGCCCACCTGCGCCTGTCCTTACCCCTGGCGACCGGTCAAGATGCCTGGCACACCCGCACGCCTGCCCGGGCCGATCGTTTTTCTCGCCGGCTCGCGAGTGAAATCACCATGCCATCCACACTAGACTTCGCTCCACAGGCCCTGTCGAACGAAGACCGCATGAAGCGCTACGAGAAGTTTGCCGACGAAATCGCCGAGCTGGTTCGCACCGGCGTGCTCGCACCGGGCGAAAAGGTGCCTTCGGTACGCCACGCCAGCCGCACCTACGGCGTCAGCCCCTCCACCGTGTTCCAGGCCTATTACCTGCTGGAGGCCCGGGGGCTGATCCAGGCGCGAGCGCGCTCTGGCTACTTCGTCAGGGAAAGCGCCAAGCGCCCGCTGCACGAGCCGGACATCGGCCCGCGCATGGCCGAGACCACCGAGGTCGGCGTCAGCGACCTGGTGTTCTCGGTGCTGGCATCGCTGGGCGACCCGGACACCGTGCCGTTCGGCTCGGCCTTCCCCAGCCCGGAGCTCTTTCCCCTGCAACGGCTGGCGCGCTCCATGGGCCAGGCGGTGCGGGAGATGCCGCCGCAACAGGTGATCACCGAAATGACCCGCGGCAACCCCGACCTGCGTCGGCAGATCGCCCTGCGCTACATGGTCAGCGGCGTGATGCTGCCGATGGACGAGCTGATCATCACCAGCGGCGCGATGGAAGCGCTGAACCTCTGCCTGCAGGTGGCCACCGTGCCGGGCGATCTGGTGGCGATCGAGGCCCCGGCGTTCTACGCCACCCTGCAGGTGCTCGAACGCCTGAAACTCAAGGCGGTGGAGATCCCGGTGCACCCGCGCGAGGGCATCGACCTCGACGTGCTGGAGGAGAGCCTCGAGCGCCTGCCGATCAAGGCCTGCTGGCTGATGAGCCATCTGCAGAACCCGATCGGCGCGAGCATGACTGCGGAGAAGAAGGAACGTCTCTACCGGCTGCTGCAACGCCATGACGTGCCGCTGATCGAGGACGACGTCTACGCCGAGCTGTACTTCACCAAGGAGCGCCCGCGCCCGGTCAAGAGCCACGACCGCAAGGGCCTGGTTATGCACTGCAGCTCGTTCTCCAAGAGCCTGGCGCCGGGCTACCGCATCGGCTGGGTCGCAGGCGGGCGCTATGCCGAGCAGATCGCCCGGCTCAAGCTGATGACCACCATCTCGCCGTCGGTACCGGCACAGGCGGCGATTGCCGATTACCTGCAGCACGGCGGCTTCGACCGCCATCTGCGCAAGCTGCGCCACACGCTGGAGATGCAGCAGGGCCAGATGCTCGCCTCGGCCGCGCGGCACTTCCCGGCCGAAACGCGGGTCACCCGGCCGTCCGGTGGCTACTTCCTGTGGTTCGAATTCCCCCAGCAGGTCGATTCCCTGCAGTTGCTGCAACTGGCGCTGGCGCAGGGCATCAGCCTGGCGCCGGGGCCAATCTTCTCGGCGACCCAGCGCTTTCGCAACTGCGCGCGGCTCAACTACGGCAGCCCCTGGGACGGCCGCAGCGAAGCGGCCATGGAACTGCTCGGGCGCATGATCCGCTCGTTCTGATACGTATCTCAACGCCTCATCTGAATCTGTTTATCGGCAGGACCGGTGCGGACAATGCGCGACGTTGGAACAGTCCCGCAGCCGCCGAAGGTCCTCCGATGCACACAACCGCCTCCTCCTCCCCCTACAACTACAGGGTCGTCCGCCAGTTCGCCCTGATGACTGTCGTCTGGGGCGTACTGGGCATGGCGCTCGGCGTATTCATCGCCGCGCAGTTGGTCTGGCCCGCACTCAACTTCGACACGCCCTGGCTGAGCTTCGGTCGGCTGCGACCGCTGCACACCAGCCTGGTGATCTTCGGCTTCGCCGGCAGCGCGCAGTTCGCCGCCAGCTATTACACCGTACAGCGCACCTGCCAGGTACGCCTGTTCTCCGACGGCCTGGCGGGCTTCACCTTCTGGGGCTGGCAGGCGGTGGTGCTGATCCTGCTGGTCACCCTGCCGCAGGGCCTGACCACCACCAAGGAATACGCCGAGATCGAATTCACCGGTGCGGTGTGGATGGGCATCGTCTGGGTCGCCTACGGCGTCGTCTTCTTCACTACCCTGGTGCAGCGCAGGGTCAGCCACCTCTACGTCGGCAACTGGTTCTTCGGCGCCTTCATCCTGGTGATCGCCATGCTGCACGTGGTCAACCACTTGGCCATTCCGGTGAGCTGGTTCAAGTCGTACTCGATCTACGCAGGCGCGACCGACGCCATGGCGCAGTGGTGGTACGGCCACAACGCCGTGGGCTTCTTCCTCACCACCGGCTTCCTCGGGATGATGTACTACTTCGTGCCCAAGCAGGCCGAGCGCCCGGTGTATTCCTATCGCCTGTCGATCGTGCACTTCTGGGCGCTGATCAGCCTGTACATCTGGGCCGGCCCGCACCACCTGCACTACACCGCCCTGCCCGACTGGGCGCAGTCGCTCGGCATGGCGATGTCGATCATCCTGCTGGCACCGAGCTGGGGCGGCATGATCAACGGCATGATGACCCTCTCCGGCGCCTGGCACAAACTGCGCACCGACCCGATCCTGCGCTTCCTGGTGGTCTCCCTGGCCTTCTACGGCATGTCCACCTTCGAGGGCCCGATGATGGCCATCAAGACCGTCAACGCCCTGTCTCACTACACCGACTGGACCATCGGCCACGTGCATGCCGGCGCCCTCGGCTGGGTGGCGATGATCACCTTCGGCTCGCTCTACCACCTGATCCCGAAGGTCTACGGCCGCGAGCGCATGCACAGCATCGCGCTGATCAACCTGCACTTCTGGCTGGCGACCATCGGCACCGTGCTCTACATCGCCTCGATGTGGGTCAACGGCATCACCCAGGGCCTGATGTGGCGCGCGGTAAACGAGGACGGCACCCTCACCTACTCGTTCGTCGAAGCGCTGGAAGCCAGCCACCCCGGCTTCGTGGTGCGCTGGGTCGGTGGACTGTTCTTTCTCACCGGCATGCTGCTGATGGCCTACAACACCTGGCGCACCGTGCGCGGCGGTGTCACCGAATCGCGCATCGCTGCCCTGCAGCCGCAACTCAACTGAGGGCCACGCCATGCACGAAGCCTTCTGCACCCTCGCGCTGCTCGGCACCTTCTTCCTGGGCGCGCACCTGCATCTCGGCCGGCGCGACACGCAGGACCTGGACCGGGCGGCCATGCTGCCCTTTGCCGACGACCCCGAGGTCGCGCGGCGAATGGAGCGGGAGATCCGTCGCAGCCGCACCGGCTGCAGCTGCCCGGGCGCTTGCGACGGCAGCTGCCGCCATCACCAGCGGATGGACATGTGACACCGGCTGGTCTGATACCCGCCATCCCCGCCGCATAAATCGACGGCCGACGCGGGAAAGGCGTAGGATTTCGCCCTCGGTTTTGCGGCCAACGCCCTTTCAAGCGCTCCCTTCCAGCCCGCACGCCCCGGACGAACCGGGGCGGCGCGCCTGCGTTCGGGCGGCGCGGGCGACCACCGCATCCGAACCACCCGAACGACCTGGAGGCATGCGGCGGCAATGGCGAAACAGAAGTGGGCAGCGTATCCCTGGGTGTGCTTCGCCATGTGCGTGGGCGTGATGGGCACGGCGCTCATCTCGCCGCTGTACCCGCTGTACCAGGAGGCCTGGCAACTGCGCACCAGCGACATCTCGCTGATCTACGTGACCTACATGGTCGGCGCGCTGACCGGGCTGCTGTTCATGGGGAGGCTGTCCGACTCGCTGGGCTTTCGCGCGACCATGACGACCGGGCTGCTGCTCGGCTGGATCGGCACCCTGCTGACCATGCTCGCCTGGAACCTCGCCAGCCTGAACGCCGGGCGCTTCGCCGTGGGGCTGTCGTCCAGCCTGATCGTCACCAGCGCCTCGGTAGGGCTGATGCAGATCTGCCGCGAAGGCGCCATGCATCGCGTCTCCACCATCACCAGCTTCCTGCTCGCCTTCGGCTTCGGCCTGGGGCCGATCACCGGCGGGCTGATCGGCCAGTGGCTGCCGCGGCCGCTGGTCACCACCTACCTGCCGACGCTGGTGCTCGGCCTGCTGGCGATCTACGCGCTCAGGCGCATCGACCTGGAGCCCCATGCCGCCGCCACGCCCGGCACGCCGTTCGGCTGGAAAGCGCTCGTGCCGCGCCTGAGCTGGGCCAGCCGCGGGGATTCGCTGGCCTACACGCTGACCTGCGCCTGCCCGTTCTTCGCCTTCGGCGTGTTCGGCGTGTACGCCTCCATGGCCCCGCTGTTCCTGGACAGGATGGTGGCCTGGCACGGCCCGGTGGTCAGCGGCACCTCCATCGGCGCCATCCTGCTGGCCTCGGCGGCCGTGCAGCTGGCCTGCGCCCGGCTGGACGTGCGCTGGTGCGGCTTCCTCGGCCTGCTGGCGATCGTCCTCAGCAACGCCCTGCTGGTGCTCAACTTCCAGGTCGGCTCGACGCTGGTGTTCGCCGCCGGCGTCTGCGCCGCGGCGGCCGGCCACGGCATGGGCCTGCTGGCCGGCATCAGCATGGTCAACCGCATCGCCAGCCCGGCGCAGCGTTCCGGCCTGCTGTCGACCTACCTGGTCTGCGGCTACATCGGCGCCATCGTGCCGCTGATCGCCGCCGGCTGGATCGCCGACCACTTCGGCCTGCCGACCGCGATCTCGGTGCTGGGGATGACGGTGGTGGTGCTGGCCACGCCGGCGGCGGTGGGCTTCTTCAGGCATCCGAAGATGCGCGAGGCCTGAGATGGCGCCGGGGCCAGGCGACCTCGTCGCCCGGTCGGGTTCACGGAGGGTCGGCGTGCCACTTCGTCAGACGGATTCGTCCAGCGCAGCCGCGACCGGGCAGTCGGTGCAGACGCCCGGGTCGCAAAGACGGCAAACCGAATAGGCCTGATCGAGGTCGTGCACCAGGCTTTTCAGCAGCTTCCCGGTCAGCCGCCCGAGCGTCTCGCGCTCGGCAGGTTCCAGCGCCGCCAGGGCGTGTGCGATGCGCTGCTGCCGCACCGCCAGGATCGCCGCGCAGTTCCTTTCGCCACCACCCGTGAGGTACAGCGCGACGGCACGCCGGTCACGTTCGGACGGCCTGCGCTCGACCACCCCCTCCGCGACGAGCCGGTCGATGAGGCGCACGGCGCCAGGATGCGAAAGCCGCAGCGCCCGCCTCAGCCGCTCGATCGTCATGCCGGGCTCGTGCCCCAGCAGGGTGATGGCCGCTGCCGCCGGGCCCGGCTCGGGCGCCTCGTCCTGCGCCCCCTGCAGGACCGCATCGGACAAGGCGAGCGCCAGCGCCCCAACCATATTCTCAAGCTTCGTATCGTTCACAGCGCAATATTATATGCACGAAGCATAGAAATCCAAGACAAATAATGTATGCTTGGCGCACACATTCGAGGAGCGTGCCATGCAACAGATCATCGACGTCACCACCACCCACCGTTCCGTTCACACCGCACAGGCGGCAACCGCGAGCCGCGCGATCGCGCTGGCTGGCGTAGTCCTTCCGCTGCTGATGATCGGCCTGTTGAAGTTCACCCAGATCGAAGTCGATGCGCTCAAGCCGCTGATCGGCGGCACACCCTGGCTGGCCTGGCTCTATACGGTCTTCGGCGAAGCGGGCGCCTCTTATCTCTTGGGCACCGTCGAGCTGGTGACGGCCGCGCTGCTGATCGCCTCGCCCTGGTCCGCCCGTGCCGCCGTGGCCGGCGGCCTGCTCGCCGCCCTCACCTTCCTGACGACCGTATCGACCATGCTCGCGCTACCCATCTGGGAAACCGAATCCGGTGGCTTCCCATGGCTGAATGCGCTTGGCTCCTTCCTGATCAAGGACGTCGCGCTGCTGGGCGTGAGCCTGGTGGTGCTGGTGGAAGGCCTCGGACGCCTGCGCGGCCATGCCGGGCAGACCCGGGGCGAAGGAAACTGAGCGTGCACGAGCGAGGGACGCCCTCGCTCCACCCGGGCGGCTACAGCCGCCCGAACTTCTGCCGGTACTGCGCCGGCGTCAGTTTGTGCGGCTGTCGCGTAGGGTGGTCGTGGCCAATCAACCGGAGGCGATCAGCCATTGCCCGGTGACCCGGGCGGCATTGGATGAGGCTGCGAGGGAAGCGAGTGTGGCGGAACGATTGGTGGTGCCGGGTGGTGGGGTGCGATGGGCTGGTTCGGCCAGGGGCCGACACCAGCAGGCGCTTCCTTGCGCTAGCTCAGCATCAACCGATCACGTTATCTATAGTTTGCAAAGGGATGAGCCACGCTCTATTCCACACCGAGGGGTGGCTACCCTTTGGGAGGGTAGCAAGCCGCTCCCAGCGTTTATTTTCCTGCGAAGCGGATCAGACTGCGTCCGTCGTCATCTCGCCATTCACCAGCCGGCGGATGCCCAGCGGATTGGCGTCTTTCAGCGGCTCGGGAAGGAGCCCGTCTGGATAGTTTTGATAGCACACCGGCCGCAAGAAGCGGTCGATTGCCAGGGTGCCAACCGAGGTACCGCGGGCATCCGAAGTCGCCGGGTAGGGGCCGCCGTGGACCATGGCATCACAGACCTCCACACCGGTCGGATAGCCATTGAGCAACAGGCGACCTGCCTTCTGCTCCAGCACCGGCACCAAGTCGCCAAAGGCATTGATATCCGCCGGCTCGGCGATCAACGTGGCGGTCAGTTGCCCGTGCAGGCCCAGCAATGCCTGGACCAACTGCGCCTTGTCCGCGACCTCAACGACCACTGTAGCCGGGCCGAAGACCTCTTCCTGCAGTAACTTGTCGCCGTCCAAGAGCAGGCTGACGTCCGCCTGGAACAGCTGCGGCCTTGCCTGGTTTCCTGCCTGCGCCTGTCCGGCGAGGTGCTTGATTCCACTGTGGGCATGCAGCGCGGCGAGACCTTTCTCGTAGCTCTTCAACGTGCCGGTGTTGAGCATGGTCTGCGCTGGCTGGTCGGCCATGATGCTCGCCAAGCTCGCCAGGAAGGCGGAGAATTCCGGCGATCGGATGCCGACGACCAAGCCGGGATTCGTACAAAACTGACCGCAGCCCGTGACGACCGATGTAGCCAGTTCGTTAGCTACCAGCTCGCCACGCTGTTTGAGCGCTTCGGGCAATACCAGTACCGGGTTGACGCTTGACATCTCAGCGAATACGGGGATCGGCTGCGGGCGCGCTGCGGCCATGTCGCAAAGGGCTCGACCGCCCTTGAGCGAGCCAGTGAAGCCCACAGCCTGGATCGCAGGGTGCTTGACCAAGGCTTCGCCAACCCCGCTCCCGTAGATCATGTTGAACACACCCTTCGGCATGCCAGTTTTCTCAGCCGCGCGAATAATGGCATCGGCCACGCATTCGGCGGTCGCCATGTGTCCACTGTGAGCCTTGAAGACCACCGGACATCCGGCCGCCAACGCCGCGGCGGTGTCGCCACCGGCGGTGGAGAAAGCCAGCGGAAAGTTGGAAGCTCCGAACACGGCGACCGGTCCGACACCCATTTTGCATTGGCGCATGTCCACGCGCGGCATTGGCTTGCGGTCGAGTATTGCGGTATCGATGCGGGCACCATAGAAGTCGCCACGGCGCAAGACCTTGGCGAACAGGCGCATCTGATTACTGGTTCTCCCCCGCTCGCCGGCAATACGGACAGCCGGCAGGGCCGTTTCCCGGGACACTAGCGAAATGAAGTCGTCACCGAACGCATCGAGTTCATTGGCGATGGCATCAAGAAAGTCGGCTCGCCTGGCTGCAGGCAGGGCACGGTAGACTGGATAGCACGCCCCGGCGGCACGCGCAGCGTCATCTACTTCGCCTGGCGTAGCCTGGCAGAAATCATAGGGTAACTGTTCGCCAGTGCCGGCATCGTAACTGTAGACGCGCCTCTCGCCTTCGCCACTACGCGCCCCTGCGATGTAGTTTTTGCCCAGTAGTTGCATATCATCTCCTTAACCCGATTGGATAGAAGCCGGCGTCAGCGCGTATTTCGAAAGCATTCTTTATTTGAAAGCGAAGCTTGGTCCGTAACCAAGTTGCATGGAAATATCGCCACATGCAGGAATCAATGCATTCGGCTACGCCCATTGAATACGCTTAAAAGGCGTAACTTCGATGGAATTCCAGACACCTTGTTGGTAATAGATTTCCTGGGCGAGATACTCGTCCACACCCGAGCGGTCCGCTGCTTCGCAAAAGACGATGGAGCCAATCATGCGTCCATCGTTATCGAGCAAAGCCCCACCATCGACAACTACGCCTTTCGCCTTCAGCTCCAAGATGCATTTCATGTGCGCTTCGCGCCCCGCCAACCGCTTTTCGAGCGTGCCGGGAGCCGTGCTGTCACGCGCGACGATTGCGAACAACATGGCTCAGTTCCCTTCGATCCGTGGCGGAACCCCAGGCGCCTCGAGGCTGTATCCCCGGCCCGGGTAATCGAAGCCGAAAAGCTTGTTTTCCGACTCGGCCTTGTTCACGGGTGACGCGTAATACGCCCTGATCTCGACGATCCGTTCGATATTTTCGTCGAAGACGTACCATTCGTCCCCCCGCAAGACCTCACCGATGCCAGTCTTCCAGTGCGTCCATTCGATGACCGCCTCGCGGCCATCGGAGCTGGCAAGCACTTTCTCTATGGACCATTGGGAACCCAGCGTCTTCACGCACCACAGCCAACCGTCCGCGATAGCCCGGGCTCCACGCCAGGGCGCCCCAGGTAGTCCCGGAGGGAAATAATGAACCGCGTTATCACTGAAGCAGTCGACCAAGCCTTGATGATCAGCCCGGTTGCACATCGCAAAGTAATGTCGGATCAAGGCTTCGGCTTTTTCGGGCGGAGTCATGGAGTCAATCCTCTTTATGATTGTCGTGTCATTAGGTGCTTGATCTGCGCCAGCCGTTAGGCACTAGTCGCTCATCCAGTTCGATATCCCGATTGCTCGGCAAAGGATATTCGTCACCATTGATTACCAAGCCAGCCAAGCAGAAATCGAGGCGTGGCGGTCCAAAAACGTCCAGGAGCCAAGCCTCGCCATCACCAAAATTACGAGTAGCGTGGATTAGCGTTTCTGGAATGATCGCAATGGAGGGACTACCCACCTCCAGGTGCTCGTCCTCACGCCAACCAGCCAGGTCATTGCCCCATGGCGTACGGATGTGATGAATCCAATTGCCGGACAGCGCAACGGAGGCCTGTTCGAAATCATCATGCCAGTGAGGACGCAATTCATTCGTCGGCCGCGCATGGCGGAACGGCACGAACGCATTCAGCATGAGATTGGCGCTACGGTATATCCGCGGCTGGATCAAAGGCCCATTGACATCGCCATGCGCGCTCAGATCGTAGTATCGCAAGCGAAAACCATCATGCGGCTCAGGCCAGATCTCGGGTTCGGCGGCGACCATGTGCCGATACACTTCGGCATTGGAGGCCAAGGCCAGCAGGTCTTCCGCTTGGCCGGAGAAAACCCGCACGACCTCCCCCGCCGTCTCGATAACGGCTTGGCTGGGTCCTGGCGGAACAATGGTGAGCGAGTTGCCGTTCGCGACAAGCGTCTCGCCGTCGGCATCGACTTTCGCCGATACGCCGGGAGGCAGTAGCAGCAGGTATTCATCGGTCTGAAAGACTCGTTCCAATATGCAGCCAGCGTGCGCGCGCGTTAGGGCAATCACGAAGTGAGCGCCACGGAGAATCCAGGTGGGGCTACCATCCACCTCGATCTTCTGCGGTGGTTCCTGATATGCCCGCAGAACGGAGGGGGGAAGCGGTGTGGATTGATTCACACATAACTCCTTATTATTGAAATTGTTCTGTCAGGTGACGCTGAATTCGCAGCGGCCAAGATGCTCGACCTGGAGGCATACGTTCATGCCGACTTGCAGAGGTTCAGCCGCAGTCGCCGCTCCGGTGAGAAATATGTCGCCGGCACGCAGCGCTCCACCGTGCTCCGCCGTCAATCTCGCCGCGGCGATCAGGGAGTGAATCGGATGGTCGAGAATCGCGGCGCTTGATCCGATCTGGACGGGTCTTCCATCGATCTCCAGCACCATCCCCAAATTGCCGACGTCGACACTGGGAAGGCACCAAGATCCAATGAAAAAACCCGAGGAAGAGCAGTTATCGGAGATGCCGTAACCAGCATCGAACTTGAAATTCTTCAATCGGCTGTCGAGGATATCGATCGCCGGCGCGATCGCATCGATGGCATCCCACGCTTGCAACGCCGTGATACGCCCCTCCAACGGTTTTCGTAGCAGGAAGGCGATCTCCGGCTCGGCACGCGGATGAATGAAGCGCGCCCGCTCCAACTTGCCTCTATTGTCGTGCAGCATCGCGTCGGTGAGACGCCCCCAGATCGCATCCCTCAGCCCGACCTGGAGCATCTTGGCCTTGCTGGTCATGCCCATCTTGACGCCCACCACTCGTTCGCCACGCGCCTCGCGGAGTTCGACGGACAGTTTCTGGATCTGATAGGCCTCGTCGATGCTAATCGACCGCTCGCCCGGTTCCACAGGCCGCACATTACGCGCAGCCTCGTCGAGATATTCGGCAATGGCGGCCAGTTCACTGGCCTGCATGGAAGTGTGCATGAACAGGCTCCTGCTGAGTCAGTGGGCGGAGAAATGGCAGCGAGCCGAACCAAGGCCGGATATGCGGACCTCTGCCCGCTGGCCTGGTGCGATCGGCAACATCGGCCCCAGCGCACCGGACAGAATCACCTGCCCCGCGCGTAACGCACGGCCTCGCCTCACAGCTTGGCCCGCGAGCCAACGCAGTGCGTTGAGTGGGTTACCGAGGCAAGCCAGGCCCGCGCCATAGGCAGCGGGCGTGCCATCGATTTCAAGGGTCATGCCGCAGAGACGCAGGTCGACGTTGGCCAGCCGCGCGGGCTGTGCACCCAGCACGTAAAGTCCAGCCGCGGCGTTGTCGGCGGTGGCATCGACACCCAGTACGTCCCAGCCCTCGATACGGCTGTCCACAATCTCGAGCGCCGGCAGCAGAAAGTCCACCGCACGGATGACCTCGGCCAAAGTTGGGGCCTCCTCGGTCAGATCCCTCCCGAGCACGAAGGCAACCTCGCCTTCGACGCGTGGCGCGATGACCTTCGAAGCCGGGATTTCACCCTCGTCGGCGATCTCCATGTCGGCAAATAAAGCGCCGGCATTGGGCTGGTCCATGCCGAAGCGGTGTTGTGCGGCACGTGCGGTCAGCCCGATCTTCCAGCCAACCAGGCGGCGGCCGTCACCCAGCCAGCGGGCAATGTTGCAGTCCTGCACGGCGTAGGCGCCGGCCAAGTCGTGGGCGGACAGGAGCTGGCGCGGCGGCTGGCATGGCCGCTGCGCTGCAGCGGCTTCGTACAGCGCCTGTGCAGCGGACTCGATAGCTACCTGACTGCTGGAGGGGCGATCAATAATGGACATTGCGGGCTCCGAATAGGAATTAAGCGACAGCAACTTCAATCCACCACGCCTATGGGCCACGGCACGAATTCATTGACGCCGACGCCCAGGGACTCGCTCTTGGTCGGTCTCCCCGACGCGTAGTGGAGCAATTGTTCGAAAATCTGCTGCCCCAATTCCTGCAGTGTTGCCTCGCCATCGATGATTACGCCGCAATTGATATCCATGTCCGCTTCCATCCGCCGATACATGGGGGTGTTGCTGGCGAGCTTGATGGTTGGTGCGGGAACCGAACCGAAACATGAGCCACGCCCTGTCGTAAACATCACCATGTTGGCGCCGCCGGCGATCTGCCCGGTAGCAGAGACGGGGTCATAGCCGGGGGTATCCATGAAGACCAGCCCCCTCGCGGTCACCTCCTCGGCATACTCGTAAACCTCCATGAGCGGCGCGTTGCCGCCTTTCTTCGCACCACCAAGGCTTTTTTCCAGCACATTGGCGAGACCTCCGGCATTGTTACCTGGGCTAACTCGTCCGTTGATCTGGGTGTCTCGCCCGCGGTTGTACTCCAGCCACCAGTTCATTCGTGCAACCAATTTGCGGCCAACTTCCGGGGTCACCGCCCGCGCGGTGAGCAGGTGCTCGACGCCATAGATTTCGGGTGTTTCGGAAAGAATCGCGGTTCCGCCATGGCGGATCAGAATTTCCATGGCTGCCCCCAGTGCGGGGTTGGCGGAGAGGCCGGAAAAGCCGTCCGATCCGCCGCACTGCATCCCTATGATCAAGTGCTCGGCGGAAACGGGCTGGCGACTCACAGCATTGGCCTGCTCCAACATGGACTCAATGCAAGCAATACCCTTCTTGATTGCTGCCAGCGTGCCGCCGGCCTCGTCGATACGCAGGGTTTGCACTTGATGCCCGGAATGCAGGCGTTGCTGCTGCAGGAAGGTTTCCAGCGCGTTGCGCTCGTCGCCGGCCGCGATGATCAGCGAGGCCGCGGTGTTCGGATGACGAATGTAGCCGCCCAAGGTGCGTCTCAATACCTCAAGCGGCTCGCCACTGGCTTCTATGCCGGCGCCCTGCTCATGAACGTACGGCACCACGCCATCGAGGTGCGTAAAGGCGTCTAGCCGGGCGGAGTCGAAGTGACGGGCGATCTTCCGCGCAACCGTGGCGGCGCGATGGCTAACCGCGAAAATTCCTATGTAGTTGCGAGTAGCCACGCGCCCGTCCGCCCGCAGGATTCCCTGAAAGGTTGCACGCTGCCCCGCAGGCACGAGTTCGGTCGGCTGGTAGTCGAGCCCGTAGCGATAGTCTTTGACCAGGTCCCCGAAATTGATGTTATGGCTGTGCATCCAGGTGCCTGGCACCAAGTCCTGTGCGGCGAAACCGATGATCGTGTTGTACTTGAGTACGGCCTCGCCCTTTGCGATGAAACGTGCGGCGATTTTGTGCCCGGCCGGTACCGGCTGCTGGGTTGTCAACCCTTCGCTTTCCACCCGCGTGCCTGCGGGTATCTCGGCACGCGCCACGACTACGTTGTCACGAGGGTCAAGGCGAATGAACGGGTTCTTCAGAGGGGTATTCATGAGAGCTCCTTTAGGCCAGCACGCCGATGGGCCATGGGGCGAATTCTTCGTCGCCGACACCGAGCAGTTCACCTCGCGTCTTTTCGCCAGATGCGATACGCAGCCAGTGCTCGAAGATCGCCCGCCCCATTTCGGCGGCCGTTCGCTCTCCCCTTGCGATGGAACCGCAATCCATGTCCATGTCGTCCTGCAGACGCAGGAAGGTCGCAGTGTTGCTGCTGAGTTTCACTGTCGGCGCCAGCGGCGCGCTGAAACAACTGCCGGCACCGCTGGCAAGGCAGACCAGGTTGACTCCCGCGGCCACCTGGCCGGTGGCGGACACCGCCTCATAACTTGGCGCATCCATGAACACCAGGCCCTTGGTGGGGATAGGGCCGGCATACGGAACGGCCGCGCGGATTGGACTGTTTCCGGCCATCCGCAAAGTGGCGACAGACTTGTCCCGGCCGTTGCTGAGCCCGCGCTGCGCATCATCCTGCTCACCGCTACGCGCAATCTGGGTATCGCGTCCATGATGATAGCGGCGCCACCAATCGCGCCGTTCCTGGAGCGCCGCGCGGACGTCCTCGCTCACGGCCCGCGCTCTGAACTCCGCCCCCAGACGGACCAATGCCGTGGAGTCGGAAAGCACCGCGGTACCACCATGGCTAACCAGCAAATCCACGGCTTCACCAAGCGCCGCATTGGCGGTCGCCGCGCTCAAGCCATCCGGAAGTACCGACTGCAGCCCAATGGCGAGATGGTCGATCGAGACGGATTCACGTCTAGCCGCATTCGCGACAGGTAACATTTGCTGCACTGCGGCGATACCGGCGTCAATCGCCGCCCTGGTACCACCGACCTCTTGCAGGACGACAGTCTTTAGCGTATCGCCGGGGACCAATCCCTCCTGCTCCAGGAAGCCGTATAGATTGTTGCGCTCGCAGCCAAGAGCGATCACGACTGAGGCAGCGACATTCGGATGACGGATGCACCCACTCAGCGTTCGACGCAAAAGATCCATGGGCTCGCCGGTCATTTCCATGCCGCAGCCAAATTCATGAGTCATCGGCACGACACCGTCGACATGCGGGTAATCGGCAAGCCGGACCTCATCGAACCACTGCGCGACCTGCCGCGCGGCCGTTGCAGCGCAGTTCCCCGCGACTAGCACAGCGATGTAGTTACGAGTGCCTACGCGGCCGTCAGCCCTCCGGAAACCACGGAAAGTGGCGTCCACGGTATCGATCGACTTCGTTTGAGCTGATGTTGCAACAGGTAGCTCATCGACAATGGCAGGGGTGATGTTATGGCTGTGCAGCCAGCTGCCCGCCGCCACGTCAGCGGCGGCACAGCCTATGACTACGTTCGACTTGATGATCGCCTCACCGGCAACGAGCGTGCGCAGACTGACCTTGTGGCCTGCAGGAACGAGCTCCGTGGTGCACACGCCCCGACAGA
Organism: Stutzerimonas azotifigens DSM 17556; assembly: GCF_000425625.1. Lineage (GTDB taxonomy): Bacteria > Pseudomonadota > Gammaproteobacteria > Pseudomonadales > Pseudomonadaceae > Stutzerimonas > Stutzerimonas azotifigens. The sequence continues at coordinate 30,643 of NZ_KE384411.1, forward strand.
TATCCATACCAGGCGCCAGATCGCACAGAGCGATAGCGACGTTATCGGTGGGCTCCAGCTGACAGATCGACCGAGGAGCGAAGTCACTGGAGCTGTCTTGAAAGGGTTCAGGCATGTCGGCCTCCGTCACTGCGGACCATTGTTATTGTTACAATCATCAAGCTGCACGACGTTCAATATATTGCATTCAAAAGCACGAATCTACCCATTAAAACGGCCATATTTTTCTGTTTTGTTCACCATACTGAACAATGAATCATGAATACGTGCGGACTGCCACACAGCGGAAGGCAAGGAGCGATGGCCTGAAGAGCACTTGAAGAGGCCCTTGCCAGCCCTTCCAGCACGCTGGCGGCCGGTACGATTAGCATCATTGCGGGGTCACGCTCCGTTCCCATTCGCCCAGCCAAGCGAGGAATGAAGCCTTTCCAGTCAATGCTGAAAAGCCTTGAGCAAGCCATCGCAACACCACGGGGCGATCGCAAACGGATCAAGACCGACCTCCCCTGCACTCCCGCAGCACGCGCCTGGACGGTGCAGAACAGGGGATCCGGCGCTTGTCGAAGGCCAGCAACTGGCGAAAGGAAAGCCTCGAGCGAGGCCCAGCATAATAACCAGGAGTCAGCATACTGAATAACAGTTCACTGATTTTCCCTCATCGGCTACCTGGAAACACTGCCCCACATATAGAATCGACGGCTCAGTGAAAGGGTAACGACATGGAAACCAACAAAAGACGCATCCTTGCGCCGGCCGTGGAACGCTCCATCCGCCTGCTGGCATTGCTTGAAGCCACGCCGCAACACCGTTTCAGCCTGACAGAGATTTCACGCGCGCTCGACATACCCAAGTCCACCGCCTTGAATCTCTGCAGCGAACTGCTCGAAGGCCAACTGATACGCCGCTCTTCTGACGGTTATCAGCTTGGCCGTCGGCTGGTTCAGCTCGGCTCGGCCTACGTGTCTAGCGTCGATCTGGTTCGAGAGTTCTACAATGCCTGCCAGTTCATGCCGCCCGAATTGAATGCCATGGTGCAGTTAGCGGTGCTGGACGAAGAGCTGAACGCTGTGTATCTCGCCCGCCAAGATTGCAACAGCGGGCTACGCCTGGGGCTGCGCGCCGAAATCGGACGGCGTGTGCCTGCAAACTGCACGGGCATTGGTAAGGCCCTTCTCGCCGCGCTACCTTCGCACGAACTTGAAAAGCGTCTGACCGGCATCCGCACGCTGCCAACGCTTACCGAGCGTTCGATCTCCAACCCAGACCAATTGCGCGACCGCCTGCACCAGATACGCAGGGACAGGTTCGCGATCGATGATGAGGAAGTACTGCCCGGCGTAAGCTGCGTAGCCATGGCAGTGCAAACCGCCTCCCGGGAGGACGGCGTTATCGCCATAAGCGTGACAGCGCAAAAAGAAGGACAAAGCCAAGAGCGAATCGAGGAGCACAAGAACGCGCTGTTTCAGGTCGTAGAGAGACTTGCCCAACAGATATAGCCGCAACATAACTTCCTTTTCATCATCCAACGGCGGTCTCTCTGCTGCTTCAAGAAGCCCGCGCGCGAGCACGCCGCGCAACATGGCCATTGCTGCCGCTCGCCTCTGCGATCCCCCCTCCGACACCCTGAGCACGGCCTGCGGGGCATGCCGGGACACGCTCCGCTCAATTCATCATACTGAACAGAGTTCAATATGGTTGACCTGATGGGGAACTGCTGTCTAAGATCAGGCCAAGCACAGGGCAAGGCGGAAACGCTTGCCTGAACGCGAATAAAGATAAGAACAATGGAGCCATCCGCCATGGCATATGCGATTCCGTCTGGCCTTCACCTCAGTGAGCCATCTGCGAACCGAACACCGAAGCTCCGGGTTGCGCCACCTGCGCACCACTGGCGGCATCCGTCCGCCATCTTCACGCTTCGCAACGTTCTGCATTCTTCCCTCACTCCATCGGTACGACCTTTCGTTTAACGAGCGCCACAGCCGCGACCGAGCCGTGATGGATTTGGTCGCCCGCCTCACGGAGATAACAACAAGATGCTACGCCAACTGTGCTACAACCTGACCCTCGCCGCCGCATGCCTCGCCTCTGCGACTATCGCAACTGGCGTCAGTGCAGAGGATAAGTGGCCCACCCGCGAAGTGCGTGTCTATGTCCCTGGATCGCCCGGTGGGCCAACCGATCTGATCGCCCGCACATTTCAGCCATTCTTGGAAAAAGAAGTTGGCGTGCCCGTAATAGTGGTCAATCAGGGCGGCGGTGGCGGCATCGTCGCTTCAAATACGGTGCTGGCAGCCAAAGGCGATGGCGGCACGCTGATGATCACCCACGCCCTACTCCATTCGGCAAAAGTGTTCGGCCTAACCGAAATCACCTACAAGGACTTCGCAGCCATTGGCACCATCAGCGAAGCAGACAACGTGCTGGTAGCGCGGGCCGATGCGCCATACAACACCTTGCAGGAGCTGCATGATTATGCGGAGGCCAATCCCGGCAAGGTAGTAATCGCCAGCTTCTTCGGAGGCATGGGGCAGACCATGAGCGATGCCTTGGAAACATGGTCTGGCGATACGCTACGCAGCGTCGACATCGGTACCGATTCAGACAAACTGACCTCGGTGCTTGGCCAGCAGACGGACCTCGCACTTCTTGCCAAGAACACGGCACAGCAGTATGTCGATGCCGGCCAGCTCAAGGTGCTGGCATTGCTTAACGAGCGCCCGGATCCACAGCATCCGGACTGGCCACTGCCAAAGTCCGCCAATCTCGACCTGGCCGTGCCTCTGGTCTATACGCTTTACGCCCCCGCCTCGATGCCCGATGCCCTGCAGCAACGCCTCGGAGAAACGCTGAAGAAGATTGTCGAGAGCGACGACTTCGCCAAAGCAACCGCACGCATCGATCAGCTCCCGGTATATAGGGATGCCGAAGCCACTAAGACGCATCTTGAGCGTGAGTTCAATTTCTTCCAGAAAACCATCAAGAGTTCCGGCAAATGATCGGCAAGCTCAATGCGGACCGCTGCTTTGGTCTGTTGTTCGTGGTTGTCGGATTGGCGCTCGCGCTGTATGGCTGGAACCTGCCAACGGCCAACCGGCTGGGGGATGTCGGCTCGGGATTCCTGCCGACGATCCTGGGCGCGATGATCGCACTGCTTGGCGCAGTGCTGGTCATCGCGCCACGCTCGGAAGAATGCCTAGCAATCGGTAAAGGACGGCTTGGAACGGCGCTGGGCTTTATCGCTGCCGGAGTGGCCCATGCCGCACTGTTCGTATGGTTCGGCTTTTCCTTCCCTACTTTCGCCTTCCTCGCAGTGACGATGTTCATGCTCAGCGACCACTCGCTACGCGCTCTTGCCCTCTCGCTGGTCGTCGCCGCGCTTTTCACCGGTCTATTGGGTTGGTTGCTGTATGGCGTGCTGCGCGTTCCCCTCGCGCATGTCTGGTTCTTTGGTTAGGAGCGCAACATGTTCGAGACAATCTTCGCGAGTATCAGCAGCCTGCTGGCGACTCCCTCGCAGCTAGGCCTGCTTTGCATCGGTGCTTTGATTGGCCTGTTCGTTGGGACCCTACCCGGGCTCAATGCCACCTTAGCCATTGCCGTACTGCTACCGATCACCTTCAAACTAGAGCCGGGTACGGCGATTGGCTTCCTCACAACCATTTACATCGGAGCCATTTGTGGAGGCCTGTACGGCGCAGCGCTTATGCGCATACCTGGCAACGCTTCCTCCATCGCGACCACACTCGACGGGTATCCACTTGTGCAAAAGGGCTTTCCGCTAAAGGCCTTGGGTACCGGTGTATTGGCGAACTTCTGCGGGGGCCTGCTGGGTCTTCTGTTCTTGGTTTCCTGCGCGCCGTTGATTGCCGGCTTCGGCCTGAAGATGGGGCCGTATGAATTCGTCGTTCTGATTTTGATCGCGCTGTTGTTAGTTATTCTCCTGTCGCAGGGTGCGATGGTGAAGGGGCTGCTCATGGCGTGCCTGGGCATGTCGCTAAGCCTGGTAGGCATCGCCCCTATCGACGGAGTGATGCGGTTGACCTTCGGTAATACCGATTTGATCAGCGGCCTCGCCATCGTGCCAGTAATGGTGGGGCTGTTTGCCGTGGCGCAGATGGTTCGAGAAGTGCACCGAGGGGATACCGAGGTCAAGCTCGATTTCAATCTGAAAGGGTTCGGTGTCACCCTATCGGAGGTGACCGGCAACCTGATCAATATACTGCGCTCCTCGTTCCTTGGTGTTTTCGTCGGCATCCTACCCGGGCTCGGCCCAGCTGCCGCCGGAATGCTTTCTTGGGCGGTTGCCAAGCAGTCTTCGAAGACACCCGAGGAGTTCGGCACTGGTACCGTTAAAGGCGTGTGGGCCGCCGAGTCGGCCAACAATGCCGCGGCAGGCGGCGCGCTTTTTCCGCTGCTGACCTTGGGGATTCCTGGGGACACCGTGACAGCGTTGCTGATCGCCGGTTTCATGATTCACGGCCTGCAACCGGGGCCGCTGTTGTTTGTGTCACGTCCGGACGTCATCGCGGACATCTATGTCGCCTTCCTGTTCGCTGTCGTAGCCATCTTCCTGTTCCAGCTAGCGACCATTCGGGTCGTACCGCGTCTACTGCTGACACCAAAGCATTTTCTCCTGCCGATGATGCTGGTGCTCACGGTAGTAGGTGCCTACAGCGCGGAGAATCGTACCTTCGACGTATGGCTGATGTTCGCCTTCGGCGCGCTGGGACTGATATTGGAACGCTTTGGCTTCTCGCTCGCGATCCTTATTCTCGGCTTTATTCTGGGACCGATTTTCGAGGTTAACCTGCGAAGAGCGTTAACCTTTGGCCAAGGGGATCTCACTCCCTTCGTCACCCGCCCCATCTCCGGCACCTTCATTGCAGTCACCGTAGTAGCCGTCGCCGGCATCCTCTTGCAGCGCTACCTGAAACAGCGCAACAGGGCAAAAGAACGCCGACTCGCTGATTCGAACTCCTGACATGGCGGCTACCCCATCATTCGCATACCGCTTGGGGCACATATGGTAGAGCTACAGCGTTTCCCGCTGGACGAACTAAAAACGCTGGCGATGGACCTCTTCGTGGCGAACGGCTTCGAAGCAGAAAAGGCCCAGGCGATGACCGACGTGTTGCTGGAGGCGGATCTGATTGGGCACTCGACTCATGGCCTGGCTCTCCTGCCTCGCTACCTGGACGCGGGTCGCCGAGGGGAGATGCTTCGTGCGGGAAACTACGAGGTCTGCTCAGATCGTGGCGCATGCTTGGTCTGGAATGGGCGGCGCCTGCCGGGTACCTGGCTGGTCAGTCGAGGCCTGGACGTGCTGCTGCCCAGAGCCCGGCAATTCGGCCAGGCAACACTGTTGATTGCCGAAAGCCACCACATCGGGGCCCTGGCCGCCTACTTGCGCCGGGCAACCGAGCAGGGCCTGATACTTTTGATCAGTTGCTCGACTGCATCCGTCTCGGTCGTTGCTCCCTTTGGAGGCCGACAACGGCTATTTACACCAAACCCCTTGGCCGCAGGCTTCCCGACGCGGCAAAACCCGATCATGCTGGACATCAGCGCCTCGATCACAACGCTCAATCGTGCCCAACAGTTGGCCGCCGCTGGCGAACGTTACCCACACCCCTGGCTATTGACTGTGGAAGGCATACCCACAGATGACCCGACCGCGCTGGCTGAGGGCGGATCATTGTTGCCGATTGGCGGAATTGACCATGGGCACAAGGGATACAACCTGGCACTACTGACTGAGGCCTTGACCCAGGGGCTTTCCGGGGTGGGGCGTGCTGATCACCCCGGCGGCACCTGCACGCAGGTCATGCTACAGGCCTGGGATCCGGAGGCGTTTGCTGGATTGGATGCCCTGACTCGACAGACCGACTGGCTGGTTAATGCTTGCCGTACGAATCCGCCGCGCCCTGGCGTAAGCGCTGTCCGAGTGCCAGGTGACCGTGCCGAAAGTCACCGCAAACAATGCATAGAGGACGGTGTTCCGCTAAGCGTCTCGACCATCGAGCGCTTACACCGCGAAATAGAACACATTGGCCTCACCATGCCTTCGATCTTTTCCAGCAATTAGCTGTTGAACGATCCAACGGTGGCTGCCTGCTCCTGTGGCCAGCATCCGTGCCTGGGCAGGACCAGAAACCGAGCCATTCGCCGGGCCGCCCTCACCTTTCTGACGACCGTATCGACCATGCTCGCGCTGCCCATCTGGGAAACCGAATCCGGTGGCTTCCCATGGCTGAATGCGCTTGGCTCCTTCCCTGATCAAGGACGTCGCACTGCTGGGCGCAAGCCTGGTGGTGCTCGTGGAAGGTCCGGACGCCTGCGTGGCAATGCCGGGCAAACCCGGGGCGAGGGAAACTGAGCGTGCACGAGCGAGGGGCGCTCGCTCCGCCCGGGCGGCTACAGCCGCCCGAACTTCTGTGGGTACTACTGCGCCGGCGCAGGTGATAGCGTCATTACGCCCCGAATGCCATGGGATAACTTCAGCGGTTCACGTCCACGACCAGACGTCCCCTCACCTTCCCCTGCAGTAGATCATCCGCCGCCTGGATGCTCTGCGTCAGAGCGATTTCCTGGGTGATCCTGGTCAATTTCTCCAGATCCAGCTCGGTGCACAGGCGGCTCCAGGCCTCGACCCGCCGGAGATAAGGCTGGGTGACGCTGTTGATGCCCAGCAGACTCACGCCCCGCAGGATGAAGGGCGCCACGGTTGCCGGCAGGTCCATGCCCTGAGCCAGGCCACACGCGGCGACCGCCCCTTCCGCCCGGGTGCCGGCGCAGACATTGGCCAGGGTATGGCTGCCAACGGAATCGATCGCCGCCGCCCAGCGCTCCTTCCCGAGGGGGCGCCCGGGCTCCGAGAGCTCGGACCGGTGGATGATCGTTTCCGCGCCCAGTTTCTCGAGGTAGTCGGCCTCCTCGGGCCTGCCTGTCGCGGCGATGACCGAATAGCCGTTGTGTGCCAGAAGCGCGATCGCGAAACTCCCCACCCCACCGTTGGCGCCCGTGACCAGAACCCTGCCCTGATCCGGCCGAACACCATGGCGTTCCAACGCCATCAGGCACAGCATCGAGGTATAGCCCGCGGTGCCGATGGCCATGGCCTGCCGTTCGGTCATGCCCAGGGGCAGCGGAATCAGCCAGTCGCCTTTGACCCTGGCTTTCTGCGCCAAGCCTCCCCAGTGGGTTTCGCCCACGCCCCATCCGTTGAGCAACACCTTGTCTCCAGGCTGGTATCGGGGATGGGTGCTCGTCTCCACCGTGCCGGCCAAATCGATCCCAGGCACCATCGGGAACTGGCGCACCACCGGGCCTTTGCCGGTAATGGCCAGCCCATCCTTGAAATTCAGCGTGCTGTAGGACACCCGCACGGTGACATCACCTTCGGGCAATTGCTCGTCATTCAGCTCGGTCAGCCGGGCCTGATACGCCGAAGCGTCCTTCTCGATCACGATTGCCTTGAACACATTCACCTCCTTTTAGACCGGTCGTCTATAAACAGATAAAAACGAATCACCGCGCGATGCCGTTCAAAAACCCCTGGAGGAAGACATCCAGGGGATGGATCTCCTGGACCAGCCTGGCACGTAGCACAGCGCCTTCCCAGCCGATCCAGAAATAAGCCGCGAGGGCGTCGCAGTCGGCATCGGGAGCGACCTCGCCCACTTCGACTGCCTCGTCCAGACAACGGGCAAGGCGTTGCTGCCAATCCAGCAGGACCTGCTCCAGCTGCCAGCGGAAACTGTCCGGCAGGACCACGACCTCCTGCCCCAGGTTGCCGACCAGGCAACCGCGCCGGAACTGGTGCCGAGCCATGCCGGCCTTGGCGTCTTCGACGAAGTTCCTCAGTCGTTTCAGCGGGGCTTCGTCCCGGTCCAGCAGCCAGCGGTCGAGCTTGCGCGCGAAGTAGGCGGCATAGCGCTCGAGGACCTGTTGGCCGAAGGCCTCCTTGCTGTCGAAGTAGTGATAGAACGACCCCTTGGGCACCTGGACGCGTTTGAGCACGGTGTCGATACCGGTGGCAACGAAACCTTGCTCGGTGAGTATTTCCATCCCGGCACGCAGCAGGGCCTCGCGCGTGTCGCCGTGCTCTCGATTGATCCTGGGAGGTCGACCCCTGCGGGCCGAAGGTTTGGCGGTGTTCATCGCTTCAATTTAGACCGATCGTCTATAAAGTCAAGCCGGCGCTTCCCCGGGTGCGGGACCGTGGCGCATACACATGAGGTGACAAAACGGAAACTGGATATTGACATACCTAAATATCGCAAATAGGCTTAATTCGAAACCCACCCTCGTACCTCAGGAGGTACTCATGCAAGCGTCCAGCGATATCCGCCCGAACCATGCTCCCGACAGCAGCTACGGCCTGTTCATCGACAACCAGTGGGTTGCAGGTGAAAGTGCGGAAACCCTCGCCATCCTCAATCCCGCCAATGGGAAAACTCTCACCAGCATCCCGAACGCCACGGCTTTCGATGTCGACCGTGCGGTAAGGGCCGCGCAACGTGCCTTCGAAACCTGGCGTAGCACCACCCCGATCGAACGCGCCAACGCGCTGCTGAAGATCGCCGACCTGCTGGAAGCCGACGCCGAACGGTTCTCCTATCTGGAAAGCCTCGACGTAGGCAAGCCTATCCGTGAAAGCAGCAGCGTCGATATCCCGCTGGCAATCGATCACTTTCGTTATTTCGCCGGCGTGATCCGCAGCCACTCCGACGAGGCGGTAATGCTGGACGAACAGACCCTCAGCATCGTGCTCAGCGAACCGCTGGGGGTGGTCGGCCAGGTGATCCCATGGAACTTCCCATTGCTGATGGCGGCCTGGAAAATCGCCCCGGCCATCGCAGCGGGCAATACCGTGGTCATCAAGCCGTCGGAGCTGACTCCGGTCAGCATCCTGGAGCTCGCGAAGATCTTCGCCCAGGTCCTGCCTGCCGGGGTCGTGAATATCGTCACCGGTACCGGCGCCTCGGCGGGCCAGGCGCTGCTGGATCATCCGGGCGTGCGCAAGCTTGCCTTCACCGGCTCGACAGGCGTCGGCCATCGGGTGGCCGACGCGGCGGCGAAGAAACTCATTCCGGCGACCCTCGAGCTGGGCGGCAAGTCGGCCAACATCGTGTTTCCCGATGCCAACTGGGACAAGGCCGTGGAAGGCGCGGCGCTCGCTATTCTCTGGAACCAGGGCCAGGTCTGCGAATCCGGCGCTCGGTTGTTCCTGCACGAGTCGATCTACGAGCGCTTCTTGGGTGAGCTCAAGCAGAAATTCGAAGCCGTGCGCGTCGGTGATCCGCAGCACCCCGAGACCATGATGGGCGCCCAGGTCAGCAAGACCCAGATGGAGCGCATCCTTGGCTACATCGATATCGCCAGACAGGAAGGTGCCACGGTGCTGCTCGGCGGTGGCCGTCTGACAGGGCCGGGCTACGACGACGGTTTCTTCATCCAGCCGACCATCCTGGTAGACGTGCGCAACGACATGCGCGTGGCCTACGAAGAGATCTTCGGCCCCGTCCTGTGCGTGATTCCGTTCAAGGATGAAGCGGACGTCATCGCCATGGCCAACGACTCGGAATACGGCCTGGCGGGCGCGGTCTGGACCCAGGACATCAACCGCGCGCTGCGCGTGTCACGGGCCGTGGAAACCGGGCGGATGTGGGTCAACACCTACCACGAGATCCCGGCGCACGCCCCCTTCGGCGGCTACAAGAAATCCGGCCTGGGACGCGAAACCCACAAGTCGATCCTGGAAGCCTACACCCAGAAGAAGAACGTCTACGTCAGCCTCAATGAAGCCCCGCTCGGCTTGTTCTGATTACAGATTCGTCGATTTGACTTTTTACATCTAAAATTCTAGATATGCAGGTAAAACAAATGAAACAATCCGCGCTGTTCAAGCCCGCCCAATTGGGCCCCTACACCTTAAAGAATCGTATCGTCCTGCCGCCGCTGACCCGTTCGCGCAGCTCCCAGCCGGGCAATATTCCGAACGATCTGATGGCCACCTATTACCGCCAGCGCACCGGTGCCGGATTCATGGTGACCGAAGGCACCCAGATCGAGCCGCGCGGCCAGGGCTATGCCTGGACCCCCGGCATCCATAGCGCCGAGCAGATCGAGGGCTGGCGCAAGGTCACCAATGCCGTGCATGCCGAAGGAGGCGTGATCTTCGCTCAGCTCTGGCATGTCGGCCGCGTGTCGCACACCTCCCTGCAGCCCGGTGGTGAAGCGCCGGTTGCGCCCTCGGCCATTCGGGCGGACAGCGTCAAGGTGTTCATCGAGACCGGCCCCGGCACCGGTGCGCTGGCCGAGCCTTCACTCCCACGAGCGCTGACGACTGCGGAAGTGAAGGAGCTTGTCCAGCTCTATGCCCAGGCCGCCCGCAATGCCCTGGAGGCGGGCTTCGACGGAGTGGAGTTGCACTGCGCGAACGGCTACCTGGTGAACCAGTTCATTTCCGCCCACACCAATCGGCGTGACGATGAATACGGCGGTTCGCTGCACAACCGCCTGCGCTTCCTGCGCGAAATCACCGAGGCGGTTGCCGCCGTGGTGGGCAAGGAGCGCATGGGCGTGCGCTTCGCCCCGCTGTTCGCCACCACCGATGAAGATCGCGTCTACCTGGGGCTGGTCGAGGAAGACCCTCACCGGACCTATATCGAGGCGGTGAAGGTGCTGGAGGACGTGGGCATTGCCTACCTGTCGCTCGCCGAAGCCGACTGGGAGAACGCCCCAGAGCTGCCCGAGACCTTCCGCGAGGATGTCCGCAAGACCTTCAGCGGCAAGATCCTCTACGCCGGCAAGTACACCGCGGAGCGTGGCAATCGGATGATCCAGGCCGGCTGGGGCGATCTGATCGCGTTTGGTCGCCCCTTCATTGCCAACCCTGACCTGCCCGAGCGGATCGCCAATGGCTGGCCGCTCAATCCGGTCGACCCGACCAGCATGTATGGCGGTACCGACAAGGGCTACACCGACTATCCAACCTATCGCCCCTAAGCGATCGATCCCGCGCCCTGCAGTTCCAGGGCGCGGCTCGCCTTCACTGACCGAGGAAGATGAGCATGTATCAACCGAGCACGATTTCTCACCACGAGCATCGAGCATTCAGGCGGACCTTCAAGCAAGGTCATCTGAGCCTGGGATTGTTCTTCCCCCTGGAGGCGTTCGAAGGGGATACGCCGAGCATGCTCGATCAGGTGCCATTGGCCCGGCGCGCAGAGGAACTCGGGTTTTCCGCACTCTGGTTTCGCGACGTCCCACTCCGGGATCCGGGCTTCGGCGACGTCGGCCAGGTCTTCGACCCTTGGGTGTACCTGGGCCATATGGCCGCTCATACGACGAACATCGCGCTGGGCACCGCCTCCATCGCCCTTCCCTTGCACCATCCCTTGCATACGGCCAAGGCGGCGGCGAGCGTCGATCAGCTGAGCAAAGGCCGCTTGCTCCTCGGGGTGGCTTCCGGTGATCGGCCGGTGGAATTTCCCGCCTTCAACGTCGACCCGGAAAAGCGCGGCGAGATCTTTCGTGAGCACTGCGAGGTGATACGCCAGGTCCATCACAGCCACTTCGAACCGATTCGCTGGAGTGGTGGTGAATTACTGGGGGCCGACCTCATACCCAAGCCCACGACCCGAGAAATCCCGTTGTTCGTGACCGGACACAGCCGCCAGTCGCTCGACTGGATCGCACGTGAAAGCCATGGCTGGATCAGCTATCCACGTCCGCCGAAAATTCAGCGATTGATCGTAGAGGATTGGAAGGAAGAGGTAATGAAACAATGCGGACCGGTTCACAAGCCGTTCATGCAGTCGCTCTACATCGACCTCGAGGCTCGCTCGTCCACACCGCCGTCCCCCATTCACCTGGGGTTCCGGCTGGGACGTGACCACCTCCGGGCCCTGCTGGAGACGCTTCAGGAAATCGGCGTGGACCACGTCATCCTTAACCTCAAGTACGGTAAACGACCCGCCGCCGAGGTTATCGAAGAACTCGGCCGGCATATCGTTCCGCATTTCGGCGCCCAGGCCCCGGACAGCCTGAGCTGAAGGAAAGGTTTTCAATCAGTGCCAATCTCGCGCCCTTGCGACAGCCGGACCACGAGAGGTCACTCCAGCGCCTTCCAATTTTCCATGCGAACGGGGAAGATATCGCCATATCGCGAAAAAGGGGTATCGCAAATTCCATGAGCATCGACGTCAACGAAGCCCTGAAGGCCCTGGCGAACCCGACGCGCCTCGCCATTCTCAACTGGCTCAAGGAGCCCAGGACGAGCTTCCCCGAGCAGGAGGTCGATCCGGAAACGGTCGGTGTGTGCGTCAGCATCATCCAGGAGCGCACGGGCCTTTCGCAGTCCACTACGTCGCTTTACCTCACGGCCCTGCAGCGCGCGCAACTGGTGACATCTCAGCGGATCGGTCCTTGGACCTACTACAAGCGCCACGACGAGAACATCAAGGCCTTCTTCAAAGCGCTGCAAGAAAAGATATAGGCCCCTCCGCAGGCGGGCCGTGGGGGCCCGCCAACCTGTTGATCACCCCCGCCACGACACCTGGACAAGCTGCTCGGCCGACTACCGCGCCTCGAATCCGGTGAAGGGTACGCTTCAAGCGACCAGTACTATCCGGCTGGTGCCGGACATCTCAGCCAGACGATCTGGTCGACGTCCTCGGCCCCCGCGACTCCAGGTATTGCTCGCCCAGCAAGACAACCAATCCGCTCAGCACGATGATGAGGGTGCCAATGCAGCTCCACAGATTTGGCAGCTCGGAAAAAAGCAGGTACCCCAGCAGGCTCGCGCCGACGATTTGCAGGTAAGTGAACGGTGCGACGAACGGCGCAGGGGCCACCTCGAAGGCACGCACCAGGCAGTAGTGCCCGCAACCACCGAGGATGCCCATGCTGACCAGCAAACCAACATGTACCAGGTTGTCCGGCGACTGCCAGAAGAATGGAAGCATCAGGCTCGTCAACACGAACCCGGCGGCGGCCATGTACGTGTTGGACGTTTCCGGCGTGTCGTGACTAGCGAGCTTGCGCGACAGGATCTGTGTAAGCGCTGAGGTGCAGGCGCTCAAGAGCACCAGTAACACGGCAGGATGGAAGGCATCGCCACCTGGCTGTATGACGAACAGCGCCCCGGCGAACCCACTGATCGCCGCGACTGTTTTCAGTAGGCCTACCGTCTCGCCCAGCATGAAGGGTGACAGTACCAGGACCACCATGGGCGCCGTGAAACTCACCGCTGCCGCGGTCCCCACCGGCACGTACTGGAGCGCGCAGAACATCAGGAAGGAGGTAAGGCAGAACAGCAACGACCGCACGATTTGCAACCAGGGGCGCCGAGAGCGAAACAGCGCCGCCCCTTTGCGCGGCGCGAATACCACCAACATGAACACCACATGGCCGAAGTAGCGGCACCAGAGCAACTGAATGACCGGGTAGAACAGGCCGAGGTATTTAACTTCCGCGTTCAGTAGCGGAATCAGAATCGCCGCCGCCAGCATGAACGCCACCGCCGTCACGAACGGGCTGCGCTTCGGCTCCACCCGCTCCTCGAGGACTTCATCTTCCCGTGCCGCCAACATCAGGCGCTCCCTTGATCAGCTTGTTGTTGTGTTGTTGTCAGCCATGTTCCGCATCGGACTACCAACGCAGGCTCACGTTCGAACGGATGTACATGGCCGACCGACCGAGGCGTATCGCAGCTTTTGTGCCACTTCAAGTCGCCCTATTCAGTTGCCACAGCTCAGCCGGACAACGTGCCCTTTGGCCAATGGGGTCACTGTCTGCAATCGGGCCGGTCTGGGTCACTGGCGAAAGGTGGCTTTGAGTCGAAAGGCGCCTCCCGATTCTCGATCTCTGCAATCGTCGCGTCCACCCAAACGACGCACGGCCAGCACAAAATCCGCACGGATCATCTCAAACACAAGAGCCACCCACGGCTCTCAACCGGAGGTGATCCCATGAGTATCGATCCGCTCGACCGTCCTCACGATCAGCAGCCCGTGCCAGGACAGGACCAGAACCCGAGCCATTCGCCGGAGCCTGATTTCGTCACCGATAACCCGGACGTTCAGGGTATCCCGGACAACGCTGGCGAGCCTGCCAGGCGACCGGGCACTGGGCCGGATGTGCAGGACCCCGGCACACCGGAGGCCGATCCGACCCAGCCGGGGCTCGGCAACCCGCTGCCCTGAGCGTCGAGCAAAAAGCCCGGGCTGCCGCTTGGTGCGTCACTTGGCCGAGGCGCCCCAGGAGCGCCGTGACTTTCGGGCAGACCTACAGGCCTGTATTCGCCGCGAGGCGCGCAATCCACAAGGATGTGGTGAATACCGCAAGCCGGTCGGGAACGGGCGCGGCCTCCCACGGGTTCGGTGGACACCCCCGCTTTTGTGGGAGGCCCGACCTCGGGGCGAGCTTGTCTGGGTGAGCAGCATTCCATGCCGCCGGGCCTTTAATGTCCAAGCGGCGTGAAATCGCTACTGCTCGAAGCCCAGCTGCCGGTAGTGCTGCATCATCAGGGTGTGCGCAAGCGGGCACTCCTCGCTACCCGATTCCCTTCACCGCCTCGATCCATACCGGATCGAGGTGCGTCTGCTCGGCGTCCATTCCCAGCTCCTCCATCAGCTCCCGGTGCGCGTCGATCTCCCGCACCATGCCGGCCAGTTCGGTGAGGTTGCCGTCGAGCTGGTGCATCTGGGTCACGCCCAGGTGGTAGAAGCGCAGGAGCTTGATGGCCTCGGGCTGGCGGGCGGCGACGCCGGCCTTGACGTGGTGCATGACGTTGGTGATGCGCATGAGGTTGCGCTTGAGCTGCCAGCCGTACGCCGCCGGGGCCATCCAGGCGGTGGACCAGAGTTTCAGGCGCACCAGGGCGACGGTGGCGGCCAGGCCGGCGAGCACGCCGAGCAGGTTCCAGCGGAAGTTGTTGCCGCCGGGGTCGCCGAACAGCTGCACGGCCAGGCTGGAGAGGAGCAGCGCCAGAACGAGGAAAATGGCGATCACGACGAAGGCGATGCGCCGGGTGTCCTGGCGGTAGCGCTCGGCGCTCATGGGGCGGATTTCGAACATGGGCTCTTCATGTGGGGTGAAATGTCGTATCGCAGCGCATGCCTGCGTGGCAGCGCTGCATTGTGCTTGAACATGCGCCGCAATGCTCTGCCATCCTCCGGCCCGCGGTACTGGCCGAAGCAACCGTCCTGGCCTCCAAGCCAGGCGGCCGGCCGTTCGAGGCGGCTCATGGTTCGAACTTGTAACCAACGCCGTAGATGGAATGAATCAGCTCTTCATCGGGGCTCGCCAGCTGCAGTTTGCGCCGCAGGTTCTTCACGTGGCTGTCCACGGTTCGATCGGTGACTATGCGATTGTCGTCATAGAGCCGGTCCATCAGTTGGTTCCTGGAAAATACCCGCCCTGGCGAGCCGGCCAGGCAACTGAGCAGGCGAAACTCGACCGGCGTCAGGTCCAGATCGATCCCCTTGAAGGTGGCGCGGTATTCCGTGGTCTCCAGGCGCACGCCCGTGTCGACCGTCCGGCTTCGTCGGCGCAGGATCGCACGCGCCCTCGCCACCACTTCACGCGGACTGAAGGGCTTGCAGATATAGTCGTCGGCCCCTAGATCGAGCCCGAGCAGGCGGTCGACCTCTTCGACCCTTGCCGTGACGAGCATGATCGGTACATCCGAAAAGGTACGCAGTGCGCGGCAGATATCGAGCCCATCACGTCCGGGCAGCATAATGTCGAGCAGGATCAAGTCCGGAGGAGCCACGCGAACTGCAGGCTCGACCGCCAACCCTTCGTCCATGCAGGTCACACGATGGCCGGCCGCCTGGAAATAGTCACGCAACAGATTCGCCAGCTTGGGCTCATCCTCTACGATCAGAATGTCGGCTGGACGGAGTTCTTCATTGCCGCCCATCAGGCACTCTCCGTCGGCAATTGCAGGTGCAGCCAGAGGCCTCCCAACGGGGACCGCCGTGCTTCGAGCGTTCCACCGTGGGCTTCGGCAATGCTTCGGCAAATCGCCAGCCCGAGGCCGGAACCGCCACTGGCACGACGCCGCGAAGCCTCTGCGCGGTAGAAGCGTTCGAACAACCGGGACAGTTCGGCGTCTGGAACGCCCGGGCCGGAGTCCATCCAGTCGACGCCGATTCCGGCGCCATCCTGCACGACCTCGATTCGCAGCCGGCCACCAGAATCGGTATAGCGCAGGCTGTTCTCGAGCAGGTTGCCGAACAGTTGCTGCAGGCGGCCGGCATCGGCCAGCACCGGTCGCGTTCGCTCGGGCACCGTCATCTCGAGGGAGAGTCCGCGCTCGCGGCAACGCCCGGCTGCGCCGGCCAGCGAGAGTTGCAGCAACTCGATCAGATCGACCGGGCTCTTGCGATAAGTCAGCGCGCCGACGTCGGCCAGCGAAAGCTCGTAAAGATCGGCAACCAGCTTGTTCAGCAGGCCGACCTCCTGCTGCAACGAGCGAAGCGACATGGCATCCAGCGCACGTACGCCATCTTCCAACGCCTCGAGTTCGCCCCGCAGCACCGCCAGCGGCGTGCGCAGTTCATGCGAAATGCTGGCCATGAACTCGCGCCGCATGCGTTCGTTGCGCTCCAGGGCGAACGCCAGCTGGTTGAAGTCGCGCGCCAACTGGCCTACCTCGTCGTCGGCCTGCGCCTGCACGCGCTCGCTGTAATCACCCGCAGCCAGCCTATGCGTTGCAGCGGCCACCTGACGTACCGGGGCGAGCAAGCGACGCGAAGCCCAGCGGGCGATGAGCGCTGCGAGCAACAGGGCCAGCACGCCCACCCCCATACTCGAGAGCAACTGGCGCTTGACCAGCATCTCGCCCCCGGCTTCGACAACGCTCTGGAAGGGTACGACCGCCAGCCAACCCACTACCTGACCATCCACTTCGATGGGCCGGCGCGAGGCATCATCGGTCAACTGGACGAACTGCACGACCGGCTCTCCGGCCGCATCAAGCAGGGCGATACGCAAACCCCCACCGGTCAGATCGGATGCGGGCATGACCCATTCGGGCGTCTCGTCGCCGACAGGAGGACGCATCAGTTCGAACCATTCCGGGTTCCTCCCGCGCAACCGGTCCCAACTGCCATACCGGCGGTAATAGTCTTGCATCTTGGGCAGCACGCTCTCTGCTCGCTCCTCGGTCAGGCCATTGACGTAGCCGAGAAAGCCTCGCGCGAAGCTCCAGCCGTCCGCCACGCCCATGGCCAGGGCCACAAACAGGGCGGTACCGAGTACGGCGACGAACAGCTTGCGGGACAGGCTCGACTTCATCAGGGATGGGACATCACGGAGGGCGAAGGTCCGGCTATTAAGACCGCCCATGCCCGGCGATTCAACATTGCCGCCGCAATCTCCAAATTCTCTGCACATTTGCTCCACAGCATGGGCTGCATGGAAAAACGACCCGGGTCCGCCCCGATGGGAGCAATAATGCAATTTCTGAAGCGCAGCACACTGGCCTACCTCGCCGCCGCGCTCCTGGCCGGCTGCACGCCGGCGCCGGAGCTGCCGCAAAGTCCCGTTCCCGAAGTGGGTGTGATCACCGTCGAGCCACAATCCCAGTGGCTGACCAGCGAGCTTCCCGGCCGTACCAAAGCCTGGCTCACCGCCGAGATTCGCCCGCAGGTGGGTGGCATCGTCAAGGAACGACTCTTCACCGAGGGTTCGTTCGTCAAGATGGGCGACATCCTCTACCGCATCGATTCGGCGCCCTATCAGGCGGTATATGACCAGATGCGTGCGGCCACGGCACAGGCTAAGGCCACGCTCGACTCGGCGAGGTTGAAAGCCAAGCGCTATGCCGCCCTGGCCGAGATCGACGCCATCAGCCAGCAGGACAACGAGGACGCCCAGGCCACCTGGCAAAGCGCCGAAGCCGCCTATCAGGCAGCCAAGGCCTCCGAGCAGAGCGCTCGCATCGATCTGGCGTACACCACGCTGACGGCGCCGATTTCCGGCCGCGTCGAAACCTCGAGCGTCACCCCCGGGGCTCTGGTGACCGCCAGCCAGGAAACCGCACTGACCACCGTGCAACAGCTAGACCCGCTATACGTCGACATCACCCAGTCCAGTGCCGAGGTGCTTCGTCTCAAGCGCGAACTGGCCGAGGGGCGGCTGCACAAGGCCGGCGACGACGAAGCGAGCATCCGCCTGCGCCTGGAGGACGGCAGCGAATACGCTCATGCCGGCCGCCTGCAGTTCAGCGGCGCCAGCGTGTCGCAGAGCACTGGTAGCGTGACCCTGCGTGCCGTGGTGCCCAACCCCGACGGATTGCTGCTGCCGGGCATGTACGTGCGCGCCCTGCTCGAGGAAGCAGTCGACGAAAACGCGATCCTGGTGCCACAACGCGCCGTCACCCGCAGCGCAACGGGTGCCACCCACGTGCTGCTGGTCGAAGACGGCAAACTGACGCAGCGCGAAGTGACCATCGGCCGGCAGGTCGAGAACCAGTGGTGGATCACCTCGGGCCTGAGCGGCGGCGAACAATTGGTGATCGAGGGCGGCCAGAAGGCGCGGCCCGGCGACGCGGTCAGTGCACGGCCCATGACCATACCCGCGGCCGTGGCCGTCACCACGCACTGAGGAGGCGGACATGGCACGCTTTTTCATCGACCGGCCGATCTTCGCCTGGGTCCTCTCCATAGTCGTGATGCTCGCAGGCGCACTGTCCATCAGCCGCCTGCCGCTGGAGCAGTATCCGGATATCGCACCGCCGACGATCAACATCTCCGCGACCTATACCGGCGCCTCGGCCAAGACCATCGAGGACTCGGTCACCCAGGTCATCGAGCAGCAGATGAAGGGTCTCGACGGCTTGATGTACATGTCTGCCTCGAGCAGCTCGGCGGGCAGTGCGCAGATCAGTCTGACCTTCGCCGCCGGCACCGATGCCGATGTGGCGCAGATGCAGGTGCAGAACAAGTTGCAGCAGGCCGAATCACGCCTGCCGCAGGCGGTGCAGAACCAGGGCATCACGGTGACCAAGGGCGGCGGCGACTTCCTGATGATCGTCGCGTTCCACTCGCACAATCCCTCGATCACCCATACCGACATCGGCGATTTCATCGACAGCCAGCTCCTCGACCAGATCAGCCGCGTCGACGGCGTCGGCGAGGTACAGACCCTCGGCTCCGGCTACGCCATGCGCATCTGGCTCGATCCGGCCAAGCTCGAACAGTACGCCCTGATGCCCTCCGACATCAGCAGCGCACTCGAGGCGCAGAACACCGAAGTCTCGGCCGGCCAGCTCGGTGCCCTGCCGGCGAAGGCTGGCCAGCAGCTCAACGCCACCATCAGCGCGCGCAGCAAGCTGCAGACCGTCGAGCAGTTCCGCGACGTGGTGGTCAAGAGTGACAGCGATGGCTCGCTGGTGCTGCTTTCGGACGTGGCGCGGGTCGAACTGGGCAGCGAGAGTTACGACGTGGTCGCCTCGCTCGATGGTCAGCCCTCCGCCGCGATGGCCGTCAAGCTGGCCACCGGAGCCAATGCGCTGGACGTGGCCGAGGCGGTGAAGGCCCGGCTCGCCGAGCTGGCGCCGAATTTCCCCGCCGAGCTGCAGCTCGAGATGGCCATCCCCTACGACACCACGCCCTTCGTCAGCCTTTCCATCGAAGAGGTGGTCAAGGCGCTGTTCGAGGCGATCGCGCTGGTAGTGCTGATCATGTATCTGTTCCTGCAGAACTGGCGTGCCACGCTGATTCCGGCCGTCACCGTGCCGGTTGTATTGCTCGGCACCTTCGGCGTGCTGGCGGCCTTCGGCTACTCGATCAACACCCTGAGCATGTTCGCCATGGTGTTGGCCATCGGCCTGCTGGTGGACGACGCGATCGTGGTGGTGGAGAACGTCGAGCGGGTGATGAGCGAGGAAGGCCTTTCGCCGCGCGACGCGACGCGCAAATCGATGGACGAGATCAGCGGCGCGCTGGTGGGCATCGCCCTGGTGCTGTCGGCGGTGTTCGTGCCGATGGCTTTCTTCAGCGGCTCTACCGGCGCCATCTATCGCCAGTTCTCCGTGACCATCGTCAGCGCCATGCTGCTCTCGGTTCTGGTGGCCATGAGCCTCAGCCCGGCGCTATGCGCCACCCTGCTGCGATCGGGCACGCACGGTCCGCGACGCGGTTTCTTCGGCTGGTTCAATCGCACCTTCGCCCGCAATACCGAGCGCTACGGCCACGGCGTTTCCCGTGTGTTGCGCAGCGGCCCACGCATGCTGCTGGTCTACGCCCTGATCGCGGGCGTGATGGCGGTCGGCTACCTGCGCCTGCCCGGCTCGTTTCTCCCGGACGAGGACCAGGGCATGCTGATGGCCATGATCCAGCTACCGGTCGGAGCCACGGACGAACGCACCCAGGCCGCGACCAGCCAGTTCATCGACTACATGCTGGAGCAGCCGGAAGTGGACTCGATGATCTCGGTCACGGGCCTCGGCATGGGTGGTAACGCACAGAACTCAGGCCGCGCGTTCATCAAGCTGAAGGACTGGAGCCTGCGCGAGGGTGCCGAGCAGACCGCCGCCGCCCTCGCCCGTCGCGCCACCGCGGCCCTGTCCAGCCTGCGCGATGCGAGCATCTTCATCATGCAGCCGCCGGCCATTCGTGGCCTTGGCGAGAGTTCCGGCTTCGATCTCCAGCTCAAGGATGTCGGCGGTGTCGGCCATGATGCGCTGATCGCCGCGCGTGATCAGTTCCTCACCCTGGCGGCGCAGAGCGACAAGCTGGTCGGCGTGCGCAGCAACGGCCTGGAGGACACACCGGAATTCCATGTCGCGATCGACGACCGCAAGAGCGGCGCCTTCGGCCTGTCCACCCTGGACATCAACGATACCCTGGCTACCGCGATGGGCGGCAGCTACGTCAACGATTTCGTCTACAACGGCCGGGTCAAGAAGGTCTATGTGCAGGGCGAGGCCGACAGCCGCATGCGCACCGACGACCTCATGCGCTGGTACGTGCGCAACGACGCCGGCGAAATGGTGCCGTTCAGCACCTTCGCCAGCACCGACTGGACATACGGCTCGCCCATGCTGGAGCGCTACAACGGCAACGCCTCGATAGGGCTGGTCGGCGACCCGGCGACCGGCGTGAGTTCAGGCGACGCAATGGCCGAGGTCGAGGCGCTGCTCGCGCAGTTGCCGGCCGGGATCGGCTACGAGTGGTCGGGGCAGTCCTACCAGGAACGACTGTCCGGCTCGCAGGCGCCGATGCTTTACGCCGTCTCGATCCTGTTCGTGTTCCTCTGCCTGGCAGCGCTCTACGAGAGCTGGTCGGTACCCTTCGCGGTGATGCTGGTAGTACCGCTGGGCATCGTCGGCGCGGTGTTGGCCACCGGCCTGGGCGGGCTGAGCAACGACGTCTACTTCCAGGTGGGCCTACTGACCACCGTCGGCCTTGCGGCGAAGAATGCGATCCTTATCGTCGAGTTCGCCAAGCACTTGCAGGAGCAAGGCATGGAGCTGCTCGCGGCGACGCTCGAGGCCTGTCGGCAACGCCTGCGGCCCATCCTCATGACATCGTTGGCATTCATGTTCGGCGTGCTGCCGCTGGCCCTGGCCAGCGGTCCCGGCGCCGGCGGTCGTCAGGCGATTGGCACTGGCGTGCTGGGCGGGATGTTCAGCGCCACCGTGCTCGGCATCTTCTTCGTTCCGCTGTTCTTCGTCCTGGTTCGCCGCGCGAGCGCTCGTCGCGCACCGACCCTGCTCTCAGGAGTTGAAGCATGATTCGCCCTGCCCCGCTCGCTGCCTGGCTATCTGCCCTGGCGCTGACCGGCTGCGTCAACCTGGCGCCCGAATACCAACGCCCCGAGGCGCCGATACGCGACCAGTGGCCGGCCGACGTCGTAGCGTCGACCGCGCCGGCCGATGTGCTCTCGGCGCTGGATCGCTTCGTCCTCGATTCACGCCTGCGGCAGGTGCTGGAACAAGCCTTGGCCAACAACCGTGACCTGCGGGTAGCCGCCCTCAACGTGGCGACCGCGCGTGCGCAATACCGGGTGCAACGTGCCGAGCAGTTCCCCACCGTGGACGGCGTTGCCAGCGGCAGCCATAGCCGCGCTGCCGTCAACAGCGGTTCGGAGACAGCCAGCGTCGAGCACCAGTACAGCGTCGCGTTGAGCCTGAGCTACGAACTGGACCTGTTCGGCCGCCTGCGCAACCTCAGCGATGCCGCGCTGGAATCCTACCTGGCGCTGGAGGAAACTCGCCGCAGCACACAGATCAGCCTGGTGGCCGAGGTCGCGACGGCCTGGCTGACGCTTGCCGCGGACCAGGAACTCCTGCAGCTAGCCAAGGACACCCTGGCGAGCCAGCAGGCCAGTTATGACCTGCAGCAACGCAGCCATGCGCTGGGCAATACTTCCGGACTGGAGCTCGCCCAGGCGCAGACAACGGTCGAATCAGCACGCGTCGACGTGGCCGCCTACCAGAGCCAGGTGCAATTGGACCTCAACGCACTGGAGCTTCTCGTCGGCGCGCCGGTGGACAGCGCCTTGCTACCGCAGGCGCTGGAAGCTGACAGTGCCGAACTGGTCGCGCTACCCGGCGAGTTGCCGTCGAGCCTGCTTCAGCAGCGCCCCGACGTCCTCGCCGCCGAACACACACTCAAGGCGGCCAATGCCGACATCGGAGCCGCCCGTGCGGCATTCTTTCCCAGCATCAACCTGACCGGCAGCGCAGGGACGACCAGTTCGGAACTGGCCGGGCTGTTCAAGGCCGGTAGCGGCGCCTGGAGTTTCGCGCCGAGCATCAGCGTACCGATCTTCAATAATGGGGCCAACCGTGCGTCGCTGGCGGCTGCGCGGAGCGAACATGACATGCAGCTCGCCACCTACGAGAAGACCATACAGACGGCATTCAGCGAGGTAGCCGATGCCCTGGCCGTGCGCAGCACCATCCAGGCGCGCCTCGCGGCCCAACAAGCACTGACCGACGCCACCGAGCGGAGCTACACGCTGGCCGATGCCCTGTACCGCAGCGGTGCCAGCAGCTACCTCGACGCACTGGATGCCCAGCGTTCGCTGTATGCCGCACGGCAAACGCTGATCGACCTTCGCCTTACCGAACAGAGCAACCGCATCACCCTCTACAAGGCGCTCGGTGGCGGTGCCTAGGTCTGTTGCCGTTTCGTCGCGAGCCGCTCTGCTGCCTGGGGAATGACCCGCCGGCGCCCTGCCCTTTCGCGGACAGCGGCGGCCGGTTCTATGGGCGCAGCCTAAGCGTTGTCAGCCGTTGCCGGGACCTTGGCAGGCGAGGCGCCTTCAACCGCGGCACCGGCGGCCTTGGCCAGCAGGCGGATGCCGCGAATGCCCTGGGCCCGCTCGATGGCCAGGCAGGCGCTGGCGACTTCGGCGGCCACCCGTGCATGCATGTAGGCGAGGCTGTCCACCAGGGTGCCGCTGTTCTCGAAGAAGTCCATGGGTTCGCCGGGCTCGCCCTTCAAGTGTGGGCAGCGCAGGCGCAGGTAGCCGCCGAGGGTATCGCCGTCGAGGAACGGCTGGGCGATGCCGTCGGCCTTGGCCAGCAGGCGCAGCGCGAGGTCTTGGTAGCGCACCAGCGCGTCGTGGCTGAGCTGGTCGGAATGGTTGTCGCCCTGGCGGCGATAGTCGAGGGTGAAGCGCCGGGCCAGTTCGCGGGCCTCGACCAGGCGCGCGTAGTCGGGGAACAGCGCGCTGAGCTGCAGCAGCAGGCGGCCGGCGGTGCGGGCGGCCTCGTTGCCGCGCGCCAGGGTGAATTCGAGCCGGCGGCGATACAGCGAGGCGGCCTGCGCCAGTTGCTGCTGCGCAGGCGTCTGGCCCTTCTCGATCTGGCGGTACAGGGGCTCGTGCTTTTCCGGGACGATGGGTTCGCGGTCGCTGAGCCAGGCCTTTTCCCCGCGACGATGCCAGCTGAGGCAATAGGCCAGGGCGACGCGCTGCTCCTGTTCCTGCTCGGCGGTCTGCCAGGCGCCGATGATTTCCGGCGATTGCTGGCGCAGGGTGTCGACGATGGCCTGCCAGCCCAGCTCGGTGTGCGCCGGCAGGGCCGGCTGGTGCAGCGGCAGCCAGGGCTCGGCGCGCCATTGCCGGCCGCTCCATTCCTGCAGCTGGTCGAGCGCCTGTTCGCGCTGGTCGTTGAGCTGCAGCAGGGTGTGGCTGTCCTGCAACTGGGCGCCCTGGTAGTCCAGGCCCAGGTCCGTGTAGTAGGCCAGGGTCACCCGCTCGCAGTGCTCGGCGAAGCGGGTGAACAGCGTGGCTGCCGGACGCGTGTCGTGCACGTGCCCCGGGGCCTTCAGCGCCTCGCTGTGGTGGATGCGTTCGAGGTCGGCCGGGTGCGTGTCCCAGTAGCGGGTGGTGCGCTCCTCCAGGCTCTGCTCGATGGCCTGCAGCACCTGCCTGTCCAGGCGCGCGACCATCAGCGCGGTGGCTTCCGGCATGTCGCGCAGCAGCCGGCGCTCGCGCCAGATGCGACCGTTCTGCCGGTCGACCTCCTGCCAGGCCTCGGACAGCGTGCGCAGGCGCAGGGCGGTCTGGCGGAATACCCCGCTGCCGCTCAGCAGCGCCTCGTAGCGGTCGGCGTCGAATTCCATCTGCCGTGACAGCGAGCGCGACAGGCGGAAGCTCAGCCAGAAACAGCCCTGCATCAACCGCCGCGAGAGGTCGATGCCGAACTGGCCGATCTGCAGCGCCAGGGCGACCGGGAACCACAGGTCCCGCTCCATCCACTCGTCCAGGCGGTCGTCCCAGGGGTCGGCGGTGTAGCCGCGCACCTCGAGCCAGGCGTTGACGCGGTTGATCAGGAAGCTGCAGCGCATGCCCAGGCGCTGGGCGAAGTGGCCGAATTCATGGGCCAGCACGCCGGTGAACTGCTGTACGGTCAGCCCGGCCACCAGCGGCAGGCCGATGGTCAGTACCTTGCGCCCGGAACGGAAGCCGCGCCAGCCGCCCTCGAAATGCACGCTGGCATTGACCTGCCCGGACAGATGGACCGCCACCGGCGGCTGCAGGCCGATCGCCTGGCAGAGCTGGTCGATCACCTGCCGCAGCCGCGGTTCGGTGTCGAGGTCCAGCACCAGCGCGCGCTCGTCCGGCGCGCGCCCGGAGAACAGCGGCCGCGCCAGGAACAACAGCAGCACACCGCCGCTGATTGCGGGTATGGCATAGGCGCAGAGCTTGAGCCAGATGCCATGCGTGGAGGCGAGGTACACATGGACATGGCCGAGATACCAGCCCAGGGCCACTGCCAGGCCGATGACGAGCCCGGCGTAGAGCGCCGGGATCAGCAGGCAGCAGAGCGTCACCAGCAGCAGGTGGGTGACGTAGCGGCGGCTGGGAGGCGAGCGCTTGAGGCCGGCCTGGGCCAGGGCCTGCAGGGGCTGAAGCGGATCGGCGGCCGGGGCGGGCTCGAACGCCTCGATGCGGGTGTCGAGCCCGACCGCCGCGAAACGCTTGCGCAGCGCCTCGGCGCCCGGGCGATCCAGCCCCTGCTTGAGCACCCGCACCGCGGGCGGCAAGAGCGTCTCCGCCTGCGCCGCCGAAAGCTTCATTTGCCCCACCAATCGCTGGCGGATGGTCTCGTTCGAGCAGCCCTGCGCGGCCCGCCCCGTCAGTACCAGACGAAATTTCATGCGTCCTTGCCCCCTGAGGTCAGAGGCGGAGGTTAGCAAGGCGCTCGAAGGCCAGACAGCGCTGCGACACGGGCTGAGAAAGGCATCACGCTCTTCGTTTCAGGACCGGGTGTGGAGCGTTGTTCGGCTGATTCGCAGGAAGGGACAGGCGGTTCTGGCGGCCCTCATCCGGCCCTGCGGGCCACCTTCTCCCGAAGGGAGAAGGGAAAAGCGCCAGCACCACCTGTAGCTTCGATGGGCGCCTGTAGGAGCAGGCTCTGCCTGCGACCGGCGCCTGTACCATGCCGTGACCAACACCAAGACAACCCCCTGGTTGGGGTGAGGGAATGCATGCCGGCTTCCCTCATCCGGCCCTGCGGGCCACCTTCTCCCGAAGGGAGAAGGGAAAAGCGCCGGCACCACCTGTAGCGTCGATGGGCACCTGTAGGAGCAGGCTCTGCCTGCGACCGGCGCCTGTACCATGCCTTGACCAACACCAAGACAACCCCCTGGTTGGGGTGAGGGAATGCATGCCGGCTTCCCTCATCCGGCCCTGCGGGCCACCTTCTCCCGAAGGGAGAAGGGAAAAGCGCCGGCACCACCTGTAGCCTCGATGGGCACCTGTAGGAGCAGGCTCTGCCTGCGACCGGCACCTGTACCATGCCGCGACCAACACCAAGACAACCCCCTGGTTGGGGTGAGGGAATGCGTGCCGGCTTCCCTCATCCGGCCCTGCGGGCCACCTTCTCCCGGTGGGAGAAGGGAAACGCGCCGGTACCACCTGTGCGCTATGCGCCTCAACCCAACCTATGGTGCCAACCCGAGGCCCGTCAGACCTCGACCAGGCTCCACTGCTTGGACAGGCGCTTGTCCGAGACCGGCATCCTGGTCCCCAACTGCTGGGCCCAGAGCGAGACGCGGTACTCCTCGAGCATCCAGCGGTACAGCGCGAGGTTGGGGTCGCGCTTGCCTTCCTGCGCGTGCTTGGCGGCGCGGGCCTGGTACTGCGCCCAGTAGCCGCCTATCTCGCCGGTCCACACGCGGTCGCGCTGGACCTGGCCGCCGACCTTGTCCAGGCGCTGCTCGATCGCCTTGAGGTAGCGCGGGTATTCCTTCAGCCATTCGGCCGGCGTGTCGCGCACGAAGCCGGGGTAGATGAGGTTCGCCAGTTGCGCCTTGATGTCGTTCAGCGCCACCGCCTGGGCCAGGTCGATGCGGCCCTTGAAGCGCTTCTGCAGGCCCTGGCGCAGCTTGAGGATCTCCAGCACCCGCCGGGCCAGGCGCTCGGCGTGCGGCGTCCAGTCGCCGCGCTTGCGCTCGGCCAGGGAGGCCAGCGCGGCGCCGTCGCGCGGCAGCGGCGCGACGCCATCGAGAATGGCCTCGTCGAGGCTGGCCAGCAGGATGTCCTCGACCAGCGCGTCGGGCTTGTCCATGTCGCGGTAGAGCAGGCTGAGCTCGGTGAGGCCCGGCAGCTTGTTGCGCAGGTATTTCGCCTGCTCGTTCAGCTGTTGCAGCAGCAGGCGCTGGAGGGCGCGGCGGTGCTGCCAGTCGGCCTCGGCCTGGGTCGGGAAGCGGCCCTCCTTCACCACCCCGGCCTCTTCCACCAGCGCCGGGTAGACGGTCATGGACAGTCCGGCGACCTTCTGCTGGGACTTTTCCGGCACCGCGTCGAAGCCTCGCGCCTCCACCGGCCTGTCGGCCTGCTCCTTCTTCTGCGGCACGGCCAGCGCGGCCTGGCTGGCCTCGGCGAAGCGTGCGGTGAGTTCGGCCAGGTCGCGGCCTTCGCCGAGGTACTTGCCGCGGGCGTCGACGACTTCGATGTTCATCCGCAGGTGCCGCTCCAGCCCGGCGACCGCCTCCGGCCAGGCCTCGTCGGGGATGCGCGCGCCGGTCATGCGCTGCAACTCGCGGCCGAGCGCCTCGAACAGCGAGCCCTGGCCGAAGGTGATCTTGGAAAGCGCAGCGGAGACGAAGTCCGGCACCGGCACGAAGTTCTTGCGGATCGCCTTGGGCAGGTTGCGCACCAGCGCCACCGCCTTGGCCTCGATCAGCCCCGGCACCAGCCAGTCCAGCCGCTCGGGCGGCAGTTGCGGCAGCAGCGGCGCCGGAACGCGCAGGGTCACGCCGTCGCGCTCGCTGCCCGGCTCGAAGTCGTAGGTCAGCGGCAGTTCCAGCTCGCCGAGGCACAGGCTGTCGGGGTACTGCGCGGCGGTGACCTCGCGGGCGTCGCGCGCCAGCACGTCCTCCTCGCGCATGATCAGCAGTTGCGGTTCCCTGGCGCTCTCGCGCTTGTACCAGCTCTCGAAGCTGGCGGTCTGGTAGATGTCGGCCGGCAGGCGCGCGTCGTAGAAGGCGAACAGGGTTTCCTCGTCGGCGAGGATGTCGCGCCGGCGGGCCTTGGCCTCCAGCTCGTCGAGGCGTTCGAGCAGTTGGCGGTTGGCCGTGAGCGCGCGGGCACGGCTGTTGATGTCGCCGCGCACCAGGCCCTCGCGGATGAACAGCTCGCGCGACAGCGCCGGGTCGATCGGCCCGTAGTGCACCGGGCGGCGGGCGACGATGATCATGCCGTAGAGCGTGACCTGCTCGAAGGCGACCACCTGGCCGCGCTTCTTTTCCCAGTGCGGCTCGAAGTGGTTGGTCTTGATCAGGTGCCCGGCCAGCGGCTCGATCCACTCCGGCTCGATCTTGGCGACCATGCGCGCGAACAGCTTGGTGGTCTCCACCAGCTCGGCGGCCATCACCCAGTTCGGCTTCTTGCGGCCGATGACGCTGGAAGGGTGGATCCAGAAGCGCCGCTGGCGTGCGCCGAGGAAATCGCCGTCCTCGGTCTTGCTGCCGATCTGGCTCAGCAGGCCGGCGAGGATGGCCTTGTGCACCGCGGCGTAGTTCTTCGCCCGGATCGCGGCCTCGCCGGCCTCGGCCTGCTGGGCGAGCTTGGCGTTGACGCGCTTGTCGGTGGTGCGGGCAGGTTCGGCAGTGGATTGCTCGGTGGAAAAGGCTGCGCCGTTTTCCACCCTACGGTCGCCGTTCTGGCGGTCGTAGGAGCGAGCTTGCTCGCGAACCTTTCCAGATGCGCCCTGTTCGCGAGCAAGCTCGCTCCTACGGGGTTCGGTGCCCAGCTTCAGCTCCCGCACGATCAGCGTCAGCTGGCGGTGGGCATCGCGCCACTCGCGCAGGCGCAGGTAGTTGAGGAAGTGCTTCCGGCACCAGGTACGCAGGGCGTTGGAGCCGAGCGCCTGGCGCTGCTCCTCGAAGCCGCGCCAGAGGTTGATCAGCGCGGCGAAGTCCGAGTCCGGGTCCTTCCACTGCGCGTGCGCCTGGTCGGCCTGGGTCTGGCGGTCGGCCGGGCGCTCGCGCACGTCCTGCACCGACAGCGCGCTGGCGACGATCAGCACCTCCTCGAGGCTGCCCTGCTGCGCCGCCTCCAGCAGCATGCGGCCCAGCCGCGGGTCGATCGGCAGCCGTGCGAGCTGGCGGCCGAGCGGCGTCAGCTGGTTCTCGCGGTTGACCGCCGAGAGTTCCTGCAACAGGTTGAAGCCGTCGCTGATGGCCTTGCCGTCCGGCGGCTCGATGAAGGGGAAGTCCTCGATCTGGCCGAGGCGCAGATGCAGCATCTGCAGGATCACTGCCGCCAGGTTGGTGCGCAGGATTTCCGGATCGGTGAATTCCGGCCGGCCGAGGAAATCCTCCTCGCTGTACAGGCGAATGCAGATGCCCGGCTCGACCCGTCCGCAGCGGCCCTTGCGCTGGTTGGCGCTGGCCTGGGCAATGGCTTCGATGGGCAGCCGCTGGACCTTGGCGCGGTAGCTGTAGCGGCTGATGCGCGCGGTGCCGGAATCGATCACGTAGCGGATGCCCGGCACGGTCAGCGAGGTCTCGGCAACGTTGGTGGCGAGCACGATCTTGCGCCCCGGCATCGGCCGGAAGATCTTCTGCTGCTCGGCCGGGGTCAGCCGCGCGTACAGCGGCAGCACCTCGGTGTGGCGCAGGTTGGCCTTGCGCAGCACCTCGGCGGCGTCGCGGATCTCGCGCTCGCCAGGGAGGAACACCAACACGTCGCCGGGACGCTTGCCGACCTGCTTCTCGTGCGCCTCGATCTCGCCCAGCGCGGCGAGGATACCCTGGTCGACGGTGAGGTCGTCCTCGACGCGGTTGCCGTCCTCGTCGGTCTCGGCGGCCAGCGGCCGGTACCAGAGGTCGACCGGATAGGTGCGGCCGGAGACTTCGACGATAGGTGCATCATCGAAGTGCTTGCTGAAGCGCTCCAGGTCGATGGTCGCCGAGGTGATGATCACCTTCAGGTCCGGCCGGCGCGGCAGCAGGGTCTTCAGGTAGCCGAGCAGGAAGTCGATGTTGAGGCTGCGCTCGTGGGCCTCGTCGACGATGATCGTGTCGTACCTTTCCAGGAAGCGGTCGTGCTGGGTCTCGGCGAGCAGGATGCCGTCGGTCATCAGCTTGACCAGCGTGCCTTCGGTGCTGTGGTCCTCGAAGCGCACCTGATAGCCGACCAGCTCGCCGAGCGGCGTGCCGATCTCCTCCGCGACCCGCGTCGCCACGCTGCGCGCCGCCAGCCGGCGCGGCTGGGTGTGGCCGATCAGGCCGTGCACGCCGCGGCCGATCTCCAGGCAGATCTTCGGCAACTGGGTGGTCTTGCCCGAGCCGGTCTCGCCGGCCAGCACCAGCACCTGATGCTTCTCCAGCGCCGCTTTGATCTCGTCGCGCTTGGCGGCGATCGGCAGCGCCTCGTCATAACGCATCACCGGCACGCTCTGCCTGCGCGCCTCGACCTTGGCGCAGGACGCCCGGAAGCGCTCCAGCCACTGCGCCTGCCGGGCTTCGTCCGGCTGCTTCTGCAGCTCGTGCAGCTGCCGGCGCAAGCGGTGGCGGTCGGCGATCAGGGCCTGGTCGAGATTCTTCAGCAAGGAGGAAAAGGCGGGCGTCGTTTCGGTCATCAGGCGGCGTGTGGCTCGGCGGCAAAGAGCGGGATTGTCGCAGATTTGACCCCTTGCCAGCAGGCCGATTCGACCGGGGATTCCATGCCGGCCGGAACGTCGAGATCCAACCGTCACAGACCGTAGCTATCCGACCGGCGACCCTCCAGTCCCCGCCCCGCTTGCCGTTAAGGAAACCGAGGACGACACCGCGACGACCAGCAGGCCTTGCTCGCGACTGTGGGAGAGCCCGGTCACCCGCGATCACGAAGCGTCACAGAGTGTCACTTCGCCTTCTTGACGATCGGGTGCCGTGGATATCATGAGTCGTTGGCAAGGGCGCTTGCCGCACGAATGCCCGTGTCGGAAGGCGCACCGGCTGCCCGGCCACATGGGGTCGAAGCGGCCGGAACAGACAGACAATGATTCCTGCCTTCGACGCGCCCCTCCTCGCCGCAGCGACATCGCTCGTTTCCGTCTCAATCCAATCCGGCACGGAATCCCGTTCGCCAAGGAGTCTTTCGTATGTTTGGAATCCGCTCTGGTATTGCGGGACAGCTGGGCGCGGCGCTTTCCGCCGTGCTGGTGGTGGTGATCAGCGCGAGCGGGCTGTTCGCCCTGCGCTCGCTTAGCCAGTCGACCGAGGACGCGCACCGCCAGCACCTGGCCAGCGAGGCGAAGCTGCTGGCCGATCAGCTGGTCACCTTTCAACAGTCGCTGAGGACTAGCACCCTGCGCCTGGCCACGCTGTTCGAGCGGCGCTTCGCCGAGGGGCTTAGCCGCAGCGACAGTGGCCCGGAGCCGATGCTCACCCTCGCCGGGCGGCCGCTCAACGGCGACTTCACCCTGGTGGACGAATTCAACGAGCTGACCGCCGGGGTCGCCACCGTCTTCGTTCGCAGCGGCGAGGACTTCCTGCGGATCACCACCTCGCTGAAGAAGGAGGACGGCTCGCGGGCAATCGGCACACAGCTCGACCGCAAGCACCCGGCCTATGCCCGCCTGCTGCAGGGCCAGCCCTACGTCGGCCGTGCCCTGTTGTTCGGCCGCCACTACATGACCCAGTACACTCCCGTGCGCGATGCGTCCGGCCAGGTGATCGCGGTGCTGTTCGTCGGCTTCGACTACACCGACGCGCAGCGCCAGCAGTTCGACAGCCTGGCGGCCTTCCGCATCGGCGCCGGCGGTTCGCTGGCGATTCGCGAGGAAAACGGCGCCTGGCTGGTCAAGCCGGCCGGGACCGAGCGCGCGGACGCCGCCGAAGCGTCCCTCGCCCAGCCCGACGCCACTCATGGCGTGGTCTGGAGCGACGGCGCGCAGGAGTTCCTCAGCGTCGCCGCGCCGGTCGCCGGGGAAGGCTGGCAGGTGGTCGCGACCCTGCCGGAGCAGGAGATCCAGGCGCTGATCTGGCAGGTCGGTACGCGGCTGGCGCTCGGCAGCGGCCTGGCGCTGATCCTGGCAGTGGCGGCTTCGATCCTGCTGCTGCGCCAGCGCCTGCGACCGCTGGGGCCGCTGGTGGAGCAGGCCCGGGCCTTCGGCGCCGGCGACCTGAGCGGACGGCTGCAGATCGTCCGGGACGACGAGATCGGCACCCTGTCGGCCACCTTCAACCAGATGGCCGAATCGCTGTCCGGCACCGTGACCGAAGTGCGTAGCGCCTCGGCGGACGTGACGCAGCGCGCCGACCAGTTGAATACCCTGGCGGCCGCGACCCAGCGCCGCTCCGCCGAGCAGGCGGCCCAGCTCGACACCATGGCCAGCGCGGTGGAGCAGTTCAGCGCCACCGCCGGCGACATCGCCACGGGCATGCAGCGCACCGAACAGCTGACCACCGAGAACGTGGCGCGCACCCGCCAGGGCGCCGAGTCGATGCAGGCGTCGTCCCAGGCGCTGGGCCAGATCGCCCGTTCGCTGACGGCCACGGCCACCGTGATCAACGGCCTGGGCGAGCGCTCGCAGCAGATCGGCGGCATCGTCGGAGTCATCAGCGGCATCGCCGAGCAGACCAACCTGCTGGCCCTCAACGCCGCCATCGAGGCCGCACGCGCCGGCGAGCAGGGCCGCGGCTTCGCGGTGGTGGCCGACGAGGTGCGCAACCTGGCCGCGCGCACCAGCCAGGCGACCCGCGAGATCGCCGAGGTGATCGTGTCGGTGCAGGAGGAAACCACCCGCGCGATGACCTCCATCGACGACGGCAACCGCCTGATGCAGGAAGGCCTGGCGCTCAACGGCGCCGTGGCGACGACGCTCGACGAGATCCAGGCGCACACCGCGCAGACGCTGGAACAGTTCGCCGGCATTGCCCGGGCGACCAGCGAGCAGAGCGCCACCGCCACCGTGCTCAGCCAGAACCTCCATGCCGTGGCCGAGGACAACCAGTCGACGCGCGAGGCCGGGAATCAGCTGGCGGAGACGGCGCGAGAACTCAAGGCACTGGCCGACACGCTGGAGCGCGAGGTCAATCGGTTTCGGTGAAGGCAACCGTGGCTGAGTCTTGCCCACCGTTCCGGCGATAACGTCGCCGCGGAACCGGAGCCGAGGCAAGGGGGGCGGCGCATCCGAGGGTCAGTGCCGTCCTTTGGGAAGTGGGGTGCTAGGCGCACGGTTCCCTCACCACAGCCCTCTCCCGGAGGGAGAGGGCGCCGGTCCGCGTGGGACCTGGCACCGGATGTAGGAGAGACCTTGGTCGCGAACGGAGCCGGCGCCGATGCCGAGCTTCTTCGCGAGCAAGGACTCGGCATCGGCGCCGCGGGGGCACGCCTCCCACAGGAATTACCTGCGCCGAGCGGATTCGGGTCGCAGGCAGAGCCTGCTCCTACGGGTCACGACGTGGCTACAGGCTTTTCCCTTCTCCCTGCGGGAGAAGGTGGCCCGCAGGGTCGGATGAGGGGCTGTGCGAGACCCGATCTCAGGGCGAGCTTGCCAGACTGGGCAAGCCGACGCCTACTTGACGCCCAGCTTCTTCAGCTCCTGGTCCCGCAGCTCGCGGCGCAGGATCTTGCCGACGTTGGTGGTCGGCAGGCTGTCGCGGAACTCCACGTGCTTCGGGCGCTTGTAGCCGGTGACGTTGTCGTGCATGTGCTGCATCACCTGTTCCTTGGTCAGGCTGTCGCCCGGCTTGGTGACGACGAACAGCTTGATCGCCTCGCCCGACCGCTCGTCCGGCACGCCGATGGCCGCGCACTGGTGCACGCCCGGCAGGGTGGCGAGCACGTCTTCCAGCTCGTTGGGGTACACGTTGAAGCCCGAGACCAGGATCATGTCCTTCTTGCGGTCGACGATGCGCATGTAGCCGTCTTCCTGGATGATCCCAATGTCGCCGGTCTTCAGCCAGCCGTCCTCGCTGAGGATTTCCGCAGTGGCCTCGGGGCGCTGCCAGTAGCCCTTCATCACCTGCGGGCCCTTGACGCAGAGTTCGCCGACCGAGCCGAGCGGCAGGTCGTTGCCTTCGTCGTCGATGACCTTGCACTGGGTCGACGGCAGCGGGATGCCGATGGTGCCCCCCTTGATGTGCTTGATCGGGTTGACCGACACCACCGGGCTGGTCTCGGTCAGGCCGAAACCTTCGGCGATGTCGCAGCCGGTGACCGCCTTCCAGCGCTCGGCGGTGGCCTGCTGCAGCGCCATGCCGCCGGAGACGGTGAACTTCAGCGCGGAGAAATCCAGCTTGCGGAAGGCGTCGTTGCCGCACAGGGCGACGAACAGGGTATTGAGACCGACGAAGCCGGTGAAGCGGTACTTCGACAGGTCCTTGACGAAGGCCGGCAGGTCGCGCGGGTTGCTGATCAGGATGTTGTGCGCGCCGATCAGCATCATCAGCATGCAGTGAAAGTTGAATGCGTAGATGTGGTAGAGCGGTAGCGGCGCGATCATCACCTCGCTGCCTTCCTGCAGCTCGTTGCCCATCAGCTCGCGGTTCTGCAGCATGTTGGCGACCAGGTTGCGGTGGGTCAGCATCGCGCCCTTGGCCACGCCGGTGGTGCCGCCGGTGTACTGCAGCACCGCGAGGTCCTCGCCCAACGGGTTGGCCTCGCGCACCGCCTTGCCCTGCCCCAGGGCCATGGCGCGGTTGAACCTGACGGCCTGCGGCAGGTTGTAGGCCGGCACCATCTTCTTCACGTGCCTGACCACGCTGTTGACCAGCAGCCGCTTGAGCCCGGGCAGCAGGTCGCCGACCACGGTGACCACCACGTGCTCGATGCCGGTCTTCGGCAGCACCTGTTCGGCCAGGTGCGCCATGTTCGCCAGGCATACCAGCGCCCTGGCGCCGGAATCGTTGAACTGGTGCTCCATCTCCCGCGCGGTGTACAGCGGGTTGGTGTTGACCACCACCAGCCCGGCGCGCAGCGCGCCGAACACCACGACCGGGTACTGCAGCACGTTCGGCATCTGCACGGCGATGCGGTCGCCGGGCTGCAGGTCGGTGTGCTGCTGGAGGTAGGCCGCGAAGTCGCCGGACAGGGCGTACAGCTCGCGGTAGGTGAGGGTCTTGCCGAGATTGCTGAAGGCCGGCTTGTCGGCGAAGCGCTCGCACGACTGCTTCAGCACGGCCTGGATGTTCTGGTACTGGTCGGGATCGATCTCGCTGGCAACCCCGACAGGATACTTATCCTTCCAGAAGTTATCGGTCATAAAGCCCCACTCCTAAGCGTCGGCTGCATATTTGCGGGCAGTTCGCACGCATTTGCAGGCGTTTTGTTGTGTTTTGTTAACTTTTGTACGGCGATCCCGGCCAAAAATCGGCGCCGAGCGTAGCAGCTTTGCCAGTGCCGGAACAGGGTGCGAACCGCCAGCGACCGATAAAAAAGTGACCGGCAGGCGGAAATCGGTCATCGACGACCCGGCAGCCCGCGGGGCTGGGCAACTGCACTGCCGGCGTCTGGCACGCGGGTTTGCGGCAGGAGCGGAGCGGGAAGCGGAGCGGGAAGCGGAGAGAGAGATAAAAGGAAGGGAGGGCCCGCCGCCTGCCCGGGCGGCGGGGTCGCGTGCGGCCGTCAGGCCTGTTCGCGCAGCTCGCGGCGCAGGATCTTGCCCACCGGGCTCATCGGCAGCGCGTCGCGGAAGACGTAGTGCTTGGGAATCTTGTAGCCGGTGAAGTTCTCCCGGCAGTAGGCCTGCAGATCTTCCAGGGTCAGGCTCGGATCGCTCGGCACCACGAACAGCTTGACCACCTCGCCCGAGCGCTCGTCCGGTACACCGACGGCGGCGCAGGCGGCCACCTTCGGATGCGCCATGACCACGTCCTCGATCTCGTTCGGGTAGACGTTGAAGCCGGAGACGATGATCAGGTCCTTCTTGCGGTCGACGATCTGCACGAAGCCGTCCGGATCGATGATGGCGATGTCGCCGGTCTTCAGCCAGCCGTCGGCGTCCAGCACCTCGGCGGTGGCCTCGGGGCGGTTCCAGTAGCCCTTCATCACCTGCGGGCCCTTCACGCAGAGCTCGCCGCGCTCGCCGAGCGGCAGTTCGTTGCCCTCGTCGTCGATCACCTTCAGCGTGGTGCCCGGCACCGGCAGGCCGACGGTGCCCAGCCGCGACCGCTCGCCGTGCGGGTTGGCGCAGACCACCGGGGAGGTCTCGGTCAGCCCGTAGCCCTCGGTCACGGTGACGCCGGTCAGGCTCTTCCAGCGCTCGGCCACCGAGGAGACCAGCGCGGTGCCGCCGGAATTGGTGCCCTTGAGCGCGGAGAAGTCGATCTTCCTGAAGTCCGGGTGCGACATCAGCGCGACGAACAGCGTGTTCAGCCCGAGGAAGCCGGTGAAGCGCCACTTCTGCAGCTCCTTGACGAAGCCGTTGATGTCGCGCGGGTTGGTGATGAGCACGTTGTGGTTGCCGGTCACCATCATGCACATGCAGTTCACCGTGAACGCATAGATGTGGTACAGGGGCAGCGGCGCGATCATCACCTCCTGCCCCTCGCGGATGATCGGCTGGCCGTCGTCGCCGAGCTGCTGCATGTTGGCGTACACCTGGCGCATGTTGGCCACCAGGTTGCCGTGGGTGAGCATGGCGCCCTTGGCCACGCCGGTAGTGCCGCCGGTGTACTGCAGCACGGCGATGTCGTCGAGGGTCAGCGACACCGGCCTGAGGCTGTGGCGGGCGCCGTCGCGCAGCACGGCCTTGAAGCCCACCGCCTGCGGCAGGCTGTAGGCCGGCACCAGCTTCTTCACGTGCCTGACCGCCGCATCCACCAGCAGCCCCTTGAGCGTCGGCAGCATGTCGCCGATCTTCGCCTCGATCAGGTATTCGATGTCGGTGTCGGGCAGCACCTCCTGCACCGAATTGCCGAAGGTGTTCAGATAGACCAGCGCGCGGGCGCCCGAATCCTTGAACTGGTGACGCATCTCGCGGGCGGTGTACAGCGGATTGGTGTTGACCACCACCAGACCCGCGCGCAGGGCGCCGAACACGGCGACCGGGTACTGCAGCAGGTTGGGCATCTGCACGGCGATGCGGTCGCCGGGCTGCAGGTCGGTGTGGTTCTGCAGGTAGGCGGCGAAGGCCGCCGAGTGCCGTTCCAGGTCCGCGTAGGTCAGGGTGACGCCCATGTTGCTGAACGCCGGGCGGTCCGCGTGGTGCTTGCAGGAGCGCTCGAACACCTCCACCACCGAGCGGAACCCGCCCATGTCGACGTCGTTGGGCACCCCGGCCGGGCGCTTGTCGTTCCAGAATTCAGGTTGCATTTGTTATTGGCCTCTTTACCTGAGAGAGTCTGGCCCGCGAGGGCGGGACTCCGGCGACGTTAGCAGCAACCTGGCGGGCGGCAAATAGGCGAAGCGCTTCATCAGGCTCGTGAATCTCCGCCACCGTGGCAATGTGCCCTCCCCGGTTGGGCATTCGCCGGCGGCGGCCTAGAATGCCCGCCACCGTGCCCTGCGCACCCTGCCCGTCGAGCGGAGAGACCCCCTACATGACCCAAGTGACCAACACGCCCTACGACGCCCTCGAAGTCGGCCAGAAGGCGAGCTTCAGCAAGACCGTCGGAGAAGCCGACGTCCAGCTGTTCGCCGCCGTCTCCGGCGACCGCAACCCGGTGCACCTGGACGCCGAGTTCGCCGCCGGCACGCTGTTCAAGGAGCGCATCGCCCACGGCATGTTCAGCGGCGCGCTGATCAGCGCGGCGATCGCCTGCGAGCTCCCTGGCCCGGGCACCATCTACCTCGGCCAGCAACTGTCCTTCAGCCGCCCGGTGAAGCTCGGCGACACCCTGCGCGTGGAGCTGGAGATCCTCGAGAAGCAGCCGAAGAACCGCGTCCGCATCGCCACCCGCGTGTTCAACCAGCGCGACGAACAGGTGGTCGACGGCGAAGCCCAGGTGCTCGCCCCGCGCAAGCAGGAAACCTTCACCCTGGCGGAACTGCCGCCCATCACCATCGGCTGAGCGCCAAAGTGGTGCAGGAACGAGCGTCTCCGCACCAGACCAGTCCCTTCCTCCCTCATCCGGCCCGCCGGCCAACCTCCCCCCGACGGGAGAAGGGAAAAGCCGGCGGCTGCCCGTAGGAGCGAGCTTGCTCGCGAACAGTCTGTCCCGAAACATCCCCCTCTCCCTCCGGGAGAGGGCTGGGGCGAGGGCTGGTGTGCACGACCTCCCTCACCGGCCCTGCGGGCCACCTTCTCCCGGAGGGGAGAAGGGAAAAGCCGGCGGCTGCCCGTAGGAGCGAGCTTGCTCGCGAACAGTCTGTCCCGAAACCATCCCCCTCTCCCTCCGGGAGAGGGCTGGGGCGAGGGCTGGTGTGCACGGCCTCCCTCACCGGCCCTGCGGGCCACCTTCTCCCGGAGGGGAGAAGGGCAAAGCCGGTGCCGAATCCGGTAGGGGGCCGGGCAGCGTTCCACGTAGGGTGGGCTTCAGCCCACCATGTTGCATCGGCGCAGGCCTGCATTGGTGGGCTAAAGCCCACCCGGCGCTCGCCTGGCCTGCCTTGGACCCTCATCCGGCCCTGCGGGCCACCTTCTCCCGGGGGGGAGAAGGGCAAAGCCGCACCCGCCGCCTGCCGCCTGCCGCCTGCCGCCTGCCGCCTGCCGCCTGCCGCCTGCCGCCTCCAGCCTCCAGCCTCCAGCCTCCAGCCTCCAGCCTCCAGCCCATTTTTTGGCACGCCCTCTGCTACGCGCTGGGATCATCCCTCTCGCGGAGACACGGCCATGTCCCAGGCATCCCACGGCGATACCGATTTCCCCCTCAGCGAGGTGCCGGCCGGCGCCCGCAAGGGCCTGCTTTCCACTGCGGTGATGCTGTTCGGCTTCACCTTCTTCACCGCGACCATGTTCGCCGGCGGCAAGCTCGGCATGGCCTTCGACTTCACGACGCTGATCTGGGCGGCGGTCGTCGGCAACCTGCTGCTCGGCCTCTATGCCGCCGCGCTGGCGCTGATCGCCTGCCGCAGCGGGCTGAATTCCGTGCTCATGGGACGTTTCTGCTTCGGCGAGCTGGGCAGCAAGCTGTCCGACGTGTTGCTCGGTTTCACCCAGGTCGGCTGGTACGCCTGGGGCACCGCGACCATCGCCATCGTGCTGGTGAAGATCCTCGGCCTGCCCGAGGGGCTGACCCTGCCGCTGATGGTGCTGTTCGGCTTCGGCTTCTGCCTCACCGCCTTCGTCGGTTACCGCGGGCTGGACCTGCTGTCGCGCTTCGCGGTGCCGGCCATGCTGGTGCTGCTGGTGGCCTCGCTGGGCATCGCCACCCGCGATGTCGGCGGGCTGGACGCGCTGCTGGCGGTCGAGCCGCAGGAGAGCATGACCCTGGGCATGGCCATCACCCTGGTGTTCGGCACCTTCGTCAGTGGCGCGACCCAGGCCACCAACTGGACGCGTTTCGCCCGCAACGGCCGGGTCGCGGTGTTCGCCAGCCTGATCGGCTTTTTCATCGGCAACGGCCTGATGATCGTCGCCGGGGCCTACGGCGCGATCGTCTACCAGCAGCCGGACGTGGTCGAAGTGCTGGTGCTGCAGGGCCTGTCGATGGCCGCGGTGGTGATGCTCTTCCTCAACCTCTGGACCACCCAGGACAACACCATCTACAACTTCGCCGCGGCCGGCTGCAACCTGCTGCGCACCGATCGCCGCAAGTGGGTCACCCTCGGCGGCGCGGCCATCGGCACGCTGCTGGCGATCGGCGGCATGTACGAGATGCTGATCCCCTTCCTGATCCTGCTCGGCTCGATCATCCCTCCGATCGGAGGGGTGATCATGGCCGACTATGCCTACGGCCACCGCGGCCGCTACCCGCTGCTCGCCGAGGCGCGCCTGCCGGCCTTCAACTGGGTGGGGCTTGGCGCCTACTTCATCGGCGCGGTGTGCGCCTACTTCTCGCCCTGGGTGGCCCCCATCGTCGGCATTCTGGTGGCGGCCGCGGCCTACGTGGCGCTGTTCGAGGTCCAGCGCGCGCTGGCCGGGCGCGCGGTCCCGGTCGCCAAGGCCGACGCCTGACCCGCCGCCCGGCGGCCATGGCCAGCCGCCGGGCAATCGGCTACAACCCATCCAGCCTTTCACCCTGCCGGCACCGTGCCGGCTTTCGTCTGCCCGAGGTAACCCATGAAGATCGTCAACGCCCGCCTGCGCAAGAAGGAGGGCCTGTTCAGCCTGGAACTGACCGCCGGGCGCATCGCCGCCATCACCGCGCAGCCGGACAGCATCGCCTGCGCGCCCGGTGAACTGGACGCCGCCGGCAACCTGGTCACCGCGCCCTTCGTCGAGCCGCACATCCACCTGGACGCCACCCTCACCGCCGGCGAGCCGGCCTGGAACATGAGCGGCACGCTGTTCGAGGGCATCGAGCGCTGGGCCGAGCGCAAGGCGCTGGTCACCCACGAGGACATCAAGACCCGCGCGAAGAAGACCATCGACATGCTGGTCGACCACGGCATCCAGCACGTGCGCACCCACGTCGACGTCACCGACCCGACCCTGGCCGCACTCAGGGCGATGGTCGAGGTGCGCGAGGAAACCCGCCATCTGATCGACCTGCAGATCGTCGCCTTCCCGCAGGAAGGCATCGAATCCTTCGCCGGCGGCCGCGCGCTGATGGAGGAAGCCGTGGCCCTGGGCGCCGACGTGGTCGGCGGCATTCCGCACTTCGAGAACACCCGCGAACAGGGCGTCTCCTCGATCCGCTTCCTGATGGAGCTGGCCGAGCGCACCGGCTGTCTGGTGGACGTGCACTGCGACGAGACCGACGACCCGCACTCGCGTTTCGTCGAGGTGCTGGCCGAGGAGGCCCGCGTGCGCGGCATGGGCGCGCGGGTCACCGCCAGCCACACCACGGCGATGGGCTCCTACGACAACGCCTACTGCTCCAAGCTGTTCCGCCTGTTGAAGATGTCCGGCATCAGCTTCGTCTCCTGCCCGACCGAGAGCATCCACCTGCAGGGTCGCTTCGACACCTTTCCCAAGCGCCGCGGCGTGACCCGCGTGGCCGAGCTCGACCGCGCCGGGATGAACGTCTGCCTGGGTCAGGACTCGATCGTCGACCCCTGGTACCCGCTGGGCAACGGCAACATCCTGCGCATCCTCGAGGCTGGCCTGCACATCTGCCACATGCTCGGCTACGAGGATCTGCAGCGCGCCCTCGACCTGATCACCGATAACAGCGCCCGCGCCCTCGCCCTCGGCGAACGCTACGGGCTGGAGGTCGGCCGCCCGGCCAACCTGCTGATCCTCTCGGCACCGAGCGACTACGAGATGATCCGCAGCCAGGGCCATGCCCTGGTGTCCATCCGCGACGGCAAGGTGCTGATGCAGCGCACCCCGGCGAGGATCGAGCGCCGCGTCTGAAAGCGGCTGACCTGCACCGCTGAAGCATGAAACGAGCCGCCGCGCCCATGGACGGGCCCGGCGGCGCCGTCGCGCCCGCCTTCAGGCCACCCGGAAGTTGGCGATCAGCCCCTGCAGGTCGCGGGTCATTCCGGCGACCTCGGTGCTGACGGCCACCGTGTTGCCCGCCTCCACCGCGTTGCTCTCGCTGATCCCCTTGATCTCCAGGGTGTTGCGCTCGACGTTCTCGACCACCGTGGCCTGCTGCTCGGCGGCCGAGGCGATCTGGGTGTTGTGGTCGATGATCTGCTCCATGCTGGCGGTGATGCCTTCGAAGATGGCCGCGGTGCGGGTCACTTCCTCCACCGTGTCGGAGGCGTTGTGGTGGCTGGCCTGGATGATCCGCACCGCATCGCTGACCTGCTGCTGCAGGCGGCCGATAGTGGCGTAGATCTCGCCGGTCAGCGAATGCGAGCGCTGCGCCAGGCTGCGCACCTCGTCGGCCACCACGGCGAAGCCGCGGCCCTGCTCGCCGGCGCGCGCCGCCTCGATGGCGGCGTTGAGCGCCAGCAGGTTGGTCTGCTCGGCGATGGTCTTGATCACGTCCACCGCCTTGGCGATCTCGCCGCTTTCCTGCTCGACCGCGGTGATCGCCTTGAGTGACTGGTCCATCTCGCCGAACAGCTGGTTGATCTGTACCACCGCGCGCTCGACCTGCACGCGGCCTTCCTTGCACTGCTCACCGGCACGGTTGGCGCGCTCGGCAGTGGTCAGCGAGTTGCCGCTGACTTCCTGCACGCTGCTGACCAGCTCGCTCATGGAGCTGGCGATCAGCTCCAGCTCGGCGGTCTGCCGGGCGATTGCGCGCTGGCTGGCGATGGCGCTGTCATTGAGATTCTCGGCCTTGCCGGTGGTGGAGGCGGAGAAGCGCACCACCTCGCTGATCAGCTCGCGCATGCCGGCCTGCATGCGGTTGAAATCCTGCGCCAGGTCGCCGAGTTCATCGCGCGCGCTGCTGTGGATTTCCTGC
The DNA here is from genome assembly GCF_000425625.1 of Stutzerimonas azotifigens DSM 17556. Taxonomy (GTDB): domain Bacteria; phylum Pseudomonadota; class Gammaproteobacteria; order Pseudomonadales; family Pseudomonadaceae; genus Stutzerimonas; species Stutzerimonas azotifigens. Next base: position 72,966 of record NZ_KE384411.1, read on the forward strand.
CGCAGGTCGCCTTCGGCGAGCCGCCGGGTGCCGTCGCCGATCAGCTTGATGGCGCCGCGCACCGACAGGTAGAAGCCGGCGAACAGGTACAGGGTGATCAGCACCACTGCCAGCAGCGCACCGGCCCACAGGCTCAGGCTGGCCCGCTCGCTGGCCAGGTGCGCGTCGAGCAGCCTCCGGACCTGGCCGACCAGCGCGGCGGCGCCGGCGTCCAACTGCTCGGTGACCGGTTCGAAGCGGGCGAATTCCTGCGCCCACTGATCGACCGTGTCGCTGCCGAAGAAGCGCGACTCGGTGTAGGGCCGGGTCACCTCCTGGTAGGTCGTCAGCAGCAGGCCGGCGGCCTTGTCCACCGGCCCGTCGGCACCCTCGGCGCCGCTCAGGGCAGCGATCTCGCTGGCGAGGTTGATCACCGACGGCCGCGTCGCCGATTCGAGATAACCGTAGGCTTTCAGGTAGGCGCTGTAGGCGCCGGCCTGGGCGTGCTTCTGGTACAGCGGCAGGACGCGGTTGAGCAGCCCGTCGAGCGCCTCGTAGACGCCGGGGTCGTCGTCCTGGATGAGGCCCGCCTCGGCGGCGATCGCCTTCATCGCATCGACGTGGCCGAGCACCGGCTTGCCATGGTGCATGAACAGCGTGTCCACCGCCGTGCCGCGCTCGAATTCCACCGCCTCGGCCCGCGCCGTGGCGTGCGCCGGATGGTTGCCGAAACCGTGCTCGCCTAGCCAGGCGTTGAAGTCGGCCGCCTGCCGCTCGTAGCGCTGGCTGTGCTCGGCGATCGCCTGCTCGACGTCCGGCTTGTTCCGCCCCTGCCTGACGACCTGCAGGGCGGCGACCCGGAAGGCCGCCTTGTGTACCTCGAGGTAGCGCTCGAGCGCCTCCAGCCCGAGCTGCTCCTGCTGCAGGGCGGTGATCGAGCGGTACAGGCCGCTCAGCTTGTCGGTCGCCAGCCAGCAGTACGGCAGCATGAAGACGATCAGGATGATGGCGAACTTGTGCGCATAGCGCGCCCGCGACATCAGGGACAGGACGGGAGTGAAAAAAGACATGGTGGTTCCTCTGCTCGCCGGCCACTGCAGGATGCCGGCCCTCCTCGAGCCCCGGGAAACCCAGGGCTCGAAAGGGCCATTGCAACAACCTTGCCGCGATGGACCCAGGCCCGGCTTTTTTCTGACCGTTCAGCCAGGAATGACCATACTGGGTTCAGGTAACCCGCCGACCGCCCTTATTGGTGGCACTGCGCCACCCGTGCGTCGGGCCGGCGGAATCCGACCGCCGTCACAAAATCTCCAGGCGCGGTCGGAAATGCCCTGGAAGAGGGCTCGACGCTTCGTCACTGCACCGCTCATGGGCGCTCCTGACCGGCGTCCAGCACCTGGACGCTGGCGGTCATCCCCGCGCTCAGTCGCTGGCCATCCGGTTGTGCGCTGAAGCGGATGCGTACCGGGATCCGCTGCGCCAGGCGGACCCAGTCGAAGGTCGGATCGACGTCGGCAAGCAACTGGCTGTCGGGGCGCGCGTTGGGGTCGGTGATGCCCTGGCTGATGCTGTCCACCACGCCGTCCAGCGGTGCGCCGGTGCTCATCGGCCAGATCCGCACCGGGTCGCCGACGCGGATGCCGGGCAGCTTGGTTTCCTCGAAGTAGGCCTGCACGTAGAAGGAGCCGTCGGCCACCAGCGCCATGACCGCCTGCCCGGCGGCGACGTGGTTGCCCTGGGCCAGGCGCAGGTTGGTCACCTGCCCGGCGCGCGGCGCGTGCACCTGGGTGCGTTGCAGGTTGAGCTCGGCCAGGCGCACCTCGGCCTGCGCCTGGCGCAGCTGGCTGCGGGCGATGGCCGCGGCGATCTGCGCGTTCTCGCGCTGTTCCTCGCTGATCGACTGGCCGAGGCGCGTCCGGCGCGAGGCCTCGTGCTCGCGCAACCGTACCTCCTGGGTGCGCACCTCGACGATCGCACGCGCCTCGTCGAGCGCCGCCTGGTAGCGCTCGGGGTCGATCACCATCAGCACCTCGCCCTGCTCGACGTGCTGGTTGTCGCGCACGCGCAACTCCATCACCCGTCCGGAGACGTCCGGCGCCAGGGTGACGATGTCGGCGCGGATGCGCGCGTCGCGCGTCCAGGGCGCCACCATGTAGTGGTGCCAGAGGCCGTAGCCCGCCACCACCGCCAGCGCCACCATCGCCAGCGTGACCGCGATGCGCAGTGAAGTCTTCATTCGGATGCTCCTGTCATAGACGACCCATCGCGGCCACCACCCCGCCCAGCACGATCACGAACAGCGCCAGGTCGAACAGCGCCTCGTGCCAGATCCAGCGCCCCAGTCCGGTCAGCCGCAGCAGCAGGCGCAGGCCGACGGTCAGCAGCAGGGCCACCAGCGCCGCGACCAGGAAGGGGCTGACCAGCACGCCGCCCAGCGCCCACTCATGCCAGCTCATGGGCACCTCCGGCGATCCCGCACCACTGCCGCCAGCTGCGTTCGAGCTGGCGCACCGCGCCGCGGCCGAGGCGCTGGGCCTGGCTCTCCGGCGCGCTGTCGAGCACGCGCAGCAGCTTGTCCGCCGGCGCCTGCAGGGCCTCGGCGCGCTCGGGCGCCGGCCCGTGCAGCAGCGCCCGCTCCAGTTCGTCCAGGGCCTGGCGCTGCAGGCGTTCGTCGGCCGGACGTGCCGCCGCCAGGCACAGGCGCAGGTGCAGCAGCTCGTCGCCGATGTCCAGCCCGAGCAGGCCGTCGCCCCAGCGCTGGCGGACCGCCTCGGGCAGCAGCGGGTAGTGCCGCGCCAGCTGCAGCAGCCGCTCGGCCATGCGCCCGGCGAACCAGGTGTCGGCCCCGGCCAGCCGGCGAGAAGTCAGTTCGGCCAGATCGCGCAGCGTCGCCTCCAGCAGCCGCCGGCTCTGCCACAGCGGATTGCGCAGGGTGATCAGGCGAAACGCCATGACCGCGCAGCCGACCCCGATCAGCATGCCCAGTCCCTCGTTGATGAAAAAGGCCACGTTGTATTCATATCCCGTCGGCGGCAGCGTCAACACGATGAAGTGCAGCGCGAAGGCGGTGGAGGTGCCGGCCAGCGCCGGCCGCGCCATGCCCAGCGCGCCGACGAACAGCGGCACGCCCAGCGCCATCGCCAGCAACGGGAAACCGCTCCACTGCGGCAGGATCAGCTGGCCGACGACGAAGGCCACCGGAATCGCATAGGCGATCCCGCGCAGGAAACCGAAGCCGATCTGCACCGCGTTCTCGCGGCTGGCGAACAGGCAGCAGACCACGGTGGCGAGCACCAGCGCGCTGACCGCCGAGGTCCAGGCGGTGGCCAGCCAGAAGACCGAAAGCGTCAGCAACGTCGCCGCGCTGCGCAGGCCGTAAAGCGCGGCGATGGGCAGGTCACGGTGCGCGGAGAACTGGCCCTCGGCCTGCTCGGTCTCGCCGCCCTGCTCCACCGCCTCCAGCGCGGCGTCGGCCTTGGCGAAGTAGTCCAGCATCAGCACCATCCGGCCCAGGCAGTACAGCGCACCGGCGCCGATGCCCGGCTCGCGCGCCCGCTCCAGCAGCGCCTGGCGCAACATGGGCAGGTCGGCCTGCTCCGGCGCCTGGAGCGCCTGCCGCACCTGTTCGAAGGCAGGCGCGAGGCGCTGCGCGTCGCCTGGGTCGAGGTCGCGGCGCTGGCGCCCCGCCGCGCGGCTGATGCGAATCAGGCTGAGCAACGTCCGGCTCAGCGCCCGCACCGCGCGCGCCCGCTCGCGCCCCCGGCTGCCCTCGAACCAGGCGTGCTCGCGCTGGGTATCCACCGCGACGATCTGCCCGAGCGCCTGCAGCAACCCCTCGCGCGGCGCCGGCTCGGCAGCCAGCTCGGCCGCCGCGGTGCGCAGCGCGCCCTGCCAGGTCGCACGGGCCTGTTGCAGCAGCAGCCCGCTGACGTGCTGTGGCCAGACGATGGCGCTGACCGTGGTGGCGCAGACGATGCCGAGGATGATCTCGGTGCAGCGCGCCACCGCATGGTCGAAAACCGCCAGCGGCTCGGCGAGCGCCGGCAGGCAGATCAGCATGACGGTGTAGCCGGACAGCACGAACGCGTACGACCAGGCACTGCGCAGCAGCGTCGAAGCCGCGGTGCACAGCCCCACCCACAGGGCCAGGCAGACGAGGAACAGCCAGGGCGCCTGCGCCGCCAGGCCCATGATCGACAGCGACATGAGCGCACCGACCAGGGTCCCGGTGACGCGCGCGAGCCCCTTCTGCACCACCATGCCGGCCAGCGGCTGGGCGACGATGAAAGCGGTCATGAAGGCCCACTGCGGCTGCTCGAGCCCGAGCCGCAGGGCCAGCCACAGGGCCAGCAGGCCGCCGAAGACGGTCTTCAGGGCGAAGCGCAAGGCAGGAAGGGGGGGCGCCAGGAACGCCAGCAGGTTGTCGCGCACGATTTGGAAGCGGTTATGTCCGGGAATGAACAACTGACAATGAAACGCGGCGAGAATTATTAGCTTCCTAACGAAATCACGCAAGCGGCACCCTGCCGGCAAGGGCGCGGGACACGCGTGCGGAGACCGCCCTGGCTCCGTACGCGCCCCACTGGGCCCCGCCTTCGCCGGGGCGACCGAGTGTGCACATGCCCGGCGTCCACGCAACCGTCGTACCGGCGCAAGCCGGTACCCAGGTGGGCAACTGCCAGGGGAAGCGATGGAGGCAGCGTCAGGCCGACCTCGAGCTCCGTATGGCGCTCACCGGGCCCCGCCTACCGGCGGCGACGGGCACAGCGGCAGGACCATGTAGGAGAAGATAAAAACGGAAGGCAAAAAAAGGGCGACCGAAGTCGCCCGAATTGCCTTGCGTGCCCCTTGCTGGAGGATCAGCGTTTCTTTTGCGCGTCCTTCCAGATGAAGAATCCCAACCCGCCCAGGAAGACGACCATCAGGCCGACAGTGACCACCCCTGCGAGCACTACGCTATCGACGAACATGGTTTTCACCCCCGGCTTGCGTGTTGCGTTGTTCGATGGGGGCAAGGTATCCCGGCGGCGCGTCGGGAAAATTGATCCGGGTCAATTCGCCGGAGCGGCCGACTGCCGACCATCAGCGGAACTGACGCAGATCAACGAAATCAGGGTCGCGCCACAGCGGAACGGGCGCATGCATACAGGAAGCGAAACGGAGGAAGGAGGTAACGGCGGGCTCAGCGCTTCTTTTTCGGCTTGCCCTTCTTGCGGCCCTTGCCCAGCGGCAGGGCCTGCTCGAAGGCTTCGCGCATCTCGGCCAGCCGCTTGTCCTTGAGGTCGTGGATGCGCTTGCTGCGCTCGGCGGTGAAATCGATCAGCTTGTCGGCGTCGCTCATGTTCGGGCTCGCGGATGGATCAGGCGAAAGGTCAGGTTCAGACGTGGCGGGCACGGCTTGCGCGTACGCGCGATCTGGTGCTGCCAATGATGCTGCGTCCGGCCGCCCATGACCAGCAGCGATCCGTGCGCGAGGGTCAGCGAATGGCCGATCCGCTGCGAGCCCTTGCGACGCAGGTCGAAGCGCCGCGCGCCGCCGAGGCTGAGCGAGGCGATCAGCGGTTCGGGGCCGAGCTCCGTCTCGTCGTCGCTGTGCCAGCCCATGGCGTCCTGCCCGTCACGGTAGTGGTTGATCAGCAGACCGTTGAAGCGCTGCCCGGCCGCGCGCTCGACCCGCTCGCGGATGTCGCCGAGCAACGGCGTCCAGGGCAGTGGCCGGTGGGTCACGCCGGAATAGCGGTAGTCGACGTCACCGTACCAGGCGAGCAGCCGCGGCACCGGATGCTCGCGGCCGTAGAGCCGGACCCGCGGCTGCTCCCAGGGCGTTTCCGCCAGCAGCCGCTCGAGCCAGCGGTCGGCTTCGGCGATCGACACGAAATCGGCGTCGTAGTGCAGGTCGGCGTCAGGAAGATCGAACGTCAGGGCGGGCAAGGTATGTCTCGATGGTGAAAACCGCACGAACCGCGTGCCTCAGACCTCGATGTCGACCCACAGCCCCTGCCGCGGCAACTCCGCGAGGGCCTCGCGGTCTTCTTCATCGATGTCGCCGGCCGCGATCTGCTCCGGCGTGTAGGCCTGCCGCCGGCGCCGGCGCTGTTCTTCGCGCAGGCGTTCGGCCGCCTCTTCCGGGCGTCGCTGCTCGAGCCCGACGGCATCGCCGCCGCTGCCGGGCTGCACCGGCGCCACCGGTGGCGGTTCGGGCCGGAGCTTCGGTACGTCCTGCTGGGGGCTGGTTGCCGGCAACACGCCTGTAGGAAGGGTCGGCAGCATGGTGATTCTCCCTGTGCCGGTCGCGCGGCCGGCAATGCCCGGAGTGTAGCCGATTCGCACCGGCATGAACCTCCAACCGGTCGGCATCCGCCATCGCTCTCGCCGGTGGCTTCCGGTACCATAGCCGGCTTTTTTCGACAGCGGAGGCAGCATGGCGCAGCAGTATCTACCGGGGCAACGCTGGATCAGCGACAGCGAGGCCGAACTCGGACTCGGAACCATCCTCACCCAGGACGGCCGACTGCTCACCGTGCTCTACCCCGCCACCGGCGAAACCCGCCAATACGCCGCCCGCAATGCCCCACTGACGCGCGTGCGCTTCGTCCCCGGCGACGAGATCACCCACTTCGAAGGCTGGAAGATGACCGTGCGCGAGGTCGAGGACGTCGACGGCCTGCTGGTCTACCACGGCCTCGACGCGCAGAACGAACCGCGCACCCTGCCCGAGACCCAGCTGTCGAACTTCATCCAGTTCCGCCTGGCCAGCGACCGCCTGTTCGCCGGGCAGATCGATCCGCTGAACTGGTTCGCCCTGCGCTACCACACCCTCGAACACCAGAGCCGCCAGCTGCAGTCGCCGCTGTGGGGCCTGACCGGCGCGCGCGCGCAGCCGATCGCCCACCAGCTGCACATCGCCAGGGAAGTCGCCGACCGCGTCGCCCCACGCGTGCTGCTGGCCGACGAGGTGGGCCTGGGCAAGACCATCGAGGCCGGACTGGTGATCCATCGCCAGCTGCTCTCCGGGCGCGCCAGCCGCGTGCTGATCCTGGTTCCGGAAACCCTGCAGCACCAGTGGCTGGTGGAGATGCGCCGGCGCTTCAACCTGCAGGTCGCGCTCTATGATGCCGAGCGTTTCGCCGAGAGCGACGCCAGCAACCCCTTCGAGGACGCCCAGCTCGCGCTGGTGGCGCTGGACTGGCTGAAGAACGACGAGCGCGCGCAGGATGCCGCCTTCGCCGCCGGCTGGGACCTGCTGGTGGTCGACGAGGCGCACCACCTGGTCTGGCACCCGGAAGGCGCCAGCGCCGAGTACAAACTTGTCGAGCAGTTGGCCGAGGTCATCCCCGGCGTGCTGCTGCTCACCGCCACGCCCGAGCAGCTCGGCCAGGAAAGCCACTTCGCCCGCCTGCGCCTGCTCGACCCCAACCGTTTCCACGACCTCGAGGCCTTCCGCGCCGAGAGCCGCAACTACCAGCCGGTGGCCGAGGCGGTGCAGGAGCTGCTCGACGAAGGGCGGCTGTCGGAGACGGCGCACCGCACCATCCACGAGCTGCTCGGCACCGAGGGCGAAGCCCTGCTGGCGGCCGTCAGCGACGGTGACGTCGACGCCAGCGCACGGCTGATCCGCGAACTGCTCGACCGCCACGGCACCGGCCGGGTGCTGTTCCGCAACACCCGCGCGGCGGTGCGCGGCTTCCCCGAGCGCGAGCTGCACGCCTATGCCCTGCCGTGCCCCGCGCAGTACCTCGAGCTGCCGCTGGGCGAGCACGCCGAGCTGTACCCGGAAGTCAGCTATCAGAGCCTGCCGGACGTCACCGAGGAGGAGCGCTGGTGGCGCTTCGACCCGCGCGTCGAGTGGCTGATCGACCAACTGAAGATGCTGAAGAAATACAAAGTGCTGGTGATCTGCGCCCATGCCGAGACCGCACTCGACCTGGAAGATGCGCTGCGCGTGCGCTCGGGCATTCCCGCCACGGTGTTCCACGAAGGCATGAGCATCGTCGAGCGCGACCGCGCCGCGGCCTACTTCGCCGACGAGGAATTCGGCGCCCAGGTGCTGATCTGCTCGGAGATCGGCAGCGAGGGCCGCAACTTCCAGTTCGCCCACCATCTGGTGCTGTTCGACCTGCCGGCGCACCCCGACCTGCTCGAGCAGCGCATCGGCCGCCTCGACCGGATCGGCCAGAAGCACCGCATCCAGCTGCACGTGCCCTACCTGGAGCCGAGCCCGCAGGCGCGGCTGTTCCAGTGGTACCACCAGGCGCTCAACGCGTTCCTCGCCACCTGCCCGACCGGCAACGCCCTGCAGCACCGCTTCGGGCCGCGTCTGCTGGAGCTGCTCGACGACGGCGACGACGATGCCTTCGAGGCGCTGCTGGACGAGGGCCGCGCCGAGCGCGAACGCCTCGAGGCCGAGCTGCACCGCGGCCGCGACCGCCTGCTGGAGCTCAACTCCGGCGGCGGCGAAAACGGCCACCGGCTGGTCGACGCCATTCGCGAGCAGGACGACCAGTACCAGCTGCCGATCTACATGGAAGAGCTGTTCAACGCCTTCGGCATCGACAGCGAGGACCATTCGGAGAATGCCCTGGTGCTGCGCCCGAGCGAGAAGATGCTCGACGCCAGCTTCCCGCTCGGCGACGACGAGGCGGTGACCATCACCTACGACCGCGAGCAAGCCCTGTCCCGCGAGGACATGCAGTTCCTCACCTGGGAGCACCCCATGGTGCAGGGCGGCATGGACCTGGTGCTGTCCGGCTCGATGGGCAACACCGCGGTGGCGCTGATCAAGAACAAGGCGCTCAAGCCCGGCACCGTGCTGCTGGAACTGCTCTACGTCAGCGAGGTGGTCGCGCCGCGCGCGCTGCAGCTGAACCGCTTCCTGCCGCCGATGGCGCTGCGCGTGCTGCTCGACGCCAACGGCAACGACCTGGCGCCCAAGGTGGCCTTCGACACCCTCAACGACCAGCTGGAAAGCGTGCCGCGCTCGAGCGCCAACAAGTTCGTGCAGGCCCAGCGCGACGTGCTGGCCGCGCAGATCGCCGCCGCCGAAGCCAAGGTCGCCCCGCGCCACGCCGAGCGCGTGAGCGACGCCCAGCGCCGCCTGCAGGCCGGCCTCGACGAGGAAATCGCGCGCCTCACCGCCCTCCAGGCGGTCAACCCGAGCGTGCGCGACAGCGAGATCGAGGCCCTGCGCAAGCAGCGCGAGGACGGCCTGGCGATGCTGGAAAAGGCCGCGCTGCGGCTGGAGGCGATCCGGGTGCTGGTAGCGGGCTGAGTGACTTGGCGACCTGGATGCGATTCGCTGGGCTGAGGCGGAACGCCGCCCGGTCTAGCCGGCGCTGGCGGCTTCCCTTCTCCCGCCGGGAGAAGGGAAGCCGCAGGGCCGGATGAGGGAAAGTCCCTGCACACCAGGCCCTCACCCCGGCCCTCTCCCGGAGGGAGAGGGGGATGTTCGTGCGTGGCCGGGAGCACGCTGCCCTGCTCCAGCCAGCTAATCCAGGCAGCGGCAGCGGCAGTGCCACGCCGCACCTCCACGCGCGAGTTGCACCGCCCTGCCAGGCTCGAACAGTGGGCCTGCCGAACGTCCTTCAGCCGTAACGCTTCTTCGCCTCGATCGCCAGGCCGCTGCCGATGCTGCCAAAGCGGTTGCCCTCGACCTGCCGCGCCTGCGGCAGCAGGCTTTCCATGCTGCGGCGCAGGGCCGGGATGCCGCTGGAGCCGCCGGTGAAGAACACCGTGTCCACCTGATCCGCGCCCAGTTCCGCGCGGGACAGCAGCTCGCCGACCGCCGTGCGCAGCCGCTCCAGCAGAGGCTGCAGCGTCTGCTCGAAGGCCGGCCGGGTCAGGGTCGCCTCCAGGCCCTGCTCGATCCGCTGCAGGTCGATGCGGTAGCGGGTCTCGTCGCTCAAGGCGATCTTGCCGGCCTCAACCTGCATCGCCAGCCAGTGCCCGGCGCGCTGCTCAATCAGGCGCATCAGCCGGTCGATGCCGGTCGGGTCGACGATGTCGTAGCGCATGCTCTGCAGCGAGCGCTGCGAGGCGGCCGAATAGGCGGCGTTGATGGTGTGCCAGGTCGCCAGGTTGAGGTGGGTGGCGGTGGGCATGGGCGCGTCGCTCTTCATCCGGCTGCCGTAGCCGAACAGCGGCATCACGCCATGCAGGCTGAGCTGCTTGTCGAAGTCGGTCCCGCCGATGTGCACCCCGCCGGTGCCGAGGATGTCGGCCTGGCGCTCATCGAGCAGGCGCCGCTCGGGGGACAGCCGCACCAGCGAGAAATCCGAGGTACCGCCGCCGATGTCGACGATCAGCACCCGTTCCTCGGCCTCGATGCGCGACTCGTAGTCGAAGGCCGCAGCGATGGGCTCGTACTGGAAGGACACCTCGGCGAAACCGATCTTGCGCGCGACCGCCGCCAGGGTATCGGCCGCCTCGCGGTCGGCCTGCTCGTCGTCGTCGACGAAGAACACCGGCCGGCCCAGCACCACCTGCTCGAACGGTCGTCCGGCGGCGGCCTCGGCGCGCGCCTTGAGGGTGCCGAGGAACAGCCCGAGGATGTCCTTGAACGGTACCGCGCTGCCCAGCACGGTGGTCTCGCTCTTCAGCAGCTTGGAGCCGAGCAGGCTCTTGAGCGAGCGCATCAGGCGCCCGTCGTAGCCTTCGAGGTACTCGGCCAGCGCCTGGCGGCCGTAGACCGGGCGCCGCTCCTCCAGATTGAAGAACACTACCGAGGGCAGGGTCGACTGGTCCTGCTCGAGGGCGATCAGTGGATCGCTGTCCGGCCGCCACCAGCCGACGGTGGAATTGGAGGTGCCGAAGTCGATGCCGCAGGCGCGGGCGGGCGTGGAAGGTTGCATGCGCGAGGTCCGGGCGAAAAAACGGCCGCGCAGTGTACGCGAGCAGGGCCGCTCCGGGGGCCGCTTTCGACCGGCGACCGCCTCGTGGCAGTTGAAGCTGCAGGCAACGCCCATCCCGTTCCCTTCTCCCCGCGGGAGAAGGTGGCCCGCAGGGCCGGATGAGGGCCGCTTGCACGGGCAAACAAACCCTCACCCCAGCCCTCTCCCGGAGGGAGAGGGAGATTGTTTGATATCGGGTTCGAGGTCGTGCAGGTCCGTTCGCGGTCAAGACCGCTCCCCCAGGCCATGCCATGGTCGCTGGCTTTCCCTTCTCCCCGCGGGAGAAGGTGGCCCGCAGGGCCGGATGAGGGCGCGGTCCCCATTCGCGAGCAAGCTCGCTCCTACGGTCCACCTGCTTTCGTAGGAGCGAGCTTGCTCGCGAACCGGAGGGCCGTCAGGCCGGCACGGCCTCGACCATCCCGGTCTTCATGCTGCGCGCGTCATGACCGAAGCTTCGCGCGGCCTGCAGCAGGAAGCCCATGGTCAGCAGCAGGCTGGCCGGGATCAGGTACATGGCGTTGTGCAGGCCGATGGCCTTGTGCGCCTCGCCCAGCTGTTCGGCGCCGGCGGCCAGCATCGCCGCCTCGGCGAAGTAGTCCGACAGCAGCCCCACCACCACCGGCCCCAGGCCGCCGCCCAGCAGGTACAGGCCGGCGAAGAACAGCGCCATGGCGGTGGCCCGCAGGCGCGGCTCGACCACGTCCTGGATGGCGGTGTAGACGCAGGTGTAGAAGTTGTAGGAGAACAGCCAGCCAATGCTGAATACGACCACGAACACCGCCACATCGATGCGCCCGGCGAGCAGCGCATAGCCGGTGCAGACGGTCGCCACCAGCATGCTCGCCGCGGCGAACAGCAGGCGTCCGCGCTCGTAGCGCTCATGGATGCGATCGGCCAGCCAGCCGCCGCAGGTCAGCCCGACCAGACCGGTGACGCCGACGATCACCCCGGTGGCCAGCGAGGCATCCATCAGCGGCACCTGGAAGTAGCGCATCAGCAGCCCGACCATGAAGGCGTTGCAGGCGTAGGTGGCGAAGTTGAAGGTCAGCCCCGCCAGCGTCAGCCACCAGAAGGTGCGGATCGCCAGCACCCGGCGCAGCGGCCTGTCGATCGGCTCCTGCGACAGCGGAACCGCCTCGGCGGCACCCCGCGCAGGCTCGCGGATGAAGAACATGAACAGCGCCAGGACGATGCCCGGCACCGCAGCGATGAAGAAGGGCGCGCGCCAGCTGTCGAACGCCTCCACCATGGCGCCGACGGTGAAGAACGCCAGCAGCAGGCCGAGCGGCAGCCCGAGCATGAAGATGCCCATCGCCCGCGCGCGCCGGTGCGCCGGGAACAGGTCGCCGATCAGCGAGTTGGCGGCCGGCGCGTAGCTCGCCTCTCCGACGCCGATGCCCATGCGCACCAGCAGGAAGCTCCAGAAATTCCAGGCCAGGCCGTTCACCGCCGTCAGGCCGCTCCAGACCATCAGCCCCCAGCCCATGATCTTGCGCCGCGCGCCGGTGTCGGCCATGCGCCCGAGCGGCACCCCGGCGATCGCGTAGACGATGGTGAACACGGTGCCGACCAGGCCGAGCTGGAAATCGCTGAGGTTCCAGGCCAGGCGGATCGGCTCGCCGACGATAGCGGGAATGGTGCGGTCGAAGAAGTTGAACAGGTTGGCGAGAAAGAGCAGGAACAGCACGCGCCAGGCGTTGGCGGCTTGGTGGGATGACGGCATGCGATCGATCTCTTGTTCTTGTAGGCGCCAGCCACACCCATGAGCCGGCTGTGGCAGCACTCTAGAACCGCTCTGCCGGGCTGTCTGCGAGTATTCGCCGGGCTTATGCCTGCCGATGCGACCGGCCGGACGTTACCGGCCCGCCGCCATCAGGCCCGCGCCTTCCAGGCCGGCAGCCAGGCGAGGCCGCCCTCGGTGCCTTCCGGACCGGGACGATATTCGGCGGCCAGCCAGCCGCGGTAGCCAACGGCCTGCAGCGCGGCGAAGACCTCGTCGAAATCGATCTGGCCGCTGCCCGGCGCGCCCCGCCCCGGGCAGTCGGCGAACTGCACGTGCCCCAGGCGCGGCCCGAGCAGCCGAATGCAGCCGCCGAGGCCGAAGCCCTGGCGGGCCATGTGATAGAGATCGAGCTGCGCCAGGCAGTTCGGGTGATCGACCTCGGCCAGCAGCGCGTCGAGATCGGCCGGCGTACTGACCAGGAAACCGGGCATGTCCAGCGGGTTGATCGCCTCGCAGAGCACGCGGATGCCGAGCACGGCGAAGGCCTCGGCCGCCTGGCGCAGGTTGGCGGCCAGCGTGGCCAGCGCCAGCTCGCGCGAAACGCCCTCGGCCAGCCGCCCGGGCAGCACGTTGACGCAGGCCGGCCGCACCATGGCCGCGTAGGTCAGCGCCGTCTGCAGGGCCTGGTCGAATTCGGTCTGGCGCGCCGGCACGGCGGCGAGCCCTGGGCCCCCGGCGGTGAAGTCGCCGGCCGGCAGGTTGACCAGCACCAGCGGCAGCCCGGCGCGCGCCAGCGCCTCCTTGAGCTGCACCGCCGGCACGTCGTAGGGGAACTGGATCTCGACGCCGTCGAATCCGGCGACACGGGCGGCGAGCACGCGGTCGAGCAGCGGCTGCTCGGTGAACAACAGCGAAAGGTTGGCGGCCAGTTTCACGATCTGGGCTCCCGATAGAGTTCGACGAGGGTGGCGGGGTCGCGTTCGAGGTTGCCCTGGCTGCCATGCAGGCGCATGAGTTGCGCCGCCAGCGCGCTGATGGGCGTCGACGAGCCCTGCTCGCGGGACAGCTTGACCGCCGTGTCGAGGTCCTTGAGCAGGGTGCGCACGTGCCATTTGACCGGCTCGAAGGTGCTGCTGGCCATCTGCGGGGCAAGAATCTGCAGGGGTTTCGAATCGGCGAAGCCGCCGGCCAGCGCCGAGGCGATCAGCCCGGCATCGACCCCGGCGCGCTCGGCCAGCGCCACCACCTCGGCGATCACCAGCGCGTTGCAGGCGACGATCATCTGGTTGCCGACCTTGGTCACCTGCCCGGCGCCGACCGGCCCCATGTGGGTCAGGCGCTGGCCGAGCCGCATCAGCACCGGGCGCACGCGCTCGACGTCCTCGGCACGGCCGCCGGCCATGATCGCCAGGGTCCCGGCCTCGGCGCCGGCTGTGCCCCCGGACACCGGCGCATCCACCCAGCGCATGCCGTGCGTCTCCAGCTGCGCCGCCATCTCGCGGGTCGCCGCCGGTTCCAGGCTGGAATGATCGACCAGCAACTGGCCGGCGCGCGCGCCCTCGGCGATACCCTGCGGGCCGAACACCACCTCGCGCACCACCGCCGTGTCGGCCAGGCACAGCAGCACGACGTCGGCCGCCTCGCACAGCTGCGCGGGCGTGTCGGCCACCCGTGCGCCCAGCGCCTCGAGCGGCACGCACTTGTCGCGCGTGCGGTTCCATACGGTCAGCGGATGGCCGGCGGCCAGCAGGCGCCGGCACATCGGCAGCCCCATCAGGCCGATACCGGCGAAGGCGAGGGAAGGCAGTTCGGACACGGACAGCTCCTGAGCGGACGGAACCGCGAGTGTAGCCCCGCCGGCGGCGCCCGGCACGAGCTCTTGCCCCTGACGCCTCCTCGGCGGCGGATTGACGTGCACGCAACTTGCCCCGAAGCGCCCGGCAGCCACTATAATCCGCCCGCTTTTTCCGCTATTGAACCGGAGAACCCAATGCTGAAAGCCACCCTGGCAGCCGTTGCCGGCCTTGCCCTGTCCCTCTGCTTTCCCCCCGCCCAGGCCCAGGACGTACTGCGCGTCTCGGCCATTCCCGACGAAGCGCCCACCGAACTGATCCGCAAGTTCGAACCGCTCGGCAGCTACCTCGAACAGCAGCTCGGCATGCCGGTGAAGTTCACCCCGGTGTCCGACTACGCCGCGGTCGTCGAGGCCCTGGCGGCCGACCGCATCGACCTGGCCTGGCTCGGCGGCTTCACCTTCGTCCAGGCGCGCCTGAAGACCGGCGACGCCATCCCGCTGGTGCAGCGCCAGGAAGACGAGCAGTTCACCAGCAAGTTCATCACCGCCGATCCGGCGGTGAAGTCGCTCAAGGACCTGGCGGGCAAGACCTTCGCCTTCGGCTCGGTGTCGTCCACCTCGGGCAGCCTGATGCCGCGCTATTTCATGCTGCAGGACGGCATCACCCCGGAGACCTTCTTCAAGCGCGTGGCCTATTCCGGCGCGCACGACGCCACCGTCGCCTGGATCGCGGCCGGCAAGGCCGACGGCGGCGTGCTCAACGCCTCGGTGTGGAACAAGCTGGTCGAGTCCGGCAAGGTCGATACCGACAAGGTCCGCGTGATCGCCACCACCCCGCCCTACTACGACTACAACTGGACGGTGCGCGGCAACCTCGACCCGGCACTGGCGGAGAAGATCAAGGCCGCCTTCCTCGCCCTCGACGCGGCGAATCCGGAGCACAAGCACATCCTCGACCTGCAGGCGGCCAGCCGCTTCATCGAGACGCGCCCCGAGAACTACCAGGGTATCGAGGAGGCGGCGCGCGCCGCCGGCCTGCTGAAGTGACCCTGCGCCTGGTTGGCGTGGGGCACAGCCACGCCAACGGGACGGCCGCGCTCGCCGATCTGCAGCTCGAGGTCGGTCAGGGCGAACGCATCGCGGTGATCGGCCCCTCCGGCGCCGGCAAGACCACCCTGCTGCGCCTGCTGGGCACCGCCCTGCGTCCGCAATCCGGCTCGCTGGAGATTCTCGGCGAAGCGCCCTGGGCCATGAGCGCCCGCGCGCGTCAGCGTCTGCGCGCACGCATCGGCCTGATCCACCAGGCGCCGCCACTGCCCGCCCGGCAGCGGGTGGTGACCGCGGTGCTGGCCGGGCGCCTCGGCCAGTGGTCGTTGCCGCGCAGCCTGCTGAGCCTGGCCTTTCCGCTGGACGCCACCGGCGCCGAAGCGGCGCTGGCGCGGCTGGACCTCGCCGACAAGCTCTACCAGCGTTGCGACCAGTTGTCCGGCGGGCAGCTGCAGCGGGTCGGCATTGCCCGGGTGCTCTACCAGCGCCCGGCGCTGATCCTCGCCGACGAACCGGTCTCGGCGATGGACCCGGTGCTGGCCGGGCACACGCTCGGCGTGCTGACGCGCGAGGCCCAGACGCAGGGCGCAACCCTGCTCGCCAGCCTGCATGCGGTGGAGCTGGCCCTGGCGCATTTTCCGCGGATCATCGGCATCCGCGCCGGGCGCATTCTCTTCGACCGCCCCGCCGAGGCGGTCACCCCGGCGGAACTCGCGGCGCTCTACGCCAACGACCAGCTCGAGGAGCCGTCCGTGCGGATCGCCCCCTTGAGCCAGCCGCTGGCCGTCCCGCGATGCTGATCGCGACCCCCGCCCCGCGCGATCCGGCGGCCCTGCCGCGGTTGGTCCTGACGGCCGTCGTCATCCTCCTGCTGTGGCCGGGCCTGCAACTGAGCGAACTGGACCTCGGCGTGCTCTTCGACGAGGACAACGCGCGCACCATGGGCGGCTTCGTCGCCGACTTCTGGCCGCCGGCGCACGACACCGACTTCCTCGCCCTGCTCGCCCGCGCCACTCTCGAGACGCTGGCCATCGCCACCGCCGGCCTGGCCCTGGCGCTGGTGGTCGCCCTGCCCGCCGCGCTGCTCGCCAGCCGCGCGCTGTCGCTGTCGGCGATCAGCCGCAACGGCCACCCCGCCTGGTGGGCGCAAGCGCTGCGCTGGCCGGTGCGCGGCCTTTTGATCGTGCTGCGCAGCGTGCCGGAGATCGTCTGGGCGCTGCTGTTCGTGCGCGCGGTCGGGCTCGGCCCCACGGCCGGGGTACTGGCCATCGCCATCACCTATGCCGGCATGCTTGGCAAGGTCTATGCGGAAATCTTCGAATCGGTCGACCCGCTGCCCACGCGCGCCCTGCTCGGCGCCGGCAGCGGGCGGCTGGCGGCCTTCGCCTACGCGATGCTGCCACAGGCCACCGGCGAGATGCTGTCCTATACCGTGTACCGCTGGGAATGCGGCATCCGCGCCTCGGTGGTGATGGGCTTCGTCGGGGCTGGCGGGCTCGGCCAGCAGATGGACCTGTCGATGCGGATGTTCGCCGGCGGCGAGGTCGCCAGCATGCTGCTGACCTTCCTCGCCCTGGTGCTGCTCGCCGACCTGATCAGCCGCCTGCTGCGCTGGAGGCTGGCATGAGCCGTCTGCCCGGCTACCTGATCGCGCTCGCCGTGCTGCTGGCGACCGTCGGCGCCTTCGCCTTTCTCCAATTGGAGGCCGGCGCGCTGGTGAGCCGCGAGGCGCTGGCCGGGATGCTCGACTACGCGCGCGGCTTCCTCGATCCGGATTTCTCCGCCGCACACCTGCGGGCAGTGGCCTGGGCGGCGCTGGAGACCCTGGCGATGTCCGGCATCGGCACGCTGCTCGCCGCGCTCCTCGGCCTGCTGCTGGCGCTGCCGGCCGCGGGGCGCTTCGGCCGCCTGGCGCGGGCCTTCAGCCGGCTGGTGCTGAACGCGCTGCGGGCGGTGCCGGAACTGGTCTGGGCGGCGCTGATGGTGCTCGCCGCCGGGCTCGGCCCGAACGCCGGCACGCTGGCCCTGGCGCTGCACACCGCCGGGGTGCTCGGCCGCCTGTTCGGCGAGGCCCTGGAAAACGCCCCCACGCAACCGACCGAAGCCCTGCGCCTGGCCGGCAGCGGGCGGGTCACGGCCTTCGTCTACGGCACCCTGCCCGGCCTCTGGCCGCAGCTGGTGGCCTACACGCTGTATCGCTGGGAGAACAACATCCGCATGGCCAGCATCCTCGGCTTCGTCGGCGCCGGCGGCCTGGGGCAGATGCTCTACATGAGCCTCAGCCTGTTCCAGGAAGCGCAGGCCGCGACGGTGATCCTGGCGATGCTGGCGATGGTCCTGGCGGTCGACGCCGCCAGCGGCTGGGCCCGGCAACGCTGGGTGCGCGGCTAGTCGCGCACCAGTTCAGTGCACGGAAGGGGTGGCGGCACGCTCCTGCACGAGCACCCAGGGGGCGACCACTACTGCCCACAGGGAAGGATGACGATCCTGCCAATCCTGCGCCTGATTCGTCTCCAGCCGGCCGAGTGCGCCGGCCCGCATCCAAGCCCCGACCGCCGCTCCATCGTCCTCGGCGACGGCTAGCGCGACCTCCACCAGGTCGAGCTGCGCGCCGACCTGCAGCAATACGCCGCGGGCGAAGAACGGCTGCAGCTCCGGCCAGGTGATGGGGGCGGTCTCGCCGAGGAGCTTGGCATAGAGAGTGCTAACTTCTTCTGTCATGGGGCTTTCCGATGGAAAAGAGGGGCGTCGGAGAATCTGCGCGATCCGATGATACCGCCGTCGCGGCCCCATCGACCTCGATATCTGTCGGCTGTGCAAGTAGGCGGTGACGACCGTACACTGTACCGGTACAGTTGCTGCCTATCTTTCAGGCTGCCACCCGCGCGCCAGCCTGCAGGATCGAACAATAACGATGCATTTGGAGCACATATGAAGACCCACAAGCGTCTTTCCAAGCTTTTTGTTGCAATCGCCCTGACCGGCGCGGCGAGCTACAGCCTGGCCGCCGACACCATTCGTATCGGCTTGGCCGGTCCGGTGACCGGTCCGGTGGCGCAGTACGGGGAAATGCAGTTCATCGGCGCCAAGATGGCGATCGAGCAGATCAACAAAGCCGGCGGCGTCGACGGCCAGCAGCTGGAAGGCGTGGTCTACGACGATGCCTGCGATCCCAAGCAGGCCGTGGCGGTGGCCAACAAGATCGTCAACGACGAGGTGAAGTTCGTGGTGGGGCACCTGTGCTCCAGCTCCACCCAGCCGGCCTCGGATATCTACGAAGACGAAGGCATCCTGATGATCACCGCGGCCTCCACCAGCCCCGAGATCACCTCGCGTGGCTACGAGCTGATCTTCCGCACCATCGGCCTGGACAGCCTGCAGGGCCCGACCGCCGGCAACTACATCGCCGACGTGATCAAGCCGAAGAACGTCGCGGTCATCCACGACAAGCAGCAGTACGGCGAAGGCATCGCCACCGCGGTCAAGGAAACCCTGGAAGGCAAGGGCATCAAGGTCGGCCTGTTCGAAGGCATCAATGCCGGCGACAAGGACTTCTCCTCGATGATCGCCAAGCTCAAGCAGCAGGGCGTGGATTTCGTCTATTACGGCGGCTACCACCCGGAGCTGGGCCTGCTGCTGCGCCAGGCCAAGGAGCGCGGGCTGGACGTGCGCTTCATGGGGCCGGAAGGCGTAGGCAACTCGGAAATCTCCGCCATCGCCGGCCCGGCCTCCGAAGGCATGCTGGTGACCCTGCCGCGCTCGTTCGACCAGGATCCGAAGAACCAGGCGCTGGTGCAGGCGTTCAAGGACAACAAGCAGGACCCGAGCGGCCCGTTCGTGTTCCCGGCCTACGCCGCGGTGCAGGTCATCGCCGAGGGCATCGAGAAAGCCGGCAGCACCGACACCGACAAGGTCGCCGAGGCGCTGCGCAGCAACACCTTCGAGACCCCGACCGGCACCCTGGCCTTCGACGAGAAGGGCGACCTGAAGGACTTCTCCTTCGTCGTCTACGAGTGGCACCAGGACGGCACCAAGACCGAAGCCGCCAAGTAAGGTCGCACGACCCCGCACAGAGCCCACTGGCAGCAGTGGGCTCTGTTTGTTTCAGCCGCTGAAAGGGGCCGGCCCACCCAACCTTCGGGCCATCTCTGCATCTGCACGGCGCACGGGGCCACCGCCTCGCGCCAGGGACACCGTGGCGAGCCTTATCCAGGCCGCCGTTCCGATGATGCCTCATCGGCAGGCAGGGACATCAGGAGAGCGAAATGCCTGAGCTTTACCATTACTTCCAACAACTGATCAACGGGCTGACCATCGGCAGCACCTACGCCCTGATCGCCATCGGCTACACCATGGTCTACGGCATCATCGGCATGATCA
Organism: Stutzerimonas azotifigens DSM 17556; assembly: GCF_000425625.1. Lineage (GTDB taxonomy): Bacteria > Pseudomonadota > Gammaproteobacteria > Pseudomonadales > Pseudomonadaceae > Stutzerimonas > Stutzerimonas azotifigens. The sequence continues at coordinate 92,776 of NZ_KE384411.1, forward strand.
ACTTCGCCCACGGCGAGGTGTACATGATCGGCTCCTACGTGGCCTTCATCGCCATCGTCGGGCTGTCCATGATGGGGATCGATGCCCTGCCGATCCTGATGATCGGCGCGTTCGTCGTCGCCATGATCGTCACCAGCGCCTACGGCTACAGCATCGAGCGCGTCGCCTACCGGCCGCTGCGCGGCAGCAGCCGCCTGATCCCGCTGATCTCGGCGATCGGCATGTCGATCTTCCTGCAGAACGTGGTCCTGCTGTCGCAGGACTCCAAGGACAAGGCGATTCCCAACCTGCTGCCCGGCAACTTCGTGTTCGGCGAGAGCGCCATGAACGGCGTGATCCTGTCGTACATGCAGGTGCTGATCTTCGTCGTCACCTTCGCCGTCATGCTCGGCCTGACCCTGTTCATCTCCCGCTCGCGCCTGGGCCGCGCCTGCCGCGCCTGTGCCGAAGACCTGAAGATGGCCAACCTGCTGGGCATCAACACCAACGGCATCATCGCCCTGACCTTCGTCATCGGCGCCGCCCTGGCCGCCGTCGCGTCGGTGCTGCTGGGCATGCAGTACGGCGTGATCAATCCGCACCTGGGCTTCCTGGCCGGCATCAAGGCCTTCACCGCGGCCGTGCTCGGCGGCATCGGCAGCATCCCCGGCGCGGTACTCGGTGGCCTGGTGCTCGGCGTGGCCGAAGCCTTCGGCGCCGACATCTTCGGCGACCAGTACAAGGACGTGGTGGCCTTCAGCCTACTGGTGCTGGTGCTGCTGTTCCGCCCGACCGGCATCCTCGGCCGCCCGGAGGTGGAGAAGGTATGAGCCGGACTCTTAAATCCGCGATCTTCAGCGCCCTGCTGGTGCTGGTGGTCTCCTACCCGGTGCTCGGCCTGAAGCTGACCACCGTCGGCATCGGCCTGCGCATCGAGGGCGCCACGCCGTTCGAACTGTGGTGCATCGCCGCCGCGGCCGTCGCCCTGTTCCTCTGGCAGTTGCTGCGTGACCGCCTGACCCCGTCCTGGGCCAGGCTGCCCAAGCTGCCGGGCGTCTCGAGCAAGACCAGCAACTTCCTCACCCTGCCCTCCACCCAGCGCTGGGTGATCCTGGCCATGGTGATGGTGGCGCTGGTCTGGCCGTTCTTCGCCAGCCGCGGCGCGGTGGACATCGCCACGCTGATCCTGATCTACGTGATGCTCGGCCTCGGCCTGAACATCGTGGTGGGCCTGGCCGGCCTGCTCGACCTGGGCTACGTCGGCTTCTATGCCGTCGGCGCCTACAGCTACGCCATCCTCGCCCACTACTTCGGCCTGGGCTTCTGGATCTGCCTGCCGCTGGCCGGGATGATGGCGGCGCTGTTCGGCTTCGTGCTGGGCTTCCCGGTCCTGCGCCTGCGCGGCGACTACCTGGCCATCGTCACCCTCGGTTTCGGCGAGATCATCCGCATCCTGCTGCGCAACATGACCGAGTACACCGGCGGCCCCAACGGCATCAGCATCGCCAACGAGAACAAGCCGACCCTGTTCGGCCTGTCCTTCGAGCGCCGCGTACCGGCCGACATGCCGACCTTCCACGGCTTCTTCGACATCGCCTACAGCTCGCAGTACAAGGTGATCTTCCTCTACCTGATCGCCCTGCTGCTGGTGCTGCTGACCCTGTTCCTGGTCAACCGCCTGCTGCGCATGCCGATCGGCCGCGCCTGGGAAGCCCTGCGCGAAGACGAGATCGCCTGCCGCGCCCTGGGCCTGAACCCGACGGTGATCAAGCTCTCCGCCTTCACCATCGGTGCCAGCCTGGCCGGTTTCGCCGGCAGCTTCTTCGCCGCCCGGCAGGGCCTGGTGACGCCGGAATCCTTCACCTTCATCGAGTCGGCGATGATCCTCGCCATCGTGGTGCTGGGCGGCATGGGCTCGCAGCTCGGCGTGATCCTCGCCGCCATCGTCATGGTGATGCTGCAGGAGATGCGCGAGCTGAGCGAATACCGCATGCTGATCTTCGGCCTGGTCATGATCCTGATGATGATCTGGCGCCCACAGGGCCTGCTGCCCATGCAGCGCCCCCACCTGGAGTTGAAGCGATGACCCGGCCGATTCTCGAAGTAAGCGGCCTGACCATGCGTTTCGGCGGCCTCCTGGCCGTCAACGGGGTGGGCCTGAGCGTAAACGACAAGCAGGTGGTCTCGATGATCGGCCCGAACGGCGCCGGCAAGACCACCGTGTTCAACTGCCTGACCGGCTTCTACAAGCCCACCGAGGGCAGCATCCTGCTCGACGGCGAGCCGATCCAGGGCCTGCCCGGCCATCAGATCGCGCGCCGTGGCGTGGTGCGGACCTTCCAGAACGTCCGCCTGTTCAAGGACATGACCGCGGTGGAGAACCTGCTGGTGGCGCAGCACCGGCACCTGAACACCAACTTCCTCGCCGGCCTGCTGAAGACGCCGGCGTTCCGCCGCAGCGAGCGCGAGGCGATGGAGCGCGCGGCCCACTGGCTGGAGCAGGTCGACCTGGTCGACTGCGCCAATCGCCCGGCCGGCACCCTTGCCTACGGCCAGCAGCGCCGCCTGGAGATCGCCCGCTGCATGATGACGCGCCCGCGCATCCTCATGCTCGACGAGCCGGCGGCCGGCCTGAACCCGAAGGAAACCGAAGACCTCAAGGCCCTCATCAGCCACCTGCGCGACGCGCACGGGGTCACCGTGCTGCTGATCGAGCACGACATGAAGCTGGTGATGAGCATTTCCGACCACATCGTGGTGATCAACCAGGGCTGCCCCCTGGCCGATGGGACGCCGGAGCAGATCCGCGACAACCCCGACGTGATCAAGGCCTATCTGGGGGAAGCCTGATGCTGTACTTCGAAAACGTTTCCACCTTCTACGGCAAGATCCAGGCGCTGCACGACGTCAGCATCGAGGTGCGCAAAGGCGAGATCGTCACCCTGATCGGTGCCAACGGGGCTGGCAAGTCGACCCTGCTGATGACGCTCTGCGGCAGCCCGCGGGCCGCCAGCGGCAGCATCCGCTACGAGGGCGAGGAACTGGTCGGGCGCGAGACGCCGGACATCATGCGCCGCAGCATCGCCGTGGTGCCCGAGGGCCGGCGGGTGTTCGCCCGCCTCACCGTGGAAGAGAACCTCGCCATGGGCGGGTTCTTCACCGCCCGGGCGGACTTCCAGGAGCAGATGGACAAGGTGCTGGCGCTGTTCCCGCGGCTCAAGGAGCGCTTCGACCAGCGCGCCGGTACCATGTCCGGCGGCGAGCAGCAGATGCTCGCCATCGGCCGCGCGCTGATGAGCAAACCCAGGCTGCTGCTGCTCGACGAGCCGTCGCTGGGCCTGGCGCCGATCATCATCCAGCAGATCTTCCAGATCATCGAGCAGCTGCGCGAGGACGGCGTCACCGTCTTCCTGGTCGAGCAGAACGCCAACCAGGCGCTCAAGCTCGCCGACCGCGGCTACGTGCTGGAGAACGGACGGATCGTCATGCAGGGTAGCGGCGAGCGATTGCTGACCGACCCGAAGGTCCGCGAGGCGTACCTGGGCGCCTGATCACCGCCCGGGCGGCCACTGCCGGCGGAGGTGATCGCCGGCGGTGGCTCAGCTGAAGTAGTCGGCGATCCGCCGGCGCATCGCCTCGTCCGGCAGTTCGCCGCTGCCGGCCTCGGCGTTCTCCGCCATGTGCTCGGGCCTGGACGTGGCCGGGATCACGCAGGTGACCGCCGGATGGGCGATCGCGTACTTGATCAGCAGCTGCGCCCACGACCGGCAGCCGATCTCCGCGGCGAAGCCCGGCAACGGCTCGTGCTCGACCACCTCGAACAGCTGCCCGTCGAGGAACGGGCGATTGATCATCACCGCCACCCCCTTGTCCTGGCACAGCCCCAGCAGATGCTCCTGCGCCTTCTGCTCCTTGGGGTTGAGGTTGATCTGCACGAAGTCCATGGGCTCCTTTTCCACCAGCTCGATCATCTGGTCCTGAGCGCCTTCGTCGTGGTGGGTGATGCCCGTGTAGCGGATCCGGCCCTGCTCCTTCATCTCGCGCAGCAGCGGCATGACCTCGTCGAAGCCGATCATGCTGTGCACCTGCAGCAGGTCGATCGGCACGCCCTGCAGGTCGCGCATCTCGGCCTCGATGTCGGCGACGCTGCGTTCCTGGCCCTCGACCTTGGTGGCGAGGAAGGCCTGGTCACCCCGCTCCTGGCGGGTCAGCAGCGTGCCGATCACGCCCTGCGACTTGTCGTAGCTCGGCGCCGTGTCGATGACCCGGCCACCGGCACGGAACAGTTCGTCCAGCACCTGCGCCAGCGGCTCGAGGGCTTCGGCGTCGGCCTCGACGTTGAAGGCGTCGGCCGTACCCAGGCCGATCACCGGGATGCGCTCGCCGGTGGAAGGAATCGCGCGGGAAATCATGTTCTGCTGCGCCAGGACCAGGCGCGGCAGCAGGCCGCCCAGCGTGGCCGCGGCGGCGACGCCCAGGGAGGATTGCAGGAAACGACGGCGTGTGGCCATGACGGGCCTCCGGATTCGCACGGTCTCGCTAAAACGGAGCCCGTGGAGCCCTGCGAGTTCCCCGCGCCGGCGGCGCCCCGTCGGCCGGCGTCGGCTCAGGCGCCGGGCATCAGGCCTTGGGCAGGGTCACGCCGCGCTGGCCCTGGTACTTGCCGCCGCGGTCGCGATAGGAAACCTCGCAGGCCTCGTCGGACTCGAGGAACAGCATCTGCGCCACGCCCTCGTTGGCGTAGATCTTCGCCGGCAGCGTGGTGGTGTTGGAGAACTCCAGCGTCACGTGGCCTTCCCACTCGGGCTCCAGCGGGGTGACGTTGACGATGATGCCGCAGCGGGCGTAGGTGCTCTTGCCCAGGCAGATGGTCAGCACGTTGCGCGGGATGCGGAAGTACTCGACCGTGCGCGCCAGGGCGAAGGAGTTCGGAGGGATGATGCAGACGTCGCTCTTGACGTCGACGAAGCTCTTCTCGTCGAAGTTCTTCGGGTCGACGGTGGCCGAGTTGATGTTGGTGAACACCTTGAATTCATCGGCGCAGCGCACGTCATAGCCGTAGCTGGAGACGCCGTAGGAGATCAGCCGCGCATCGCCCTCGGTACGCACCTGGCGCTCGACGAACGGCTCGATCATGCCGTGCTCGAGGGCCATGCGGCGAATCCACTTGTCCGATTTGATGCTCATGACGGCGTCCTGTAGGGCGGGAACGGGCGCACATCTTACCGGGCGCGGCCCCGGCGGTGAAAGGGCCTTCCTAACGCCGGCTCTTGCTACCCAGCAGCGACCCCATAAGCCCGCGCACCAGTTGCCGGGCGAACTGGTTGGACATCTGCCGCACCGTGCTCTTGAGCGCCTGGCTGGCCAGATCGCCGAGCAATTCGCCGGCCTTGTCGCCGAGGCCCGGCTGCTCGGGCGCCTTCTCCGGTTCGGCCGGCTTGGCCGCGGCGCGCATCAGCATCTCGTAGGCCGACTCGCGGTCGACCGGCTTGTCGTAGCGCCCGACCAGCGGCGACCGGCGCAACCGCTCGGCGCGCTCGGCCTCGCTCAACGGCCCGATCCGCGACTGCGGCGGAGCCACCGCCACGCGCTCGACCATCGCCGGCGTGCCCTTCTCTTCCAGGGTGCCGACCAGCGCCTCGCCGATGCCGAGCCCGGTCAGCGTCTGCAGGGTGTCCAGCGCGGGATTGGGGCGGAAGCCGTCGGCCACCGCGCGCAGCGCCTTCTGCTCCTTGGCGGTGAAGGCGCGCAGGCCGTGCTGGATGCGCAACCCGAGCTGGCCGAGCACCTCGTCCGGCAGGTCCGCCGGCGACTGGGTGACGAAGTAGACGCCCACGCCCTTGGAGCGGATCAGCCGCACCACCTGTTCCAGGCGGTCGCGCAGCGCCTTGGGCGTATCGGCGAAGAGCAGGTGCGCCTCGTCGAAGAACAGCGCCAGGATCGGCTTGTCGGCGTCGCCGCGCTCGGGCAGTTGCTCGAACAGTTCGGCCAGCAGCCAGAGCAGGAAGGTCGCGTAGATCTTCGGCGACTCGTGCACCAGGCGGCTGGCGTCGAGCAGATGGATGCGGCCGCGGCCGTCGGCCTCCGGCTGCAGCAGGTCGCCCAACTGCAGCGAGGGCTCGCCGAACAGGCCGTCGCCGCCCTGCTGTTCGAGCGTCGCCAGGCGCCGCAGCAGCGCCTGCGCCGAGGCGCCGGCGAAGAGCGCGCGGTCCTCGCCGAGCAGGTCGGGCTGCTCGCGCAGGTGATTGAGCAGGGCCTTGAGATCCTTCAGGTCGAGCAGCAGCAGGCCCTCGCGGTCGGCCACCTTGAAGGCCGCGTAGAGCGCCGCCTGCTGGCTGTCGGTTAGCGCCAGCAGGTTGCCCAGCAGCAGCGGCCCCATCTCGCTCAGGGTGGTGCGCAGCGGATGGCCGCTCTGCCCGTGCACGTCCCAGAGCACCACCGGATAGGCGCGCGGCTGGTGGTTCAGCCAGGGCATGGCGGCGATGCGCTCGGCAATCTTGCCGCTCGGCTGGCCGGCGGCGTCGAGGCCGCAAAGGTCGCCCTTGATGTCCGGCGCGAACACCGCGACGCCGGCGTCGCTGAACTGCTCGGCCAGGCGCTGCAGGGTCACCGTCTTGCCGGTCCCGGTGGCGCCGGCGATCAGCCCGTGGCGGTTGGCCAGGCGCAGCGACTGGCCGAGGGGCTGGCCCTGGCTGTCCGCGCCGATGATCAGTGCGCCCTGCTCGCTCATGATTGTGCTCCGTATCAGTCTTCGCTGATCACGATGTTCGGCATGGCGCTGGCGCCGACGCCGCTCTGGGCGATGCGCGCGCCGACATTGCGCGCCATCTGCTGGTAGATCATCGCCAGTTGGCTTTCCGGGTCGGCGACCACCGTCGGGTTGCCGGCGTCGGCCTGGGAGCGGATCGCCATCGACAGCGGCAGCGAGGCCAGCAGTTCGACGCCGTACTGGCTGGCCAGCTTCTCGCCGCCACCCTCGCCGAACAGGTGCTCGGCATGGCCGCAGTTCGAGCAGATGTGCACGGCCATGTTCTCCACCACCCCGAGCACCGGGATGTTCACCTTGCGGAACATCTCGACGCCCTTCTTGGCGTCCAGCAGGGCCAGGTCCTGCGGCGTGGTGACGATCACCGCGCCGGCGACCGGCACCTTCTGCGCCAGGGTCAGGTGGATGTCGCCGGTGCCCGGGGGCATGTCCACCACCAGGTAGTCGAGGTCGTCCCACAGCGACTGGGTGATCAGCTGGATGAGCGCGCCCGAGACCATCGGCCCGCGCCAGACCACCGGCGTGCGGTCGTCGGTGAGGAAGGCCATCGACATCACCTGCACCCCGTGCGCCTTCAGCGGCACGAAGGCCTGCTGGTTGCGGATCTCCGGCTTGGTGCCCTCGGCGATGCCGAACATGATGCCCTGGCTCGGCCCGTAGATGTCGGCGTCCAGCATGCCCACGCGCGCCCCTTCGCGGGCCAGCGCCAGCGCCAGGTTGGCGGCGGTGGTCGACTTGCCGACGCCGCCCTTGCCGGAGGCCACCACCACCACGTTCTTCACGTTGGCCAGCGACGGCAGCTGATCCTGGGCCTTGTGCGGCCTGATCAGGCAGTCGACCTGGACATCGGCGCGGCTGACGCCGTCCAGGTTCTCGATCGCCATCGCCAGCATCTGCGCCCAGCCGCTGCGGAACAGCCCGGCGGCGTAGCCCAGCTCCAGCGCGACGCTGACGCGGTCGCCGTTGATGTCGATCGAGCGCACGCAGCCGGCGCTGACCGGGTCCTGATTCAGATGGGGATCGGTGTACTGGCGCAGTGCGGCCTCGACCGCTTCGCGTGTGACGGACATGGCAACTCCCTTACAAGGCCGGCGGAATGCGAGCCATGGTAACCGACCGGAGGCGGCTTGGAACGTTCGCCGCCCGCTCGCCTCGGCGCGGATGAAAAATGCCTCTGCGCCCGATATAGTGGCCGACTTCCCTACAGCCATCGCGACCGCAGATTTCCATGTCCGAAGCCCGCAAGATCCTCGTCACCAGTGCCCTGCCCTACGCCAACGGTTCGATCCACCTTGGCCACATGCTCGAGTACATCCAGACGGACATGTGGGTACGCTTCCAGAAGCTGCGCGGCAACCAGTGCGTCTACGTCTGCGCCGACGACGCGCACGGCTCGGCGATCATGCTGCGTGCCGAAAAGCAGGGCATCAGCCCGGAACAGCTGATCGCCGAGGTCAAGGCCGAGCACAGCGCCGACTTCGCCGACTTCCTGGTCGACTTCGACAACTTCCACTCGACCCACTCCGAGGAAAACCGCGAGCTGTCCGAGGCGATCTACCTCAAGCTGCGCGACGCCGGTCACATCGCCACCCGCTCGGTGACCCAGTACTTCGACCCCGAGAAGGGCATGTTCCTCGCCGACCGCTTCATCAAGGGCACCTGTCCCAAGTGCGGCGCCGAGGACCAGTACGGCGACAACTGCGAGAAATGCGGCGCCACCTACGAACCCACCGAACTGAAGGACCCGAAGTCGGCGATCTCCGGCGCCACGCCGGTGCTGCGCGATTCCAAGCACTTCTTCTTCAAGCTGCCGGACTTCCAGGCGATGCTGCAGCAGTGGACGCGCAGCGGCGCGCTGCAGGACGCGGTGGCCAACAAGATCGCCGAATGGCTCGACGCCGGCCTGCAGGAATGGGACATCTCGCGTGACGCGCCCTACTTCGGCTTCGAGATCCCCGGCGAGCCGGGCAAGTACTTCTACGTCTGGCTGGACGCGCCGATCGGCTACATGGCCAGCTTCAAGAACCTCTGCGCGCGCCGCCCGGAGCTGGATTTCGACGCCTTCTGGAAGAAGGACTCGAGCGCCGAGCTGTACCACTTCATCGGCAAGGACATCGTCAACTTCCACGCGCTGTTCTGGCCGGCCATGCTCGAAGGCGCCGGCTACCGCAAGCCGACCGCGCTGAACGTGCACGGCTACCTGACGGTGAACGGGCAGAAGATGTCCAAGTCGCGCGGCACCTTCATCAAGGCACGCACCTACCTCGAACACCTCAACCCCGAGTACCTGCGCTACTACTATGCGAGCAAGCTCGGCCGCGGCGTCGACGACCTCGACCTGAACCTCGAGGACTTCGTGCAGAAGGTCAATTCCGACCTGGTCGGCAAGGTGGTGAACATCGCCAGCCGCTGCGCCGGCTTCATCCACAAGGGCAACGGCGGCCTGCTGGTCGCCGCCGACCCCGAGCCGGAGCTGTGGGCGGCCTTCCAGAGCGCCGCGCCGAGCATCGCCGAGGCCTACGAGGCGCGCGATTTCGCCCGCGCCATGCGCGAGATCATGGCGCTGGCCGACCGCGCCAACGCCTGGATCGCCGACAAGGCACCCTGGGCGCTGAACAAGCAGGAAGGCAGGCAGGACGAGGTGCAGGCCATCTGCGCGCTGGGCGTCAACCTGTTCCGCCAGCTGGTGATCATGCTCAAGCCGGTGCTGCCGAACCTGGCCGGCGCCGCCGAAGCCTTCCTGAACGTGCCGCCGCTGGCCTGGGGCGACCTGGCCACGCCGCTGGCCAATCACAAACTGAACGCCTTCACCCCGCTGATGACCCGTATCGAACCCGCGAAGATCGACGCCATGATCGAAGCCTCCAAGGAAGACCTCGCCGCCACCGAGGCCACGGCCGCCGGCAATGGCGAGCTGAAGAAGGATCCGCTGGCACCGGAGATCAATTTCGACGCCTTCGCCGCCGTCGACCTGCGCATCGCGCTGATCGAGAAGTGCGAATTCGTCGAAGGCGCCGACAAGCTGCTGCGCCTGACCCTGGACATCGGCGATGAGAAGCGCAACGTGTTCTCTGGCATCAAGAGCGCCTACCCCGACCCGAGCAAGCTGGAAGGCCGGCTGACCCTCTATGTCGCCAACCTCGCCGCGCGCAAGATGAAGTTCGGCGTATCCGAAGGCATGGTGCTGGCGGCTGGCCCCGGCGGCGAGGAAATCTACCTGCTCAGCCCGGACAGCGGCGCCAGGCCGGGTCAGAGGGTGAAATAAAGGCGGCTTCAGGCTTCAGGCTTCAGGCTTCAGGCTGAGACGCACGAAGGCGTCTTCCCCTCTCCCCCCGGGAGAGGGTGCCCGAAGGGCGGGTGAGGGTGACGGGCACGGAGCCTTTGCCCGAACGCCCCCTCACCCCGGCCCTCTCCCCTGAGGAGAGAGGGTGCCATCCAGTGACGCGCCGCCATGGCGCAAGTCACCTCAAGTTGCCTGGGTCTCGCCGTTTTCCGGATAATGGGCGCCTTTTTTCGCGGGATTCAGCCACGGTGATTCGATGACCGAACTCGTCCTGATCATGGTCAGCGCCATCCTGGTCAACAATTTCGTGCTGGTGCAGTTCCTCGGCCTGTGCCCGTTCATGGGCGTGTCGCGCAAGGTGGAGACGGCCATCGGCCTGTCCCTGGCGACCACCTTCGTCCTCACCCTGGCGGCGATGTGCAGCTACCTCGTGCAGCGCTACGTGCTCGTGCCGCTGGATCTGGAGTTCCTGCGGACCATCAGCTTCATCCTGGTGATCGCCGTGGTGGTGCAGTTCACCGAAATGGTGGTGCACAGGACCAGCCCCCTGCTCTACCGCGTGCTCGGCATTTTCCTGCCGCTGATCACCACCAACTGCATCGTCCTCGGCGTGGCGCTGCTCAACGCCAACAAGGCCGAGTTCGGCTTTCTCGACGCCACCGTCAACGGCTTCGCCGCCGGCCTCGGTTTCTCCCTGGTTCTGGTACTGTTCGCAGCGATGCGCGAGCGCATCGCCCTGGCGGACGTGCCGCAGGCGTTCAGGGGCTCGGCCATCGGCATGATCACCGCCGGCCTGATGTCGCTGGCCTTCATGGGCTTCTCCGGATTGATCAAGCTGTGAGCGTTGTGATCATCGGCATCGGCGTGCTGCTGGCGCTCTGCCTCGCTTGCGGCGCGATACTCGGCTTCGCCGCCGTGCGCTTTCGCGTGCAGGGCGATCCGGTGGCCGAACGCATCAACGCGCTGCTGCCGCAGACCCAGTGCGGCCAGTGCGGCTATCCGGGCTGCAAGCCCTACGCCGAGGCCATCGCCGGCGGCGACAGGATCAACAAGTGCCCGCCCGGCGGCGAGGCGACCATCCAGGCGCTGGCCGACCTGCTCGACGTCGAGCCGGAACCGCTGGACGCCGAGGGCGGCGAGAAGCCGCCGATGGTCGCCTTCATCCGCGAGACCGAATGCATCGGATGCACCAAGTGCATCCAGGCCTGCCCGGTCGACGCCATCGTCGGCGCGGCGCGGCAGATGCACACGGTCATCGCTGCCGAATGCACCGGCTGCGACCTCTGCGTCGAGCCCTGCCCGGTGGACTGCATCGACATGATCGAGGTCGGCCGCGACCTGCAAGGCTGGGCCTGGGAACGCCCGCTGCCGCCCGGACGGCTGATCGCCAGCGACGCGGAGCGTGCCGCATGAGCATGCCGAAGCTGTGGCCGATGCCCGGCGGCATCCACCCGTCGGAGCGCAAGGCGCTGTCCAACCGCGAGCCGATCGCGCAGCCACCGCTGCCGGCGCGCCTGATCGTGCCGCTCGGCCAGCACATCGGCGTGCCGGCGCGGCCCCTCGTCGGCGTCGGCGCGCCGGTGCTCAAGGGCCAGAAGATCGCCGAGGCGGCCGACGCCCGGGGTCTGCCGGTACATGCGCCGACCTCCGGCACTGTGGTCGCGATCGGCCCGCAGTCCTACCCGCACGCTTCCGGCCCGCCGGCCGAGGCGATCGTCATCGACAGCGACGGGCTGGACCGCTGGGTGCCGCTTGCACCCAGCGGCGATTACCGCTCGTTGTCGCGCGAAGCGTTGCTGGCACTGATCCGCGACGCCGGTATCGCCGGGCTCGGCGGTGCCGGCTTCCCCACCGCCGCCAAGCTGGCGACGGGCAGCCGCATCGCCACGCTGGTCATCAACGGCGCCGAGTGCGAGCCCTACATCACCGCCGATGACCGCCTGATGCGCGAGCGCGCCCGCGAGCTGGTCGCCGGCATCGAGATACTGGCCCACCTGCTCGGCCCCGAGCGGGTGCTGATCGGCATCGAGGACAACAAGCCCGAGGCCATCGGCGCGGTGAGCGAGGCGGTCGCCGGCACGCCCTTCATGGTGGTGTCGGTGCCGACCCTCTACCCGTCCGGCGGCGAGAAGCAGCTGATTCAGATCCTCACCGGCCTGGAGGTGCCGTCCGGCGGGTTGCCGGCCGATATCGGCGTGCTCTGCCAGAACGTCGGCACCTGCGTCGCGGTGCACGACGCCGTGCTGCTCGGCCGCCCGCTGATCAGCCGCATCACCACCCTCACCGGCGAGGCACTGCAGCGGCCGATGAACGTCGAGGCGCTGGTCGGCACGCCGATCAAGGACCTGCTGGCCTTCGCCGGGCTGGACGAGCGACGGCTCGGGCGCCTGCTGGTGGGCGGTCCGATGATGGGCTTCAGCCTGGCGGACGCCGCCGCGCCGGTGATCAAGACCAGCAACTGCCTGCTCGCCGCCACGCCCGAGGAGCTGCCGGCCCCGCCGCCGGCCATGCCCTGCATCCGCTGCGGCGACTGCGCCGAGGCCTGCCCGGCCAGCCTGCTGCCGCAGCAACTGCTGTTCTACGCGCAGGGCGAGGATCATGAACAGCTGCAGGCGCACAACCTGTTCGACTGCATCGAGTGCGGCGCCTGCGCCTACGTCTGCCCGTCGAGCATCCCGCTGGTGCAACACTACCGCGCGGCCAAGGCGCAGCTGCGCGAGCAGGCCGACCGGCAGGCCAGGGCCGAGCAGGCCCGGCTGCGTTTCGAGGCGCGCCAGGAACGCCTGCGCCAGGCCGAGGCCCGCAAGGAGGCCGAGCGCCAGGCCCGCGCGGAAAAGGCCGAGCGGATGCGCGCCGCGCAGGCCGAGGCGCCCGCGGACGATCCGCTGGCGCGGCTGCAGGCGAAGAAGGCCGGCGTCGGCGACGAGGTGAAGAAGCTGAAGATCGAGGCCAGCATGGCCCAGGTTGCCCTGAAGAAGGCCGAGAAGCAGCTCGCCGCGCACGACACCCCCGAGTTGCAGGCGCAGGTCGAGACCCTGCGCCGCGCCGCCGAACAGGCCCGGCAGGCGCTCGATGAGGCCCAGGCCAAACAGGCGGCGGAACCGGCTGCGACGCCGACGGCCGCGCCCGACCTGAAGAAGATCAAGATCGAGGCGGCCATGCTGCGCGCCCAGATCGGCAAGCTGGAGCGGCTGGAATTGCCCGACAATGCCGAGCGCGCCGAGCTCGAGCGTCTGCGCACCGCCCTGGGCACCGCCGAGGCGCAGCTACGGGCGCTGGAAGAACAGGCCCAGCCGGCACCGGCCGCCGCCCCGAACGATGACCTCAAGCGCGCCAAGATCGCCCTGGCGCTCAAGCGCGCTGAACTGAAGAAGGCGGAGAAAACCGGTGCCGACGACGAAGAGCTGGCTCCCCTGCGCGCCGCGCTCGTCGAGGCCGAACAGGCGCTGCACCGGGCCGAGGCCGCCTCGGGGCGGCCGGCGCCCGAGCACGTATTGATCGACAAGCGCCCGGTCAGCGCCGAGGAGCGCGCACGCAAGACCGAGCGCGCCTACGCCCGCGCCGAGCTGCACAAGCTGGAACGCGACCCCGCGGCGAGCCCCGAGGCGTTGGTCGCCGCCCGTGAACGCCTGGCCCGCGCCGAGCAGGCGCTCGCCGCTCAGCCGCTCGACAGCTGACCACAACACCCCGCATCCGGAGAACCATGGCCCTGCCCCGCATCACCTCGCCCCATGCCCACGGCCCCAACCGCACCCAGCGGGTGATGCTGCTCGTGCTGGCGGCGGCCATCCCCGGGGCCCTCGCGCAATGCTGGCTGTACGGCGCCGGCACGCTGATCAATCTGTTCTGGGCCAGCGCCGTCGCCCTGGGGGTGGAGGCCGCGGCGCTGAAGCTGCGTGACCGCCCGGTGGCGTTCTTCCTGCGCGACGGCAGCGCGCTGGTGACCGCCGCGCTGCTGGCCCTGGCGCTGCCGCCCTATGCGCCCTGGTGGCTGACGCTGGTCGCCGTGGGCAGCGCCATCCTGTTCGGCAAGCAGCTGTACGGCGGGCTCGGACAGAACCCGTTCAACCCGGCGATGATCGGCTACGTGGTGGCGCTGGTGTCCTTCCCGGTGCCGATGACCCAGTGGCCGGCCGCCCATGCGGTGGGCCTGCTCGACGGCCTGCAGCAGATCCTCGGCATTGTCACCCTGCCCGACGGCTGGGCCCGCGCCACCGCGCTGGACGTGCTGAAGACCAACCGCAGCCTGACCGTGGAGGAACTCTGGCAGAACCCGGCTTTCGGCCATTTCGGCGGCATGGGCGCGGAGATCGTCAATCTGGCGTTCCTCGCCGGCGGCCTGTTCCTGCTGCACAAGCGGCTGTTCGGCTGGCAGGCGCCGGTCGGCATGCTCGCCGGCCTGTTCGTCATGAGCCTGCTGTTCTGGAACGGCAGCGGTTCCGATAGCCACGGCTCGCCGCTGTTCCACCTGCTCTCCGGCGCGACCATGCTCGGCGCCTTTTTCATCGTCACCGACCCGGCGTCCGGCGCCACCAGCCCGCGCGGACGCCTGTACTTCGGCCTCGGCGTCGGCGTGCTGACCTACGTGATCCGTGCCTGGGGCGGCTATCCCGACGGGGTCGCCTTCGCCGTGCTACTGATGAACATGGCCGCGCCGACGCTGGACTACTACACCCGCCCGCGCACCTATGGCCACGCCAAGACGCAGCGCGGCTTCAAGGCGGGGGACTGAGATGCTGCCGGAAATCACCCGCTCCATGGCCCGCAACGCCCTGGTCCTCGGCCTGTTCGCGGTGGTCACGGTGGGCGCGGTCACCCTGTTGCGACAGGCCACCGCCGAGCGCATCGAGGCCGCCGGACGGGCCGCCCAGGTCCGCGCGCTCGGCCAGCTGCTGCCGCCCGGCAGCTACGACAACGACCTGCTCGCCTACAGCCGGCTGCTGCAGGACCCGCTGCTCGGCGGCAGGACCGCCCAGCCGGCCTACCTGGCGCTGCACGAGGGCCGGCCGGCCGCGGTGATCCTCAGGGCCACCGCGCCGGACGGCTACAGCGGCGCCATCCATCTGCTGGTCGGCATCCGAGCCGACGGCCGGATCGCCGGCGTGCGCGTGCTCGAACATCGTGAAACCCCGGGGCTGGGGGACAAGATCGAGGCGGGCAAGAGCGACTGGATCCACGGCTTCGCCGGCCGTTCGCTGGCATCGCCGGCCGCCGAGGGCTGGGCGGTGAAGAAGGACGGCGGCCGGTTCGACCAGTTCGCCGGCGCCACCATCACCCCGCGCGCGGTGGTGGGCGCGGTGCATCGCACCCTGCAGTACTTCGACGCGAACCGGCAGGTGCTGCTCGACCCGGCGGCCTACGGCGCCGGGACCGACACGGGTTCGGTAGCCACCGAGCGTCCGGAAGCGACCCGACACACCCGCGCCGGCGACGAGGCGACCCGTGACGACCTGCGCGCCGGCCAACCGAGCGAGGACGAGCCCCGATGAGCACTCCGAGCCTTCGCCAGCTGAGCCTCGACGGCCTGTGGAAGAACAACCCGGCGCTGGTCCAGCTGCTCGGCCTGTGCCCGCTGCTGGGCGTGAGCAACTCGGCGGTCAATGCGCTGGGCCTGGGGCTGGCCACCATGCTGGTACTGGTCTGCTCCAACCTGGCGGTGTCACTGGTGCGCGGCGTGGTCACGCCCGCCGTGCGGCTGCCGGCCTTCGTCATGATCATCGCCGCGCTGACCACCTGCATCGAGCTGCTGACCCAGGCCTACACCTACGAGCTGTACCAGGTGCTCGGCATCTTCATTCCGCTGATCACCACCAACTGCGTGATCCTCGGCCGCGCCGACGGCTTCGCCGCCAAGCACGGTCCGCTGGTCGCCGCGTACGACGGCCTGGCCATGGGCCTGGGTTTCGCCCTGGTGCTGCTGGTGCTCGGCGGGTTGCGTGAGCTGGCCGGCACCGGCGCGCTGTTCGCCAACATGCACCTGCTGTTCGGCCCGGCCACCGCGGATTGGAAGCTGACCCTGTTCGACGGCTACGACGGCTTCCTGCTGGCCATCCTGCCGCCCGGCGCGTTCATCGTGCTCGGCCTGCTGATCGCCCTGAAGAACCGCATCGACCACCACCTCGCCGAGCGCCGCAAGGCCGCTCAGCCCGCCCCGCCCACCGCCAGCCGCCGCGTGCGCGTCACCGGAGTGATCGAATGACGGCCGGGGCGAGAACCACACGCCGACTGCCTGTTGCCTGCCGCCTGAAGCCTGGAGCCGCCTTTTTGCAATGAACGCCGCCAAACGCCTGGAAATCTTCCGCCGCCTGCACGAGGACAATCCCGAGCCGAAGACCGAGCTGGCCTACAGCACGCCCTTCGAGCTGCTGATCGCGGTGATCCTCTCCGCCCAGGCCACCGACGTCGGGGTCAACAAGGCCACCGCGCGGCTGTTCCCGGTCGCCAACACGCCGGAGGCGATCCATGCGCTGGGCGTCGAGGGGCTGTCCGAGTACATCAAGACCATCGGCCTGTACAACAGCAAGGCAAAGAACGTCATCGAGACCTGCCGCATCCTCATCGAGCAGCATGGCAGCCAGGTGCCGCAGACCCGCGAGGCGCTGGAAGCGCTGCCGGGCGTCGGCCGCAAGACCGCCAACGTGGTGCTCAACACCGCCTTTCGTCAGCCGACCATGGCCGTTGACACCCATATCTTCCGCGTCGCCAACCGCACCAACATCGCGCCGGGGAAGAACGTGCTGGAGGTCGAGCGCAAGCTGGTGAAGTTCGTGCCCAAGGACTATCTGCTGGACGCCCACCACTGGCTGATCCTGCACGGGCGCTACGTCTGCCAGGCGCGCCGGCCACGGTGCGGCAGCTGCCGGATCGAGGATCTTTGCGAGTACAAGCACAAGACCTCGGACGATTGATCCGGCGGTGAAAACCACCGGCCATGATTGAAAAAATCTTTTTTACGGCTTCGGGCTTTGTCGCTATAAGGTGCGCCATCAGTGCCCCCGTTGTAGCCGGAGTACCCCCAAGTGGCCGAAAAAGAAGACATTGAAATCGAAGACGATTTTATTGCCGAAGACGACGAAGAAGCGGCGGCCGAGGCCCCCGTCGAAGTCGCCAAGACCAACCTGACCAAGCGGCGCATCATCGACAACCTGCTCGAGGAACGCCGGCTGCAGAAGCAGCTCAACGACTACGATTTCGACATCTGACATCTAAAGAAAAGCCCCTTCACAGGGGCTTTTCTTTGGTTCATCGCGCTTTCTCGGGAAGCCAGGCTTGATACCGGACTGGCACGTTTGAGTGCTTGAATGAAAGCCCTGCTTTCATTCCGGTTCATACGCCCCTTGAACGCTTGGTTTCGCCCTGCTGGGCGACTAGAAAGCCGATCCTCCAGGCGACTCGGACTCCATTCCCCGTCAGGAGGCCGAGTGGAGGTGTCGCGCAGGGGGACGCGAGGCAGGGACGCCGAGCGAGGAACGAAGGGGCAGGGACGCCCCTTCGTGACGGCCCCCGGAGCGGCGCCGGAGCGAGGGAAGTCTGGCCGCGCAGCGGCCAGACCCGGATGTCGGGTGCCCTCTTCTTTGGTTACTTTCTTGTTGGGCAAGTAACAAGAAAGTGACTCGGCCGGGGGGCCGAAACCAGGGGTATCAGTACACGCGGTAATCGCCCTGATCTCCGGGGTGCCAGCCTGAACGAGGCAGGACCCCGCCCAAACTCGCCAGTCCGGGATCAAGCCAGATGTCCCCAGGAAACGCGAAGACCTTTTCTTTGCGTTCAGTCCGCCCGCTGGGGCGACAGCAGCTCGATCTTGTAGCCGTCCGGGTCCTCGACGAAGGCGAGGATGCTGGTGCCGTGCTTCATCGGGCCGGGTTCGCGGGTGATCTTGCCGCCGCGGGCGCGGATGTCCTCGCAGGCCTTGTAGACGTCTTCGACCTCGAGGGCGATGTGACCGTAACCGGTGCCCAGGTCGTAATGGTCGACGCCCCAGTTGTAGGTCAGCTCGATCACGCTGTTGTGCGCCTCATCGCCGTAGCCGACGAAGGCGAGCGTGAACTTGCCCTCCGGATAGTCCTTGCGGCGCAGCAGGGTCATGCCGAGCACTTCGGTGTAGAAGGCGACGGATCGGTCCATGTCGCCGACGCGGAGCATGGTGTGCAGCAGTCTCATGGGTGTTCTCCTCACGGCTGAAAAACGAACCCCGGCTCGTCGACCGGGGTCTTGTAGTTTCCGGGGAAGGGCCTGCGCACATCCCTCATCCGGCCCTGCGGGCCACCTTCTCCCGGAGGGAGAAGGGAGAGTGCGCGCCTCCCCTACCGAACCTCAATACAGCTTGCGGCCCTTGCCCGCGGCGATGCGCATGCGCAGGGCGTTGAGCTTGATGAAGCCCGCCGCGTCGGCCTGGTCATAGGCGCCGGCATCGTCCTCGAAGGTGGCGATGTTGGCGTCGAACAGCGAATCGCCCGACTTGCGGCCGACCACGATGACGTTGCCCTTGTAGAGCTTCAGGCGCACCACGCCGTTCACGTTGGCCTGGGAGGCGTCGATCATCTGCTGCAGCATCAGGCGCTCCGGGCTCCACCAGTAGCCGGTGTAGATCAGGCTGGCGTACCTGGGCATCAGCTCGTCTTTCAGGTGCGCAACCTCGCGGTCGAGGGTGATGGACTCGATGGCGCGGTGGGCCTTGAGCATGATGGTGCCGCCGGGAGTCTCGTAGCAGCCACGGGACTTCATGCCGACGTAGCGGTTCTCGACGATGTCCAGACGGCCGATGCCATTCTCGCCGCCGACGCGGTTCAGCTCGGCGAGCACCTGCGCCGGGGTCATTTCCTTGCCGTCGATGGCGACGATGTCACCGGCCTTGTAGGTCAGCTCGATATATGTCGGGGTGTCCGGTGCGTTTTCCGGCGACCTGGTCCAGCGCCACATGTCCTCTTCGTGCTCGGTCCAGGTGTCTTCCAGCACGCCGCCCTCGTAGGAGATGTGCAGCAGGTTGGCGTCCATCGAGTACGGAGACTTCTTCTTGCCGTGGCGCTCGATCGGGATGGCGTGCTTCTCGGCGTAGTCCATCAGCTTCTCGCGCGACAGCAGATCCCATTCGCGCCAGGGGGCGATGACCTTGACGCCCGGCTTGAGCGCGTAGGCGCCGAGCTCGAAGCGGACCTGGTCGTTGCCCTTGCCGGTGGCGCCGTGGGAGATGGCGTCGGCGCCGGTCTCGTTGGCGATCTCGATCAGGCGCTTGGCGATCAGCGGGCGGGCGATGGAGGTGCCCAGCAGGTACTCGCCTTCGTAGACGGTGTTGGCGCGGAACATCGGAAAGACGAAGTCGCGGACGAATTCTTCGCGCAGGTCGTCGATGTAGATCTCCTTGACGCCCAGGGCCTGAGCCTTGGCGCGGGCCGGCTCGACCTCCTCACCCTGCCCGAGGTCGGCGGTGAAGGTCACCACCTCGCAGTTGTAGGTGTCTTGCAGCCACTTGAGGATCACGGAGGTGTCCAGGCCACCCGAGTACGCCAGGACCACCTTCTTAACATCGGCCATTGCCATCCACTCCGAACGGGGTTGCGAAAAGCGCAATTCTACTGGCCGCGCCGCCTCTTTCACAGGGGCGGATGGCCTCCCCGCAGGATCGTACGGCCTCAGGGCGCGGGCGGTGCCTCGGCGGCGGCGCTGGCCGGCGCGGGCACGCTCGCCGGGGCGCGGTCGAGGTTCAGGGTGACGCGTCGGTTCCTGGCGCGGTTCGCCTCGCTGGTATTGGGCACCAGCGGGTAGCGCTCGCCGTGGAAGCGCAGGGTGATCTGCTCGGCGGGCACGCCCTGGCTGATCAGGTACTCCTGCACCGCCAGCGCGCGGCGCCGCGACAGGTCGCGGTTGGCCAGGCGATTGCCGCTGTTGTCGGAATGCCCGTCGAGCTGGAAGCGGTTGATGGTCGGATCGGCCTTGACGTAGGCCAGCACGATGTCGAGCTTGGCACGACCCGCGGCATCCAGCTCGATGGCGTTGGTCGGGAAGGCTACCTGGGTCTGGCGGACCTGATCGTAGTTCACCGGCAGCAGCTTGGCGGTACAGGCCAGGTAGTCCTCGTAGGCCTTGCCGAAACGGGCCGGCGACAGCCGCACCTCCAGCGGGTCGCCACCGTTCAGGGTGCGGTGACGCACCACCGGGCTGCGCCCTTCCAGCAGCCCGACGAGCAGGCGACCGGCCTGCAGCCGGCTGCTGTTGAACGGCGTGTCGCCGCTGCCGATCGACACCGGCCCGAGGTTGAGATCGCTGCGCTCCGGCTGCCAGGGCGCCGCTGCCGCCAGCAGGGTCGCCGAGCCCGCGCCGAACCAGCGCTCCGGCGTCTTGAGCCGGAAGATCGCCTCCTCGCCCGCCCGGCGCACGAACTCGCCGGAGCCGAAGCCGGCGATTGGCTGCGACAGGCGACATTCGAACTGATCGCCTTCCACCTGCCATTGCACCCGCTCCAGACGCGTCTGGAAGGTGATGGCAGCCGCCTGCTGGCTCGCCAGCAGGCCGATGAGAAGACAGCTTCGAAGGCGCACGACGGCTCCGGAGTCGAAAGGGGTTCTAGGGAGGTATCGGTGCCGACGCGGAAAACTTAAGGCTTCGGGTCGATTCCGGCGGTTGGTCACCGTGGAGCGCGCGGCGCACTCGACGCCTGACAGGCCTGCGGAGTGCAGCAGCGCCGACGCGCCTGTGGGCGCAACTGTCTTGATCTCGGGACGAGTCCCGATCGCCGCTCGCAGCCACGGTCGCTCGGCCGCAATCGCCGCGAGGGCGCGCAATCCACAGGGATGTGGTGAATGCCGCAAGCCCGTTGGGAACGGGCGCGGCCTCCCACCGGATTCGGCGGGCACCCTTTGCTTGTGGGAGGCCCGCCTCCGGGGCGATGCGCGTTCCGTGGGGGCTCGGCAGCGAAGGGAAGTCCGAACCGGGCTGCGCCTCGCTCGATATGAGCAACGACCAACCAGTGGCCAGACCACTGCGACGTGCCGCCGCGGGCCAATTCCGGTAGCATTCCTGCACGTTTTATAGCCAGGTGTACCCATGACCGACCGACTGACCCTGCTGCGCCCAGACGACTGGCACATCCATCTCCGCGACGGCGCCGCCCTGCAACACACCGTGGAGGCGGCCGCACGCCAGTTCGCCAGGGTGATCGTCATGCCGAACCTGGTGCCGCCGGTGCGCAACGTCGAGCAGGCCGCCGCCTACCGCGAGCGCATCTTCACGGTGCGCCCGGCCGGCAGTCGCTTCGAGCCGCTGATGACGCTCTACCTGACCGACAACACCGGTCCCGAGGACATCCGCCAGGCCGCCGCCAGCGGCTTCGTGCATGCGGTCAAGCTCTACCCGGCCGGAGCGACCACCAACTCCGGTTCCGGCGTCACCCGCATCGACAACGTCTTCGCCGTGCTCGAGACGATGGCCGAGGTCGGCATGCCGCTGCTGGTGCACGGCGAGGTCACCCGCCCGGAAATCGATGTGTTCGACCGGGAAAAGCAATTCATCGACGAACATCTGAGCCGCGTGGTCGAGCGCTTCCCGACGCTGAAGGTGGTGTTCGAGCACATCACCACCCGCGAGGCGGCGCAGTTCGTACTCGGCAGCGGGCCGAACGTCGGCGCCACCATCACGCCGCAGCACCTGCTGTACAACCGCAACCACCTGCTGGTCGGCGGCATCCGCCCGCACCTGTACTGCCTGCCGGTGCTCAAGCGCAACGTGCACCAGGAAGCCTTGCTCGATGCCGCCACCAGCGGCAATCCCAAGTTCTTCCTCGGCACCGACTCGGCGCCGCACGCCCAGCACGCCAAGGAAAGCGCCTGCGGCTGCGCCGGCTGCTACAGCGCCCATGCCGCGATCGAGCTATACGCCGAAGCGTTCGAGTCGCGCGGCGCGCTGGACCGCCTGGAGGCCTTCGCCAGCCATCATGGCCCTGACTTCTACGGCCTGCCGCGCAACACCGACAGCATCACCCTGGTGCGCGAACCCTGGACCGTACCGGCCGAGCTGCCGTTCGGTGAACACCCGCTGGTCCCGCTGCGTGCTGGCGAGACCCTGCAGTGGCGAGTGGAGACAAACGCATGAGCGAAGACTCGTTCGAAGACGAACTGGACGGTGCCTTCCCGGGCGACACGCGCCACCCCATGGCGCGTCGCTTCCGCGGCTATCTTCCAGTGGTGGTGGACGTCGAGTGCGGTGGTTTCAACTGCACCACCGACGCGCTGCTGGAGATCGCCGCGGTCACCATCGCCATGGACGAGCAGGGCCTGCTGTATCCGGAGGAACCGCAGTTCTTTCGCATCGAGCCCTTCGCCGGCGCCAACATCGAGGCCGCGGCGCTGGAATTTACCGGCATAAAGCTGGACCACCCGCTGCGCATGGCGGTGGCCGAATCGCACGCGCTCGGCGAGATCTTCCGCAACGTGCGCAAGGCGGTGAAATCCAACGGTTGCAAGCGCGCCATCCTGGTCGGGCACAACAGCAGCTTCGACCTGGGCTTCCTCAACGCCGCGATCGCCCGCTGCCAGCTCAAGCGCAACCCCTTCCACCCCTTCTCCAGCTTCGACACCGCCACCCTGGCGGGCCTCGCCTACGGCCAGACCGTGCTGGCCAAGGCCTGCCAGGCCGCCGGCATCGAGTTCGATGGCCGCGAAGCGCATTCGGCCCGCTACGACACCGAGAAGACCGCGGAACTGTTCTGCGGCATCGTCAACCGCTGGAAGGAAATGGGCGGCTGGGACGACTTCGACAACTGACGTCCTCGCACGTCATCTTGTAGGAGCAGGCTCTGCCTGCGACCCGGACCTGCATGCACCGCCCCGCGCACATGCCGGCGCTGGCCGGTAACCACGCGAGAGGCACAGGCGCGGGCAACTGGGCCCCGGCCTGCGCCGGGACGCCGGTAGTTTCACTGCCCCTTGTAGGAGCAGGCTCTGCCTGCGACCCCGGCCAGCACCAAACCAGCTCCCCTCTCCCTCCGGGTGAGAACTGGTTCGCTCGTGCAAGCACCCTCATCCGGCCCTACGGGCCACCTTCTCCCGCAGGGAGAAGGGAAAGCCTGCGCGACCTCGGCGCTCCGGCCAGCACCAAACCAACGCCCTCTCCCTCCGGGAGAGGGCTGGGGTGAGGGCCGGTTCGCCCGGTGCAAGCGCCCCTCAACCGGCCCTGCGGGCCACCTTCTCCCGCAGGGAGAAGGGAAAGCCTGCGACCTCGGCGCTCCGGCCAGC
>NZ_KE384411.1:116404-205615 GCF_000425625.1 Stutzerimonas azotifigens DSM 17556
AAGCCTGCGACCTCGGCGCCCTGGCCAGCACCAAACCAACGCACTCTCCCTCCGGGAGAGGGCCGGGGTGAGGGCTGGTTCGCCCGGTGCAAACGCCCCTCATCCGGCCCTGCGGGTCCTTCTCCCGGTGGGAGAAGGGAAAAGCCTCCGCCTCAGGCCAGCGCCCGCTCCAGCACCCTCGCCACGTGCAAGGCCGTTCGCTGAGCCCCGTCGTGGATCTGGTGACGGCAGCTGGTGCCGTCGGCCACCACCATATCGTCGGCCTCCGCCTTGCGCACCGCCGGCAGCAGCGCCAGTTCGCCCATCTGCATCGAGGCCTCGTAGTGCTCGCGCTCGTAGCCGAAGCTGCCGGCCATGCCACAGCAGGAGGTCTCGACCGTCCGCACCTCCAGCTGCGGTATCCAGCGCAGCACCTGCTCCACCGGACGCAGCGCGTCGAAGGCCTTCTGGTGGCAGTGCCCGTGCAGCAGCGCCCGGGTTTCGTCCAGCGGCTTGAGGTCGAGCTGCAGGTGACCGGCCTGGTGCTCGCGCAGCAGGAACTCCTCGAACAGGAAGGAGGCCTTCGACAGTGCCACCGCCTGCTCGCCGTAGCCGTAGCGCAGGAACTCGTCGCGCATGGTCAACAGGCACGAGGGCTCCAGGCCGACGACGGCGACGCCGCGCTCGACGAACGGCAGCAGGTGGTCCAGCGCACGCTTGGCCTCGGCCTTGGCCTTTTCCACCTGCCCGGAGGCCAGGTAGGTGCGACCGCAGCACAGCGGGCGCTGGCCCGGGGCCTGGTTGAAGTGCACCCGGTAGCCGGCCGCCTCCAGCACCCGCCGCGCGGCCCGTGCGTTCTCCGGTTCCATGTAGTTGTTGAAGGTGTCGACGAACAGCAGCACCTCCCGCGTCTGCGTCGCGCCCCCCGCGCCGCTGCCGGCCTCGGCCAGGAAGTTGCCGACGAAGCTCGGCAGCGCGCGCTGGTCGGCCAGTCCGAGCTTGCGCTTGACCCAGCGCGACAGGAACGGCACCCGCTCCACCGCCGCCACCGCGCCGGCCAGATGGCGGGCATAGGGCGCGTAGCGCGGCATCTCGGCAATCAGCCGTTCGCGCAGCGGGACGGCGTGTTTGCTGGCCCAGGCCGCCCGCGCCTCGATCTTCATCTTGGCCATGTCGATGCCGGTCGGGCACTCGCGCTTGCAGCCCTTGCAGGACACGCACAGGTCCAGCGCCGCCTTCACGTCCTCGCTGGCCAGCCCCTCGCTGCCGAGCTGCCCGGACAGCGCCAGGCGCAGGGTGTTGGCGCGCCCGCGGGTCAGGTGCTGCTCGTTGCGCGTGGCGCGGTAGCTGGGGCACATGGTGCCGGCGTCGAACTTGCGGCAGTGGCCGTTGTTGTTGCACATCTCCACGGCCTTGATCAGCCCGCCGGTGGGGTCGCCGGCGCTGCCCGGCGCGCTCTGCTCGCCGGTCAGCGGGTCGCGCAGCACGTCCCAGTCCGACCAGTCGAGCACCGGCGTGACCGGGATCGGCCGATAGGTCCGCGGGAAGCGGAAGTAGCTGTGATCGTCCATCCGCGGCGTGTCGACGATCTTGCCGGGGTTGAGCAGGTTGTCCGGATCGAACAGCTGCTTGATCTCCTTGAACGCCGCATTGAGCTGCGGGCCGAACTGCCAGGCCACCCATTCGCCGCGGCAGATACCGTCGCCGTGCTCGCCGGAAAACGCCCCCTTGTAGGCGCGCACCAGCTCGGAGGCCTCCTCGGCGATGGCGCGCATCTTGTCCGAGCCGTCGCGACGCATGTCGAGGATCGGCCGCACGTGCAGGGTGCCGACGCTGGCGTGGGCGTACCAGGTGCCCTCGGTGCCGTGCTTGTGGAACACCTCGGTGAGCTTGGCGGTGTATTCGGCGAGGTGCTCCAGCGGCACCGCGCAGTCTTCGATGAAGGACACCGGCTTACCGTCGCCCTTCATGCTCATCATGATGTTCAGTCCGGCCTTGCGCACGTTCCACAGCGCCGTCTGCTCGGCCCCCTCGATCATGCTGACCACGCTGCCCGGCAGCCCGAGGTCCGCCATCAGCTCGCTCAGCCGGTCCAGCTGCCGGCGCAGCTCACCGGCGTCCTCGCCGGCGAACTCGACCAGCAGCAGCGCATCCGGCTGGCCGATCAGGGCCTTCTCGATCACCGGGCGGAAGGCCGGGTTTTCCAGCGACAGCTCGATCATGGTGCGGTCGACCAGCTCGACCGCGGTCGGGTCGAGCTTGACGATGTGCTGGGTCATGTCCATCGATTGGTAGAAGGTGGGGAAATTCACCACTCCCAGCACCTTGTGCCGCGGCAGCGGCGAGAGCCGCAGCTTGATCCGCCGGGTCACCCCTAGGGTGCCCTCGGAGCCCACCAGCAGGTGCGCCAGGTTGATCTGCCCGTCCGGGTCGTAGGGCCGCGGGTTCTGACAGTCGAACAGGTCGAGGTTGTAGCCGCCAACCCGTCGCAGCACCTTGGGGAAATGCGCCTGGATGTTCGGGTGTTCGCGTTCGGCGATGCGCTGCACCTGGCGGGCGATCTCGCGCATCCGCTCGCTCGCCGGCAACTCGTGCAGAAAGCCGAAGTAGCCCAGGCTGCCGTCCGCCAGCAGGGCCTCGATGCCGAGCACGTTGTGCACCATGTTGCCGTAGCGGATCGAGCGCGAGCCGCAGGAATTGTTGCCGGCCATGCCGCCGATGGTGCACTGGGCGGAGGTCGAGACGTCCACCGGGAACCACAGCCCGTGCGGCTTGAGCCAGCGGTTGAGGTCGTCGAGCACCATGCCCGGCTCGACCACCACGGTGCGCGCCTCGGGGTCGAACTCGACCACCAGGTTCAGCCAGCGGCTGGTGTCCACCACCAGCGCGTCGCCCACGGTCTGCCCGCACTGGCTGGTGCCGCCGCCGCGCGCCAACAGCGGAACACGGGCCTCGCGGGCGATGTCCAGCGCGACCTGCAGGTCGTGCTGATGGCGAGGAATGACGACGCCCACCGGCATCACCTGATAGATCGAGGCGTCGGTCGAATAACGGCCGCGCGATGCCGCATCGAACAGCACCTCGCCGGCGATCTCGCGTTGCAGCCGGGCCGCCAGCTCGCCTACGCGGGCCGCCGGCACCTTGCTGGTCTGTAAGCCTGATCCGCTCAATGAAGTCATCACGACCTCCTACTCTGCCGTCGGGGGAGAACATCAGCTGGCGGCAGCCAGCGGATGCGCCGCGAAGTAGTCCAGGGCGGCGAGCACGCCGCTGCCCTGGAGCTTCGCCCCCGACAGCTTGAGGCCGGCCTCGCAGCCGCCGAGGGTGGCGATCAGCGTCAGGTCGTTGCAGTCGCCCAGGTGGCCGATGCGGAACATCTTGCCCTTGGCCTTGCCCAGGCCGGTGCCCAGCGACAGGTCGAAGCGCTTGTAGATCAGGCTGCGCACGGCGTCGGCGTCGATGCCCTCGGGCACCACCACGCCGGTCAGCACCGGCGAGTAGACGCTCGGGTCCTGGCACTGCACTTCCAGCCCCCAGCACTCGACCGCGGTGCGCACGCCGGCGGCCCAGCGCTGGTGGCGGGCGAACACATGGTCCAGGCCCTCCCCGAGAAGCATGTCCAGCGCCTCGTTCAGGCCGTACAGCAGGTTGGTGTTGGGGGTATACGGCCAGTAGCCGCTCTTGTTCATCTCCAGGATCTCGTCCCAGGCCCAGAAGCTCTTCGGCAGCTGCGCGCGGCGGCTGGCCTCGATGGCCTTCTCGGAGACGGCGTTGAAGCTGATGCCGGGCGGCAGCATCAGGCCCTTCTGCGAGCCGGAGATGGTCACGTCGACGCCCCAGCCGTCGTGCTGGTAGTCGGCACAGGCGAGGCCCGAGATGGTGTCCACCAGCAGCAGCGCCGGGTGCCGCGCCTCATCGATCGCCCGGCGCACGGCGGCGATGTCGCTGGTCACGCCGGTGGAGGTTTCGTTGTGGACCACGCAGACCGCCTTGATCGTGTGGCCGCTGTCCTCCTTCAGGCGCCGCTCGATCATGTCGGCCTGCACCCCGTTGCGCCAGCCCTCGTATCCCGGCAGGCCGAGGAACTCGGGCTCGAGCCCCAGCCGGCGCGCCATCTTCTCCCACAGCGTGGCGAAATGGCCGGTCTCGAACATCAACACCCGGTCTCCCGGCGAGAGGGTGTTGACCAGCGCCGCCTCCCAGGCGCCGGTGCCGGAGGCCGGGTAGATGACCACCGGCTGCTCGGTCTTGAACACCTCGCGGACCTTGCGCAGCACTTCCAGCCCCAGTGCGCCGAACTCGGGGCCGCGGTGGTCGATGGTCGGCAGGCTCATGGCGCGCAGGATGCGATCCGGCACCGGCGAGGGCCCCGGGATCTGCAGGAAGTGGCGACCGGAGGGATGGAAGTCGAGGTTCAACATGGCGGCTCTCCTGAACGTTTTGTTCTTGTTTGTCTTTTGCGTTTTGCATTCAAATCAGGCCAACGAAAGGCCGTGGCGCCTAGCGGACGCAGCCCTCGGCGCGCAGGCCCTGGATCTCGGCCTCGCTCATGCCGATGCCCTGCAGCACCTCGTCCGTGTGCTGGGCGAACAGCGGCGCCGGACGGCGGATCTGTAGGGGCGTGCGGGAGAACTTGGTCGGAAAGCCGATCGTCTTCATCTCGCCGATCACCGGGTGGCTGACCTGCTTGACCATGTCCCGCGCCAGGTAATGCTCATCGTGCATGGCCTGGGCGAAGTCGTTGATCGGCCCGGCCGGCACCCCGGCGGCGTCGCAGCGATCGAGCCAGTGCTTCATCGGCCGCTGCACCAGGATTTCCTCGAGCAGCGTCTCCAGCACCTCGACGTTGCGCCCGCGGTCGCTGTTGGTGACGAAGCGCTCGTCGGCGAGCAGGTCCTCGCGGTCGATCACGTCGCGGCAGAAGCGCTCCCAGGTCCGCTGGTTGGCGCAGCCGAGCATCATGTAGCCGTCTGCGGTCCTGACCGCCTGGTACGGCGCCGACACCCGGTGGCGCGAGCCGGTGGGCTTGGGCACGGTGCCCTCGGCGAAATAGGCGGCCGCCTCCCAGCTGAACCAAGGCAGCCCGCATTCGGCGATGGCGATGTCGACGTGCTGCCCTTCCCCGGTGTTCTGCTTGTGGATGTAGGCGGCGAGGATGGAATAGATGGCGGTGATGCCGGCGCCGATGTCGTACACCGCGATGCCGGTCTTCAGCGGACGCTTGCCCGGCTCGCCGGTCATCGACATCAGCCCGGTCATGCCTTGCGCGACCAGGTCGAAGCCGCCCTTGTTGCTGTAGGGCCCGGTCTGGCCGTAGCCGGAGATGGAGCAGTAGATGATGCCCGGGTTGATCCGGCGGATCGTCTCGTAGTCGATCTCCAGCGACTGGGTCACGCCCGGCCGGTAGTTCTCCACGATCACGTCGGCGTCGGCGGCCAGCCGGTAGAACACCTCGCGGGCGCGCGGGTCCTTGAGGTTCAGCGAGATGCTCTTCTTGTTCCGGTTGATCTGGAAGAAGCAGGTCGACTCGCCGTTGACGTAGGGGCCCATCTGCCGGCTGTCGTCGCCGCCGTTGGCCTTCTCGACCTTGATCACCTCGGCGCCGAGATCGCCGAGCACCATGGTGCAGTACGGGCCGGCCATGATCTGCGAGATGTCGAGGATTTTCACATTGTTCAAGGGAAGCATGGGTTTTCTCCAGAGCGGGCGCGTGACTACTGGCCGGTCCAATCGAACGGCGTCTTGCTGGCGAAATTGCCGACGGCCGTCTTGAAATCGCGGCTGCCGTAGCAGGCGCGTATCCAGTCGTCGCTGGCATCGGCCGAGGCCCGGCGGTGCGCCAGCACCCGGTTGATGGTGGCCTTGGTGGCCTGCACGGTGAGCGGCGCGCGCCGTGCGAAGGCCTGCGCCTTGCGGGCGACCTCCTGGTGGATGCTGTCGGCCGCGAAGACCTCGCCAACCAGGCCGATCGCCGCCGCTTCCGGCGCCTCGATCAGCCGGGCGGTCATCAGCACCTCCTTGGTGCGGGCGACGCCGAGCAGGTCCATCAGCCGCGAGACGTTGGTCACCGACAGGCAGTTGCCCAGCGTCTGCGCGATCGGCACGCCGAACTTCAGCGACGGCGTGCAGTAGCGGAAGTCGCAGGCCAGGGCGATGGCCGCGCCGCCGCCGACGCAGAACCCCTCGAGCAGCGCGAGGGTGGGCTTGCGCATGTTCTCCAGCCCGGCGATCACGCTGTCGATGCGCCGCTCGTAGGCCACGCCCGCCTCGCCGCCCTCGAAGTCGGCGAACTGGGTGATGTCGGTACCGGCGACGAAGGCCTTGCCGCCGCAGCCGTGGAACACCACTGCGGCCACCTCGGGGTTGTCATCCACCTCCTGGCGCAGCCGGTCCAGGCTGTCGTACATGCTCCAGGTCATCGCGTTGCGGCTCTCCGGACGGTCGAAGCCGATCCAGGCGACGCCCTGCTCGATCCGGCAGACCACCTGCCCCTGAGTCGTGTCAGTCATGCTTGCGTCCTCTCGTCATGGCGCCGTCAGCTGCCGTAGATGGCGTTCACCAGCGCCATGGCGAAGGCCGGCACGTAGGTGTTGATCAACAGGATCAGCATCAGCACGCCGAGGAACCACATGTTGGTGCGGGTGGTGGCCCAGATGTCGGACTTGGCGATCGAGCAGGAGGCGATCAGCACGCTGGCTACCGGCGGCGTCTGCTGGCCGATGGCCAGGTTCAGCGTGACGATCAGGCCGAAGTGGATCGGGTCGATGCCGACCGCCAGCACCAGCGGCAGGACGATGGGCACCACCAGGATAATGGCCGCCGCCGAGTGCAGGAACATGCCGAGGATGAGGAAGATGATGTTGAGCAGCGCCAGGATCACGTACTTGTTGCTGGTCCACTCGCTGATCTGCCCGGCCAGTTGCTGCGGCAGCTGCGTTTCGGTCAGGTACAGCCCCACCACCGCGGAACTGGCCACCAGCAACATCACCACCGCGGTCTGGATCCCCGCATCGAGGCAGGCCTTGTAGAAGGTCTTCAGGGTGAATTCGCGGTAGACCACGGCGCTGATGAAGATCGCCACCACCACCGCCAGGGCCGCGCCCTCGGTGGCGGTCACCACGCCGCCGAAGATCCCGCCGAGGATGATGACCGGGATCGACAGCGCCCAGATCGCGCCCTTGAAGGCTTCCCAGAGCTTCTTCGCCTGGAACTCGCCCTCGGACGGGAAGTTGTGCTTCTTGGCCAGGTAGTAGCACATCGCGGCCAGACCCAGCGCCCCGAGCAGTCCCGGGAAGACGCCGGCGACGAACATCTTGACCACCGACTCGCCGGACATCACCGCATAGAGGATCATCGGGATCGACGGCGGCAGGATGATCGCCAGGCTCGCCGCCGAGGATGACAGTGCCGCGGAAAACTCCTTGGAGTAGCCCTTCTTCTTCATCGCCGGGATCATGATGCTGCCGATGGCCGAGACACCCGCCACCGCCGAGCCGGAGATTTCGGCGAAGAAGATCGAGGCGCCGATGGTCACCATCGACAGCCCGCCCTTGATGAAGCCCAGCATAGCCGAGGCCAGGTCGATCAGGCGCCGCGAGATGCTCGACGCGTTCATGATGGCGCCGGCGAGGATGAACAGCGGGATGGCGATCAGCGGGAAGCTGGTGGTGCCGTCGTACATGACCATCCCGATGTTGGGAAGCGCCAGTGCGCCGTAACTCATGAAGATCGCCACCGCACCGACGACACCCAGTGCGATGGCCACCGGGACGTTGATGAGTATCAGGAATATCAAGCCAAGGAACATGTAGAAGATGGTCATTTCTTGTTCTCCCGAGCGCCGCGACGGACGTTCGCTATGCGTTTCGGCCACTCACGCCTTGGCGAGCTTGATGCCGGCTTCTTCGAGTTCGTGATCGACGAATCCGTCGCCCTTGGCACTTTCGATCACTTCCGGCAGCCGCAGCAGCTCGGCGATGATGAACAGCGCCGAACCGATCGGCAGCACGGATTGGGTCAGTTGCAACGACACGTTGGTCAGGCTGACGAGCGTCGAGCCTTCCAGGATCAGCACCACCTGCATGCCGGTCCAGGCCAGCAGCACGAAGAAGCCGATGGTGATCGCCTCGGCGACCAGGGCGATCGGCAGGCGCAGCTTCGGGGAAAAGTAGTTGACCACGCTCGGGCAGCCGATGTGCGCACCCTTGGCGGCGGCCAGCGCCGCACCGTAATACGTCAGCCAGGCCAGCCCGACCGAGGCCACCTCGTCGTACCAGCTGAAGGGCGAGCCGGCGAGCCGCGAGACGAACCCGATGGTGATCACCAGGGCCAGCGCCACGACGTTGAGCACCACGATGACTTCGAGAAACTTGGAAAAGCCCTTTCTGAAAGCAGCGACGGAATTCATCAGCTCTCTCCGATTATCTGAGGCATCGCCGCACCGGGCCCCGGTGCGGGCATGCGGAGGCAGGTGGGGTCACATCTGGCGAAGCTGCTTGACCTTGTCGAGCATCGCCTGGCCGCCTTCGACTTCCTCGGCGAACTTGGCGTAGATCGCTGCGGAGCCGTCGATGAAGGCCTGCTGGTCGACCTCGTTCACCTCCATGCCGGCCTCTTCCATCTTCTTCACCAGGCTGTCGTCGAGCGACTTACCCTGCTCCAGGGCATAGGCCTCGACCTCCTGGGCGGCTTCGCTCAGCGCCTGCCTCACGTCCTCGGGAAAACGCTTCCAGCTCGCGCCGGCGACGACGAAGGCGGGGGTGTAGACGTGGTTGGACATGGAGAGGTACTTCTGGACCTCGTGGAAGCGCTGCGAATAGCTCTGCACCAGCGGGTTTTCCTGGCCGTCCATCGCACCGGTCTGCAGCGCCACGAAGGCTTCGGAAAGCGCCATCGGAGCCGGGCTGGCGCCGTAGCTCTTGAACATCTCGACGCGCCAAATGCCGTTCGGCGTCCGCAGCTTCATGCCCTTCAGGTCGCTTGGCACGACGATCGGGCGCACATTGTTGGTGATCTGCCGGACACCGTTCTCCCAGACCCCGATGATCTTGTAGCCCTTGCCTTCAGCGGCCTTGTACAGCACGTCGCGAACCAGCTCGTCGCGCACACGCTTCATGTGTTCGCGGTCGCTGATCAGGTAGGGCATTTCGAACAAGGAGAATTCCGGCGCGACGCTGCTCATCACGGTCGAGGGCAGCGCCAGGTCGAGTGAGCCGAGCTTGAGCTTGTTGAGCATCTGCGAGTCGTCGCCGAGCTGGCTGGAGCCGTAGATCACGACCTTGGCCTTGCCTTCGAGCTTCTCGTTGGCGATGCGGGCGAACTCGTTGGCCGAAATCTCGAACAGCGACCCCGGCCCGCCGACGTGGCCGAACTTGATCTGCCGCTCGGCCGCCTGTACCGCCGTTGCGGCAATACCGAGCAGGGACACGACCAATGCCGTCTTCAGGATTTTCATGCTGACCTCCACTGTTGTTTTTATTGAGGTGGTACTGCAATCGCTGCCGACCCCAGGCGGACGGCCCGACCTGCATCGCCGGCAGGCGATAAGGAAAAATGAATTCATTATTCATCATCCCGTTCAGACCTTAGTTCAGCTTTTCGGGAGACGCCAGAAAGGAATCGAAGAAAATTTTGTCCGTTCGTCGAAGCCGTGAAGGGCTGCACAGGGGCAGCGGATTCGGCGCGAGACAGGCGGCGCAGCCGTGGGCTGCGCCGGTGGGAAGGGAGGGATGCGGCCGTCGAGGACGGCAGCCGGTCCGTGGTTGCAGGGCGCAGATGGAGTCGGCAGCGCCCTGGGTGCGCCTCAGGCCGGAACGATGCCGGCCTTGAATCCTGCAGCTTCGATTCCGGTGATGGCCACGTGCTCGTCCTCGTCCGAAGATGCGCCGCTGACCCCCACCGCGCCGATGACCTCGTCCTTCTCGTCGAGGATCAGCACGCCGCCGGGCACCGGGATGAAATGCCCGTCGGAGGCGGCGGCCACCGCGGCGAGGAAGGCCGGACGGGCTTCGTTGCGCTCGCCTACCGTGCGGCTGGCGACGCCGTTGCCCAGCGCGGCGAAGGCCTTGCCGCGGGCGACGACGAAACGCAGCGGCGCGCAGCCATCCTCGCGCTCGGCGGCGATGAGGTTGCCACCACCGTCCATGACGAAGGCCGTCAACGGCTCCATCTCCCTTGCTCTCGCCTCGGCGAACGCCGCGTCCAGGATGCGCCGGGCCTGCGCCCGTGAAATCGCCACGCTCGAACGGTAAACCTTGCCAGCCATTGCCATTTCTCCTCAGGGGCTTTTCGACTTTCCAGAATCGAGTGCCTTCCGCCTTCGCCCGAGCACTCCGTACACTCGCTTCGACTCGCCAGACGCGGTACAACGCTGCCGTTCGTATGCCCGCTTCGCGCGAATCGCACTTTCAGGCTATTTTGTATTCTTAATGCAAAAAGCTAGCACAGCTTAGCCAGACGGCAATAGCCGTCCCGTTACCCGAAGGTGCCCGAATGACGCTACCCGCACAGGAAAAGTCGTTGGACAGGATTCAGCACAGGATCCTCTACCAGGAAGCCGCCAACCGCATCCGCGAACTGATCGAGCACGGCGCGCTGGTCGCCGGCGAGAAGATCTCGGAAAAACAGCTGTGCGAGAAGTTCGGCATCTCTCGGACTCCGCTTCGCGAAGCGCTCAAGGTGCTGACGTCCGAGGGGCTGGTGGAGATCCTGCCCAACCGCGGGGCGCGGGTCAGCCGCCTGACCCTGAGCGACGTCGAGCACACCTACGACATCATGGGCGCCCTGGAAGGGCTGGCCGGCGAGACCGCCTGCCGCCACCTGACGGACGAGGAACTGGCGCACATCTGCGACCTGCACGAGCAGATGCTCGGACATTACCGGCGCCAGGAACTGCAGGCCTATTTCGAGGCCAACCAGCAGATCCACGAGTGCATCCTGCAGGCCTCGCGCAACGCCATCCTGCTGGAGATGTACAACAACCTCAGCCAGCGGATCAAAAGGATCCGCTACACCATGGAAATGAGTGACGACTTCTGGCGCAAGGCGGTGAACGATCACGAGGAGATGATCGAGGCGCTGCGCGCGCGTGACGGCAAGCGCCTGGGCGACATCCTGCGCGGCCACCTCAGGCAGAAGATCGGCGCGGTCAACCTGGCCGGCGCCGGCGTGGTCAACCCCGCCTGAGACCTCGCGGCGTCACACGAACGCGCGGCGGATGAGGTTCAGCCCGAGCACGATGAGCACCGCCAGCAGGATGCGGCGGAACAGCTCCGGATCGATGCGGTGCCTGAGCCGTTCCCCCGCCACCACCCCGACCAGCGCCGGCACCACCGCGAGCAGGGAAGCCCCGAGTTCGGTCGGCCCGAGCAGGCCGACACCGATGTAAGACAGCAGCAGCGGGAAGGAACCGCACAGCGCTATCAGCCCGTAGCTGCCGATGAAGGTTTCCTTGTCCAGCCCGAGCGACACCAGGTAGATCGCCAGCGGCGGTCCGTTCACCGTCGAGACGCCGTTGAGCAACCCGGCCACCAGCCCCACCCCGGGCCCGGCGAAGCGCTCGTGTTCGGCCGCCAGCCGCAGGCGCGGCTGGAACAGGTTGATGAGTGAGAACATCACCACCGCCGCGCCCAGCAGCCCGAGCAGCAGCGCCGCGTCCAGCGCCACCAGGATCTGCGCGCCGACCCAGGTGCTCAGCGCGAAGACCAGGATCAGCGGCCAGAAACGGCGCAAGGCGCCGAGCAGGATGCCGGAACGCAGGCTCTGCCAGACGTTGGTCATCACCACCGGCAAGGTCACCAGCGCCACCGACAGGCGCGGGTCCAGCAGCGAGCCGAGCAGGGACACCACCACCAGCGGCAGACCGACGCCCACGGTGCCCTTGACCGCGCCGCCGAGGAACAGCGCCAGTGCGACGAATAGGATCAGCAGGGGCGAAGCGAGCAGTGCATCCATGGGCTCGGGTATCCGATGTCGGCAGAGGCTATCCGGATAACCATAACGGACCGGACATCCGCCCTGCCTCAATTTTTTCTGAACTGCACTTAAGCCGAGCCGCGTGCCGTCCGCGTACGCCGGCTCCAGCGCCTATCGCCGCGAGGGCGCGCCTCCCACTGGGACAGGCCCGCGCCCACACCGCGCGTAGGAGCGATCTGCTCGCGAAGGTTTTCCGATCTTTCCGCATCGTGACCCCGGTCGCAGGCAGAGCCTGCTCCTACAGGTGCATGACGCGGCTACAGGCGACACCGGGCGCGCTTTGCCCTTCTCCCTCCGGGAGAAGGTGGCCCGCAGGGCCGGATGAGGGCGGCGTGCAGGCCCTCACACCGGTCTTCACCGAAGGGGAGAGAGGGTTGGTTCGGGGTTGGTATGCGGCAACGTGCAGGCCCGGTTCGCGGCCATGGCCACTCCTGCAAGAGCGCATGCCCGCACATTGCCCGTGGGAGCGGCGATACCGCGCTTTCCCCTTCTCCCTCCGGGAGAAGGTGGCCCGCAGGGCCGGATGAGGGCCTGTACACGGGTATTCGCGGCCAGGGCCGCCCCTACCGAAGGTGCGCGCGGCGCACCGTACGGCCACGTCTCAGAGCGGCTTGCCGCGGTTGCCGTGGCCGCTGACGAAGGCCTGCACCGCGGCGAGGTCGTTCGGCAGGACGGTGCAGCGTTCCTCGCGCTCGAACAGGTCGGCCAGGTGCGCCGGCAGCGACAGGGCCTTGCCGACGCCGGCCTGCTTGACCGCATCGGGGAACTTGACCGGGTGCGCGGTACCCAGCGTGACCATCGGCGTGGCCAGGCTGCGGCGGCATTCGCGGGCGGCGCGCACGCCGATCGCGGTGTGCGGGTCGAGCAGTTCACCGCACTCGGCGAACACCTCGGCGATGGTGCGGCAGGTCTGCTCGTCGTCGACCGCCAGCGAATCGAACAGGCGCCGCGCCTCGGTCCAGCGCTCGTCGGCCACCGTCAGCTTGCCAGTGCGCTTGAAGTCGTTCATCAGCTCGCCCACGGCGGCACCGTTGCGCCCGTGCAGGTCGAACAGCAGGCGTTCGAAGTTGGACGAGACCATGATGTCCATCGACGGCGACAGCGACGGGTGCAGTGTGTCCTTGTCGTAACGGTTGCCGGACATGAAGCGGTGCAGGATGTCGTTGCGGTTGGTCGCCACGATCAGTTGGCTGACCGGCAGGCCCATGTTGCGTGCCAGGTAGCCGGCGAAGATGTCGCCGAAGTTGCCGGTGGGCACCGAGAAGGCGATCGAGCGGGCCGGCGCGCCAAGCTGCAGCGCGGCGTGGAAGTAGTAGACGATCTGGGCCATGATCCGCGCCCAGTTGATCGAGTTCACCGCCACCAGGCGGGTGCCCTTGAGGAAGCCCTGGTCGGCGAAGCTCGCCTTCACCATTTCCTGGCAATCGTCGAAGTTGCCTTCGATGGCGATGTTGTGGATGTTCTCGCCGAGGATGGTGGTCATCTGCCGGCGCTGAACTTCGGACACGCGGTTGTGCGGGTGCATGATGAAGATGTCGACGTTGTCGCAGGCCTTGCAGCCCTCGATGGCCGCCGAGCCGGTGTCGCCGGAGGTCGCGCCCATGATCACCACGCGCTCGCCGCGCTTGGCCAGCACGTGGTCGAGCAGGCGGCCGAGCAGCTGCAGGGCGAAGTCCTTGAACGCCAGGGTCGGGCCATGGAACAGCTCGAGCACCCATTCGTTGCCGTCCAGCTGGCGCAGCGGCGCGACCGCTCGGTGGGCGAAGACACCATAGGTCTCTTCGAGGATCCGCTTGAAGTCCGCGTCCGGGATGCTGCCGGCGACGAATGGGCGCATCACCCGGAAGGCCAGCTCGTGGTACGGCAGGCCGGCCCAGGAGGCGATCTCCTCGAGGGTGAAGCGCGGCAGGTTCTCCGGCACGTACAGGCCGCCGTCGCTGGCCAGGCCGGCCAGCAGGACGTCTTCGAAATTCAGGGCCGGTGCCTGGCCGCGGGTGCTGATATAGCGCATTTGAAACCTCAGAAGCCGATTAAGAGCGCTGGAAGGCTGGAGGCTGAACGCGAGAGCCAACTCGTCCAGCCTCCAGCCTTCAGCCTCAAGCGAGTTGTTCCACGCGGATGCGGACTACGTTGCCGACCACGTCGTCCAGCGCCTCGAGCGCGGCGATGGCGTCGTCGATGCGCTGCTCGACCACACGGTGGGTGACCAGGATCACCGGCACCAGGCCGTCGTGCTCCTCGGCTTCCTTCTGCATGATCGACTCGATGTTGATGCCGCGCTCGGAAAGAATGGTCGCCACCTGGGCCAGCACGCCGGGGTGGTCCTTGGCCTGGATGCGCAGGTAGTAGGCACTCTCGCAGGCACCGATCGGCAGGATCGGCAGGTCGGACAGCGCATCGGGCTGGAACGCCAGGTGCGGCACGCGGTTGTTGGGATCGGTGGTCAGCGCGCGGACCACGTCGACCAGGTCGGCCACCACCGCCGAGGCGGTCGGCTCCATGCCGGCGCCGGCACCATAGAAAAGCGTGGAACCGACCGCGTCGCCATTGACCATCACCGCGTTCATCACGCCGTTGACGTTGGCGATCAGGCGGTCGGCGGGAATCAGCGTCGGGTGCACGCGCAGCTCGATGCCGGCGGCGGTCTTGCGCGCCACGCCCAAATGCTTGATGCGGTAGCCGAGGGTCTCGGCGTAGTTCACGTCCGCCGTGGTCAGGCGGGTGATGCCCTCGGTGTAGGCCTTGTCGAACTGCAGCGGGATACCGAAGGCGATCGAGGCGAGAATGGTCAGCTTGTGCGCGGCGTCGATACCCTCGACGTCGAAGGTCGGGTCGGCTTCGGCGTAGCCGAGCGCCTGGGCTTCGGCGAGCACGTCGGGGAAGGTGCGGCCCTTCTCGCGCATCTCGCTGAGGATGAAGTTGCCGGTGCCGTTGATGATGCCGGCCAGCCAGTTGATGTCGTTGGCCGCCAGGCCTTCGCGGATCGCCTTGATCACCGGGATGCCGCCGGCCACCGAGGCCTCGAAGGCGACGATGACGCCCTTTTCCTGGGCGCGGGCGAAGATCTCGTTGCCGTGCACGGCGATCAGCGCCTTGTTGGCGGTCACCACGTGCTTGCCGTTTTCGATCGCCTTGAGCACCAGGTCGCGGGCCAGCGTGTAGCCGCCGATCAGTTCGACGACGATGTCGATCTCGGGGTTGTTGGCGACTTCGAAGATGTCGGCGGTAATGGGCGTGGCACCGGTGTCGCACTTTGGATTGGCGCGGCGGGCGGCAATCTGGGCGACTTCGATGCCGCGTCCGGCGCGACGGGCGATTTCCTCGGCGTTACGTTTGAGAACGTTGAAGGTACCGCCGCCGACGGTCCCCAATCCGCAGATGCCCACTTTCACCGGTTTCACGCTCGACTCCCCATTACCGCAGAGGCGCCCGGCAGGCCGGGCGCGGAAAAGAGCCGCACATTACGAAGCGACCGGGGTTTAGTCAATCGGCGCGAGGCCGGCGGCGGGATCGACGCGACGGCTGTCAGGCGCCGCCGAGCCCGTGGCGTTCGTGCCATTGCGCCAGCGATTCGTCCGGATAGTCGTCGAAGCAGCGGTCGCCCTCCCCGGCCGCCACCTCGACCCAGCTGGCCTTGGAGCCGAGCATCAGGTGGACGTGGTCCGGCGGCACCGGCAGCGGCGTGTCGATCGCCGAGGCGTGCGGGTGGACGAGGTCGGGCCAGGTGGGATCGTAGAGCCACAGCGCGCTGCCGCAGCGGGTGCAGAAATGGCGCTGGCCACTGCTGGTGGAGCCGTCCTCCATCCGCGCCTGGTAGACGCCGAGGTGCTCGCGCCCCTGCACTTCGAAGGTGCGGTAGTCGCCGCCGAGGTTGATGGCAAAGCCGCCGGCGCCAGCAGTCTTGCGGCAGATCGAGCAGTAGCAGCGCATGAAGGGATAGGGCTGCGCCGATTCCAGGGAGAACCGCACCGCCTGGCAGTGGCAGGAGCCTTCGAGTCGCATGGGTACACCCTCCTGAATGAAAACGGGCCGCATCGGCGGCCCGTGTTGAGACAGGGTGCGGCAGGCGTCGTTTTACTGCGCCTGCTGCTGGGCGACGGCTTTCCGATCGGCGGATTGCGCGGCGGCCAGGGCGATCTCCGCCAGTTGCGGCGCCGGCTGGTAGCCGGGAACGATCCGCCCGTCGGCGAGCACGATGGCCGGCGTGCCCTGCACCCCGATCATCTGGCCGAGCTTGTACTGGTCGGCGACCGGGTTCTCGCAACTGGCGGTCGGCACGTCCTGGCGTGCCTTGGCCTTGTTCATGGCGGCCTGCCGGTCCTTGGCGCACCAGACGCTGACCAGGGTGTTGTAGCCGTGCGAGCCGAGCCCCTGGCGCGGGAAGGCAACGTAGCGTACCTCCACGCCGAGCCGGTTCAGCTCGGCGACCGCGGAGTGCAGCTTCTGACAGTAGCCGCAGTCGGTGTCGGTGAACACGGTGATGCGGGTCTTTGGCGACTGTGCCGGGAAGACCACCATCTGCGACTCGGGAATGGCATCGATCAGCTTGGCGACCGAGCGGCTCTCGGCCTGCTCGGTCAGGTTGACCGCCTGGCCGTCGCGCATCTGGAACAGGTAGCCCTGCACGAGGAACTGGCCGTCGGCGCTGGCATAGAGCTGCCGGCCGCCCTGCAGCTGTACCTGGTACAGGCCCGGCATCGGGCTTTCGGCGATCGCCTCGATCGGCAGGTCCGGCTGCAGGGCGTTGAGGGTCTGGCGAATCGCCTGGTCGGGATCGGCGGCGAGCGCAAGGCTGCCGGCCAGGCTCAGCGCCGCACCGGCGATAAGCGGAAAGACACGCATGAAGACTCCTGTCGGGCGACGGTGAGGTGATCGACGCAGCCTACCACAGGCCGCCGGCGGCCGGCCGCTTCCCGACGGAAACGCGGTGATCGTCACAGCGCTCAGCCGCGCGGGTGGTGCTCGGCGTGCAGCTGCTGCAGGCGGGCGCGGGCGACGTGGGTGTAGATCTGCGTGGTGGACAGGTTGCTATGGCCGAGCAGCATCTGCACGGTACGCAGGTCGGCGCCGTGGTTGAGCAGGTGGGTGGCGAAGGCATGTCGCAGCGTGTGCGGCGACAGCCCGCTGCCGATCCCGGCGGCCGCCGCGTGCAACTTGATCCGGTACCAGAAGGTCTGCCGCGTCATCATCTGCCCGCGCTGGCTGGGGAACAGCACGTCGCTCGGCCGGCCGCCGAGCAGCGCCGCCCGCCCCTGCGCCAGGTAGTGCTCGAGCCAGTGGATCGCCTCCAGACCGAGCGGCACCAGGCGCTCCTTGCTGCCCTTGCCGAAGGTGCGCAATACGCCCTGGCGCAGGCTCACCTGCTCGAGCGTCAGGCTGACCAGCTCGGTGACGCGCAGTCCGCAGGCATAGAGCACCTCGAGCATCGCGCGGTCGCGCAGGCCGAGCGGGTCGTCGACGTCGGGAGCGGCGAGCAGCGCCTCCACCTGCGCCTCGGACAGCGACTTCGGCAGCGGCTGGCCAATGTGCGGCAGCTCGACCCGCAGGGTCGGGTCGGCCTCGAGCAGGCCCTCGCGCACCAGATAGCGGTAAAACCCGCGCAACCCCGATAGCAGGCGCGCGGTCGAGCGGGCCTTGTAGCCCTGCGCCAGGCGCCAGGCAAGGTGATCGAGGATCGCCTCGCGCCCGGCCGCGAGCAGGTTGCCACCACGCGCGTGCAGCCAGTCGTCGAACAGCGAGAGGTCGGTGCGGTAGGCGCTGCGGGTGTTGTCGGACAGCCCCTTCTCGAGCCACAGGGCGTCGAGGAAGCGGTCGATCAGCGGGTCGGGCGTTCGGGACATGAAGCGGTATCGGGCCGGATGTATCGGCAGTCTTCCACAGGGCGCTCAGGCCGGGAAGTCTGGCAATACCGGAATCGGGCGCTTGTCTTCGTCGATGGCGACGAAGCTGAAGGAACCCTTGATCGCCCGCTCGCGCCCGTCGGCGGACATGCTTTCGACGAACACCTCGACGTCGACCTTGAGGCTGGTATTGCCGACCTTCACCACCCGGCCGATCAGCTCGACGATCGAACCGGCGGGTATCGCGTGATTGAAGTCGATGCGGTCGGTGGACACGGTCACCAGCGGCAGGCGGCAGAAGCGCGTGGCGGTGATGAAGGACACCTCGTCCATCCAGGCCAGCGCGGTGCCGCCGAACAGGGTGTTGTGGTGGTTGGTGGTCGGCGGGAACACCGCCTTGGCCACGCGGGTTTCCGAGCGCTCGATACGGCTCAGGATTTCATGTTCTCTCGGGGTCATGCCACTGCTCTCTGGGTCAGGTGGCTGCCGCCGTGTCGCGAGTGTTGTCGTTGTTGTCACGCTGCCACGCAGGCAGTTGCGAGCGCCTCGGCGGGACTTACGCCTTCGGGCCCCTTTTCGGATACGCACAAAAAAGCAGCCCTCAGGCTGCTTTTCTGCTTGGCGGGAGCGCCGTCCTCAGGACAGCTTCTCCTTGATGCGCGCTGCCTTGCCGGACAGTTCGCGGAGGTAGTACAGCTTGGCCTTGCGCACGTCGCCGCGGCGCTTGACGCTGACGCTGTCGACCAGCGGGCTGTAGGTCTGGAAGGTACGCTCCACGCCCACGCCGTTGGAGATCTTGCGCACGGTGAAGGCACTGTTCAGGCCACGGTTGCGCTTGCCGATCACCACGCCCTCGAAGGCCTGGAGACGCTGACGATCGCCTTCCTTCACCTTCACCTGAACGACCACGGTGTCACCGGGGGCGAACGGCGGGATTTCCTTGCTCATCTGCTCGGCTTCGAGCTGCTGGATGATCTTGTTGGTCATGCTGTGCTCCTAAGGCACGCCTCTGGGCGGCCATCGATACGTTAACTATCGTTCCGCTGACGAATGTATTCCGCCAACAGCTTTTGCTCTTCTCCAGAAAGCGAGCGGCTATCCAGAAGATCAGCGCGGCGTTCCCAGGTCCGCCCGAGGGACTGCTGCAAACGCCAGCGCCGGATGTGTTCGTGATTGCCGCTGAGCAGCACCTCAGGAACACGTTTATCCGCATACACCTCCGGGCGGGTGTAGTGCGGACAGTCAAGCAGGCCGTACGAAAACGAATCCTCCTCGGCCGAATCAGCATGCCCCAGCGCTCCAGGGAGCAACCGGGTCACCGAATCGATCAGCACCATCGCCGGCAGCTCGCCGCCGGACAGCACGTAGTCGCCGATCGACCATTCCTCATCCACATGCGCCTCGATGAAGCGCTCGTCGATGCCTTCGTAGCGGCCGGCGATGAGGATCAGTGCCTCCTCCTTCGCCAGCTCGCGCACGGCGGCCTG
The DNA here is from genome assembly GCF_000425625.1 of Stutzerimonas azotifigens DSM 17556. Lineage (GTDB taxonomy): Bacteria > Pseudomonadota > Gammaproteobacteria > Pseudomonadales > Pseudomonadaceae > Stutzerimonas > Stutzerimonas azotifigens. Next base: position 135,684 of record NZ_KE384411.1, read on the forward strand.
TTTCAGCGGCCGCCCCTGCGGCGAGAGGTAGATCACCTTCGCCCGCTCGCCGGCGGCGAGCCTGGCATCGGCCAGCGCTGCCTCCAGCGGCCTGATCTTCATCACCATCCCGGGGCCGCCGCCGAAGGGCCGGTCGTCCACGGTCTGGTGCCGATCCTCGGTGTAGGCCCGCGGGTTCCAGCAGACCAGATGCAGCAGGCCCTGCTTCACCGCGCGGCTGGTGATGCCGTAGTCGCTGACCGCGGCGAACATCTCCGGAAACAGCGTGATGACGTCGACGCGCATTCCCATCGATCAGAAATCCGCGTCCCAGTCGACCCGCATCTCGCCCGCTTCCAGGTCGATGCTCAGCACGCACTGATCGGTGTAGGGCAGCAGGCGCTCGCGCTCATCCAGGCTGCCGACACAGGGCCTGACCACCAGGACATCGTTGGCGCCGGTCTCGAACAGGTGATCCACCTTGCCGAGCAGTTGCCCAGTCTGGTCGACGACCTTCAACCCCACCAGCTGGTGCCAGTAGAACTCGCCCTCTTCCAGCGCCGGCAGCTCCGAGCGCGGCACGCAGATCTCGAAGTCCGCGTAGGTCCGCGCGACCTCCCGGTCGTCCAGGCCCGCCAGCTTGGCGACCAGAACATTACCTTGCAGTCGGCCGTTGGCCAGTTCGACCTGCCGGACCTCGTCACCTCGCCTGAGCGTCCAGTGACGGTAATCCAGCAGATTGTCGATGGGATCGGTGAAGGAGTAGACCTTCACCTCGCCCCGTATGCCATGCACCGAAACGATCTTGCCAAGGACCAGGAGGTCGTCGGCCGGTGCCGGCATGCTGTTCATGGTGCTCAGGCAGCGGCCTTGCCGGCTTCCTTGAGCAGTTGAGCAACGCGCTCGGACGGCTGTGCGCCCTGGCCCAGCCAGTAGGCAGCGCGCTCCTGGTCGACCGAGAGGCGAACTTCGCTACCGGTGGCGACCGGGTTGAAGAAACCGATGCGCTCGACGAAGCGACCATCACGCGCATTGCGGCTGTTGGTCACGGTCAGGTGGTAGAAAGGGCGCTTCTTGGAGCCGCCACGGGCGAGACGGATGGTTACCATGTGAACATCGTTCCTGTAGTCGGTGCTAACTTAAGGCACACACTTAAAATGGGCCTGGGCCCGAAAGGCCGCGTATTTTAAGGAATGCCGGGGATTTTGCAAACTGTTTTGCTGAAGGCTGAAGGCTGAAGGCTGAAGGCTGAAGGCTGAAGGCTGAAGGCTGAAGGCTTCCAGTGTGTCGGGCCTCGCCAAAACGCTGTCAAGCGCTTTTCCGCGCCTTTCGCCTGCAGCCTGCAGCCTGTAGCCTGTAGCCTGTAGCCTGTAGCCGCTTTTGACCTACCGCCTATAGCCGCGCCGCTAGAACTTCGGCATGCCGCCGCCGGGGAACATCCCGCCCATGCCGCGCATCATCTTCGCCATGCCGCCCTTGCCGGTCACCTTCTTCATCATCTTCTGCATCTGCTTGTGCTGCTTGATCAGCCGACCGATGTCCTGCACCTGGGTGCCGGAACCCAGGGCGATGCGGCGCTTGCGCGAGCCGCTGATGATTTCCGGATCGCGGCGCTCGGCCGGAGTCATGGAATTGATGATGGCTTCCATCTGCTTGAACTGCTTCTCGGCCGCGCCCTGGACGTTGCCCATCTGCGACAGGTTCACCCCGCCCATCATCGGCAGCTTGTCCATGAGCCCGCCGAGGCCACCCATGTTCTTCATCTGCTGCAGCTGGTCGCGGAAGTCCTCGAGGTCGAAGCCCTTGCCTTTCTTCAGCTTCCTGGTGAGCTTCTCGGCCTTCTCGCGGTCGAGGGTCTGCTCGGCCTGCTCGATGAGGCTGAGCACGTCGCCCATGCCGAGGATGCGCGAGGCGATGCGGTCCGGGTGGAAGGGTTCGAGGGCGTCGCTCTTCTCGCCCATGCCGAGGAACTTGATCGGCTTGCCGGTGACGTGACGCACCGACAGCGCCGCGCCGCCGCGCGCGTCGCCGTCGACCTTGGTCAGCACCACGCCGGTCAATGGCAGCGCATCGCCGAAGGCCTTGGCGGTGTTGGCGGCGTCCTGGCCGGTCATGGCGTCGACCACGAACAGCGTCTCGGCCGGCTTGATCGCCGCATGGATGGCCTGGATCTCGGCCATCATCTCGGCGTCCACGGCTAGGCGGCCAGCGGTGTCCACCAGCACCACGTCGATGAACTTGAGCTTCGCCTCGCGGATCGCCGCCTGGGCGATGTCCACCGGCTTCTGGCTGGCGTCCGAGGGGAAGAAGGTCACGCCGACTTCGCCGGCCAGGGTCTCCAGCTGCTTGATCGCCGCGGGCCGGTAGACGTCGGCCGAAACCACCAGCACCGATTTCTTCCGGCGCTCCTTGAGGTGCCGCGCGAGCTTGCCGACCGTGGTGGTCTTGCCCGCGCCCTGCAGGCCGGCCATCAGCACCACCGCCGGCGGCGCGACGTTCAGCGCCAGTTCCTCGTTGGCGGCGCCCATCAGCTCCTCGAGCTCGGCGCGCACGATCTTCACGAACGCCTGGCCCGGGGTCAGGCTCTTGGAGACCTCGGTGCCGACCGCGCGCTCCTTGACCCGGTTGACGAACTCCTTGACCACCGGCAGCGCCACGTCGGCCTCGAGCAGCGCCATGCGCACTTCGCGCAGGGTGTCCTTGATGTTGTCCTCGGTCAGCCTGGCCTTGCCGGTGACATGACGCAGGGTCTGGGAAAGACGGTCGGTAAGGTTTTCGAACATGAGCATTCCACGCCGATAGGGTGAGGGCCGGGATTATAGAAGCTGGGCGCCGCCGGCCGGTACCCCGCCCGTCATGCTTTTAACGCCGGAGCGTGCCGCCTGCCGCTTTTGCGGTCAGGAGGTTTATGCCACACTCACGCCCTTTCCGATCGCCTTTGCAGGACCTATGTATCCTCTGCTGCCAAGCCTTGCCGCCGCCTGCCTCTACGCCGGTGCCACCGGCTACCAGGGCCTGCGGCTGGCACAACGCGCCGTGCCGGACAGACGTCTGCTCCTGCTGCTTGGCTCCCTGGCCTTGCTCGCGCATGGTGCCAGCCTGGTCTACCAGCTGCTCGCCCCCGCCGGCCTGGTGCTGGACTTCTTCACCGCCTCCAGCCTGATCGCCGCTGCCGTCATCCTCCTGCTGCTGCTGGCGGTCAACCGCATGCCGGTGGAGAACCTGCTGCTGCCGCTGTTCCCGCTCGGCTGCCTGACGGTGCTGCTCGGCCAGTTCGCCCCCTCGGGCACGCCCCAGGTGATCACCGAGGCGCCCGGCATCCTGGCGCACATCCTGTTCTCGATCATCGCCTACGGGCTGCTGACGATCGCCGTCTTCCAGTCGCTCCTGCTGTTGCTGCAGGATCACTACCTCAAGCACAAGCACCCTTCCGGGGTGATCCGCAACTTCCCGCCGCTGCAGACCATGGAAAGCCTGCTGTTCGGCTTCCTCTGGGCCGGGTGGCTGCTGCTCTCGGCCTCGCTGCTGTCCGGCTGGCTGTTCCTCGACGACCTGTTCGCCCAGCATCTGGTGCACAAGACCGCGCTGTCGGTGCTGGCCTGGGTGGTGTTCGGCGTCCTGCTGTGGGGTCGTCATCGCCTGGGCTGGCGCGGGCACAAGGCGATCCGCCTGACGCTCGCAGGCTTCTGCCTGCTGATGCTGGCCTACTTCGGCAGCAAGCTGGTCCGCGAATTCATCCTGCACATCTGATGACGGCCTGATGGAAAACCTACCTCCCGGCTTCCTCGTTGGCCTGCTGGTCTTCCTTCTATTGTGTTCGGCGTTCTTCTCCAGCGCCGAGACCGGCATGCTCAGCCTCAACCGCTACCGGCTGCGGCACCAGGCCAAGGAGGGACATCGCGCGGCGCGCCGCGCCAGCCGCCTGCTGTCGCGGCCCGATCGCCTGCTCGGCACCATCCTGGTGGGCAACAACTTCGTCAACATCCTCGCCTCGTCGATCGCCACGGTGCTGGCGATGCAGCTGTGGGGCGAAGCGGGCATCGCCATCGCCACCCTCGGCCTGACCATCCTGCTGCTGATCTTCGGCGAGATCACCCCGAAGACCCTCGCCGCGCTGCGCCCGGAACTGGTGGCCTACCCGTTCAGCCTGCCGCTGACGTTCCTGCAACGCATCCTCTACCCGCTGGTGGCCACGCTCGGCTGGATCAGCAACGGCCTGCTCAAACTCATCGGCATCGATCCGGCGGCAAAGGGCAGCGATACGCTGTCCACCGAGGAACTGCGCAGCGTAGTGCGCGAATCGGGCACCAGCCTGCCGCTCAATCGCCAGAGCATGCTGCTCGGCATCCTCGATCTCGAACGGGTGACGGTGGACGACATCATGATCCCGCGCCACGAGGTGGCCGGCATCAACCTGGACGACGACCTGGAGACCATCATCGGCCAGCTGCGCACCACGCCGCACACCCGGCTGCCGGTCTATCGCGAGGACATCAACCAGATCGAAGGCGTGGTGCACATGCGCCATATCGCGCGCCTGCTCAGCCACGACCAGTTGACCAAGGAAGCCCTGCTCGAAGCCTGCACCGAGCCCTACTTCGTGCCGGAAAACACGCCGCTGTCGACCCAGCTGCTGAACTTCCAGAAGCAGAAGCGGCGCATCGGCATCGTCGTCGACGAATACGGTGACGTGCTCGGCATCGTCACCCTGGAGGACATCCTCGAGGAAATCGTCGGCGAGTTCAGCAACCAGGACGCCCTGCGCAGTCCGGACATCCATCCGCAGGACGACGGCACCCAGGTGATCGACGGCGCCGCCTACATCCGCGAGGTGAACCGCGCGCTGGGCTGGCACCTGCCGTGCGAGGGCCCGAAGACGCTCAACGGGCTGATCACCGAGGCGCTCGAGCACATTCCGGACAGCAGCGTCTGCCTGCAGATCGGCCGCTACCGCCTGGAGATCCTCCAGGCCGCGGAGAACCGCGTGAAGAGCGTGCGCGCCTGGGACGCGGGCCAGGACCCGGAAGAAGAAAGCGAGGAATAGGCGCCCGCTCCCGCGGACGCCCGCTGCCGATCAGAGGTCGACCTTCACCGCCCGCGCGGCGCGGGTCGCCTTGGCCCGTGCCGCTTCGATCGATTCGCCGCGCGCCAGCGCCACGCCCAGACGGCGCTGCCCCTTCACCTCCGGCTTGCCGAACAGGCGCAGGGCGGTGTCCGGCTCCGCCAGCGCCTCTTCCAGCCCGCCGAAGGTCATCTGCGTCGACTCGCCCTCCACCAGCACCACCGCCGAGGCCGCCGGGCCGAGCTGGCGGATCGCCGGGATCGGCAGGCCGAGAATGGCCCGCGCATGCAGGGCGAACTCGGACAGGTCCTGCGACACCAGGGTCACCAGGCCGGTGTCGTGCGGGCGCGGGGACACCTCGCAGAACCACACCTGATCGCCCTTGACGAACAGCTCCACGCCGAAGATGCCACGCCCACCGAGCCCGTCGGTGATCGCCAGGGCGATGCGCTCGGCCTCGGCGCGCGCCGCTGCGGTCATCGGCTGCGGCTGCCAGGATTCCTGGTAGTCGCCCTTCTCCTGGCGGTGGCCGACCGGCTGGCAGAAGCTGGTGCCGCCGGCATGGCGCACGGTCAGCAGGGTGATCTCGTAGTCGAAGTCGATGAAACCCTCGACGATGACCCGCCCCTGCCCCGCACGGCCGCCGGCCTGCGCGTAGTTCCAGGCGGCATCGATGTCCTCGGTGCCGCGCAGCACCGACTGGCCCTTGCCCGACGAGCTCATCACCGGCTTGACCAGGCACGGGAAGCCGAGCGCCAGCGCCGCCTCGCGGCAGGCTTCCAGCGAATCGGCGAAGCGATAGGGCGAGGTCGGCAGGCCGAGCTCTTCCGCGGCGAGGCGGCGGATGCCCTCGCGGTTCATGGTCAGTTGCGCCGCGCGCGCCGTAGGGATCACGGTGAAGCCCTCGGACTCCAGCTCGACCAGGGTCGCGGTGGCGATCGCCTCGATCTCCGGCACGATGTAGTGCGGCCGCTCCTGCTCGATCAGCGCTCGCAGCGCGGCGCCGTCGAGCATGTTGATGACGTGGCTGCGATGGGCGACCTGCATCGCCGGAGCGTTGGCATAGCGGTCGACGGCGATGACTTCCACGCCCAGGCGTTGCAGTTCGATCACCAGTTCCTTGCCCAGCTCGCCGGAACCACAGAGCAGGACACGGGTGGCGCTGGCGGACAGGGGCGTACCGATGCGGGACATGATGTTCCTCGAAATGGAAAAGGAGTGTTAAAGCAGGTTGCCGCTCTCGCGGGCGCGCAGCTGGCAGAGGACCAGAACTTCGCGGCGCTCGTCGTCGGTCATACGGCCCCAGCGGCTGATTTCGCTGGCGCTGCGCTGGCAGCCGACACAGATGTCGGCGTCGTTCAGCGCGCAGATGCTGACGCAGGGCGAACGCACGGGACGTGCGGCCGGGCCGGAGGGGACGGTGCTCAAGCGTCCTCCGCCAGATCGCGGGCGTAGCGCTGCGCGTTGTGCACGTAGTGCGCCGCGCTGGCCTCGAGCTTCTTGCGCTGCTCTTCGCTGAGTTCGCGCACCACCTTGCCCGGCGAGCCCATCACCAGCGAGCCGTCGGGAATCTCCTTGCCTTCGGGGATCAGCGCATTGGCGCCGATGATGCAGTACTTGCCGATCTTCGCCCCGTTGAGCACCACGGCGTTGATGCCGATCAGGCTGTAGTCGCCGACCGTGCAGCCGTGCAGCATGGCGTGGTGGCCGATGGTCACCCCGGTGCCCAGCGTCAGCGGATAGCCCATGTCGGTGTGCATCACCGCGGCGTCCTGTACGTTGCTGTTCGGGCCGATGTGGATCAGCTCGTTGTCGCCGCGCAGCACCGCGCCGAACCAGACGCTGGCGCCCTCGTCGAGACGGATCTTGCCGATCAGGGTGGCGCTGGGGGCGGCCCAGCTCTGCGGATGGGCGTCGACGCGGGAATCTCCCAGGCGGTATTTCACGGTCAGGACCTCTTGCTGCTGCTCAGATCGATGAAGGATGGAGGTGCGCGGCGCAGGTCGATGCCGGCGTCGTAGATGACGTTCACCAGTTCGACGATCATGGTCGCGGTCAGCCCCCAGATACGATAGTCGCCGTACTGATAGGCCGGCACGTACCAGCTCTGGCCGACGTAGTCGATGCGGTGGGTCACCTCGCGCGGGTCCTGCCGAAAGAACTCCAGCGGCACGGAAAACACCGAGGCGATCTCCGCATCGTTGGGGCGGTATTCGAAGTAGTCGGGGACGAAGCCCACGTAGGGCGTGACGTGGATGCCGTAGCGCGAGACCAGGCTGCTGAGCGGTCCGACGATTTCCACCAGGCCCGGCGCCAGCCCGACCTCTTCCTCGGCCTCGCGCAGCGCGGTCTGGACCAGGTCGGCGTCTTCCGGGTCGCGCCGGCCTCCGGGAAAGGCCACCTCGCCGCCGTGCGTCGACAGGCCGCTGGCGCGCAGCGTGAGCACCAGCTCCGGCGCGTCCGAGCGCGTGATCGGCATCAGTACGGCGGCTTCGGGCAGTGTGCCCTCCGGTTCCAGGAGCCGCGGGCTGTAGTCCCGCACCCGTTGGAAGATGTCGTCCAGCATGCAGGGCCTCGTCTGGTATTCGGACCGGCATCATGGCACGAAACCCGTGGCCCGCCCACCACCCGCGGGCTCGCGGCGCGGCTTGCCCGGCCGGCGGGAGCCGGCCAAGATTAGGTCGGAAAGCACGAGGAACCGGTATGAAATTCTGCAATCAGTGCGGCGGCACGCTCGTCCAGCGCATCCCCGAAGGCGACAATCGGCCGCGCTTCGTCTGCGACCATTGCACCACCGTGCATTACCAGAATCCGCGCATCGTCGCCGGCTGCCTGCCGGTGTGGGGTTCCCAGGTGCTGCTGTGCCGACGCGCGATCGAGCCGCGCCGCGGCTACTGGACGCTGCCGGCCGGCTTCATGGAGAACGGCGAAACCCTCGAGCAGGCCGCCCGCCGCGAGACGCTGGAAGAGGCCTGCGCCGAGCTGCGCGACCTCGAGCTGTACATGCTCTTCGACCTGCCGCACATCGACCAGGTGTACATGTTCTTCCGCGGTGCGCTGACCGAACCGACCTTCGCCCCGGGGAGCGAAAGCCTGGAGGTAAGGCTGTTCGAGCAGGCCGACATCCCCTGGTCCGAGCTGGCTTTCCCGACCATCGGCCGTACCCTAGAATGCTACTTCTCCGACCGGGAGCAGCAGGCCTTCCCGGTGCGCAACGAGGCGGTCGACGCGTTGCGGGCCAAGCGCCAACGGGCCTGATGCAGTCGTTTTCCCGGGACATACCTCGATGCGCTGGTTCCTCGCCGTTTTCTGTTTCGGTTTCACCCTCCTGTCCCACGCCAACGCAGCCCCCAGCCTGGACGGAGCCATGATCGACAAGGTCCTGGTGGTCAAGTCCGAGCGTCGCCTGCATCTGGTCAGCCGCGGCGAGACGCTGAAGAGCTACCGCATCTCCCTCGGCAAGGAACCCAGGGGCCCGAAGCAGCGCGAAGGCGACCGGCGCACCCCGGAAGGCTTCTACTGGATCGACTGGCGCAAGGTCAGCGACAAGTACAACCTGGCCATGCACATCTCCTACCCCAACGCCCGCGACCTGGCCCGTGCGCATGCCGAAGGCGTGCCGCCCGGCAGCATGATCATGCTGCACGGCACGCCGCTGGATGAGGACTATCCGGAATGGTATTTCCACACGCTGGACTGGACCGAAGGCTGCATCGCGCTGAAGAACGAGGACATGCGCGAGCTCTGGACGCTGGTCAAGGACGGGACGCTGATCGAGATCCGTCCCTGACCGCAGGTCGTTCCTCTCGGCATTGAGCGACGCCTCGCTTGAAAAACTTTGGAACACTTCCCGCCTGCTGGCGGTCCAGTATTAACGGGCCACCACCTAGGAAAGTCGTACGCATGCAGGCGGGCAAAGAGAAGTTCATCGGTCTCGAGTGGTTGCGTTTCTTCCTCGGCGTGTATCTGGTGATGTACCACACGCTGCCGTTCTACGAGAGCTACACGCGACTCGACGGCCTGGTGGAAGTGAACGAGCTGGGGTTCTTCGCCACCAGTTGCTTCTTCGCCCTGTCGGGGTTCCTGCTCGCGCACGTCTACCTGGACGGCAACCGGCTTCGCGAACGGCCGACGAGCATCATGGCCAAGCGCTTCGCCAACCTCTACCCCATCCACCTGGTCGGCCTGGCCAGCTGCATCGCCCTGGTGCTGATCACCGGCACCTTCGACAGCCACACCGACCTGCACCTGGCCTACCGCGCCGACGACCTGCTCAAGCGCACCGCGCCCGAGCAGCTCGAATACCACCTGAGCGATCTCGAGCTGGCGCTCAACGCCCTGCTGCAGCTGACCCTGCTGCATGCCTGGAACCCGGTCTTCCTCGCCTACAACGGCCCGCTCTGGTCGATCTCGACACTGTTCTTCTTCTACCTGGTCTTCCCCTATTTCGCCCCGCGCCTGGCGGCGGCACGGCACAAGGTCTGGCTGCTGCTGCTCACCTGGATCGCCTGCCTGATCCCGCCGGTGGTGGTCATCCTGAATGGCGACTATGGCTCGACCTGGATCGGGCTGCTGCATCATTTCCCGCTCTTCCGCCTGCCGGTGTTCCTCGCCGGCATACTGGCCTACCTGCTGTTTCGCGAGTACGAGATGGCCGGCAGCGGGCTGCACGGGCCGATCAAGCTGCTCGCCGTGGTGGCGCTGGGCGTCGGCCTGAGCATCGCCGCCGAACTCAACTGGCACGGCGGCAACCACTGGTACGTACTGCTGCACAACGGGCTGATGCTGCCGATGGTGCTGGCGACCGTGGGTCTTTGCGCGATGATCCCGAGCCCGGCGAACGAGCGGCATCGTCGCTGGGCGCGCCGGCTGGGCGGCGCGTCGCTGCCGATGTTCGCCCTGCACACGCCGATTTTCATCGTCTTCCGGCGTCTGGAGATGCTGCTCAACATCGATTTCCAGCTGTGCCTGAACAATGCCGTGGCCTGCGTCGCACAGGCCAAGGCGCAGCCGCTGTTCCTCGGCTACTACCCGTTCCTGCTGCTGTTCACCATCGCCTTCTGCGTGGTGTTCCAGGAGCAATTCGTCAGCCGCGCCCGCCAGTGGCTGCTCGACGGGCCGCTGCGGCGGGCGGTCGTGCCGGTCACCCCGCCTCGACCAGGCGCCGCGCCCGCGCGCGCGCCGGAGCGCGACGCTTGCGCCACCAGATAGCCACGCCGGTCACCGAGAGCACCGCGACCACCAGCCCCAGCACGGCGATCGCCAGCCGCCCCGGAAGGCCGAGTATCCGCCCGCCGTGGATCGGCGCCTGCAGTTGGAAGAAACGCTCGCCCCAGCTGCCGCGCCCGGGAATCTCCTGGCCCAGCAGGCGGCTGCCATCGGTGCCGTGGAAGAACACCCAGGCATTGCCCTGCGGGCTGTCGTGCTCGCCGAAGCCGGCGCCGTAGAAGTTGTACTGGAAGCTGTAGTACAGCTCGGTGACCGGCTCGTGCAGGCCCAGAGCACGTCCGTGTTCGAGGGCATGGGCGTACGCCTGCCGATAGCCGTAGGTGGTCGTTCCCAGCGCCTCGGCCGGCAGGTGGCTGCGCGCCTGGTAGACGCTCGCCGGCACCGGCGAGAACAGCGAGACCGCGGGCTTGAACACCTGCTCCGGCAGGTTCATCGCCACGCTGCTGACCGCCACCGGCAGCAGCAACAGCCACAGCCAGAGGCCGCTGGCGCGGTGCAGGTCGAGCGTGGCGCGGTGCAGGTGGCCGCGCTTGATCCGCCAGGCCGGCGCCCATTTGCGCAGGAACGGCCGGCCGCGCGGGAAGGTGAGCAGCTGCGACACCAGGCAGTCCAGCACCCAGAGGATCGCCACGATGCCCATCAGCCATAGCCCCCAGCTGCCCGGTAGCGCCAGGTTGTAGTGAAATTCCAGCAGGAAGGGCACCAGCTTCTCCCGGGCGAAACAGCATTCGCCCCAGTGCCGGCTGCCGACCTCCGCCGCGGTGACCGGGTCGAGGTAGCGCACCACCGGCTTTTCCGCGTAGGGCTGGCCGGTGCCCGGATCGTTGCGCGGCACCAGGGCGAGCAATGCCGAGTGCTGCGGCTCGTCGGGCAGCTCCATGTACCAGACTTGCATGCGCGGATAGCGCTGTTCGATCCGCTCGACTAGCTCACCCGGACCGAGCGGTTCGCCCTGCCCGGGCGTCTGGTAGAAGCCGGGGTTGAGCCACTCGTCGAGTTCGTGGTGGAAGGCCAGCACGCTGCCGGTCAGGCCGGCGAGCGCCAGGAACAGGGCGATTGCCAGGCCGACGTAGCGGTGCAGCAGTAACAGCAGTGAACGCATCGTCCCTCCGGACGGCCACGTCCCGGCCGCCCGAGAAGACGGCCGGCGGGGCTCAGAAGTCGTAGGTCAGGGTGGCCATCAGGTTGCGCGCCTCGCCGTAGTAGCACTGGTTGAGGCTGTTGCAGGCGGCCACGTACTTCTCGTCGGTGAGGTTGTTCAGGTTCAGGCGCACGCCCAGCCCGTCGAGGCCGACCCGCGACAGGTCGTAGCCGAGCATCGCGTCGTACAACGTATAGGACGGCAGGCGCAGGGTGTTCTCCGCGTCCGCCCAGCTCTTGCCGAAGTAGCGTGCCCCGGCGCCGATCTGCAGGCCGGCGAGCGGCCCGCCGTCCAGGGTGTAGTCGGCCCACAGCGCCGCCATGTTGCGCGCCACCGCATTGGGCGTGTTGCCGCGGTTGTTCACCCCCACCGTGCCGACGTAGTCCTTGCTGTACTCGACGTCCATCCAGGTGTAGCTGGCCAGCACGTTGAGGTTGTCCCGCGGGCGCAGGCGCGCTTCCACTTCCACCCCGCGCGAGGTGATCTCGCCGACCGAACGGAAGAAACTCTCGTTGGAATCCTTGCTCGACAGGTTGGACTGCTCGAGGTCGAACAGCGAGACCGTATAGAGATCGTCGCTGCCCAGCGGCTGGTACTTCAGGCCCACTTCCACCTGCTCGCCCTCGGTGGGATCGAGCAGAGTGATGTCGTAGGCGCTGCCGTCGAAGTTGTAGGCCCCCGTCGCGTTGGGGTTGAAGGATTCCGAGTAGCTGGCGTAGGGCGACAGGCCGTTGTCGAAGGCGTAGAGCACGCCGACCCGCCCGGTGAACCGTTCGAGCTTGGCGCTATCGGCCTGGTCGCCGTACACCGACTCGGTCTGCCGGAAGGACACGTCGACCCAGTCCTGCCGCGCGCCCAGCGAGAAGCGCCAGTTGCCCAGGTTGACCAGGTCCTGAACGTAGAGGCCGGTCTGCTCGAGCTCCCGGCTTTCGTCGTACTGGTGATAGAACTGCGGGTTGCCGGCCCGACCGCGCCGGTGAAGGGGTCGATCCCGGCGATCCCGTTGGCGCCGTCGTAGCTGACCTTGGCCTTGCGCCGCTGGTAGTCCAGGCCGGTCACCAGGGTGTGGCTCAACGCCCCGGTGTCGAACAGAAACTGCACCTGGTTGTCCAGCGTCCAGGCGTGCAGCGCCTCGTCGGCGCCGGTGTAGTAGCGCACCAGCTGGTCCTGGGTCGCGTAACCATACTGGTAGACCTGCCCGGACTCGACGGTGGAATCCAGGTACTGGAAATTCTGCCGGGCCGACACCCTATCGTTGAAGCGGTGCTCGAGCTGGTAGCCGACCATCTGCTGGTCGCGCTCGAACTTCTCGTAGTCCTCGTCGCCCTCGAAGAAGCTGCGCGAGATGCGCCGGCCATTGTGCGAGGTGACCGTGCCGTCGGCCGGCAGGCCGCCGTGGTAGCCGCTTTCCGGATCGTGCTGGAGCATGGCCAGCAGGGTCAACCGGGTGTCGTCGCTGAAGTTGATGCTCAGCGACGGCATGACCGCATAGCGCTGCTCCTCGACGCCATCGACCTGGGTGTCGGCGTCCTTGGCCACGCCGGTCAGCCGGTAGGCGATCCGTTGCTGGTCGTCCAGCGGACCGGTGAAGTCGAAGGCCGCCTGCTTGTAGTCGTGGCTGCCGTAGGACAGTTGCAGTTGCCGCCGGCTTTCGTACTGCGGCTTCTTGGTGGTCATCGCCACCAGCCCGCCCGGCAGGCTGCGGCCGTAGAGGACCGAGGACGGCCCCTTGAGCACGTCGATGCGTTCGATGAAGTACGGATCGACCTGCAGGCTGCTGTAGGTGCCGCTGTCGCCCATGAGCTTGAGGCCGTCGAGGAACAGGTTGTCCACCGAGCCGTCGTTGATGCCGCGCATCGCCACGTAGTCGTAGCGGGTGGTGGCGCCGTAGGGCGAGCTCATCACCCCGGGCGTGTAGCGCAGCGCCTGGGAGACGTTGCGCGCGCCCTGGTCCTCGATCTGCTGGCGGGTGACCACCGAAACGGTCTGCGGCGTTTCCAGCAGTGGCATGCTGGTCTTGGTGGCGACCATGCTGTGGGTGGCGTTGTAGCCCTCGGTATCGCCGAGTGCATTACCCAGCGCGAAGCCCTCGATCACCATCGGCGCCAGTTCCGTCGCCGCGCCCTCGCCGGGCACCGGCCGCAGCGACCAGGTGCCTTGTGCATCCTGCGTGGCCTGCAGCCCGGAGCCTTCCAGCAGGCGCGCCAGCCCCTGCTCCGGCGTGTAGCGGCCGGACAGCGCCGGCGCCTGGCGCCCGGCGACCAGGCTGCCGTCCACCGAAAGCACGATGCCCGCCTCGGCGGCGAAGCGACTGAGGCTGCTGGACAGCGGCCCGGCGGGAATGTCCACCGGCCGGCTGCCCTGCTCGACCTCGGTGGGCCCGGCCGCCCACGCCGGGGCAGGCAAGGCGGCTGCCAACGGCAGCGTCAGGAGGGCGGCGTGTATGGCGTGGCGCAGCCGGCGGCGGCCGGCGTAGGAAGGGCAAGCGGTAACTACGGGCATCGGTGGTTTCCTGCTTCTCTGGCGTCCCGCGGGGGACCTGTGCCTGTATGCCCCGCGGGCTCCTAAAAAGGGGAACCTGAATAAGAATAATTTTTACTTGCGCGTTCGGCTGCCTCAAGCCGCAGCCGGCTCGAGGCTCACCCACCAGGGCAGGCGCCGATTGACGCGGATCGGCAGGGTGCCGGCGAGGATATCCAGCACCCGGTCGGTGTCTGCCAGCGGATAGGCGCCGACCACGCGCAAGCCGGCGATCCGCGTGTCGCAGCCGAGATAGCCGCGGCGATAGCGCCCGAGCTGGGCGACGAAATCGTCGAGCCGCAGGTGGTCGGCGAGCAGCACGCCGGTGGCCCAGGCCCGCGCCCCGGCAGCGGCCGGCCCCGAGCCGAGCAACCGCGCGGAATCGAACAGCAGCTCGTGCCCGGGCATCGCTTCCTCCACCACGCCCGGCCGCGCTGTCAGCGACAGGCGCAGCGCGCCCTCGTAGAGGCTGACGCGGCTTTCGCCGTCGCCCTGGTACAGGGCCATTCGCGCCCCGCTGCCGGCCAGCTCGGCGTCCCGGGCGCTCACATGGATGCGTGCCTCGGCGGCCGACTCCAGCAGCAGCTCGCCGCGACGCAGGATGAGGTGTGGGCCTTCAGCCGCCACGCGGATGTCCAGCGCGGTGTCGGTGTTCAGCCACAGCTGCGAACCGTCGGCCAGGGTCAGCGCACGCACCTCGCCCACCGCCGTGCGCTCGTCGGCCATCCAGTCGCGGCAGGCGGGGCCGGCCAGGGTCCCGAGCACACCGGCTCCGCCGGCCACGCAGAGGGTCTTGAGCATCCGCCGGCGCCCCATCGACGGGCCGCTCAGCCCGCGTCCGGCCGCACGCGCCGTGGCGTCCTGCGACAACGCCTGGAACTGCCCGCTGATCCGCTCGACCCGCGCCCAGGCCTGGCGGTGCTCGGCGCTGCGCTCTAGCCAGCGTCGCCAGGCGCGGTGCTCGGCCTCGCCAGCCTGTCCCGACTGCAGCACGGCGAACCACTCCGCCGCCTGCTGCAGCGCCCTGGGATTCACAGATCCCCCTCGGCCAGCGGTTCCACGTTCAGGCAGGCGAACATGGCCTGGGCCATGTACTTCTTCACCATCCGTTCGGAGACGCCGAGCTCGGCGCCGATCGCCGCATAGGTGAGTCCTTCGAGCTGCGACAGCAGGAACGCGCGGCGCGCCTTTTCCGGCAGGCCGGAGAGCAGCCGGTCGATTTCCAGCAGGGCCTCGATGATCAGTGCGCGGCGCTCCGGCGACGGCGCGCAGGGCTCGGGCCGGGCGGCCAGTGCCTCCAGGTAGGCCTGTTCGATTCGGCGCCGCCGCCAATGATTGAGCAGCAGCCCGCGGGCGATGGCATGCAGATAGGCGCGAGGCTCGCGGATGGCGCGCAAATCCTGCTCACGGGCGAGCAGGCGCACGAAGGTGTCCTGGGCCAGATCGGCGGCATTGTCCCGACAACCGAGCTGTCGCCGCAGCCAGCCGTGCAGCCAGCGATGGTGGTCGGCATAGAAGCGCTGCAGCTCGTGTCGTCCGAGAACGCCGTCGGTGGCCATTCAGGCTCTCCTGTGCTTTTGTTCGCAAATACTAATGCTTCTCAACAATCCTGCCTATCGTCGTCCCGACCGCCCGCCCCTCTCGATGGATGCGTCCAACGCGCCTGCGAACCGATACCGAAACGCAGCCGTCTACACCTCATATAAAGGTCGAATGGAGAACGAGGCCGAATGACCGTGACCCGAGGGGTGGTCTGGCTGGCACGTGGCGGCTACGCCGCACGCGGTGTGGTGTACGTGATCGTGGCCTGCTTCGCGGTGATGGCGGCCATGGGCTCGGGCGATACGGTGGATACCCGGGGGGCGATCACGCGGATTCTCGAACAGCCGTTCGGCACGACCCTGCTCTGGCTGGTGGCGCTCGGCCTGCTCGCGCACGTGGCCTGGCGCCTGACCCAGGCGCTGGGCGACACCGATGGCCACGGCACTGATGGCAAGGGCCTGCTGATCCGCGCCGGACTCGTCGGCAGCGCGCTGGTCAACGGCCTGCTGGCGATCTTCGCGCTCGGTCTGCTGGGCACCGGCCTCGGCTCCGGGGGCGCAGGCGCAGGCGACAACGACCTGCTGGCCCGCCTGCTGCGCTACGACAACGCCAACCGGGTGATCTACCTGATGGCGCTGGTGCCGCTGGGTGTCGGCATCGCGCACCTGGTGAAGGCCTGGCGCCTGAAGTTCGAACGCCACTTCCAGTGCTCCGAAGAGCGCATGCGCCTGGTGCGGCCGGTGGCGCGCGTCGGGCTTGTCGCGCGCGGCTGCGTATTCCTGATCATCGCCGCCCTGCTCGTCCTCGGCGGCAGCCGCTACCAGCCGACCGACCCGCCGGGGCTCAAGGAGGCGCTGGAAGCGCTGCAGGGCTTGCCGTTCGGCTGGCTGCTCCTGCTGGCGATCGGGCTCGGGCTGCTCGCCTTCGCCCTCTACAGCTTCGCCGAGGCGCTGTGGCGACGCATCGATTTGGCCGAGGTGATGCCGCGTTGAAGCAACATCGCATCAACGTGAACGCCGCCCCGTTGGAGCGAGGGGGATGCCGAGTCCTTGCTTGCGAAGAAGCATGGCGTTAAATCGGTTCGCGACCAAGGTCGCTCCTACATTGGCACCCGCTGGCGACAAGCTTGGTAGGGTGGGCTTCAGCCCACCAAACTGCCGGCCAGACCGCCCTCCACCCGCGAGCCTGATGGCCGCGTATCATCCCGGCCTCTGCCTTAGGCTGCAGACCCCCAGCTTTTAGACAGCCTGACTCCGGTGGCCTTTTTCGCCCGCCCGGGATGCCCTCAGCCCTGCTGGTACTCCCGCTCGGCCGCGTCGAAGCGCGCCTGGATGGACGCCGACGGCGCCGGCCCCAGCTTGCTCACCACCAGGATCGCCAGGCTGGCGAGGATGAAGCCGGGAATGATCTCGTACAGCCCCAGGCCGATGAATTCCTTCCATACCACCACGGTCACCGCACCGACCAGCATCCCGGCCAGCGCGCCGTTGCGGGTCATCTGCTTCCACAGCAGCGAGAACAGCACCACAGGGCCGAAGGACGCGCCGAAACCGGCCCAGGCGTAGGACACCAGCCCCAGCACCTTGCTCTCCGGGTTCGAAGCGATACCGATGGCGATCATCGCGATCATCAGCACCATGGCGCGGCCGACCCAGACCAGCTCGGTCTGCGAGGCGCCCTTGCGCAGGAAGGCCTTGTAGAAATCCTGGGTCAGCGCGCTGGAGCTCACCAGCAGTTGCGCGCTCAGGGTGCTCATCACCGCCGCCAGCACGCCGGAGAGGATGATCCCGGCGATCCAGGGATTGAACAGGATCTTGGTCAGCTCCATGAACACCCGCTCGCCGTTCTCGCTCACCGGCCCGGCCTGGTCCGGGTGCCCGGCGAAGTAGGCGATGCCGAAGAAGCCTACCGCCACGGCACCGGCCAGGGTCAGGATCATCCAGGTCATGCCGATGCGGCGAGCGTTGGGAATGTTGCTGACCGAGTCGGCAGCCATGAAGCGCACCAGGATGTGCGGCTGGCCGAAATAGCCCAGGCCCCAGGCCAGCAGCGAGACGATGGCGATGAAGGACAGCCCGCTGAACATGTCGAAAGCGGCCGGCTTGACCGATTCGATGGTATCCATGGCCGCGCCGATGTCACCCAGCGCCAGGATCACGAACAGCGGCGTCAGCAGCAGGGCGAAGATCATCAGCGTGGCCTGTACGGTGTCGGTCCAGGACACCGCGAGGAAGCCGCCGATGAATACGTAGAGGATGGTCGCTGCCGCGCCGATCCACAGCGCCAGGTCGTAGGGCACGCCGAAAGTGGTCTCGAACAGCCGCGCCCCGGCCACCACGCCCGAGGCGCAGTAGATGGTGAAGAACACCAGGATCACCAGCGCCGAGAAGATGCGCAGCAGGCGGCTGTCATCCTCGAAGCGGTGCGAGAAATAGTCAGGCAGGGTCAGGGCGTTGTGGTTGTGCTCGGTGTGCACGCGCAGCCGGCCGGCGACGAACAGCCAGTTCAGCCAGGCGCCGATGATCAGGCCGATGGCGATCCAGCTTTCCGACAGGCCGGCGACGAAGACCGCCCCGGGCAGGCCCATCAGCAGCCAGCCGCTCATGTCCGAGGCACCGGCCGAGAGCGCCGTGACGAAGCTGCCGAGGCTGCGCCCGCCGAGGATGTAGTCGTCGAAATTCTTGGTCGCACGGTAGGCGAGGAAGCCGATCAGGATCATCGCCGCAATGTAGGTCACGAAGGTGACGAACGTGGGGTTGCTGAGGGACATTCGCTTGTTCCTTGTTATCGTGAGGCACGGGGATCACCCCGCCTCGGCAGACTTTGCGCAGGCTCGTGGCCCGCGAGGCACCGGCCGCCACATCCTGGCAGAGGGCGGCGGTGGCGCGAGAGGATAGCGGTTCGTCGGAGGAGTGTCATTTCGGCGGCGGGCCGAAGGGCGGCCCGCCGCGCTCGTTCGGGCGGAAGACCCCAGGGCGGCGCCGGGCCGGTCCCCCTCAGGAACGCGGCGACGCGCCGAGAATCAGCGCCTTCATTTCACGCACCGCCTGCTTGAAGCCGACGAACAGGGCGTGGGCGACGATGGCGTGGCCGATGTTCAGTTCGTTGACCCCGGGAATCGCCGCGACCGCCTCGACGTTGTGGTAATGCAGGCCATGGCCGGCGTTGACCACCAGGCCGTGATCCAGCCCCAGGGCGACCCCGTCGCGGATGCGCGCCAGTTCGAGCACCGCCTCCGCCGGGGTATGCGCGTCGGCGTAGCGCCCGGTATGCAGCTCGATGGCCGGCGCGCCGATGCGGCTGGCCGCCTCGATCTGGCGCGGGTCGGCATCGATGAACAGCGACACCTCGGCGCCGGTGCGTGCCAGGCGTTCGACGGCCGCCTTGATGCGCGCCTCCTGGCCGGCGACGTCGAGGCCGCCTTCGGTGGTCAGTTCCTGCCGCGTTTCCGGCACCAGGCAGATGTGCTCCGGGCGGATGCTCTCGGCGAACTCCAGCATTGGCTCGGTGACGCCCATCTCGAAGTTCATGCGGGTCTGCAGCGCGTCCTTCATCATCCGCACGTCGCGCTCCTGGATGTGCCGCCGGTCCTCGCGCAGGTGCAGGGTGATGCCGTCGGCGCCGGCCTCTTCCGCATCCAGCGCCGCCTTCAGCGGGTCGGGATAGCGCGTCCCGCGCGCCTGACGCAGCGTCGCCACGTGGTCGATGTTGACCCCCAGCAGAATTCGTTGCAGCTCGGTCACACGCGTTCTCCTCTCAAGGTTGCAGATGGTTCGGATGGTTCACTCCCGCGGCGCCGCCCCCGCGGCCCTGGCCAGGAACAGCTCGCGGCTGACCAGCGGCCGCCCGCCCAGGTGCGGCGCCAGCGCCTGGCGCATCAGCCGCTTGGCCGCGGCCAGCGCGCCCGGCTGGTCCCAGGCCGCCTCCGCCATGGCGAGCAGTTCGGCACCACCGAACAGCCCGGGCTGGAGCTGCCCGACCGGCTCGAGGCCGGCGTCCGGTTGCAGACGATAGACGCCTGCGGGGTCGATGGGTTGCCCGGCGATGTCCAGGTCGAGCGGAAAGCCGTAGCCCAGCTCGGTCAGCAAGCGCCATTCGAAGGCCCGCAGCAGCGGCTCCAGCGGACGTCTCGCGGCCAGCGCCGGCAGGGTCGCGGCGTAGTGCTCGAAGAGGTCGGGATGGGCGTCCTCGGCGGGCAGCAGGCGGATGATCAGTTCGTTGAGGTACAGGCCGCTGAACAGCGCGTCGCCGTCGAGCCAGTGCGCGGTGCCGGCCGGCTCCAGGCGTATCAGGTTCTTCAGCTCGGAACGCCCGCGCAGCTCTATCTCCAGCGGGACGAAGGGGCGCGCCAGCGTGCCGGCCCGGCCGCGCGCGCCGCGCAGGACCGCGCGGGTCCGCCCTTGCGGCGTGAACAGGTCGACCAGCGCGCTGGTCTCGCGGTACGGCCGGCTGTGCAGGACGAAGGCGGAGGGGCTGGACATGGCGTGAGGGGTTCGCCGCAGGCGCCTGTCGCGCCTGCGGCCGGCTCGGTCAGCTGTCGCGGTAGCCCAGCGAATGCAGCGCCCGCTCGTCGTCCGACCAGCCGCCCTTCACCTTCACCCAGAGGTTGAGCATGACCTTGGAGTCGAACATCGTCTCCATGTCCTTGCGCGCTTCCTGGCCGATCCGTTTGATGCGTTCACCCTTGTCGCCGATGATGATCTTCTTCTGCCCCTCGCGCTCGACCAGGATCAGCGCATGGATGTGCAGCACCCTGCCCTCCTGCTTGAAGTCCTCGATCTCGACGGTGATCTGGTAGGGCAGCTCGGCGCCGAGCTGGCGCATGATCTTCTCGCGCACCAGTTCGGCGGCGAGGAAGCGGCTGCTGCGATCGGTGATCTGGTCTTCGGGGAAGAAGTGCTCGCCTTCGGGCAGGCGTTCGCCGACGAGCTGTTCCAGCACGTCCAGGTTGCGTGCCTGCTGCGCGGAGATCGGCACGATCTCGGCGTTCGGCAGTTGCTCGGCGAGCCATTCGAGGTGCGGCAGGAGCTCGGCCTTGTCTTCGAGGCGGTCGGTCTTGTTGACCGCGACGATCACCGGGCCCTGCACGTACTGGACACGCTCCAGGACCAGTTGGTCCTCTTCGGTCCAGCGGTTGCGGTCGACCACGAAGATCACCACGTCGACGTCCTTCAGCGCCGAGGACGCGGTGCGGTTCATGTAGCGGTTGAGCGCCGTCTCGCCGTCCTTGTGCAGGCCGGGCGTGTCGACGTACACCGCCTGCACCTCGCCCTCCGTCTTGATCCCGAGCATGTTGTGCCGGGTGGTCTGCGGCTTGCGCGACGTGATGGCGAGCTTCTGCCCGAGAATGTGGTTGAGCAGGGTGGACTTGCCGACGTTCGGCCGTCCGACGATCGCCACGTAGCCGCAGCGGCTGCCTTCAGCAGTCATGATGATTCCTCGTGATGCCGAGGGTGGCCTGGCGGCCCCCCCTCAGTCTTGGCCGTTTTCGACGCCCAGGGCGACCAGCGCGCCCGCTGCGGCCACCTGCTCGGCGATGCGCCGGCTGGCGCCCTGCCCGTGCGTCCTGTCGTTGAGCAAGGCCACTTCGCAGGCCACGAAGAAGACCCGGCAATGCGGCTCGCCCTGAATATCGACCACTTCGTAGCGCGGCAGCTCACAGCTGCGCGATTGCAGGAATTCCTGCAGGCGGGTCTTCGGGTCCTTGTTGGTGTCCACCAGCGTCAGGCCCTGCAGCTGGCTGTCGAGCCAGTCGAGCACGCGTTCGCGGGCCACCTCGATGCCGGCGTCGAGGTAGATGGCGCCGATCAGCGCCTCGAGGGCGTCGGCGAGTATCGATTCGCGGCGGAAACCGCCGCTCTTGAGCTCGCCCGAACCCAGGCGCAGGTAGTCGCCGAGCTCGAACCCGCGCGCCAGCTGGGCCAGGGTCTCGCCCTTGACCAGACGCGCGCGCAGCCGCGAAAGCTGGCCTTCGCGGGCCTGCGGGAAGTGGTTGAACAGCGCTTCGCCGGCGATGAAGTTGAGGATGGCGTCGCCGAGAAATTCCAGGCGCTCGTTGTTGCGTCCGGCGAAGCTGCGGTGGGTGAGGGCCAGGAGCATCAGCTCCTGGTCCTTGAACTGGTAGCCGAGCTTGCGCTCCAGGCGGGCTAGCGATGTGCTCACGGCATCCTTAGACGGTAATCTTTGCTGAAGTTGGCGACCAGGTCGAGGTTGCGGATCAGGGGTTCGCGCTTCTCGTAATCGAGGTGAGCACGGAATTCGTCGCCGTCGACCTCGACCTGCAGGACGTCCCGCAGATTCAGGTCCCTGATGCCGTTGACCTGCATGCCTTTGTTGACATGATCATAAAAGTCACGAACCGATCGAATGTCCAGCGCCGAATCGGTTTCGACGGCCATGATGATCTTGTCCATGGACATGAAGTCCAGGTAGTGCGGAAACATCTTGAATGCCGCGCTGGCGAAGAATGCCACCAGCGCCAGCATCGCGACCCACCCGAGCATGGACATTCCTTTCTGCGAGCGTGCAAGACTCATATCGACCTCATTGTCGTTAAACGCCCATCAGCGGGCCGCCCTACTATAGCGAGCGGCAACCAGCGAACCGGGAATGCTTCACAGGATCAGTGGATCAGGCCTACGCGGGAAAAATGCGGCAGGTTGCTGAACTTCGGATCCGGCCAGCTCATCCACACGGCGAAGGCCTTGCCGACGATGTTGCGGTCCGGAACCATGCCGCGCAGCTCGTAGGGGATGCCCGGATCGTCCCAGTAGCGGCTGTCGTTTGAGTTGTCGCGGTTGTCGCCCATCATGAAGTAGTGCCCGGCCGGCACGCTCCATTCGCGGTCCGGCTCGATGCGCAGACGGGTCATTTCCTTGCGGATCTGGTGCTCGGCCTCGCCCAGCTGCTCGACATACAGCCTGGCGCTGCCCAGGCTGCCGGGCTCTTCGCCGAGCAGCTGCTCGGCGACCAGCTGGCCGTTCACGTACAGGCGCTTGTCGCCGGTGTAGCGGACGGTGTCGCCCGGCAGGCCGACCACGCGCTTGATGTAGTTGATGTTCGGATCGCTGGGGTAGCGGAACACCATGACGTCACCGCGCTGTGGGTCGTTCACGTCGATGATCTTGGTGTCGACCACCGGCAGGCGGATGCCGTAGGCGAACTTGTTGACCAGGATGAAATCGCCGACTTCCAGGGTCGGCTTCATCGAGCCGGACGGGATCTGGAACGGCTCGACGAGGAAGGAGCGCAGCACCAGGACGATCGCCAGCACCGGGAAGAACGACTTGCCGTACTCGACCAGCAGGGGTTCCTTGTTCAGCTCTTCCAGCGTGCCCGGATCGGCCTGGCCGACCTGCCCTTCGTAGGCGGCGATGGCGGCGCGCCGGCGCGGGGCGAGAAACAGAAGGTCGAACAGCGACAGGGCACCGCACACCAACACGGCGATCACCAGCAGCAGAGGGAAATTGATCGACATCTCAGCTATCCACCTTCAGTACCGCTAGGAAGGCTTCCTGCGGGATTTCCACGCTGCCGACCTGTTTCATGCGTTTCTTGCCTGCCTTCTGCTTTTCCAGCAGCTTGCGTTTGCGGCTCACGTCGCCGCCGTAGCACTTCGCAAGCACGTTCTTGCGCAAGGCCTTGACCGTCGTACGGGCCACGACCTGCCCGCCGATCGCCGCCTGGATCGCCACGTCGAACATCTGCCGCGGGATCAGTTCCTTCATCTTCTCGGTCAGAGCGCGACCTTTGTAGTGCGCATTGTCGCGATGCACGATGAGTGCCAGCGCATCGACCTTCTCACCGTTGATGAGCACGTCCAGACGAACGAGATTGGCGGCCTGGAAGCGGTCGAAGCTGTAGTCGAGCGAAGCGTAGCCGCGGCTGACCGACTTGAGGCGGTCGAAGAAGTCGAGCACCACCTCGTTCATCGGCAGGTCGTAGGAAACCTGCACCTGGGTGCCGAGGAAGTGCATATCGCGCTGCACGCCGCGCTTCTCGATGCACAGGGTGATCACGCTGCCCAGGTGATCCTGCGGGACGAGGATGTTGGCGCGCACGATGGGCTCGCGCATCTCGTCGATCGAGGCCAGATCGGGCAGCTTGGACGGGTTGTCGACGTAGCGCAGCTCGCCGTTCTTCAGCACCACTTCGAACACCACGGTGGGCGCGGTGGTGATCAGGTCGAGGTCGTACTCGCGTTCCAGGCGCTCCTGGATGATCTCCATGTGGAGCATGCCGAGGAAGCCGATACGGAAGCCAAAGCCCAGCGCATCGGAGCTCTCCGGTTCGTACTGCAGGGCCGCGTCGTTGAGCGTCAGCTTCTGCAGCGCCTCGCGGAAGTCCTCGAAATCGTCCGAGCTGACCGGGAACAGGCCGGCGTATACCTGCGGCTTGATGCGCTGGAAGCCCGGCAGCATCTCGACGTCGGGCGTCGAGGCGAGGGTCAGGGTATCGCCCACCGGGGCGCCATGGATGTCCTTGATGCCGGCGACGATGAAGCCCACCTCGCCGGCCTTGAGATCCTCGGTGGTGGTGTGCTTGGGATTGAAGACCCCGACGCTGTCGACCTGGTGCACCTTGCCGGTGGACTTGACGAGGATCTTGTCGCCTTTCTTCAGGCGGCCGTGGCGCACCCGCACCAGCGAGACCACGCCCAGGTAGTTGTCGAACCAGGAATCGATGATCAGGGCCTGCAACGGTGCGTCGATCTCGCCCTGCGGCGGCGGGATCACCTGCACCAGCCGCTCGAGCACGTCCTCGACGCCCATGCCGCTCTTGGCGCTACAGGCCACGGCGTCGGTGGCGTCGATGCCGATGATGTGCTCGATCTCTTCCTTCACCCGCTCCGGCTCGGCCTGGGGAAGGTCCATCTTGTTCAGCACTGGCATCACTTCGAGGCCCTGCTCGATCGCCGTGTAGCAGTTGGCGACCGACTGCGCCTCGACGCCCTGGCCGGCGTCGACCACCAGCAGCGCCCCCTCGCAGGCGGCCAGCGAACGGCTCACCTCGTAGGTGAAGTCGACGTGCCCGGGGGTGTCGATGAAGTTCAGCTGGTAGGTCTTGCCGTCCTTCGCCTTGTAGTAAAGGGTGACGCTGTGGGCCTTGATGGTGATGCCACGCTCACGTTCCAGGTCCATCGAGTCCAGCACCTGGGCTTCCATCTCGCGCTCGGACAAACCACCGCAGATCTGGATGAAGCGATCCGCCAGGGTCGATTTGCCGTGGTCGATGTGGGCGATGATGGAAAAATTGCGGATATGACTCAGGTCACTCACAGCTCGAACACTCGGTATGCCGCGGGCCGATTGCCCGCCGAAAATAGCCGGTGAGTTTAACCGAATGCCCCTGCGAGTGCCATTGCCGACCGGCCGAGCGCACCGGCGGCGCCGGAGCCTGCCGCCGGCCCCCGTTTCCGCGCGCCGGCCTACTCCGACAGCTTGAAAGTGATGAAGCTGGCGCGCCCCTCGCGCAGCACGCGCATGGACACCGAACGATTCTTCGGCAACTGCCGCGTCACCTTGTCGAAGGCTTGCACCGAGTCGATGGCTTCGTTGTTCAGGTGGGTGATCACGTCGCCCGGGCGCAACCCGATCATGGCGGCCGGGCCGCTGCCGACCTCGGTGATCACCACGCCGTTCTGCAGATCGAGCGCCTGTTTCTGGGTGGCGGTCAATTCGGAGACCTGTACGCCGAGCCGGTTGTTGCCCTGCCCGATCGGCTCGCCCCGTTCGTCGATGGCCAGCGGCTCGCCCTCCTCGGGCAGCGCACCGATTTCGATGCGAAGCGTTTCCCGATCACCGTCGCGCACCACTTCCAGGGTGGCCAGGGTACCCGGCTTGAGCGCCCCGACACGGTGCGGCAGATCGGCCGACATCTCGATCGGCTCGCCGTTGAGGCTGCGGATCACATCGCCCACGCGCAGACCGCCCTTGGCCGCCGGGCCGCCATCGACCACCTGGGCGACCAGGGCGCCGGCCGGCCGGTCGAGCCCGAAGGATTCGGCGAGTTCCTTGTTGACCTCCTGGATCACCACGCCGAGCCAGCCGCGGCTGACCTTCCCGGCGGTGCGCAGCTGATCGGCGACATCCATGGCCACGTCGATCGGAATGGCGAACGACAGGCCCATGAAGCCGCCGGAGCGGGTGAAGATCTGCGAGTTGACGCCGACCACCTCGCCCTGCAGGTTGAACAGCGGGCCGCCGGAATTGCCGGGGTTGATCGCGACATCGGTCTGGATGAAGGGCACGTAGCTCTCGTTCGGCAGGTTACGACCGGTCGCGCTGACGATCCCGGCGGTGACCGAATGATCGAAGCCGAACGGCGAGCCGATGGCGAGCACCCACTCGCCCACCTGCAGCGCGCTCGACTTGCCGAGCTTGACGGTGGGCAAGCCGTCGCCGTCGACCTTGATCAGCGCCACATCTGTCCGCGGGTCGGCGCCGACCAGCTTGGCTACCAGCTCGCTGCGATCGGGCATGCGCACCATGATTTCGTCGGCGTCGGCCACCACGTGGTTGTTGGTGAGGATGTAGCCGTCCTCGGAAATGATGAATCCGGAACCCAGCGACTGCGCCTCACGCGGCTGCCCCGGGGCGGCCCCGCCCGGAAGGCCCGGAATCCCCCGCTCGAGGAATTCGCGGAGGATCGGCGGCAACCCCTCGAGATCGGGCATCTGCGCGCCGGCGCCACGGGCGGGCACGGTCTGCCGGGTGCTGATGTTGACCACCGCGGGCGAGGCGCTCTCCACCAGCGGCGTGAAGTCGGGCAGCTCGGCGCGCGCCACCAGGGCCTGCCCCAGCAGGAGCAGACCCGCCACCATGGCGTGATAGTTCTTCCAGTACGACGACATAGTCCGGTCTCCCGACGAGGATGGATTCAAGGCGTGGCCGATGCGTCCGCCGGCAGGGTGCGCAGCACCACCGGCTGGGACCGGCGACGGCCGGCCAGGCGCTCGCCGTGCCTGCAAACCACGGCCCAGGCGAGCGCAAAGGCAACGAGCCCCGAGATGATGACGAAGGGTTCGCCGAGACCGAACAGCAGCTGCGCCAGCAGGCTGCCGGCGAGCAACGATATCAGCGGAAACAAATAGACGAGCAGAGAGGCTCTGAGCAGCGCATCTTCGGCGATGCCGATGACCACTTCATCGCCCTGGCGCACGGGCGTGGGGCAATGCGCCCGGACCAGGCCGACCCGCCCGGAAACGCCGAGCCGGTCCATGAGACCCTGCCCGCAGCCGGCGCGCGCCGAACAGGTCGAGCACGAGCTGCTGCGGACGGTCTGCACCCAGGCGGCCTCGGGCTCTACCGCGACGACACGCCCGCGCTCTTCGATCATTGCTGGGCCAGGCCGGGCGCCTTTCTCATCGACAGCGCGATGCGCTCGGCAGTACCCAGCGGGATTTCTCCCACGACCGTCACCATGACATCGCCGTCATCGACGGTGACGCGCTTGGACACCGCGACCGTCGGCCCCATTTGGCTGCGGGCGTCCTGCACGACTTCGCCGCGCAGCGGTTCGATGAACACCGAGAAACGGGCCAGCCCGTCGCCATAGCTCAGCCAGGCGACCGACTCGTCGGCGGCAGGGCTCGATCGCACATCCGACTCCAACTGCTCGAAACCCGGCGGCAACCAGTCCGAGCGCCACTCGACCGGCTGCGGCTCACGGGCCGGAGGGACCTCGACGGTCTTGCACCCGGTGCCGGTACGCAGGGTTTCCGGGGTCACGTCGCCGACATCCAGCCGGGTGTACTGGAAGCGCTCGAGCAACTGCCCCTGTTCGTTCAGCAGCAGGGATTTCAACGGAAGCCCGGTAGCGCGATCCAGATGCAGTTCCATGCCGTAGCGATGCTGGTCGCGCGGCAGGATGGCCAGCGCCACGGTATCGCGCCCGGCGACACGGGAGTCGCCGATCACGCGCAGCTCGTAGGATTGGGTCAGTACACGAGGGTCGAACCGGTCTCCGCCGAGGCCATTACCCGAAGCGGCGCCAGGCACCAGCCCCTGGGTCGCACAGACGGGACGTCCGTCGACCATGGCGACCTCGACGGCCGAACCGTCGAGCTGCAGCAGGCGTTCCCTGACCTCTCCGCCGGCAACGCGCTGCCAGATGGCATGGGTCGAAAAGCTTCCGTTGCGCTGGTAGACGAAGTCACCGGCATAGCTCTGCTGGTGCTCGGCCTCGGCCAGGCGTTTCAACCATTGGAAAGCATCATCTGCGGCAAGGGCCGGCATCGTCAGCCAGCCCCCCAAAGCAACAACACACAGCGGTATGACGCGCATGCTTCTCCCTAGCGTTCTTCCATGCTTGCAGCTCGCGCGTATGGAAGTGCAGTTTCCGATCCGCCGAACGCAGCCTGTTGGGCATGCTGGCGAACATACTCCGGAAGGCGCTGTTCATGCCAGCCTTCCACCGCGGTGGTGTCCTGTGCCGCCTGACCCGCATCGGCCTCGCCTTCGCTGTAGCCGGCCAGCATCGCAGGCCCCTGTGCCTGCGGTACGCTGAGCCCGGACGGCGCAGGCTGTGCGGCCTGCTGAGCCATCTGCGGAGCGCTGTCCGCGCCGCCGTTGTACAGGCGCACACCCGCCAGCACGGCGACCGTGACCGAGGCGGCCACGGCGATCCGGCCCACGTTCTGCCAGACCGAGCGCTTGTGTTCGGCCGGTTTGACCGGCGCGGCTTCGTCCGCGATGGCGGCGGATACGGCCGCAGCGATGTCCAGGCGCGGTTCGATCAACTCCTTGTGCATGGCGGCACGAGCGATCTGGTAGCGCGACCAGGTCGAGCGCAGCTCGGTCTCGCCGCTGTCGGCGAGTACACGGCGCAATTCCAACTCGTCCGCTTCGTTATCCATCACTGCGGACAGCGATTCATGCAGGGCTTCACGACTCATGGCGGTTCCTCTCTTGGCTGACGCCGCTGTCTCAGGATTCATGCAACAAGGGTTGCAACGCTTTATCGATGGCTTCCCTCGCCCGGAATATCCGGGATCGAACGGTGCCTACCGGACACTGCATCACACTTGCAATGTCTTCATAACTAAGACCATCGAATTCGCGCAATGTTAGGGCTGTGCGCAAATCTTCCGGTAACTGCTGGATCGTTCGATGAACGGTGCCCTCGATCTCATCCCTTAGCAGTGAGCGTTCCGGTGATTCGATATCCTTGAGCGCATGATCGCCTTCATAGAACTCGGCATCTTCGGAACTTACATCGTTGTCCGGAGGACGACGCCCCCGCGCCACGAGGTGATTTTTTGCCGTATTGATCGCAATGCGGTACAGCCATGTATAGAAGGCACTGTCGCCGCGGAAGTTGCTCAGCGCGCGATAGGCCTTGATGAATGCTTCCTGCGCCACATCCTGGGCCTCGTGGGAGTCGTGCACGAACCGCACGATCAACCCGAGAATCTTGTGCTGGTATTTCATGACCAGCAGATCAAAAGCCCGCTTATCTCCCCGCTGCACTCGTTCGACCAGTTGCTGGTCCTGCTCCTGGGTTAGCATGCACACTCCTCGTTGAAGCCGAAGGGGTGCCGTGCCCACCAGCGAACCGAACTGCCAGAATAGACCCGGGCTCTACGCAAAAGTTCCCCTCCTAGCAAGCCATCCTGCAAAAAACCAATAGATACGAGCGCTCATCACCCTGCCGCCGGCCTCTCCCTGCACCCACGGTGCTGCCGGGCCGCCTATGTGCATAGCCAGCCTGACTGCTCGGGCAACTGTCTATTGACGGCCCGCATGGAAGAAAAGTTCCGACGTATGGTAGAGGCGCAGCGCGTTACATTGCCGTCGCCAACGGCCTTTGGCAAAGCCGGTTAGGATACGACGTGTTTCGGTCGCGCACAGCATCGAGCGTTACCGCCCGTCTATTTAGGCCATACCGACGACCGATATACTAGGCGGCGCCCCTCATCTGGTATCCGACATGAGCCACTACTACCAACATGACGTGCTGGTCATCGGCAGCGGCGCTGCCGGCCTCACCCTGGCCCTCACACTGCCCCAGTCGCTGAACATCGCCGTGCTGAGCAAGGGCGACCTGGCCAACGGCTCCACCTTCTGGGCCCAGGGCGGCGTCGCCGCCGTGCTGGATGCCGGCGACACCGTGGACTCGCACGTCGCCGACACCCTCGATGCCGGCGCCGGGCTCTGCCGCGAGGAGGCCGTACGCTTCACCGTGGAGCACAGCCGCGAAGCCATCCAGTGGCTCATCGACCAGGGCGTGCCCTTCACCCGCGACGAGCAGCATCAGGAAGAGGGCTTCGCCTTCCACCTTACCCGCGAAGGCGGCCACAGCCACCGGCGCATCATCCACGCCGCGGATGCCACCGGCGCGGCGATCTTCAACACCCTGCTCGCGCGCGCCCGCCAGCGGCCGAACATCGAGCTGCTCGAGCAGCGCGTAGCGGTGGACCTGATCACCGACCGCAAGCTGGGCCGCGACGGCGGGCGCTGCCTGGGCGCCTACGTGCTCGACCGCCAGACCGGCGAGGTGGATACCTTCCAGGCGCGCTTCGTGGTGCTCGCCACCGGCGGCGCGGCCAAGGCCTACCTCTACACCAGCAATCCCGACGGCGCCTGCGGCGACGGCATCGCCATGGCCTGGCGCGCCGGCTGCCGGGTCGGCAACCTGGAGTTCAACCAGTTCCACCCCACCTGCCTCTACCACCCGCAGGCCAAGAGCTTCCTGGTGACCGAGGCCCTGCGCGGCGAAGGCGCGCTGCTCCGGCTGCCTTCGGGCGAGCGCTTCATGCCGCGCTTCGATCCGCGTGCCGAACTGGCCCCGCGGGACATCGTCGCGCGCGCCATCGACCACGAGATGAAGCGCCTGGGCGCCGACTGCGTCTACCTGGACATCAGCCACAAGCCGGCCGAGTTCATCAAGGCGCACTTCCCCACCGTCTACGAGCGCTGCCTCGACTTCGGCATCGACATCACCCGCCAGCCGATACCGGTGGTGCCGGCCGCGCATTACACCTGCGGCGGCGTGCTCGTCGACCAGCGCGGTCGCACCGACCTGCCCGGGCTCTACGCCATCGGCGAGACCAGCTTCACCGGCCTGCACGGCGCCAACCGCATGGCCAGCAACTCGCTGCTCGAATGCTTCGTCTATGCCCGCTCGGCGGCCGCCGACATCGTCGCGGGCCTCGCCGAGACCCGCGCGCCCGAGCGGCTGCCGGCCTGGGATGCGAGCCAGGTCACCGACTCCGACGAGGACGTGATCATCGCGCACAACTGGGACGAGCTGCGGCGCTTCATGTGGGACTACGTGGGCATCGTGCGCACCGACAAGCGCCTGATGCGCGCCCAGCACCGCGTGCGCCTGCTGCTGAGCGAGATCGACGAGTTCTACAGCAACTACCGCGTCAGCCGCGACCTGATCGAGCTGCGCAACCTGGCGCTGGTGGCCGACCTGATGATCCGCTCGGCGATGCAGCGCAAGGAAAGCCGCGGGCTGCACTACACCCTCGACCACCCCGGCCTGCTGCCGCAGGCGCGCGACACTATTCTGGTGCCGCCCACCTACGCCGACTGAACTTCAGCCGCACGCGCAGGCGCCGGTGTTCGGCCGGCCCCATCGCATCGAAGGGAATGCACAATCCGCGGCTGCGCCAGGCGCCGGGCAGCCGCACGCGCAGCACCACCGCCAGCGGCAGGGCCAGGCTGTCGGGGCGCAGCTGCACCGGCTGCCAGCCGTGCGCCCGGCTCCACAGCTGCCAGCCGGTCTCGTCGTGGCGCAACCCGCGCCAGGCCGCCGCGTCGCTGAGCAGCACGTACCGCGGCAGCGTCCACCACGCATGCACCGCGCACAGCGCCAGCACCAGAAGCTTCCAACCGGCCGGAAGAGCGCTGAGGGCGGTGGCCAGCACCGCCAGCGCCAGCACGCTCAGGTAGAGCCGCAGCAGCATCCGCGAGGGCTGCCAGCGGCACTCGAAGGTGTCACTTCGGCTGGACACGGTCGAGAATCATGCGAACCATGCGCAGCAGATCCGCGTCTTCCGGCTCGCTGCGCTCCATGAACCAGCCGAACAGGTCCTGATCCTCGCAGGCGAGCAGCTTGCGGTAGCGCGCCTGGTCCTCGGCGTCGAGCTGCGGATAGACCTCCTTGACGAAGGGCACCAGCAGCACGTCGAGCTCCAGCATGCCGCGTCGGCTATGCCAGAAAAGGCGATTGAGTTCGGTTTGATCGGTCATGGATAGCTCCTGTGAGTCGGCGCGCATTATATCGGCCGGTTGCGTGCCCGCCATCGGCTCGCCAGAGAATCGGCCTCTGCTATGATGGCGCTTCCCTTTCCTGGCGACCGACCATGACCGATACCGCTTTCTTCTGCGCCCTGTCGCACGAGGGTGTCCTGGCCGTCCGTGGCCCGGATGCCGCCAAGTTCCTACAGGGCCAGCTGACCTGCAACCTCAACTACCTGTCCGCCGAGCGCTCCAGCCTCGGTGCCCGCTGCACCCCCAAGGGCCGCATGCAGTCGAGCTTCCGCATCCTCGGCGAGGGCGACGGCTACCTGCTGGCGCTCGCCCGTGAACTGCTCGAGGGGCAGCAGGCGGACCTGAAGAAATACGCGGTGTTCTCCAAGTCGGCCATCGGCGACGAGAGCGACCGCTGGGCCCGCTTCGGTCTGGCCGGCGGCGACACGGCGCTGGTCACCCTCGGCCTCGACCTGCCGCAGGAACCGGACCGGGTCGCGCGCGCCGGCGAACTGCTCGCGGTACGGCTGTCCGACGGCCGCGCCGAGCTGTGGGCCCCGGCCGGGCAGGCCGAATCGATTCGCGGCCGGCTGGCCGCACAGCTGAGCGAAGCGCCGCTGGAACGCTGGCTGCTGGCGCAGGTGCGCGCCGGCATCGGCCAGGTGTTCGGCAGCACGCGCGAGCTGTTCATCCCGCAGATGATCAACCTGCAGGCGCTGGGCGGCGTCAGCTTCAAGAAGGGTTGCTACACCGGCCAGGAGATCGTGGCGCGCATGCAGTACCTGGGCAAGCTCAAGCGCCGCCTGCATCGCCTGTCGCTGGTCGACGTCGGGCAGACCGCCCTGCCCGCCCCCGGCGTCGAACTGTTTTCGCCGGTGCACGGATCGAGCGTCGGCGAGGTCGTGCTGGCCGCGCCGGCCGAACAGGGCATCGAGCTGCTCGCCGTGCTGCAGGAAGACGCCGCAGCCGACGGCCGCATCTACCTCGGCTCGCCCGACGGGCTGCCGCTCACCCCTCTGGATCTGCCGTACACCCTGGATGCCGATAAGGAAATCCAGCGCTGAATGACTCAGCCTCATATAAAGGAATCGACATGAGCACCCTAGCCGACAAAGTCCAACTGGAGCTGACCCAGGCCATCGATCACGACGCGCTGGTGCTGCCGACGCTGCCGGAAGTGGCCCTGCGCGTACGCGAAGCGGCCGAGGACCCGAACATCAGCATCCCGGCCATCTGCAAGGTGATCGGCAACGATGCGGCGCTGACCGCGCGCATCATCAAGGTGGTGAACAGCCCACTGCTGCGCACCAACCGCGAGATCAACGACCTGCAGATGGCGGTCTCGCGCCTGGGCATCAACTACACCTGCAACCTGGCGACCGGCCTGGCCATGGAACAGATGTTCCAGGCGACCACCGACGTGGTCGATCGCAAGCTGCGCGAAGTGTGGAACAAGAGCGCCGAGATCGCCGGGATCGCCTATGTGCTGTGCCGCCACTACACCCGCCTGATGCCGGACCAGGCGACGCTCGCCGGGCTGGTGCACCAGATCGGCGTGCTGCCGATCCTGACCTATGCCGAGGAACACGGCGCGCTGCTGGCCGACTCCATCAGCCTGAACCGCGTGATTGAGAAGATCCATCCGATCATCGGCGAGAAGATCCTGCGCACCTGGGACTTCCCCGAGCACATCGCCTGCGTGCCGGCGGCCTACCTGAACTTCACCCGCCACTCGCCCGCCGTCGACTATGTCGACATCGTCCAGGTGGCGACCCTGCAGTCCTACATCGGCACCGAGCACCCGTTCGCCCGGCTCGACTGGAGCGGCATTCCCGCCTTCGCCAAGCTGGGGCTCGATCCGAACTCGCAGGCCGAGGACGACGAAGACCTCTCCGCGGCGATGGATGCCGCCATGGGCATGCTCCAGTAACCGCTCCGGCGGGGCCGCCCGGCTCCGCCGCCTTTCCGCTTCTGCGTCGACCGTTCGACGGCCCGCAGGAACCGCCTTTCTCCGCCGCACGTCCGAACTCATGACGGTCAGCCGCACACGCATGGCGTGCACGGCCCATGTTCAACGAGCAGGAGAAAAACAATGATCCGACAATCCAGAGCCTTCCTCGCGGGCGCTCTCGCCCTTTTGTTCGCCTTTGCCAGCAGCCAGGCGCTGGCCCAGGCGGAAAGCTTCGTCGACGACGCCTCGGCCAAAGGCATGGCGGAAATCGAGACGGCCAGGCTGGCGCTGGAGAAGAGCCAGGCGCAGGACATCAAGGACTTCGCCAACCGCATGGTCGAGGACCACACCCAGGCCAACCAGACGCTCGCCCAGCTGGCCAGCGAGAAGAACCTGGAGATGTCCGACCGCGCCATGCTGATGGACAAGGCCAAGGCCATGATCCTGCAGCTGCGCGATGGCGAGAACTTCGACGAGGCCTACGCGAACAACCAGGTGGTCGCCCACGAGCAGACCATCGAGCTGTACCGCGAATACGTGAAGAGCGGCGAAAACCCCGACCTCAAGCAGTACGCCGAATCGACCCTGCCCAAGCTCGAGGAACACCTGAAGATGGCCAAGGAGCTGCAGACGAAGTACGCCGGCAAGAACTGACGCCGGGGCGGCGGCGTTCGCGTCGCATCTTGGTCCGGCCCGGTCGTGGTCAGACCGTGGCCGGCAACCTCCAGTCGATGGGCGTCAGGCCGTGCTGCTGGAGGAACTTGTTGGCCCGGCTGAAATGCCCGTTGCCGAGAAAGCCACGGTGCGCCGACAACGGCGAGGGGTGCGCGGATTTCAGGATCAGATGGCGCGTCCCGTCGATCAGCTTGGCCTTGCTCTGCGCATGCGAGCCCCAGAGCATGAACACCAGGTGCGGCCGCTCAGCGCTGACCACCTCGATCACCCGGTCGGTGAAACGCTGCCAGCCTGCCTTGGCGTGAGAACCGGCCTGGCCCCGCTCCACCGTCAGCGAAGTGTTGAGCAGCAGCACGCCCTGGTCCGCCCAGGCCTGCAGATAGCCGTGGGCCGGCATGTCCAGGTTCAGGTCGCGCTTGATTTCCTTGTAGATGTTCTGCAGCGAGGGCGGCACCGCGACACCCGGCTGCACCGAGAAGCTCAGGCCGTGCGCCTGGCCAGGCCCGTGATAGGGATCCTGCCCGAGAATCACCACCTTGACCTTGTCCAGCGGCGTCGAATTGAGCGCGTTGAAGATCAGCGGGCCCGGCGGGAAGATCTGCTTGCCGGCGGTCTTCTCCTGGCGCAGGAAGTCGCGTAGCGCCTGCATGTAGGGCTGTTCGAATTCGTCGCGCAAGGCCTCCTTCCAGCTGGCCTCGAGCTTGATGCGATCTTCCTGGGTCATGCGATTCCTCCAAGGTGGCGCTGCACCCTAGATAAGCCGTGCCGCTGCTGTCAATTCGTGCGCCCGCGCGTCTGCGAGCTACGTCGAAAAGGGCCCGACCCGGATCAGCCATTGCCCCCGCCGTAGGCTGGGTTATGCGCACATGCATGTAGGGTGGGCCGGGCGGCGTTCCGCTTCAGCCCACCAATGGCCTCGTCGACCCAACAGGCACCGGTGGGCTGAAGCCCACCCTAGGGTCGGACGACTTGGCCCGAGCGCAGCAGTACCCGCTCCACCGCCTGGCGCAGCGCCGGATGGTCCACCGCTCCATGCAGTTGCACGCCATCCTCCAGCGGCTCGCCCGCCCGCCGCACCACCAGGGTCGGCACTGCCGAGATGTTCAGTTGCTCCGCGGTCTGGCGGTCGCTGAACACCTCTTCCAGATAGCGCCCGGTGTCGATCGCCTCGGCCAGCGCCTGCGGGTCCAGCCCCTGCTCGCGGCCGAGGTCGAGCAGCACGCTCTCTTCGCCGATGTCGCGCCCGTCCTCGAAGAAGGCCGCGAACAGCGCCTCGTGGACCGCCTGGAAGCGCCCGTGGTCGCGGGCGAACGCCGCCAGCTCGAAGGCCATGCGACTGCGCGGCTGCAGCGGCGGCAGCCGCAGGATCATCCGCCGCAGGTCGGCGAGCGGGTAGACCGCCCGGTCCCAGGTGCTCTGCAGGTAGTCGCCGGCAGGTTCCAGGGCCGGCATCGGCTCCGGGCGCAACTCGAACGCCGGCCAGCGCACCGCCACGGCATCGCCGAGGTCGGTCTGCAACTGCCTGATCACCGGTAGTTCGAGATAGCAGAACGGGCATACATAGTCGCTCCACACATCCAGCTGGATCTTCCGCGCCGTCATCGCTGCCTCCGCATGAAGTCGGTACGGCAATCGACCGATTCGCGCCGCGCAAATTCCTGTCGGTTGCGTCAGACAACGGGAACATTGCCGGCGCTGGTCGGGCCAAAGGGCTAATGGACGAGCGAGCAGGTGCCACCATGAGCAAGATGTTCAAACCGGATGCGGAGCAACCCTATTTCGACGCACCCGAGCACATTCCCCCGGGCAGCGACCACCAGATCCCGCACAGCCACCGCTGCCTGTACCAGGGCTACGACATCATCGTGCACCTGGTCGGCTACGAATATGAAAGCCTGGGGCAGACGCTCTGGGCGATGGGCGTCGAGATCGTCCGCGACCGGCAGATCCTCAGCCCGGTGCAGGTCGACCAGGAACGCCACTACCCGAGCGTGCAACAGGCGGCCGCGCGCGGCGTCGAATGGGGACGACAACTGGTCGACCAGCTCGGTTGACGCTTGTCGCGCACAGACGCTACAGACCGGTCGCATTCGCTGAAGGACGCGCACAACCATGAGCACTGCCATCGAGCCCTATCAGTCCGGTGTCTTCGACCTCACCCACAAGCTCACCGTGGAAAAGCACGGGCATACCGCGCTGATCACCATCAACCACCCGCCGGCCAACACCTGGGATCGCGAATCCCTGATCGGCCTGCGGCAGGTGATCGAGCACCTGAACCACGACGACGACATCTACGCCCTGGTGATCACCGGCCAGGGCGACAAGTTCTTCAGCGCCGGGGCCGACCTCAAGCAGTTCGCCGACGGCGACCGCCTGCGCGCGCGCGAGATGGCGCGCCGCTTCGGCGATGCCTTCGAGGCGCTGAGGTATTTCCGCGGCGTCTCCATCGCCGCGATCAACGGCTACGCCCTGGGCGGCGGGCTGGAGTGCGCGCTGGCCTGCGACCTGCGCATCGCCGAGCGCGCCCAGCTCGGGCTGCCGGAAGCGGGCGTCGGCCTGCTGCCCTGCGGTGGCGGCACCCAGGCGCTGGCCTGGCTGGTCGGCGAAGGCTGGGCCAAGCGCATGATCCTCTGCGGTGAACGGCTCAATGCCGAGACGGCGCTGCGCATCGGCCTGGTCGAACAGGTGGTCGAAAGCGGCGAGTCGCGCGGGCACGCGCTGCTGCTGGCGACCCGCGTCGCCCGCCAGAGTCCTGTCGCGGTACGCGAGATCAAGCCGCTGATCGATTGCGTGCGCAGCCGCGGCCCAGCGACCCTCGGCGCAGCCGAGCGCGAAGCCTTTGTCGAGCTGTTCGAATACGAGGACACCCGCGAAGGCGTCAACGCCTTCCTCGAGAAACGCGAGCCGGTCTGGCACAACCGCTGACCGCCCACCACCGCCGGGACACGTCATGAAGGTACGCTTCGAAGAACGCCCCGCCTTGCACGGCGCCCGCATCGGCATCGCCACCCTGGATGCCGAACTCAGCCTCAACGCGCTCGACCTGCCGATGATCGAGGCGCTGCTCGACCGGCTAGGCCAGTGGGCCGAAGACCCTGACCTGGTCTGCGTGCTGCTGCGCGGCGCCGGGCCGAAGGCCTTCTGCGCAGGCGGCGACGTGCGCCGGCTGGCGCAGGCCTGCCGGGAGCGTCCCGGCGAGGTGCCGCCGTTGGCGGCGCGCTTCTTCGCCGACGAGTACCGCCTGGACTATCGCCTGCACACCTATCCCAAGCCGCTGCTGTGCTGGGCGCACGGCTTCGTCATGGGCGGCGGCATGGGCCTGCTGCAGGGCGCGCGGGTGCGCATCGTCACCCCGGGCAGCCGCCTGGCCATGCCGGAGATCGGCATCGGCCTGTTCCCCGACGTCGGCGGCAGCTGGTTCCTGTCCCGCCTGCCCGGCCGGCTCGGCCTGTTCCTCGGTCTGACCGCCACCCAGCTGAACGCCGCCGACGCGCTCGATCTCGGCCTCGCCGACCGCTGCCTGCGCGATGACCAGCTCGACGAGCTGCTGCACGGGCTGGTGCAGATCAACTGGCGGGAGCAGAGCGCGCGGCAGCTCAACAGCCTGCTCCAGGCGCTGGCGCTGGACGCCCGGGACGCGCTGCCCGAGCCGCAACTGGCGCCACGCCGGGCGGCCATCGACGCGCTGCTCGACGTGGCTGACCTGCCCGGCGCCTGGCATGCGCTGGTGTCCCGCCAGGGCGACGCAGACCCGCTGCTGGCCAAGGGCGCCGACACCCTCGCCGCCGGCTGCCCGCTCACTGCCCATCTGGTCTGGGAGCAACTGCGCCGCGGACGCTATCGGTCGCTGGCCGAAGTGTTCCGGATGGAATACG
Source organism: Stutzerimonas azotifigens DSM 17556 (assembly GCF_000425625.1). Classification (GTDB taxonomy): domain Bacteria; phylum Pseudomonadota; class Gammaproteobacteria; order Pseudomonadales; family Pseudomonadaceae; genus Stutzerimonas; species Stutzerimonas azotifigens. The sequence goes on from NZ_KE384411.1 coordinate 173,860, forward strand.
CCATGAGCCTGAACTGCTGCCGTCACCCCGAATTCGCCGAGGGCGTGCGGGCCCGGCTGATCGACAAGGACCAGCGCCCGAAATGGCACTGGCCCGAGGTCGACGAAGTGCCGCAGGCGGCGGTGGACGCGCATTTCCTGCCAACCTGGCAAGGCGCCCATCCGCTCGCCGACCTGCTCTGACCGGGCTCAGTTTCGATAGGAGCGGAAATAGAACTGGCTGCGCGGCTGCGCATAGGGCTGGCGGTAGCCGTGATTGCGCCCGTAGCCAGGGTCCCGTCCGAAGCGGGAATCCCGGCGGGAGCGGTCGCGCCAGTCGTAACGGCGCTCGTGCGGATGGTCGAAGCGACGCGAGCCCGACCAGTCGCCCGGGCGGATGGTCCGCGGGTAGCTGTCGCGGTATTGCGGCGGCACGTAGGTCCGGCCGTTCGGCGGCAGGTTCTGCCGGTACTGCGGATGGTTCGAATAGGGGCTGCGTGGATCGTAGCGATACTGCTGGACCGGCTGTCGATAGCCGTCGCCTGGCTGGTACACCCAGACGCTGCCGCGCCAATCCCCCGCCTGGACCTGGCCGCCGAGCAGCAGACCGGCCGTGATCAGCAATGCCTTGAGCTTCATACGTCCTCCCGGCCGCGGGTGCATTTTCCCGGCAGCCTGCAGACATCAGACCACAACTGCCGCCACCCAATAAGGCGCATGGACGGATGGAGGGTATCAAGGTGTGTCCGCCATCGCACAACGGTTGCAAGGCACCACGGCGGCGACCACCATAGCCGGTCTTCCGCGGATATTGCCATGCCCTCGCCCACACCCACCCGCTGCCCGCTGTGCGGCCAACCCAACGTCTGCGGGCAGACCGAAGGCTCCGAAGCGGCCGAGCGCTGCTGGTGTTTCGACGTGACCATCGCGCCGCAAGCGCTGGCGCAGATCCCCCCGGCCCAACGGGGCAAGGCCTGTCTGTGCAGGCGCTGCGCGACCGGCGAACGGGAACGCCCACGCTGATGCGTCTCGACCGCCTGCTCGCCAACCAGCCGCACCTCAGCCGCCAGGACGCCCGCCTGCTGCTCGCCCGCGGCCAGGTCAGGGTCGATGGCCAGGTCGTCCGCGACGCGGCCCACGAAGTACGCGCCTTCGCCCGGGTGGAGGCCGACGGCCTGCCGATCCAGAGCGGCTGCACTGCGCGCTACTTCATGCTGCACAAGCCGGCCGGCTACGTCAGCGCCACCCGCGACCCGCAGCATCCCACGGTGCTCGACCTGCTCGAGGAATCCGACCGCGCCGACCTGCACATCGCCGGGCGCCTGGACGGCAACACCACCGGCCTGCTGCTGGTGACCAACGACGGCCGCTGGTCCCGGCGCCTGACCCAGCCCGACAGCCAGCTCGGCAAGGTCTACCGTGTGGACACCGCGCACGACATCGACCCGGCCTGCGTCGAGCATTTCGCCGCCGGGCTGTATTTCCGCTTCGAGAACCTCATCACCCGCCCCGCCCGGCTCGAACTGCTCGGCCCGAGGCAGGCCCGCCTGACGCTGCACGAAGGCCGTTACCACCAGGTCAAGCGCATGTTCGGCCGCTTCCGCAACCCGGTCACCGCCCTGCACCGCGAACGCATGGGCCCCATCGTGCTCGATCCGGCACTGGGCCCGGGCCAGTACCGCGCCCTGACCATCGAAGAGATCGCCAGCGTCTGACGCCCCGACGAAAAGTGCACGCCCCGCTTCATTTGCCGGCCGCCTTCTGGTAAAAAGGCACCCCACGCGGGCGTCGTATAATGGCATTACCTGAGCTTCCCAAGCTCATGACGAGGGTTCGATTCCCTTCGCCCGCTCCACATAGCAGTTTCTAGATGCTCCCACATGCACTAGAAACACTCTCGAAGCCCCGCCTAGTGCGGGGTTTCTTGTTTCTGCACGCCTACTAATGCGCCCGTATAGCATTGCCTCCGGTGTACACCAGCATGTACACTCACCTCAGATACCTAACTAAGGTGTACACGGATGAAGCGTTCAGAGATCAGAAAGCGCCCTCTCGCCGACACGGTATTAGCGAGCCTTGAGCCTGAAGCCAAGGAATACCGGGAGCTGGATGGCAATGGCCTGTATCTGCGCGTGAAGCCCAACGGACAGAAAGGCTGGCTGCTGCGCCACAAGAAGCCAGATGGACGTTGGGGCTGGCTCGGCCTAGGCGGCTACCCTGACGTACCGGCCAAGGTGGCGCGTAAGAAGGCGTTAGAGCTGCGCGATCTGGTGGCCGATGGTATTGACCCGGTCCAGCACAAGGCAGCGCAGAGAGCGGCCAGGGAAGCCACAGTGCTAAACCCTTTTCGCGAGTCGGTAGCCTACTGGTATCAGCGCAAGGTGGATGATGGCCTGGCCGAGAGCACGCTTCGTCTGATGCGTGGCTACCTGGACAACGACATCCTGCCGGCCCTGGGTGACAAGCCCATCACCGAGATAAGTCCGCGCGACTGTGCCGCTTTGCAGGAAAAGATTGAGGCCCGAGGGGCGACCAATACCCGGGACAAGATCCGCGTTGCCCTGCGTCAGATATTCAGTCAAGCGATCGCTCGGGGGCTGTGCGAGGTGAACCCAGCCTCCGAGCTGGCCACCATTGCCACCAAGAAGCCCAAGGCTCAGCACTATCCTCACCTTCTTGAGCCCGAACTGCCTGCCTTCCTGCATGCTCTGCGTAACAGCACCAGCCGGACGCCTGCCCGTACAGCAACCTGGCTGTGCCTCTGGACGGCCTCCCGCCCCGGCATGGTGCGCTGGGCTGAGTGGACAGAGATCGACTTTGAGGCGGCCTTGTGGACTATCCCAGCAGCCAAGATGAAGACGCGCCGTGACCATGTGGTGCCGCTGTCACGGCAAGCCCTCGAAGCTCTGCGCGAGCTCCACAGAATCACCGGCCGCGGTCGCTATCTGTTCCCTGGTATCGGTGCCAAGCAGCCCGTTATCAGCGAGAACACGATCAACCTGACACTCCGCAAGATCGGCTATCGCGGCCGTCTTGTCGGTCACGGAACACGGCACACGGCATCGACCCTGCTTCGTGAGCACGGCTGGAATAGAGATCACGTCGAGGCGCAGCTAGCGCACAAGGAGGCTGGGGTGGCTGGCATCTACAACCAGGCCCAGTACCTACCCCAGCGCCGCGCAATGATGCAGTGGTATTGCGATTATCTAGATTGCCTGGCTGACGGCATGACGCCCGCCCATCGGGCTGATTTCGACAGGCGGGTCAATATCACTGACTCAAACGTGGTCGTGCTGGAGATGGCCCGCGCATGAAAAACGACAAAAAGCCTGATGCTGTACCTACAGAACCAGCAAAACACGAAGAGGAATTCAGCGCCCACGGGTGGGTGAGAGAAGTGGAAAACTGGTTTGATCGCGATAATCCCACTGCGATCTTGAGTTATCTGGACCGAGCCGTTGAACCGCTTCTGTTTCATGAGGACACTAAGCACCACGCCGCCGAATTGTTGAGGGAAATATCGGCCTTTCAAGAGCTAGACGCCGCCTACAAGGCAGACGGTTCTGACCAAAACTACCGCAAGGCCCTTGTGGCAATGTTCACGCTTGGGGCCTGCGCGAAAAGCCTTGAAGAAGAACGGCACTTCCCAAGCAACCGGAAGCTGAAGGCACTCCAGCGGGACATCGATCAGCACACACGTTTTATTCAAATGAGAGAGGCGAACCGAGACAGAGACGTTGGTCGCGCAGTGGTCAATAGCATCGCGTGTGACTATGCGCGCCTTAGATGGAGCGAGGACAAGGAGCAGAAGCTAAGAACAAGCGACATGGCAGAAATCGTCTGGGCATGGATGGCAGAGCACGAACGGCTACTTGAGTACAGGCCATCCGATATAGCCGGCCTCAAAAAGTGGCTTAGGCCGGTTGCCGCTGAGTTCCCCCACGCAAACAAACCGGGGCGCACTGCTAAGAGATAAATCGTTCTCCCCGGCTCGATAATCATATTTACCGAGTCGGGAGCGAGTTTTTATCCTATTTCGCGTGTGAATAATGGGGGGCGTCACCACACGGAGGCGCCCAAATGCACCTAGACACACCCCCAAGCAAAGCCCTTATCCGCCAGTCTGCGCTCTGCGACTGGCTGGACCTGTCCCGCTCCGGTCTGGACAAGCTCCGCAAGAAAGACCCCACCTTCCCCAAGCCCCTCAAGGATGGCGATAGCCGCCAAGCCGCTGCGTTCTACGTCGTGGCCGAAGTAGATGCTTGGCTGCGTTCCAAGATCGAAGCGAGGGACGCCGCATGAACAGCGTCCTCAACTATCAACCGATGTGCACCATCAAGCTATCGGGCTCTCTCGCCCAAATGTTCGGCCGTGAGCACAAGAGGCGACTGGAGACGGGTTCGACGCGAGAGGCCTTCAGCGCACTGAAACATACTCTGCCCGGCTTCGAAGCGTTCATTCAGGCTGCAGCGAGGAAGGGCCTGCGGTATGCCATCTTCCGTAATCGCAAAAACGTCGGGGAGGACGAGTTCGGGCTTGGCGGCACTACCGAAATTCGCATCGTTCCAGTCATCACGGGCAGCAAGCGTGCGGGGGCTCTGCAGACGATTGTCGGCGCCGTGATGATCGTCGTCGGGGTCATCCTGGCCTTCACGCCGTTCAGTGCGGCCTCGCCATACCTGATCAAGGGCGGCATCGCAGTGATGGCCGGCGGCGTCATCCAAATGCTCAGCCCCCAAGCCAAGGGACTAAAGGGCAGAGAGGACCCCGGCAACCAGCCGAGCTATGCGTTCGGTGGGCCGGTGAATACGACCGCCATGGGTAATCCGGTCGGCATTCTCGCAGGCCGCCGGCGGATCGGCGGGGCCGTCATCTCGGCCGGGATCTACGCGGAGGATGCGCAATGAAAGAGCAACACATCAGCCCTGACCCTAACTCCTTCGACATGGCCACGCACATGGACTTCGGGCTGTCCCAAGTCCTGCCGTCGATCGCTCGCTATGCCGCCGACAACGGGCACCCTATCGAGGCCGCGCTGGTCGCCTGCTTCATGATCCTGTCCACTGCCCTGCACGTCCATGGCGTGAGCAGCGAGGAGCAGATCAGCCTGGTGGACGTCGCTCGCCCTCAAAAGTGGTTGCCGCCGGAGACGATGCAATGATGGCCCTTGCACACACACGTCCCCGCATGTATCGTCGGCCTGTCGCTGCAAATTCAGCGACCGACCTTGGCCGGTCGAAAAGCACGAGGCGCACAGGCGCCCATCAACCGATTGCAGGCGCTTTTTTTGTGCCCGCCGCTTCGCGTTATGGCAGCTGTGCGTGGGACACCTTCGGGTGTGCCGGGAACCTTGTGCCCCGGTCGGCCAACCCGCGTACAGCTGTCACCATCCCTTGCTTGGCCGCAGGCGGTGGCAGCTCCATAGCACAAGGAGCTCCACGCATGTCCCGCATCCTCAGCCTCAATCCGTCCCGCGCACGCGCAGCAGCACACAAGGCGATGGCTTTGGCCGCCCTTCGCAGCCGCTCGAGCCTGTCCGTCCGTCTCTCCCGCTACAACGCTCACATGACCAAGGCCCGCGCCCTGGAAGCGATGGAGGTGGCGCAATGAGCACTCGCCCCATCACCTCTCGCAATGACCTGAGCTTTACCGGCCTCACTGCCGACAATCCGCCGCGCCGCATCAACTGGGCACCTGTCCGGGTACCTCTCCAGCGGGACCAATGGAACAAGGAGTACGACCTTGGCTTAGGCATGGCTGAGGAAGTTCGCGCGCTTCATACGGCCAATGAGATGGACGCTTTCCTCGCCATCCAGCTCGCGTTCAATGATCCCGCTTGGAAGGTCACTGGCGCAGGCGCAGAGTTGGGCTTCGCCGCTGGTATCGCTGCGTTGGCAATAGTCGGTATGCGTGCCCTTGAGCAAGGAGCTGCGCCATTCGATCCTGAAGAGGCCAGGAGGGCTGCAAAATGATCCAGTTCCGACTGAAAAGCGGCCAGCTCGTGACGGTGGAGCACTCGGGCTTCGTACAGTGTGCGATCAAGATCCGCTACCCCGAACAGGACTATGCCGTCTGGTCTCCAGAGGTAGTTAGCCGCGGCCTGGCTAACGAAATGCTGGAAATGCTCACCCCTGCGTTTCCCGCCTGTGAGCTGAGCATCGAGCGGTTCACCAGAGCCGCCGAGGACCTGCCAGCCGCCCTCCAGGAATCGGACCGGGTACTCGCCATTGTCTTGGCCGTCCGCGGCTCGGATCACCCGGGGCAGGACCTCATCAAGCAAACCGGCCTCTTTCACAGCGCCCCCAGGCCCGAGCAGAGGGTTTAACTATGACCATTCAAAACGGCGCACTCGCGCCGACGGGATCGGCTTGCCTTGAGAAAGTGCTCTCTCGGCTCGACAAGGTGAAGGCGGCCGGTGCGGGCAAGTGGAAAGCCTGTTGCCCGGCGCACGACGACCGCGACCCGAGCCTGAGCATCAGGGAGGCCGAGGACGGCAAGGTGCTGCTCCATTGCTGGGCGGGCTGCTCGACTTCCGACATTACCGCCGCAATCGGGCTGGAACTCCGCGATCTGTTCCCCTCTTCCGAACGCAAAGGCGCCCCACGAGGGCCCAGCAGAGAGGCGAAGCAGCTGGAGGGCTGGATACTCAGCATTGGGATCAGCCACATCCAGCGCGGCGTCCCGATGAGCCAGGCCGATCAAGAACGCTTTGAGCTGGCCAAACGCCGGCTGGGGGTGCAGTGATGGCTGTCATTGAATCGATCAAGAAGGAATGGGCGGAGGCTGCCGCGAAGGATATGTGGCGAGCAAACGCCGTCCCGGCTAGCCAGATCACGCCTGCGGCCATTCATTGGGCATGGCCCGGCTGGCTGGCACTCGGAAAGCTGACCATCCTCGCGGGCGCTGGAGGAACGGGCAAAACGACCCTATCGCTGGGGCTCGCTGCGACCCTGACATGTGGCGGCCGCTGGCCGGATGGAGCGATCTGCCGCGAGCGGCGGAGCGCCATGATCTGGTCGAGCGAAGACGACGCGGCCGACACCATCGTGCCGCGCCTGATTGCAGCCGGAGCCGATCTGAACAAGGTCTTCATCCTGCAGGGCCGAGTAAACGGCCTGGGCGAGACAGAGCCTTTCGACCCGGCCAAGGATGCCGACTTGCTGGCCGAGGCGCTGGAGAGGATCGGCGACGTGGGGCTGATTTTGATCGACCCTATTGTGTCGGCTGTTGCGGGTGACATGAATCAGGCCAACCAGGTGCGCCGGGCGCTTCAGGGGCTGGTCGACCTGGCTGAGCAGTACGACTGCGCTGTGCTGGGCATCACGCACTTCTCCAAGGGGAGCGCGGGGAACAACCCCGCCGAGCGTGTCCTGGGCTCGCAGGCCTTCGGCGCCCTCGCTCGGACAGTGCTGGTGGCGGCCAAGCAGGAGGACTCGGATCTGCGGGTACTGGCCCGGGCGAAATCGAACATCGCGGTAGACGACGGCGGGTGCTCGTACTCGATCGAGGAATGCACGGTCGGTGACGGAATCACCACAACGCGCGTGCTATGGGGCGACACGATCGAGGGAACCGCGCGGGAAATTCTCGCAGACGTGGAGCGCGTAGAAAGCGAAGAGTCCGGCGAGAAAGAGGACGCCGAGCAGTTCCTGGCAAGCCTACTGGCTGACGGCCCTGTTCCGGTCAAGCAAGTCAAGGGAGATGCGGCCGGCGCAGGACACGCCTGGCGAACGGTCGAGCGAGCGAAAAAATCTCTCGGCGTTGAAGCCGTCAAGGTTGGCCTGAAAGAAGGGTGGGTTTGGAGGCTCGGCGCCGAAGACCGCCAACTTACCCCGAAGACCGCCACAAAAAAGAATGGCGGTCTTCGGGAAAAAGTGGCGGTCTTCGGGAATGACCTGGCGGCCTTCGAGCCCCCGTTCGTGCCCTTCGATGCACCTTCGGGACCGCCGAGCATAGTGAGAGATCCCGCCGTCCATCTTGACGTCGCTTTCGATGATGCGGACGAGGAGGAAGTCTGATGGGCGCGATTGACTACCTCCGCGAGCGAGGATTTGCCGCCCGCCTGAGCGGCAAGCGTGTCCGGGTTTCGCCCGCCAGCAGGCTGACCGAAGACGTTCGTCGATACATCAAGGCTCACCGCCTGGAATTGCTGGCCGAGCTGGCGTCGGGTGATGGCCAGGAGCGGCGCTGCCACTGGAAGGTGCTGCTCCCGGGCCGGCCGCCCTTCGTAATGATCTGCGAGCCAATAACGCGGCATGAGGCCCTGTCCGACGTGCAGAGCCGATGGCCGGACGCAACTATCAAGGAGGAACACCAATGCTGACATCCATGATTACCGGACGCCTGGTCAAGGCTCCTCAGCTCAATGCAGACGGCCGCTATGTGGCGACCGTGGCGGGCCTCGGCGATGACCGCTCCGTAAGAGTCGTCTGCCGGCGCAAGGCGCACGCCAACCAGCTGCTGGAATTGCCGCAAGGGTCACCCGTGGCGGTATCTGGCCTGCTGCGCATCTCGCCGGTCATCAACGACAAGGGGGAGCCACTGGCGCTGCTGACCCTGGAAGTGACCGCGATTCTCACCCCGCAACCCAAAGGCCTGCTGGCCCGCCTTTTCACTTGAGGAAACATCAATGACCGATAACACCCAGCCCACCTACGAAGAGCTTTCCAACGAAGTCGCCACGCTTCGCACGCTCAAGGACGACCTCCACAGCAACCTGACCAAGGCCCGGGCGCGCGTCAAAGAGCTGGAGCAAACCGTCGAGCAGCAACAGACAGAGCTAACTGAAGTGAAGCTGAACAGGCCAGTTGCGCACCTGCTAGAGGAAATCCTGGTCGGGTCGAAGTACGCGGCCGCAGAGCTCGCAGACCACATCAAGTTCGAGCTCAACGATGACGGGGAGATCCAATTGCTCGATCTGGAAGGAAACCCGGTGACCATCACTGAAAAGGACGGTGGAAAGGAAGTCACGCGGCCGGTGCGGTTTGAGCAACGCGATGTCCGGCGCTACCTGGCCGACTCCGGCAAATTCGACCACATCCTCAAGAGTTCTGGCGCCAATGGCGGCGGCGCTCCGAACAATCACCCGGGCGCCGGCGGTGCCAAGCCCCAAGGCAAGCAAGAGAATCGCAGTTCTGCTTCCTTTGGCCTGAGATAGCGTTACAATATAACAGCGGCTCCAGTAGGGGCCGCCACCCTCCGGCCAGTAGGCCACCCCTCCGCAATACCCTGGCCAGTCGGCCACCGCCACGACAGTAGTCCGCCGCGAATCACTGACTTTTCTTGATTCGAGGTAATGCCACATGGCAACCGTTCAACTTAGCGACATCATCAAGCCGGACGTCTTCACCGATTACGTGGTGCAGAACGTGATGGAAAAAACTGCCCTCGTGCAATCCGGTGTTCTCGTTCCGAATGCCGTTATCAATGACCAGCTAACCGCTGGATCGGATGCGTTCAGCGTCCCCTTCTGGCGCGATTTGGGCAACGACGAGGCGAACATCGTCAACGATGACCCTGACAGCCGCGCCACTCCGAAGAAGATCCAGACCGGCAAGCAATTCATCCGGAAGGCGTATCTGCACCAATCTTGGTCGGCTATGAACCTCGCCAGCGAGCTTGCCGGCTCGGACGCGCTGGCCCGCATCCAGGATCGCGCAGTCGCCTACTGGAATCGCCAGCTGCAAAGGCGCCTGGTGGCCACGCTTACCGGCGTGCTGGCAGACAACGTGGCGAATGACAGCGACGACATGGTGCTCGACATTACCGCCGCCACTGCTAACGCATTCAGCCCGGAGGCAGTAATCGACGCGGCCGGCACCTTGGGCGACAGCATGGATACCGTTACCGGGATCGCCATGCATTCGGACCTCTATCGGCAAGCCCTCAAGGCGGATCTGATTGAGTTCGTGCAGCCCAGCGCCGGCTCGATGCGCCTGCCGACCTATCGCGGCCTGGCTGTGATCGTTGATGACGGAATGCCGAAGGTGAGCGACGGCGAGTCCGGATTTAACTACACCAGCGTCCTGTTCGGAGCCGGAGCCGTGGGCTACGGGCTGACTGCCCCGCGCGTCGCTGCAGGCACGGAAGTGGAGAACATTCCCGGAGCGGGTAACGGTGGCGGGCAGCAGATCCTGCACAGCCGCGTAAACCTCGCCGTTCACCCGGCCGGCTTTGCTTGGGTCGAGGGGACTCTGGCCGGCGACTCTCCGACCATTGCCGAGCTGTCCGCAGCGGTTCATTGGGACCGCGTTGTAGAGCGGAAAGCCGTCCCGATGGCCTTCTTGGTCACCAAGTAAGTGAGGAAGGGGCCAGCAATGGCCCCTTTTGCCGTATGACCGAGAAGAAATCACGAAACGCCGTCACCGGCACCCGCAAGAAGCCCCCAGCGAATGCCGCCGAGACCCTCCTGGAACTTGCATCCAGCGGCTACAACAAGAAAGGCCTGGCCTACCGCCTGGGCACGACCGTGGAAACCCTCAACAAGTGGCTAGAGCTTTATCCGGAGCTGCAGCAAGCCCTCGATGAAGGACGCGAGCGGGAGCATCACGCGCTATTCAACGCGCTCTACAAGAACGCCACCGAAGGAGGCAACGTCACGGCTGCAATCTTCCTGCTGAAGGCTCGCCACGGGTACCGAGAGGGCGACCAGTCCGAAATTGCCAACAAGGTATCGATCAACTTCCAACTGCCCGGGGCTATGCGTCTCGAGGACTTCGCCAAGGACGTGTCAACACCGAAAGGGAGGCTGCCTAATGACGATCGAACTTAACGACTTTCAGAGGCGGCTGATGCTGCTTCCCGAGGAACTGGACGTATTCATGGGCGGCGGGCGCGGTGGCGGCAAGTCATTCGCCCTGGCGCTGCTGTGCCTGCGTCACGTCGAGCAGTACGGGGACAAGGCCCGCATCCTGTATCTGCGCCGCACCTACAAGGGCCTTGCCGACTTCGAACTGATATGCCGGGAAGTCTTCGGCATGGTCTACAGCACAGCGGCACGCTACAACGCCGCTGAGCACGTCTGGCGCTTCCCAAGCGGCGGTTATCTCGAACTGGGACAGTTGGAATCCCACACGGACTATACGAAGTACCAGGGTCGATCGTTCACCCTGCTGATTGTCGACGAGGCCGGGCAGTACCCGAACCCGGACCTGCTAGATCTGATGCGCTCCAACCTGCGCGGACCCAAGGACATGCCGATCCGCATGGTAGTAGCGGCCAACCCGGGCGGCCCTGGGCATTACTGGTTAGCAAAGCGCTACGTCTTTACCACTGCGCCATGGAAGCCCTTCCTAGAGCCCAAGAGCAAGCGTCAGTGGGTCTATGCGCCCTCTACCTTCGAGAGCAACCGCTTCATAGACACTGATCAGTACCGTGACCAGCTGGAGTCGGCATGTCCTGATGACCCCGAACTGCTTCGTGCCTGGATGACCGGCGACTGGGCGGTTAACCGAGGAGCCTATTTCGCGTCCGTGCTCGACGAGGGGCGGAATGCCGTGGATCCGTGGGACTACATTCCGCAAGGCTGGCAAACATGGCTGGCTCATGACTTCGGGTCGTCGGCTCCAAGCGCCACCTATATCTTTGCCCAGTCCCCCGGCGGCGAAGGCCCGGACGGGAAGTACTACCCGATCAGAAGCCTCGTGCTTGTCGATGAGTTGGTGACCGCGAAGAGGGATAACCCCAACGCGGGCCTCGGCTGGACCGTTCCGGTACTGGCAGAGGAGATCGCCGAGATGTGCAAGCAGTGGCGCATTCGGGCAGCAGGCGTGGCTGACGATGCCATCTTCGCCAAAGGAGGACATGCGGCAGGCTCGATCGCCGATGAGTTCGAGAGGTGCCGTGTGTCGTTCAGGCCAGCCAGGAAGGCCGATCGCATCACTGGATGGAACGTCATGCGACGCCTTCTGGCTGATGCGGGAAAGCCTGATAAGCCTGGGCTCTATATCAGCCGTCAGTGCGCTTACCTGTGGGAGACATTGCCAACCTTGGCGAGGGATCAACGGCGAGTCGAGGACGTGGACACGACCGGCCCGGATCATGGCGCTGACGCTGTCCGGTATGGCTGCCTGAGGCGAGAACAGGTTTGGAGCGTCCAGTCGTTGAGGGTCTGAGGATTGGGCCAGGGAAGGCGCTAACTCGTCCAATTCGGACGATAAAAAGGCTGGTCAAAAAACGATCAAAACAAGCCCAGCAACCAACATCCTGTACACCTGGGTGTACACCTAACCTTTCAAACATCCTGAAAGCCGCATGGTTACTGGCTAGTTCGATTCCCTTCGCCCTCCAGACACCATAAGTTAAGGCCCTGTTTCTACGGGGCTTTTTCGTTTCCGGCTTTGGGTGGTGTCAAAAAGCCCAGCCGCAAGGCTGTGATCAAACGGACGAAAGCGCCTGGATGCCGTGCTTCGGGTCGTTATGAATAGCGCGCAGCAGCGCCTTTGCCGGGCCGGTGGGTTCGCCTCCTATAACGCTGCTTAAGCCTTCGCGGCCATGGATTAGCTTTCATTACGGAACGCATCATCTTGGACCCAAGACGGGATATCGCTCGTTCCGTGCAGTACGCGCCAAATTTCAATGTGGCTCGGACGTTCCACATAGAACACCAGGTAGGGAAACCGCTTGAGCGGCCAGGATCGCAGCCCTGGAAGATCCAGCTCATGTGCGTAGCGGCTGGAACCTGATTCAGGGTGGCGACTGAGCTGTTTATAGGCATATTCCAGCGCATCAATCAGACCCAGCGCCGCCTTATCGGCCTCTTGCGCCAGATAGTAGGCAATCGCTCGCTCAACGTCCTCACGCGCTAGCGCTCTTGGGATGACAGGCTTTTGCTTCATCCGCGAGCATTCCGAACCCGATCACGTAGAGATTCGAAGTAATCGGCATCAACGGGAGCAGTCGGCGCCGAGGCGGCACCCGCTAACAGCAAACCTCGAAGATGCTGGCGGTCCTGGTCCTTGCGGATCAACTCGCGGACGTATTCACTACTGGTGCCGTAGCCACGCTGATTGACTTGTTCGTCCACGAAGCTCTTCAGCGTATCGGGAAGGGAGATGTTCATGGTGCTCATGCGGGCAGCCCCTTTGGCAAAAATTGGCAAAAATACTTTAGCGCGTTGCTAAACGCGGTGTCGATAAAGAGTCGAAATCACTGTGCCGAATGGCGCCGAAACGATCAGCCGAATCAACCGGAAACCGCCCAACGACAAGCTTTGAGCCGAAACGACACACTGAGCAAAAGGGGTCGATTCCCTTCGCCCGCTCCCCGCATCGCGGGGCTTTTTTCGTGTCCGCTGACCTCCAGCCATTGGTGCACAGGCTCACGCCTGCAGCGCCACGCTCTTCTCCAACCCTGGCCGTATTGCCCACGCCGGCAGAATCAGGCAAACCCTCGGCAGCTCTGGACATCCGTTTCGTTACCGCCTCCCTCTTAGCATGGCCGCACGCCCGCATCCGCCGGGCCGCGTCGGGCAGGTGCCCGTGCGCATCACGTGACCGGAGGTGCACATGTCCAACCGCAGATTCGCAAACCGGCTGAAGCTCGCCCTTCTTCCCTTCATCGCCACGTCCCTGTGGATTTCCGCCACATTCGCGCAGGATTCGGCTACGGCCGAGCGCAACCGGGCGTTCATCGAGAAGGCCTTCGAACAATGGGCAGCCGGCACCGGTTCGTTCTTCCAGGACGTGCTGGCGCCGGACGTCACCTGGACGATCAAGGGCAGCGGACCGGCGGCGGGCACCTACCATGGCCGCGAGGATTTCCTCGAGCGCGCGGTCAAGCCTTTCGCCGAGCGCCTGGCTGCGCCAATCGTGCCGACCGTGCGGGACATCTGGGCCGACGGGAACGACGTCGTGGTGCACTGGGACGGTGTCGCCACCGCGGCTGACGGGCAGCCCTACGGCAACAGTTACGTGTGGATCCTGCGCATGGCCGACCGGCAGGCGAAGGAGGTCATCGCCTTCCTCGACCTGGCGGCCTACGACGAGGTGCTCCGGCGGGTGGCGCCGTCGGCTGCCGAAGGCTGAAAGCGCCTTCGCTGCCGCGCCCCTGGTCAGGAAACGAGGCCCAGTACATGCCGCAGCGCGCTGGGCGACGCCCCCGCCCAGCGCTTGAACGAACGCCGGAAATTGGTGGTGTCGTTGAAGCGCAGGTAGGCGGCCACCTCGTCGTTGGTGTAGCCACGCGACTCGTAGAGGTCCAGCGCCACCTGCAGGCGGGCCTGGTCGAGCAGGGCCTGGAAGTGGGTGCCGTGCTTCTGCAGGCGGCGCTTGAGGGTCGCCGGGCTGAGGCCGAAGGCGGCGGCGACCCGCTCCAGATTGAGCGGCTCGCGGATGAGCGCCTCTAGATGATCGTGCAGGCGCCCCAGCAGGCTGGCCTCCATGCCCAGGGTATCGAGCTGGCGCCGGGCCTCCTGGCGGGCGACCCGGGCCGCGGTCGCCGAGCCCTTGGGCCAGGGCCGGTGCAGCCACTCGCGCGGCAGCAGCATGCGGTCGCGCGGGCAGTCGAAGCGCAGCGCGTCGCTCAGGTGCGCCCAGTACTGCTCGATGTGGCGCGGGCGCGCGTGGCGGAATTCGAAGCGCCAGGGCAGGCGCTCGCCGGCCAGCCAGTGGCAGGCGGAGGCGACCGCAGCCATGCTCGCCTCGAGCACGAAGCGCTGCACCTCGCCGCAGCCGCAGGCATCCAGCCAGGCCAGTTGCACCTGCCCTTCGTCCATCTGCACCCGCGGCTTGAGCAGCGGGCTGAGCAGCGCCTGCTGCTCGACCAGCACCTCCAGCGCCTCCTGCAGGTGCGCCGCCTGCGCCAGCGCCTGGCTGGCCGCGCCGTAATGCCCCGGCAGCAGGCGCTGGCCGTAGAGAAAGGCGGTCTCGTCGCGCCCGAGCAGCGGCCAGGCGTTGGCGATCAGTTGCAGGAACTGCTGCGGGCTGAGGCGCACCGTGCCGCTGGGGAAATCGTCATGGAACAGCCCGGTACCGCGCAGCACGCGGTGGCTGTCCAGGCCGCGGCCGAGGGCCAGGTCGATGAGCACGCCCGGCTGGTAGTGGCCGGGGATGAAGCGGGTGTCGCCCTCGTACCAGCCGGCGGTCATCCCGGTGGCCTCAGGCACGCTGCGCGCGCAGCGGCTGCTTGGCCCGCGCCAGCGCCAGGTTGAGCCGCTCGAGCAGGCTGTCGGGGTCGTCCTGCATCGCCATCACCGCGGCCACGCTCGCCGACAGCGGCACGCGTTCGCCATGCTCGGCGCTACGATAGGCCAGCGCGGCCACCGCGGCGCCGAGTTCATGGGCGATTTCCCGGGCCTGGCGCTCGCCGGTCTGCGGCAGCAGCACGACGAAGCGGTCGCCGGCCAGCCGGCACAGCAGATCCTGTCGTCGCAGGTTGAGCAGCAGCAGCTGGCTGACCGTCTGCAGCACGCGGTCGCCCTCGCCGTGGCCGAAGGTGCGGTTGAGCGCGGCGAAGCCGTCCAGGTCGACGATCGCCAGCGACAGCGGCTGCTGCTCCGCACGGGCCTGCTGCAAGGCCTGCTGCAGCTGCAGGCGCAGGTAGTCGGCGCCGCACAGCGGGGTCAGGCTGTCGAACAGGGTGTATTCGCGAAACAGCCGCTCGCGCTTCTCCATCTGCGCGCTGATCGCCAGTTGCTCGCGGTGCCAGTGGTAGATGCCCAGCGTCATCAGCACGAAGCCCACCGGCATCGGCCCGGATTCCAGCCACTTGTCCCAGCGGGTGCCGACCGGCAGCTCGATCACCTCGTCCAGGGTGTCGATCCAGAGGGAGAAGAACAGGCACGACAGGCCGAGGAACAGCAGCGTGGTGACCTGCCCGGCCGGGCGCCCGCGCAGCAGCAGGCCGATCCACACCAGCACCAGCAGCGCCGAGCCGCCCTCGCCGGCGATGTCCATCCAGCTCCACTGCGTCGGCGGCAGCGGATCGCCCGCGGCCAGGTGCAGCAGCAGCGCGATGTTGGCCGCCACCAGCAGGCCGATGAGCTTCAGGCGATGGAGTTTGAACAGGGCTGGCATGGCGCCTCCGCGCGGGTGAGTGGCGCCAGTAGAGCCAAGCGTCGTGACGCTTTCGTTACAGCCCGGGAGGTCAATTCGGCTCAGGCCTTCGTCGGTCGCATCTGCATTCGAGCGGCGCGAGGCCCGCCCCCAATGCGGCGCCAGGGCGCGCCGGCCGGGCAATGGCGTGCGGCCCGGCGGCGCCTCCGAGCGCAACGGCACGTCTGCGCAACGGGTCATTTCGGCGCAAAAACGCCTCGCCAGACCGGTCTGGCCCGGGTTTTCCGGGCCTTCCCGGCGGTGCTGTCACCGAAGCGTCACAGCCGCCGCCTAGCTTGCGCCCCCAGTCGCCGGGCGCCCTGCCCGGCCTGGATCGACTGGGAGGAACCCGAGGATGCGACCGACCGCCGTAACCGCCCGCCGGGCAGGTTTTCACATCAGCGCCCTGGCGCTGGCCATCGCCGCCGCCCCCGTGCTGGCCGCCGAGACCATCGAGCTCGAACACGTCGAGGTGATCGGCCAGGCCGCCGCCCTGAACGAGGCGCTGAACGACCAGCGCGCCTCCGACAGCGTCAAGAGCGTGGTGCATGCCGACGGCGTGGCGCAGCTGCCGGACGAGAACGCCGCCGAGGCGCTGCAGCGCCTGCCCGGCCTCTCGGTCGAGCGCGACCAGGGCGAAGGCCGCTTCGTCAGCGTCCGCGGCCTGGGCCCGGACCTCAACTCGGTGACCATCAACGGCACCCTGGTGCCGGCGCCGGAGAGCGACCGTCGCGCGGTGGCGCTCGACGTGCTGCCGTCCGAGCTGGTGCAGTCGCTGTCGGTGGTCAAGACGCTCACCCCGGACATGGATGCCAACTCCCTCGGCGGCACGGTGGAGGTGGAGAGCCTGTCCGGCTTCGACCACGACGGCCTGTTCTATTCCATCGGCACCGAGGCCAGCTACGACGACAACCGCGGCAAGACCAGCCCCAAGCTGTCCGGCGCGATCAGCGACCGCTTCAGCCTCGGCGGCGGGGTGGACAACTTCGCCGTGGCCGCGGCCTTCAGCTGGCAGGAACGCAAGTTCGGCTCGGACAACGTCGAGACCGGTGGCGCCTGGGACTTCGAAGACGGCGCCAGGCTGGAGGAATTCGAGCAGCGCGACTACCAGATCGAGCGCGAGCGCAGCGGCCTGGGGCTGAACTTCGACTACCGCCCCGACGACACCTCGAACTACTACCTGCGCACTCTCTACAGCCGCTTCAAGGACACCGAGACCCGCCACGGCAACGTGATCGAGTTCGCCGACGCGCAGTTGCCGGGCGAGACCGGCGACGCCGAGGCCGCGCGCGAGCTCAAGAGCCGCGAGGAAACCCAGGTGATCCAGTCCTACGTGCTCGGCGGCGAGCGCCTCATCGACCTGTGGACGGTCAGCGGCCAGGTCGGCTACAGCCGTTCCAGCGAGGACAACCCGGGCGGCATCGCCGGCGCCAGCTTCACCGGCAACGACGATTTTGCCGACGCCGGCTTCAGCGGCACGCGCAGGCCGCAGCTGTCCATCGGCTCGGCGTTCTACGACGCCAGCAACTTCACCCTCGACGAAGTGGAGTGGGAGAAGCAGAAGACCACCGACACCGAGAAGAACATCCGCCTGGACC
This sequence comes from Stutzerimonas azotifigens DSM 17556, assembly GCF_000425625.1. Taxonomy (GTDB): domain Bacteria; phylum Pseudomonadota; class Gammaproteobacteria; order Pseudomonadales; family Pseudomonadaceae; genus Stutzerimonas; species Stutzerimonas azotifigens. Next base: position 191,467 of record NZ_KE384411.1, read on the forward strand.
TGGCCCGCGACTACGACGTCAACGGCTACTGGAGCCAGGTCAAGTTCGGCGGCAAGCTCAGCCGCCGCGACAAGGACAACGACCTGGAAGCCTGGGTCTACGAAGACCTCGACGACGTCTTCAGCGAAGACGACCTTAACCTGACTCAGTTCAGCAAGGGCCGCGTGGACTACAGCATGGGCAACTTCGGCCCGGGCATCAGCGCCGGTGCCGTCGACCGCCTGCTGGCCGGGCTCGACCGCGACGCCTATTACAGCGAAGAGGACTCGCGGGTCAACGACTTCGACATGCAGGAAGACATCAACGCCGCCTACCTGATGAACACCGTCGACATCGACGCGCTGCGCATCATCGCCGGCGTGCGTTTCGAAGGCACCGAGTTCAAGGCCAAGGGCACCGGCCTGCGCGACGGTGCCTTCGAGGCGGTCGAGCAGAAGAACGACTACCACCACTGGCTGCCGGGCCTGCACCTGCGCTACCAGCTGGCCGAGGACACCCTGCTGCGCGCCGCCTGGACCAACTCGGTGGTACGCCCGACCTTCGGCCAGTTGGCGCCCGGCTTCGTCATCGACGGCGACGAGGCGAGCTTCGGCAACCCGACGCTCAAGCCGCTGGAAGCCATGAACCTGGACTTCGGCATCGAGCACTACCTCGGCCGCGCCGGGGTGGTCTCGGCCTTCGCCTTCTACAAGGACATCGACAACTTCATCTACAACACCGACCTGGCCGGCACCGGCGACTGGGCGGCCTTCGACGAGGCCAACACCTTCGAGAACGGCGACAGCGCCAAGCTCTACGGCCTGGAACTGGCCTACTCGCAGAAGTTCGACTGGCTGCCGGCGCCCTGGAACGGCGTGCTGGTCGGCGCCAACGCCACCTTCAGCCACTCGCGCGCGCACATCGAAGGCACCGACGGCAGCCGCCGGCGCATCGACATGCCGAACCAGTCCAAGCGCGTCGGCAACCTCATGCTCGGCTGGGAGAACGATCGCCTGAGCCTGCGCCTGTCGGCCAACTACAAGTCCGACTACCTGGCCGAGGTGGCCGCCGTCGACGACCGCATGCACGACCTCTACGCCGACGCACAGCTGTTCGTGGACTTCAGCGCGCGCTACTTCCTCACCCGCAACCTGCAGCTGTCGTTCGAGGCGCAGAACCTCACCGACGAAAGCTACTTCGTCTACACCGGCCGCAATGCCTACAACGCGCAGTACGAGGAATACGGCCCGACCTACAAGCTCGGCCTGACCCTCACCCACTTCTGAGCCCGTACGCTGCCGGCCCGTGCCGAGGGCGGCAGCATCTTTTTTCAGGATCGACGATCGATGACGTTCTCCCGCAATCCCCTGTGGCTGGCCCTGTGCCTGGCGCTGGCCGGCTGCCAGTCCACCGCCGAGTCCGGACATTCCGCCGCCGCCCGCACGGCTGCTCTGCAACCCTGGCAGGCCGCCGAGGCCGTGAACGCCGAGGCTGCCCAGCTGCTCGCCGACGACCGCTTCTGGCCGGGCGCCAACCGCCTGCTCGCCGGACGCGACGGCCTGGCGCTGTACGACGCCGCCGGCCGGCGGCTGGCGCACCTGCCCGGGCGCTTCGGCGCGCTCGACCACCGTGCCGGGGCCGACGGCCTGCTGGTCGCCCTGCACGACGACGACCGCCAGACCGCCGTGCTGGCGACCCTGGACGGCGCCCACCGGTGGTCCGCCCCGCTCCAGCTGCCGCGTCGCGATTTCAAGATCGAGGGCCTGTGCCTGTACCGCGATACCGCCGACAACGCCTTCCTCTTCCTCGTCGGCGAAGAGGGCCGCGGCGAGCAGTGGCTGGTCGGCCAGGGCCAGCGCCTGGTCACCCCGCGCCGCGTGCGCGGCCTGAGCCTGCCGCCGGAGAGCGAGCACTGCCAGGTCGACGACGGCCGCGAACGCCTGTACGTCAACGAAACCGGCGTCGGCCTCTGGGCCTACGAGGCGCACCCCGAAGCCCCGCTCGTGCGCCAGCCGGTGGCGCTGCGGCAACCCTTCGGCGACCTTGCCGAGGGCGCCGCGGGCATGGCCGCGGTGCCGGGCGGCGTGCTGCTGCTCGACCCCGAGGCGCGCACCCTGCACCGCTACGTCGAAGCGGCCGAGGGCTGGCGCGCCGAAGCCCCGCTCGCGCTCGGCGAACTGGACGACGCCGAACGCCTGAGTGTCCGCCCGCGGGCCGAGGGACTCGAGCTGCTGGTCGTCGACGACGCCGGGCTGCACCGCGGCCGGCTGGACTGGCGGCCGACCCCGCCGACGATTGCCGCGCCGCTGCCGGTGGTGCCGGTACGCGTGCAGACCGAACCGGTGGAAAGCCTCGGCGACGCCGCCGACGACCCGGCGATCTGGGTCCACCCCAGCGACCCGGCGCGCAGCCGCGTGCTCGGCACCGACAAGCAGGGCGGGCTGGTGGTCTACGACCTCGCTGGCAATCTGCTGCAGCACCTGCCGGTCGGCCGGCTGAACAACGTCGACGTGCGCAGCGGCGTACGCCTCGGCGAGCGCACCGTGGACCTGGCCGTAGCCAGCAACCGCGACCGCAATGCCTTGCACGTCTTCACCCTCGACCGCGACAGCGGCGAGGTGGCGGAACTGGGCGTGGCGCCGACGCCGCTCGAGGAAATCTACGGCCTGTGCCTGTTCCAGGCGCACGACGGCACCCTCTACGCCCTGCCCAACGACAAGGACGGCCGCTACCTGCAGTACCGCCTCGACGACCGCGACGGCACCCTGCAGGCCAGCCTGGTGCGCCAGTTCCAGGTCGCCAGCCAGCCGGAGGGCTGCGTCGCCGACGACGCCGGCCAGCGCCTGTTCGTCGGCGAGGAAAGGCGTGGCGTGTGGACGCTCGACGCGCGTCCCGAGGTGGCGCCGAAACTCGAGCCGGTGATCGAAGTCGGCGGCCCGCTGCACGCGGACGTCGAGGGCCTTGCCTTCTACCGCGGCGCCCAGCACAGCTACCTGGTCGTCTCCAGCCAGGGCAACGACAGCTACCTGGTGCTCGATGCCGCCCCGCCCTACCGCCTGCGTGGCGCCTTCCGCCTCGGCCTGAACGCCGAGGCCGGGATCGACGGCGCCTCGGAGACCGACGGCCTGGAAGTCACCTCGGCCAACCTCGGCGCACCCTGGCAGCGCGGCCTGCTGGTGGTGCAGGACGGCCGCAAGCGCATGCCGGAGACGGCGCAGAACTTCAAGTACGCCGCCTGGGACGACATCGCCCGCGCCCTCGACCTGCCCTGAGAACGGCCGGCTGCCATCCACCCATGCAATCAGCCCGGCGATGCCGGGCGCAACAAGGAGTCAGAAAGATGCACGCCACCCTCGAACAGATGACCGTCTGGGGCCTGATCAGCGAGGCCAGCCTGCTGGTCCAGGGCGTGATGCTCGTGCTGCTGCTCGCCTCGCTGTCGAGCTGGTACCTGATCGTCTGGCGCGCCGGCGTGCTGCGCCGCAGCGAGCGCGAACTGCGCGCCTTCCAGGCGCAGCTGCGCAGCACCCCGGACCTCGCCCGCCTGCAGCGCGAGCATGCCGAGGCCGGCGCACCCGATGCCGGCGCGCAGCAGCTGTTCCAGGCCGGCTACCGCAGCTTCGCCGAGCTGCGCCGCGAGCCCGGGATCGCCGCAGAGGTGGTGCTCGAAGGCGTCGAGCACGGCCTGGCCGGCGCCCTCGCCGAGCAGGAGCAGCGGCTGGAAAAGGGCCTGCCGTTCCTCGCCACGGTCGGTTCGGTGAGCCCCTACGTCGGCCTGTTCGGCACCGTCTGGGGGATCATGAATTCCTTCCTCGGCCTGTCGCAGGTGCAGCAGGCGACCCTGAGCACCGTGGCGCCGGGCATCGCCGAGGCGCTGATCGCCACGGCCATCGGCCTGTTTGCGGCGATTCCCGCGGTGATCGCCTACAACCGCTTCGCCGCCGGCACCCAGAGCCTGATGGCGCGCTACTACGCCTTCGCCAACGAGCTGCAGGGCCGCCTGCACCGCAACCTGCACAGCGCCGCCAGCCTGGCGAAGGCGGCCTGAGCATGGCCGTGCTACGCAGAGCTGCCGGTAGGCACGCGCCCAAGGCCGAAATGAACGTGGTGCCCTACATCGATGTGATGCTGGTGCTGCTGGTGATCTTCATGGTCACCGCGCCGATGCTCACCCAGGGCGTCAAGCTGGAGCTGCCGAAGGTCGCCGCCGAGGCGCTGGCCGCCAACAGCCAGCAGCGCATCGTCACCCTCTCGGTGCAGGCCGACGGCAGCTTCTACTGGCACCTGGGCAGCGAGCTGGACACCGAGACCCGCAGCGAGACCGCCGAGGACGTCGCCGACATGACCGCGCGGGTCGGCGCGCTGGTGGCCGAGCGGCCGGACACCCAGGTGTTCATCCGCGGCGACCGAGACGCCGACTACGGCGCGGTGGTCGCCGGCATCGCCGCCCTGCAGCACCAGGGCGTGCAGCAGATCGGACTGATCACCGAGGCGCCCTGAGATGAGCAGCCTGACCCTCACCGCCCCGCCCCCGGCAGTCGCCACCGCCGCCCCGCGCTGGCGACCGCACCTGCTCGGCGCCGGCATCAGCCTGGCCCTGCATGCACTGGCCGTCGGCCTGCTGGTGCAGGGCTTCTCGCCGGTGCCGGCCGAACCCGCCGCGCCCATGACGCTGCGCACCCAACTGATCAGCCTGCCGCCACCGGCACCGCCCGCCCCGCCGGAACCGGTCGCCGCGCCGGCTCCGGAGCCGGCGGCGCCCGAACCGCAGGTCGAACCCGAACCGCCACGCCCGGCGGTCGACGAAGCCGCGCTGGCGCGCAAGCGCCTCGAGGCCGAGCGCATCGAGCAGCGTCGCCAGGCCGCCGAGCGCGAACGCCAGGAGCGCCTTCGCCAGCAGCGGGAACAGGAACAAAGGCAGCGTGAACGACAGGCCCGCGAACGCGCCGAGGCCGAGGCCCGCGAAGCCGCCGAACGCGAGGCGCAGCGCCTGGCCGAGCAGCGCGCCGCCGAAGCCGCCACTCGCGCCGAAGCCGAGCGGCTGGCCGCCAGCCGCGCCTACGAGCCGATCCGCAAGAGCGCGCCGGACTACCCCAGCCGCGCGCTGGACAAGCGCATCGAAGGCGACTGCACGGTGCGCTATAGCGTCGATGCCCAGGGCCGCGTGCAGAACCCCGAGGCCGAGCCGGACTGCCACCCGCTGTTCATCCGTCCGTCGCTGGCCGCGGCAAAGAACTTCCGCTACCAGCCGCGCATCGTCGACGGCCGCCCGGTCGCGGTCCCCAACGTGCGCAACACCTTTCACTACCGAATCGAATAGCAGGACGACCATGCAACAGGACTTCACCCGCTTCCACGCCGAGGCCCAGGCCGCCGACGACCAGGCGATCAACCCCACCGGCGACGCCGACCTCGGCGCGCTGGTCGACCGCGGCCGGCGCAACCTGCTCAAGGGCGGGCTGGGCATGGCCGCCTTCGGCTTCCTCGCCGGCGGCCTCGGACTTTCCCGCCAGGCCCGCGCCGACGGCCTGATCGGCTTCAGCGGCGTACCCACCCAGCATGCGCTCGACTTCGACCGGGTCATCGTGCCACCGGGCTACAGCGCCCGGCCGTTCTTCTCATGGGGCGACGCGGTGCTCGCCGATGCCCCGGCGTGGAACCCGGACGCCAGCGATGATTGGCAGGCGCAGCTCAAGCAGGCCGGCGACAACCACGACGGCATGCACTTCTTCCCCTTCCCCGACGCTCCCGACGACCACGGCCTGCTGGTGATCAACCACGAGTACGTCAACCCGACCCTGCACCCCGCCGGTATGACTTTCGTCGACGGCAGGCGCCCGCTCGACGAGGTGCGCAAGGAGCAGGCCGCGCACGGGCTGTCGATCATCGAAGTGAAGAAGGACGCCCAGGGCCGCTGGCAGCGCCTGCTGCCCTCGCGCTACAACCGCCGGCTGTCGGCGATGACGCCGATGCGCCTGAGCGGCCCGCTGGCCGGGCACGACGCGATGAAGACCGCCGCCGACCCCGAGGGCCTCGAGGTGATCGGCACGCTGAACAACTGCTCCAGCGGCTTCACCCCCTGGGGCACCTACCTGATCTGCGAAGAGAACTGGCACAACTACTTCATCAACCGCGACAGGGACGACTTCGCCCGCCGCGTGTCGCACAAGCGCTACGGCCTGGCCAGCGAAGGCACCAGCAAGCTCTACGCCTGGGAAACCGCCGACCCGCGCTTCGATGCCACGCCCGACGCCGCCCAGCCGCACGGCGGCTACGTCAACGAGCCGCACCGCTTCGGCTGGGTGGTGGAAGTCGACCCCTTCGACCCGGACAGCCAGCCGGTCAAGCGCACCGCCTTCGGCCGCTACTGCCGCGAATGCTCGGTGCTCTCGCTCGGCCCGGACGGGCGCATGGCGGTGTACTCCGGCGACGACACCAAGGGCGAGTACGTCTACAAGTTCGTCCCGACCGGTCGCTTCGACGCCGCCAACCCGCGGGCCAGCCGCGACCTGCTGGACGAGGGCACGCTCTACGTCGCGCGCTTCGACGAGGGCGGCCAGGGCCAATGGCTGGCCCTGGTGCACGGGCAGAACGGGCTGACCGCGGAGAACGGCTTCGCCAGCCAGGCCGAGGTGCTGCTCAACGCCCGCGCCGCCGCCGACCGTGCCGGCGCCACGCCGATGGACCGGCCGGAATGGGTCGCCGTGCACCCGACCACACGCGAGGTCTATGTCACCCTGACCAACAACGACGGGCGCGGCAGCAAGCAGCCGGTCAATGCCGCCAACCTGCGCCCGGCGAACCTGCACGGGCACATCCTGCGCTGGAACGAAGCCGGCGGCGACCCGACCGCCATCACCTTCGAGTGGGAACTCTTCCTGCTCGCCGGCGAGCAGCCGGGCGCGCGCGACGCCGGTGGGCAGCCGGTGCCGGCCAACCTGATCGGCACCGTCGACGGCGACATCTTCTCCTCGCCCGATGGCCTGGCCTTCGACGGCGAAGGGCGGCTGTGGATCGAGACCGACTACGAGGACAGCGAGGCGCCGATGCAGGCCATGGGCTGCAACCAGCTGCTCTGCGCCGACCCGAGGACGCGCCAGGTGAAACGCTTCCTGGTCGGCCCGCGCGGCTGCGAGATCACCGGCATCACCTGGTCGCCGGACTACCGCGCGATGTGGATCAACGTGCAACATCCCGAACTCAGCTACCCGGCCAGCGACGGCAAGACCCGCCCGCGCGCGACCACGGTGCTGATCACCAGGGACGATGGCGGGGTGATCGGCAGCTGAGGACTGCCAGTGCATGACGCACCCTACGGGGCACCACCACACCCTTCCCTTCTCCCTCCGGGAGAAGGTGGCCCGCAGGGCCGGATGAGGGAATGCTTCGGTGGTTCAGAAGGCCGGCGCGCCAGCCCTCTCCCGGAGGGAGAGGGGGTTGTTCGGCGTTGGTCTCGCCAACGTGCGGGCGGGCCCGAGGTCGCAGGCAGAGCCTGCTCCTACAGGTCAGCGCCCGGAACCTCAGGCCGCGCCGCGACCGTCCCTTCTCCCGCCGGGAGAAGGTGGCCCGCAGGGCCGGATGAGGGAATGCTGCGGTAGTTCAGAAGGCCGGTGCACGTCAGTCCTCAACCCGGCCCTCACCGAAGTGAGAGGGGTTGTTCGGCGTTGGTCTCACCAACGTGCGGGCGGCCCCGAGGTCGCAGGCAGAGCCTGCTCCTACAGGTCTTCGACCGGCACCGTGCCTTTCCCTTCTTCCGCCGGGAGAAGGTGGCCCGCAGGGCCGGATGAGGGAATGCTGCGGTAGTTCAGAAGGCCGGTGCACGTCAGTCCTCAACCCGGCCCTCACCGAAGTGAGAGGGGTTGTTCGGCGTTGGTCTCACCAACGTGCGGGCGGCCCCGAGGTCGCAGGCAGAGCCTGCTCCTACAGGTCTTCGACCGGCACCGTGCCTTTCCCTTCTTCCGCCGGGAGAAGGTGGCCCGCAGGGCCGGATGAGGGACTACTGCAGTGGTTCAGAAGGCCGGTGCAGGCGCGTTCGCGGTCGAGATGCCACGAAAGGCGCATCGCCCCGGGGTCGGGCCTCCCACAAAGGCAGGCAGTGGTCACCGAATCCTGCGGGAGGCCGCCCCCGTTCCCGATGAGCTTGCGGCATTCACCACGTCCTTGTGGATTGCGCGCCCTCGCGGCGATATCGACAGCCAAGGCTCAGGCACGGTCCGTGGTCTCGACCGCGATCCTTGCGCCGGCGTTGCCCCGGGATGGCCGTCGACCAGGAGTCCCCGCCGCTCAGTAGCCGCGCACCGGGTCGACCCGGTGCTGCACCTCGCGGCCCTCGCGCACCCGCGCGACATTGGCGGCGATCTGCTCGGCGGCCGAGGCCGGCAGCGCGACCGAGGCCAGGTGCGGGGTGATCAGCACGTTGTCCATGCCCCACAGCGGGTCCTCGGGCGGCAGCGGTTCGCGATCGAAGACGTCGAGCGTCGCCTCGGCGATGTGCCCGCTGGCCAGCGCCGCGGTGAGCGCCGCCTGATCGACCACCGGCCCGCGCGACACGTTGATCAAGCAGCACCCTGGCGGGAGCATCGCCAGCCGCTCGGCATCGAGCAGGCCGCGGGTCTGCGGTGTGAGCGGCAGCATCACCACCAGGATGTCGCTCGACGCGAGGAACGCCGGCAGCGCTTCCTGGCCGGCACAGCACGGGATGCCTTCCAGCACCTTCGGCGAACGCGACCAGCCACGCACGCTGAAGCCCTGTCGCGCCAGCTCCTGCGCCGCGCGGGCGCCCAGTTCGCCGAGCCCGAGCACGCCGACGCGGATGCTCGACGGCTCGCGCGGGTGCAGGTAATGCCAGCGCCGCTCGCGCTGGGCACGTTCGAACGCAGGGATGTCGCGGGCGTAACGGAGCACGGCGAAGAGCACGTAGCCCGCCATCATCCGCGCCATGTCCGGATCCGACAGTCGGGTGATGGGCACGTCCGGCAGGTCGCCGCGGCCGACCAGCGAGTCGACGCCGGCGCCGAGGTTGATCACCAGCTGCAGGTTGGGAAAGCGCGCGAAGAAGCCGACCGGGGGTTTCCACACCAGCGCGTAGCGGACCGACGCCGGATCGACCACTTCGTCGCAAGAGCGGACGATACGGACGCCCGGCAGCAAGGGCGCCAGCAGGCCCCGCCACTGCTCGAAGGGGTCCAGCTCGCTGTAGAACACCAGTGTCTCGCTCATGCCGGCACACCCTCTTCGAGCAGCCCGTCGGGCGTCGGTTCGTTGGCGTTGGGTCCGTTGCGGAAGAAGATCGTCTCGGGCATGCCGGCTCCTTTGCTTGTTGCGTTGTTCGCGCCGGACGAGCGTCGCGAGTCGACGCCGCCCGGATTCATGCCGTCAGGCGCGGGGACGGGTGGCGGCCATCGCCGGGTGGCTGTCGAACTCGGCGAACCAGGCCGCCGCGTTCGGGCACAGCGCGCGCCAGTCGAAGTCGGCGAAGCGGAAGTCCAGGTAGCCGAGCGCGCAGCCGATGGCGATCAGGCCGATGTCGCTGGGCGTGCCTTCGAACTGCCCGGCCTGCGCCTCGATGGTCTCCAGCGCGGCGCGGATCTTGGTCATCTGCGCCTCGACCCAGCCGCTCCACTGCTTCTCCGCCGGGCGGGCAGTGCCTTCGTAGCGGGCCAGCAGCGCGGCGTCGAGCAGGCCGTCGGCCAGCGACTGGCGGGTCAGCGCGACCCAGCGCGCCTGGCCTTCGGGCGGAAACAGCGAGCCGTTGCCGAGGGCGTCGAGGTATTCGCAGATCACCCGGCTGTCGTACAGCGCCAGCCCGTCCTCGGTCTGCAGCGCGGGGACCTTGGCCAGCGGATTGAAAGTGGCGATGCGTGCGTCGCGCTGGACCGGATGGGCCGCCGCTTCGAGCTTCTCGATGCGGTCGGCGAGCCCGAGGCAGTGGGCGGTCGCCATGACCTTGCGGACATAGGGCGAAGCCGGGGAATAGTAGAGCTTCAGCATTCTGCGTTCCTTGGATGGTGGGGCTCGGTGCGGCACGGACGGCGCACCCTTGCCGATATTGGCATTGTTCTCCAGCAGCCGGTGCGTCTCGCTGGCCCGCTGCAGCGGTAGGCTGGCATGAATCGGCGGTCTCGCGCGACCCTTGGCCAGCATAGGCGAAAGACGCGCGGCCACCGCCTGGGAAAGCCCGGCGCCGGGCTTTTCCCTTCTCCCTTCCGGGAGAAGGTGGCCCGCAGGGCCGGATGAGGGAAAGGCCGGTGCACACCCGCCCTCACCCCGGCCCTCTCCTGAAGGGAGAGGGGGTTGGTTTGGTATTGGTCATGGCGCCGTGCAGGCCTATTCGCGGTCGAGACCCCACGGGATCGGCGACACTTTTGTGGGAGAGGTCTTGACCGCGATGCTTTGCTCAAGCGCCGCCCGGTGCGCGAGCAAGGACTCGGCGTCCCCTCGCGTGTCTACGAAAAAGCCCCGTGCGCGGACGCAATGCTGTTCACTTAAGTGATGGACCCTTGGCCTCGGGCAGGCCTACGGCCTGCATCGCCGCGAGGGCGCGCCTCCCACAGGGATGTGGTGGATGCCGCAAGCCCGTCGGGAACGGGCGCGGCCTCCCACAGGACTCGGCGGGCAACTCCGCTTTCGTGGGAGGCCCGACCTCGGGGCGAGCTTGCCTAAGTGAACGGCATTACCGTGCGCGGACGGGGCTTTTTCTTTGGCGATTTGGCGATGCGGCTCGCTCAACCGCGAATCAGCGTCGCCCCGGGGGGGACCTGCCGCTGCAGCTGGTTGCAGTCGCCGGGTGGCGGCTGCTGGCCGGCCGGGCGGTCGGGGAGCCAGATGCGGCATTCGCCCGGCGGCGGCAGCTGCCCCGGCGGGATGTTGTAGTGGAAATCGCGGCTGCCGCCTTCGGGGCCATCGTCGGTGAAACTGGCGCAACCGCCGAGCGCCAGTGCGATCAACAGACTGCCAAGCGTTAACGTTCGGGACATGACTCGTCGGTCCGGGCTGGTGGGTTCCCGGAGCATAGCAGCCTGCACGCCGGCTTCGCAGCCTGCCCCGGTGGGGGACCTCCCGTCGGCAAGCGGCGCTTCGGGGCCGATGCCTCGCTCGCCGCTACGCAAGGCGCCGGGCTACACTGACGAGCCCCGGATTCCCGGCGGCGGCCACGCGCAGCAGCGCTGCCGGCCAGCCGCCGACCGCTTCGTCGCCCGGCACCGCCGGCGATACCACCGGACGCAGGCACCTGGAGTCGCGTCGCAAAGGAATATGGAATGACCCTGAAGAAAGTCGCAAACGCCTCGGTAAGTCCCAAGGGCACCCTCGAAACTCTGTCCCAGCGTGAAGTCCAGCAGCTCAGCGAAACCGGCTCGGGCAGCGTCTACACGCTGTTCCGCCAGTGCGCCCTGGCGATCCTCAACACCGGCGCGCACGTCGACAACGCCAAGACCATCCTCGACGCCTATCACGACTTCGAGGTGCGCATTCACCAGCAGGACCGCGGCGTGCGGCTGGAACTGTTCAACGCCCCGGCCGATGCCTTCGTCGACGGCGAGATGATCGCCAGCACCCGCGAGATGCTGTTCAGCGCGCTGCGCGACATCGTCTACACCGAGAGCGAACTGGGCACCAGCCCGCTGATCGACCTGTCCAGCTCGCAGGGCATCACCGACTACGTCTTCCACCTGCTGCGCAACGCGCGCACCCTGCGCCCGGGCGTCGAGCCGAAGCTGGTGGTGTGCTGGGGCGGGCACTCGATCAGTACCGAGGAATACAAGTACACCAAGCGCGTCGGCCACGAGCTCGGCCTGCGCAGCCTGGACATCTGCACCGGCTGCGGCCCGGGCGTGATGAAGGGGCCGATGAAGGGCGCCACCATCGCCCACGCCAAGCAGCGCAACAGCGGCGGCCGCTATCTCGGCCTGACCGAGCCGGGCATCATCGCCGCCGAGGCGCCCAACCCGATCGTCAACGAGCTGGTGATCCTGCCGGACATCGAGAAGCGCCTTGAGGCCTTCGTGCGGGTCGGCCACGGCATCATCATCTTCCCTGGCGGGGTCGGCACGGCGGAGGAATTCCTCTACCTGCTCGGCATCCTCATGCACCCGGACAACCGCGAGCTGCCCTTCCCGCTGATCCTCACCGGCCCGCGCAGCGCGGCGGCCTACCTCGAACAACTGCACGCCTTCGTCGGCGCCACCCTCGGCGAAGAGGCGCAGCAGCGCTACCAGGTGATCATCGATGACCCGACCGAAGTCGCCCGGCAGATGAAGAACGGCCTGCAGGCGGTGCGCCAGTTCCGCCGCGAGCGCAACGATGCCTTCCATTTCAACTGGCTGCTGAAGATCGAGGAGAGCTTCCAGCGCCCGTTCGACCCGACCCACACCAACATGGCCGCGCTGCAGCTGCGCCGCGACCTGCCGCCCCACGAGCTGGCGGCGAACCTGCGCCGGGCCTTCTCCGGCATCGTCGCCGGCAACGTCAAGGACAAGGGCATTCGCCTGGTGGAGGAATTCGGCCCGTACGAGATCCATGGCGACCCGGTCGTCATGGGCCCGCTGGACCGCCTGCTGCAGGCCTTCGTCGAGCAGCACCGGATGAAGCTGCCGGGCGGCGCGCCCTACGTGCCGAGCTACCGGGTGGTCAGCTGAGGCACCGGCGGGAGTCGTACGACAAGTTGATCGCCCGCCGTGTCGTTTCCGAAGGTTCGCCCCGTTCAGCCAGGTTTCCGAACCCGCTATTTCGCGGGCTTGCGGCCGAACCAGGCAATCCGGACTGGACGACCGGCGGGTACTGAGGTCATATAAGTGCTCGCCATCGGCCAGCATCGTCCCCCTCCTGAGGCGGGGGACGTGACCGGCCGGCAGGCGCCAACCCCGGACAACAGGCGTACCGATGACCCAGGCCCAACCCTCGGACCGGAACAGCACGCTGCTGCTCCTGTCGCTGGTGGTGTTCAACTTCTTTTCCTTCGTTTCAATCGGCATTCCGCTCGCGGTCCTGCCGTCCTTCGTGCATGACCAGCTCGGCTACAGCGCCACCATCGCCGGCATGGTGGTTGGCCTGCAGTACCTGGTGACGCTCCTCTGCCGGCCGCTGGCCGGCCGGCTGGCCGACGAGCTGGGGGCGAAGAAGACCGTGATGATCGGCATGCTCAGCTGTGCCGGCGCCGGCGTCCTGCTGCTGGCCAGCGCCTGGCTGGAGGCCTCGCCGGGCGCCAGCGTCGCGGTCATGCTGGTCAGCCGCGTGCTGCTCGGCTTCACCCAGAGCCTGATCGGCATCTCGGGGATCAGCTGGGGACTGAACACCTTCGGCACCGAGCACGCGCCGCGGATCATTTCCTGGAACGGCGTCGCCGCGTACGGCGGTGTCGGCGTCGGCGCGCCGCTGGGCGCGCTGCTCAATGGCACGCTGGGTTTCTGGAGCCTCGGCGCGCTGACCACGCTGATCGCGCTGACCGGCTTCTACCTCGCCTCGCGCAAGGGCCCGGCGCCGCTCAATCGCGGCAAGCGCCTGCCGTTCCGCCAGGTGCTCTGGCGGGTGCTGCCGGTCGGCATGAGCCTTGCCCTCGGCACCATGGGCTACGGCACGCTGAGCGCCTTCATCGCCCTCTACTACGCCGCGCGCGGCTGGGACGGCGCGGCCTGGTGCCTGACCGCCTATGCCTGCACCTTCATCGGCACCCGGCTGCTGTTTCCCAACCTGATCAACCGGGTCGGCGGCTATCCGGTGGCGCTCGGCTGCCTGGCGGTGGAATGCGTCGGCCTGCTGCTGCTCTGGCTGGCCGAGACACCGACCCTGGCGCTGGCCGGCTCGGCGCTGGCCGGCGCCGGGCTGTCGCTGCTGTACCCGGCGCTCGGCGTCGGCGTGATCGCGCGGGTCGGTGCCAACAACGGCAGCGCCGGGCTCAGCGTGTTCGCGATGTTCTTCGACCTGGCACTGGGGCTGGCGGGGGCGGTCATGGGCGTACTGGCGACCTGGGCCGGGCTGCGCAGCACCTTCTTCGCCGCCCTGCTGATGGGCCTGGCGGGACTGGCCCTGGCCGCCTGGCTGCGCAAGACGCAGCGCGCCGCGGACGAGGCGGTCGGGCGTAGCGGCTGAGCCGGCCGGCCCCTCATCCGGCCCTGCGGGCCACCTTCTCCCCGGAGGGGCGAAGGGAGGGTCCGGTGCGGGCCTGAAGGTTCCT
>NZ_AUDU01000016.1 GCF_000425625.1 Stutzerimonas azotifigens DSM 17556
CTTCTCCCGCGGGAGAAGGGAAAAGCGCTCCGGCGCTGTTCGTGGCCGCGACCTGAATCTGTAGGAGCAGGCTCTGCCTGCGACCGGGATCCGGCACAACGCAGGCAACCCTCTGTGGGAGGCGCGCCCTCGCGGCGACAGGCAGGCGAAGCCTGCCAATCGAGAACTTGCCCCGAGCCCGCGCCTCTCAACACCTGTAGCGACGTGGCTGCGCACCTGCGGGAGGTGCAGTGCCTTGCGAAACCGACGGGCGGTGTTCAGCCCGCAAGCGGGCCGCTAATATCTGACCCGTTTCGTTTGACCGCTCACATTCAAGGCGGGCCAGAGCCTGTCCGCAGCCTGGAGCATCTGTCGAGGCTGCGAGACGCGCTTTCCGAACGGCCTCGCCGGTAACGTTCGACCCTGTCGGTGGTCTGCCACTCGATGCCCCTTGGCCGGCGCTTCCCGGTTCCACAGGCACCCGACGGCGACCGCATCGACGTTGACCCTCTGATTCGTCTCAACCAGGAGTGGACCATGCAATACATCACGCCCGACCTCTGCGACGCCTATCCGGACAAGATCCAGGTGGTCGAACCCATGTTCAGCAATTTCGGCGGTCGCGACTCCTTCGGGGGGCAGATCGTCACGGTGAAATGCCACGAGGACAACTCGAGGGTGAAGGAGCAGGTCGAGCTGGACGGCATCGGCAAGGTCCTGGTGGTCGACGGCGGCGGCTCCCTGCGCTGCGCGCTGCTCGGCGACATGCTCGCGGAGAAGGCGGCGAAGAACGGCTGGGAAGGCATCGTCGTCTATGGCTGCATCCGCGACGTGGACGTGGTGGCGCAGACCGACCTGGGTGTGCAGGCGCTCGCCAGCCATCCCATGAAGTCGTTCAAGCGCGGCGTTGGGGAGCTCGGCGTGCCCGTGACCTTCTGCGGCGTCACCTTCCGCCCGGGCGAATACGTCTATGCCGATAACAACGGCATCGTCGTCTCTCCGGAGCCTTTGCAGATGCCGGAGTGAAGGGCGGGGGCGGCAATGCAGCCCGGCATAGCCGGGCTTTTTAATGAAAGGGGCAGGCATGCAGGCGAGTGATGACGCGACGCTGGGACTGATTCACGCACGGGTGCTCGACGGTCGGGGCGGGGCGCGGGCGATCGACGCGCAGGCGCTGGAGTCCCTGCAACTGGCGGAGGGCGAGAGCCTCTGGCTGCATTGGGACCGCAGTTGCCCGCCGGCGCAGCGCTGGCTCTACGAGCGCAGCGGCCTGAGCGAATTCGCCTGCGACCTGCTGCTCGAGGAGAACACCCGGCCGCGTCTGCTGCCATTGCCGGACGAATCGCTGCTGGTATTCCTGCGCGGGGTCAACCTGAATCCGGACGCCCAGCCGGAAGACATGGTCAGCCTGCGCATCCATGCCGAGGCGCGCCGGGTCATTTCGCTGCGCCTGCGGCCGTTGCGCGCCACCGAGCAGGTGATCGAGCAACTGGAACAGGGCAGCGGGCCGAGAACGGCGTCCGAGGTGCTTCTCTATCTGGCAGACTCGCTGACCGAGCGGGTCGACGAGCTGGTGGTACGGCTCGGCGACCGTATCGACGTCGAAGAGGAGCGGCTGGACCATGACGCGCGCTACGAACCCGCCTCGGACGACCTGCTGTCGCTGCGCCGCACCGCCGCCAGCCTGCGCCGTTTCCTGCTGCCGCAGCGCGACATCTACGGGCAGTTGACGCGCTGCCGACTGTCCTGGTTCGTGGCCGACGACGGCGATTACTGGAACGAGCTGAGCAACCGGCTCGTACGTTTCCTGGAGGAGCTCGACCTGGTGCGCGAGCGGGTCAACCTGGTGCTCGAGTCGGACCAGCGCCGTCGCAGCGAACGCATGACCCGGACCATGTACCTGCTCGGCATCGTCACCGGCTTCTTCCTGCCGATGACCTTCCTCACCGGCTTGCTGGGGATCAACGTGGGCGGCATCCCGGGAGCGGACAATCCCTACGGCTTCGCCATCGCCTGCGCGCTGGTGGTGCTCATCGCCGTGTGCCAGTGGTGGATATTCCGCCGCCTGCGCTGGCTGTGAATGTGACCCCGTTCGCTGTCGGGGCGTCTAGACCGCACGCCGCACTGCGTGCCGAGAGAAGAGCCATGCAAGATCCCTTCGAACAGTCCCTGAAAGACATGCTCAATGCGCCGTCACCCCACGACGACGATGCCTGTCTCGATCGCGTCC
Source organism: Stutzerimonas azotifigens DSM 17556 (assembly GCF_000425625.1). Taxonomy (GTDB): domain Bacteria; phylum Pseudomonadota; class Gammaproteobacteria; order Pseudomonadales; family Pseudomonadaceae; genus Stutzerimonas; species Stutzerimonas azotifigens. Next base: position 2,210 of record NZ_AUDU01000016.1, read on the forward strand.
TGAAAACGGCCAACCGGCAGGTCGGCGCGGGTGACCTGTTCGCCCTGGTGGGCAACTGGCTGCCGGCGCTGCTGATGGCCATCACCAACGGTGCGCCCCACGTGTCGCCGGTATGCCGTCGGCGCGGTCCTCATTCCTCCAACGACAAGGCCGATTGATCATGGAATTCAATCCCTGGACCCAGAGTCTGCTCGCTGCGATGAGTTCGTTGTGGACGTCGATCGCCGCCTTCATCCCGCGGCTGTTCGGCGCCCTGTTGGTGGTGCTGGTCGGCTTCCTCGTCGCCAAGCTGCTCGATACGCTGCTGTCCAAGCTGCTCGCCAAGGTCGGGCTCGACCGGCTGATGGCGGGCACCGGCCTGACCAAGCTGCTCGGCCGCGCCGGCATCCGGGTGCCCCTGTCGACGCTGATCGGCAAGATCGTCTACTGGTTCGTGCTGCTGGTGTTCTTCGTCTCGGCAGCCGAATCGCTGGGGCTCGAGCGCGTCTCGGCGACGCTCGACGTGCTGGCGCTCTACCTGCCGAAGGTGTTCGGCGCCGCGCTGATCCTGCTGGCGGGCATGCTCCTGGCGCAGCTGGTGAACGGCCTGGTCAGGGGCGCCGCGGAAGGCGTCGGCCTGGATTACGCGGGCGGCCTCGGCCGGGTGGCCCAGGGGCTGGTGATCATCATCGCCATCTCCGTGGCGATCGGCCAGCTCGAGGTGAAGACCGAACTGCTGAACTATGTCATCGCCATCGTCCTGACCGCGGTCGCGCTGGCGGTCGCCCTGGCCCTGGGCCTCGGCAGCCGCGAGCTGGTCAGCCAGATCCTCGCCGGGATCTATGTGCGTGAGCTTTACGAGGTCGGGCAGCGGGTCAGCCTGCCGGAGCTGGAAGGTCAGATCGAGGAGATCGGCACGGTCAAGACGCTGCTGCTCACCGACGCGGGGGAGATCGTATCGGTCCCCAACCGCGTTCTGCTGGAGCAGCGCGTCGGCAGTCGGTGAGCGCGCTTATTGGATTGCGATCTGCTATCGTATGCCGCCATTTTCCGGTGCTCGGTAAAGGCACCTCGACCCTGACTGCCGGCCCGACGCGTCTTGACTAAGCCCCACTCGCCGATCATGCGCTATGACCCACGTCTTCTCTCCGACGAGGAGTTGGTCGAGCGCGCGCACGTCGAGCTGTTTCATGTCACGCGTGCATATGAGGAACTGATGCGGCGCTACCAGCGCACATTGTTCAATGTATGCGCGCGATATCTCGGCAACGATCGGGATGCCGATGACGTCTGTCAGGAAGTCATGCTCAAGGTCTTATATGGACTCAAGACTTTCGAAGGCAAGTCCAAGTTCAAGACATGGCTATATAGCATCACTTATAACGAGTGTATTACCCAGTATCGCAAGGAGCGGCGAAAGCGCCGCCTGCTCGATGCCCTGAGCCTCGACCCGCTGGAGGAGGCCTCCGACGAGAAGGCTCCGAAACTGGAGGAGAAAGGCGGACTGGACCGCTGGCTGGTTCATGTCAACCCCATTGATCGGGAGATTCTCGTACTGCGTTTCGTCGCCGAGCTCGAGTTCCAGGAAATCGCCGACATCATGCATATGGGCTTGAGCGCGACCAAGATGCGTTACAAGCGGGCTCTGGATAAACTTCGAGAAAAATTTTCAGGGATAACCGAAACTTAATCGATATAGTTTGTCTGATGTCGCAGCGGACGAACTTTGCTCGACAAAGCCGGTTTCCTTGGATTTGTTCTGATACCAACCAACAGATGGGGATTAACGGATGGAACTGAAAAACACCTTGGGCGTCGTTATCGGCTCTCTGGTTGCCGCCACTTCCTTCAGTGCTCTGGCACAGGGCCAGGGCGCCGTCGAGGTGGAAGCTTTCGGCAAGCAGTACTACACCGACAGCTCGCGCAACATCGAGGACGAAGGCGAGCTGTACGGCGCCGGTGTCAGCTACTTCCTGACCGACGACGTATCGCTGGGCCTGTCCTACGGCGAATACCACGACCTGACTTCCGACGATCCGGTCGGCATCGATGGTGGTCACAAGAACATCAAGGGCAGCCTGACCTCGCTGGACGCCGTCTACCACTTCGGCGAGCCGGGCGTGGGCCTGCGTCCGTACGTGTCGGCCGGCGTCGCCCATCAGAGCCTCGGCCAGGCGGCCCGCAGCGGTCGTGACCGCAGCACCTTCACCAACATCGGTACCGGCGTGAAGTACTACTTCACCGAGAACCTGTTCGCCAAGGCGAGCGTCGACGGCATGTACAACATCGACGCCAACGAAGGCGAGTGGATGGCCGGTGTCGGCGTGGGCCTGAATTTCGGTGGCAGCACGCAGCGCGTTGCCGCTGTCGAGCCGGCCCCGGAGCCGGTCGCCGCGCCCGCACCGATGGCCGAGCCGGAACCCGAGCCGGCCGCGCCCGAAGTCGTTCGCGTGGAGCTGGACGTGAAGTTCGACTTCGACCGCGCCCAGGTGCGTGAAGAGAGCTACGCCGAGATCAAGAACCTCGCCGACTTCATGCAGCAGTATCCGCAGACCAGCACCACCGTCGAAGGTCACACCGACTCGGTGGGCACCGACCAGTACAACCAGCGCCTGTCCGAGCGCCGCGCCAACGCGGTACGTGACGTACTGGTCAACCAGTACGGCCTGGAAAGCAACCGCGTGAATGCCATCGGTTACGGCGAAAGCCGCCCGGTGGCCGACAACGCCACCGAGGAAGGTCGCCAGATCAACCGCCGCGTGGAAGCCGAGGTCGAAGCGCAGGTGCGCTGATAGCCCGACCGGCTGCAAAGAAAACCCGGCATCAGCCGGGTTTTCTTTTGTCCGGAATTCGCAGCCTCAGGCGCGCATGGCCTGCCTGAACGGGGCGTCCCGGGATTGGCGCATATGAAAAAGCCCCGCGGAGCGGGGCTTTTTCATTCAGCGGTTGGATCAGGCCTGCACGACCGGGATCTTCGCCTTCTCGGCACTTTCCCGGAATTCGGCGATCTGGTCGAACGACAGGTAGCGGTAGACGTCCGCCGCCATGCTGTCGATGTCCGCCGCGTACTGCATGTACTCCTCGACGGTCGGCAGGCGACCGAGGATCGATGCCACCGAAGCCAGCTCGGCGGAGGCCAGGTACACGTTGGCTCCGTCGCCCAGGCGGTTCGGGAAGTTACGGGTCGAGGTCGAGACCACGGTGGCGTTAGACGCCACGCGGGCCTGGTTGCCCATGCACAGCGAGCAGCCCGGCATTTCCATGCGCGCACCGGCCTTGCCGTAGATGCCGTAGTAGCCTTCCTCGGTCAGCTGGTGGGCGTCCATCTTGGTCGGCGGGGCCAGCCACAGGCGGGTCGGGATGCCGCCCTTGACCTTGTCCAGCAGCTTGCCGGCGGCGCGGAAGTGGCCGATGTTGGTCATGCACGAACCGATGAACACTTCGTCGATCTTGTCGCCGGCCACCTGGGAGAGCAGGCGGGCGTCGTCCGGATCGTTCGGTGCGCAGAGGACCGGCTCGGTCACCTCGGCCAGATCGATCTCGATCACCTCGGTGTACTCGGCGTCGGCATCGGCTTCCAGCAGCTGCGGGTCGGCCAGCCAGGCTTCCATCGCCTGGGCACGGCGCTCCAGGGTGCGGGCATCGCCGTAGCCTTCGCTGATCATCCAGCGCAGCAGGGTGATGTTCGACTGCAGGTACTCGGCGATCGATTCCTTTGACAGCTTGATGGTGCAGCCGGCCGCGGAACGCTCGGCGGAGGCGTCGGACAGTTCGAAGGCCTGCTCGACGGTGAGGCTTTCCAGGCCTTCGATCTCGAGGATGCGGCCGGAGAAGATATTCTTCTTGCCCTTCTTCTCGACGGTCAGCAGGCCCTTCTGGATGGCGCAGTAGGGGATGGCGTGCACCAGGTCGCGCAGGGTGATCCCGGGGCGCATCTTGCCCTTGAAGCGCACCAGCACCGATTCGGGCATGTCCAGCGGCATCACGCCGGTGGCGGCGGCGAAGGCCACCAGGCCGGAGCCGGCCGGGAAGGAGATGCCGATCGGGAAGCGGGTGTGCGAGTCGCCGCCGGTGCCGACGGTGTCGGGCAGCAGCATGCGGTTCAGCCAGCTGTGGATGATGCCGTCGCCCGGACGCAGGGACACGCCGCCGCGGGTCATGATGAAGTCAGGCAGGGTGTGGTGGGTCTTGACGTCGATGGGCTTGGGGTAGGCCGCGGTGTGGCAGAACGACTGCATCACCAGATCGGCGGAGAAGCCGAGGCAGGCCAGGTCCTTGAGCTCGTCGCGGGTCATCGGGCCGGTGGTGTCCTGGGAGCCGACGGTGGTCATCTTCGGCTCGCAGTAGGTGCCCGGGCGAACGCCCTTGCCTTCCGGCAGACCGCAGGCGCGACCGACCATCTTCTGCGCCAGGGTGTAGCCCTTGCCGCTGTCGACCGGCGCTTCCGGCTTCTTGAACAGCTCGGACGGGCCCATGCCCAGTTCGGCGCGGGCCTTCTCGGTCAGGCCGCGACCGACGATCAGCGGGATACGGCCGCCGGCGCGCACTTCGTCGAGCAACACCTCGGTCTTCAGTTCGAAGGTCGAGATGACCTCGTCGCTGCCGTGTTTGCAGACCTTGCCGGCGTACGGGTAGACGTCGATCACGTCGCCCATGTTCAGGTTCGACACGTCGAACTCGATCGGCAGGGCGCCGGCGTCTTCCATGGTGTTGTAGAAGATCGGGGCGATCTTGGAGCCGAAGCAGAAGCCGCCGGCGCGCTTGTTCGGCACGTAGGGGATGTCGTCGCCGAAGAACCACAGCACCGAGTTGGTGGCGGACTTGCGCGAGGAGCCGGTGCCGACCACGTCGCCGACGTAGGCGACCGGGAAGCCCTTGGCCTTGACCGCTTCGATCTGCTTCAGCGGGCCGATGGCGCCGGGTTGTACCGGCTCGATGCCTTCGCGGGCCATCTTCAGCATGGCCAGGGCGTGCAGCGGGATGTCGGGGCGCGACCAGGCGTCCGGCGCCGGCGACAGGTCGTCGGTGTTGGTTTCGCCCGGGACCTTGAACACGGTCAGGCTGAGCTTTTCCGGCACGGCCGGGCGCGCCTTGAACCATTCGCCGTCGGCCCAGGACTGCATCACCGCCTGGGCCGCGGCGTTGCCGGCCTTGGCCTTCTCGGCGACGTCATGGAAGGCGTCGAACATCAGCAGGGTGTGCTTGAGCTGCTCGGCGGCGATGGTGGCCAGTTCGGCGTCATCCAGCAGCTCGACCAGGGTGGCGATGTTGTAGCCGCCCTGCATGGTGCCCAGCAGCTCGACGGCGCGCTGCTTGCTGATCAGCGGGGAGCCGGCCTGGCCCTTGGCGACAGCGGACAGGAAGCCGGCCTTCACGTAGGCGGCCTCGTCCACGCCCGGCGGTACACGGTTGGAGATCAGGTCTACGAGGAATTCTTCTTCGCCGGCCGGCGGGTTCTTCAGCAGTTCGACCAGGCCAGCGGTCTGCTCGGCGTTGAGCGGCTGAGGCACGACGCCCTGGGCGGCACGCTCTTCTACGTGTTTGCGATAGGCTTCAAGCACAGTTTTTCCCTCATCATTGGTCCCAACAGCTATCGGGACGCTCATCCGGAAGCTGTTTTCAAAGTTTTACGCCGGGAGAGGGGCCGGATGCGGCGCAGAACCGCGCATCCGGTCGGGCCGGGTTGACTGTGCTCGTGACGCTTTGAAAACAGCTTCTTGGGACAGTGGCGCCTAAAACGGCGAAGCGATTCTACTGGAAAGGCCCCGCAAAGTTAAGCGGCAGGCGGCGTGCGGGGACCGTCGGGACTGGCGCCCGGGGCCCGGCCCGGCGGGTCGGAGCCAGCGTTTCGGGGTGCGCGGCCTACCCCGGGATGACCCGGATTGTACAAAAGTCTAAGATGCCGCCTCGATCGTCGTTGTCCCCTTTGCCATGACCGCTCACCGAATCAAGACGCCCTGCGTGGGCCTTTGCTCAACCGTCTATGGCGACCGGGTCTGCCGCGGCTGCAAGCGCTTTCACCATGAGGTGGTCAACTGGAACGCCTACAGCGACGAGGAGAAGCGCGCGGTCTGGCGCCGCCTCGAGCAGCTGCTGGCGCAGGTGATGGAAGCCAAGGTGCAGGTGTTCGATGCGCCGCTGTTGCGCCGGCAGCTGGAGGCGCGGCAGATCCGCTTCGTACCCGAGCAGTCACCTTACTGCTGGGCCTACCAGCTGATCGCCCGCGGCGCGCGTGCCATTCGCCAGCTCGAGGCCTACGGGGTGGCGCTGCTGCCGGAATTTCGCGACTGGTCACTGCCGCGGCTGCGCGACGCCATCGACCAGGAATTCTTCCTGCTGTCGGAGGCGCACTACGATCGCTACATCGCGCCGCGGTTTCTCGTCGAAGGCGTCGAGATGCGCGTCTAGGTCTGCCGGCTCGGCGGGCTGGCCGGCGCTCCCGCGATCCGTATAATTCGCACCCGCTGCGGCGTCGCCGCAGTCCGCCCGACCTGCTGGAGCTGCACGTGACTGACGATTTGCATGAGTTTCTCGGCGGCGCCACGCCGCTGGGCTGGATCGAGGCCGCGCTGGCCAACCAGGAGCTGATGCTGCTCGACCACGCCAACTGCGAGAAGAAGGCCGCGGGCACGGCGTTCCAGCTGATGTTCCGCTACACCGACAAGCCGGACCTGCAGCACCGCATGTCGCGCCTGGCGCGCGAGGAGCTGAGGCACTTCGAGCAGGTGCTGACGCTGATCCGCAGGCGTGGCATCGCGCTGCGCCAGGTCAGTTCCTCCCGCTACGCCGCCGGCCTGCGCGAGCTGGCGCGCAACCACGAACCCTTCCGCCTGGCCGACACGCTGGTCATCGGCGCCTTCATCGAGGCGCGCTCGTGCGAGCGCTTCGCGCTGCTGGTGCCGCACCTCGACGAGGAGCTCGGCAGGTTCTACCACGGCCTGCTGAAATCCGAGGCGCGGCATTTCCAGGATTACCTGAAGCTTGCCTACCTCTATGGCGAGCGGGCGGACGTCGAGGCGACCGTCGCGCGCGTGCGGGTCCGCGAATACGAGCTGATGAGCGAAGCGGACGGCGAGTTCCGCTTCCATAGCGGCGTACCGGCCGCCGCCTGAGTTTCAGTCGAAGGGGAAGGGGAAGGGGAGCAGGCGCAGGCCGCCGGCGTCGGCCTCGATGAACCAGCCCCGCGCCTCCCAGTCTCCCAGCACCAGGCGCCGTGCGGGGGTGCCGTCGACGTCCAGCCGATGCTCGGCCGGGCGGTGCGTATGGCCATGGATCAGGGTGCGCAGTCCGGCGGCGCGCAGCGCCCGCTGCACCTCCTCGGGCGTGACGTCGACAATGTCGGCCGGTTTCATGCGCGTCTGAGCATGGCTTTCGTTGCGCAGGCGGCTTGCCAGCCGGCGCCGTACCGACAGCGGCAGGTGGCGCAGTACGAACAGGGAGACGGGATTGCGCAGCCAGCGTCGCAGGCGCATGTAGGCCTGGTCGCGGGTGCACAGGCTGTCCCCGTGCATCAGCAGTACCGACTCGCCTGCCAGCGTGGTTACGCTCGGGTCGGCGAGCAGCGCGCAGCCGGCCATCCGACAGAAGCGCTCGCCGAGCAGGAAGTCGCGATTGCCGTGCATCAGGTAGATGCGTACGCCGCGGTCGGCGAGGCTGCGCAGGGCGTCGGCGATGGAGCGCTGATAGGTGGACATGCCGTCGTCGCCGATCCAGGCCTCGAAGAAGTCGCCCAGAATGTACAGCGCCTCGGCCTGCGCGGCCTTCGTCTGGAGAAAATGCAGAAACGCCCGGGTGATGTCCGGGCGTTCCTCCTGCAGGTGCAGATCGGAGATCAGCAGGCTGGTCATCGTCAGTCGACGATCTCGGCCTTCTCGATCACCACGTCGTCCACCGGCACGTCCTGGTGACCCGACTTCATGGTCGTGGCCACGCCCTTGATGCTCTCGACCACGTCCATGCCTTCGACCACTTCGCCGAACACGGCGTAGCCCCAGCCCTGCACGGTAGGCGCGGTGTGGTCGAGAAAGGTATTGTCGGCGACGTTGATGAAGAACTGCGCGGAGGCCGAATGCGGCTCCATGGTGCGGGCCATGGCGATGGTCCCGACCTTGTTCGACAGGCCGTTGTTGGCCTCGTTCTTGATCGGCGCGCGGGTGGGCTTCTGTTTCATGCCGGGCTCGAAGCCGCCGCCCTGGATCATGAAATTGCCGATGACGCGGTGGAAGACTGTGTTGTCGTAGTGGCCGGCCTTCACGTACTCCTTGAAGTTGGCAACGGTTGCCGGTGCCTTGTCTTCGAACAGCTCGAGCGTGATGACGCCGTGATTGGTGTGCAGTTTGATCATGGTGAATTCCGTAACGGTGGACAGACAGACTCGACGTGTGGCCGGCAGCGGGTACCGAGCCGAGGCTTCGTACCGCCGGTCCCCGATCGGGGGCGCAGAGCCCTGTCAGGGGTTTGACGGGTCCGCTATGATAAGCGCTTTGATTTGGTCGGCCTACCCTGTGCCGCGCACTGCATACCGTAAGGACATCATGAGCAAGCCCGAAACACCCGCCGCTTCGAATTTCCTACGCCCCATCGTCCAGGCCGACCTCGAATCGGGCAAGCACGCGGAAGTGGTGACCCGCTTTCCGCCGGAGCCCAACGGTTACCTGCACATCGGTCATGCCAAGTCGATCTGCCTGAACTTCGGCCTGGCCGAAGAGTTCGGCGGCCGCTGCAACCTGCGTTTCGACGACACCAACCCGGCCAAGGAAGACCAGGAGTACATCGACGCCATCAAGGCGGACGTCCAGTGGCTGGGCTTCAGCTGGGCCGGCGAGGAGCGCTATGCGTCGGATTACTTCGACCAGCTGCATGAATGGGCCCTCCACCTGATCCACGCCGGCAAGGCCTATGTCGACGACCTGTCGCCGGAGCAGGCGCGAGAATACCGCGGCACCCTGACCGAGCCGGGCCGCAACAGCCCCTACCGCGACCGCAGCGTCGAGGAGAACCTCGACCTGTTCGCACGCATGCGCGCCGGCGAGTTCCCGGACGGCGCCCGCGCGCTGCGGGCCAAGATCGACATGGCGTCGCCGAACATGAACCTGCGCGACCCCATCCTCTATCGCATCCGTCATGCCCATCATCACCAGACGGGCGACAAGTGGTGCATCTACCCGAGCTACGACTTCACCCATGGCCAGTCCGACGCGATCGAGGGCATCACCCACTCGATCTGCACGCTGGAGTTCGAAGACCATCGCCCGCTCTACGAATGGTTCCTCGAGAACCTGCCGGTGCCGGCCAGACCGCGCCAGTACGAGTTCGCCCGGCTCAACCTGAACTACACCATCACCAGCAAGCGCAAGCTCAAGCAACTGGTGGATGAAGGGCACGTGGCCGGCTGGGACGACCCGCGCATGTCGACCCTGTCCGGCTACCGCCGTCGCGGCTACACGCCGGCCTCGATCCGCACATTCTGCGACATGATTGGCGTCAACCGTGCCGGCGGGGTGGTGGACATCGGCATGCTCGAGTTCGCCATCCGCGAGGACCTGGACGCCAACGCGCCGCGCGCCATGTGCGTGCTCAAGCCGCTCAAGGTGGTCATCACCAATTACCCGGAAGGGCAGGTGGAGAACCTCGAGCTGCCGCGCCATCCCAAGCAGGACATGGGCGTGCGGGTGCTGCCGTTCTCTCGCGAGCTTTACATCGACGCCGGCGATTTCGAGGAGAATCCACCTGCGGGCTACAAGCGCCTGGTGCCCGGCGGCGAGGTGCGCTTGCGCGGCAGCTACGTGATCCGAGCCGACGAGGCGGTCAAGAACGCCTCCGGCGACATCGTCGAGCTGCGCTGCAGCTACGATGCGAACACCCTGGGCAAGAACCCCGAGGGCCGCAAGGTCAAGGGCGTGATCCATTGGGTGCCGGCCGAGGGCAACGTGGAATGCGAGGTTCGCCTTTACGACCGGCTGTTCCGCTCGGCGAATCCGGAAAAGGCCGAAGAGGGCGGCAGCTTCCTCGACAACATCAACCCGGAGTCGCTGGTGGTGCTGAGCGGCTGCCGGGCCGAGCCCTCGCTGGCCCAGGCCCGGCCGGAGGACCGCTTCCAGTTCGAGCGCGAAGGCTATTTCTGCGTCGACCTGAAGGACAGCCAGCCGGGCCGCCCGGTGTTCAACCGTACCGTCACGCTGCGGGATTCCTGGGGCGGCTGATCCGTCCGGGTGCCATGCCGGCACCCTGTCAGGGGCGGGCCCCGGCCCGCCTTTTCGCATGGCCTTTTCCGAATCGGTAAAACCACATGCTCGCCATCTACAACACCCTGACCAAGAACAAGGAAGCCTTCGTGCCGCTGGACGGCAACCAGGTACGCATGTACGTCTGCGGCATGACCGTGTACGACCTCTGCCACATCGGCCACGCACGGGTGATGGTCGCCTTCGACGTCATCGCCCGCTGGCTGCGGCGCAGCGGCTACGAGCTGACCTACGTACGCAACATCACCGACATCGAAGACAAGATCATTCGTCGCGCCAACGAGAACGGCGAGCCCTTCGAGGCGCTGGTGGCGCGCATGATCGAGGCGATGCACGAGGACGAGTCGCGGCTCGGCGTGCAGCGTCCGGACCAGGAGCCGCGTGCCACCGAGCACATCACCGGGATGCACGCGATGATCCAGACGCTGATCGACAAGGGCTTCGCCTACGCGCCCGGCAACGGCGACGTGTACTACCGCGTCGGCCGCTTCCAGGGCTACGGCAAGCTTTCGCGCAAGCGCATCGAGGACCTGCGAATAGGCGCCCGCATCGAGGTGGGCGAGGCCAAGGAGGATCCGCTCGATTTCGTCCTGTGGAAGGCCGCCAAGCCGGGCGAGCCGTGCTGGCCCTCGCCCTGGGGCGCGGGGCGGCCCGGCTGGCACATCGAGTGCTCGGTGATGTCCACCTGCTGCCTGGGCGAGACCTTCGACATCCACGGCGGCGGGCCTGACCTGGTGTTCCCCCATCACGAGAACGAGATCGCCCAGAGCGAGGCGGCCACCGGCCAGCCGTACGCCAAGGCCTGGATGCACGCCGGCGCGGTGCGGGTCGACGGCGAGAAGATGTCCAAGTCGCTCGGCAATTTCTTCACCATTCGCGACGTGCTGGAGAAATTCCATCCGGAAGTGGTGCGCTACCTGCTGGTGGCGAGCCATTACCGCAGCCCGATCAATTATTCGCAGGAAAGCCTGAAGGAAGCCAAGGGCGCGCTCGAGCGCTTCTACCATGCGCTCAAGGGGCTGCCGGGCGTCGCGCCGGCCGGAGGCGAGGCCTTCGAGGAGCGCTTCGCCGCGGCCATGGACGATGATTTCAACACGCCGGAAGCCTGCGCGGTGCTGTTCGAGATGGTTCGAGAGATCAACCGTCTGCGCGAGTCCGAGCCGGCCGCCGCCGCTGGTCTCGCGGCACGCCTGAAGGCACTGGCCGAGCCGCTGGGCATTCTGCAGCTGGAGCCGGAGGCGTTTCTGCAGGCCGGCGCCCAAGGACGGGTCGATGCGCAGGAGGTGGAGCGCCTGATCGCTGCCCGCCTGCAAGCGCGTGCCGAGAAGAACTGGGCCGAATCCGACCGCATCCGCGACCGGCTCACCGCCATGGGCGTGCTGCTGGAAGACGGGAAGGGCGGCACGACCTGGCGACTGGCTGACTGATTGTCATGGAACGAAAAAGGGCGCCCGAGAGCGCCCTTCTTCATTCCGCCGACGGAATCAGACGTGCAGGTGCTCGGCGGCGTGCAGGGTGTTTTCCAGCAGACAGGCGCGGGTCATCGGGCCGACACCGCCGGGTACCGGGGTGATCCAGGCGGCACGTGCCAGCGCCGGCTCGTATTCCACGTCGCCGACCAGGCGGCCGTCGGCCTGGCGGTTGATGCCGACGTCGATGACGATGGCTCCGGGCTTGATCCATTCGCCCTTGACCAGCCCCGGCTTGCCGGCCGCCACCACGACCAGGTCGGCACGGGAAACGTGGCTGGCCAGGTCATGGGTGAAGCGGTGGGTCACTGTGGTGGTGCAGCCGGCCAGCAGCAGCTCCAGCGCCATGGGGCGGCCGACGATGTTGGAGGCCCCGACGACCACCGCGTCCAGCCCGTACAGGTCGACGCCGGTGCTGTGCAGCAGGGTCATGATGCCCTTGGGGGTGCACGGGCGCAGCAGCGGCATGCGCTGGGCCAGCCGGCCGATGTTGTAGGGGTGGAAGCCGTCCACGTCCTTGTCCGGACGAATGCGCTCGAGCAGCAGCGAGGCATCCAGGTGCGCCGGCAGCGGCAGTTGGACGAGGATGCCGTCGATCGCCGGGTCGTCGTTGAGCGTGTCGATCAGGGCGAGGAGGTCGTCCTGGCGGGTATCGGCGGGGAGGTCGTGGGCGACGGAATGGAAGCCCACTTCCTCGCAATCCTTGCGCTTGTGTGCCACATAGACCTGCGAGGCCGGGTCGCTGCCCACCAGGATGACCGCGAGGCCCGGCGCGCGCAGCCCCTGGTTGCGGCGTTGGGTGACGCGTTCGGCGATCTGGAGACGGATGTCGGCAGCGATCTGCTTGCCGTCGATCAGTTGTGCGGTCATGAACCTTGGTGTCGTCGAGGGGTGGAAAAAAGGACGCGCATTCTCGCATGCCGAGCGTGAGGGGCAAAGGCGGGTGGTCGCGTAAAAGGCGTAACTCCTTTTCCTCCAAGTATTTTTCGTTTTTTTGTGTTGACGCGTCAGGGACTGCTCTATAAGATTCGCCCCGCTTGTCGAGCACAGCCTGCGGCTGGGTAACAAGGCTTGTCGGGAGCCACATCCCTTCGGGCCGGAGCATAAAGTCTGCGCTCCGATGAATGCAGATAAAGCGCCCGTAGCTCAGCTGGATAGAGCATCCGCCTTCTAAGCGGATGGTCGCAGGTTCGAGTCCTGCCGGGTGCGCCATCCGGCTCGAAGCAAGCACAGATATGGTGGGCGTAGCTCAGTTGGTAGAGCACAGGATTGTGGCTCCTGGTGTCGTGGGTTCGATTCCCATCGTCCACCCCATATTTCAGACGCCAGGCGATGCCTGGCGTCTTGGTTTCCAGCCCGTTTTGCGGACGTGGTGAAATTGGTAGACACGCTGGATTTAGGTTCCAGTGCCGCAAGGTGTGAGAGTTCGAGTCTCTCCGTCCGCACCACCGTCTAAACCAAGGGGTTACGAGCTTCAAGCCTCGGCCTCCTTGATGCACTGGACCTTCCACGCAGCGAGATCGTGACACACAAGCTGTCACGCACATCCGCCAACCCGTCCAGAATCGCGACCGCATCTCGGACCCTCGCTGGGGCCAGTGGGCATAGCGCTCGGTCATCATGATGGTGCTGTGCCCCGGCAGGTCCCTCACCTCGGTGAGCGGCACCCCGCGCTGATCAGATGAGCCGCGCAGGTATGGCGTAGGTCGTGGATCAGGAAGTCCGATATCCCCGCCTTTTCACATGCCTTGGCAAACCCGGCCCGAATGCTGGCCGAGCGTTCACCGTTCGATCGACAGAGGGCTGTCATCCTCTCTTCGTCCAGCTTTGCGGAATGGATCGAGCCGAGCTGCTCGCGCGGCCTGAAATGATCGCCCGTCTCGCGCTCGTCATACGCCCATGCAGGGCATGCTTGATCGAGATCCCGAGGGGCTCGGAGCGTTCCGTCAAGCGGCCGGACGGTACCGAGTGGTGGCATACCATGCCGGCCAGGCTCGAGCCGCCAGCCATCAGTGGTCTGCCACGCCTTCGGCATTTGGGTCATCACCAGCCCGCCCAGCGCCAGCAGGCCGATGGCGCCGCCGATGAAGTTGATGATCGCCTGTGTATCTATGGCAAATCTCTTCAGAGAGCACAAGCGTAACGGCGCCGAACAAGGATTCGCCAGGCCCTAGCAAGAAACGGCGCAAGCTTTGGTTGAAAATGGTACAGGATGTTGTACTATTTGTCCGTCCAACGAAGCGGAAGCCGGGGCATGGATGCCCGGCAGACACCCACCCAGATTAGAGTGCCACCATGAATATTCTGACTTTTAGCCAGGCCCGAGCCAGCTTGAAGCAGACGATGGACGACGTCTGTCGCGACCACGCACCTACAGTGGTGACCCGCACCGGCGGGGACCACGTAGTGTTGCTGTCGCTCAGTGACTTCAACAGCATGCAGGAAACGATGCACCTGCTGAGCTCGCCGAAGAATGCCAGCCGTTTAGCCGAGTCCATCGCTCAGCTGCGAGCCGGTAAGGCCCGAGTTCGGGATCTACCGACTGATGAGCAAGAAGAAACAAGGCAATAAGGTTCGCGCGAAAACTGCCCGTGTAGCCTGGACGGACATTGCTTGGGAGGACTACCTCTCGTGGCAGCAGGAAGACATGAAGATCGTCGAGGAGATCAACAATCTGCTCGAGGAGTGTTATCGGAATCCCTTCAAGGGCACGGGCAAGCCGGAGCCGCTGTCCGGTGACCTTACGGGGTTCTGGTCCCGCCGGATCACTAAGGAACACCGCTTGGTGTACTTGCCGGAGGATGAGATGGTCTATGTAGTGGCCTGTCGCTACCACTACTGACAGATCGTCGAGGAATCCTGATGCTGAAAGCTATACCGATCGTGCTCACCGCCTTCTCCATCGGAGTGGGCGGTCTGTCCTGCCAACTGCTGAGTGCGAAGCAGTCCGTTGAAACAAAAGTCTTCTCGTGCTTGCGCTTGGATGGTCAGGCGCAGCTGAGCTGCTTTAAGGAAGCATCCGGCCAGGCGCAACAGCTTGGCAAGCTAGCAAAGGGCCTTGCAGGGTAATAGCTATCAGCCATCGTGATGGGGCTGCCCGAGGGTGTCTCCGACCTCCTCAAGTCCTGACTCAAGGGCTCTCTTGTCCGACCTTTCATGCTCTACGTCCTGGTCGTCGTACCAGGCCTTGCGGCGGGGCGACCGGCTTGGCGGTTCATTCCCGCTTGCCGATGAAATGTTGTCGCCGGGCGGGCAAGCGGGGTGCAAGGTCTACTCTTGCGTAATGAGAAACCGAAAATCACTTGGGGTAGGCGCCGGGCTGGCGATCGGAGTCGTCATCGGGGCGCTCGCCGACAACGTCGTGATGGGCATTGGCGTGGGGCTGGCGATCGGCATAGCGCTTTCGTTCGAATCCAGGCGCTAGCATGGGCAGAAGGAGTCGAGGCGAAACGACTCCGCTTCGGGAGGCATCATGTCCGATTCGCTGACCTATTCAATGATCGCCGCGGCGGCGGCCGTCATCGTGCTCGACCTGCTGGCCATCGTGAGCGTGTTCAAGAGCGAACGGAGCGTGGGAAGCAAGGCGCTCTGGGCGATCGGCATATCGCTGTTTCCGGTGTTGGGCCTGGTGTTCTGGTTCCTCGTCGGGGTGCGGCGCACGCGTCGCTGACGGCGCGTGACGCCGCGCTTCCTTATATAGGGGCGCCGGCTGCCCCGTCGCAGTCCGCGGGCGTGCCGCATGGTGTCCTCCCGCGACCGCGCACCCGGCCGGGGGCTGTCCTTCGCGTGCAACCTGGGCAGGGTGACTTCTTTCAATCGACCCACTAGAATGCATGCCCACTTTGCGGCCGGAATGCCGGCTTATGTCTGTGCAACGAGGAAGACCCATGCAAGTTTCTGTTGAAAGCACCTCCGCTCTCGAGCGCCGCATGACCATCGGCGTACCGGCCGAGCGCATCGAGAACGAAGTCAACAAGCGTCTGCAGCAGACTGCCAGTCGTGCGAAGATTCCGGGCTTCCGTCCTGGCAAGGTACCGATGAGCGTCATCCGCCAGCGCTACGAAGCCGCTGCGCGTCAGGAAGCGTTGGGCGACCTGATCCAGGCGACCTTCTACGAGGCCGTGGTGGCCGAGAAGCTCAACCCGGCCGGCGCCCCCTCGGTGGAGCCGAAGGTGTTCGAGAAGGGCAAGGACCTCGAGTACGTTGCCACCTTCGAGGTGTTCCCCGAGTTCACCGTCGCCGGCTTCGACGGCATCGAGATCGAGCGCCTGCAGTCGGAAGTGACCGACGCGGACGTCGACAACATGCTCGACATCCTGCGCAAGCAGAACACCCGCTACGAGGCCGTCGAGCGCGCCGCCGAGAACGGTGACCAGCTGAACATCGATTTCGTCGGCAAGATCGACGGCGAAGCCTTCGCTGGCGGTTCGGCCAAGGGCACCCAGCTGGTGCTTGGCTCCGGTCGCATGATCCCCGGCTTCGAGGACGCCCTGGTGGGCGCCAAGGCCGGTGAAGAGCGCGTCATCAACCCGACCTTCCCCGAGGACTACCAGAACCTCGAGCTGGCCGGCAAGACCGCCGAGTTCACCGTGACCGTCAACAGCGTCGCCGCGCCTCAGCTGCCCGAGCTGGACGACGCCTTCTTCGCCCAGTTCGGCGTCCAGGAAGGGGGCCTCGAAGGCTTCCGCGCCGAAGTGAAGAAGAACATGGAGCGCGAGCTGCGCCAGGCCATCAAGTCCAAGGTCAAGAACCAGGTCATGGACGGGCTGATCGCCACCAACCCGATCGAGGTGCCCCAGGCGCTGATCGGCAACGAGGTCGATCGTCTGCGTCGTCAGGCCGTTCAGCAATTCGGCGGCAACATCAACCCCGACCAGCTGCCGGCCGAGCTCTTCACCGAGCAGGCCAAGCGCCGCGTGGTGCTGGGGCTGATCGTCGCCGAGGTGGTCAAGCAGCACGAGCTCAAGCCGGACGAAGCGCGCGTACGCGAGCTGATCGAGGAGATGGCTTCCGCCTATCAGGAACCCGAGCAGGTGGTGGCCTGGTACTACAAGAACGACGAGCAGTTGAACGAAGTCCGTTCGGTTGTGCTCGAAGAGCAAGTTGTAGATACTGTGCTGCAGCAGGCGAAGGTGACCGACAAGCAGGTCCCCTACGAAGAAGCCGTCAAACCTGCGGAAGCCCAGCAAGCGGGCTGACAGGTCTCTACAATTCGAGCGCACAAACATAAGCCAGCCTCGTGCTGGCTTATGTGTTTGAGGCATGACAAAGGGAGTAACGCAGGAACATGTCCCGCAATTCTTTGATGCAAGCACCCGACATCCAGGCTGCCGGCGGCCTCGTCCCGATGGTGATCGAGCAGTCCGCTCGCGGCGAACGTGCCTACGACATCTACTCGCGCCTGCTCAAGGAGCGGGTGATCTTCATGGTCGGCCAGGTCGAGGACTACATGGCCAACCTGATCGTGGCCCAGCTGCTGTTCCTCGAGGCGGAGAACCCGGAGAAGGACATCCACCTGTACATCAACTCGCCGGGCGGCTCGGTGACTGCGGGCATGTCGATCTACGACACCATGCAGTTCATCAAGCCCGACGTCTCCACCATCTGCGTAGGGCAGGCCTGCAGCATGGGCGCTCTGTTGCTGGCGGGCGGTGCGGCCGGCAAGCGTTTCTGCCTGCCGCATTCGCGGATGATGATCCACCAGCCGCTCGGCGGCTTCCAGGGGCAGGCCTCGGACATCGAAATCCACGCCCGCGAGATCCTGACGATCCGCGAACGACTGAACAAGGTGCTGGCCGAGCACACCGGCCAGCCGCTGGACGTCATCGCACGCGACACCGACCGCGACAACTTCATGAGCGGTGAGCAGGCCGTCGAATACGGCCTCATCGACCAGGTCCTGACCCGTCGCCAACTGGCCGTCTGATCGCCCCCCGCCGGCGATGTCCGGCTCGGCCGTGGGCTTGAAAAAGCCCACGATTGCCTTCATCTTGTTTTCCAAGCCTTCCCGATTGGATTGATTGAATGACTGATACCCGCAACGGCGAGGACTCCGGCAAACTGCTTTATTGCTCTTTTTGCGGCAAGAGCCAGCATGAAGTGCGCAAATTGATTGCCGGTCCCTCGGTCTTCATCTGCGACGAATGCGTCGACCTGTGCAACGACATCATCCGCGAGGAGGTGCAGGAAGCGCAGACCGAGAGCAACGCGCACAAATTACCTGCGCCTAAGGAGATCAGCGGCATTCTCGACCAGTACGTCATCGGTCAGGAACGCGCCAAGAAGATCCTGGCGGTAGCGGTGTACAACCACTACAAGCGCCTGAACCAGCGTGACAAGAAGGACGATGTCGAGCTCGGCAAGAGCAACATCCTGCTGATCGGGCCGACCGGCTCGGGCAAGACGTTGCTGGCTGAAACCCTGGCACGCCTGCTCAACGTACCCTTCACCATCGCTGACGCCACCACGCTCACCGAGGCGGGCTACGTCGGCGAGGATGTGGAAAACATCATCCAGAAGCTGCTGCAGAAGTGCGACTACGATGTCGAGAAAGCCCAGATGGGCATCGTCTACATCGACGAGATCGACAAGATCTCGCGCAAGTCGGACAACCCTTCCATCACCCGCGACGTGTCGGGCGAGGGCGTCCAGCAGGCGCTGCTCAAGCTGATCGAAGGCACCGTGGCCTCGGTTCCGCCACAGGGCGGGCGCAAGCACCCGCAGCAGGAATTCCTGCAGGTCGATACGCGCAACATTCTGTTCATCTGCGGCGGCGCCTTCGCCGGCCTGGAAAAGGTGATCCAGAACCGCGCGACCAAGGGCGGCATCGGCTTCAACGCCGAGGTGCGTAGCAAGGACCCGGGCAAGAAGGTAGGGGAGGCGCTGCGTGCGGTGGAGCCTGACGATCTGGTCAAATTCGGCCTGATTCCGGAGTTCGTCGGTCGTCTGCCGGTGATCGCGACGCTGGACGAACTGGACGAGCCGGCGCTGATCCAGATCCTGACCGAGCCGAAGAACGCGCTGACCAAGCAGTACGGCAAGCTGTTCGAACTCGAAGGCGTGGATCTGGAATTCCGTCCGGACGCGCTCAAGGCCGTCGCCCGTCGCGCGCTGGAGCGCAAGACCGGTGCCCGCGGGCTGCGCTCGATCCTCGAAGGCGTACTGCTCGACACCATGTACGACATCCCTTCGCAGAAGGACGTCAGCAAGGTGGTCATCGACGAGAGTGTGATCGACGGCGCGTCCAAGCCGCTGCTGATTTACGAGAATGCCGAACCACCCGCCAAGGCAGCGCCCGAGGCGTAAGGGAAAAGGGGCCTCCGGGCCCCTTTGTCGTTCATGGATGTTCTTGTTTTTTACAGGGGGCGCCCTCATCTTAACCAGAGGCTGTTCCCTCCGATCACGGCCGGCAGGCCGCCGTAGAGCTGATATTTATGAAAGCAACCATCGAATTGCCCCTTTTGCCGCTGCGTGACGTCGTGGTTTACCCGCACATGGTGATACCGCTGTTCGTTGGGCGTGAGAAGTCCATCGAGGCGCTCGAGGCGGCCATGGCAGGCGACAAGCAGATCCTGCTGCTGGCGCAGAAGAACCCCGGCGACGACGATCCGGGCGAGGAGGCGCTCTACCGGGTCGGTACCGTAGCCACCGTCCTGCAATTGCTCAAGCTTCCTGACGGCACCGTGAAGGTCCTGGTGGAGGGCGAGCAGCGTGGCCGCATCGAGCGCTTCTTCGAGGCGGACGAGCACTGCCGCGCGCGCGTCAGCCTGATCGACGAGGCCGAGGTCAGCGATCGCGAGGCCGAAGTATTCGTGCGCAGCCTGCTGAGCCAGTTCGAACAATACGTGCAGCTCGGCAAGAAGGTGCCGGCCGAGGTGCTGTCGTCGCTGACCAGCATCGACGAACCCAGCCGCCTGGTGGACACCATGGCGGCGCACATGGCGCTGAAGATCGAGCAGAAGCAGGAAATCCTCGAAATCACCGAGTTGCCGGCGCGGGTCGAGCATGTACTGGCCCTGCTCGACGCCGAGATCGACCTGCTGCAGGTCGAGAAGCGCATCCGCGGCCGCGTGAAGAAGCAGATGGAGCGCAGCCAGCGCGAGTACTACCTCAACGAGCAGATGAAGGCGATCCAGAAGGAGCTGGGCGACATCGACGAGGGTCACAACGAGATCGACGACCTCAAGAAGCGCATCGAGAACGCCGGTCTCAGCAAGGACGCCCACGCCAAGGCCATGGCCGAGCTGAACAAGCTCAAGCAGATGTCGCCGATGTCGGCCGAGGCGACCGTCGTGCGCTCCTACATCGACTGGCTGGTGAACGTGCCCTGGAAGCAGGCGAGCAAGGTCCGCCTGAACCTGGCCAAGGCCGAGGAGGTCCTCGACGCCGACCACTACGGGTTGGAGGAGGTCAAGGAGCGCATCCTCGAGTACCTCGCCGTGCAGAAGCGCGTGAAGAAGCTCAAGGGCCCGGTTCTCTGCCTGGTCGGGCCGCCCGGGGTCGGCAAGACTTCGCTGGCCGAATCCATCGCCCGCTCGACCAACCGCAAGTTCGTGCGCATGGCCCTCGGCGGGGTGCGTGACGAAGCGGAGATCCGCGGCCACCGGCGGACCTACATCGGTTCGATGCCCGGCCGCCTGATTCAGAAGATGACCAAGGTTAGTGTGCGCAATCCACTGTTCCTGCTCGACGAGATCGACAAGATGGGCAGCGACATGCGTGGCGATCCGGCCTCGGCCCTGCTCGAGGTGCTGGACCCGGAGCAGAACCACAACTTCAATGACCACTACCTGGAGGTCGACTACGACCTCTCGGACGTGATGTTCCTGTGCACCGCGAACTCCATGAACATCCCGGCGCCACTGCTGGACCGCATGGAGGTCATCCGCCTGCCCGGCTACACCGAGGACGAGAAGGTCAACATCGCCCTGCGCTACCTGGTCCCCAAGCAGACCCAGGCCAACGGGCTGAAGAAGGGCGAGCTGACGATCGAGGAAGAGGCGCTGCGCGACATCATCCGCTACTACACCCGCGAGGCCGGCGTGCGCAGCCTCGAGCGGCAGATTGCCAAGGTCTGCCGCAAGGTGGTGAAGGAGCATGTGGCGAAGAAGTCGGTCCAGGTCACCGTCTCGCCGGACTCACTGGAGCATCTGCTGGGCGTACGCAAGTTCCGCTATGGCCTGGCCGAGCAGCAGGACCAGATCGGCCAGGTCTCCGGGCTGGCCTGGACGCAGGTCGGCGGCGAACTGCTGACCATCGAGTCGGCTGCCGTTCCGGGCAAGGGGCGCCTGATCAAGACCGGGTCGCTGGGCGACGTCATGGGCGAGTCGATCACCGCGGCGCTGACCGTGGTGCGTAGCCGTGCGGCGAGCCTCGGCATCGCGCCGGATTTCCACGAGAAGCATGACATCCACATCCACGTGCCCGAAGGCGCGACGCCGAAGGATGGCCCGAGCGCCGGCATCGGCATGTGCACCGCGCTGGTCTCGGCGATGACCCAGATTCCGGTTCGCGCCGACGTCGCGATGACCGGCGAAATCACCCTGCGTGGCCAGGTACTGGCGATTGGCGGCCTGAAAGAAAAATTGTTGGCTGCTCATCGCGGCGGAATCAAGACCGTGATAATTCCGGAAGAGAACAAACGTGACCTGAGAGAAATTCCTGAAAATATTAAGCAAGACCTGCAAATTCGGCCGGTCAAGTGGATTGACGAGGTCCTGCAAATTGCGCTGCAATACGCGCCGGAGCCCTTGCCAGACGCGGCTCCCGACATGGTTGCAAAGGATGATACGCGCGAGCCTGATTCCAAGGAGCGAATCAGCACGCATTAGCCGGGGAGGCTTCCTTGACACATTTTTAAGGCCCTTGATATAAATCGGCCCTTTGTGTCAGTGCCACTCCAGCACCGCTTTGCTTACACAAATTAAGAAATGACTCAACAGGAATAAGGGGACCAAGAGTGAACAAATCGGAACTGATCGATGCGATTGCTGCATCTGCTGATATCCCGAAAGCTGTTGCTGGCCGTGCGCTGGATGCAGTAATCGAATCCGTTACGGGTGCCCTGAAGGCTGGCGACTCGGTAGTACTGGTTGGTTTCGGTACCTTCGCCGTCAAGGAGCGTGCAGCACGTACCGGCCGCAACCCGCAGACCGGCAAGCCGATCAGCATCGAAGCAGCCAAGATTCCGGGCTTCAAGGCCGGCAAGGCACTCAAGGACGCGGTCAACTAAGCGTTCGGCCAGCGGCCGAGCGCCCTGGCAGAAGCCGGGAAGCGGTTCGTCTAACGATCGATCCTGTTACGCCGGTGGCGTGGGGGACAGGCAAACCGCTTCGAGGCCCCGAGAAGGCGCATCCCCGGATGCGCCTTTTCTCTTATCTGTATCTGCAACCCACCCGTGCTGCGGTGGCTATGCGCAGCGATTCCTGGGGGACGCATGCTTCAGAACATCAGGGACAATTCCCAAGGCTGGATCGCCAAGACGATTATCGGCGTCATCATCATGCTGCTCGCACTGACGGGCTTCGACGCCATCTTCAATGCCGCCGCCAATCGTGGCACCGTCGCCGAGGTCAACGGCGAAGAGATTTCCCAAACCGAGCTGGACCAGGCGGTCAACATGCAGCGGCGTCAGCTCGCACAGCAGCTCGGCAACAGTTTCGATCCCTCCCTGCTGAACGACGGCATGCTCCGTCAGTCGGCGCTGTCCGGCCTGATCGAGCGCATGCTGCTGCTTCAGGCTGCCAGGGGTGCGGACTTCGCGTTCTCCGATCAGGCGCTCGACCAACTGATCCTGCAAACGCCCGAATTCCAGGTCGACGGCCGGTTCGAAGCGGCCCGCTTCGATCAGGTGCTGCAGCAGATGGGCTATACCCGCATGCAGTTCCGCGAGCTGCTGGAGCAGGAGATGCTCATCGCCCAGCTGCGTGCCGGCATCGCGGGTACGGCCTTCGTGACCGACCAGCAGGTCCGCCAGTTCGCCGAGCTCGAGCGCCAGACGCGCGACTATTCCAGCCGCACTATCCCGGCCTCGCTCGAGGCCGTGAGCGTGGATGAGGCGGAGATCGGGAGCTACTACGAGGCCAATCGCGAGCAGTTCCGCTCCCCCGAGCAGGTGGTGCTCGAATACGTTGAGCTCAACAAGGAAGACCTGTTCGATCAGATCGAACTCGACGAGCAGGCGCTACAGGGGCTTTACCAGACGCATATCGCCAACCTGGCGGAGCAGCGGCGCGCGGCCCATATCCTGGTGGAAGTGGACGACGACACCGACGACCAGGCCGCCAAGGCCCGTATCGACGCGCTGGCGCAGCGGGTGGGGCAGGGCGAGGACTTCGCCGCGCTGGCCCAGGAGGCCTCGGAAGACCCGGGTTCCGCCAGCCAGGGCGGGGATCTGGGGTTCGCCGGTCCCGGCGTGTACGACGAGGCGTTCGAGGATGCCCTCTACGCACTGGAAAAGGGGCAGGTGTCCGAGCCGGTGCGCAGCGAGTTCGGTTGGCACCTGATCAAGCTGCTCGACGTGCGGGCGCCGGAAGTGCCGACCTTCGAGAGCCTGAGGCCGGAACTCGAGCGCGAACTCAAGTCGCAGCGGGTCGAGCAGCGCTTCGTCGAGCTGACCAAGCAGCTAGAGGACAGCGCCTTCGAAGCCGCGGATCTCGCGCAGCCGGCCCAGGAACTCGGGCTGCAAGTGCAGACCACACCGGCCTTCGGTCGTGAAGGCGGCGAAGGGATCGCCTCCAACCGCCAGGTGATCCAGGCGGCGTTCAGCGACGAGGTACTCGGCGATGGCGCCAACAGCAACGTCATCGAGCTGGACCCGGACACCGCCGTGGTGGTCCGCGTCAAGGAGCATATCCAGCCGGAGATACTGCCGCTGGAGGAGGTTCGCGAGCGGATCGCCCAGCAGCTGCGCGGCGAAAAGGCCGCGGAGCAGGCACGCAAGGAGGGCGAGGCGCTGCTGGCAAGCCTGCGGGCAGGAGAGGACAAGACCGGTCCCGAGGCCTGGGCTCGTACCGAGGCAGCGACCCGCAATCAGGAAGGCATCGACCCGATGGTGCTGCAGGCCGTGTTCCGCATGCCCAAGCCTGACGGCGAGCAGCCGACCTACCAGGGGGTGTCGCTGGCCAACGGAGACTACGTGGTGCTCGAGCTGCACGGCGTCGGTGTCCCCCAGGACGAACTCTCCGAGCAGGAGCTGCAGGAATATCGCCGGTTCCTCGCTTCCCGTGCCGGGCAGCAGGACTTCTCCGCCTATCGCGAGTGGCTGCAGGCCCAAGCCAAGATCGAGCGTGAGTGATCAGCAGCCCGATCGCCTGACATGAATAAACCCGCCTTGGCGGGTTTTTTCATGCTTGCAGGTTCTGCCAAGAAAAATGCCGAGAGTTGGCGTCATGAGCCGAGCCTACAGGCATCCATTCGCGGTCGAGACCGTTCCCACAGGAGCGTGCCGAGCATTCGGACCCGAGCCAGCGGGGGCGGATTAGGAAGGATTCGTGAGCAAGGACTGGGCGTCCCCCCTCGCTCCTGCGTGGGGGGTCTTGACCGCGATCTTCGCATGGCCAGGTCGCAGGCAGAGGCTGTCCCTGCGGAGGGGCGACGCGCCGGCGATGCCGGCGGTTGCCGCCTACGCCTCCTTGCCAGTGGGAAGGGGCGCAGGCGGCGCGGGAGGATCAGTCTTCGAGCGCGCCCATGGCGGTGGTGTTGAAGCCGCCGTCGACGTAGAGGATCTCGCCGCTGATACCCGAGGCCAGGTCGGAACAGAGGAAGGCGCCGGCGTTGCCGACTTCTTCGATGGTCACGTTGCGGCGCAGGGGGGTCTGGCGCTCGTTGGCGGCCAGCATCTTGCGGAAGCTCTTGATGCCCGAGGCTGCCAGGGTGCGGATCGGGCCGGCAGACACGGCGTTGACGCGGGTGCCTTCCGGGCCGAGGCTGCCGGCGAGGTAGCGAACGCCTGCTTCGAGGCTGGCCTTGGCCATGCCCATGACGTTGTAGTTGGGCATGGTGCGCTCGGCGCCCAGGTAGGACAGGGTCAGGATACTGCCGTTGCGGCCCTGCATCATCGGGCGGCCGGCCTTGGCCAGTGCCACCAGGCTGTAGGCGCTGATGTCGTGGGCGATGCGGAAGCCCTCCCGCGTGGTCACCTCGGTAAAGTCGCCGTCCAGCTGGTCGCCCGGGGCGTAGCCGACCGAGTGGACGATGATGTCCAGCCCGTCCCACTTCTGCTCCAGCGCCTCGAACACTTTGGCGATCTCGTCGTCGTTCGCCACGTCGCAGGGGAAGCACAGGTCGGCGCTCGACCCCCAGCTGGCGGCGAATTCCTCGACGCGGCCCTTGAGCTTGTCGTTCTGATAGGTGAATGCCAGTTCGGCGCCTTCGCGATGCATCGCGGCGGCAATGCCGGAGGCGATCGACAGCTTGCTGGCCACGCCGACGATCAGCGCGCGCTTACCGGTGAGAAAACCCATGTGCTTGTTCCTCTTCTGCTTGTTCGGCAGATGCCGGCGCCAGGAAAGCGGCCTCCAGCAACTGCTGCGTGTATGGATGTTGCGGTCTGGCGAAAATGTCCTCCGCCGGCCCCTGTTCCACGATCTTTCCCTGCTTCATCACCATCAGCTGATGGCTCAGCGCCCGTACCACCGCCAGGTCATGGCTGATGAACAGGTACGTCAGGTCGTACTTCGCCTGCAGGTTGCGCAGGAGCTCCACCACCTGACGCTGAACCGTCCGGTCGAGCGCGGATGTCGGCTCGTCCAGAAGAATCAGCGCCGGCTTCAACACCAGCGCACGCGCGATGGCGATGCGCTGCCGTTGGCCGCCGGAAAACTCATGCGGATAGCGGTGCCGGGTCTCCGGATCCAGCCCCACCTCCGTGAGTGCATCTATGACGGCCTGTTCCTGCTCCGCGGCACTTCCCTGCCGGTGGATGTGCAGTCCCTCGCTGACGATCTGGCCGACCGACATGCGTGGGCTCAGGCTCCCGTACGGATCCTGGAACACCACCTGCATCTGCCGCCGCAGCGGGCGGACGCCGGCCTGGCTCATGCCGTCCAGCGCCTGCCCCCTGAAGCGGATCGCACCCTGGCTCGACAGCAGCCTGAGCAGGGCCAGCCCCAGCGTCGACTTGCCCGAGCCGCTCTCGCCGACGACTCCGAGCGTCTGGCCCTGCGGAAGGACGAAGCTTACGCCGTCGACGGCCTTGACGTGGTCGACGGTGTGGCGCAGCAGTCCCTTCTTGATCGGGAACCACACGCGCAGGTCTTCGACCTCGAGCAAGGGCGTCGTCGATTCCGGCACAGCGACCGGCTCGCCACTCGGTTCGGCGGCGAGCAGTTCGCGGGTGTACGGATGCTGCGGCGAGCGGAACAGTTCGTCGCAGGACGCCTGTTCGACGACGCGACCGCTCTGCATGACACATACCCGGTGCGCGATCCGCCGCACCAGGTTCAGGTCGTGGCTGATCAGCAGTATCGCCATGCCGAGGCGCGCCTGCAGTTCCTTGAGCAGCTCGAGGATCTTCAGCTGGACGGTGACGTCCAGCGCCGTGGTCGGCTCGTCGGCGATCAGCAGCTCGGGCTCGTTGGCCAGCGCCATGGCGATCATCACGCGCTGGCGCTGGCCGCCGGACAGCTCGTGGGGGAGGGCGCGGATGCGCGTGTGCGGCTCCGGGATGCCGACCAGCTCGAGCAGTTCGAGCGTCCTTTGGTTCGCCGCCTTGCCGCGCATGCCCTTGTGCAGGGCGAGCACTTCGCCGATCTGCTTGCCGACGGTATGCAGCGGGTTGAGCGAGGTCATCGGCTCCTGGAAGACCATGGCGATCCGGTTGCCGCGGATCTGGCGCATGCGTTTCTCGTTCGCCGCCAGCAGGTCCTGGCCGTCGTAGAGGATCCGGCCGGAGGGATGGCGCGCCAGCGGGTAGGGCAGCAGGCGCAGGATCGAGTGGGCGGTGACGGACTTGCCGGAGCCGCTTTCGCCGACCAGGGCGAGGGTTTCGCCGCGCGGGATGTCGAAGCTGACCTCGTGCACCACTCGCTGGCTGCTGTCGCCGTGGCTGAATTCGACGGCCAGGTCCCGTATTTCGATGAGGTTCGCCGTCATGTCACTTCCTCGGGTCGAAGGCGTCGCGCGCCGCTTCGCCTATGAACACCAGCAGCGTCAGCATCAGCGCCAGCACCAGGAAGGCGGTGATCCCCAGCCAGGGCGCCTGGAGGTTGGCCTTGCCCTGCGCCACCAGCTCGCCCAGCGAGGGGGCGCCTGGCGGCAGGCCGAAGCCGAGGAAGTCCAGCGCCGTGAGGGTGCCGATCGCCCCGGTGAGAATGAAGGGCATGAAGGTCATGGTCGAGACCATGGCGTTCGGCAGGATGTGGCGGAACATGATGGCGCTGTTGCGCATGCCCAGCGCGCGCGCGGCGCGCACGTACTCGAGGTTGCGCCCGCGGAGGAATTCGGCGCGCACCACGTCGACCAGGCTCATCCATGAGAACAGCAGCATGATGCCCAGCAGCCACCAGAAATTCGGCTGCACGAAGCTGGCCAGGATGATCAGCAGGTAGAGCACCGGTAGACCGGACCAGATTTCCAGCAGCCGCTGGCCGAGCAGGTCCACCCAGCCGCCGTAGAACCCCTGCAGCGCACCGGCGATCACTCCGATGATCGAGCTCAGCACGGTCAGCGTGAGGGCGAACAGCACCGAGATGCGGAAGCCGTAGATGACCCGGGCGAGCACGTCGCGGCCCTGGTCGTCGGTGCCCAGCCAGTTCTGCCAGGACGGCGGGGCGGGCGCCGGCACCTGCAGGTCGTAGTTGATGCTCGAATAGTCGAAGGGGATCGGCGGCCAGAGCATCCAGCCGCCCTGTGCGGCGATCAGCTCCTGGATGTAGGGGCTCTTGTAGTTGGTCTGCAGGGGGAATTCGCCGCCGAAGGTGGTTTCCGGGTAGCGCTTGAGCACCGGGAAGTACCACTCGCCATTCACGTGCACCACGATCGGCTTGTCGTTGGCGATGAGTTCGGCGCCGAGCGTCAGCACGAAGAGCGCAAGAAACAGCCAGAGCGACCACCAGCCGCGCCGGTTGGCCTTGAACAGGGCGAAGCGGCGCTGATTCAGGGGGGACAGACGCATCTCAGACCTCCCTGCTTTCGAAGTCGATGCGCGGATCGACGAAGGTGTAGGTCAGGTCCCCGATGAGCTTGACCAGCAGGCCGAGCAGAGTGAAGAGGAACAGCGTGCCGAACACCACCGGATAGTCGCGGTTCACCGCGGCCTCGAAACTCAGCAGGCCGAGCCCGTCGAGGGAGAAGATCACCTCGATCAGCAGCGAACCGGTGAAGAACATGCCGATGAAGGCCGAGGGGAAGCCGGCGATGATGATCAGCATGGCGTTGCGGAAGACGTGGCCGTAGAGCACGCGGTTGCGCGACAGCCCCTTGGCGCGGGCGGTCACCACGTACTGCTTGTTGATCTCGTCGAGGAAGCTGTTCTTCGTCAGCAGGGTGAGGGTGGCGAAGTTGCCGATCACCAGCGCCGTTACCGGCAGCACCAGGTGCCAGAAGTAATCGATGATCTTGCCTCCCAGCGTCAGCTCGTCGAAGTTGTTCGAGGTCAGCCCGCGCAGCGGGAACCAGTTCCAGTAGCTGCCGCCGGCGAACAGCACGATCAGCAGGATGGCGAACAGAAAGGCCGGGATGGCGTAGCCGACCACGATCACCGAGCTGGTCCAGACGTCGAACCGGCTGCCGTGCCGGGTCGCCTTGGCGATCCCCAGCGGGATCGACACCAGGTACATGATCAGCGTGCTCCAGAGCCCCAGCGAGATGGAGACCGGCATCTTCTCGATGATCAGCTCGGTCACCTTGGCGTCGCGGAAGAAGCTCTCGCCGAAGTCGAACTTGGCGTAGTTGCTGAGCATGATCCAGAAGCGCTCGGGCGCGGGCTTGTCGAACCCGTACAGCCGCTCGATCTCGGCGATCAGGTCGGGGTCCAGGCCCTGGGCGCCGCGGTAGCTGGAGCCGGCGGCGGAGACTTCGGAGCCACCGCCGGCAATGCGGCTGGTGGCGCCCTCGAAGCCCTCGAGCTTGGCGATGGCCTGCTCCACCGGACCGCCCGGTGCGGCCTGGATGATGATGAAGTTGATCAGCAGGATGCCGAACAGGGTCGGCACGATCAGCAACAGGCGACGAAGGATGTACGCCAGCATGTCACTGCTCCGTGGCCGGCTGGTCGCCGTCGGTTGCGGGCGCGTCTTCCGGGTCGAAGGCCGGATCGATGGTCGGCATCGGCTTGTCGGGCTGGCGCCACCAGGTCATCAGGCCGAGGTCGTGCTCCGGCGTGGTCTGCGGGTGCTGCAGGTGGCTCCAGTAGGCGACCCGCCAGGTCTTGATGTGCCAGTTCGGCACCACGTAGTGGCCCCAGAGCAGCACGCGGTCGAGCGCGCGGGTGCGGGTCACCAGTTCCTCGCGCGAGTCGGCGCCGATCAGTTGTTCGACCAGGGTGTCGATCGCCGGGTCGCGCAGGCCGATGAAGTTGCGGCTGCCCGGGTTGTCGGCGCTGGACGAGTGCCAGTACTCGCGCTGCTCGTTGCCCGGCGAGCTGGACTGGCCGAAGCCGCCGACGATCATGTCGTAGTCGCGCGAGCGCAGCCGGTTGATGTACTGCGAGACGTCGACCCGGCGGATCTCCAGCTCGATGCCGAGGTCGGCCAGGTTGCGCTTGTACGGAAGCAGTACGCGCTCGAAGTCGGCCTGCACCAGCAGGAACTCGAGCTTCACCGGTTTGCCCTGGGCGTCGACCATGTGGTCGTTCTCGATCTTCCAGCCGGCGTCGAGCAGCAGCTTGTAGGCCTGGCGCTGCTGCTCGCGGATGATGCCGTTGGCCTCGGTCACCGGCAGGGAGAAGGGCTTCTCGAAGACTTCGTCGGGAATCTTGCCGCGCAGCGGCTCGAGCAGTTTCAGCTCCTCGGGGCCGGGCATGCCGCGCGAGGCCAGTTCGGAGTTGTCGAAGTAGCTGAGCGTGCGGGTGTAGGCGCCGTTGAACAGCTGGCGGTTCGCCCATTCGAAGTCGAACAGCAGGGCCAGGGCCTCGCGCACCCGGCGATCGGCCAGCAGCGGCTTGCGGATGTTGAAGATGAAGCCCTGCATGCCCGTGGGATTGTGGTTGCGGATCTCCTCCTTGACGATCCGCCCGTCCTTCACCGCGGGGATGTCGTAGGCGGTCGCCCAGTTCTTCGCGCTGGTCTCGAGCCAGAAATCGAACTGCCCGGCCTTGAACGCCTGGAGCGCGACCGTCATGTCGCGGTAGTAGTCGTACACCAGGGTGTCGAAGTTGTAGAAGCCGCGGGTGACCGCCAGGTCCCTGGCCCAGTAGTCCTTCACCCGCGCGTAGCGGATCGTGCGGCCGGGCTGCACGCGCTCGACCCGATAGGGGCCGCTGCCCAGCGGGGGTTCGAGGCTGCCGGCGGCGAAATCGCGCTCGGCCCACCAGTGCCTGGGCAGCACCGGCAGTTGCCCGAGGATCAGCGGCAGCTCCCGGTTGGCGCCATGCTTGAAATCGAAACGGACCTTGTTGGGGGCCTCGGCGACCGCGCGGTCGACGTCCGCGTAATAGGCGCGGTACTGCGGGGCGCCCTGGCTGATCAGGGTGTCGAAGGTGAAGACCACGTCCTCGGCGGTGATCGGGGTACCGTCATGGAAGCGCGCCTCCGGCCGCAGGTAAAAGCGAACCCAGCGATTGTCCGGCGCCTTTTCGATCTTCTCGGCGATGAGCCCGTAGACGCTGAAGGGCTCGTCCAGGCTGTTCACGGTCAGGGTGTCGTAGACCAGGCCGATGTCGTCGGCCGACACGCCCTTGTTGATGAAGGGGTTGAGCGTGTCGAAACTGCCGAAACCCGCCTGGCGCAGGACGCCGCCCTTGGGAGCGTGCGGATTGACGTAGTCGAAGTGGCTGAAGTCGGCGGGGTACTTGGGCTTTTCGTCGTACAGCGTCAGCGCGTGTTGCGGCGCCGCCTGGGCGGCGGTCGCGAACGCTACCAGCAGAGCGGTCACCAGCCATGGCAACGGGGTCCGCAGGGTCTTGATCATCGAAGCTTCTCCTGGCTCTTCAGCCACCACGCGCGCAACCCTAACGCATAAGGGGGCGTGGTGACATGGGCAAATCGGTTGCGATAGGCGATGCGGTGGTAGTCGATGTACCAGTTGGGGATGCTGTAGTGGTTCCACAGCAGCACCCGATCGATCGCCTTGGCCGCCGCGACCTGCTCGTCGCGGGTCTGCGCCGCGAGCAGCGTGACGAGCAGGTCGTCGACGACGGGGTTGCGTATGCCGGCATAGTTGCGCCCGCCCTTGACGTCCACCTGGCTGGAATGGAAGTACAGCCACTGCTCCAGCCCGGGGCTCAGGCTCTGCGGCAGCGTCATCAGGATCATGTCGAAGTCGTACTGGTCGAGCCGGTGCTTGTACTGGGCGCGGTCGACGATCCGCAGGTTCGCTTCGATGCCGATGCGGGCCAGGTTCTCCGTATAAGGCTGCAGGATTCGCTCAAGGCCCGGATTGACCAGCAGGATCTCGAAGCGCAGCGGGGTGTCCTGGCCGTTGCGCAGGCGCTGCCCGCTCGGCTTCCAGCCGGCTTCGGCGAGCAGCCCCATGGCGCGCCTGAGCGTCTCGCGGGGAATGCCGCGGCCGTCGGTAACCGGCAGGCGGAACGGCTCGCCGAACAGTTCGGCGGGCAGCTGCTTGCGGTACGGCGAGAGCAGCAGCCATTCGCGGCCCTCCGGCTTGCCGGTGGCGGCGAACACGCTGTTGGGGTAATAGCTCTCGCTGCGTTCGTAGGCGCCGTAGAAGAGGGTCCGGTTGGTCCATTCGAAATCGAACATCAGGCCGAGCGCCTCGCGCACGCGCCGGTCGCCGAAGGGCGCGCGGCGGCCGTTCATGAACAGTGCCTGGGTCTGGGTGGGGATCTGGTGCGGGATCTCGGCACGGATCACGTCGCCGCGCAGCACGGCGGGGAAGTGGTAGCCGGTCGCCCAGTTCTTCGCCTGGTGCTCGATATAGAAGTCGAACTCGCCGGCCTTGAAGGCCTGGAAGGCGACCGTGTTGTCGCGGTAGAACTCCACCTCGATGCGGTCGTAGTTGTACTTGCCGCGGTTGACCGGCAGGTTGGCGCCCCACCAGTCCTTCACCCGCTGGAACACGATGCGCCGTCCGGGGCGCACCTCGACGATCCGGTAGGGGCCGCTGCCCAGCGGCGGTTCGAAGGTCGTCGCGGCGAACGCGCGGCCCTGCCAGTAGTGCTGTGGCAGGACCGGCAGCTCGCCGAGACGCATGATCAGCAGCGGGTTGTCGCTGCGATCGAACACGAAACGGATGCGGTGGCGGTCGAGGATGTCGACGCGCTTGACCCCGGCCAGGTCGGTCCGGTAGCGCGGGTGGCCGTCGGCGACCAGGGTGCGGTAGGAAAAGGCGACGTCATAGGCCGTGATCGGCTTGCCGTCGTGAAAGCGCGCTTCCGGGCGAAGGTTGAACACTACCCAGCTGCGATCGTCGCTGTATTCCACCGAGCGGGCGATCAGGCCGTAGCTGGAGGCCGGCTCGTCGCCGGACGGGTCATAGAGGCCGGTGCCGACCATCAATGGCTCGTTGAATTCGGACACGCCGTAGTCGAGAAAGCCCGGCGTGCCGCTCGGGCTGGTTCCCTTGAAGGTATAGGGATTGAGCGTGTCGAAGGTGCCGGTGGCCATCAGGCGGACGGTGCCGCCCTTGGGCGCGTCGGGGTCGACCCAGTCGAAATGGGTGAAGCTGGCGGGGTATTTGAGCGATCCGAACTGTGCGAATCCATGGCTCTGGCTAAGGGCTGCCAGGGCGGGAAAGCTGAGGCTCAGGCTGGTCAGGAGCAGGAAAAGGCGTCGCATCAAACGGTGGTCCCGCTCCGTGGCGGCGGTCGGTTTACCGGCGGTACAGTATCAGCTTGAACCCGCTGGAAAAAGGCCGCCGGCCTCAGGCAAACTGCCGGCGTCGAGACGCCCTGAAGTCGGGCGTGAGGTTTGGATCTTGAGCGAACGCAGTCATGGCCTGCAGGCGTGGGTTCAGCGGCTGAACGAAGCCGAACTGCCCGCGCTGGCCATCGTGGTAAGCGACCTTCACCGCCTGACCCAGGAAGCCGATGCCTCGGTACGACAGCTCGCCGACGTGCTGCTGCGCGACGCGGCCCTGACCTCCAAGGTGCTGCGGGTCGCCAACAGCAGCTACTACAACCCCTCCCAGGAAAACATCAAGACGATTTCGCGGGCCATCGTGCTGATCGGCTTCGACAGCGTGCGCCTGATCGGTCTGTCGGTCAGCCTGATCGACCAGTTGCTGGCCCGCGCGTCCCGCGAGCAGTTGCAGGAACTGCTGGCCCGCTCGTTCCATGCCGCGGTTCAGGCACGCAACATCGCCGGCTACGTGCTGGTGCGCGATCAGGAGGAAGTCTTCATCGCGGCCTTGCTGCACGACCTCGGCGAACTCGCCATCTGGGGCTGCGGGGGCGAGCAGGCGGACGAGCTGGTGGTCGAACTGGCGCGTCCGGGCAGCGAACGCGAAGCGACGGCCCAGCGCGTGCTGGGCACCAGCTTCCGCCAACTGACCCAGGGGCTCATCAGGAGCTGGAACCTCGGTGATCTCGCCAGCCTGGCGGCTGCCAGCCCAGGCAGCAAGGACCCCGGCGTCCGCGCCGTGAGCCTCGGTGCGCGGATCAGCCAGGCGGCCCTGGGCGGCTGGGACTGCCCGGCCATGGAGGCGCTGGTGCGGGAAACCGCGGCTTTCACCGGCGTCAGCGAGGAGGACGCCCTGCAGCAGATCCTCGCCAGCGCCGACGAGGCGATCGACGTCGCCAGGACGTTCGGCGCAGGCCGGCTGTGCGACCTGATCCCGCATACCGACCTGGTCCAGATCCGGGTGCAGCAGGAGCAGCGCAAGGCGCGCCTGCTGCAACCCGACCCGGCGCTCACCCAGCGCGCCCTGCAGGACCTGGGCATGATGGCGAGCGGCGGCGCCGGGCTGGAGCCGGTGCTCGACAGCGTGCTGGACGGGTTGCACCGCGGCGTCGGGCTCGAGCGGGTGATGCTGGCCGTGCTCGCCGAGGGGCAGACCAGCTTCCGCGTGCGCCGCGCGGTGGGCGAGGGCACGCAAGGCTGGATGGAAGGCTTCAGGCTGCCGGTGGAGGGCGCGCGCCCGGCGGACATCTTCAGCTACGTGCTGCGGCAGCGACAGGCCATCTGGATGGGCGTGCCCGCCAGCTACAGCCTGGACGATCTGGTGACCGACGGCATGCGGCAGGTGCTGGGAAGGGGAATGTTCTTCGTCGCGCCGGTGATGGCCGGAAGCCGTCCGATCGGGGTGCTGTACGCCGACTCGAGGTGTTCGGGGCGGGCGCTGAAACACGAACAATTCGTTGCGTTCCAGCGCTTCACCCAGCTGACCGGCCGCTGCCTGGAGGCGCTCGGCAAGCCCCGCTGATGCTCAGTGGGGCAGGTAGAGCGTGAGCGTCTGGCCCGGTTGCAGCGTCGCGGCGCTGCCCGGGTTCCAGCGCTGAAGGGTGTTCAGGCCGACGTTGAAGCGCTTGGCGATCGCATACAGCGAATCGCCTTTGCGGACCTTGTAGTAGGTCGCCGGCCGCTCGCTTTGCTCGGTCACCCCCGGCCCCTGCAGGAACAGCGCCTGGCCGACCTTGAGGTTGCTGCCCGAGAGACGGTTCCAGCGCTGCAGGTTGCGCACCGTGACGTTGTTGTTGCGCGCGATGTCCCAGAGGTTGTCGCCCGGGCGCACCCGGTAGGTGCGCGGCGTGCTGGCGGTATTGTGCGCGACCGCATGCAGCGCCTGCTGCGTCGTGCCGCCCCCGGCCGGCGCCGGGATGCTCAGCACCTGGCCGATGTCCAGCCGGTCGCTGCGCAGGCGGTTGATGTCCTTGATGATGTTGACGCTCAGGTTGTAGCGGTTGGCGATGGCGCCAAGGCTGTCGCCGGGGCGCACGCGATATTCCTGCCAGTCCACCAGGTCCTGCGGCTTCATCAGCGCCAGGTTGGCCTCGAGCATCTCGGCCTTGTCCAGCGGCACGAGCAGGTGCTGGGGGCCGTCCAGCGTGATGCGGCGAGTGAAGGCCGGGTTGAGCTGGAACAGCTCGTCCTCGTCGAGGTCGGCGAGCTTGGCCACCCGCGCCAGATCCATCCGGTGCTTGAGCGGGATGACTTCGAAATAGGGTTCGTTGGCGATCGGGTCGAGCGAGATGCCGTAGGCATCCGGCGTGTTGACCATCTGCGAGACCGCCAGGAGCTTGGGCACGTAGTCCTGGGTTTCCTTCGGCAGGCGCAGGTTCCAGTAGTCGGTCGGCAGCCCGGCGCGCTGGTTGCGCTCGATCGCCCGGCTGACCGTGCCTTCGCCGGCGTTGTAGGCCGCCAGGGCCAGCAGCCAGTCGCCGTTGAACATGTCGTGCAGGCGCTGCAGGTAGTTCAGCGCCGCGTTGGTCGAGGCGATCAGGTCGCGCCGCCCGTCGTACCAGCGGGTCTGCCGCAGGTTGTAGTGCAGGCCGGTCGAGGGAATGAACTGCCAGAGCCCGACCGCGTGCGCCCGTGAGTAGGCGAGTGGATTGAAGGAGCTCTCGATCAGCGGAAGCAGCGCCAGTTCCAGCGGCATGTCGCGCTCTTCGAGCTGCTCGACGATGTAGTGCAGGTAGGGCGCGCCGCGCTCGCAGGCGACCTCGACGTTGGACGGGTTGCTGGCGTAGAGCAGGCGCTGCTGCTCGATGCGCGGGTTGCTGCCCAGGTAGTCCTGCAGCGCGAAGCCGTCGCGCATGCGATCCCAGACGTCTTCACGGACCACGGGCACGGCCGCGCTGGTCAGCCACTCGGGCTCCTGCTCGACCTGATTGCCCAGGGTGCCGACGCGCGCGGGCGTGGCCTGATCCTGGATTCCGTTGCTCTGGCAGCCGGCGAGGGCGATGCAGAGGGCTAGGGCCGTGGCCCGTCCAGAGGCTGCCAAGGCGTCTGGACCGCGGCGTTCCTTTCGGGCTGGCGGCATTGGCTGAGGGGTTCCCCTGGGTGCGAAGTGCGGCGATTCTAGGAATCGCTTCCGGGGAGGGTCAAGCGCAACGCCTCCTTTTTGGGCATTGGTTGGCTTTAGAACCGGTCCTTCCACTGCCGCAGCGCGGCGAATGCCTGCAGCGGCGTATCGCACTCCGTTCCCGCCTGGGCCGCCGCCGCGGCCTGCACCTGCGGCAGGTCGCAACGCAGGAAGGGGTTGGTCTCGCGCTCGAGGGCGAGGTCGCTCGGCAGGGTGATGGCGCCCGCCTCGCGCAGCCGCGAGACTTCTTCGGCGCGCTGCGCCAGCGCCCGGTTGCCCGGCTCCACGGCGCGGGCGAAGCGCAGGTTGCCCTGGGTGTATTCGTGCGTGCAGTAGACCCGGGTCTCGGCCGGCAGCGCGGCGAGGCGCTGCAGCGAGTGGTGCATCTGCTCGGCGGTGCCCTCGAACAGCCGACCGCAGCCGCCGGCGAACAGCGTGTCGCCGCAGAGCAGCCACGGCCGTTCGTGGTCGGGATGGAAGTAGGCGATGTGGCCGAGCGTGTGCCCGGGCACCTCGATGACCTCGAGCCGGCAGCCGAGCACCTCGATCCGCTGGCCGTCGTCGAGCGCGACATCGCGCGCCGGGATCTTTTCCCTGGCCGGGCCGTAGACGGTCGCGCCGGTGGCCTGCTTGAGGGCCGCCACGCCGCCGACGTGGTCGTGGTGGTGGTGGGTGACCAGGATGTCGCTCAGTCGCCACCCCGGATGGCTATCCAGCCAGGCCAGTACCGGCGCGGCATCGCCCGGGTCGACCGCAACGCACTGCCGCCGCTCGTTGTCCTTGAGAAGCCAGATGTAGTTGTCGGTGAACGCGGGAAGAGCTTCGATCTGCAGCATGTCCGGGTCGCCAAGTCAGTGACAAAGGGGCATCCTAGCAAAGGATCGGCAATCGGATCGCTACCCGTCCGAATCCACCGTCCGAGGAGGAAATGCGATGAGCGACGCACATCCCGACGAGAAATGGCTGGAGCTGACGCGACAGGCCCGCGCCTGGTTCGACGGTCCGCTGGGCCGTCAGCTGCTGCAGCAGGAGCGCCCCCTGATCGAGCGCGAACTGGCCCGCTGTTTCGGCAGTTACCTGATCCACTACGCGCCTTGCGCCGAGGCGCTGATCGAGCCGGAGAAGATCAAGCGCACCGTCCGTCTGGGCGCGCCGCTGCCCGGCAACGAGATCGCCTGCGACGAACGGGCCTGGCCGCTGGGCGAGCACGCGGCCGACGCGGTGGTGCTGCAGCATGGCCTGGACTTCAGCCTGTCGCCCCATGCGCTGCTGCGCGAGGCGGCGCGCAGCGTCCGCCCGGGCGGGCACCTGCTGATCGTCGGCCTGAACCCCTGGAGCCTGTGGGGCGCGCGCCGGGCGATGTCGCGCGAGGCCCTGCGCCAGGCGCATTGCTTCGGCGCGTCGCGCGTCGGCGACTGGCTGAACCTGCTTGGTTTCGCACTGGAGAATCGACGGTACGGGTGCTATTGTCCGCCGCTTTCTTCGAGCCAATGGCAGTCGCGCCTGGAACGGGTGGAAGCCCTGGGGCAGCGGATGCAGACGCCGACCGGCGGCTTCTACGTGCTGGTCGCCCGCAAACTGATGGTCGGTTTGCGGCCCCTGCGCCAGCCGCCGCGACAGCGGGTCGGCAAGCTCATTCCCATGCCGGTCGCCAAGATCAGCCGGCGCAACCTGAAATAGCGGAGCCCGCCCCCTGCGATGAGCGACGATGTGGTCGAGATTTATACCGATGGCGCCTGCAAGGGCAATCCCGGGCCGGGCGGCTGGGGTGCGCTGCTCGTCTACAAGGGCGTCGAGCGCGAGCTCTGGGGCGGCGAGCCGGACACCACCAACAATCGCATGGAGCTGATGGCGGCGATCCGCGCGCTGGCCGAGCTCAAGCGGCCTTGCCAGGTACGCCTGGTGACCGACTCGCAGTACGTGATGCAGGGCATCACCGAGTGGATGAAGAACTGGAAGAAGCGCGGCTGGAAAACCGCTACCCGCCAGCCGGTGAAGAACGCCGACCTGTGGCAGGCGCTCGACGAGCAGGTCAGCCGTCACCAGGTGGTCTGGGAGTGGGTGCGCGGGCACAACGGACATCCCGGCAACGAACGGGCCGATCTGCTGGCCAACCGCGGCGTGGTGCAAGCCAAGCGCCAGCCGGTCCTGTGAACCTCATAAAGAAGTAGAGAGAACCTCATGCGCAGCGTCGTGCTGGATACCGAAACCACCGGCATGCCGGTCACCGATGGCCACCGGATCATCGAGATCGGCTGCGTCGAGCTGCAGGGCCGGCGGCTGACCGGCCGGCATTTCCACGTCTACCTGCAGCCGGACCGCGAGGTCGACGAAGGCGCGATCGCCGTCCACGGCATCACCAACGAGTTCCTGATCGACAAGCCGCGCTTCCGCGAGGTCGCCGACGAGTTCTTCGAATTCATCAAGGATGCCCAGTTGATCATCCACAACGCGGCGTTCGACGTGGGCTTCATCAACAACGAGTTCGCGCTGCTCGGGCAGCAGGACCGTTCCGACATCGCCCAGCATTGCTCGGTGCTCGACACCCTGATGATGGCCCGCGAGCGCCACCCGGGGCAGCGCAACAACCTCGACGCGCTGTGCAAGCGCTACGGGGTCGACAACTCCGGCCGCGACCTGCACGGCGCCTTGCTCGACGCCGAGATTCTCGCCGACGTCTATCTGGCGATGACCGGCGGGCAGACCCACCTCTCGCTCGCCGGCGAAGGCGCCGACGGCAGCAACGGCGGCCGCCCGCAGCCGAGCCCGATTCGCCGGCTGCCGGCCGAGCGCCCGCGCACGCCGGTGCTGCGTGCCAGCGAGGAAGAGCTGGCCGCGCACGTCGCCCGCATGGCGGCCATCGAGAAGGCCGCCGGCGGCACGCCGCTGTGGGTGCAGCTCGAGCAGCAGGCCGCCGAGGCGGCGCACGCACGGGCTGCGGAGCCCGCCTGAGCGTCGGCCGAACGGCCTTTCGGTCGGGCCATGGAGCTTCTACCCTGAAGGAGGGACCCTTCAGGACGGCTTCATGTACAAAGACCTCAAGTTCTCCATCCTCATCGTCCACCGCGACATCACCGCCGATACCGTCGCCGGCGAGCGGGTCAGGGGCATCGCCACCGAACTCGAACGCGACGGCTTCAACATCCTGCACACCGCCAGTTCCGCCGAGGGGCGCATCGTCGCCTCGACGCACCACGCGCTGGCCTGCATCCTGGTCGCCGCCGAAGGCGCCGGGGACAACCAGCGCCTGCTCAAGGACGTGGTCGAGCTGATCCGCGTTTCCCGCCGCCGGGCGCCCAGGCTGCCGATCTTCGCGCTGGGCGAGCAGGTCACCATCGAGAACGCGCCGGCCGAGGCGATGGCTGACCTGAACGAACTGCGCGGCCTGCTCTATCTGTTCGAGGACACGGTGCCGTTCCTCGCCCGGCAGGTGGCGCGCGCCGCCCGTACCTACCTCGAGGGGCTGCTGCCGCCGTTCTTCCG
Organism: Stutzerimonas azotifigens DSM 17556; assembly: GCF_000425625.1. Classification (GTDB taxonomy): domain Bacteria; phylum Pseudomonadota; class Gammaproteobacteria; order Pseudomonadales; family Pseudomonadaceae; genus Stutzerimonas; species Stutzerimonas azotifigens. Next base: position 41,463 of record NZ_AUDU01000016.1, read on the forward strand.
CGCGCTGGTGCAGCACACCGGCGAGTCGAACTACTCCTGGCACACGCCCGGCCACGGCGGCGGCGTGGCGTTTCGCAAGAGCCCGGTGGGGCAGGCGTTCCACCAGTTCTTCGGCGAGAACACGCTGCGCTCGGACCTGTCGGTATCGGTGCCGGAGCTCGGTTCGCTGCTCGACCACACCGGGCCGCTGGCCGCTGCCGAGGCGCGGGCAGCACGCAATTTCGGCGCCGACCACACCTTCTTCGTGATCAACGGCACCTCGACGGCGAACAAGATCGTCTGGCACTCGATGGTCTCGCGCGGCGACATCGTGCTGGTGGACCGCAACTGCCACAAATCCATCCTGCACGCGATCATCATGACCGGGGCGATCCCCATCTACCTGACCCCGGCGCGCAACGAGCTCGGCATCATCGGGCCGATTCCGCTGGAGGAGTTCGCACCGGCCTCGATCGCCGCGAAGATCGCCGCCAACCCGCTGGCAGCCGGGCGCGAGCCCAAAGTCCGGCTCGTGGTGATCACCAACTCGACCTACGACGGGCTCTGCTACAACGCCAACCTGATCAAGCGCACCCTCGGCGACACCGTCGAGGTGCTGCACTTCGACGAGGCCTGGTACGCCTACGCCGCCTTCCACGAGTTCTACGACGGCCGCTACGGCATGGACACCCGCGAGCAGGGGCCGCTGGTGTTCACCACGCACTCCACGCACAAGCTGCTCGCCGCCTTCAGCCAGGCCTCGATGATCCACGTGCTGGACAGCCAGACCCGCCAGCTCGACCGCGACCGTTTCAACGAAGCCTTCATGATGCACACCTCCACCTCGCCGCAGTACGGCATCCTCGCCTCGCTGGACGTCGCCTCGGCGATGATGGAGGGGCCGGCCGGGCGTTCGCTGATCCAGGAGACCTTCGACGAGGCGCTGAGCTTCCGCCGCGCGCTGGCCAACCTGCGGCGCAACCTCGGCCCGGACGACTGGTGGTTCGACATCTGGCAGCCGCCGGTGGCCGACGGCGCCGACGAGGTGGTCACCGGCGACTGGCTGCTGCAGCCGGAGGCCGACTGGCACGGCTTCGGCGACATCGCCGACGACTACGTGCTGCTCGATCCGATCAAGGTCACCCTGGTCACCCCGGGGCTCACCGCCGCGGGCACCCTGGGTGAACAGGGCATACCCGCCGCGGTGGTCAGCAAGTTCCTCTGGGAGCGCGGGCTGGTGGTGGAGAAGACCGGCCTGTACTCGATCCTCGTGCTGTTCTCGATGGGCATCACCAAGGGCAAGTGGAGCACGCTGCTGACCGAGCTGCTGGAATTCAAGCGCCACTACGATGCGAACGTGCCGCTGTGCGACGCGCTGCCGTCGGTGGCGGTCGCCGGCGGGACGGTCTACCAGGGCATGGGGCTGCGCGACCTGTGCGACGCGCTGCACGCCTGCTACCGCAGGAACGCTACCGCCAAGGCCATGCGCCGGATGTACACCGCGCTGCCGCAACTGGCCATGATTCCGTCGGATGCCTACGACAAGCTGGTCCGTGGCGAGGTGGAAGCGGTGCCGGTGGAGGCACTGGAAGGACGCATCTCGGCGGTCATGCTGGTGCCCTATCCGCCGGGCATTCCGCTGATCATGCCCGGCGAGCGTTTCACCGAGCAGACCCGTTCGATCCAGGACTATTTGAGGTTCGCCCAGGCCTTCGCCGAGGCGTTCCCGGGCTTCGACGCCGACGTGCACGGCCTGCGCGACGATCCGGACGAAACGGGCAGGGTGGTCTACACGGTCGATTGCATCCGGCAATGAGCCGAGCGCAGGCACTCCGGCTTGTTCGTCCTTCGCCGGAATCCCTCATCCGGCCCTGCGGGCCACCTTCTCCCGGAGGAGAAGGGAAAGGCATGGCGACACGCCCCTGCAGGCTCTGCCTGCGACCGGGTCCTGCACGGAGATGCCTCCATCCTGTGGGAGGCGCGCCCTCGCGGCGACAGGGCGGCCCGGCGGTGAATGGGTGGGCCGAAGCGGAGCGCCGCCCGGTTCACCCAGCGGCAGGCATGCGCGCGCCGTTTACGGCTATCCTGGGGTAACGGCATATGCCGCAAGATCAGCGGTTTACGGCGACAATCGAAAATGGCGCTCAGCTTCCGGTCGCTGTGTGCTCGATCACATTCGGGCGCATCGACATTCACCGGGCGCTTGTTATAGTTGGCCGCTGCTGACTTCTTGCCTTCACATCCTGCGTCGAGGATGAACGCGTGACCGAATACAAAGCTTTCCGCGTCGATCTGGCCGACGGCATCGCCCAGGTGGCGATCGACCGGCCGGACAAGCTCAACGCCATGAACGCCGACTTCTGGCGCGAGATCGTCGAGATCTTCCGCTGGGTCGACGAGACCGACGCGGTGCGGGTCGTCGTGCTGTCGGGCGAGGGCAAGCACTTCTCTTCCGGCATCGACCTGCAGATGCTCGCCCAGGCGGCCGCCGAAATGGGGCCGGACGTCGGCCGCAACGCCGAGCGGCTGCGGCGCAAGATCCACAGCCTGCAAGCCTCCCTGAACGCCGTGGACCACTGCCGCAAACCGGTGCTGGCGGCGATCCAGGGCTACTGCCTGGGGGGCGCCATCGATCTCGTCTCGGCCTGTGACATGCGCTACAGCACCCGTGATGCGCGCTTCTCCATCAAGGAGATCGACATGGGCATGGCCGCCGACGTCGGCACGCTGCAGCGGCTGCCGCGCCTGATCGGCGACGGCATGATGCGCGAACTGGCCTACACCGGGCGGATGGTGGAAGGGGACGAGGCCTGCCGCATCGGCCTGGTCAACCGCACCTTCGACGACCAGGCCGCGCTGATGCAGGGCGTTCAGGCGCTGGCCCGCGAGATCGCCGGCAAATCGCCGCTGGCGATCCGGGGCACCAAGCAGATGATCCGCTACATGCGCGATCACCGCGTCGACGACGGGCTGGAGTACGTGGCGACCTGGAACGCCGCCATGCTGCAGGCCCCGGACCTCAAGGTGGCGATGGCAGCCCACCTCGGCAGGCAGACGCCGGAATTCGACGACTGATGCCCTACGATAACGCTGCGCGGGAGGCGCACTAGGCATGGTTACTGGAGCCACATCGCTGGGCATGGTGCGCGACGAACTGTTCGCGACCATGGGAGAAGCCGAGCAGAGCCTCGAACACTTCATCCTCGACCGCAACAATGGCAGCCTGCTGCAACAGGCCGTGGAGGGCCTGCAGCAGGTGCGCGGCACGCTCGCCCTGATCGAACTGACCGGTGCCGAACTGCTGGCGCAGGAAATCCTGCAGCTGGCGACGGACATCCCGGTGGGCGCCGGCGAGGAGCGCGACGGCCAGCTGGCGGCGGTGAGCAACGCGCTCTACGTGCTCGGCCGCTATCTGGAAAGCGTCGACGCCAGCCGCCAGGAAATGCCCGAGGTGCTGCTGCCGGCGATCAACACGCTGCGCATGAGCAGCGGCCAGGCGCCGCTGCCGGAGAGCTTCTTCTTCAGCGTTCGCCTCGACCAGGCCCGGCCGCCGGTCACCGTGGCCGAGCGCGATCCCGCCGCGCGCGCCACCGAGGCCCGCCGCCTGCGGCAGATGTACCAGGTCGGGCTGCTCGGCTTCATCCGCGAAGAGAACCTGCAGGCGAGCCTGAAGCTGATGGCGCGCGCCCTGGGGCGCCTCGACCAACTGCTGGCCAACACCCCCGGCGGGCGCCTGTGCTGGGTCGGCGCGGCCGCCGTGGAGGCGCAGACGGACGGCCAGCTGCTGCCGCGTCGCTCGCGCAAGCAGATGTTCTCGCGCCTGGATCGGGAACTCCGCCAGCTGATCGGCAACCCCGGCCACGAAGCGCCGCGCGGTCTGCTCAAGGAACTGCTCTACATCGTCGCGCTGGCCGACACCTCCGGCCCGGCGGCCAGCGAGGTGCGCGGCGTATTCAGCCTGTCGCCGCTGCCGTTCACCGACCATCTGCTGGAAGAGGAATACCAGCGCCTGGCCGGCCCGGGCCAGGCGGTCATGCGTTCGCTGTCCTCGGCGATCCGCGAGGAACTGACCAGCCTGAAGGACCTGTTGGACCTCATCGAACGGGGCGCGGCGCCGGCCGACGGCTTCTCCAGCCTGCACAGCCTGCTCGGCAAGCTGGCCAAGACGCTCGGCATGGTCGGCCTGTCGTCGGCCGCCAACACGCTGCAGGTGCAGCTGTCCACCGTGTCCGGCTGGAGCCACGAGCAACCGCCGGCGCCCCTGCAGCTGCAGAAGCTGGCCGATGCGGTGCTGTACGTGGAAAGCATGGTGGCCAACCTGGAGCGGGGCGAGCGCCGCGACGCGCGCCCGCAGGAAGCGCTGCCGGGCCTTGAGGGCGAGGCCTTCGCCAACCACCAGCTGACCGAAGCGCGCATCGTGGTGCTCGACGAGGCGGCAGCGGGGCTCGCGCTGGCCAAGCGGGCGATCACCGCCTATCTGGAATCCAGCGGCGAAAGGCTGCACCTGGCCAACGTGCCGTTCAGCCTGCAGGCGGTCCGCGGCGGGCTCTGGTTCCTCGAGCAGCCGCGCGCTGCGGAACTCATCGGCGCCTGCGCCGACTACATCCAGAAACAGATGGTGGAAGGTGCGCAGATGCCCTCCGAACAGATGCTGGAAACCCTCGCCGATGCGCTGACCAGCCTCGAGTACTACCTCGAGGGCGGCGCGGCGCTGCGCCATGACCAGTCCCGCTCGAGCGTGCTGGACCTGGCTGCCGAGAGCGTCAGGGCGCTGGGTATGCCGGTGGCCGCCTGATGAGCCTGCGCTGGCAGGCCGCCGTCCTCGACCCGGCGAAGGCGGGTGGCTGGGCGGTGGTGCACTGCCGGCAGCAATTCCTTTCCGATCCCAACGGCGTGCTGTTCCCGCGCGACTGGCTCAGGCGGCTGGAGCTGCCCGTGGCCAGCGAGCATGGCCTCGGTTATTTCGACGGCGACCCCGTCTACCTGCTGGAGCTGACCGACACCGCCGAGGTGCCGGGGGCACACTGGCAGGGTCTGCGCCAGTTCATGCTGCAGACGCCCGACAACGACCTGTTCCGGATGCTCGGCTATGCGGCGCAGATCGGCACCTGGGCCAGCCAGCATCGCTTCTGCGGCCGCTGCGGCGGGCCCATGACCCAGCACCCCGGCGAGCGTGCCATGCACTGTGCCGCCTGCGGGCTGCACCAGTACCCGCGGATTTCGCCGAGCATGATCGTGCTGGTCACCCGCGGCGACGAGCTGCTGCTGGCGCGCTCGCCGCGCTTCGCGCCTGGCGTCTACAGCACGCTGGCCGGCTTCGTCGAGCCGGGCGAATCGGTGGAGCAGTGCGTCGAGCGCGAGGTGCGCGAGGAAGTCGGCGTCGCCGTGCGCGACCTGCGCTACCGGGCCAGCCAGGGCTGGCCGTTTCCGCACTCGCTGATGCTCGGCTTCCACGCCACCTACGACAGCGGCGAGATCGTTCCGCAGCCCGAGGAAATCGAGGACGCGCGCTGGTTCGGCCTGGACGCCCTGCCGGCCCTGCCTCCGCCGCGCTCGATCGCCCGCTACCTCATCGAAAGCTACCTGGCCGAGCGCCAGGGTCGCGAGCCGCCGCAGCTGCACGTCTGAACGCCGCTCAGCGATACAGCTGCTCCACCAGCCCCCGATAGCGGCGATAGACCTGCTCGTAGGCCTGCACGGCGCTGTCCTGCGGCCAGGTCTGGGTCTCTTCCGCCAGCGCCACGCAGCGTTCGCACAGTTTCGCCAGGCTGGCCGCCGGGTCCTGGCCACGCGCATGGCACCAGGCGGCCTGGAGCGCCGCGCCGAGCGCGCCGGCCTCGGCATGGCGGGTGCAGATCACCGGCGTGGCCATGACGTCGGCGATCATCTGTCGCCACCGGGCGTTCTTCGCGCCGCCGCCGACCAGGCGGATGCGCTCGCTGGCGATGCCGCTTTCGCGCAGCAGGTCGAGCCCGTAGCGCAGGCCGAAAGTCACGCCTTCCAGCACCGCCCGGCACAGGTTCGGCCGGGTCAGGTTTTCCAGGGTCATGCCATGCAGGCTGCCGCTCGCCTGTGGCAGCGGCGGGACCCGCTCGCCGTTGAAGAAGGGCAGCAGGGTTAGGCCGGCGCTGCCGATCGGCGCTTGCTCCACCTGGGCGTCGAAATCGGCGAAGTCGAGCTGCAGCAGGTTGCGGATCGCGGCGTTGGCGTTGGTCAGGTTCATGGTGCAGATCAGCGACAGCCAGCCGCCGCTGGAGGAGCAGAAGGTGGCGACCGCCGGGTGCGGGCTGATCCGCGGCTCGGCCGAGTAGGCGTAAAGGGTGCCCGAGGTGCCGAGGCTCATGGTGATGGCGCCGGGCTCGATGTTGCCGGTGCCGATGGCGCCCATCATGTTGTCGCCTCCGCCGCTGGCGACCGCTACCCACGGGCGCAGGCCGAGCCGTCCGGCGGCCTCGGGTCGCAGCCGGCCGACCGCATCCGAGGCCTCGACCAGAATGGGCAGGGCGCGCTCCAGGCCACCGCCGGGGTCGATGTGGCGCAGCAGCTCCAGGTCCCAGCGGCGCCGTCGCACATCGAAATAGCCGGTGCCCGAGGCGTCGCCGTATTCGGTCCGGCATTCGCCGGTCAGCCAGTGGTTGAGGTAGTCGTGCGGCAGCAGGATGTGGGCGATGCGTTCGAACAGCCGGGGATGATGGCGCCGGGTCCAGAGCAGCTTGGACAGGGTGTAGCCGGGCGCGAGGGCGACGCCGAGCCGCTCCAGCGAGCCCTCGGCACCGCCCAGCCAGGCCAGCAGTTCGTCGTTCTCGGCGGCCGACTCGGTGTCGCACCAGAGCTTGGCCGGCCGCAGCGGGGTGCCGTCTGCATCGAGCAGCACGAGCCCGTGCTGTTGCGCGGACACGCCGATCGCCTCGATGGCCGCGCCCTCGATGCCGGCCGCGGCGATGGCTTCCCGGCTCGCCGCGACCAGCGCCTCGATCCACTGCGGCGCATCCTGCTCGCGGCGCCCGTTGGCGCCGCTGATCAACGTGTGGGAGGCCGCGCCCTCGCCGAGCACCCGCCCGCGCGCCGCGTCGAGGACCAGCGCCTTGGTGCCCTGGGTGCCGCAGTCGATGCCGAGGAACATGCTGCCGCCCTCAGTTGCCGAGCACGGCCCGGAGCGCGCCTGCGACGCCGTCGCGGCGCAGGCGTTCGAGGTTGCGCTCGAACGCCTCGACGAAGGCTCGTGAACGCGGAATCACCCGGCCGAAGATTTCCTCACGGCCGAGCAGCCGTTCAGTCAGGCGCTCGTCATCCTCCACCAGCGCCTGGCAGAAGGTCGCCCGCGGGTCGGGAATCGCATAGCGCTCGCCATGCTCGTCGACGCCCTTGAGGTACAGCGCCCAGGCGGCTACCACCAGCGCACCACGCTCCAGCGGCGCCTCGTCGGCGATCAGTCGCTCGAGGGTCGGCACGGTGAACTTGGAAAATTTCGACGAGCCGTCGGAGCACACCCGTTCCAGCTGGTCGGCGATCGCTCGGTTGGAGAAGCGCCGGATCAGCGTGTCCTTGTAGTCGTCGAGGTCGATGCCGGGCACCGGTGCCAGCTGCGGCGTCACATCGCGGTCCATGTACTGGCGCAGGTAGGCGATGAACAGCGGGTCCTCCAGGGTCTCGTGGACATAGCGGTAGCCGCGCAGCCAGCCGAGGTAGGTGAGGGCGAGGTGGCTGCCGTTGAGCAGCCGGATCTTCATCTCCTCGTAGGGCGTGACGTCCTCGGTGAACTGTACGCCGACCTTTTCCCAGGCCGGGCGGCCGGCGACGAAGCGGTCTTCCAGCACCCACTGCACGAACGGCTCGCAAACCACCGGCCAGGCGTCCTCGACGCCGTGCTCGCGGGCCAGCGCCTCGCGGTGCGCGGTGCTGGTCATGGGCGTGATGCGGTCGACCATCGCATTGGGAAAGCTCACCTCGCGCTCGATCCAGGCGGCCAGCGGTTCGTCGCGCAGGTGGGCGAAGGACAGCAAGGCCTTGCGCGTCACCTCGCCGTTGTGCGGAAGGTTGTCGCAGGACATTACCGTGAACGGCGCCGTGCCGGCCGCGCGACGCCGCGCCAGGGCCTCGCAGAGCAGGCCGAAGACGCTGATCGGCGCCTGCGGCTGGGCCAGGTCATGCTGGATTTCCGGCAGGTCGGCGCGGAATGCACCGGTGGCGTCGTCAATGCAGTAGCCGCCTTCGGTGATGGTCAGCGAGACGATGCGGATCGCCGGATCGGCCAGCTGCGCCACCACCGTTTCCGGCGAATCGTCCACCAGCAGCATGTCGCGCAGGGCGCCGATGACGCGCACCTCGGTGTCCGGCCGGTCGTCCAGTTCCACCAGCGTGTAGAGGTGATCCTGCGCCGCCAGCGCATCGCGCATGGCACGTTCGGGGGCGCGCGTGCCGATCCCGCAGATGCCCCAGTCGAGCCCTTCGCCGGTGTTCATCAGGGCATCGGTGTAGGCCGCCTGGTGGGCGCGGTGGAAGCCGCCGACGCCGATGTGCGCGATGCCCGGGCGCACCCGCGACAGGTCGTAGCCGGGGCGCGCCACGCGTGCGGGCAGGTCGTTGAGATGCGGGCGATTCAACTTCATCGTCGGTACTCGCTCTGGTCGGCGGAATTCAGGCGACCTGTTGCAGCGGCTGGCCGATGGCCTGCCCGTCGCGGTCGAAGAGGTGGCAGTGGTCGACGTCCAGCGACAGGCGCAGGCGCTCGCCGTAGCGCGGCGAGAAATCGCCGCGGATACGCACGGTCAGCGGCTCGCCGGAGTCGGTGCGCACATGGCAGTAGGTGTCGCTGCCGAGCCGTTCGCTGACGTCGGCGGTCACCTCCATCAGGCAGGGGCCGGTTTCGCTGCGGTTCAGGTGCTCCGGGCGGATGCCGAGGGTCACCGGATCGCCGACGGCCAGCGCCGCGCCGCCCAGCGGCAGCACCAGGCGGCAGCCGGCATCGACTTCCACGGCGCAGCCGTCCGCGTTCACCGCGCCGACCCGGCCCTTGAGAAAACCCATCCTCGGTGTGCCGATGAAGGCGGCGACGAACATGTTCGCCGGGCTGTGGTAGAGCGTCATCGGCGAGCCCACCTGTTCGATGCGGCCGCCATTGAGCACCACCACCTTGTCGGCCAGGGTCATGGCCTCGACCTGGTCGTGGGTCACGTAGATCATGGTGGCCTTCAGCTCCTGGTGCAGGCGCGCCAGTTCCAGGCGCATCTGCACGCGCAGCGCGGCGTCGAGGTTCGATAGCGGTTCGTCGAAGAGGAATATCCTGGGGTTGCGCACGATCGCCCGGCCGATCGCCACCCGTTGGCGCTGGCCGCCTGACAGCTGGCGCGGCTTGCGTTCGAGCAGCGGACCGAGCTCGAGGATGCGCGCGGCGTCCTCCACCTTGCGGGCGATCTCCTGCTTGTCGGCGCGGGCCAGCTCGAGGGCGAAGGACAGGTTGCGGCGCACGCTCATGTGCGGGTAGAGCGCGTAGGTCTGGAACACCATGGCCAGGTCGCGCGCGGCCGGCGGCAGGTCGGTGATGTCGCGGCCGTCGAGTTCGATCTGCCCGCCGCTGACGTCCTCCAGCCCGGCGATCAGCCGCAGCAGGGTCGACTTGCCGCAGCCGGAGGGCCCGACGAATACCACGAACTCGCGGTCGCGGATGTCCAAGTCGATGCCCTTGATGATCTCCAGGCCGTCGAAGCCCTTGGTCAGGTTGCGGATCTTCAGTTCAGCCATGTCGGGTCTCCGAGGGAATGGGCCGGCGGCGCACGCTCACTTCACCGCGCCGAAGGACAGGCCGCGCACCAGCTGCTTCTGGCTGATCCAGCCGAAGATCAGGATGGGCGCGCAGGCGAGCGTCGAGACCGCCGAAAGCTTTGCCCAGAACAGGCCTTCGGGGCTCGAGTAGGAGGCGATCAGCGCGCTCAGCGGGGCGGCGTTGGACGATGTCAGGTTCAGCGACCAGAATGCCTCGTTCCAGCACAGGATCACCGACAGCAGCACGGTGGAGGCCAGGCCGCCGCGGGCGATCGGCAGCAGCACCTGGACGATCTCCTGCAGCGTGCTGGCGCCGTCCATGCGCGCCGCTTCGAGGATGTCGCGGGGAATGTCGCGAAAATAGGTGTAGATCATCCAGACCATGATCGGCAGGTTGATCAGGGTGTAGATCACGATCAGCACGGTGCGGGTGTCGAGCAGCCCGAACTGCTTGGCCAGCAGGTAGATCGGCACCAGCACGCCCACCGGCGGGAGCATCTTGGTCGACAGCATCCAGAGCAGGGTGCCTTTGGTCCGGCGGGTCTCGAAGAACGCCATGGAATAGGCCGCCGGCACCGCGATCAACATGCCCAGCGCGGTGGCGCCGAAGGCGATGAACACCGAGTTCCAGGCGTACTTGAAGTAGCCGCTGCGGTCCTGGATGTGCAGGTAGTTTTCCAGCGTCGGGGTGAAGACGAACTGCGGCGGCGTGGCGAAGGCCTCGAGCTCGGTCTTGAAGCTGGTCAGCAGCATCCACAGGATCGGGAAGAACAGCAGCAGCGCCAGCGCCCAGGACAGGGTGCCGGTCAGTACCGTGGTGAGGCGACGGCTTTGCTTGAGCGTGAGCATCGAGGGGCCCTCAGTACTTTTCCGTCAGGTTCTTGCCGAGCATGCGCACCAGCACGATGGCGGCGATGTTGGCGATCACCACCGCGATCAGGCCGCCGGCCGAGGCCATGCCGACGTCGAATTGCAGCAGCGCCTGGTTGTAGATCAGGTAGGCGAGGTTGGTGGAGGCGTAGCCAGGGCCGCCGCTGGTGGTGGTGAAGATTTCGGCGAACACGGAGAGCAGGAAGATCGTCTCGATCATCACCACCACGGCGATCGGCCGCGCCAGGTGCGGCAGCGTCAGGTGCCAGAAGATCGCCAGCGGCCCGGCACCGTCCAGCCGTGCGGCTTCCTTCTGCTCCTGGTCGAGCGACTGCATGGCGGTCATCAGGATCAGGATCGCGAACGGCAGCCATTGCCAGGAGACGATGATGATGACCGACAGCAGCGGGTACTCGGCCAGCCAGTCGATCGGGCGGGCGCCGAAGAACTTCCACAGCGCGGCGAGGATTCCGGAAACCGGGTGGAACAGCAGGTTCTTCCAGATCAGCGCGCTGACCGTGGGCATGATGAAGAATGGCGAGATCAGCAACACCCGCACCAGGCCGCGGCCGGGGAATTCCGCCGCCTCCAGCAGGGCGGCGATCAGTACGCCGAGCACCACGCTGATCAGCAGCACGCTGCCGACCAGCAGCAGGGTGTTGAGCATGCCCGGAACGAAGCCGGCATCGGTGAGGAAGTAGTAGAAGTTCTCGAACCCGACGAAATCGTTGTCGCCCGGGTACAGCAGGTTGTAGCGGATGGTCGAGAAGTAGACGGTCATCGCCAGCGGTACCAGCATCCAGAGCAGCAACAGCGCGACCGAGGGGCTGACCAGGAACCAGCCGGGCCCGAGCCGGCGCATGGCACGGGCCGCCCGCGCCGCAGGCGCCGTGGTGCGGGGAGCGGTAGGGAGGGTGGTGGTGTTCATCTCGGCAACTCCGATCCGGCCCGTTCCCTGGGCGAGCATGAGCGGGTGAGGTCCGGCCGTTCGCGTGTCCGGGTGGTACAGGCGCAGCGGCTCACTTCGGGTAGCCGGCGCGCTTCATCTCCCGGGCGGTGCTCTGCTGGGCGGCGGCGAGCATCTGCTCGACCGGCATCTGCCCGGTCAGGGCCGCGGAGAACATCTTGCCGACCTGGGTGCCGATCGCCTGGAACTCGGGGATGGTCACCAGCTGGATGCCGATGTAGGGCACCGGCTTGGCCGAGGGGTTGGCCGGGTCGACCTGCTTGAGCGACTCCAGCGTCACCTCGGCGAAGGGTGCCGCCTGCATGTAGGCCTCGCTGTAGGTGGAGGCGCGGGTGCCCGGCGGGACGTTGGCCACGCCGTCGGTCTCGGCGACCAGCGAGGCGTAGGCCTGCGACGTGGCCCAGGTGACGAAGGCCATGGCCGCGTCCTTCTGCTTGGAGGTGGTGGGGATGGCCAGCGCCCAGGAATACAGCCAGGCCGAGCCCTTCTCGGTGGTCTCGTGCGGGGCGAAGGTGAAACCGACCGAGTCGGCCACCTTGCTCTGCGACGGATCGCTGACGAAGGAGCCGGCAACGGTGGCATCGACCCAGATCGCGCACTTGCCGCTGTTGAACAGCGCCAGGTTCTCGTTGAAACCGTTGCTCGAGGCGCCAGGCGGGCCGTAGCTGGAGAGGGTGTCGACGTAGAACTGCGTCGCCTTGCGCCATTCGGGGCTGGTGAATTCGGGCATCCACTGCTCGTCGAACCAGCGCGCGCCGAATGCGTTGGCGATGGTGGTGACCAGGGCCATGTTCTCGCCCCAGCCGGCCTTGCCGCGCAGGCAGATGCCGTACTGCTCCTGCTCGGGCTTGTGCAGCTTGCCGGCCATCTCGGCGATCTGCGTCCAGGTGGGGCGTTCGGGCATGTCCAGGCCGGCCTGCTCGAGCAGGTCGGTGCGGTAGTAGGTCATCGAGCTCTCGCCGTAGAAGGGCAGGGCGTAGAGCGTGCCGTCGACCGACAGCCCCTCGCGCACCGAAGGGAAGACGTCGTCGACGGCATAGTCGGCGGGCAGGTCGGTCATCGGCGCCAGCCAGCCCTTCTCACCCCACAGCGAGGCCTCGTACATGCCGATGGTGAGCACGTCGAACTGGCCGCTCTGGGTGGCGATGTCGGTGGTCAGGCGCTGGCGCAGCACGTTCTCCTCGAGCACCACCCATTCCAGGTCGATGTCGGGGTGCTGCTGCTCGAACGTCTGCGACAGGCGCTGCATGCGGATCATGTCGGCGTTGTTGACGGTGGCGATGGTGACCGTCTCGGCGGCCTGCGCGAAGCCCGCCAGGGCGAGGCAGCCGGTGCCGATGAGCGCGTTGCTGATCTTCATTGTCGGACTCCTCTTCCGCGCCCGCTGCGGCGGAAGCTCTTATTGTTGTTTTCGCATGCCCTTGGGCGTGCGTTCGGGAGCATTACAGCCCCGCCGGCGCACGCCGACAAAGCCCTGGAGGCACTGCGATCGATACTTTCTTGCAGTCCTGCAGATTGGCGCACAGTGGAGCAGGGCGCATGGCGTGCGGCCGGGCGCCGGGCTGTCCGGTTTCTTGACGGCGCAAAGCGTATTAGCCGGCGCGGTTCTGCTCGGTGAGGCGCTCCATCGCCAGGCGGCGGTAGCGCGAGGGCGTCATGCCCTTGAGCTGCTGGAAGCGCCGGTTGAAGTTCGACAGGTTGTTGAAGCCCGACTCGAAGCAGACGTCGGTGACCGGCTTGTCGCTGTCGACCAGCAGTTCGCAGGACTTGCTGATCCGCAGGCTGTTGACGAACTCCACGTAGCAGCGCCCGGTGGCGCGCTTGAAGAAGCGCGAGAAGTAGGTCGGCTTCATGCCCAGGTGCGAGGCCACTTCCTCCAGCGGCAGCTCGCGCATGTAGTGGGCGAAGATGTAGTTCACCGCCAGGTTGGTGCGATCGACGTGCAGGTCGTCGCCGAGCTGCACCGCGGTCGCGCCCGAGAGCAGCTGATAGTCGTCGCAGGCAGCGAGCAGCTCCAGCATGATCAGGAAGTAGCCGAGCCGGGTCATGCCCTGCGAGTCGGCCACCTGCTGCATCAGCTGGCGGGCGCGGCGGATGGTGCGGGGGCAGCGGAACTCGATGCCGTAGCGCGAGCGTTCGAGCATCGGCGTCAGCTGGCGCAGCTCGGAGAACACCCCGCTGGCGGCCTGCAGCAGCTCGTCGGTGAAGTTGACCAGCATGTCGCGCTTGCGCACCACCTCGCCCTCGTCCACCTGGCTGATCCAGTTGTGCGGCAGGTGCGGGCCGGTGAGAAACAGGCTGTCGGGTGCGAAATTGCCGACATAGTCGCCGATGAAGACCTTGCCGGAGCTGGCGACGATCAGGTGCAGCTCGTATTCCTTGTGGTTGTGCCAGCGCACCAGCGGGCAGGGGAAGCCGTGCTCGCGATAGATGAGGGACTGGCCGTCGTGGTCGTCCATCAGCTCGTAGGAAGGGTCGGTGTTTCTTGTTGTTCTGTGGTTGTGCACGGTGGTCGTTCCGTCGATGGCTGGATCGCGCCAGCGGGACTGTACGAAAGGCCGGGCGGCAGGGTCTAGCCGGCCGCCGGCGACAGGCCGGGGACCTCGTGGCGGCGGGGCAGGTCCGGGCCGGTGCGTGAGCAGGTCACGCTGGCGGCGGCGATGGCGACGCCCAGCATGGCGCCGAGATCGGCGCGGCTCAGGCTGCCCAGGGCTTCCCGTCCGGCGAGCCCGCGCGCGTGCAACCAGGCCAGCACCGCCGCCTGGAAGGTATCGCCGGCGCCGACCGTGTCGCATAGCCGGGTTGCCTGCGCAGGCAGGTGGAGCGCGCCATGGCGCCGGCTGAAGACGCTGGCGCCGCCGCTGCCGCGGGTGAGCAGGACCAGCTCGCAGCGCTCGCCGAGCCAGCTTTCGGCGATCGCCTCGGCGGGGCTGTGCGGGTAGAGCGCGCGCAGGTCCTCGTCGCTGACCTTGATCAGGTGCGCGTACCGGGCCAGCGCTTCGACGCGCCCGCGCCACACTCCGGCATCGGGCTCGACGTTGAGACGCACGTTCGGATCGAGGCTGATCAGGCGCCGGCCCTGTTCGCGCTCGACCAGCGCCAGCAGGGTGTCGGCGACCGGCGGGACCACCAGCGAGTAGGAGCCGAGGTGGATGGCGCGAATCGCATCGTCCAGTGCCGGCAGGTGTTTCAGGCGCGGCAGGCGATCGGCGCAGCCGTCGCCGCGGAAGCCGTACACCGGGGAGCCGTCGGCCCCGACGCCGACCGTCGCCAGGGTGGTCGGCGCATCGAAGCGAACCAGGAAACGCCGTTCCACGCCTTCGTCCTGCAGCACGCGCAGCAGCTGGTTCCCGAGGGGGTCGGTCGACAGCCCGGTGAAGAGCGCGGCCGGCACGCCGAGCCGGGCCAGGCCGACTGCCACGTTGAACGGCGAACCACCGGCGACGGCTTCGAGCGTCAGCCGGTTGGCCACTCCGGGGCGGGCCGGCGAGGCGAACAGGTCGAACAGCGCTTCACCGCAGACGAGGAACATGAGGGTGCCCGGCAGGAAAGAGTCCACCGGAGCTTAGACCGGCGGCGGAGGCCGTGACAGTACGAACCTGACCTGCGACCGATACGATCCTGCACGGTCGCCGGCACTAGTAGACCCACACCTCGACCCGGCGATTCTTGATCCGGCCGCTGCCCCCATCATTAGAAGCAACAGGAAGATCATCCCCCAACCCGTTGATATCCTTGACGGTTATACCCAGCTTCGTCAGCTCGCGACGAACCGTCATGGCGCGCAGACGCGACAGCAGCGAAGCGCGTTGCGGGTTGGCCTTGGCGTCGCCGAAGCCTACCAGCACCGCACGCTCCTGCAGCTTGTCGTGGGCTGCCAGGTAGGCGGCCAGCCGCTGCAGGTCGCGTTGTGCCTTGTTGTCCAGCACCGCGCTGCCTTCCTCGAAGCGGAAATTGACTGTCAGCCGGCTGGCCTCGTTGGCGAGCTGCCGGTAGGCCATCGGCATGTCGGGCTGGCTGGGCAGGCGGATGGCCTCGACCTGCTGGGCGATGTAGCCGCTGCGAGGGACCAGCGCCTGGCCAGCGTCGCTCTGGGCGAATTCGATCAGCGCCCGGGCCCAGGCGCTCTGTCCGCTGGGCGGCGCGTAGAGGAACAGCCGGCGCGACAGTGGATAGTCCTCGGTGGCGATCATCGCCGGGGTAGGGGCCATCGCCTGCGACTGGCCGTCGGCGATCGGCAGCGCCCGCGCGCGGCCTACCGACGCATAGCCGACGAAGCCGATGGCGCCGAGGTCGCCGGCTACCGTCGCCGACAGCTGGTCGTTGGACTCATAACGGCTGGCGCCGCTCGCCAGCTTCTTGCCGTGCGGCGCCAGTACCAGTTCCTTGAAGGTGTCGTAGGTCCCGGAATTGTCGTCGCGCGCGTGGATCCGTACGGGCTGGTCCGGCCCGCCGACCTCCGTCCAGTTGGCGATTTCGCCGGAGAACAGCCGGGCCAGCGTCTCGGTGTCTAGCCTGGGCAGCGGGTTGGCCGGGTTGACGATGATGGCCAGGCCGTCGATGGCGATCACCTGTTCCGCGGCGCTGCTCTTCAGATCGCCAAGGGAGGCCAGCGCCCTGACTTCCGATTCCTTGATCGGTCGCGAGGACGCGGCGATATCTGCGGTGGCGTCCTTCAGGCCGACGAAACCGGTGCTCGATCCATGCGCGGCGACCAGCGCGGTGACCAGCTGGCCGCCGGGCCCGCGGCCGGTGACGCGCTGTTCGTTTTCCTCGCCGGTCGGGGCGATGCGGATGTCCGACAGCCCCTGCTGGTCGAACAGGCCGGCGATCAGCAGGGGGGCCAGCTTGGCGCCGACGGTGTTGGAGCCCTGGATCCGCAACACCGGCGAGCCGTCTGCCGGCACCGGTAGTGCACCGAGGGTGACCGAGGGCAGGCAGAGCAGCGAGCAGAACAGCGCCGCGAGCAGCGCGCGATACGCTGGAACCCGCGTGCTAGAGAGGGAATTACGCATACGCAACCTTCCATGGGAGAAGGCCACGAGATTAAGACCGTTCGGTTACAGCGAGATGACCGCGACTCGCCAGTATGAGAAGGATTGCACGAGAGTCTAGCTAAGCCCCGGCACCTCAGCCCGACGTCGCTGAACCTGAACAGACCAGCCGGCGGGAATAGCCGGGCCATGCCGAGAGCGCAGCCAAGTATCCAGGTTCACTGCTGGCTCCGTTCGTAAATTTTCTCCTGCCATTTCGCCGAACAAGCGCCACCAACTCCAGCAGCAATCGAAGACCCGCCAACTACGATCAAGCCGCAAACGACTCCGCCTATATCGCCTATCGTCTGACCCGATGCCAATGCGAGCCAGCTACGGACCTGTCAAGGCCGCGGCAGGCCGATCCACCACCCAGACCCCGCCGAACTACCCGTCTCGGTGAAGCGGATCTCCTGGCACGCCTGAGGTTTTCCTGGCCCCGCGTACCGGAGCATCATTTGTCGCTGCTGAGCTTTATCAGGCCCACCAGCAGGAACAGCCAGGCCATGCCGATAACTGCCAGCCAGCTAGACAAGGCCATCAGGCGCCGCAGCGAGCGAGGAAAATTACGGACATCATCGGCATCGAGAGTCCCTTTGCGAACGAGATATTGCGAAAAGAGCAAAGCGCCGCTAAGCGAGCTGACCAGGTAGCAACGCGAAGCCAGACTGGTAGTTCCCAGAATATCCTGCTGCCTCGCCCAGGCACTGTTTGGAAAGGCCGAAAGCATGGTGTCGAAGTGGCGGCTACAGGCGATGTAGACGCCAATTGCCACGCCGGGAAGGCTAATTACAAAGGGGGCCAGAAGACAGGCAATCTGCAACTCCAGGGGCCAGCTTTCAAACCAAACCTTGAAGCTCATGGCTGTCTCCATTCATATATTTTTTCCCCAGCCAACTCCCCGGCCCACTCGCCGCCTTTGCCCCCTGCAACACTGCCAACCCCCACAACCACCAAGCCGCACACAATCCCGCCTATACCGCCCGAGCCTAGGCCGATGGCTGTGCAGATAGCGGGAGCGGTAACGCTCCCAGCCCAGACGCCTGCCGATCCACCACCCAATCCCCGGCAAAACTACCCGTCTCGGTGAAGCGGATCTCCTGGCACGCCTGAGGTTTTCCTGGCCCCGCATACCGGAGCATCATTTGCCGCTGCTGAGTTCTATCAGGCCCACCAGCAGGAACAGCCAGGCCATGCCGACAGCACAAAGCCACCAGGCAACAACCATTCGGCGCTTGATCGGGGGGGGCAGTTTCCGAACCTCATCCTCATCGAGTTCTCCACGCCCGATATGTCCATTTGGCCACAGTGCTATAGCCGCCAAGCTGCTGGTCAGAATGAGGCGCGAACGCAAGCCATTGCCACCCCACAGCAATTTTTGCCTTTTGACATATGTGCTGTTAGGAAACATCGAGAGGATCGTTTCGAGATTTCGGTATGCCATGACAAGAAACATGAAGACACCAGACAGACCGATCACGAACGGCGCCAGAAGACAGGCAATCTGCAACTCCAGGGGCCAGCTTTCAAACCAAACCTTGAAGCTCATGGCTGTCTCCATTCATATATTTTTTCCCCAGCCAACTCCCCGGCCCACTCGCCGCTTTTGCCCCCTGCGACACTGCTAACCCCTACCACTACCAGGCCACAAACGACTCCGCCTATGCCGCCTGATCCGATGCCAATGGCCGCGCACATCGAACCAGCTACGGAGCCGGTCACGGCCACAGCAACCGATGCACCACCCAGCCCCCCGCCGAAGCTGCCCGCCTCGGTGAAGCGGATCTTCTGGCAGGCCTCGGTCTTCCCGGCGCGGCAGACGTCCTGAACCGTCATGGCGGAGGCGGTTCCGGACAGGGCGATGCCGATGTGGCCGCCATATTTGAGGTACTTGGCCGCTTTGGCGACCTCATCCATGTGGGTGGCGTAGCCGGGTATCTGGCCGGGAGCGCCGCCTTTGCTCCAGTGGTGTACCAGGCTGCGGGTGGAGATGCCGAGGTCGCGGCGCAGCGTCGGGTAGCAGCCCAGACCCAGCTGCTTGCCGAGCAAGGTCGCCTTCAGCTGGTGGTCGAGCTGGCGGTACAGCTGTTGGCGTGTGGCGAAAAACTGCGGGCTTTTCAGGTGGCCGTGGGTGGTGAATTCACGTCGATGCAGGTATTCGACGTCACGCAAGGTGCCTGCGATCTGTTTCAGCCCGTTCTCCAGCACGTCCTTGCCGACCCCGAGCGCTCCACCGGCACCGCCGAGCATCAGCGCGATTTCGGCCTGATGCTCAGCCATGAAGTCGGCCTCGTCTTCGCTCAGCGGCCCCAGGGCATCACGCACCCTGGTGGCCGCGGCCATCAGGTCGGCTTCTTCACGCAAACAGGCGGTCGGGTTGAGCAGGTTGCCGATGATGAACATTTCGCCCGCCTTGAAGCCTTGGGCGAAGGTGGGATTGAGCGACTTGATGCGATTGACCAGATGAGTGTGAGGCCTGTCGGTGAACAGCCTGGCGAGCACCTGCTCGCCGGACATGCTGCGCGGTACGACGTAGAAGCCAGGAGGCAGGGGCTCGGGGAGCTTGAGCATGTCGGGCGGCGGCCAGTCCGCGAGCTCGGGGACAGCCTCGGTTTTTTGCTCCCAGGCGGCAAAGGAGGCACCACCGTTTCCAGGCCGGCTCTTCGATAAATCAGCCTGAGGGCTCCAGCTCTGATCCGTACCCCAGCCGAGATCGCGGCTCCCTGTACTGTCGGTTTTCCAGTCGGTATCTGGACTCCAACCCTGATCGAACGCGTAGGCCGGGTTTTTGAGGGGTTCCGTCCCCATGGAAATCTCCCTGTGCTGTCGAATCAACCGGGAGTCTACCTGGCACACGGCATGGACCATCCCGCCGAGCGCCCAGAACTAGATGGGGCGATTTCGCTTATGAGGGTTAGTCGACAGAACCGAAAGCCTGGCCGGAGCCTTTGATGTAATCAGTGAGCTTGTCTTCTCCTTCGGCTGTCACGGACTGCGCTGACTCACTGAACCGGGCCATTCAAACGCGAGGGTCACTCCACCGCGATCCACACCGGGCAGTGGTCCGACGGCTTGTCCATGGCGCGGATGTCGTAGTCGACGCCGGCGTCGCGCACGCGTGCCTGCAGCGCCTCGGTGGTCAGGATCAGGTCGATGCGCAGCCCTCGGCGCGGGTCGTCCTCGAAGCCGCGGCTGCGGTAGTCGAACCAACTGAAGCGGTCGGCCACCTCCGGGTTGAGGGTGCGGAAGCTGTCGTGCAGGCCCCAGTCGGTCAGCCGGCACAGCCATTCGCGCTCCTCGGGCAGGAAGCTGCACTTGCCGGTGCGCAGCCAGCGCTTGACGTTGGCCTCGCCGATGCCGATGTCGCAATCCTGCGGGGAAATATTGAAGTCGCCCATCAGCGCCAGCGGCTGGTCGGGGGTGAAGCGGTTCTCCAGCAGCGCCTGCAGGTCGGCGTAGAACTTGGTCTTGGCCGGAAACTTGACCGGGTGCGCGCGGCTTTCGCCCTGGGGGAAATAGCCGTTCATCACCACCACCGGCTGGCCGCCGCGGTCGCTGAAGCGGCCCCAGATGAAGCGCCGCTGGGACTCTTCGCCGTCCTCGGGGAAGCCCTTGTGGATCTCCAGCGGCGCCTCGCGCGAGAGCAGGGCGACGCCGTAGTGGCCCTTCTGCCCGTGGTAGTGGACGTGGTAGCCGAGCGCCTCGATCTCCGCCTGGGGGAACTGGTCGTCGGATACCTTGGTTTCCTGCAGGCCGATGACGTCCGGCTGGTGCCGTTCGATCAGCGCCTGGAGCTGGTGCGGCCGGGCGCGCAGGCCGTTGATGTTGAACGAGACGATCTTCATGGGCGCATCCGCGAGACGAAAAGCGCCAAGTCTACTGGCACCTGCGGTCGTCGGCGACCCTGGCCGCGTGGCGGGCCCGCCGGGCCGGTGCTAACGTGCTGGTGAGTCACGACGAAAGCGAGAGAGCCATGAGCGAGCCGGCGCAGGTGCGGATCATCGACAGCGGCTACGAGCGGGAAACCCGCTCGCTTCTCTATCACGCCTACCGGCACGAGCCCACCTTCGCCTACCTGTTCGAGGCCGACCGACCGGGCTACGACCACCGGGTCCGCGCGACGGTGCGCGAACTAGTCAAGCAGCATTTCCTCCAGGAGCAGCCGGCGCTCGGGCTGCTGCTCGACGACCGCCTGATCGCCGTGGCGCTGATCGCCCCGCCGCAGCGGCGGCTGGACGTCACCGAAAGCTGGGCCTGGCGCATGCGCATGCTGCTGTCGGCCGGTTTTCGCTGCACCCGGCGCTACCTGGACTACCACGCCGCGGTGCTCGGCTGCCTGCCGCCCGGGGCCTATCACGTGCTGCCGCTGATGGGGGTGCATCCGCGCTACCAGGGCCGGCACTACGGCGAACAGCTGCTCGAGGCGCTGCATGACTGGTGCGCCGACGACCCCCACTCCGAGGGGCTGGTGATCGACACCGGCAACCCACGCTATCTGAACTTCTACCAGCGGCAGGGCTACCAGGAGCTTGGGCAGATCGCCGTGGGCCCGGTGGTCGAGCACCTGTTCTTCCATCCGGCGCCGGCGCGGGCCAGGCAGGCGCAGGGCTGACGTCGGACACGGCGAATTTTTGCGCCGGTCCGGCAGTCAGACGCCTGGACCCGTGAGAGCAGCCCCCGCTGCCCAGAGACCGGCCGTATTTTTTCCGCGCCTGGCAGACCGCGATCCAGCACCTCCTGCCAGCCGCTCTGGTAGCATTCGACGCCATGCATTCAACGAACACGCGTGCCGCGGTCTTCCTCGGCGTCATGGTGCTGTCGGCGTCCGCCGCGCGAGCCGCCGAGCTCGAGGTGCGGATCACCCCGGACAACGGCGCCCTCAGGGAAAACGTCGAGAACTACATCGGTGCGCTCGGCGATCGAGACAGCCGCGAGCTGCTGCGCTACAGCCGCGTCGCCGAGGAGCAGGCGCGCAAGGCGCTGCAGGCGCTGGGCTACTACCAGAGCGAGATCGACAGCGACGTGACCGAGGGCCAGAACCCGCGGCTGGTGCTGGTCATCCGCGCGGGCGAGCCGGTCCGGCTGCGCAACGTCGAGGTGCGCGTCGAAGGGCCGGCCGCGAGCCTGCGCGAGTTCCGCGTGCCGCACCGGCAACTGCGCAGCGGGGCAGTGCTCAACCACGGCACCTACGAGGACGTGAAGCTGCAGCTGCGCACCCAGGCCTCTCAGTACGGGTTCTTCGATGCGCGCTTCACCCGCCAGCGGCTGGCCATCGATCCGCAGGCGAATGCCGCCGACGTGGAACTGGTGTTCGACAGTGGCCGGCGCTATCAGCTCGGCGAGGTGCGCTTCGAGGGCGACACCCCGTTCGAGGAGAGCCTGCTGGCACGCATGGTGCCGTTCGAGCAAGGCGTGGCCTACGACGCCGAATACATCGCCGAACTCAGCCAGAACCTGCAGTCCAGCGGCTATTTCGAGGGCGTGCGGGTCGACGCCAACCCCACCGAGGCGATCGACGGCAAGGTGCCGGTGGTGGTCCACCTGAGCACCCGCGAGCCGCGCACCTTCGGCCTTGGCCTCGGCTACTCCACCGACGTCGGCCCGCGCGTGCGCTTCGACTGGACCCGTCACTGGGTCAACCCGCAGGGGCACAGCTACGGCGCGGAGATGGAGCTCTCGGCACCGCGGCAGAACGTCGGCCTGTGGTACGAGATTCCGCTCGACCCGCCGCTGACCGACCAGTTGCGCTTCGTCGGCGGCTACCAGTACGAGGAGATCGCCGGTACCGATTCGCTCAGCCGCCTGCTGCAACTCGGCCCGGAATGGCACAGCCGATTGGACAGCGGCTGGGACCGGGTGCTCTCGCTCAAGTGGATGCGCGAGGAATACCGCCTCGGCGACGACTCCGGGCTGGCCACGCTGCTGATGCCGGGCGTGGCCTTCAGCTACCTGCAGAGCGACAGCCGCATCGACCCCAACGAGGGCTACCGGCTGCGCTTCGAAGTCGCGGTCGCCAAGGACGGCCTGTTGTCGGACGCCGACCTGATCCACGGCAACGTCCTGCTCAAGGGCCTCACCACCCTCGGGCGCCGCCACCGTTTCCTCGGCCGGGTGCAGGTCGGCGCCAACCTCACCGACGAATACACCGCGGTGCCGCCCTCGCTGCGCTACTTCGCCGGCGGCGACCAGAGCGTGCGCGGCTACGAGTACCAGCACCTGTCGCCGACCAACTCGGACGGCGACTTCATCGGCGGCCGCTACCAGTTCACCGCCAGCGCCGAATACCAGTACTCGTTCGCCGAGAAATGGCGCATCGCCACCTTCGTCGACCAGGGCAACGCCTTCAACTCGCTGTCGGCGCCGAGCCTGCAGACGGCCGTCGGTTTCGGTGTGCGCTGGGTGTCGCCGGTGGGCCCGCTGCGGGTCGATCTCGCCCATCCGCTGGACGGTGACGGCGGTATTCGCCTGCACTTCTCGATGGGGCCGGAGCTGTGAGGCGAGCGCTCGGGATCGCCGCGGCGCTGTTCGCGTCCCTGCTGGCGTTGCTGCTGGCAGTGCTGTTCGTGGCCGGCACGGGGCTGGCCCTGGTGCTCGGCACCGAGGGCGGCAGCCGCTGGGTGCTGGCGCGTGTGCCGGGGCTGGAGCTGAGCGGCTTCCAGGGTCGCCTGGGCGGGCGCTGGCAGGCCGAGCGGCTGGTCTGGAGCCAGGACGGGCAGCGCGTCGAAGTCGATTCGCCGGTGCTGCAGTGGTCGCCCGGCTGCCTGCTGCAACTGACGCTGTGCATCGACGAACTGCTGACCGGTGACATTCGCCTGGACTTTCCGCCGCGGCCGGAGGACCCGGCGGCGGCCGACGAGCCGTTCAGCCTGCCGGACGTCCGGCTGCCGCTGGCGATCCGTGTCGACCGTCTGGACATCGGCACGCTCGATTTCAACGGCACGCAACAGTTGCGCGACCTGCAATTGGTGGCCCGGTGGCGCGCCGAGGGGCTGGACATCGAGCGGCTGACGGTCGAGCGCGACGACCTGTCCGCCACCTTCGACGGCCGGCTGCTGCCCAGCGGCCAGTGGCCGCTGACGCTCGACGGGCAGGCGCTGGTGCAGGTGCCCGGGCAGGAGGCGCTGAACCTGGAGATCGCCGTCGAAGGCGACCTGCGCGAGCGCCTGCGGCTCGCCGTGGACAGCGACGGCTATTTCACCGGCCGCCTGGCCGGCCACATCGAGCCGCTGGACGAACGGCTGCCGGCCACCCTGCAGCTGACCAGCGAGGCCTTCAAGGCGCTGCCGGACCTGCCCGACACCCTGCGCCTGGAGCAGCTCGAGCTGACCGCCAGCGGCAACCTGGCCGACGGCTACCGGCTGCTCGGCACCGGCCAGCTGCCGGGTACGGGCGGACCCGTGCGGCTGGCGCTGCAGGGCGTGGTCGACCAGGCCGGCGCGGTGCTCGATACCCTCGAACTCGACGCCGGACGCAACCGCTCGCTGCGCCTGGAAGGACGCGCCGGCTGGGAGGAAGGGATCGAGGCCCACGCGCAGCTGGCCTGGCAGGCCTTTCCCTGGACCTGGCTCTACCCCGAGATCGACGAGCCCCCAGTCACGCTGCGCCGGGCGACAGCGGAGATCGACTACGACGACGGCAACTACCTGGGCCACTTCGATGCGGCGCTGAGCGGTCCGGCCGGCGATTTCACGCTCGCCAGCCCGGTGAGTGGCGACCTGGGCAGCGTCAACCTGCCGCAGCTGCAACTGGTGGCGGGGCAGGGAAGCGCCAGCGGCAGTGTCGGCGTCAGGTTCGCCGACGCCTTGAGCTGGCGCGCCGACCTGGCGCTCAGCCGGCTCGATCCCGCCTACTGGGTCGCCGAGCTGCCCGGGCAACTGGGCGGCACCCTGAAGAGCACCGGCTCGCTGGCGGACGGCGCACTGCAGGCCCACGCCGACCTGGCGCTGGACGGGCGACTGCGCGGCCAGCCGACCACCCTGCGCCTGCAGGCCGACGCCGAAGGCGAGCAATGGCGGCTGCCGCTGCTGAACCTGCAGGTCGGCGACAACCGCATCCAGGGCAGCGGGCGCTGGGGCGACAGCCTTGAGGCCAGGCTGGAGCTCGCGCTGTCGCGTCTCGGCCAGCTCTGGCCGGGGCTCGAGGGCCAGCTGTCCGGCGAACTGACCGCCGCCGGCACGCCCGACGCGCCGCGCGGGCGCCTGGCCCTGAACGGACAGTCGCTCGGCTTCGACGGCAACGGCGCGCGGGCGCTGCAGCTGAGCGCGACCCTCGACGGCGGCGAACGCCTGGCGCTCGACCTGTCGGGCGAGGGCCTGCATGCCGGCGAAACCGACCTGGGCACCCTCAGGGTAAACGCCGACGGAACGCAGAAGGCGCATCAGGCCAGCCTGCAGTTGCAGGGGCCGACAGCGAACGTGGCGCTGGGCCTGAGCGGCTCGCTCGCCGAGGATCTGTCCTGGCGCGGGCGGCTGCTGCGCGCGACCCTCGAGGCGGTCGACCAGCGCTGGGCGCTGCGCGAGCCGGCGGCCATCACCCGGCGCGCCGACGGGCGCCTGGACCTGGCCGCGCACTGCTGGATATCCGATCCGGCCAGTCTCTGTGCCGACGACCAGCGGCTGATGCCCGAACCGCAACTGCGCTACCGTCTGCGCGATTTTCCGCTCGCACGCCTGGCTGCCTACCTGCCCGAGGACTTCGCCTGGGACGGCGAGCTGAATGCCGATCTCGACCTGCAACTGCCGGCCGCCGGGCCGAGCGGCAAGGTCAGCGTGGACGCCGGCCCGGGCACGCTGCGCATGCGCGAGGCCGACCACTGGATCGATTTCCCCTATGCCACGCTCGCGCTGGACGCCGACCTGGCTCCGGACCAGGTGAACGCCGACCTGGCGTTCGAAGGTGGCGAGCTCGGCGAACTGGCGGTCAGCGCGCGGATCGACCCGCGCGGCGAGGCCAAGCCGCTGGAAGGCACCTTCCGCCTAAGCGGCCTGAACCTGGCGGTGGCGCGGCCGTTCGCGCCCCAGGTCGAACGGCTCGAAGGCGCGCTCGACGGCAGCGGGCGCCTGACCGGCACCCTGACCGAGCCCCAGGTGCTCGGCCAGCTGGAGCTCAGCGGCGGGCACATCGGCGGCGGCCAGCTGCCGACGACATTCGAGGACCTGCGTATCGCCGTGAACATCGAGGGCGAGTCGCTGGACATCGACGGCGACTGGCGCAGCGGCGAGCAGGGGCGCGGCCGCCTGAACGGGACGCTGGCCTGGCAGGAAGCGCTGGACCTGGACCTGCGCATCGCCGGCGAGCGCCTGCCGGTGGTGGTGGAGCCATACGCCGAACTCGAGGTGGAGCCGGACGTGCGCGTCACCTTCGGCGGCGGGCGCCTGGCCGTCACCGGGCGGGTCGAGGTACCGCGCGGCGATATCAGGGTGCGCGAGCTGCCGCCGTCCACCGTCGAGGTGTCGGAGGACGCCGTGATCATCGGCGAGGAGGCCGGGCCGCAGGCGCAGCCGCTGAACATGGAAATGTCGGTGGACGTGGTGGTCGGCGAGGACCGGCTGAATTTCTCCGGCTTCGGCCTGACCGCACAGTTGCGCGGCTTCATGCACATCGGCAACAACCTTGATACCCGAGGCGAGCTGAACCTGGTCAACGGACGCTACCGGGCCTACGGGCAGCGTCTGAACATCCGTCGGGCGCGGCTGCTGTTCACCGGCCCGGTGTCGCAGCCATTCCTCGACATCGAGGCGATCCGGCGCATCGAGGAGGACGACGTGATCGCCGGCATCCGCATCACCGGCAGTGCCGCGCAGCCGCGCACCGAGGTGTTCTCCGAGCCCACCATGAGCCAGGAGCAGGCGCTGTCCTACCTGATTCTCGGGCGGCCGCTGGGTGCCGATTCCGGCGACAGCAGCCTGCTGGCGCAGGCCGCGCTCGGGCTGGGGCTGGCCGGCGGTTCGCGGCTCGGCGGTGGGCTGGCCTCGCGCCTGGGCATCGAGGACTTCCAGCTGGACACCCAGGGCAGCGGCGACGAGACCAGCGTGGTCGCCAGCGGCCGGCTCACCGAGCGCCTGTCGCTGCGCTACGGCGTCGGCGTGTTCGCCCCGGCCAACACCATCGCGCTGCGCTACCGCCTGACCCGGCGGATCTTCCTCGAAGCGGCGAGTGGCCTGGCCAGTTCGCTGGACATCTTCTACCGGCGCGATTTCTGAACGGCGGCCGTGGCCCGGCCGGGGCGAAGGCGATTGAACGACGACGGTTCCTGCGTGTTAGCATCCCGACGGCCGTTCGTCCGGCGCCCGTGCAGCCCCGCGGACGGCGGCCAAAACCCGTGGCAGCGCGTCGCGAGCGCCTGCCACCGGCCACCGGCATGCGATCCAGCGGTGGCCGGCCACCGGCTCGGGCCCGACGACATCCCGGAGGGCCCGGAATTTCCGCGCCCCACAGGGCCTTCAAGAACAACAAGGACCCGACATGGAAACCCTGAACAACCTCGTCAATGCGATCAACGGCCTGGTCTGGGGGCCGCCGATGCTGGTGCTCATTCTCGGCACCGGCCTGTTTCTCATGGTGGCGCTCAAGTTCATGCCGCTGGCGCGCATCGGCACCGGCTTCTCGCTGATGTGGCGCGGGCGCGCGCCGGGGGACAGCGAAACGGGCCAGATCAGCCCCTTTCAGGCATTGATGACCAGCCTGGCGGCGACCGTCGGTACCGGCAACATCGCCGGCGTGGCCACGGCGATCTTCCTCGGCGGCCCGGGCGCGCTGTTCTGGATGTGGTGCACCGCGCTGGTGGGCATGGCCACCAAGTACTGCGAAGTGGTGCTGGCGGTGCACTACCGCGAGAAGGACGACCGCGGCGAACACGTCGGCGGGCCGATGTTCGCCATCCGGAACGGGCTGGGCAAGCGCTGGGCCTGGCTCGGCGTGCTGTTCGCCATCTTCGGTGGCCTGGCCGGGTTCGGCATCGGCAACATGGTGCAGGTCAACAGCATGGCCCATGCGCTGGAGACGACCTTCTCGATTCCGATGTGGCTGACCGGCCTGGGCACCATGGTGGTGGTCGGGCTGGTGATCCTCGGCGGCATCAAGCGGATCGGTAAGGTGGCCGCTTCGCTGGTGCCCTTCATGTGCCTGGCGTACATCATCGCGGCGCTGGTGGTGCTGGTGGTCTACGCCGAAGCCATTCCGGCGGCCTTCGCCCTCGTCTTCGAATATGCCTTCTCGCCGATCGCGGCTACCGGCGGCTTCGCCGGGGCGGCGGTGATGGCGGCGATCCGCTACGGCGTCGCCCGCGGCATCTTCTCCAACGAGGCGGGCCTGGGCACCGCCGGCATCGCCCAGGCGGCCGGCACCACCACCAGCTCGGTGCGTTCGGGCCTGATCGGTATGCTCGGGACCTTCATCGACACCATCATCATCTGCTCCATGACCGGCCTGGCGATCATCTGTACCGGGGTGTGGACCAGCGGCGAAAGCGGGGCCGCGCTCTCCGCGGCGGCCTTCGAGGCGGCGATGCCGGGGCTCGGCGGGGCCATCCTGACGGTCGCGCTGGTGATCTTCGCCTTCACCACCATCCTCGGCTGGAGCTACTACGGCGAGAAGTGCTGGGAGTTCCTCGTCGGCACCAAGGCCATCTGGCCGTTCCGGGTGATCTGGGTGCTCGCCGTGCCGTTCGGCGCCATCGCCCAGCTCGATTTCGCCTGGCTGCTGGCCGACACGCTGAACGGGCTGATGGCGATCCCCAACCTGGTTTCGCTGCTGCTGCTCAGTCCCGTGGTGATCAAGCTGACGCGCGAGTACTTCGCCCGTACCTGAACCGTGATCTTTCGCGCCGTCGCCGACGGCGCTCCGACAAGCGAGGAGTCAGACATGACCGAAGTAACCCACCGTGGCAACCCGATCCAGGTGATCGGCGAGTTCCCGCAGCCCGGCAGCCAGGCCAGGCCGTTCCGGCTGGTCGCCGGCGACCTGTCCGACGTCGGTCTGGAAGCCTACGCCGGCAAGCGCAAGGTGCTGAACATCTTCCCAAGCATCGACACGCCCACCTGCGCCACCTCGGTGCGCAAGTTCAATGCCCAGGCCGACAAGCTCGACAACACCGTGGTGCTGTGCATTTCCGCGGACCTGCCGTTCGCCCAGGCGCGCTTCTGCGGCGCCGAGGGCCTGAGCAACGTGATCAACCTGTCGACCATGCGCGGCCGCGAGTTCCTGACCGACTACGGCGTGGCGATCGCCAGCGGGCTGCTGGCCGGCCTGGCGGCGCGTGCGGTGATCGTGCTCGACGAGCAGGACAGGGTGCTGCACAGCGAGCTGGTGCCCGAGATCGGCAAGGAGCCGGACTACGAGAAGGCGCTGGCCGCGCTGTCGCGCTGATCCCACACGAGGTGTCGTGGACAAACGGGCCG
This sequence comes from Stutzerimonas azotifigens DSM 17556, assembly GCF_000425625.1. Taxonomy (GTDB): domain Bacteria; phylum Pseudomonadota; class Gammaproteobacteria; order Pseudomonadales; family Pseudomonadaceae; genus Stutzerimonas; species Stutzerimonas azotifigens. The sequence continues at coordinate 70,472 of NZ_AUDU01000016.1, forward strand.
AAAGGCCCGTTTTTCGTTTCTGGCGACGGAAAAGTATCGCCGGTCCTCCCGCCGTCTATCGGTGTCAATTAGCAAATCCACCTGGCGCCCGCTAGCTTGGCTTCCGAAGCCGTATTTTCGTCACCACCCGGGCAGGGTGACGATTCAATGGCAGAAGGCCAGGCTTTGCAGTGGACGACAAAATCTTTTCACACGGCTGCGGTCTCAATCGCAATGCCTATTCAGGAATGGATTCGCTATGCCTAGTTCTGTCAAACGCGTCGGCGTATCCGGCACCGGCATGATTGCCCACGCTTTCGTGCGGCTGATCAAGAACCACTACCGTGACATCGAGATAACGCGAGTACTCACGCGGCGGCCCTTCAACACGCTCGGCGACTTCCCCCTGGCCGACGCGCTCACCCATTCGATCGATGACCTGGTGGATCACGCAGACCTCATCGTCGAGTGCAGCGGCGACGTCTTCCACGGCACCGAGGTGATCGAGCGGGCCTTCCAGGCCGGTTTGCCGGTGGTGACGGTCAATGCCGAGCTGCAGGTCACGACGGGCTCCTACCTCGCCGGCAAGGGCCTGCTCACCGAGGCGGAAGGCGACCAGCCGGGCTCGCTGGCGGCGCTCCATGAAGATGCCGTGCAGATGGGCTTCCGGCCGTTGGTGTACGGCAACATGAAGGGTTTCCTGAATCATCATCCGACGCCCGAGGAGATGGCCTACTGGTCCAGGCGCCAGGGCATCAGCATCGAGCAGACGACGTCCTTCACCGACGGCACCAAGGTCCAGATCGAGCAGGTCGTGGTGGGCAACGGGCTGGGCGCGACCATCACGCGCCAGGGCCTGGAGGGCCTGGCCTCGACCAGCCTGAACGACACCGCCGACGTGCTCGGGCTGATGGCCGAGCGCACCGGCCAGCCGATCGTCGACTACGTGGTGCCGAGCGGCTATCCCGCCGGTGGCGTGTTCCTCGTCTGTCGCCACGACGAGGAGCAGGCGCCGGCCATCCAGTACTTCAAGCTCGGCGCGGGCCCCTACTATGTGCTGGTCCGTCCGTTCCACCTCTGCTCGCTGGAAGTCGGCAAGACGGTCCGCCGCGTGCTGAACGGCGGCGGGGTGCTGCTGAACAATTCCACCCAGCCGACGCTGGGCGTGGCGGCCATCGCCAAGCACGCGATGAAGGCGGGCGAGCTGATCGAGCGCGGCATCGGCGGCTACCAGTTCCGCGGGGAGGCGATCCGCCTGGCGGACAATCCCAACTACGTGCCCATCGGCCTGCTGCGCAAGACCGCGCTCAAGCGGGCGGTGGAGCCGGGCCAGCTGATCACCTTCGACGACGTCGACATCCTGCCCAGCCGCGCGCTGGACATCGTCGACCTGCAGCGGCACGGGCTGCTGCAGGCGGAGAGGGACCCGGCTCGGCGCCAGGCCGATACGCTGGTGTCGTTCCCCCTGGGGGCGGTGGCCGCGGCGAGCGGTTGAGCTGAGCACGCTGGCAACCCGGAAAGGCCGCGAACGCGGCCTTTTTCGTGGGCGGCAGAAGGTGGCCGCCGGCTGGATAAGAAAGGCTCGCGCTTCAAGACCCCACAGCGCTCATCGCCCCGAGGCCGGGCCTCCCGCAAAGGCAAGCGCTGCCCGCCGGCGCCTGTGGGAGGCCGCTCCCGTTCCGGACGGGCTTGCGGCATTCACCCCATCCCTGTGGATTGCGTGCCCTCGCGGCGACGTCGCCAGCCGGGGCGCGTCTCGGGCGAGCTCTCAGGCCGTGCCGGGCTTTTCCCTTCTCCCCCGGGAGAAGGTGGGCGCAGGTCGGATGAGGGAGGATTCGCGCACAGGGACTGGGCGTCTCCTCGTTCCTACGGCAAGCGGCCGTCTCGACCGCGATCTTCGCTTGGGATGCCGTCGCAGGCAGCGCTGCCGCGCCCCTCTCCCAGCTGGAGCTCACACGCGCTTCATCGACCAGTAGCTGCGGCGGAACAGGTCGCGCTCCCCGAGCGCCAGGATGCCGCTCATGAAGGCCACCAGCGCCAGGCCGATGTACAGGCAGAGCTCGATGAACCCCTCGGGCTTCGGCAGGTAGTGCAGCCCGACGCCGAGGCAGACGGCCACCGCCAGCCAGCGCGCCAGCACCGGAATGCCGAGCCCCGCCGGCGATACCCGGTAGACGAACAGGCCCATCGCCAGCGCCTGTACCACGGCGCCGACGGAGAACGCGACCGCCAGCCCCTCGGCCCCGTAGGGCCGCAGCAGCGCGGCGTCCAGGCCGATGGTCAGCGCCGAGCTGGCGAGCATGATGCCGAGGAACGCCCGCGCCCGATGCTGGGCGAGCAGGGCGCGGCCCCACAGCAGCGCCAGCCCCATGGCCGGCAGGCCGGCGGCGTAGGCGACCACCAGTGAGGCGGTCGCCTCGGTCTGCGCGCTGCCGAACTGGCCGCGCTCGAGCAGCACCGCCACCACCGCCTCGGGGAAGGAGCACAGCACCACCGCGGCGGGCACCAGGAATAGCAGCGTCGCCAGCAGCCCCTTGCGGACCACAGCCGCGTGCCCCGCATGGTCATGGGCGTTCCAGCTCTCGGTGAACTGCGGGAACAGCACCGAGAGGATCGACATTGCATAGAGCGTCAGCGGGATGGTGACGATGCGGAAGGCGAACGACAGCATGGTGATGCTGCCTTCCTGCAGGAACGAGGCGAACATCCGCTCGGCCAGGATGCACGCCTGCTGGGCGCCGGCGGCCAGCAGCACGGGGGCGAAGGCCAGGCCGAATTCGCCGCCGCGGCCGCGGGTGTCGACGCTCGGCGCGCGGTTTAGATAGCCGATCCGCTGGTGCTGCACGAGGATCAGCGCCACCTGCGGCACCAGCATGCCGACGAAGATCACCATGCCGCTGGGCTCGAGCAGCAGAATGCCGACGATGGCGCCGGCGTTGAGCAGCATGGTGCGGGTCATCGGCATGACGAAGACCTTGTCCATGTTCAGCAGGGCGCCCTGGCAGTAGAGCACCGCCTGCACGGCGATCAGCAGCACGCCGACGGCGAACACCGGCTGCCCGGCGCTGATCTGCGCCGGCGTCCAGCCGGGCGCCAGGGTGTTGAGCAGCCAGTAGCTGCCGGCGATGGCCGCCACGCAGACGGCGACGCCCATCCAGGCCACCCGCCAGTAGAGCCAGCGGCCGACCGCCTGGAACAGCGCCTCGGACTGCCCGCGCAAACGCTGCAGGTAGGGAATCATGGCGTCGCGCAGCGCCAGGCCGAGGAAGTTCTCGAAGAACAGCGGCAGGATCAGGGCGACGAAGATCAGGTCGGCTTGCCAGCTGAGGCCGAAGGCGCGGGCGATGAACAGGTCACGCAGGAAACCGAGGAGAAAGCTGGCGACGGTCAGCGCCAGGATGATCAGCGATGCATTCATTCCATGATTCCGAGTGCAAGTCGAACACCGACGGGCACCCCGTCTGTGGCAGGATGCCCGGCATCGACCGCTGCGGGCGATGCGAACGGCAGTTGTTGCGGCACGGCAGCGTCCGTTTCGACGTGCATGACCTCAGCGGCTCCGCCGATCTGCGCCGGGGCCGCGCTCAATAGACTGGCCGCCCGGCGCCAGGTTCCGGGCCGCGACCGACAAGCGCCGATACGTAAAAATGCCGTAAATGCCCTTTGCTGCCGTCCATCGACTGCTTATGGTTCACCCTCCTTCAAAAGTGATCGCGTTTTCATGACCAATCTCGCTTCCAGGGCCGGGTCCGGCCGCCGTTGGCTGTTCGTTCTGGCCGCCCTTGCCGTGGCTGCATTGCTGGCCTGGTGGCTGTGGCCCAGCGGGGGCGGAGAAGGGGCCGGCAACCGACCGGGCGCCCCCGGCGGGCGTCCCGGTTTCGGCGCCTTCGGCGGGCCGGTGCCGGTGCGTGTGGAGGCGGTGCGGCAGGGCGACTTCCCGGTCTACCACAAGGCTCTCGGCACGGTGACGCCGCTGAACACGGTGAGCGTGCGCAGCCGCGTCGGCGGCGAGCTGATGGAGGTGCTGTTCGAGGAAGGCCAGCGGGTCGACGCCGGCCAGCTGCTGGCGATCATCGACCCGCGCCCCTACCGGGTGGCGCTGCAGCAGGCCGAGGGCGCGCTGGCGCAGAGCCGCGCCCAGTTGCGCAACGCCAAGGTCGACCTGGAGCGCTACAAGGGCCTGTATGCCGAGGACAGCATCGCCAAGCAGACCCTCGACACCCAACAGGCGCTGGTGGCGCAGTACGAAGGCACCGTGGCGACCAATCAGGCGGCGGTCAACGAGGCGCGCCTGAACCTCGAATTCACCCAGATCAAGTCGCCGATCGCCGGCCGCCTCGGCCTGCGCCAGCTGGACGTCGGCAACCTGGTCACGGCCAACGCCGAGACGCCGCTGGTGGTGATCACCCAGACCCAGCCGATGGCCATCGCCTTCACCCTGCCCGAGGCCGACCTGCCGCTGGTGGTGTCGCGCTTCCGCCAGGGCAACCCGCTCGGCGTGCAGGCCTGGGACCGCGGCGAGCGCGTGCTGTACGGCGAGGGCGTGCTGGAGAGCCTGGACAACCAGATCGACACCGCCACTGGCACGCTGCGCTTCAAGGCCCGTTTCGACAACGAGGCGGAAATGCTCATTCCCAACCAGTTCGTCAACATCCGCCTGCGCGCCCAGGTGCTCGAAGGCGCCACGCTCGCGCCTTCGGCGGCGGTGCAGTTCGGCACCCGCGGCACCTTCGTCTACGTGGTCAAGGAAGACAACAAGGTTGAACTGCGCAGCATCACCACCGGCCCCAGCGACGGCGCGGTGACCGTGGTGGAGGACGGCCTCGCGCCCGGCGAACGGGTGGTGCTGGAGGGGACCGATCGTCTGCGTGACGGCGCCGAGGTCGAGGTGGTGGACAACCTGGCGACCGACGAAACGGCGGCCGACAATCCGGTAGTGGGCGGCAAGAGCGGCGAGCGCCCGGCCCGATGAACCTGTCGCGCCCCTTCATCCTGCGCCCGGTGGCGACCACCCTGAGCATGGTCGCCATCCTGCTCGCCGGCCTGATCGCCTACCGGCTGCTGCCGGTCTCGGCCCTGCCACAGGTGGATTACCCCACCATCCGCGTGCTGACCCTCTATCCGGGCGCCAGCCCCGAGGTCATGACCAGCGCCGTCACCGCGCCGCTGGAGCGCCAGTTCGGGCAGATGCCCGGCCTGGTGCAGATGGCCTCGACCAGCTCCGGCGGCGCCTCGGTCATCACCCTGCGCTTCTCCCTCGAGGTCAAGCTCGACGTGGCCGAGCAGGAGGTGCAGGCGGCGATCAACGCCGCGACCAACCTGCTGCCCAACGACCTGCCGGCCCCACCGGTGTACAACAAGGTCAACCCCGCCGACACGCCGGTGCTGACCCTCGCCATCACCTCCGAAACCCTGCGCCTGCCGCAGTTGCACGACCTGGTCGACACGCGCATGGCGCAGAAGCTGTCGCAGATCAGCGGCGTCGGCATGGTCAGCATTGCCGGCGGCCAGCGTCCGGCCGTGCGCATTCAGGTCGATCCGCAGGCGCTGGCGGCGCACAACCTGTCCATGGCCGACGTGCGCACGCTGATCGGCAACGCCAACGTCAACCAGCCGAAGGGCAATTTCGACGGCCCGACGAGGGTGTCGATGCTCGACGCCAACGACCAGCTGCGCTCGCCCGAGGAATATGCCGAACTGATCCTCGCCTACGAGAACGGTGCGGCACTGCGGCTCAAGGACGTCGCGACCATCATCGCCGGCGCGGAGAACGACCGGCTCGCCGCCTGGGCCGACGAGAGCCAGGCGGTGCTGATCAACATCCAGCGCCAGCCGGGCGCCAACGTCATCGAGGTGGTGGAACGTATCCAGGCGCTGCTGCCGGAGATCACCGCCAGCATGCCGGCGGGGCTCGACGTGACCGTGCTCACCGACCGCACCCAGACCATCCGCGCGGCGATCACCGACGTGCAGCACGAGCTGCTGCTCGCCGTGGCGCTGGTGGTCATGGTCACCTTCGTGTTCCTCAAGCGCCTGTCGGCCACCATCATTCCGTCGATTGCCGTTCCGCTGTCGCTGATCGGCACCTTCGCGGTGATGCACCTGGCCGGCTTCTCGCTGAACAACCTGACGCTGATGGCGCTGACCATCGCCACCGGCTTCGTGGTGGACGACGCCATCGTCATGCTGGAGAACATCGCCCGCCATCTGGAGGAGGGCGAGACGCCCCTGCAGGCGGCGCTCAAGGGCGCGCGGCAGATCGGCTTCACCCTGTTGTCGCTGACCTTCTCGCTGATCGCCGTGCTGATCCCGCTGCTGTTCATGCAGGACGTGGTCGGCCGGCTGTTCCGCGAGTTCGCCATCACCCTGGCGGTGGCCATCCTCATCTCGCTGGTGGTGTCGCTGACGCTGACGCCGATGATGTGCGCCAAGCTGCTGCGCCGCGAGACCGAGGAAAGCCGGGCCGACTGGGTCGAGCGGCTGATAGGCGGTTACGGGCGCTGGCTCGGCTGGGTGCTCGGCCACCAGACCCTGACGCTGCTGGTCGCAGTGGCCACGCTGGGCCTGACCGTGCTGCTCTACCTGGCGGTGCCCAAGGGCTTCTTTCCGGTGCAGGACACCGGCGTGATCCAGGGCATCAGCGAGGCGCCGCAGAGCATCTCGTTCGAAGCCATGAGCGAGCGCCAGCAGGCGCTGGCCAAGGTGGTGCTGGCCGATCCCGCGGTGGCCAGCCTGTCCTCCTACATCGGCGTCGACGGCGACAACGTGACGCTCAACAGCGGCCGCATGCTGATCAACCTGGTGCCGCACGGCGAGCGCGACCTGACCGCCGCCGAGGTGATCGAACGCCTGCGGCCCGAGCTGGCCCGGGTGATGGGCATCCAGCTGTACCTGCAGCCGGTGCAGGACCTCTCCATCGAGGACCGGGTCAGCCGCACGCAGTATCAGGTGAGCCTGGAATCGCCGGACGGCGAGCTGCTGGAGACCTGGACGCCGCGCCTGGTGGAGGCGCTGCGCGAGCGGCCCGAGCTCAGCGACGTGACCAGCGACCTGCAGAGCGAGGGTCTGCAGGTCTACCTGGACATCGACCGCGACGCCGCCGCGCGGCTGGGCATCCAGGTCGGCGACATCACCGACGCGCTCTACGACGCCTTCGGCCAGCGGCAGATCTCCACCATCTTCACCCAGGCCAGCCAGTACCGCGTGGTGCTGGAGGCCGCGCAGGGCAACCAGCTTGGTCCGCAGGCGCTCGACCAGCTGTTCGTCGCCAGCGCCGACGGCGCGCCGGTGCGGCTATCGAGCCTGGCGCGCATCTCGCAGGGCGCGGCGCCACTGCTGATCAACCACATCGGCCAGTTCCCGGCGGTCACCCTGTCGTTCAACCTGGCACCGGGCGTATCGCTGGGCGAGGCGGTGGCGGTGATCGAGGAGACCGAACGGGCGATCGAGATGCCGGCCGGGATCCAGACCCACTTCCAGGGCGCCGCCGAAGCCTTCCGCGCGTCCCTGTCGAGCACGCTGCTGCTGATCCTCGCCGCGGTGGTGACCATGTACATCGTGCTCGGGGTGCTCTACGAGAGCTACATCCACCCGATCACCATCCTCTCGACGCTGCCCTCGGCGGCGGTGGGCGCGCTGCTCGCGCTGCTGCTGACCGGCAACGACCTGGGACTGATCGCGGTGATCGGCATCATCCTGCTGATCGGCATCGTCAAGAAGAACGCGATCATGATGATCGACTTCGCCCTGGATGCCGAACGCAACCAGGGGCTGGCGCCGCGCGACGCCATCTACCAGGCCGCGCTGCTGCGCTTCCGGCCGATCCTGATGACCACCCTGGCGGCGCTGTTCGGCGCCATCCCGCTGATGCTCGCCAGCGGCTCGGGCGCCGAGCTGCGCCAGCCGCTGGGCCTGGTGCTGGTGGGCGGCCTGCTGGTCAGCCAGCTGCTGACGCTGTTCACCACCCCGGTGATCTATCTGTTCTTCGACCGGCTCGGCAATCGCTTCGCCCGGCGGGACGAGGCGGGGCAGGAGGCGCAGGCATGAGCGCTTCGAAAAAGCGCTGGAGGCTGGAGGCTGAACGCAAAAGCGGCTCCTCGGCTCTTCGTACAGCCTCCAGCCTCCAGCCTCCAGCGGCTGTTGCCCGATGAACCTTTCCGCCCCCTTCATCGCCCGCCCGGTGGCGACCATGCTGCTGAGCGCCGCGATCGTGCTGCTGGGCCTGCTGGCGTTTCGTCTGCTGCCGGTCTCGCCGTTGCCGAACATGGATTTCCCGGTCATCACCGTGCAGGCCAACCTGCCGGGCGCGAGCCCGCAGATCATGGCGTCGAGCGTCGCCACGCCGCTGGAGCGGGCGCTCGGCACCATCGCCGGGGTCGACCAGATGACCAGCCGCAGCAGCCAGGGCAACACCCGGATCATCATCCAGTTCAGCCTCGACCGTGACATCAACGGCGCCGCGCGGGACGTCCAGGCGGCGATCAACGCCGCGCGCAACCTGCTGCCCAGCGGCATGCGCTCGATGCCCAGCTACCGCAAGATCAACCCGTCGCAGGCGCCGATCATGGTGCTATCGCTGACCTCCAGGGTGCTCGACAAGGGCCAGCTCTACGACGTGGCCTCCACCATCCTGGCGCAGAAGCTGTCGCAGGTGCCCGGCGTCGGCGAGGTGCAGGTCGGCGGCAGCTCGCTGCCGGCCGTGCGGGTCGAGCTGCAGCCGCAGCAGCTGGAGCAGTACGGTGTGTCGCTGGACGACGTGCGCCGTACCATCGCCGAAGCCAACGTGCGCCGGCCGAAGGGCTCGGTGGAGGACGGCCAGCGACACTGGCAGGTCCGCGCCAACGACCAGCTCCACGAGGCCGCCGACTACACCCCGCTGATCATCCGCCACCAGGACGGCGCCACGCTGCGCCTGGGCGACGTAGCGCGGGTGAGCGACGCGGTGGAGGACCGCTACAACGCCGGCTTCTTCAACAACGAACAGGCGGTGCTGCTGGTCATCAACCGTCAGGCCGGCGCCAACATCATCGAGACCATCGAGGGTATCCGTGCCGAGCTGCCGTCGCTGCAGGCGGTGATCCCGGCGAGCGTCGAGCTGAACGTGGCGATGGACCGTTCGCCGGTGATCCGCGCCACGCTGCACGAGGCCGAGCGCACGCTGCTGATCGCGATCGGCCTGGTCATCGTGCTGGTGTTCCTGTTCCTCGGCCGCGTGCGCACCGCGCTGATTCCGGCGCTGGCGGTGCCGGTCTCGCTGGTCGGCACCTTCGCGGTGATGTACCTGTTCGGCTTCTCGCTCAACGTGCTGTCGCTGATGGCGCTGATCCTGGCCACCGGCCTGGTGGTGGACGACGCCATCGTGGTGCTGGAGAACATCGCCCGGCACATCGACGAGGGCGTGCCGCCGCTGCAGGCGGCTTACCGCGGGACCCGCGAGGTCGGCTTCACGCTGCTGTCGATGAACCTGTCGCTGGTGGCGGTGTTCATCTCGATCCTGTTCATGGGCGGCATCGTCGAGCGGCTGTTCCGCGAGTTTTCGATCACCCTGGCGGCAGCCATCCTGGTGTCGCTGCTGGTCTCGCTGACGCTCACCCCGATGCTCTGCGCGCGCTGGCTGAAATCGCACCAGGCGCAGCCGGAAAGCCGCCTGCACCGGCTCAGCCATCGCGGGCACCAGTGGCTGCTGGAGCGCTACGACCGCTCGCTGTCCTGGGCGCTGCGCCACAGGCGCCTGACCCTGTTCGGCCTGCTGGCGACCATCGCGCTGAACGTCGTGCTCTACGTCCAGGTGCCGAAGACCTTTCTGCCGCAGCAGGACACCGGCCAGCTGACCGGCTTCATCCGCGGCGACGACGGCCTCTCCTTCGCGGTCATGCAGCCGAAGATGGAAATCTACCGCCAGGCGGTGCTCGCCGATCCGGCGGTGGAAAGCGTCGCCGGCTTCGTCGGCGGGCAGGGCGGCATCAACAACGCCTTCATGATCGTACGGCTCAAGCCGCTGGCCGAGCGGCGCCTGTCCGCGCAGCAGGTGATCGAGCGGATCCGGGTCAACCAGCCGAAGGTGGCCGGCGGCCGGCTGTTCCTGATGGCCGACCAGGACCTGCAGTTCGGCGGCGGCCGCCAGAGCAGTTCCGCCTATGCCTACACCTTGCTCTCCGGCGACCTGGACGCGCTGCGGACCTGGACGCCTCGGGTGACGCGCGCGCTGATGGCGCTGCCGGAGCTGACCAGCATCGATGCCAACGAGGGCGAGGGCGCCCAGCAGGTGCTGCTGCAGGTCGACCGCGACGCCGCGCAGCGGCTGGGCATCGACATGAGCACGGTCACCACGCTGCTCAACAACGCCTTCAGCCAGCGTCAGATATCCACCATCTACGAGCAGTTGAACCAGTACCAGGTGGTGATGGAGATCGACCCCAGCTACGCCGAATACCCCGAGGTGCTGCAGCAGATCCATGTGGTGACCAGCGATGGCCGCCGGGTGCCGCTGTCGGCCTTCGCCCACTACGAACGCAGCCTGGAGGAGGATCGCGTCCAGCACGAAGGCCAGTTCGCCGCGGAGAACATCGACTTCGACCTGGCGCCAGGCGTGACGCTGGAGCAGGCGACCGTGGCGATCGAGCGCGCGGTGGCGGCCATCGGCCTGCCGACCGACGTGCAGGGGCGGCTCGGCGGCACCGGCAGCGCCTTCCAGCAGACGCAGGAAGCCCAGCCGCTGATGATCCTCGGGGCCTTGCTGCTGGTGTACATCGTGCTCGGGATACTCTACGAGAGCTACGTCCACCCGCTGACGATCCTCTCCACGCTGCCGTCGGCCGGCGTCGGCGCGCTGCTGGCGATCATCCTCACCGGCGGCCAGTTCAGCCTCATTTCGCTGCTCGGGCTGTTCCTGCTGATCGGCATCGTCAAGAAGAACGCCATCCTGATGATCGACCTGGCGCTGCAGTTCGAGCGGCAGGACGGGCTGGCGCCCGGCGACTCGATCCACCGCGCCTGCCTGCTGCGCCTGCGGCCGATCCTGATGACCACGCTGGCGGCCATCCTTGGTGCCTTGCCGCTGCTGTTCGGCACCGGCGAGGGCAGCGAGATGCGCCGGCCGCTGGGCCTGGCCATCATCGGCGGCCTGCTGCTGAGCCAGGTGCTGACGCTGTACACCACGCCGGTGGTCTACCTGTATTTCGACAACCTGCGGCATCGCTTCAACCGCTGGCGCGGTGTGCGCAGCGATGCCGCCCTGGAAAACCCGCTATGAGTCCGATGCACCCGTTCCCTTCGCCGTTGCGCCCCGTGGCGCTGGTGCTGTTCGCGCTGTCGCTCGGCGCCTGTACCCTCGGCCCGAACTACCAGCGGCCGGATCTTCCGGTCGCCGCCGAATTCAGGGAAGCCGAGGGCTGGAAGGCCGCCGCGCCGCGCGACGCCATCGAGCGCGGCGAATGGTGGCTGCTCTACGGCGACGAGGAGCTGTCGGCCCTGGTCGGACGGCTGAACCTGTCCAACCAGGACCTCGCTGCGGCCGAGGCGCGCTACCGGCAGGCCCGCGCGCTGATCCGCAGTGCCCGCGCGCAGTTGTTCCCGGGCGTGTCGGCCAGCGCCGGGGCGACGCGCTCCGGGCAGGGGCGCTCGAGCACCTCGGTCAGTGGCGGCGGAGTCGGCGAAAGCTACGAAGCGGGGGTCAGCGCCAGCTGGGAACTGGATCTCTGGGGCCGCCTGCGCCGGACCCTGGAAGCCAACCGCGCGAACGCCGAGGCCAGCGCCGCCGAGCTGGCCGCGGTGCGCCTGAGCCTGCAGGCCGAGCTGGTGGAGACCTACTTGCAGTTGCGCGTGCTGGATGAGCAGCGGCGCCTGCTCGCGGCCACGGTGGAGGCCTACGAGCGCTCCCTGCGGCTGACCGAGAACCAGTACCGCGCCGGCATCGCGCCGCGCTCGGACGTCACCCAGGCCCAGGCGCAGCTCAAGGGCGCGCAGGCCCAGGCGATCGACCTCGCCTGGCAGCGTGCCCAGTTCGAGCATGCCATCGCGGTGCTGGTCGGCGTGCCCCCGGCCCAGTTGCAGATCGCCGTCCGCGACAGTGTTCCGGACCTGCCGGCGGTGCCCCTGGCGCTGCCGAGCGAACTGCTCGAACGGCGCCCGGACATCGCTTCGGTGGAGCGCCAGGTCATCGCCGCCAACGCGCTGATCGGCGCCGCCGAGGCGGCCTGGTATCCGGACCTGGTGCTCTCGGCCAGCGGCGGCTACCAGAACAGCTCGTTGAACGACCTGTTCAGCGTGCCCAACCGCTTCTGGTCGCTGGGGCCGCAGATGGCCCTGACCCTGCTCGATTTCGGCTCGCGCCGGGCCGAGCTGGAGCGCGTCGAGGCCACCTACGACGAGACGGTCGCGCTCTATCGCCAGACCGTGCTGGAAGCCTTCCGCGAGGTGGAGGACTACCTGGTGCAACTGCGCGTGCTCGACGAGGAAGCCGTGGTGCAGCAGGAGGCGCTGGACGCCGCCCGCGAATCCCTGCGGCTGATCGAGAACCAGTACCGCGCCGGCGTCGTCGACTTCCTCAGCGTCGCCACCCTGCAGACCAACGCGCTGAATACCGAACGCACCCGCCTGCTGCTGCTGGGCGACCAGCTGACCGCCAGCGTGCGCCTGATCGCCGCGCTCGGGGGCGGCTGGAGCACCGCCGAGCTGCCGCGCTTCGGCGAAGGCGAGGAGCGCTGACCCGGAACCGGAAAAAAGCCAGGCGGTGGCCGGGACGTCGTCACTTGGCTGAGGACGTCCCGGGAAACCTTTGACCTACGGTAGGCCTGCATTCGCCGCGAGGGCGCGCCTCCCACAGGGCTCGCTGGGTACCGACCTCCGGGTGAGGTGGAGCCTTGCAGGTGTGGCAGCGACCTGCGCACTACGAGAGAGCATCCCATACAGGCGGGGCCAGACCTCGGGACGTAGGAGCGACCCTGGACGCGAACGGGCCTGGCAGCGGAAGGGGGCGTTCGCGGTTCCCGCCCCGAGGTCACGCCCATCGGCTGCGTGGCCCGCACCGGCGAGGTGACACGGCATGCGCGCCGCCCCGGAACGCGTCACAACCGTAAGGACGGGATAACGAAAAACCCGAGGCCAGGAGACTGGCCTCGGGTTTCGGGGAAGCCCGGCGACGCCCCCATCGAGGCGAGGCCCGCTTTCTGCCTGCCGCGCAGCGCCTCAGTTGGCCTGGCGGTGCTTGCGGTTGACGGTCTGGGCGGCGTGGATGATGTCGGCGCCGATGATCGGCTCGAACTGCTCCCACACCGGGCGCATCGCCTCGCGCCAGGCCTGGCGCTGCTCGTAGGTGAGGCTGATGATCTGCGAGGTGCCGGCCTGGCGGATGCGCTCGCGATCGGCCTGGTTCAGGGCCTCGGCTTCCTGGTTAACCATGTAGGTCACCTCGTCGATGATGCTTTCCAGCTCGACTCGGGTGCGATGGGGGATGCCATACCAGAAGCGCTTGTTGGCGATCAGCATGTAGTCCACCACCCCGTGGTTGGTCTCGGTGATGTACGGCTGAACGGTGTGCGCGTTCTGGCTGTAGAGATTGGACCAGGGGTTTTCGGCGCCCTGTACCATGCCGTCCCTGAGCGCGCCGAACATCTGGCTGAACGGCAGTTTCTGGGTCTGTGCGCCCAGTTGTCCGAACTGCGCCTCGAGCACCGCCGAGGGCTGGATGCGGAAGGCCAGGCCGGTAGCGTCGCTGGGCAACTGCAGCGCGCGCGTCGCCGAGAGCTGCTTCATGCCGTTGTGCCAGTAGGCCAGGCCGGTGATGTTGTGATCCTCCATCGAGCGCAGCAACTGGCGGCCCTTGGAGCGTTGCTGAAAGCGGTTGACCGCGTCGAGGTCGTCGAACAGGAAGGGCAGGTCGAACACCTGCACCTGCTTGGTGTACTTCTCGAACTTGGCCAGCGAGGGCGCCAGCATCTGCACCTTGTCGTCCAGCAGGGCCTGGAGCTCGTCGGCGTCGCCGTACAGCGTGGAGTTGGGATAGACCTCGACCTTCACTTCGCCGCCGAGGCGTTCCTCGACCAGGCGCTTGAACATCAGCGCCCCCTTGCCCTTGGGCGTGTCGTCGGCGACCACGTGGGAAAACTTGATGACGATGGGTTCGGCACGCAGTGGTGCGCTGATCAGCGCCAGCGCGCAGGACGCGGCGAGCAGAATCGGCTTGATCATCTGAAAAGTCCCTTTCTTTTTTTCTTGGCGGGTTGGCAGAGGCCCTCGACGGGCCGAACGAGCGTTCAATCAGGCTTATGCCAAAACACAGGCGCCAACAAAAGCACTTTTTAGCGAGTTCCGCGGCCTCCGCCACAAGAACAGAACTCGATCACACTCTGCGGGCGTTGGATGACGGAAACGTGGCGGCGCACGCATGTGGACTGTGCATGCGTGCGCCGCCGCCCCTGCTCAGGCGGCGTCGCCCTCGACACCCAGGCCGCCGCCCAGGGCCTTGTAGATGGCGACGATGCCGCGGTAGAGCGCCACCTCCGCCTGCGCCTGGGCATCCTCGGCGGCGAGGCGTTCGCGCTCCGCGTCGAGCAGCACCAGATAGTCCACCGAACCTTCGCGGTAGCGGATGCTGGCCTGTTCGGCGGCGGCGCGGCTGGCTTCCGATTGCCGGATCAGCGCCTGCAGGCGCTGCTGGGTCTTGGCGTAGTCGCTGAAGGCGTTTTCGGTTTCCTCCAGGGCGATCAGCACCTGCTGCTCGTAGCCGGCCAGCGCGGCGTCGGCGCCGGCTTCCGACTGGCGCAGGCGGGCGCGCACGCTGCCGAGGTCGAACGCCGGCCAGAACAGCGTCGGTGCCACGCCCCAGGCGCGCGACGCGCTGGAGCCGATCTGCGAGCCACGCCCGGCGGTGAAGCCGAGGAAGCCGGCCAGGCTCACGCGCGGGAACAGGTCGGCGGTGGCGACGCCTACTTCGGCGGTCGCCGCGGCGAGCTGGCGTTCGGCCGCGCGGACGTCCGGGCGCCGGCGCAGCAGGTCGGCCGGATCGCCCACCGACAGCGCCTTGGCGATCGCCGGCAGGGCTTGCGGCGAGAGGTCCACGCTCAGCCCCTCCGGACGCTGGCCCAGCAGCGTGGCGATGCGATTGCGTGCACGCACCTGTTCGGCTTCGAGCAGTGGCAAGGTCGCTTCGGTGGCAGCCAGGCGGGCGTCGGCGCGCATCAGGTCGAGATCGGAGCCGATGCCGGCATCACGCAGTTCGAGGGTCAGCGCGCGGGATTCGCGCTGGTTCTCCAGGTCGGCGCGGGCGATGCGCTCGCGCAGCTGGGCGCCGCGCAGCAGGCCGTAGGCGTCGACCAGTTCGGCGATCAGGCTGACCTGGACGTCGTCGAGTAGCGCGCTGGCCTCCTCAATGCGCGCCTCGCTCGATTCGATTTCGCGCTGGATGCGGCCGAACAGGTCGAGTTCCCAGGCCATGTCCAGGCCGAGGTCGTAGCGCTCGCTGTTGACGCGGCGCTCGGTGAGGCCCGGCTGCGGCCCCTTGCCGATCTCGGCGCTGGCGCGGCTGCCGACCACCGGGAAGCGGTCGTTGGCCAGGTCGTCGCGCAGTGCCCGGGCCGCGCGCAGGCGGGCGAAGGCGATGCGCAGCTCGTGGTTGTCCTGCAGCGCCGTGCCGACCAGCCGTTCCAGCGTCGGATCGTCGAACTGGCGCCACCAGGCCTGCTCGAAGCGGGTGCGGTCGAGCGCCACCGCGGCGGCCTGGGTCAGGCGCGCCGGCTCGGTCTGCGGCGCACGGTAGTCCGGCCCGACCGCGCAGGCGGAGACGGCGAGGGCGAGCAGGGCGGGTACGACGGGCTTCATGCTTGGATCTCCTTGAGGCGAACGGCCTTGCGGGCCTCGCGCCCTTCCACGAAGGCGCGAATGAGCACATAGAACACCGGGGTCAGCAGCAGGCCGAAGAAGGTCACGCCGATCATCCCGCTGAACACCGCGACGCCCATCGCGTGGCGCATTTCCGCACCGGCGCCGGAGGACAGCACCAGCGGCACCACGCCCATGATGAAGGCGAAGCTGGTCATCAGGATCGGCCGCAACCGCAGGCGGCAGGCTTCCAGCACCGCGGCGAGGCGGTCGAGGCCTTCCTCCTGCTTGTCCTTGGCGAACTCGACGATGAGGATGGCGTTCTTGCACGCCAGGCCCACCAGCACGATCAGGCCGATCTGGGTGAAGATGTTGTTGTCGCTGCCGGCGATGATCACGCCGGTGATGGCCGACAGCAGCGTCATCGGCACGATCAGGATCACCGCCAGCGGCAGGCTCCAGCTCTCGTACTGCGCGGCGAGCACCAGGAAGGCCAGCAGCACGCAGAGCGGGAAGACGAAAATCGCGGTGTTGCCGGCGAGGATCTGCTGGTAGGTCAGCTCGGTCCATTCGTAGCTCATGCCGTTCGGCAGCTCGGCCTCGAGCAGGCGCGCCATCGCTGCCTCGGCCTGGCCGGAGCTGTAGCCCGGTGCCGGCGCGCCGTTGATCTCGGCGGTGATGAAGCCGTTGTAGTGCATCACCCGGTCGGGGCCGGCGGTGTCGCCGATCTTCACGAAGGTCGACAGCGGGACCATCTCGCCGCGGTTGTTGCGTACCTTCAACTGCCCGATCTGCTCGGCTTCCAGGCGGAACTGCTGGTCAGCCTGGACGTTGACCTGGTAGGTGCGGCCGAAACGGTTGAAGTCGTTGGCGTACAGCGAGCCCAGATAGATCTGCAGGGTGTCGAAGATGTCGTCGATGGCCACGCCGTGGGTCTTGGCCTTTTCCCGGTCGATGGCGGCATCGATCTGCGGCACGTTCACCTGGTAGCTGGTGAACAGCCCGGCCAGCTCCGGCACGTTCTGGCTCTTGGCGATGATGTTCTGGGTCTGCGCGTACAGCTCCTCGTAGCCCAGGTTGCCGCGGTCCTGGACCTGCACGCGGAAGCCGCCGATGGTGCCCAGCCCCATGACCGGGGGCGGCGGGAAGATCGCGATGAAGGCTTCCTGGATGCCGCCGAACTGCTGCTGCAGGGCGCCGGCGATGGCGTTGGCCGACAGCGACGGGTCCTGGCGCTGCTCGAACGGGTCGAGGGTGACGAAGACGATGCCGCTGTTCGGGCTGTTGGTGAAGCCGTTGATCGACAGGCCGGGGAAGGCCACGGTGCTTTCCACGCCGGGGTGCTTCATGGCGATGTCGGACATCCGCCGGATGACGTCCTCGCTGCGGTCGAGGGTCGCCGCGTCGGGCAGTTGGGCGAAGGCCACCAGGTACTGCTTGTCCTGGCCGGGAACGAAGCCGGTCGGGGTGCTGGAGAAGCCCAGGTAGGTCAGGCCCAGCAGCCCGGCATAAACCAGCAGGGCGATCGAGCTCAACCGCAGGACCCTGCGTACGGCACCGACGTAGCCGTGGCTGGCGCGGTCGAACACACGGTTGAAGGGGCCGAACAGCCAGCCGCCGAAGAGCTTGTCGAGCAGGCGGGAAAAGCGGTCCTTCGGCTCGTCGTGGCCCTTGAGCAGGACGGCGGCGAGGGCCGGCGACAGCGTCAGCGAGTTGAACGCGGAGATCACCGTGGAAATCGCCACGGTCAGCGCGAACTGCTGGTAGAACTGCCCGGTCAGACCGGAAATGAAGGCGGTCGGCACGAACACCGCGCACAGCACCAGGGCGATGGCGATGATCGGCCCGGTGACCTCCTTCATGGCCTGGCGGGCGGCCTGCACCGGTGTCTCGCCAAGGCCGATGTGGCGTTCGACGTTCTCCACCACGACGATGGCGTCGTCCACAACGATGCCGATCGCCAGCACCAGGCCGAACAGCGACAGCGCGTTGAGCGAGAAGCCGAACATGTGCATCACCGCGAAGGTGCCGATCAGTGAAACCGGCACCGCCGCCAGCGGGATGATCGAGGCGCGCCAGGTCTGCAGGAACAGGATCACCACCAGCACCACCAGCACGATGGCTTCCAGCAGGGTGTGCACCACCGCCTCGATCGAACCGCGCACGAACACCGTCGGGTCATAGACGATGGAATAGTCCACCCCCTGCGGGAAGGTCTGCTTCAGCTCGGCCATGCGCGCGCGCACCAGGTCGGAAATCTCGATGGCGTTGGAGCCCGGGCGCTGGAAGATCGGGATGGCCACCGCCGGCTTGTTGTCCAGCAGCGAGCGCAGCGCGTACTGGCTGGAGCCGAGTTCGACGCGGGCGATGTCGCGCAGGCGGGTGATGGCGCCGTCCGCCTCGGCGCGCACGATGATGTTCTCGAACTCTTCCTCGGTGACCAGCCGGCCCTGGGTGTTGATCGACAGCTGGAAGCTGTTGCCGCCGTCCACCGGCGGTGCGCCGAGCGCGCCGGCGGCGACCTGGCGGTTCTGCTCGCGGATGGCGTTGACCACGTCGGTGGCGGTCAGGTTGCGCGAGGCGACCTTGTTCGGATCCAGCCAGACGCGCAGCGAATAGTCGCCGAGGCCGAACAGTTGCACGTCGCCGACGCCTTCGAGCCGCGCCAGCTCGTCCTTGATGTTGAGCGTCGCGTAGTTCGACAGGTAGAGCATGTCGTAGCGGTCGTCGGGCGAGGTCAGGTGCACCACCATGGTCAGGTCGGGCGAGGCCTTGTCGACCGTCACGCCGATGCGCTGCACCTCGGTCGGCAGGGTCGGCATGGTGCGCGTGACCCGGTTCTGCACCTGCACCTGCGCCTTGTCCAGGTCGGTGCCGAGGGCGAAGGTGAGGGTCAGGGTCATCTTGCCGTCGGAGGTCGCCTGCGAGGACATGTAGAGCATGTTCTCGACGCCAGTGATGGCCTGCTCGAGCGGCGAGGCGACGGTTTCGCCGATGACCTTGGGGTTGGCGCCGGGGAATTCGGCGCGCACCACCACGGTCGGCGGCACGACCTCGGGGTACTCGCTGATCGGCAGCTGGAACAGCGAGATGCCGCCGGCGATCAGGATGACCAGCGAAAGCACGGCGGCGAAAATCGGCCGCTGGATGAAGAACTGGGAAAAGTTCATCGGGACATTCCTTCGTTACGGTTACGCTCGGCAAGAGGCGTCCGCTGCCCGCGCAGGGCGGGCAGGGGGAACGCTGCAGGAGTGCCTCGCGGGGAGGCGCTGGTTCAGCCGCGCGGGGACTTCTCGGGCTCGCGCTGGGCGACGTTGGTGTCGGCGGCCTCGACGGCGCGGCGCTGGCGGGCGAGGGCGGCGAGGGTGTCCTCGTCGGCCATCGGCACGGTCTGCGCCTCGACGTTCATGCCGGGGCGTACCCGCTGCAGGCCGTTGACCACGATGCGGTCACCCGGCTGCAGGCCGTTGCGTACGATGCGCAGGCCCTCGAGCTTGGGCCCGAGTTCGATGGCGCGGTAATCCAGCGTGCCGTCTTCCTTCAGGGTGAGGACGAACTTCTTGCCCAGGTCGGTGCCCACGGCGGAATCCTGGATCAGCAGGCCCTCGTAGGTCGCACTGCCGACCAGCTTCAGCCGCGCATAGAGACCGGGGGTAAACAGCCCTTCGCGGTTGTCGAACACGGCACGCCCGCGGATGGTGCCGGTACGCGGATCGACGTGGTTGTCGACGAAATTCATGCGGCCCAGGTGCGGGTGCCCGGTCTCGTCGGTCAGGCCGAGGTACACCGGCGTCTCCTGCGCGCGGCTGCCCTGGCGCGCCAGGTGCCGGTACTTGAGGTAGATGCGCTCGTCCGCTTCGAAATAGGCATAGACCTTGTCGGTGGAGACCAGGCTGGTGAGCAGCGTCTCGCCGGCGTTGACCAGGTTGCCGGCGGTCACTTCGGCGCGGCTGACCTGGCCGTCCATGGGCGCGCTGACGCGGGTGAAGGACAGGTTCAGGCGGGCCGCTTCCAGCTGGGCGGCGATCGCCGCGGTGGCGGCTCGGGCTTCCTGGGCGGCGCTGATACGCGCATCGGCCAGCTCGGCGGAGATGGCGTTGCGCTCGCGCAGGCGCTCGCCGCGTTCGGCTTCGCTGGCGGTACGACGCTGCTGCGCGCGCGCCTGGGCGAGCTGGGCTTCGAGGCGCTTGACCTCGGCCTCGAAGGGGCGCGGATCGATCTGGAACAGCAGGTCGCCCTTGCGCACGCTCGAGCCTTCCTCGAAGGCGACCCGGTCGATGTAGCCGGACACGCGCGGACGGATCTCCACCGTTTCCGGCGCTTCCAGGCGGCCGGTGACCTCGTCCCATTCCACCACCGGCTGCTGGAGGACCTGGGCGACACTGACGGTCGGGGCGGGCGGTGCGCTTTGCGCCTGCTCGGCTTCACGCCCGCAGGCGCCGAGCGCCATGGCGGCAAGAACGACGAGAGAAATACGCAAGGGCTTGAGTGACGATTCCATGTGGACTCCGCATGCCTGGGATTGGGCGACGCTGCGGAGTGTGCTCGGCGGGGGGAGCGATAACGAATCGAACGGGGCGAAGATGAATATCAGCCGGCGTGATGATAGGCATGCCTGCGGGCGGGCGGTATCGATGCGGCGATATGACGGGCGACAAGCGAGTTCGCCGGCCCGTAAAAAAGAAGCCCCGCCGAAGCGGGGCTGTACATGCGGGTCCTTGCCGTCCCTGCCGGACTCCTTGTCCGTCGTCGTTGCGCTTGGCTTCCTTGCGATCCCTGCGCATCAGCATGCGAGGGTGATTATGTAGAGGCACTGGGCCAGTGTGAATGGCTCATTGCCATCGCGTCGTGTAGGAAAATGCTTACACGAGCGTGTAGGGAGCGTCCCGTCGCGGTCACGTTATCGAGATGGTGGGCTGAAGCCCACCCTACGGCAGTATGGGGGCGTGGGTTCCGTCTTTCGGTGCGGGAAGTGCCGTCACAACACCCGACCAGCGGCCCGGCTGCAGGCAAGCCTTTAATTTCGAGAACCGATTCACGCCGTGGTGGTCGTAGGGGTACGATCCGGGCTGGCGGTCCAGGCCACTCAGAGGGCTGAGGCTGCCGCCGGTTCGCTCACCGCAGGGCAGCTGCCGTACTTAACGAAACGGACGCATGCATCAATTGGAACCCTTCATTCAAGGACTCACATGATCAAGAAATGCCTTTTCCCAGCGGCTGGATACGGAACCCGTTTCCTCCCGGCCACCAAGGCCATGCCCAAGGAAATGTTGCCGGTGGTGAACAAGCCCCTGATCCAGTACGGGGTGGAAGAAGCGCTGCAGGCCGGGCTCAACCAGATCGCCATCGTCACCGGGCGCGGCAAGCGCTCGCTGGAAGACCACTTCGACATCAGCTACGAACTCGAACACCAGATTCGCAACACCGACAAGGAGAAGTACCTGGTCGGTATCCGTCGCCTGATCGACGAATGCAATTTCTCCTACACCCGCCAGGTGGAAATGAAGGGCCTCGGCCACGCGATCCTCAGCGGCCGCCCGCTGATCGGCGACGAGCCCTTCGGCGTGGTGCTGGCCGACGACCTCTGTCTCCACCCGGAAGGGGACGGCGTGCTGGCGCAGATGGTCAAGCTGTACAACCAGTTCCGCTGCTCCATCGTCGCCATCCAGGAAGTGCCGCCGGAAGAGACCAGCAAGTACGGCGTGATCGCCGGCGAAATGATCCGCGACGACATTTTCCGCGTCAGCCACATGGTCGAGAAGCCCAAGCCGGAAGATGCGCCGTCGAACCTGGCGATCATCGGCCGCTACATCCTGACCCCGGATATCTTCGAGCTGATCGAGCAGACCGAACCGGGCAAGGGCGGGGAAATCCAGATCACCGACGCGCTGATGAAGCAGGCGCGCGACGGCTGCGTGCTGGCCTACAAGTTCAAGGGGCAGCGTTTCGACTGCGGAAGCGCCGAGGGCTACATCGCGGCGACCAATTTCTGCTACGAGAACTTCTACCTGACCGGCCAGGCCTTCTGAGAGCCGTCGGCGTGACCAGGGCCACCTTCGGGTGGCCTTCGTTTTTTCAGCCGGGCGAGGGCAGGTCCTCGGCACCGGGGCCCAGCGGCTGGCCGTAGCTGAACTCGACGTAGTTTCCTGCCGGGTCGCGCAGCCCGCAGTAATAGCCGACCGGATAGGGCTCGTCGCGCGGTTCCCAGATCAGGCAGCCGGCGCTGCGGGCCCGTGCGGCGATGGCGTCGACCGCTTCCCGGCTGGGCAGGGCGAAACCGAAATGGCTGTAGTCGTTGGCGGCGAGATGACGATCCTGCCCGCCGGGCATCAGCACGAAGATGAACTCGCGCTCCTTTCCGGGCTCGGCCATCCAGACGATGCGCGAGCCCTTGCCGGCGCGCTGGTGGAACACGTGCATGCCGCAGAAGCGCTCGTAGAACGCAATGCAGGCGTCGAGGTCGGGAACATGCAGGGCCAGGTGGGTCAGGGTAGGGGACATGCGCTTCGCTCCTATGATTCGAACGGCCGACGTCGGTATCCTAAGCGCCTTACTGGAGACAACGATCAATGACCTACGACTTCGACCTGTTCGTCATCGGCGCCGGTTCCGGCGGCGTCCGGGCGGCCCGGTTTTCCGCCAGCTTCGGTGCGCGCGTGGCCGTCGCCGAAAGCCGCTACCTGGGCGGCACCTGCGTCAACGTCGGCTGCGTGCCGAAGAAACTCCTGGTCTTCGGCGCGCATTACGCCGAGGACTTCAGCGAAGCCGAGGGCTATGGCTGGACCTTCGATGGCGCCAGCTTCGACTGGAGCACCCTGATCGCCAACAAGGACCGGGAAATCCAGCGGCTGAACGGCATCTACCGCAACCTGCTGGTCGACAACGGCGTGACCCTGCTGCAGGCCCATGCACGCATCGTCGATGCCCACACGGTGGAAGTCGAGGGCAAGCGTTACACCGCCGAGCACATCCTGGTCGCCACCGGCGGCTGGCCGTTCGTGCCCGACATCCCCGGGCGCGAACATGCCATCACCTCCAACGAGGCCTTCCATCTCGAATGCCTGCCGCGCCGCGTGCTGGTGGTCGGCGGCGGCTACATCGCCGTCGAGTTCGCCTCGATCTTCAACGGCTGCGGCGCGCAGACCAGCCTGCTGTACCGCGGTGAGCTGTTCCTGCGCGGCTTCGACGACGCGCTGCGCGACCACCTGAAGGACGAACTGATCAAGAAGGGCGTGGACCTGCAGTTCAAGGCCGACATCGCCCGCATCGACCGCCAGGCCGACGGAAGCCTGAAGGCGACGCTCGAGGACGGGCGCGTCATGGAGGCTGACTGCATCTTCTACGCGACCGGTCGCCGGCCGATGCTGGACAACCTGGGTCTGGAAAACCTCGACCTGGCGCTGGACGAGCGCGGCTTCATCAAGGTCGACGAGCATTACCGCACGTCCGTGCCCTCGATCCTCGCCATCGGCGACGTGATCGGCCGGGTTCAGCTCACCCCGGTGGCGCTGGCCGAAGGCATGGCCGTTTCGCGCCGCCTGTTCAAGCCGGAGCAGTACCGCCCGGTGGACTACGCGCACATTCCGACCGCCGTGTTCAGCCTGCCGAACATGGCCACCGTCGGGCTCACGGAGCAACAGGCGAGGGCGGAAGGACACAAGGTGGTGGTCTACGAGAGCCGCTTCCGGCCGATGAAGCTGACCATCACCAAGAGCCTCGAACGCAGCCTGATGAAGCTGGTGGTCGATGCCGAGACCGATCGCGTGCTCGGCTGCCACATGGTCGGGCCGGATGCCGGCGAGATCATGCAGGGGCTGGCCGTGGCGGTGAAGGCGGGGGCGACCAAGCAGGTGTTCGACGAGACCATTGGCATCCACCCGACCGCCGCCGAAGAGTTCGTCACCATGAGGATCCCCACGGCGATCTGACATGGAGACTCTCTTCTACATCGCCGACCTGTTCGGCGTGGCGGTGTTCGCCATCACCGGCGCGCTCATGGCCGGGCGCAAGTCCATGGACCTGTTCGGCGTGCTGGTGATCGCCATCGTCACCGCGCTGGGTGGCGGCACCCTGCGCGACCTCATTCTCGACAACCACCCGGTCAGCTGGATTCGCGACGACACCTACCTGATCGTCTGCACGCTGGCGGCGGTCGGCACCGTACTCTGGGTGCGCGTGACACGGCCGATCCACGAAACCGGGCTGCTGGTCTCCGATGCCTTCGGCCTGGCGGTGTTCACCGTAATCGGTACCGAAGTGGCGCTGCAGCACCAGGTGCCGGTGAGCACTGCGCTGATCATGGGCGTGATGACCGGCGTCGCCGGCGGCGTAATCCGCGACGTGGTGTGCAACGAAATCCCGCTGATCTTCCAGAAGGAAATCTATGCCACGGCCTGCCTGGTCGGTTCGCTGGTGTTCGTCATCCTGCGCCAGCTGGGCACGCCGCACTGGGTCGATACGGGCGTGGCGATGCTCGTGGTGCTGCTGATCCGGCTGGCGGCGATCCGCTGGCACCTCGGGCTGCCGCGCTTCCACCTGCTGGACAGGGACATACCATGATCGAACGCATCGACCATCTGGTGCTCACCGTCGCCGACATCCCGCGCACGCTCGCGTTCTACGCGCGTGTGCTGGGCATGCAGCCGGTGAGCTTCGGCGAGGGACGCCACGCCCTGGCGTTCGGCTCGCACAAGTTCAACCTGCATCAGGCCGGCAAGGAGTTCGAGCCCAAGGCGCGCACGCCGATGCCCGGCGCCATCGACCTGTGCCTGATCACCCGGCGTACGATGGATGAACTCATCGATCATCTGCGTTCACAGGGGGTCGAGATCGAAGAAGGCCCGGTCGCGCGCACCGGCGCGCTGGGGCCGATCGAGTCGGTCTACTTTCGCGACCCGGACGGCAACCTGATCGAGGTGAGCCGCTATCCGGACTGAAAACTTCCATGAGCACACTGCCGCAGCATCAGGGGTGTGGACTCGTCTGTCACTGGTACGCTTGAGAAGGTCAACGCAGTGATCCCGGAACTTCTAAACGATGACAGGTCGCGCCGGGCGATTGTGCACGCCGCAACCCAGCCATGGATCGCCAGCCCCCTCGCTGGGGTCGATAGACGTCCGCTTTATCGCGTGGGTGGCGAGCAGGCGCGGGCGACCAGCCTGGTGCGCTATGCACCGGGTAGCCATTTCAGTCCGCACACCCATACCGGCGGCGAAGAGTTCCTGGTGCTCGAGGGCGTTTTCGAGGACGAAAACGGTCGCTATCCGGCAGGCAGCTACGTGCGCAATCCCCCTGGCAGCCGACACGCTCCGGGCGCGAGCGGTGGTTGCATGATCTTCGTGCGGCTACGGCAATTTCATCCGGCCGACGACAGGCATGTAGTCGCCCAGCTATCTGCCGGGGACAGCCAGTTGCTGTTCGTCAATGAGCATGAACGTGTCTGGGTGGAGGCGCTCAAACCGTGCGCGGCGATGCGCGTGAACAACCCTAGAGGGCTGGAGATCTTGCTGCTCGAGGGAAGCGTCACCGGGGAAGACTTCCAACTCCAGCCTTTGAGCTGGATGCGCCTGCCAGCGGGCGAGTCCTTTCAGGCCGTGGCCCGCGACGGGGGCGCGCGCCTCTGGGTGAAGGATGCCTCGCCGACATTAGGGTTCTGATAGACCTTTGCCAACGCCCACCAGCTGGAGGTGTTCGTGAGGCGGGCTTTGCTGAGGACTGGTGGCGACGATCGCTTCGGTGCCACTGCAGTGGGTAAATATCCGTCGCGACATATAGCGAACATCGATGAGGCGGCAGAGGCATCAGGCGGGCGGGATGCCGGGCATCGGACAACGACCTATACGGCTGCCATTACGATACCTGATTTAACATAATATAGATTATGCGAAGTATCTGGCCCGGGACATGGCTGGCTTTCCCTTCACAGGGCCGATACCTCCGTTGCCCGCGTCACAATGCGCCTGCCGTTTGGACTGCCGCCATGCTTCATGAGCCTGCGATCAACGCAAGCGGACCGCCTTCATCCTTGAGGTCAGGTCCGCTTTCGAATCCGAGTCCCTACCGAAACTCTACTGTGTCCTGGGTCCACGCCAGAGCCTGCTCGCTCAAGCTAAAGCCAAGACCGGGTCGGTTCGGTATCCACATGCGACCGTCCCTGAGTTCGAGGCGCTCGTTGAACATCGGTTCGAGCCACTCGAAGTGCTCCAGCCAAGGTTCCTGGGGGTAAGCCGCTGCCAAGTGAAGATGGATCTCCATGGCGAAGTGCGGCGCCAGTTTCAGTCCCTTGAAGCTGGCAAGGGACATGATCTGCAGGAATGGCGTGATACCGCCTACCCGGGGTGCATCCGGCTGGATGAAATCGGACCCGGACGCCTGGATCAGCTGCGCATGCTCCCCGAAGCTTGTGAGCATTTCGCCCGTAGCGATGGCGGTATCCAGCGAGGCGGAAAGCGCGGCGTGTCCCTCGAAGTCATAGCAATCCAGCGGCTCCTCGATCCAGGTCAGGTCGAACTCTTCGAGCTTGCGGCAGAAGCGCTGCGCGGTGACCCGATCCCATTGCTGGTTTGCATCGACCATCAAGGGAAAGCCTTCGCCCAGGCGCTCGCGCACCGCCTTGACGCGCTTGTAATCAATGGCCGTATCGGGTTGGCCGACCTTGATCTTGATCCCACCGATGCCGTTCGCGCGTGACGTATCGACGTTGTCCAGGACGTTCTCCAGCGGTGTCGAAAGGTAGCCGCCCGAGGTGTTGTAGCACTGCACCGAGTCACGATGCGCTCCCAGCAGTTTTGCCAGCGGCAGGCCAGCTCGCTTGGCCTTGAGGTCCCAGAGCGCGATGTCGAAAGGTGCGATGGCCTGGGTCGTGAGTCCGCTGCGGCCCATTGATGCCCCCGCCCAGAGCAGCTTGTTGAACAGCTTGGCAATGTCGTTCGGGTCTTCACCGAGCAGGTTCGGCGCTATCTCCTTCGCATGGGCGTACATGCCCGGCCCCCCGGCCCGCTTGGAATAGCCGAAGCCGATGCCTTCATGCCCTTCACGCGTACGGATTTCGGCGAAGATGAAGGCGATTTCGGTCAGTGGCTTCTGCCGCCCGGTCAGGACCTTGGCATCGCTGATGGGAGCCGCAAGCGGCAGATAGGTCAAGGACACCTTGACCCACTCGATGGCATCGGTAGTCGCTTCCCCGGGCTGCAGAGCAGCGATCTTCGGTTCGATGTAAACGTTGCTTTCGATCATGGGCACTTCCCGTCTTCTTGTAGTGTGCAAGGCAGCCATGACGCTACCTTGGCCGAATGACAGCGCTAACAATGACAGCGCTGTCATCGATGGTAGTCAGCCACGCGGGAGGCAGGCAAACTGGAACTCGTTGTCTTTCCCACATGGTGGGAAGGCTGCTGCCCTGCACTGCTGCGCCGTAGCGTTCAAGCTTTAAACTGCGTCGCCAACAACCGATGCGTGAGATGCCCGATGTCCGATACCCCTCCTCCGATTCCAGACGCCGCCGGCCGCACTGTCACGCTGGATGACGTGGCCAGGATCGCCAAGGTATCGGCCATCACCGTGTCGCGGGTCATCAACCGGCCGCATCTTGTCTCCGAGCGCACCGCCAAACGCGTTCGAAGCGCCATCGCCCGTACCGGATATGTGCCCAATCTGCTTGCGGGGGGCCTCGTTTCCCAACGCAGCCGGCTGGTCATCGCGCTGGTACCCAGCGTGGCCAATCCAGCTTTCACCGAGACCATGACGCACCTCGGCACTCGTCTTGCTGCGGCGCGCTACCAACTGCTGCTATGCCAGTCGGAGTTGCCGCACCAGGAGGAAAGCACATTGATCGATGCCGTCCTCAGTCGCCGGCCGGATGCACTGGTGCTGACCAAACCCCTGTCGACCCCCACCGCACGGCAGCGGCTGCTCGCACGCGGGCTGCCTGTCGTCGAGTCCTGGGAGCTGAACGCCGACCCCATCGAGGCGCTGGTCGGCTTTTCGCACGCCGCGGCCGGGGCCGCCATGGCACGGCACATGCTCGACCATGGATACCAGCGGATTGGTCTGCTATGGAGCGAGGATCAGAGGGCCGAAACGCGACGACGCGCCTGCCTTGAGACCTTGATCGAGGCCGGTGTCGCGGTTGGCGCGCAGGCGGCGGTCCCGGTACCGGTGGGCATGCGGCATGGGCGCGAGGGGCTGGCTCGCCTACTGGAGATGGACCCAAGGCTCGACGCGGTGATCTGCAGCATCGACCTGCTTGCCCAGGGCGTCCTGGCCGAGGCGCAAGCTCGCGGCCTTCGCGTGCCACATGACCTGGGCGTGCTGGGCTTCGGCGACTTCGAGTTTGCCGCGCACACCCATCCCCGCCTCAGCACGGTCCGGGTCGATAGCGCGCGCATCGGTGAACTGGCCGCCGACCATCTGCTTCGGCGACTCGAAGGCGACAAGCCGACGTCACTTGTGCATGACGTCGGCTTCGAACTGCTGGTGCGTGAAAGTACCTGACGACTGCCGGGACCATGCACGCCCTGCCCTACACCACTCAGCGGCTGGCCAGTCGGCCAAACCAGCCGCTGCAAGTGTTCTTCAGTACTCCGAAAAGCACGAAGGCAATGATTGCCAACATGAACACCAGAGAAATCGGCTCGGTAAAGAACACCGTCGCATCCCCGTTGGAGTGCATGAGGGCGCGACGCAGGTTGGTTTCTACGATCGGCCCCAGAATGAAGCCGAGGATCAGCGGCCCCACCGGCAGCCCGACACTGATCAGGATGATGCCGATCAGGCCTGTGCCGAACATCACCCAGATGTCGAACATGTTGTTGTCCGCTGCGAACGCTCCGAACACCGACAGCACCACGATGACGGGCACCAGATAATGCTTCGGAATGCCCAGCACGCGCGGGAACACACGCAGTGTCAGCAACTGGAATGCGACGACGAAGACGATGGCGATCAGCAGCGCGGCATAAATCGAGGTGACGATGCCGGGCTGTTCGGTGAACAGCAGCGGCCCCGGTTGCAGGCCATGGATCATGAAGGCGCCGATCATGATGGCCGTCACGCCGTCGCCGGGAATGCCGAGCGTGATGAGCGGCAGTAACGCCCCCCCTACTCCGGCGCTGTTGCTCGACTCGGTTGCCCACAGCCCATCCACATGGCCCTTGCCGAATTCAGCGC
The DNA here is from genome assembly GCF_000425625.1 of Stutzerimonas azotifigens DSM 17556. Classification (GTDB taxonomy): domain Bacteria; phylum Pseudomonadota; class Gammaproteobacteria; order Pseudomonadales; family Pseudomonadaceae; genus Stutzerimonas; species Stutzerimonas azotifigens. The sequence goes on from NZ_AUDU01000016.1 coordinate 99,434, forward strand.
GATGCTTCGACGACTGCTGCGCCGCGGCATAGGCGATCATGTTCGACGCCGTGCCACCCATGCCCGGCAAGACGCCAATGCCTACTCCGATCAGCGAGGAGCGGATGATATTCCCTATGTTCTGCTGCACTTCGCGCCAGGTGACGTCGAGCCCCTTCTTTTCGAAAGTGAACGAGGATGTCAGCGGCTTGTTGTCGTAGGCCTCGCGCAGGGCTTGCGTGATAGCGAACAGTCCAATCATCACCGGGATGACCCCGAGTCCGGCCATCAGGTCCATCGACCCCAGGGTGAAACGTGCGGTGCCGTCGATCGGCGCAAAGCCGACCGTGCCACCCAGCATGCCTAGCAGGCAGGCAAGCAACCCCTTGACCATCGAACCTCGCGCCAGGATGGTCACCATCGCCAGTGCCATCAGCGATAGCGAGAAGTACTCGGCCGGCCCCAGCTTGAGGGCGAGCCTGGCGGCCATGGGGGCAAAGGCAACCAGTAGGAACAGTCCGATCAGGCCGCCGGCGAACGAGGCCAGCGTACAGGTGGCCAATGCCTTGACCGCCTGCCCCTTGCGCGACATGGGGAACCCTTCGAAGGTCGTCGCGATCGCCGACGAGGTGCCCGGCATGTTCAGCAGGACCGCGCTGACCGCGCCGCCCGACATGCCGCCCACGTAGACCGCGACAAGGGCCGACAGCCCCAGCGCGGGCGCCATGCTGAAGGTCAGGGGAAGCAGAATGGCGACAGCCATGGCCACGTTCAGGCCCGGCAGCGTGCCGATGATCAGGCCAATGATCGAGGCGCCCAGCAACAGCGCCAGGCCGGTCGGGGTTATCAGCTCGGAAAGGCTGACGAGGAAGATGTCCAGCATCTGGCAGGACCTCCTAGAAAAACAGGCCGGAAGGCAAGGTCAGGTGGAGCACCTTGACGAAAACCACATAGGCGAGCCCGCCGATCAGGCAGGACGCCACCAGGTAGATCAGCGCGGCACGCGCCGAGCGTTTGCCCAGCAGCAAGGCGGCCAGCCAGAGGAACGACACGGTGGACAGAAGGACGCCGAGATAATCGAGCGATCCGATGAACAGGCCGGTGAGCACCAGCAGCAGGACGCCGCGCACCAGGGCCGGACGATGGCCGGTATCCGTTTTTTCGTCACGCGGTGTGGCGGCCGGCTGGGTTCGCTTGTCTCTCTGGAATGCCAGCAGCAACCCCAGCGGAATCATCAACAGGGCGATGGTTGCCGGATACACCGCTGGGCCTGGATCGCCCATGGCTCCGGCGGGCATGTGCCACGCCGACCAGAGCACCGGGAGTGCGAGCAGTACGAAGAACGAGCCGAGCAGGCGGTTGTGAAGTGTCATCAGTCAGTACCTTCGAATTGCCGCAAGCACCCGGAGGTGCTTGCGCTGCCAATTTTTCTCACAATCTCAGAGCAGGCTCTTGATCCGTGCTTCTTCCGCTAGCAAGTAGGTCTCGGCCTCCTGTGCGGTGCGGAAGTCCGGCGCCACGCCGACGGTGCGCATGCCTTTCTGGAAGTTTTCGCTTTGCTCGATGGCGGTATTCATGCGGTCGAGCTTTTCGACCAGCGCCGGGTCCATGCCCTTGGGCGCGTAGAGGGCGAACACCAGCGGAAGGGCAAGGTCGACCCCCTGCTCCTTGGCGGTCGGCCACTCGGGCGCGGCCGGGTCGCGCTTGTCGGATGCGACCCCGAGGATTTTCACGTCGCCGCTCTTTTCGTACTGCAATGCGGAATTGACGCCCATGATGCCGAGTTGCAGCTGGCCCCCCAGCAGCTGCGGTGTGCGCTGGGCTTCGGAACCTCCATCGACCAGGCGAATGCGATCCTTGCCGGCAAGTCGGGCCAGGGCCTGTGCCTTCACCTGGGTGGTGCCGCCCATCTGCATGCCAATAGCCAGGCTGTTGCCCTCTTTATTGACGTAGTCGAGCAGTTCCTTGAGGTTGTCGTACGGGGCGTTAACCGGCGCCACGTAGGCTTCGTTCAGTGCGCCCAGCGTGGCCAGCGGGCGCATGTCCGCGGCGCCGAAGGGCGAGCGGCCGGATACATGGGCGACGTGCAGCGCCGTGTGATAGAACAGCAGCGTCGAACCGTCGGGTTTGGCACGCACCAGTGACTGGAAGGCCACTACGCCGCCGCCTCCGCTCTGGTTGACGACCACTACGGTCGAGCCGGTGAGTGCCTCGAATTCACGCGCGTAAAGCCGCGCCATCGCGTCGGTGCCCGCGCCAGGGGCCGCCGGGACGAACAGCCTCACGGTGTTGGCGGGATAGTCGATCTTCTCCGCGGCGCCAGCGATGGTGGCAAAGGCACCCACCGCGACACAGGCAGCGGCCAGGTAGTGCTTGAACATCTTCTTCATGGCATTGGAACTCTTATAGTTGTTTGTCCAGTGCGGCCTGAATCGAGCGAACCCGTCAGGCCACGTCGTGTTGCGGCGGCGCTTGGCGCGGGCCTGTCTAGCGTTGCCAGTCCCTCCGTAGTCCTTGCAGGTAGGTTCTCACAGGGCGTGGTCGTACAGGCCGTAACCTGGCGCGCCGGCGTCACTCCGGGTCATGTGGCCATACTCGGGACGGGACAGGACGCAGAGCCTGGCGATCGTCCCATAGCCAGCGGGCCGACGTGACTGTGGTCAGTGAAAGATCAGGATTGGATAACCGGCCTTGCCAAAACGGATCCATGACGGACCTCTGCCGCTAGCGCCGCAGCGGCCGGTGAAGGTTCACCGCTCTTGGTTAGCGCGTGCCACTTGCCATTGTTCATGGTGTTTGCCTCTGTCGTTGTTTTTATTCAGGCCTGCGGTTGCATTACGGGACAGGCCTAGGAGCTGGCATTGCTGATCGTGTAGTCGACGGCCACCCATTCGAAGTACTGCTTGAGATCTGCCACCAACGCCTGATGGGCCGGGTGCGGCAAATATTCGGCTACGGCCTGGGCATCGTCGAACGTCGACTCAAGGATGTAATCCCAGCAGATCGGCCGATCCAGTTCGTTGGCCGAAACCCGCCAGTCCCGGACGAAATCGATCGAGTTCGGAAGCAAGCGCATGCGCTCAACGAGACGTTCTTCCAGTTCCGCCTGGGGCTCTACGCCCGGAATGCGGCGGAACATCACGATGTGCTTCATCATCGGCGTGACTCCTCAGCCCTGCTTGCCTTCGAGAACCCAGGCCGGCGCGTCCTGGAGTGCAACCGGGCGCAGAAAGCGCTCGAGCGCGGCATAGCCGACCGAAGTGGTGCTCGGTGCAGTGGATGCCGGCCATGGGCCGCCGTGATGCTGCGCGTGTGTCACCGCGACCCCTGTAGGCACGCCGGCGAACAGGACGCGGCCTGCAATCGTCTCGGCGACACGCACCAGAGCGCGGTTGGCCTCGTTGGGCTCCTCTACACCCCATAGCGTCGCGGTCAGCGTGCCGCCGATGGCGGCCAGCGCCTCAGTGGCCTCGTTCAGCGAGCGGGCACGCACCACGATGGCGGCTGGACCGAACATTTCGTCGCGCAGTCGCTCGTCGGCAATGAAGCGTTCTGCCGAGACCTGGAAAAGCTGCGGTGCCGGACCGGCGCCATCGACTGCCGGCTCGAACAGGGCCTGCACATCGTTCGCACGGGCAATGGCCGCAGCAGCTTTCTCGAACCCCGAACGAATGCCGTCGGTCAGCATGCGGTGGGTCTGGATGGGCTTGAGTGCAGTGCCAAGGCTTGCGACGAAACGGTCGCTGGCCGGGTCGTCGAGCAGGACGATCACGCCCGGGCTGGTACAGAACTGACCGCAACCCAGGGTGATGGAGCCTGCCAGGGCCTTGGCCAATCCATCCGGGTCCTTTGCCAGCGCGTTCGGCAACGCCACAAGGGGATTGACCGAGCCCAACTCTCCAAAGAACGGAATCGGGTGTCGCCGTTCGTTGGCCAGCTTCCATAACGCCTTGCCTCCCTGGTAGGACCCCGTGAAGGCAACCGCGGCGATGTCCGGGTGCTGCACGAGGTGGCCGCCACCGGCCCGACTAGCGCTCTCCACCATCGTCAGCACACCGGCCGGCAGCTGCTGCCTGGCGATTACGCCACGGGCCAGGTCGAATACCGCGCGAGACAGCTGCGGGTGGCCCGAATGTGCCTTGACCACGACAGGGCAGCCGGCGGCCAGCGCCGAAGCGGTGTCGCCGCCAAGTACCGAGAAGGCGAACGGGAAGTTGCTCGCGGAAAACATCGCAACCGGACCCAACGGCACCCGCACACGGGTCAGGCGCGGGCGGCCGGCCGGCGGCAACCCTTCGACGGCGGCATCATCGATCCGCCTGAACGGAACCCCCGCGTCGACTTCGGAAGCGAATCCGCGAAGCTGGTAGGCCGTACGGGCGATTTCACCTTTCAGGCGGGCTTCGCCCAGGCCCGTTTCGCGATCGGCCAAACCGATCAGTTCGTCGGCGTTAGCCTCGAGTACGTCCGCCAACCCGCGCAACAGCTGGCTACGGACTGTGGCGCCGGATTGTGCCCAAATCGGTCGAGCCTCGGCGGCTTCGGCGACCGCCCGATCGATGAGAGCGAAGTCAGAAATGGTCATGTATCGAGCTCCTCCAGTCGCTCAGCGCGCATTGGGCTCAAGGTGATAGCCGCGGTTGGAATAGTCGAAGTCGACCAGTTCGTTGATCGTCACATCCTTATCCGCCGGAGCGGCGTAATACGCGCGGATCTCCTTGATCAGGCCACTTTTTTCGTCGAACACATACCATTCGTCCCCGCGAAGGGCGGTGCCCAGCTTGCCCTTCCAGTGCGTCCACTCGATCACGGCTTCGTGGCTGTCATGGCTTACCAGGATCTTCTCGATGGTCCACTGGGAACCGAGGTTTTCGACGCACCAGACCCACTTGGCAGCGATCGTGTCGGCGCCGCGCCAGGGAATGTCGGGGAGCCCCGCTGGGAAGTAATGGACGGCGTCAGGCGTGAAGCAGGACACCAGCTTGTCGAAGTCGGCTTCGTTGCAGGCATCGAAATAGCGGCGGATGAGCTGGGCGTACCGGTGTTCGGTCATCACGCGTTCTCCTCTGCGATGATGCTGGGAATGTTCGGGCGTCCAGAGGCGATCCAATCCCTGTACGCAGCGACCGTGTCGGGGCTGGGCGGGTAAACGCCCCACAACGGTTCCCCCGCTGCAATACGCATGGCCAGATACCGCTCGATGTCGTCCTGCTCGAGGCAGACTTCGGCAAGCTCTGCGGCGAGATAAGCCGGTACCACCGTCACGCCATCGGCGTCTCCGACGATCACGTCACCCGGGTAGACGGCCACGCCAGCGCAGCCGATCGGCACCTGCAGGTCGGCGACGTGGTGGTAGGAGATACGGGTGGTCGCAGTGATCTCCCGCGCATAGGCCGGCAAGTTCATCCCTGCGATTTCGCTGCCGTCTCGCAGTGCGCCGTCGGTGATGATCGCCTTGGCCCCGCGCGCCAGCAGGCGCGTCACCAGGATGTTGCCGGCGGATGCGGCGCGTGGATCGTTCTGGCTGTCGATGACCAGCACATCGCCCGGCTGAATCTGCTCAACACCCTGCCATTGGAGGTTGTCGCCGTTGGGCCTGGTGGTCATGGTGCCGTAGGTATCGATGTCTTCGCGGGCGGGAATGAAGCGCATGGTGAAGGCACGGCCAGCGAACGGTTTGGTGTTACGGCACATGGCGCGCAGACCGACCATCGCCGGTTGACGGAAGCCTCGCTTGAACAATTGGGTGGTCAGCGAGCCGCTGCTGCAACGGGCAAGCTTTTCAAGTACGTCGTCGCCGACATGCACACTGCGGTCGGTGCTGTTTTGCAGGGTCTCGGCGTATTGGTGGATCGTCATGCTCTTGTTATCTCCATCAGCTGCGCAGCATCGGCTCAACTGTCCGGACTCCGGATGATTCCCATTATCTGGAACGGCGTCTTGCCAAATGCCTTGGTGTACCCGGATGCTAGGCGTCGTGCCGTACCCTGAAAACAGCACGGCCTCGAGGATGCCCATGGCAGTTCCACATTCTGGGAATATTCGATGAGAACGAACGAAGGCACCGCTTCTTTGGAGAAAGCACTGGACGTGCTCGAGGCCGTAGGGTCGGCGTCTCAGGGACTCTCGCAGGTGGAACTGGCCGAGCGCACCCGGCTGCCGAAAACCACGCTTTACCGGATCATCGCCAGCTTGGTGTCCCGCGGCATGTTGCGCCGCGATCCGCTGCGCAAGGTCTACCGCCTGGGCTTCCGCTATCTGGAGCTCGTCCGCAACGCCTATCTCAAGCCCGACTTGGTCGCGGCGGCCAGCTTCGAGCTGCGCGCGCTGCGTGATCTCACCGGCGAGACGGCCTACCTCGCGGTGCTCGACGGCAATCAGGTCATGTCGCTGGAGCGGTGTGACGGAGCGCACCCGGTACGCTCCGCGGCTTCGCTCGGGCAAAGCAAGCCGGTGTATTGCACCGGACAGGGCAAGGCCATCCTCTCCGTGCTCGGCGATGCCGCGCGGGATGAGATTCTCAAGGGCCTGACACTCGCCCCCTTGACCCCGCTGACCATCACCGATCGCCGGCGCCTGCTGGCCGAGCTGCGTGTCACGCGTGCGCGTGGCTACGCGATCGACGATGAAGAGATTCGCGAAGGCGTTCGTTGCGTGGCCGCTCCCATTGTCGATGGAGGCGGCAAGGTGCATGGCGCGCTCAGCGTCGCCGGGCCTGCCTACCGGCTGACTCGCGCGCGTCTGGATTTGCTGGGCCCGGAGCTTGCCGATGCGGCCCGGCGGGTCGGCAGTCAACTGGCGGTCGTCGAGCAACCCAGGTCGGCAGACCCGATCCAGGCCGCCAGCGGCGATTGGGCCTTTCATGGTGCATTTCCGCGCTGGTCGACGCGACGCCAGTGCCTGTACTGGGCCGACACGCTTGCCCCTGCCATTCGGGTACTGGAAAACGGGCAGGAGCGGCAACTGGCTAGCCTGGACACGCCAGTGATCGGCGTCGAGCTGCACCCGGACGGCGTTCTGGTAGCCCAGCAGAATGGATGGCAGCTGATCGACGACGCAGGACGGACGATCAGCCAGGGTGCCTGGCGCATCGGCAAGCCATCGGCCTTGTGCGTCGATACTCAGGGGCTCATCTGGGGAAGCCTGAAGCAGGCAGGGGGCTGGAAGCTCGGGTGCTATGAGCGTGAAGCCTCCTTTCACAGTCACTGGAACCTCAGTGAACCCATCGAGGCTCTCGCCTGGAACAGCGACGGCCAGGCGCTTTATGCACTGGCCCCCGAGTCGGGCTCGATTTATCTACTGACACCGGGACACCCCACCATCCGCCGCTTCGCTACCCTGCCGAAGGGATCGGGCTGCCTCAGCGGCCTGGCGCTGGACAACCATGGAGGGGTCTGGACAGCTCTGCGCGACGGCTGGAGCGTCGTGCAGTTCTCGGCAGACGGCAGCCTCGAGCGGCTGATTGGCGTACCGGTACCCTGCCCCACCGATCTGGCCTTTGGCGGCCCGCACCTGGACCGCCTGTACATCACCTCGTCTCGCCATGCCTTGACCCGCGAGGCACTGACATCGGCACCGCTCGCAGGCTTCTTGCTCGAAGCCTGCCCCGGGCAAGTTGGCTGCAAGGCGGTGGAAACCTCGGGCATCGAGCGACCAGCAAGGCTCCGGCTGCAGGCCGCAGACAGCGGCCCGGCTCGCCCCTCCTCGCAACAAGGCGCCAACTGATGATTTTTAACGACTAATACGAACCCGTTGGTCGCCTTACCATCGATCGAGCGCATGCATGACCGTACGGTGGCAGCCAAGGCCGGTTCCGATTTCAACGGCATGGGGATTCCCTGATCGCGACGTTGCCAGCCATCCGCTGGTCGATGGCAAGCACGCAATCACCGTCTATGTTCAGTCATTCCAGTGTTCCGCATGAGGATGTGAACATGAGCGACTCCAGCGACGACCACGGCCTGTCGCGTCGGGAGGTTCTCGAGCTCGGCCGAGGGCTTCTGGTTTTCACTCCGGTGACCGCATTGATCGGGCCTTCGCGGGCCGCTGCGGACGAAACCCCCATCAGGCGTACCGAAACCTCGGCCGTGTCCTTCTCGGTCAACGGCCAGCCCCGCGAGCTGGAGCTGGACAACCGCACGTCCCTGCTCGATGCGATGCGCGAGCACCTGCACCTCACCGGCAGCAAGAAAGGCTGCGACCACGGCCAGTGCGGGGCCTGCACGATGATCGTCGACGGCCGGCGGATCAACAGCTGCCTGACGTTGGCTGTGATGCACCAGGGCTCGGAGATCACAACCATCGAAGGCCTGGGCACGCCGCAGCGGCTGCATCCCATGCAGGCCGCTTTCGTCAGGCACGACGGCTACCAGTGCGGCTACTGCACTCCGGGCCAGATCTGCTCGGCGGTGGCCGTGCTCGACGAGATCGAGCGCGGAGTACCCAGCCATGCGAGCGCCGACCTGACGTCCGCGCCGGAACTGAACGACGCCGAGCTGCGCGAACGCATGAGCGGCAACATCTGCCGCTGCGGCGCCTATTCCAACATCATCGAGGCGATCAACAAGGTCGCTGGAGGGCGCGCATGAAGTCATTCACCTACGAACGCGCCGCATCGCCTGCCGAAGCCGCCGCCGCAGCCGCACGCGTCCCGGGTGCCCGGTTCATTGCCGGCGGCACCAACCTGCTCGACCTGATGCGGCTCGAAATCGAAACGCCCATGCACCTGATCGACGTGAACGGGCTGGACCTGGACAAGATCGAGCCCACCCGCGACGGTGGCCTGCGCATCGGCGCGCTGGTGCGCAACACCGACCTGGCGGCGGACCCGAGGGTGCGGCGTGACTATGCGGTGCTGTCGCGCGCCCTCCTCGCCGGCGCCTCCGGCCAGTTGCGCAACAAGGCGACCACCGCCGGCAACCTGCTGCAGCGCACCCGCTGCCCCTACTTCTACGACACCAACCAGCCGTGCAACAAACGCCTGCCGGGCAGCGGCTGCGGGGCCCTGGAAGGCTTCAGCCGCCAGCACGCGGTGGTCGGCGTCAGCAAGGCCTGCATCGCCACCCATCCGAGCGACATGGCGATCGCCATGCGCCTGCTCGATGCGACCGTGGAAACGGCAAGGCCCGACGGTTCGACGCGGCGCGTCCCGATCGCCGATTTCCATCGGCTGCCGGGCGACACGCCGCATGTCGAGCATGCGCTGGCGCCGGGCGAGCTGATCACCGCGGTCACCCTGCCGAAGCCGCTCGGCGGCACCCACCTCTATCACAAGGTGCGTGACCGGGCCTCCTACGCCTTCGCGCTGGTGTCCGTCGCGGCGGTCATCCAGCCGGACGGCAACGGGCGGATCGCCGTCGGCGGCGTGGCCCACAAGCCGTGGCGCGTGGAGGCGGCCGAGGCCGAATTGCCGCGCGGTGCGCGTGCCGTCGCCGGGCCGCTGCTGGCCGATGCCAGCCCCACCCACCACAACGCATTCAAGCTGACGCTGGTGCAGCGCACGCTCGCTGCCGTGCTGGCCGAAGCGAGGGCCTGAGCCATGAAATTCGAAACAGCCGCAGGCGAGAATCCGATCGATCGGCAGGCCGTGGTCGGCAAGGGAGTCGACCGCATCGACGGGCCGCTGAAGACCACCGGGACCGCCACCTATGCCTTCGAGTGGCATGAACGGATCACCCGCCCGGCCTATGGCCACGTGATCGGCGCCGGCATCGCCAAGGGCCGGATCGTCTCCCTCGACCTGGCCTACGTGCGCCAGGCGCCGGGCGTCATTACCGTGGTCACCGCGCAAAGCGCCGGCCCGCTCGGCAAGGGCGGCAGGAACAACGCCACCCTCCTCGGCGGCCCGGTGATCGAGCACTATCACCAGGCGGTCGCGCTGGTGGTTGCCGAAACCCTGGAGCAGGCCCGCGCCGCCGCCCAGCTGGCACGCATCCAGTACGCTCGCGAGCCGGGCACCTTCGACCTGGATGCGGAGAAGGACGGCGCGACCAGGCCCGACAGCATCACCGGCGGCCCGGCCGATACGGCGATCGGCGACTTCGCGACGGCGTTCGCCGAGGCGCCGGTCCGGCTCGACGGGACCTACACCACCCCCGGCCAGGCCCACGCGATGATGGAGCCGCATGCCTCGATCGCGGCCTGGGAGGGAGACCGTCTGACGCTCTGGACCTCGAACCAGATGATCGACTGGGGCAAGCAGGACCTGGCGAAGACACTGAACATCCCCGCCGACAACATCCGGCTGATCTCGCCGTACATCGGCGGCGGTTTCGGCGGCAAGCTGTTCCTGCGCGCCGACGCGCTGCTGGCGGCGCTAGGCGCGCGGGCCGCGAAGCGGCCGGTGAAGGTGGCGCTGACACGCCCGCTGATGTTCAACAACACCACGCACCGCGCCGCCACCATCCAGCGCATTCGCATCGGTGCCGGCGCCGACGGCAGGATCGTCGCCATCGGGCACGAGAACTGGTCCGGCGACCTGAACGGCCTCAAGGCGGAGGCCGGCGTGCGCTATTCCCGGCCGCTCTACGCCGGCGCCCACCGCATGAGCACCACGCGGGTCGCCGCGCTCGACCTACCCGAGGCCAACGCCATGCGCGCGCCGAGCGACGCGCCGGGCTCCATGGCGCTGGAAATCGCGATCGACGAGATGGCGGAAAAGCTCAAGCTCGATCCGGTCGAGTTCCGCATCATCAACGACACCCTGGTCGATCCGGAGAAACCCGAGCGAGCCTTCTCCGAACGCCACCTGAAGGAATGCCTGAACCAGGGCGCACGGCGTTTCGGCTGGCACCGCCGCGCGGCCGAGCCGGCCACCCGTCGCGAAGGCGCCTGGCTGATCGGCCTGGGCGTGGCCGCGGCCTTTCGCGACAGCCCGGTCACCACCTCCGCCGCGCGCGTGCGGCTCGATGGGCGCGGCATCGTCACCGTCGAAACCGACATGACCGACATCGGCACCGGCAGCTACACCATCATCGCCCAGACCGCCGCCGAGATGATGGGCGTGCCGCTGGAGCGCGTGGTCGTGCGGCTGGGCGATTCGAGCTTTCCGGTGTCCTCGGGCTCTGGCGGCCAGTGGGGCGCGAACAGCTCCACCTCGGGCGTCTACGCGGCCTGCGTGAAGCTGCGTGAAAACCTGGCGCGCAGGCTGGGGTTCGATGCCGAGCAGGCGGTGTTCGAGGACGGCGAGATCCGCCAGGGCGGGCGCCGCGCCGCGTTGAGCGAAGCGGTGGTCGACGGCGAGATGATCGCCGAGGATGCCATCGAGTTCGGCGATCTGGACGATCGTTACAAGCTGTCCACCTTCGGCGCCCACTTCGTCGAGGTTGCGGTCCATTCGGCGACCGCCGAGGTGCGCATCAGACGAATGCTCGCGGTCTGTTCCGCCGGCCGCATCCTCAACCCGAAGACCGCGCGCAGCCAGGTGATCGGCGCCATGACCATGGGCGTCGGCGCCGCGCTGATGGAGGAGCTGGCGGTCGACAAGCGCTACGGTTTCTTCGTCAACCATGACTTGGCCGGCTACGAGGTGCCCGTGCACGCCGACATCCCGCACCAGGAGGTGCTCTTTCTCGAGGAGACCGACCCGCTCTCCTCCCCGATGAAAGCCAAGGGCGTCGGCGAACTGGGCATCTGCGGGGTGTCCGCGGCGGTCGCCAACGCCATCTACAACGCCACCGGCGTGCGGGTGCGCGACTATCCGGTGACCCTCGACAAGCTGCTGGAGGGGATGCCGGAGGCGATCTGAGTCGTCCCTTCCCTGCTCAGCCGGAAAGGTGGCGCACCCGCTGATCGAAGGCCTGCATCCTCTCCCGGATGGGTGAGGGGTTGGTCCGGTGCGGAGCTGGGCTTTGTGCAGACCCTCGCGATCCCAAGCGCATCGCCCCGAGGTCGGGCCTCCCACAACAGCAAGCGGAGCCCACCCGATCCTGTGGGAGGCGCGCCCTCGCGGCGATTGTGGGGAGCGACCTCGGGGCGACGGCAATCGGGACCTGTCTGCGACCAAGGCCGCCCGCATCGGGCCGGACGTGCGCATGGCGGTGGTGGGCACGCCCGCCTATTTCGCCTCGAGGCCTGCGCCGCTGCGACCGCAGCACCTGCTCGAACACAACTGCATCAACCTGCGCCTGCCGACGCTTGGCGACCTCTATGCCTGGGAGTTCGACTGCGACGACGAGCAGATCAGGGTCCGCGTCGACGGCCAGCTGATCCTCAATGGCAGCCGCGCGATCCTGCAGGCCGGGCTCGACGGCTTCGGGCTGGGCTACCTACCTACAACGCCACCGGCGTGCGGGTGCGCGACTATCCGGTGACCCTCAACAAGCTGCTGGAGGACTGGTGCTCACGCTTTCCCGGCTACCACCTGTACTACCCGAGCCGGAAGCAGTCGTCCCTGGCGCATCGCCTGGTGGTCGACGCGCTGCGCCACGACGGCTGAGTCAGGTGGCCGGCGCCCTCCCCTCGACCCGCCCCAGCGTGCTGAGCCAGAGCGCGCCGACGATCAGGCTGCCGCCGGCCAGCAGCAGCCGCAGGTCCGTTTCGGTGCCCCAGAACACCAGGTTGAGCACCAGGCCGACCGGCACCGAGAGGTTGTTCATCACCGCCAACGTGCCGGCGCTCACCAGGGTCGCGCCCTTGTTCCAGCAGAACTGGCCGACCGCGGTCGCCAGCAGCCCGAGCCACAGCAGCACGCCCCATTGCGTCGCCGTGGTCGGCAGCCTGTCCGGATTGCCGAACAGCAGCCAGGCCGGCAGCACCACCAGCAGGGCGCCGATGAAGAAATAGCCGAACCGCCGATACAACGGCACCTCGGATGGAAAGCCCCGCGCCAGGTGCCTGTAGCCGACCTGGCCGGCGGCGAAGGTGAAGTTGGCCAGCTGCATCAGCAGGAAGCCGCCGAGGAAATCGGCGGAAATCTCGCCGTAGCGGATGATCCCGGCACCGAGCACCGCCACCAGCGCGGCCAGCAGCGCCCAGGGGTTGAAGCGGCGCTGCAGCGCATCGTTGATGAGCGTCACGTGCAGCGGCGTGAGCACCGTGAAGAGCAGGATCTCGGCCACGCTCAGCACGTTGAAGCTCAGGTACAGGCAGATGTAGGTCACGCCGAACTGCAGCGCGCCGACCAGCGTCACGCCGCCGATGAAGCGCGGGTCGACGCCGCGCCAGCGCGTCAGCGGCAGGAACACCAGGCCAGCGAGCAGGACGCGGGTCAGCACGGCGAAGTAACTGTCGACCTGCCCGGCCAGGTGTGCGCCGATCAGGTTGAAGGAAACGGCCCAGAGGACCGTGACGAAGAGCAGATGGGCCATGTCGCCTCCGTTGCGGGAGCGCGACCATAACGGTTCGCCGGCGAGGCGGAAAGAGGCGGCGGGACGCCCCGCCCTCGCCGGCGTCGCCCATCAGGCCTGGGGTTGGGCCTCCGCCTTGGGCGCGGGGTTCGCCGGCGGGCGATGGGCCTCCTCGGCCCAGGCACGCATGTCGGCGCCGCTCGGGTGCTGGAACACGCGCAGGCCGAACTCCGGGAGGATCGCCAGCAGGTGGTCGAAGATGTCCGACTGGATCGCCTCGTAGTCGGCCCAGGCCACGGTGTTGGTGAAGCAGTAGATCTCCAGCGGCAGGCCTTCGGCCGTCGGGTTCATCTGCCGGACCAGCAGGGTCATGCCCTGATGCACGCCCGGATGGCTGCGCAGGTAGCGTTCGACGTAGGCGCGGAAGCTGCCGATGTTGGTCACGCGCCGGGTGTTGACCGGCTCGTCGCCGCGTTCGGCGAGCTGGGCGTTCCAGGCGTCGATTTCCTTGCGCTTGTTGACCAGGTAGTCCGACAGCAGGTTGAAGCGGTACAGCCGGCGGCGCTCCTCGGTGTCGAGGAAATGGACGCTCTGCTGGTCAAGGTACAGGCTGCGCTTGATCCGCCGCCCACCGCTTTCCTGCATGCCGCGCCAGTTCTTGAACGAGTCGGAGATGAAGCGCTTGGTGGGAATGCTGGTGATCGTCTTGTCCCAGTTCTGGATCTTCACCGTGTGCAGCGCGATGTCGATGACGTCGCCGTCGGCGTTGAGCTGCGGCATCTCCACCCAGTCGCCGACCCGGATCAGGTCGTTCGAAGTGATCTGCACGCTGGCCACCAGCGACAGCAGGGTGTCCTGGAAGATCAACATCAGCACCGCCGCCATGGCGCCGAGGCCGGACAGCAGGATCAGCGGCGAACGGTCGATCAGCGTGGCGATGATGAGAATGGTGGCGATCGCGTAGAGAACGATCTTCAACACCTGCAGGTAGCCCTTGATCGGATGCAGGTGCGCATCGGAGCGGCGCTGGTAGACCATGTTGACGATGTCCAGCAGCGCGCCCAGCGCCAGCGCCATGGTCAGCACGATGAAGCCGCCGCAGACGTTGCGCACCACCGTGACGGCCGCGTCCGGCAGGCCCGGCACGGCGCTCACGCCGATCGACAGCACCAGCGCCGGAACGATGTTGGACAGCCGCTTGATGATGCCGAAATCGTTCACCTGGGCGGTACCGGCGTGACGCAGGAGGCGGTACAGGCCGCGCACCAGGATGCGCTTGACGATCCAGTTCGACAGCCAGGCGGCGAATATCAGCGCGGCGCTGGCCAGCAGGGTTTGCAGATGGGGTTGCTGATCGAGCCAATCGAGCCAATCGGCCATTTGTTCGGGCATGGGGTCTCCGTACGGCGCCGCCGGGCAGTCCCGGCCGGTAGACGCGCGACCTTAACAAATCCGGGGCGGCGGCAGAACCGCGGGGCCCGAAGCGCCGGTCAGGAGGGGCATGGTGCACCGCACGCCGGTCGCAGGCAGAGCCTGCTCCTACAGGGGCGCGCCGTGTGGCTTCGTTCGCCCTAGCCAGGCCTGCGAGTGCGTAGGGTGGATGACGGCGAAGCCTCATCCACGCGTCCGGTCGGGCCGACCGCCGAACTCGCCATGGTCAAGGGTGGCCGCAACCGACCCTTTTTCGCGGTCGCCGAGGTGGCAGGCAATGCCGTGCCTTTCCCCCTTCTCCCGCCGGGAGAAGGGGGGAAAGGGCTGGATGAGGGATTGGTGCGCCATCACTCGGGCAGTTGCACCGTGACCTTGATCGCCGAATACCAGGCGGCCAGGTCGGCGATGTCCTCGTCGCTCAGCGAGGCGGCGATGATGCTCATCTGCGGGTGCTTGCGCTCCCCCTGGCGGTACGCCTGCAACTGCGTCGTTAGGTAGAGGGTGCTGTTGCCGGCGAGGTTGGGCGCGTCCGGCATCCGGCTCAGGCCGTCCAGGCCGTGACAGGTGGTGCAGACCTTGGCCTTCGCCTTGCCGGCGGCCGGGTCGGCGGCCTGCGCTCCGAAGGCGGCCAGCAGGGCCAGCAGGACGGGCAGGCGCGCCGGCCGCCGGGTATCGCCGCGAGCGGCTCGATGCATTCGTGGTACTCCTCGATCGGTGGGGACCGGCCTGCCGGCCGGTCCGTCTGCGGCGCGCTCAGTTGCCGGCATAGGAAATGCGGTAGATCGCCCCGGCGGTGTCGTCGGAGACCAGCAGCGAGCCGTCCTTGAGCTGCTTGACGTCGACGATGCGCCCGTAATATTCGCCGGTGTTGTCGTCGAGCCAGCCTTCGGCGAACGGGATGGTCTCGCCCGACGGTCCGCTGCCATCGGCGGCGAAGGGGGTGAACATCAGCCGCGCGCCTGCCGGCACGGTGCGGTTCCAGCTGCCGCGCTGGGCGCTGAACAGCCCGCCGCGGTACTGCTCGGGAAACATGCTGCCGGTGTAGAAGGTCAGGCCCATGTCGGCGGCGTGCGCGGTGGTCTCCACCACCGGCGGGGTCAGGCCTTCCGGCGGTGTCTCCTCGGCGTATTCGTTGGTGCGGATCGAGCCGCCGCCGTACCAGGGCATGCCGAACTGCATGCCGGCCTTGGGCGCGTGGTTGATCTCGCCCGGCGGGATGTCGTCGCCCATGCCGTCGACCTGGTTGTCGGTGAACCACAGTTCCTTGGTCTGCGGGTGATAGGTCAGGCCCACCGAGTTGCGCACCCCGGTGGCGTAGACCTCGCGCTTGCTGCCGTCGCGGTCCATCTTCACGATGCCGCCGATGCCGTGCTGGTTGTACAGGTCCATCTTTTCCTTCGGCGGCACGTTGTAGGGCTGGCCGAGCGACACGGTGAGCCGGTTGTCCGGGCCGATGGCGCACACCCGCGCGCCGTGGTTGTAGCTCTCCTCTTCCTTGGGAATCAGCCCGCCGCTGGGCACCACGATGTCGGCGGCGACGTCCGGGCCTTCGTAGAAGAACTCGGCCGCCGGGAACACCAGCACGCGGTTGTGCTCGGCGACGAAGAGGAAGCCGTCGGGGCTGAAGCAGGGGCCGGGCTGGGTGAAGCTGATGGCCGGCGCGAAGCGTTTCACTTCGTCGGCGACGCGGTCCTTGTCGCGGTCGGTGACGGCCCACAGGTCGGTCTTGCGGGTGCCGACGAAAACCACCCCGCTGGACGGCCCGACGGCCATGTGGCGGGCGTTCGGTACCAGCGCATAGAGTTCGATCTTGAAGCCGTCGGGCAGCTTGACGCGCTCGAGGTTCTTGCGGATCGCATCGGCGGTCGAGCCGGTCTGCGGGATGGTCGCCATGTCCAGCGACTGGCCGGTGGTCTTCATGTCGCGCATGCGTTCCAGCGCTTCGTCGCTGGTCGCCTGGGCCGAAGCCGTGGCAGACATGAGCATTAGCAAGGCACTCAGGGAAAGCGGAGCATAGTTCATGGGTCACACCTTGGTGAGGACGACATTGTTGTTGTTCTTCTCAGCGTCTCCTGAACGGCTCGCACCGCACGGGGTGTCTCAGGAAATGCCCGACTGAGCTCAAGGTAAGCGTAGCGCCAGGATGCGGGTTCGCCAGGACGACGGTCGCCGCGGTCGGGGCGAGGCCTGCGCCTCGCCCCTCGCTCCGCTACAGCGTGCGCAGGAAGGCCACCAGGTCGGCCTTTTCCTGTTCGTCGAGGTTGCGCTGCAGCACCAGGTTGAAGAACTCGACGGTGTCCTCCAGGGTGAGCAGGCGGCCGTCGTGCAGGTACGGCGGCGACTCCTTGATGCCGCGCAGGGTGAAGGTCTTGATCGGCCCGTCGCCCACCGCCCGCACACCGTTGTACTCCTGCGGCTCGTAGAAGCGCTCGGTCTGCAGGTTGTGCATCAGGTGGTCGGTGTAGTACGGCGGGACGTGGCAGCCGGCGCAGGCGCCCTTGCCGTGGAAGATCGCCTCGCCGCGCAGTTCCTGCTCGGTCGCCTTGGCCGGATCGAGCCGTCCCTCCACGTTCAGCTTGGGCGCCGGCGGGAAGTCCAGCAGGGCCTGGAACTCGCCCATGAAATGCACCTGGCTGCCGCGCTCGAGCACGTTCACGCCCTTCTTCGCTGCCATCACCGGGTCGCCGTCGAAATAGGCGGCGCGCTGCTCGAACTCGGTGAAATCCTCGACCGTCTTCAGCGCGCGCTGCGAACCGAAGATCTGCTGGATGTTCACCCCGCGCAGCGACGGCGTGTCGATGCGGTGGCGCAGCTCCTGCGGGCGCACGTCGCCCGCCAGGTGGGTGGCGGCGTTGGTGTGGCCGTTGGCGTGGCAGTCGAGGCAGGCCACGCCGTTGTGCGGGTGCACGCTGCGGCGGTCGTCGGTGGCGTTGAACTGCTGCTGCGGGAAGGTCGTCACCAACAGCCGCAGGCCCTCCAGCTGCTTGGGATTGAGGATGCCGTTGAACAGCTCGAAGTAGTTGCGGATGTTGACCAGCTTGCCCTGGCTGACGTCGCCGAGATCCGGGCGGGTGGTCAGGAAGATCGGCGCCGGGAATTCAGGCAGGAAATGGTCCGGCAGGTCGAAATCGAGGTCGAAACGGGTCAGATCGCGGCCCTCGATCCTGTTCACTTCGTCGATGTGGAACTGCGGGAAGACCATCCCGCCTTCCGGGTGGTTGGGGTGCGGCAGGGGCATGAAACCGGCCGGGAACAGCCCCTTCGCACGGATGTCCTCGGGGCTCATCGCCGCCAGCTCGGCCCAGTTCGTCTCGGCCGGCAGCTTGACCCGCACCCCTTCCTGGATCGGCTTGCCGCGGGTCATCTGCAGGCTGGCGGCGGGCCGGTCGGACAGGTCGTAGCGCTGTTCCAGCAGCGCCTGGTGTTTCTTCAGGATCGAGGGTTTCGCGTCCTTCATGCGTTGCATGATGGAGTCGAACGGTTCGGTGATCTTCACCGGGTTGTAGCTCGAGGTGCGCTCGCCTTCGTCGCTGGGGGCGGCGTGGAGGATGGGGGTTGCCAGCGTCAGGCTCAGCGCCAGGGCGCCTAGGGGAAGGGTTCGGGGTGCAGTCATGGTTGTTGTTCTCCGCGTTTCAGGCCCGTCAATACAGGCCTAGACCAGCGAGGCGGAAGGGAACAATTGGCGTTGGCTATCGCCATGATTGTTTCTGGCGATGGTTGAGGTTGGCGCCGCAACGGTGCGCTTGCACCTACGATCACGTCGGCTGCATACGAGCACATTCGCGGTCAAGACCGCTCCCAAGAACTTGGCCGGCACCCGGCTTTGCCCTTCTCCCGCAGGGAGAAGGTGGCCGGCAGGCCGGATGAGGGAAGCATGTGCGCACACCCTCATCCCAGCGCTTTTCCGGAGGGAAGTCAGCAGCCGACCGAAACGAACAGCGCGCCATGTGCACCGGCCTTTGTCATAGGCATGCACCTCGTCGGCTTCCTCTGCCGGACCATCAAGCCGCGCCCTGCGGGGCCGATAGCCTTTTTGCCTGGCATCGTCGCCGGGCCCCTGATACCGCCCCAACATCGCCTTTGCGCCGACGCGCCCAGAGGTACTGGAGTAGCCACCGTGACCGACCTGAGTATTACGGCCCGGAAACTGCACGAGCTTTACGAGAAGGCCCGCGATCCGCACAGGATGAACGAGCGCCGGGATGTGGAGCGCAACATCGAACGGCTGGTCGCTGACCTCACCCCTGACGAACGCGAAGACGTCCAGAACCTGCTCATCGCCTTCGTCGCCTGACGCCCTCGCACGCCAAGCCACCGCCCTGCCCGCTCAGCCGCCCCCGCCCTCGATCGCCGAGCGGAGCGCGTTCGCCAGTTCGTCGAACAGCGTCTGCACCGAACGCAGCGGCAGGCAGTCCGGGCGCGTGAGCAGCCAGAGCTGGGTGTCGCAGCCCGGCAACGGATCGCTCAGGCGCTCGACAGCGCTCATGCTTGCGGCCATGAAGTGCGTCAAGGCGCCCACGCCGAGGCCCGCCTGTACCATCTGGGCGAGCGCCGACATGCTGCTGCATCGGTAGCGCGGCACCAGGCCGGGGTATTGCTGCGCCCGCCAGACCACCGTGGGGTGTTCCGGCATGGAGTCGTCCAGTGCGATCCAGGGCAGCGCGGTGGGCGCCTCGGCGTAGTCGTCGCGGAAATCCGCCTGTCCGTACACCGCGTAATAGGCCGTGCCCAGGCAGCGCCCGACCAGGTGGCCGGGCGGCGAATTGGTGAGGCGCAGGGCGATGTCCGCGTCGCGCCGGCTGAGGTTGGCGAAGCTGTTGGACGTGGCGATCTCCAGCGACAGCGCCGGGTATGCCGGCATGAATTGCGCCAGCGCCGGCAACAGCAGGCTGTGCAGCACGGCTTCGGTACAGGTCAGGCGCACCGTGCCGCTGACCACCTGCTCCCCCTGCGCCACCGCGATCCGGGCAGCTTCCAGCGCCTGTTCTGCGCGTTCGGCCTGCTCGGCCAGCGCCTGCGCCGTGCCGGTCGGCAGGTAGCCGCTGCGGCTCTTGACGAACAGCGCCGTGCCCAGCGCCCCTTCCAGGCGGCGGATGCCGCGGAATACCGTGGAAACGTCGACCTGCAGCAGTTCGGCGGCCTTGCCCAGCGAGCCGCCGCGCACCAGGGCGAGGGTCAGCACCAGGTCCGCATGGGTGATCCGATATTGCACGCGTGCATACTCCGCTTGCCGAAACGCCGATGACTATTGCATGGCAGCCAACCTATAGTGCGGCGAAAGGCAATACAACAGCGCCGGTCGCAACGTCGGCGAAGCTTTGCAGCCGCGTGCACACACCATTCCGAATACAGCCTTCGAACGATGGATTCGAAGCGACCGGCCGTGCTTCACGGCCGTGTCGACCGTGAGGGAGTTCACATGCAGCAGTACGTCGACAGCTACTACAGCGCCTCGCGCAACCGCGACAGGGCGCACCCGCCGCTGACCGAGTCGGTCGAGTGCGATGTCTGCGTGGTGGGCGCGGGCTATACCGGCCTGTCCACCGCGATAGCCCTGCTCGAGCAGGGCTTCAAGGTGATCGTCATCGAGGCGGCGCGAATCGGCTTCGGCGCCTCCGGGCGCAACGGCGGGCAGATCGTCAACAGCTACAGCCGCGACATCGACGTCATCGAACGGACCGCCGGCTCGCATGCAGCCTCCGTGCTCGGGCCTATGGCCTTCGAAGGCGGCCGCATCATCCGCGAACGCGTCGCCCGCTACGGCATCCAGTGCGACCTGAAGGACGGCGGCGTGTTCGCCGCGATCACGCCCAGGCAGCTCGGCCACCTGCAGGCGCAGAAGCAGCTCTGGGAGCGTTATGGCAACGACCGCCTCGAATTGCTCGACGCCCGGCGCATCCGCGAGGTGGTCGGCAGCGAGCGCTACGTCGGCGGCCTGCTGGACATGAGTGGCGGGCACATCCACCCGCTGAACCTGGCGCTCGGCGAGGCCGAGGCGGTCTGCTCGTTGGGCGGCACCATCCACGAACAGACGCCGGCAACGAAGATCGAGCGCGGCGCACAGCCGCTGGTGCACACGCCGCATGGGCAGGTCCGCGCGAACTTCGTGGTGATCGCCGGCAATGCCTACCTCGGCGACCTGGTGCCGGAACTGGCGGCCAAGTCGATGCCTTGCGGCACCCAGGTGATCGCCACCGAGCCGCTGTCCGACGAACTCGCCCATAGCCTGCTGCCGCAGGACTACTGCGTCGAGGACTGCAACTACCTGCTCGACTACTACCGGCTGAGTGCCGACAAGCGCCTGATCTACGGCGGCGGCGTGGTCTACGGCGCGCGCGACCCGGCGGACATCGAGTCGATCATCCGGCCGAAGATGCTCAGGACCTTCCCCCAGCTCAGGCAGGTGAAGATCGACTACGCCTGGACCGGCAACTTCCTGCTGACGCTCTCGCGGCTGCCGCAGGTCGGGCGCCTGGGCGACAACATCTACTACTCGCAGGGCTGCAGCGGCCACGGCGTGACCTACACGCACCTGGCCGGCAAGGTGCTGGCCGAGGCGCTGCGCGGCCAGGCCGAACGCTTCGACGTGCTGGCCGGCCTGCCCCATTACCCCTTCCCCGGCGGCCGCCTGCTGCGCGTGCCCTTCACCGCGCTGGGCGCGGCCTATTACCAGCTGCGCGACCGGTTGGGTGTCTAGCGCCTGCCTGTCCAAAACGAACCGGAGCCCGAAGCATGTCCCGCATTCCCCTGATCGGCGTCACCGCCTGCCACCAGCAGTTGGGCAAATACCCCTCGCACACCGCCGGCGACAAGTACGTCGAAGCCGCCGCCCTCGCCGGCCTGCCGGTGATCCTGCCGGCGCGGCAGGCGCCGGGCGACCCGCAGCCGCTGCTGGAACGGCTCGACGGCATCCTGTTCACCGGCTCGCCTTCGAACGTGCATCCGGATCGCTACCAGGGCCCGGCCAGCGCCGAAGGGACCCTGCACGATCCCGTCCGCGACGCCAACACCCTGCCACTGCTGCAGGCCGCCATCGCTCGCGGGGTGCCGGTGTTCTGCATCTGCCGGGGCTTCCAGGAACTGAACGTGGCCCTGGGCGGCAGCCTTCACCAGCGCGTGCAGGAGCTGCCCGGCTACCTCGATCATCGCGAGCCGGCGGTGGAATCGGTCGAAGAACAGTACGCGCCCCGGCACGCCGTCCGCGTGCAACCGGGCGGGCTGCTGGAGCGCATCGGGCTCGGTGAAGGCTTTGCGGTCAACTCCCTGCACAGCCAGGGCATCGACCGCCTGGCCGAGGGGCTGCGCGCCGAAGCCGTGGCGCCGGACGGGCTGATCGAGGCGGTGTCGGCGCTCGATGCACCGGGCTTCGTGCTCGGCGTGCAGTGGCACCCGGAGTGGCGCCCGAATGAAAACCCGGTTTCGCGCCGGTTGTTCGAGGCGTTCCGAGAGGCCTGTGTGGCATACGCGGGGCGGTCGCACGCCTAATCGGCGGAAAGGCACGACGACGCCTGAATCTTTTGCGTCCTATAGGAGCAGGCTCTGCCTGCGACCGCCCGCAGGCAGGATCGAAACCCCACACAGGTGCAGATACGCGCCTTTCCCAGGAGCGAGGAGGACGGCCAGTCCTTGCCCGCGACCTCGCCCTCATCCGGCCCTGCGGGCCACCTTCTCCCGCAGGGAGAAGGGAAAAGCCGACGTGCCCTGAAGGATCTGCTCCCCCCTGTAGGAGCAGGCTCTGCCTGCGACCGCCCGCAGGCAGGATCGCGGTCGAGACCCCACACAGGTGCAGATACGCGCCTTTCCCAGGAGCGAGGAGGACGGCCAGTCCTTGCCCGCGACCTCGCCCTCATCCGGCCCTACGGGCCACCTTCTCCCGCAGGGAGAAGGGAAAAGCCGACGTGCCCTGAAAGATCTGCTCCCCCCTGTAGGAGCAGGCTCTGCCTGCGACCGCTCGCAGGCAGGATCGCGGTGGAGACCCCACACAGGTGCAGATACGCACCTTTCCCAGGAGCGAGGAGGACGGCCAGTCCTTGCCCGCGACCTCGCCCTCATCCGGCCCTGCGGGCCACCTTCTCCCGCGGGGAGAAGGGAAAAGTACGGCCTGAAAGTCGCGCGGGGACCCTGTAGGAGCGAGCTTGCTCGCGAATCGCACCGGCACAGCGCCTAGGTCACCACCCGGCCAGCTCCCTCTCCCTCCGGGAGAGGTTGGGGTGAGGGCTGCGCACGCCCTCATCCGGCCCTGCGGGCCATCTTTCTCCCGCAGGAAGGGCCCAGTGGGAGCGGTCTTGACCGCGAACCTGACGCCATGCGCGCCGCTCCCTGCCGTCAGGCACTCTCCCGCATCATCACCTGGAAGCCGACATCGATCCGCCGCTGCTCCGGCTGCTCTCCACGGATCAGCCGGAGCAGCATCTGCGCCGCCAGTTCGCCGATCTGCCCGCGCGTGGTGTGCACGGTGGTCAGCGAGGGATGCACCCAGGCGGCCGCCGGCAGGTCGTTGAAGCCGGCGATCGCCAGCCGCCCGGGCACGTCCAGGCCGAGCTGGCGGGCGCGGAAGAGCGCACCGAGCGCCAGGTCGTCGTTGTTGAAGAACACCGCATCGATCTGTGGCTGCCGCGCCAGCAGGCCGTCGAGCAGTTCGGCGCCGAGCGCGATGGACGACAGCTGCGGCGTCAGCAGCTCCAGTGCCGGGTCGTGGCGTCCGGCCTCGCGCATCGCCTGCCGGTAGCCTTCGGCGCGCTGCAGGGTGCGCGGGTCGAGCTGGGCGGCGGCGAAGGCAACCTGCCGGTAGCCGCGCTCGAGCAGCGCGCGGGTCATGGCGGCGCCGGCTTCCAGCTGGGAGAAGCCGACGCAGTAGTCCGCCGGCGCATCGCTGAGCTCCATCAGCGTGACCACCGGGCTGCGGTAGCTGCCGAGCACCTCGCGCGCCGCGCTGCTGCGCTCGAAGCCGGTGACCAGCAGCCCGGCCGGCTGGTGCGCGAGATAGGCGCGCAGCAGGCGCTCGTCCTCCTCCGGGCGGTAGTGGCTGACGCCGATCATCAGCTCGAAGCCGGCCGGCATCAGTACTTTCTGGATGGCCTCGACCATGTCCACGAAGACCGCGTTGGACAGCGACGGGATGATCACCGCCACCAGGTTGGAGCGCGCGCTGGCGAGGCTGCGTGCGGCCGGGTGTGGCACGTAGCCGAGTGCCTGCACGGCCTGTTGCACGCGTTCGCGCAACTGATCGGAAACGCGTTCCGGCTGCGACAGTGCGCGCGAGGCGGACATCAGCGAGCATCCGGCGGTGCGGGCCACGTCGGACAGGGTGACGCGCCCGGGCGAGCGACGACGGCGTTGGGTCATGGGTTCGTTCCTGAACAGGGAGGCGTCATCCGGGGCCTTGCAGGAAAAATACCGGCGCCCGGCCGACGCGGCGTACGCAGCCTAGCAGGCCTCGGCGCCCGCGGGGACGTACGCGAAAGGTCGCACGCCCCCGCTCGCCGACTCATTGCGCCGCCTTTTTCAGTTCGGCCTCGACCTCCTGGAACAGGTCCTGGCCGACCCGGTCGATCACGCTCTGGATCGCCGGCTGCGCCTTTTCGCGCAGCTGCGCGGTGACTTCGGGGCTCAGCTCGTTGACCTGCATGCCCTGCTCCTTCAGCGCCGCCAGCGCCCTGGCCGCTTCCGCGCGGGTGTCCTCGCGCTCGGCGTCGCGGGCCTTCTTCGCGGCCGCCATGAGGATGTCCCGCTCGGCCTCGGACAGCGAATCCCACCAGCGCTTGGAAGCGGTCACGATCCACGGGCTGTACACGTGGTTGGTCACCGTCAGGTACTTCTGCACCTCGTAGAACTTGGACGACAGCACCGTGTTGTAGGGGTTTTCCTGGCCGTCGACGGCCTTGGTCTCCAGCGCCGTGAACAGCTCGGAAAACGGCAGCGGCACGGCGTTGGCGCCGAGCAGCTTGAAGGTCTCGAGGAACACCGGGTTGGGCATCACGCGCAGCTTGATGCCGCTGAAGTCATCGACCTTCTCGATCGGTCGCACGTTGTTGGTCATGTTGCGAAAGCCGTTCTCCCAGTACACCAGGCCGACCAGCCCCTTCTCTTCCAGCTTGTCCATGATCTTGCGGCCGACCTCGCTGTCGAGCACGGCGTCGGCCTGCTGCTCGCTGTCGAACAGGAAGGGCGTGTCCCACACCGCCATTTCCTCGGTGATGCCGACCAGGGTCGCGGTGGAGCCGACCATCATTTCCTGCGCGCCGCCGATCAGTGCGTTCTGCATCTGGTCGTCCGAGCCGAGGCTGGCGGCGCCGAAAGTGCGCACCTTCAGCTTGCCGCCCGAGGCCTTGGCCACCTCGTCGGCGAACAGCTTGGCCGCCCTGCCCTGGTTGCTGTCTTCGTTGAGGCCGTAGCCGAAGCGGATCATCCGCGAACGGATCTCGTCGGATTGCGCATTGGCCGCCATCGCGCCGGTGAGCGTCGCGACGGCGAGGGTGGCGAGGAGCAGACGTTTCATGTGGCGATACCTTTTGTTGTTGTAGGGAGCTTCACCGAAGCGAAGCGGTTTGGCCCGGATCAGCGCAGCCAGGCCAGCGGCACCGTGACGATCGCCGGGAACAGGATCAGCAGCGCGACCACCACCAGGTACATCAGGAAGAACGGCATCACGCCGCGCACCAGCACCTCCATGCGCAGCTTGCCGATGCCGCCGACCACGTTGAGCACCGTGCCCACCGGCGGGGTGATCAGCCCGATGGAGCCGATGAGCACGAACATCACGCCGAAATACACCGGGTCGACCCCCGCCTTCATCGCGATCGGCGCCAGCACCGGGCCGAGGATGAGGATGGTCGGGGTCA
Organism: Stutzerimonas azotifigens DSM 17556; assembly: GCF_000425625.1. Classification (GTDB taxonomy): domain Bacteria; phylum Pseudomonadota; class Gammaproteobacteria; order Pseudomonadales; family Pseudomonadaceae; genus Stutzerimonas; species Stutzerimonas azotifigens. Next base: position 124,971 of record NZ_AUDU01000016.1, read on the forward strand.
GGTCGAGCACCATGCCGACGGCGATCATCAGCAGCATGATGCCGGCTACCAGCAGGCGCGGATGGTCGGCCAGCGGCCCGAGCATCGCGGCGATCTCGCCGGGCAGCTGCGCCAGGGTGATCATGTAGCCGGACACCGTGGCCGCGGCGCAGAGGAACATCACCGAGGCGGTGGTGCGGCTGGCGCGGGTGGCCACCTCGATCAGCGCGCCCCAGTCGAGCTCGCGGTAGAGCAGCGTGGACACCAGGAAGGCGTAGACGGCGGCCACCACTGCGGCCTCGGTCGGGGTGAAGATGCCACCGCGCAGGCCGCCGACGATGATCACCGGCAGCATCAGCGCGGCCACGCCGTCGGCCAGCGCACGGCGACGCTCGGCCTTGCTCGCCTTGGCCTGCGGCGGCTCCTGCATGCCGCGCGAGATCAGCGTCCAGGCGATCACCAGGCCGGCGCCCATGATCAGCCCCGGCACCAGGCCGGCGAGGAACAGCTGGCTGATGGAGGTGTTGGTCACCACCCCGTAGATCACGAAGGGCATCGACGGCGGGATGATCGGCGCGATGATGCCGCCGGCCGCCACCAGTCCCGACGAGGCGCTGAGCGGATAGCCGCGCTCGCGCATCATCGGCAGCAGCAGCGTCGCCAGCGCCGCGGTGTCGGCCAGCGCCGAGCCGGACATGCTGGCCAGCAGCACCGCGGCGGCGATCGCCACGTAGCCCAGGCCGCCGCGCAGGTGGCCGAAATAGGCCTGGGCCATGGCGATGATGCGCCGCGAGATACCGCCGGCGTTCATCAGCTCGCCGGCGAGGATGAAGAACGGCACCGCCAGCAGCGGGAAGCTGTCGGCGCCGGCCTTGAGGTTCTGTGCCAGCAGCTGGACGTCCCAGAAGTCCAGGTACCACATCAGCACCGTGCCGGTGAGGATCAGCGCGAAGGCGATGGGCATGCCGAAGGCCATGAATCCCAGCAGCGAAGAGAGAAAGACGACGACGGTCATTCGCGTTGCTCCGTGGGCGTTGCCCCTGTCGTTGTTCTGGTGCCGTCAGTCGGCGGTGATGTTGGCCGCGGCGCGCGCAGCGGGCGGTTGCGCGCGCCACAGCGATACCAGCTGGACCAGCGCCAGCACGCCCAGGGCGACCATGCCGAGCAGCACCGGCACCATCGCCAGCACCACCGGATAGGCCAGCACCGGGCTCTTGTTGCCCCAGCCGTAGGCGACCTGCTGCCAGCCGCCCCAGGCACAGAGCGCGCAGGCCACGCAGACCAGCAGCCAGCTCAGCGAGTCGACCAGCTTGCGCAGGGCACCGCGCAGGCCGTCGCGCAGCATGGTGAAGCTCATCAATTCGCCGCGGCGCAGGCTCGAGGCGACGCCGACGAACACCAGCCAGACGAACGCCAGGCGCGACAGCTCCTCGGCGCCGGCCCAGCCGGCGTTGAACAGGTAGCGGCCGACCACGTTGCCGAACACGGCGATCACCATCACCGCCATCAGCAGCGCCATCAGGCCGTCGGTGAGGCGGTCGAACAGGCGTGCGAGCGGCCCGGTGTAGATCGGCGGGTTGCCCAGCGACGGCGCCTGCTCCGAGGCGTTCTCGTCCTCGGCGGCCGGGCCTGCGCCGGCGGCGTGGCGCACCCGCGCCTGGACGCCGGCCCCCGGGGTCTGCGTCAGCATCCAGTCACAGATGGTTCGCACCACCTCGTCCGTGGGCCGGGTGGCATCCACCGACAGCACGCCGGGCTCGCCTTCGGGCGGCTCCAGGGTGGCGAACTGGCTGTCTACCAGCGAGGTGGGCATGAAGTGCCCGGCGCGGCCCCCGACCCGCTGCAGCGCGGTCTCGTAGTCCACCACCAGATGGGCGAAGCGCAGCTCCGGCACGGCGCGCCGCAGCCGCTCGCGGTAGCTGCGCCTGAGTGCCGAACAGGCCAGCACGAAGCCTTCGCCGTCCTGTTGCGCGCGGCGGATCTCTTCGATCAGGCGGTCGAGCCACTGGATGCGGTCCTGGTCGCTCAGGGGAATGCCGGCGCGCATGCGTTCGACGTTTTCGGCGGGATGGAAATGGTCGGCTTCGATGTGGCGATAACCCAGGCAACGGGCGGCGCCGAGGCTGGTGTCGGTCTTGCCGCAGCCGCTGACGCCCATGACCACCAGCGCGCGTGACGGAGGCAGGGCGAGAGATCGCGAGGAATTCGGCGTGGACATGGTCGCTCCAGGCAGCATCGAGGTACTGCGTTTTATGCTTGTGCGATTGATGGTAGCGCTATCATGCAAGGAGTCAACCCGAGCGCCCGGTCGGATGCCGATTGCGCCGGGTGCGTCACGCGCCGGGGGAAGTGTCCGCCGCACGCCGCGGCGAGCCTATCGGCCCGCGGCGCAGGCGCTTGAGCCGCTGGCTGAGCAAAGGCAGGCGCAGCAGCATCAGGGCCGCGCCGAGGCTGAAGTAGAGCAGCCACAGGCCGATGTCCGAACGCACCACCCAGAGCATGTGCAGCAGCGCGAGGCCGAGCACGCCGTAGACGATGCGGTGCAGCTTCTTCCAGCCGCGCCCGAGGCGGCGCATGCTCCAGCGGTTGGAGGTGATGGCCATCGTCAGCAGCCCGAGCCAGGCGAGCGCGCCGACGATGATGTAGGGCCGCTCGACCAGCTCCCTGCCGAGCTGGGACGCGTCCAGCCCGAGGATGAACATCAGGTAGGCCATCAGGTGCAGGCAGGCGTAGCTGAAGCACCACAGTCCCAGCTGGCGGCGCACCTGCGCCCAGCCGCTCCAGCGCGTGGCCCATTGCAGCGGCGACAACGCCAGCGTCAGCAACAGCAGCACCAGCGCGCCCTGCCCCAGGCGGTCGACCAGCACCTTGCCCGGGTCGGGGCCGAGCGCGAAGATCCAGGCCTGGTAGAGCCAGTACAGCGGCACCGCCAGGGCCGCCAGGAACACCGCACCACGCCAGACAGGATGCTTCATCAGTAGTACCGGCGCAGGTCCATGCCCTGGTACAGGCTCGCCACTTCGTCGGCGTAGCCGTTGAACATCAGCGTGTCGCGCACGTTGGTGCTGAACAGGTTGGTCGGCAGCCGCCGCTCCCTGGCCTGCGACCAGCGCGGGTGGTCGACCTGCGGGTTGACGTTGGCGTAGAAGCCGTACTCCTGCGGCGCCAGGTCCTGCCAGGTGGTGTAGGGCTGCTGCTCCACCAGGCTGATGCGCACGATCGACTTGATGCTCTTGAAGCCGTACTTCCAGGGCACCACCAGCCGCAGCGGCGCGCCGTTCTGCGGCTCCAGCACCCGGCCGTACATGCCGACGGCCATCAGCGTCAGCGGATGCATCGCCTCGTCCATGCGCAGGCCCTCGCGGTACGGCCAGTCGATCAGGCTGAAGCGCGAACGCAGCGCCGGCATCGCCTCCGGCAACTGGGCGGTCTGGAAGGCGACGTACTTCGCGCCCGCCGTGGGCTCGGCGCGTTCGATGAGTTTCCCCAGCGGAAAGCCGAGCCAGGGAATGACCATCGACCAGGCCTCGACGCAGCGCAGGCGGTAGATGCGCTCCTCCAGGCGGTGCGGCTGCACCAGATCCTCGAGGCTGTAGGTGCCCGGCTTTGCCACGGCACCCTCGATGACGACGGACCAGGGCTCGGTCGGCATGGCCGAGGCATGGTCGGCCGGATCGCCCTTGTCAGGGCCGAATTCATAGAAGTTGTTGTAGTGGGTCGCGTCCTGGAACGGCGTGATGGCCTCGCCGCGGACGTCCACCGCCTTCCACTGCGCCTGCGGCAGCTTGTCGGTGAACCAGGCCGGCTGGTCGTCCGGAGCCGGGACATCGTAGGGCGACGCCGCGTCCCGGGCCCGTGCCAGGCCGGGCAGTGCGCTGCCGGCGACGCCAGCCGCGGCCGCGGCCATGAAGCGGCGGCGCGACAGGTAGACCGGCTCGGGCGTGATCTCGGACGGGAGGCAGCGTGAAGCGTTGGGCAATCGGATCAGCATGGCGCGCCTCGGCAATGGCTGTTGGGCTGGCGGGAGACACTGCGTGTGGAACGAAATCGTACGCCCTTCCCTCCCGGAAGGCAGCACGCAGCCCCCGGCGTGCAGTGAGTCGTGCGGTCCGACGAACGCCGCGGCCGATTATTCCCGACCGGCACCTGTCTTCCGGAGTCGATTCGGCGAGCCTGCCGTAGTACCATCCGCGGCCCTGTTCACCTGTTCCCCCGAACGGCATGGTCACCTTCGACACCCACTGGCTGCCTACGCCCCCATAGCGCTCCACCCCCTCCTCCCGCGCCGGCCTGCCTCGCCGGCGCGTTGCCGTGCGCCCGCACGGCGCTCGGTAATGCCCCAACGAAGAACGACTGCCGCTCTGCCGGCAGTCCCTGACTGGACCCGACAATGCTCCGCAGTCTCAAGCAGAACTGGTTTTCCAACGTCCGTGGCGACGTGCTGTCCGGCCTGGTGGTCGCCCTCGCGCTGATCCCCGAGGCCATCGCCTTCTCCATCATCGCCGGCGTCGATCCGCAGGTGGGGCTCTATGCGTCCTTCTGCATCGCGGTAGTGACCGCTTTCCTCGGGGGCCGCCCGGGGATGATTTCCGCGGCGACCGGCGCCATGGCGCTGCTGATGGTGACCCTGGTACGCGAGCACGGCCTGCAATACCTGCTGGTCGCCACGCTGCTGTGCGGCCTGCTGCAGATCGGCGCCGGTTACCTGCGGCTGGGTTCGCTGATGCGCTTCGTCTCGCGCTCGGTGGTGACCGGCTTCGTCAACGCCCTGGCGATCCTCATCTTCATGGCCCAGCTGCCGGAGCTCACCGGCGTGACCTGGCACGTCTACGCGATGACCGCCGCGGGCCTGGGCATCATCTACCTGTTCCCCCACGTCCCGGTGGTCGGCCGGCTGATCCCCTCGCCGCTGGTATGCATCCTCTCGCTCACCGCCGTGGCGATCTACCTGGGGCTGGACATCCGCACCGTCGGCGACATGGGCCAACTGCCCGACACCCTGCCGGTCTTCCTCTGGCCGGACGTGCCGCTGACCTTCGAGACGCTGGCGATCGTCTTCCCCTACTCCGCCGCGCTGGCGGTGGTCGGCCTGCTGGAGTCGATGATGACCGCCACCATCGTCGACGACCTGACCGACACGCCCAGCGACAAGAACCGCGAGTGCAAGGGCCAGGGCGTGGCCAACATCGCCGCCGGGCTGTTCGGCGGCATGGCCGGCTGCGCGATGATCGGGCAGTCGGTGATCAACATCAAATCCGGCGGCCGCACGCGCCTGTCGACGCTGATCGCTGGCGTGGTGCTGATGATCCTGGTGGTGTTCCTCAGCGACTGGGTGCGGCAGATCCCGATGGCCGCACTGGTCGCGGTGATGATCATGGTGTCGATCGGCACCTTCAGCTGGGAGTCGGTACGCAATCTGCGCCGGCATCCGCTGTCCACCAATATCGTGATGATCGCCACCGTCGCCGTGGTGGTGGCCACGCACAACCTGGCCTACGGCGTGCTGGTCGGCGTCCTGCTGGCGGCGCTGTTCTTCGCCAACAAGGTCGGGCACTACCTGGACATCCGCTCGCAGCTGGACGAACGCGGCGAACACCGAACCTACCACGTGGTCGGTCAAGTGTTCTTCGCCTCGGCGGACAAGTTCACCCGCGCCTTCGACCTCAAGGAGGGCCTCAGAACCGTGACCATCGACCTCGGCCGCGCGCACTTCTGGGACATCACCTCGGTCGCCGCGCTGGACAAGGTGGTGATCCGCTTCCGCCGCGAAGGCAGCGACGTCGAGGTGCTCGGGCTCAACGAAGCGAGCGCCACCATCGTCGATCGCTTCGGCACGCACGACAAACCGGACGCCATCGACCGGCTCATGGGGCACTGACGGGGGCATCGCTTGAATCACATCATGGCCTGCATCGACGGCTCGGCCTCTTCGCCCGCCGTCTGCGACGCCGCTGCCTGGGCGAGCCGCCGCCTGTCCGCGCCGCTGACCTTCCTGCATGTGCTCGATCACCGGCATTACCCGGTGACCGGCGACCTCAGCGGCGCCATCGGCCTGGGCAGCCGCGAGTACCTGCTCGAGCAGTTGGCGGCGCTGGACGAGCAGCGCAACCGGCTGGCGCTCGAAGAGGGCCGGCTGATGCTCGCCTGCGCACGCGAACGCGCGCAGGCCGCCGGTATCGCCTGGCCCGAGACCCGCCAGCGCCACGGCGGCCTGGCCGACACGTTGCAGGAGCTGGAAGCCGACACCCGCCTGTTCGTGATCGGCCAGCGGGGCGAAGGCAGCGCCGCCGGCCAGGTCGGCAGCCAGCTGGAAAGCGTCGTGCGCCTGGTGCACCGGCCGGTCCTCGTCACCCCGACGGACTTCGCCCCGCCGCGCAACCTGATGCTCGCCTTCGACGGCAGCCCGACCGCGCGCAAGGCGGTCGAGACGTTAGCCGCTTCGCCGCTGCTGCAGGAATTGCCGATGCACCTGGTGATGATTGGGGCGGACCGCCAGGGGGCCCAGGCGCAGCTCGCCTGGGCCCGGCAGACGCTGGAGCGGGTTGGCTACGTCGTGCACACCGCCCTGCGCGCCGGCGAAGTCGAACCGGCGCTGCATGCCTATCAGCGCGAGCACGACATCGACCTGCTGGCCATGGGCGCCTACGGTCATTCGCGGATTCGGCGGTTCCTGGTGGGCAGCACCACGACGCACATGCTTCGCACCAGCTCGACGCCGCTGCTGCTGTTGCGTTGAGCAAAGCGGTCCCAGGCAGAGCCTGCTCCTACAGAAGGCGTCATGCGCGCTGCCACGGTGGGCACCGAGTCACCCGGAGCCGTGCCTTTCCCTTCTCCCTCCGGGAGAGATGGCCCGCAGGGCCGGATGAGGGCCGACTCGGGCGAGCCTTCGGTTGGGGCGGGCTTTGCCTGCCCGTCGCCGCGAGGGTGCACCTCCCACAGCGGTCGCAGGCAGAGCCTGCTCCTACAAAGGGCGGCGTGCCGGTTTCGTTCGCGGTCGAGACCGCCCACAGGGCACCGAAGTGGCCCGCAGGGCCGGGTGAGGGAGAGGTGCACGGGCTTCAGTCCAACCGCTCGCGCATCTCTTCGGTGATCGTCTGTTTCACTTCGTACAGCTCCGCCCAGGGGTCGTCGTCGCCCTGCTCTTCCAGCCGCTCGATGAGGTTGCGGATGTTCCACAGGTTGGCGCCCTTGAGGTCCTGCAGTTCGTCCGGGTGGATCGGCACCGACACGCCCAGGCCCTCGCGGGCGCGTACCGAGTAGGCGGCCACGGTGCTGGCGCCCTTGCCGTTGCGCAGGTAGTCGATGAAGATCCGGCCGACGCGGTTCTTCGGTCCGGCGACGGCCGAGAAGTGCTGCGGCAGCAGCCTGGCCATGTAGCGCGCGATCGCCTGGCTGAAGCCCTTGACCTCGTCCCAGCCCTCGCCCGGCACGATCGGCACGATGATGTGCATACCCTTGCCGCCGCTGGTCTTGAGAAAGCCGCGCAGGCCGATCTCCTGCAGCAGCGTCAGGGTCAGCTGGGTGGCCTCGACCATGCGTTTCCACGGCAGCGCCGGATCGGGGTCGAGGTCGAGCACGAAGCGGTCCGGATGGTCGAGGTCCGGGGCCACCGCGTTCCAGGTGTGCAGTTCGATGGTGCCCATCTGCGCCGCGCCGACCAGGGCTTCGGGCGTGTCGATGGACAGCAGCGCCGCGTGTTCCGGGTACAGGCTCGGGTCGAGCTGGGTGATGTGCGGGATGCTCAGCTTCTCGGTGTGCTTCTGGAAGAACAGCTCGCCGTCGATGCCGTCCGGCGCGCGCACCAGGGCCAGCGGGCGCTGGCGCAGGTGCGGCAGGGCCCAGGGCGCGACCTCGGCGTAGTAGCGCGCCAGCTCCATCTTGGTCGCGCCGATAGTCTTGTCGACGATGCGCTCGGGATTTGAAATCTTGATCTTGCCGGGCGCGCCACCCGCCTTCGCTCCGCCCTTCTCGCCGGGCTTCGCGCCCGGCGCCGGCGCGGCACGTTCATGGGTGATGGCCTGCGGCGGCTTGTCCGAGCGCAGCCCATGGAACACCGAGTGCCGCACGACGCCCTGGCGGGTCATCTCGCCGTAGGCGACTTCGCACATCAGTTCCGGCTCGAGCCAGTGCGCGCCGCGCGCTTCGGCGCCAGTGGGCGGGTTGACCACCGCCGGGTCGCGGCGCTCCAGGGGCTCGAGCCTGGCATGCAGGCTCTTGAGCGTGACCTGGTTGAAACCGGCGCCGACCTTGCCGGCGTAGCGCAACCGCCCCTGGTCGTCGTGCAGACCGAGCAGCAGCGCGCCGAAGCCGGTGCGGGCGCCTTTGGGATCGGTGTAACCGACGATGATGAACTCCTGCCGGTTCTTGCACTTGATCTTCACCCAGCTGTTGCTGCGACGCGACACGTAGCCGCTGCCGGCGCGCTTGCCGATCAGCCCCTCCAGCTTCATCTGGCAGGCGCTGTCGAGCACCGCATCCGGCTCCTCGCCGAAGTCGGCGGAGAAACGCAGCAGCTCGCTCTCGTTCTTCTCCAGCACCGCTGCCAGGGCGGCCCGGCGCTGTTCCAGCGGCACCGCGGCGAGGTCCATGCCGTTGAGATAGGGCATGTCGAACAGGTAGTAGACGATGCGCCCGCTGCGGCCGACGTCGAAGGCGTTCTGCAGCGCCTGGAAATCGGGTGTGCCCTCCTCGTTCAGCACCACCACCTCGCCGTCCAGCCAGGCCGACTCCAGCGCCAGGCCGGCGAGCGCCTCGGCCTGGTCCGGCATCTTCGCCGTCCAGTCGTGGCCGTTGCGGGTGAACAGCTGCACGCGCCCGGACTCGATGCGCGCCATGATCCGGTAGCCGTCGAACTTGATCTCGTAGCGCCAGTCGCCATCCGGCACCGATTCGACCAGCGTCGCCAACTGCGGCCTGTACTGCTCCGGCAGCGGCGCCGGCCTGGCGCCCTCGAGCGTCAGCGCCGGCGCCTGCTGGCGCGACCGCCGACGCGCCGGCTTCTTCAGCTCCGCCGGCTGCTCGGGGGCGCCACGCTTGCGCGGGATCAACGTGCGGTCGCTGAGCACGCTGTCGGGCTGCGCCTCGACGATGTCGTACTCGTTTCCCGGGCGTGCGGCCTCGTCGTTGGACTTGATCAGGAACCACTGTTCCTTGCCGCCGCTGTCGTTCTTCGTGCGCACCAGATTCCAGCTGCCGGACAGCTTCTCGCCCTCGAGCGTGAACTTGAGCTTGCCCTTGCGGTAGCCCTCGTGCGGGTCGCCCTCCGGAATCCACACGCCACGGTCCCAGACGATCACCTCGCCGGCGCCGTAATGGCCCTTGGGAATGCTGCCCTCGAAGGTGGCGTATTCCAGCGGATGGTCCTCCACGTGCACGGCCAGCCGCCGCGCCTTCGGATCCAGGCTGGGCCCCTTGGGCACCGCCCAGCTCTTCAGGGCGCCGTCGAGTTCGAGGCGGAAGTCGTAATGCAGGCGCGTGGCGTCGTGCTTCTGGATGCAGTACTGCAGCGCCTGCTCGGTCCGTGCCCGGCGGCGGCTACGCGCCTGGCCGGCGGGCTCCGGCGTGGCGGCGAAATCCCGTTTGCGGTTGTATTCGTCCAGTGCCATGGCCGCGCTCCTGTGGGTGGAAGCCTGTCGGGGCACCGGCCGCGGGTACGCGCCGCGGCCGGGCGCTTTCACTCCAGCTTGCCGGCGTCGGTGCCTTCGTCGAGGGTGCCGCCCGGCGAGGAATGCCGGGTGGACTCGTCGTGCTGGCCGTCGTCACGCGGCTGGGTGCGCACCTTGCGGCCGTCCTCGGTGACGACTTCGCCGCGCTCGTTGGTCTCGGTTTCCAGTTCCTGGGTCGGCGCCGGCGTGCCCATGGGGCTGGGCCGCGAGCCGCGTTCGTCTTCCGGGGTGCCGGCCGGCCACTGGGCCAGCGTCGGCAGGCTGAACAGGCTGGCGGCTACGGCGATCGCTATCGGTCTGATCATGTCGTGTCTCCTGCGAGCGGGACGCGCCCGCGAACGTTCACCAGGTTCGGCAAACGCGCGCGACGCGAGTTGCAGGAAACCCGACCGCCGGGCTACGTGGCTTTCGGATGGATGGTCGCGGCCGCAGGGGCCGTGGCTCCTCGCGTGGGCCGGCACGGGCAAAAAATCCGGCGCCGGCCGGTAGACATCTGATTCCCGCCTGCTAGGGTTGTGATGACCTTCACAAAAGCCGGCCGTCATCCACGGCAACGCGAGGCGGGTGCGGGCCCGGTTACCTCCAGCCTCAAGGAGGATTCATGAACACGCGTCTTTCCCTGTTGAAGATCGAAGCGATCCTGCGCGATCACCTGCAGCCGTACCGCTGCGAGTGCCGCACCGAGCCGAACAGCACCCTGAGCGTTCGCGTCTACGAGGAGCAGGCCGGCGGGGAAGAACTCACCGTCATGGGCATCACCAACGACCAGTGCCGCGACGCGGCCAATCTGGTCCGCCTGGCCCAGGAGTTGCGCGTCGAACTCTATGCCACCCGTGGCACCCTGGATTCGGCCGAACCGGCGCTGAACGAGCCGGCGACGACGCGTTCGAGCTGAAGCGGGGATCACCATTGCCTGCGTCCCGAGGTCTGGCGGATCGCCGCCCGGCCCTGGCGCCATTTGACGCGGCAACGCGGCTCACGACGAAATGGCGACAGACCCTAGAGTCCCATCATCCAGCGAATCGCATAGGCCACCGCGGCGACGGTCAGCACGCCGCCGCACCACAGCCCGACGAACCACGCCAGCTGGCGCCAGCGTGGGCTCAATGGTAGCCCTCCCCGAGGTTCACCTTGCCGCGGAAGATCCAGTAGCTGTACAGCGTGTAGGCCAGGATGATCGGCACCAGGATCACCGCGCCGACCAGGGTGAAGGCCTGGCTGCTGGGGTCGGCCGAGGCCTCCCAGAAGTCGATTTCCGGCGGCACGATGTTCGGCCACACGCTGATCGCCAGCCCCGTGTAGGCCAGCACGATGAGCACCAGCGTCAGCACGAACGGCTGCACGTCGCGCTGCTGGAGCAGCGCGCGCAGCAGCGCGATCACCGTGACCACCACCAGGATCGGCACCGGCATGAAGTAGAACAGGTTCGGCAGGCTGAACCAGCGCTCGGCGATGGCCGGGTGCGCCAGCGGCGTCCACAGGCTGACCAGGCCGATGGTGATCAGCAGCACGATGGTCAGCGGGCGCATGAGGGTGAACATGCGCTGCTGCAGCTCGTCCGAGGTCTTCATGATCAGCCAGCCGCAGCCGAGCATGGCGTAGCCGACCACCAGCGCGGCGCCGGTGAACAGCGGGAACGGTGCGAACCAGTCGAAGGCGCCGCCGGCGAACTGCCGCCCTTCCACCTCGATGCCGTTCATGAAGGCGCCCAGCACCACGCCCTGGCTGAAGGTGGCCACCAGCGAGCCGGCGATGAAGGCCAGATCCCACATGTGCCGGGTACGCTTGGCCTTGAAGCGGAACTCGAAGGCCACGCCGCGGAAGATGAGCGCGATCAGCATGATGATCAGCGGCATGTAGAGCGCGGTGAGCACCACCGAATAGGCCAGCGGGAAGGCCGCGAACAGCCCCGCGCCGCCGAGCACCAGCCAGGTCTCGTTGCCGTCCCAGATCGGCGCGACCGTGTTCATCATTACGTCGCGCTTCTCCTCCTCCGGCACGAACGGGAAGAGAATCCCGATGCCGAGGTCGAAGCCGTCCATCACCACGTACATGAAGATGCCGAAGGCGATGATTCCCGCCCAGACGATCGGCAGATCAATCTCCATCGCGCTTGCCCTCCGGACCCTGATGTTCTTCTTCGTCGATCGCCAGTTCGGCGCCGGACAGCGGCCGCATCGGCTGGCGGCTGCGGCCCGGGCCGGCATCCTCGTGGTGCGGGTGCATCGGCGCGAGCTTCGCCGGGCCGCGGCGCATCAGCCGCAGCAGGTAGGTCACGCCCACCCCGAACACCAGCAGGTAGGCGACGAAGAAGATCGCCAGCGAGGTGCCGACCTGCCCCGCGCTGTGGCCCGACACGGCGTCGCTGGTGCGCAGCAGTCCGTAGACCACCCAGGGCTGGCGGCCCACCTCGGTGGTGATCCAGCCGGCCAGCAGCGCGATCACGCCGGCCGGCCCCATGGCCAGGGCGAAACGGTGGAAGCCGCGCGACTCGTACAGCCGCCCGCGCAGCCGCAGGTAGCCGCTGACGAGGCCCGAGAGGATCATCAGCAGCCCCAGGCCGACCATGATGCGGAAGCTCCAGAAGACGATCAGCGAGTTGGGCCGGTCCTCCTTCGGCCATTCCTTGAGCCCGCGTATTTCACCGACCCAGTCGTGCGCGAGGATCAGGCTGGCGAGGTTGGGAATGCCGACCGCGTAGCGGGTCGTCTCGGCCTCCATGTCAGGAATGCCGAACAGCAGCAGCGGCACGCCGCGGCTGGTTTCCCAGTGCCCCTCGATGGCGGCGATCTTGGCCGGCTGGTGCTCGAGCGTGTTGATGCCGTGGAAGTCGCCGACCACCGCCTGGATCGGCGCCACCAGCAGCATCATCCACATCGCCATGGAGAACATGGTGCGGGTCGCCGAGTCGCGATCGCCCTTGAGCAGGTGCCAGGCGCCGGCGGCGCCGACGATCAGCGCGGTGGTCAGGTAGGCCGCCAGGGTCATGTGCGCCAGGCGGAACGGGAAGGACGGGTTGAAGATGATCTGCAGCCAGTCGCGCGGCACGAAGATGCCGTCGATCAGCTCGTGTCCCTGGGGGGTGTGCATCCAGCTGTTGGACGACAGGATCCAGAAGGTCGAGATGAGCGTGCCGATGGCCACCATCAGCGTGGCGAAGAAATGCAGCTTGCGGCCGACCCGGTTGAGGCCGAACAGCATGATGCCGAGGAAGCCCGCCTCGAGGAAGAACGCGGTCAGCACCTCGTAGGTCAGCAGCGGCCCCATGACGTTGCCGGCGGCCTGCGACAACCCGGCCCAGTTGGTGCCGAACTGGTAGCTCATCACCACCCCGGAGACCACGCCCATGGCGAAGGTCACCGCGAAGATCTGCAGCCAGAAGCGGTAGAGCTGCAGGTACACCGGCTTGTCGGTCTTCAGCCAGAGCGCCTCGAGCACCGCCAGGTAACTCGCCAGGCCGATGCTGATGCCGGGGAAGATGATGTGGAAAGAGATGGTGAAGGCGAACTGCAGCCTCGCCAGCTCCAACGCGTCCAGGCCGAACATGGGCTACCTCTTGGCTCGAGTGACGTTGTGCGCCCGGTCAGCCACGATGAAAGCGCGCGGACGACCGTTCGCCGGCCTTGTTGTGACCATCGCGACCGCGAAAGTATTGCAGCAGCAGGTCATGCCCGTAATGCGACGAGCGGTCGCGGCGCTGGCCGAAGCGCTCCCAGGCGCGCTCGTGGAGGAAGAAAACCAGCGTGTTGCACAGCGGTTCGATCAGCGCCACGGTACCGCCGATCACCACGCTGCCGGTCAGCGCGTAGACGATCAGGAAGGCCGTGGCGAAATGCAGGATGGCGAAGGTAAGCGTCTTGAGCAGCGATTGCTTCATCGGTTCCCCAGACAGGGCAAGGCCCCGGGTGTGCGCGGAAGATGCGGGGGTGAAAGGCCGCGGGCGCTGCGCCCGCGGCCTGGCCGTCAACGCTTGGCTTCGACGCCCGGCGTGGCCAGTCGGGTGAGGTGGTCCTGGGTGATCTTCGGCAGGTGCTCGCGCAGCCAGGCGGCCATGGCCTCCTCCTCGACCAGGATCTGCTCGCAGACCTTCTTGGTTTCCAGGTCGCCCACCGCCTCGGCGGCCGCGATCAGGATCTCGTAGGAGGCGATCTCCAGGTTCTCGAACACGTAGCCCATCTGGGCGCCCTTGACGATTTCGTCGCCCATCATCATGCCGCCCATGGCCTGCCCCATCGCCATCATCTTGCCGCCCAAGTCCTTGATCCCGGAGTAGGAGGCATCGTGGCGGCGCAGGCAGGATTCCACCAGCTTGGCCTGGTTCTGCGTCTCGCGGATGTGCTGCTCGATGCGCGCCTTGAGCTCCGGATAGTGCTCGATGCGTTCGGCCTGGCGGCTCAGCATGCTTTCGGCCTGGGCTTCCATCGCGTGGGCGTCACGCAGCCACTCGATCAAGCGTTCCACACGGGCGTCGTTACCTGTCTGTGCACTTTGCATGTCGCTACTCCTCGATGTCGGGAAGGTTACGGAGCCGCGGCTCCCTGACAGGTGTGAGGCGCGTCGGGCGCGGGGAGTTCCCCACCGTCCGGCGGGCCCCTGCGTGAACTTTCGACGCTTTCGACAAGTCACTTTTGCGGATCAACGCAGGCAGGGGGAGCGGGCACATCGAAGCGTTAGAAGCACTGAATGGCTGGTTGACGTGGCGGAACGTGATCTCCGACCCGGCCCTTCGTACCCTGGCGGCCGCGCTCACCATGCTGGTCGTGCTCGGCCTGTTCGGGCGGTTGATCACCGCGCTGACGCTGCGCCTGGCACGCAACTTCCTGGTCACCCGGGAACTGTCGCGCAGCCTGGAAAAACCGGTGCGCGTGCTGATCCCGCTGCTCGGCGTGCAGGCCGTGTGGCTCTCGGCGCCGGACGACCTGATGCTGATTCCCCTGGCGCGACGCCTGACCGGCGTGCTGATCGTGTTCGGCTTCACTTGGCTGATCCTGCGCGCGCTGCGCGGCATCGAGCAGATCATCCTGCTCAGCAACCCGGTGGACATCGCCGACAACCTGCGGGCGCGGCGCATCCAGACGCAGACCCGCGTGCTGTTCCGCACCATCAGCTTCTTCGTCATGACCATCGGCCTGGCGGCGATCCTGATGACCTTCCCGGCGGCCCGCCAGTTCGGCACCAGCCTGCTCGCCTCCGCCGGCCTGGCCGGCCTCGCGGTGGGCTTCGCCGCGCGCCCGGTGCTGGCCAACCTGATCGCCGGTGTGCAGCTGGCGATCACCCAGCCGATCCGCCTGGACGACGTGGTCATCGTCGAGAACGAATGGGGACGCATCGAGGAAATCACCGGCACCTACGTCATCGTGCGCATCTGGGACGACCGCCGGCTGGTGGTGCCGCTGCAGTACTTCATCGAGACACCCTTCCAGAACTGGACCCGGCGCAGCTCCAGCCTGATCGGCACGGTGTTCCTCTGGGTCGACTATTCGCTGCCGCTGGAACCGCTGCGCGAGGAACTGCGGCGGCTGTGCAAGGAGGTGCCGGAACTCTGGGACGGCCGCGTGTGCGTGCTGCAGGTGACCGACACCAGTGAGAAGTCGATCCAGCTGCGCGCGCTGGTCAGCTCGCCGGATTCGTCGCGAAACTGGGACCTGCGCTGCCACATCCGCGAGAACCTGATCGGCTTCATCCAGCGCCAGTACCCGCAGGCGCTGCCGCAGCTGCGCGCCGACCTCAGCGTCGGGCAGAAGCCGCCGAAATCCGACACCCATGTACCGGAGCACGTCGAGCCGGAACGGCAGCCGCCGGTGTAGCCAAACGAATCGGGCGCCATGGAGGCGCCCGATGTTTTCGCGGCCGGAACGGTCAGAGCTGGAAGCGGCCGACCAGCGTGTTCAGGTTCACCGCCAGCCTCGACAGGTCCTGGCTGGCCGCGCTGGTCTGGTTGGCGCCCGTCGAGGTCTGCACGGCCAGGTCGCGGATGTTCACCAGGTTGCGGTCGACCTCGCGGGCCACCTGCGCCTGCTCCTCGGACGCACTGGCGATGACCAGGTTGCGTTCGCTGATCTGGCTGATCGCCGCGGTGATTTCCTTCAGCGCCTCGCCTGCCGCCTCCGCCAGCCTGAGCGTGGCGGCAGCGCGTTCGGTGCTGGCCTGCATGGACGTCATCGCCTGCTCGGTGCCCTGCTGGATGCCACCGATCATCTGCTCGATCTCGTGTGTCGACTGCTGGGTGCGGTGCGCCAGCGCGCGCACCTCGTCGGCCACCACCGCGAAGCCGCGCCCGGCATCGCCGGCGCGCGCCGCCTCGATGGCCGCGTTGAGCGCCAGCAGGTTGGTCTGCTCGGCGATCGAACGGATCACGTCGAGCACCTTGCTGATCTCGTGGACCTTCTCCGCCAGGCTGCGGACCTGATCGGAAGTGCCGCGCACGTCGCCGGCCAGGGTAGTGATGGATTCGACCGTGTGGTCGACCTGCTCCTGCCCGCGCCGCGCGGTGCGATCGGACGCCTGCGAAGCCTCGGCGGTGCTGACGGCGTTGCGCGCCACCTCGTCCACCGCGGTGGTCATTTCGTTGACCGCCGTGGCGGCCTGTTCGAGCTCGTCGTTCTGCTGGACCAGCCCGCGCGCCGAATCCTCGGTCACCACGTTCAGCTCTTCCGAGGCCGAGGCCAGCTGGTCGGAGGACTGGGCGATGCTCTCGATGGTCTCCCGCAGCTGGCTCTGCATGCCGCGCAGGGCGTGGAGCAGCTGCGCAGGCTCGTCGGCGCCCACCACCGAGACGGGTTTGCTCAGGTCGCCGGAGGCGATCGTCTGCGCCACGCCGACCGCCTGCCGCAGCGGCTGGACGATGCTGCGGGTCAGCAGAACCGCCAGGGCGACGGTCAGGGCGGCGGCCAGCAGCATGACGGCCCATACCACCCTGACCGAGTGGTCGTAGTTCGCCGTGGCGGCCGCGCCGGATGCCCGCGCCTGCTCCCGGTTCGCCTTGACCAGTGCGCCCAGCAGCTTGGCCAGGGTATCGGAGGAATCCTTGTATTCGCCCTTCAGCAACTGCTGCATCTCCCCGACCCGATCCTGCTCGGAGAGGCGAAGCAGCCTGTCGTTGATCTCGTAGTAATGCGACAGCTGCCGGTCGAAGCGCTCGAACGCCTCCCGTTCTTCCGGGCTGGAGATCAGCGCCTGGTAGGCGTCCTTCTCACCCTGCAGGATGCCGGCCAGCTCGGCGCCGCGGGCGACCGTGACCTGCAGGTCCTGGGGATCGCGGTCGACCAGCAGGCGAAAGGAGACGATGCGCAGACGCAGCACGTTTTCCTGCATCGAGCCGAGCAGCGCGTAGCTGGGCAGCTTGTTTTCCATCATGTCTTCGGTCGAGGCGCGGATGTTTTCCATTCTGGCGAGGGAAAACAGCCCGAGGATGACGACCAACAGCGCGACCGCTGTGAAGAAGACGATCGATCGCGGCGCGATGCCGAATTTTCTCAATAACATAGCGAGGGTTCCTGACAGTTTTTGTATTTATCGCCTCAGCGCTGATTGTTGAGCTACCGCTCTAAACGACACCTTCTGTATCGGCATTTCGAGAGCGGCGCTTGAGCGTTCCACTGCAAAAATACCCTTGTGCGGGGCGCGGAAATTGGCGGACCGCTCTAGCATGCGGGATGGCGTGGAGCGACCGATTGCCGCGGGCCTGGGGGCAAGTGGCTTGGCGGCCAGGATGCCGAGTCGTTGCCCCACGAACGGAGCCGGAGACCTGTGGGAGCGGACTTGACCGCGAACGATCCGGCACCGCGTTTGGTGTTCGCTCGCCGCGCTTTCCTGGGCCCAGTCTTGGGTTCGGCGCACACAAGTCTGTAGGAGCGGCAACCCGCCCCTCATCCGGCCCTGCGGGCCACCTTCTCCCAAGGGGAGAAGGGAAAGGCCGGCGCCGCCGCCCGGGCCTTGGTCAAACACCTCTAGGAGCAGGCTCTGCCTGCGACCGGGGTCCGCAGGATATCTGCGGAGCGACACCAGACCATCCCCCTGAGGGCTGGGGTGAGGGCACCGCGTGAGAAGGAAAGGCCGGCGCCGCCTGAGGCCCGGGCGAACACCTGTAGGAGCAGGCTCTGCCTGCGACCAGGGCCCGGGCGAAGGGCGCGATCAAGACCGCACAGAATGCCTCCGGCATAGCATGCCCCCCACCCGCCACGTGGCACGGCAAGCGAGACTCCCGCCCTAGCGCAATTTCTCCAGCAATTCCGCATACCGCTCCGGTATACGCTCCAACCCGTACCGCGCGGCCTGTTTGCGAATCTCCACCCGGTCGCCCTCGAATCGCGCCGTTTCGCTGATCACCGCCCGCCGCTCGCCCTGCATCAGTGCATAGGCGTAGCACTGGGTGCCGCCGGCGTCCTCTTCCGAGTCGTCGGCGACGCCGGTGTTGGCCACGGTGATGCTGGCCGCGCTGGCGGCGAGCGCGCCGAGGGCCATTTCCGTGGCGACCTCCTCGCTGGTCAGGCCATATCGGTCGATGGTCTCGAAACGCACGCCCAGCAGCCTGTGCTTGGCCTCGGGCGAGTAGACGACGAAGCCGCAGTCGAGCACCTGGCCGCAGCCCGGGATGTCACCGAGCAGCGAAGCCATCAGGCCGCAGGTGCAGGATTCGGCGGTGCTCAGCTTGAGTTCGCGCTTGTCCAGGAAGGCGATGAGATCGGCGAGGTTTTGCATCGTTTTTGCACACTCGAAAAGGGGCGGAATCGGGCTGGTCCCGTATGGGTTCCGAGCCGCCCGGCAAGGGCCGAGTTCCAGGGCGATAAATTCCGTCCGACGGCCCGAACTAAATCAGGGGGTCCGGGTCTGGTTCAGGGTAGGGCCATTGCAGCTCCTGGCCGCGTCCGCGGCAACTACCTAAACCAAGCCTTGCTGTGCTCATGGTGCGTCGCTCCCCTGGGGCTGACGCGTGTGGAATTGCGTTCGTAGTCGGCATCGGCTTGGAAGCCGGTCGCTATGGAGAATCTGATGAGTGAAGCAGCTGTGACCGCCCAGAACATCCGGCCGATCAAACCCTCGTTCCGGATAGCGTCCCCTACCCGCCCCCTGTTGCAGATCCGCAGCGGCCAGGGCAGCAAGAAGAAAATCCTGTTCGTCACCTCGGAGCTGACCGACCTGGTCAAGACCGGCGGCCTCGGCGACGTGTCCGCCGCCCTGCCCCGCGCGCTCGGCGACCTGCACGACGTCCGCGTGCTGATCCCCGGCTATCGCCAGGTCATCGACAGCGGCCATCCGATCCGGGTAGTCGGCCGGCTCGAAGGCCATGCGGACCTGCCGCCCTGCCGCATCGGCCGGATGGACATGCCCGACGGGCTGATCATCTACGCCCTGCTCTGCCCCGAGCTCTACGACCGGCCCGGCAATCCCTACGGCGACGAGCACGGCCACGACTGGCCGGACAACCCCATCCGCTTCGCCCGCCTGGGCCTGGCCGCCGCCGAGCTCGCCGCCGGCAACGCCTGCATCCGCTGGGTGCCGGACCTGGTGCACGCGCACGACTGGCAGGCGGGCCTGGCGCCGGCCTACATGCACTGGCGCCGGCTGAAGACGCCGAGCGTGTTCACCATCCACAACCTGGCCTACCAGGGCACGCTGGACATGAGCCTGCGCCGCTCGCTGGGCATTCCGCAGGAGGCCTGCCACCACGACCGCATGGAGTTCTACGGCAAGCTCTGCATGCTCAAGGCCGGCATCGCCTACGCCAGCCACGTAACCACGGTGAGCGCCACCTACGCCGAAGAGATCACCACGCCCGAGTTCGGCTGCGGGCTCGAGGGCTTCCTGCGCTGGAAGGCCGACCAGGGGCTGCTGAGCGGCATCCTCAACGGCATCGACGAAAGCTGGGACCCGCAGACCGATGCGCACCTGCCGCACAAGTTCGCCCCGATGCAGTGGGCCGGCAAGGCCGCCAATGCCGCGCTGGTGCGCGAGCGCTTCGGCCTGCCGCACAGCGAAGGCGCGCTGTTCGCGGTGGTCTCGCGGCTGGCCCACCAGAAGGGCCTTGACCTCACCGTGGGCGCCGCCAGCAGCATCGTCGAGGCCGGCGGTCAGCTGGCGATCCTCGGCTGCGGCGAATCGCACATCGAGGCGGAACTCCGCGCGCTGGCCGAGCGTCATCCGCAGCAGATCGCCGTGCACATCGGCTTCAACGAACCGGACGCGCGGCTGCTGTTCGCCGGCAGCGACTTCCTGCTGATGCCGTCGCGCTACGAGCCTTGCGGGCTCAGCCAGATGTACGCGCAGCGCTTCGGCTCGCTGCCGGTCGCCCGGCGCACCGGCGGGCTGGCCGATTCGATCGAGGATGGCGTCACCGGCTTCCTGTTCGACGCGCCCGAGGTGCAGGCCTACCGCCATGCGGTCGAGCGGGCGCTGGCCGTGCATCGTTTCCCGCAGCTGCTCAACGCCATGCGCTGCCGGGCGATGGGGGCTGGCTTCTTCTGGCGCCAGGCCATCGACCCCTACGACCGGCTGTACAAACGACTGCTGGGCGAGCAATGCGAGGTCGCTCTCCCGAGGTGAGGTAAACAATGCAGATGCAGCGTCTCAGGACCGCAGCTCGACACGGACCGTTGCTTCTCGATCAGACCAACACCCGGTTCAGGCTCTGGGCCCCCGACGCGCAACGCGTGGATCTGCGCCTCGAAGAGGGCCCGACCCTTGCCATGCAGGCCGGCGAAGACGGCTGGTACAGCGTCGACGCCGCCTGCGGGCCAGGCACCCGCTACCGCTTTCGCATCGACGACGAACTGGACGTGCCCGATCCGGCATCCCGGGCACAGGCCGAGGACGTGCACTCGGCCAGCCTGGTGGTCGACCCCGGGGCCTACCGCTGGCAGCACCCCGACTGGAGGGGCCGGCCCTGGCACGAAACGGTGCTGTACGAACTGCACGTCGGCCTGCTCGGCGGCTACAAGGGCGTGGCGGCGCGGCTGCCGGCGCTCGCCGAGCTCGGCGTGACGGCCATCGAGCTGATGCCGCTGGCCGAGTTTCCTGGCGAGCGCAACTGGGGCTATGACGGCGTGCTGCCCTACGCGCCCGAGGCCGCCTACGGCTCGCCCGACGAGCTCAAGCAACTGATCGACACCGCCCACGACCTCGGCCTGATGGTCTTCATCGACGTGGTCTACAACCACTTCGGTCCCGACGGCAATTACCTCGGCCGCTACGCCAAACACTTCTTCCGCCACGACCAGCAGACGCCCTGGGGCGATGCCATCGACTTCCGCCGCCGCGAAGTGCGCGACTACTTCATCGACAACGCGCTGATGTGGCTGCTGGAGTACCGCTTCGACGGGCTGCGGATGGACGCCGTGCACGCGATTCCCGACCGCACCTTCCTCACCGAACTGGCCGAGCGCGTGCACCAGGAAGTCGAACCCGGCCGCCACGTGCACCTGGTGCTGGAGAACGAGGACAACCGCGCCAGCCTGCTGACCCAGGGCTTCACCGCGCAGTGGAACGACGACGGCCACAACGTGCTGCACGTGCTGCTGACCGACGAGAGCCAGGGCTACTACGGCGACTACCACAAGGCGTCCACCGACAAGCTGGTGCGCTTCCTCGGCGAAGGCTTCATCTACCAGGGCCACCAGACCCGGCGTGGGCATGCGCGCGGCGAGCCCAGCGCGCACCTGCCGACCACCGCCTTCGTGCTGTTCCTGCAGAACCACGACCAGACCGGCAACCGCGCCTTCGGCGATCGCCTGGTCACCCTCGCCGATCCCGACGCACTGCGTGCGGCGACCGCCGTGCTGCTGCTCGGCCCGATGATCCCGCTGCTGTTCATGGGCGAGGAATGGGGCGCGCGCCAGCCGTTCCTGTTCTTTACCAGCCACCATGGCGAACTGGCCGATGCGGTGCGCGAAGGCCGCCGCAGCGAATTCGCCGAGTTCGCCGAATTCGCCGACGAGCAGATGCGCGAGCGCATTCCCGATCCCAACGCGCTGACCACCTTCGAGGACTCGCGCCCGGACTTTACCAGCGCCTCCGAACCCGGCCACGGCGAGTGGCTGGCGCTCTACCGCGAGCTGCTCGACCTGCGCCGAGAACGGATCGTGCCGCGCCTGCAGGGCACGCGTTTCGCCGGCGCACAGGCGCTCGGCGAAGGCGCCGCACAGGCGCGCTGGACGCTCGGCGACGGTAGCACCCTGCACCTGGCGCTCAACCTCGGGCGCGACGCGGTCAAGGTCCGGCTGCCAGACGCCGAGCCGCTGCATGCCAGCCGTCCGACGGATGCGCTGGCCGCCGGCGCACTGCCGCCGGGCACCGCGGTGTTCCACCTGGAGGGCGCGCGATGAACGAGCGGCGCCTGCACGAACTGGCCGAGGCGGCGGGCCTGTCGATCGACTGGGTCGATGCTGACAACCGCGACCAGCGGGTATCGCCGGAGGTGCTGCGCGGGGTGCTCGCCGAGCTCGGCCTGCGCGCCGACAGCGACGCAGACATCGACGCCAGTCTGGACAAGCTGCGCTCCACCAGCGGCGGCGCCAACCTGCCGCCGCTGCTCACCGTCGACCGGCACCACGCCCTCGACCTGCAGCCCTATTTCAGCCCCGGCGAGCGCTGGATGCTGACCCTGGAAGACGGCGAGCGGCGCGAAGGCCGGCTCGACGACCAGGCCCGGCTGCAGGGCGTCGACCGCATCGGCTACCACCAGGTGTCCATCGGCGACCGCCACTTCGGCCTGGCGGTGGCGCCGGCGCATTGTCCGACCGTGACCGAGATCGCCGGCGAGGCGGCCTGGGGCCTGACCGTCCAGCTCTACGGCCTGCGCCGGCCCGGCGACGGCGGCCTCGGCGACACCCAGGCGCTCGAGGCCCTGGCGCGCAATGCCGCGGCGCACGGCGCGCAGGCGCTGGGCATCAGTCCGGTGCATGCGATGTTCAGCGCACACATCGAGCAGTACAGTCCCTACTCGCCCTCCAGCCGGCTGTTCTACAACGTGCTGCACTGCGCGCCGGGCAGCATCCTCGGCGAGCGACCGCTGCGCCAGGCCATCGAATCCTGCGGTCTGGGCGAGGAGTTGGCGCGGCTGGAGGGCCTGGAGCTGATCGACTGGCCGGCGATCGCCCGCTCGCGCCAGCGCCTGCTGCGCGCGCTCTACGACGACTTCAGGACCGGCGGCAACGCCCAGGCGCAGGACTTCGAGAGCTTCCGCGCCGCCGGCGGCGAGGCGCTGGAGAACCACTGCCGCTTCGAGGCCCTGCACGGGCACATGCTTTCGGCCGAAGGCCATCCGCAGCACTGGCGCCACTGGCCCGAGCACTACCGCGACCCGGGCGATCCGGCGGTCAAGCGCTTCGCCGACGAGCATGCCGACGAAGTCAGCTACCACGCCTTCTGCCAGTGGCTGATGGCCCGCGGCCTGGAGCGCGCGCAGCAGGCGGCGAAGGCCGCCGGCATGCCCATCGGGCTGATCGCCGACCTGGCGGTGGGCGCCGACGGCGGCGGCAGCCAGGCCTGGAGCCGCCAGGGCGAACTGCTCGCCTCGCTGAGCGTCGGCGCGCCGCCGGACATCATGAACCGCGACGGCCAGAACTGGGGCATCTCCGCGTTCTCGCCCTGGGGGTTGAAGCAGCACGGCTTCCGCGCCTTCATCGAGATGCTGCGGGCCAACCTGGCGCACGCCGGCGGCATGCGCATCGACCACGTGCTCGGGCTCAAGCGGCTGTGGGTGATGCCGGCCGGCGCCGACCCGAAGCAGGGCGTGTACCTGAACTTCCCCTTCGACGACATGCTCCGGCTGCTGTGCCTGGAGGCCTGGAGGCACGGGGCGGTGATCCTCGGCGAGGACCTCGGCACCATCCCGCCCGGCCTGCGCGACGTGCTCGCCGCACGCGGCGTGCTCGGCATGCGGGTGCTGCTGTTCGAGCAGCACAATGGACATTTCCAGGCCCCGCAGCAGTACTCCGCACAGGCCCTGGCGACCACCACCACGCATGACATCCCGACCATCGCCGGCTGGTGGCAGGGGCGCGACATCGACTGGCGCATCCGCGTCGGCCAGGTGCGCGAAGAGGACCGGACGCAGCAGTGGCACGCGCGCGAGCACGAACGCGGCGGCCTGAACCACGCGCTGCGTGCCGATTCCGGCGCTCACGGGCATGAACTGCTGAGTACGGAACAGGCCGTCGACGCCAGCGTCGGCTTTCTCGGCCACACGCCCGCGCCGCTGGTGCTGCTGCCGGTCGAGGACGCCCTGGGCCTCGAGGAACAGCCGAACATGCCCGGCATCGTCGAGATCCACCCCAACTGGCAACGGCGCTATCCCGGCGACAGCGCCACCCTCCTTGACGGTCCCGTCGCGGCGCGCCGCCTCGCGCGACTGGCCGAGGCCCGTGGGGCCACTCGGAGCCGCAACCGATGAAAGCACTCACTGCCACCCTGCGCCTGCAGTTCCACAAGGACTTCACCCTGGACGACGCCACCGCGCTGGTGGACTACTTCGCCGACCTCGGTATCAGTCACCTCTACGCCTCGCCCCTGCTCACCGCGCGGCCCGGCTCGGTGCACGGCTATGACGTCATCGACCCGACCCGAATCAACCCCGAGCTCGGCGGCGAAGAAGCGCTGCGCCGGCTGGTCGAGGCGCTGCGACAGCGCGACATGGGGCTGATCCTCGATATCGTGTCGAACCACATGGCGGTCGGCGGCTCCGGCAACGCCTGGTGGCTGGACGTGCTCGAGTGGGGCCGGCGCAGCCCCTATGCGCAGTTCTTCGACATCGAGTGGAATTCGCCCGACCCGCTGCTCGAAGGCCAGTTGCTGGTGCCCTCCCTCGGCAGCGACTACGGCGACGCGCTGAAGGACGGCAAGATCCCGCTGCGGCTGGATGCCGAGAAAGGCCAGCTGTACGCCGAACACTACGAGCACCGCTTCCCCATCACTCCGCCGACCTATGGCGAGGTGCTGCGCAGCAGCGGCCATCCGCAGCTGGTGACGCTGGCCGAACGCTTCGACGAGTTGAAGGAATCGCCGCACCCCTACACCCGCGCCCGCGAACTGCGCGCCGAGCTGGCCCAGCTGCTGCAGGACGCGGCCGCGCGCGAGGCGCTGGAGAATGCCCTGTCACTCTACGACTCCAGCCGCGAGGACGGCTTCATGCGCCTGCACCGGCTGCTGGAGCGCCAGCACTACCGGCTGGCCAGCTGGCGCACCGCGGCAGACGACATCAACTGGCGGCGCTTCTTCGACATCAACGAACTCGGCGGCCTGCGCGTGGAGCGCCCGGTGGTGTTCGAGGAAACCCACGCGAAGATCTTCGAGCTGCTCGGCGAGGGCCTGGTGGACGGGCTGCGCATCGACCATATCGACGGCCTGGCCAACCCGCGCGGCTACTGCCGGCGCCTGCGCCGCCGCGTCGACCGGCTCAACGCCGGCCGGCCGGAGCCGGTGCGGCTGGACCACGTGCCGATCTACGTCGAGAAGATCCTCGCCGCCGGCGAGCGCCTGCACGACGACTGGGGCGTGGACGGCACCACCGGCTACGAGTTCATGAACCAGGTTTCGCTGCTGCAGCACGACCCTGCCGGCGAGGCGCGGCTGTGTTCGCTGTGGAGCGAGACCAGCGGGCGCTCCTCCGACTTCCTCGAGGAAGCGCGCGCCGCCCGCCAGCTGGTGCTGACCGGCACGCTGGCCGGCGATTTCGAGACGGTCGCGCAGGCGCTGCTGCAGGTGGCGCGCAGCGACCTGATGACCCGCGACATCACCCTTGGCGCCATCCGCCGGGCACTGCTGGAGCTGATCATCCACTTCCCGGTGTACCGCACCTACATCGCCGCCGGCGGCCGCCGCGAGGCCGACGAACCCTTCTTCCAGCAGGCCCTGGCCGGCGCACGGACGACCCTCGGCGAGGGCGACTGGCCGCTGCTCGAGCATCTCGAGCGCTGGCTCGGCGGGCAGCCGCTGCGCGAACTGCCCCCCGGCCCGGCGCGCAAGGCCCGGCGCTACGCCGCGGCGCGCTTCCAGCAACTGACCTCCCCGGCCGCCGCCAAGGCCGTGGAAGACACCGCCTGCTACCGCTCCGGCGTGCTGCTGTCGCGCAACGACGTCGGTTTCGACCCGCAGCACTTCAGCGGCACCGTCGAGACCTTCCACCGGGAATGCCTGGCCCGTCACGAGCATTTCCCGCGCAACCTGCTGACCACCGCCACCCACGACCACAAGCGTGGCGAGGACAACCGTGCGCGCATCGCGGTGATCAGCGAGCGCGCCGACTGGTTCGCCGGGAAGGTCGGCTACTGGCGGCAGCTCGCGGCAGGCTGGCGCCAGGAGCTGGACGACGGCCCCGCGCCCTCGCCCGGCGACGAGCTGATGCTGTTCCAGACCCTGCTGGGCAGTTGGCCGCCCGGGCTGTCGGCGGATGACGAGGCCGGCATGCAGGCCTACTGCGAGCGCATCCTGCGCTGGCAGGAAAAGGCCCTGCGCGAGGCCAAGCTGCGCAGCACCTGGGCCGATCCGAACCAGACGTACGAAGGCGCCTGCCGGGCCCATGCCGAATACCTGCTGACCTCGCCGGAAGGCGCGGAACTGCGCCGGGACATCGCTGCCGCGGCGGCCGGCCTCGCGCCGGCCGGTGCCCTCAACGGCCTGGCGCAGGCGCTGCTGCGGATGACCACCCCCGGCGTGCCCGACCTCTACCAGGGCGCCGAATACTGGGACTACAGCCTGGTCGACCCGGACAACCGCCGGCCGGTGGATTTCGTCGCGCGGCGCGGCTCGCTGCACCCCGACGCGCAGCCCGCCGAGCTGCTGGACAGCTGGCAGGACGGCCGCATCAAGCAGTTCGTCATCACCCGCACGCTGGGCCTGCGCGCCGCCGTCCCGCAGTTGTTCACCGAGGGCAGCTACCAGCCGCTGAGCGTGCACGGCGCGCAGGCCGAACGCGTGGTCGCCTTCGCCCGCCAGTGGAGCGACGCCTGGGCCGTGGTGGTGGTGCCGCGGCTCGCCTCGGGCCTGCTCGGCGACAGCACCCGGCCCTTCGTCGAGCCCGCGGCCTGGGGCGACACCCGGGTGGCCCTGCCCGAAGCGCTGAACGGCAAGCCGCTCGCGGGACTTTTCGACCAGATCACAGTCTCACCCCAACAGGCGGGCCTGAGCGTGGCCCAGGTGCTGGGAAGCCTTTCCGTCGCAGTCCTTCACACAAAGCTATAAAACACCAGGAGAAACAGACACATGAGTGCAAAAGAGCAGCGCATCCGCGAACTGGCTTACCAGATCTGGGAGTCCGAGGGATGCCCCGAAGGAGAAGACGCTCGTCACTGGGAGATGGCACGCAAGCTGGCCGATGCCGAAGAAGGCGGCACCGCGACCAAGCCGGCCACGCGCGCACGGCGCACGGCGACCAAGCCGACCGAAGCCGCACCGGCAGCCAAGCCCAAGACTGCGCGCAGCACTCGCGCGACCACGACCGCCGCGGCCACGCCGGCGGCACCCGAGGGCGACACCGATGCCGAAGCCGGCACGCCCAAGGCCATTAAGAAACCGCGTACCACCCGGGCGGGCAAGAAGGAAAGCTGAAAGCCTCAGCGCCACCCCGCCCCCGTTTCCCGCGACACCGGCCCTGCGGGGCCGAATGGAGAGCCCATGCCCAACAAAAAGTCCCAGGCGCCGCAGGTCATGACTCATTCGCGCATCCGCGAAGGCCTACCCTTCCCGCTCGGCGCGACGTGGGACGGGCTGGGCGTCAATTTCGCGATCTTCTCGGCCAACGCCACCAAGGTGGAGCTGTGCCTGTTCGACGATGCCGGCGAGCAGGAGATCGAGCGCATCGAGCTGCCCGAATTCACCGACGAGATCTGGCACGGCTACCTGCCCGACGCGCACCCCGGGCAGATCTACGGCTACCGCGTGCACGGCCCCTACGAGCCCGACGCGGGGCACCGCTTCAACCCGAACAAGCTGCTGATCGACCCCTATGCCAAGCAGCTGGTCGGCAGCCTGCGCTGGTCCGAAGCGCTGTTCGGCTACACCATCGGGCACGCCGACGGCGACCTCAGTTTCGACGAGCGTGATAGCGCTCCCTTCGTGCCGAAGAGCAAGATCATCGACCCGGCCTTCACCTGGGGCCGCGACCAGCCGGTGCAGGTGCCCTGGGACCGCACAGTGATCTACGAGACCCACGTGCGCGGCTACACCATGCGCCATCCGGCGGTGCCCGAGCAGTACCGCGGCACCTTCGCCGGAATGAAGACGCCCGAGGTGATCGACTACATCCGCAAGCTCGGCGTGTCGTCCATCGAACTCCTGCCCATCCACGCCTTCGTGCAGGACCAGCACCTGCTGGAAAAGGGCATGGCCAACTACTGGGGCTACAACACCATCGCCTTCTTCGCGCCGAACCCGGCGTATCTGGCCAGCGGCAAGATCAGCGAATTCAAGGAGACGGTGGCGCACCTGCACAACGCCGGGCTCGAGGTGATCCTCGACGTGGTCTACAACCACACCGCCGAGGGCAACGAGATGGGCCCGACGCTGTCGATGCGCGGTATCGACAACGCCTCCTACTACCGCCTGATGCCGGACAACAAGCGCTACTACATCAACGATTCCGGCACCGGCAACACCCTCGACATGAGCCACCCCTGCGTGCTGCAGATGGTCACCGACTCGCTGCGCTACTGGGCCACCGAGATGCACGTCGACGGCTTCCGCTTCGACCTGGCGACCATCCTCGGGCGCGAGCACTACGGCTTCGACGAGCGCCACGGCTTCCTCGTCGCCTGCCGCCAGGACCCGGTGCTGGCCGGCACCAAGCTGATCGCCGAGCCCTGGGACATCGGCCCCGGCGGCTACCAGGTCGGCCGCTTCCCGCCGGGCTGGGCGGAGTGGAACGACCAGTTCCGCGACACCGTGCGGGCCTTCTGGAAAGGCGACGAGGGCCAGCTGGCGGACTTCGCCGCGCGCCTGACCGGCTCCGGCGACCTCTACAACCAGCGTGGACGCCGGCCGTTCAGCTCGGTCAACTTCGTCACCGCGCACGACGGCTTCACCCTCAACGACCTGGTCTCCTACAACCAGAAGCACAACGAGGACAACGACGAGGACAACCGCGACGGCAGCGACAACAACATCTCCTGGAACCATGGCGTGGAGGGGCCGACCGACGACCCGGAAATCCTCACCCTGCGCTTCCGCCAGATGCGCAACTTCTTCGCCACCCTGCTGTTCTCGCAGGGTACGCCGATGGTGGTCGCCGGCGACGAGTTCGCCCGCACCCAGCACGGCAACAACAACGCCTACTGCCAGGACAGCGAGATCGGCTGGGTGAATTGGGAATGGGGCGCCGAGGGCGAGGCGCTGATGTACTTCGTGCGCAAGCTGATCCGCCTGCGCCAGCGCTTCCCGGTGCTGCGCCGCTCGCGCTTCTTCGTCGGCGCCTACAACGAAGAACTCGGGGTGAAGGACGTCACCTGGCTCGATCCGAACGCCGAGGAGATGTCGGTCGAGCAATGGGAAGATCCGCAGAACCGCTGCCTCGGCATGCTGCTCGACGGCCGCGCGCAACCGACCGGCATCCGCCGCGCCGGCTCGGATGCGACGCTGCTGATCATCATCAACGCCAACCACTTCGAGGTCGATTTCACCCTGCCGGAGGTCCCGCAGGGCATGCACTGGAACCGGCTGATCGACACCAACCAGCCGACCGCGCGCCCGCAGCAGTTCGAATTCGACGACCAGTACACCGTGACCAGCCGCTCGCTGCTGCTGTTCGAGCTGATCAAGGACGAGGAATGAGCGGGTTGGCCGTGGTGATGCCGGGTGGTCGCCCGTAGGTTGGGCTTTGGCGCTCGTGGGAGCGGCCATGTCGCCGCGGGGCGCGCCTCCCACAGGACCGGGCGGGAACCGCGTGCTGTTGTGGGAGGCCCGACCTCGGGGCGATGCGCTCTTCTGTGTGAGCGGTCTCGACCGCGATCTGGCGACGCGACGATCGTTCGCGGTCAGGACCGCTTCCACGGGGCGAAGCCCGGCAAATGCCCTTCAAACGAAACCGATCCAGCGCCCGGCCACCAGCACCCTCGGCCACAGCAGCAGCGACAGTGCGCCGTGCAGCCGCACCGCCGGCGATGGCCGCTCCTGCGTCCAGACCCGGCGATGCAGCCAGAGCGCGTTGAGCACCGCCAGGGCGATCAGCCCCAGCTTGATGCGAAAGGCGATGTTGGCCGCATAGTCCACCGCGTTGACCAGGAACAGCCAGGCGCCGGTCAGCATCGCCAGCGCCAGGCCGCAGGCCGCCATGCGCGAGAGCAGCGGCCCGACCAGGGCCAGCGGCACCTGGCGGAAGGCGCCCAGCAGGCGCAGGTCGAGGGTCAGGATGCTGCCGATCAGCACACCCAGCGCGGCGATGTGCGCGGCGTTGACCA
Organism: Stutzerimonas azotifigens DSM 17556; assembly: GCF_000425625.1. Classification (GTDB taxonomy): domain Bacteria; phylum Pseudomonadota; class Gammaproteobacteria; order Pseudomonadales; family Pseudomonadaceae; genus Stutzerimonas; species Stutzerimonas azotifigens. The sequence continues at coordinate 154,999 of NZ_AUDU01000016.1, forward strand.
GCAGGTAGGTGGTGCCGTTGCGCTGCAGCAGCACCGCCGGCGGCAGGGTCGACAAGGCGCTCCAGAGCCCCTGCTCCATGGGCCGGGGCTTACTCGATCCGTTCCGGGTAGATGTCGTAGGTCTCGCCGCCGACCTCGATCTGCACGGCCTTCATGCGTTTCTCGGCCTGATCCTTCGATCTATTGCCGGTGGCCTTGATGGTGTCGCCCTCGCGGGCGGACTCCGCGGTGAAGCCGGCGCGCTCGGTCTGGCTGGGATTGCCGAGCTCGACGCGCCAGGTGCCGTCCGGCGTCTCCACGTCCAGCCAGGGATGCGGCGGCGCGATCTGCACCCGGGTGACGGTGCCGGTCAGCTCCATCTGCTCTTCTTCCGCCCAGGACCAGCCGTGGTGGGCGAAGGCGGCCATGCTGGAAAGCGCCAGGCAGGCGGCCAGGATCAGGGAAATCGGTGCTCGAAAGGACATGTTCCGCTCCCGTTGCGTGAAGGACCGCTACTGACTATAGGAAGACCCATGCCGCCGCTCCAGGCGCAAGTGCCAGCGGACGTTTCCGACCTGGTCGCAGAGCGAGGGGGCGCCGGGTTGTTGCGCGCGAATCGCACCAAGTGGCAGGCCTTGTTCGCGGTCGAGTCCGCTCCATGCGTGTATCGCCCGAGGTCGGGCCTCCCACAAAAACAAGCGGTGCCTATCGAATCCTGTGGGAAGCGCGCCCTCGCGGCGACTGCCAAGCGACCTTGGCTGCAACGGCGATGGGACTCGTTCTGCAGTCAAGATAGTCGCTCCACGGGGCGGCATGCTTCAGGGATCGTAGGGTGGCCGGGCGGCGTTCCGCGTAGGGTGGGCCGGGCGGCGTTCCGCTTCAGCCCACCGAATCGGCCTTGGATCACAACGGTGGGCTGAAGCCCACCTGCATCCCCATGGTCGCACGCAGAGCCTGCTCCCCTACCGGTGTGCATCGCCGCCATCGGCAACACCGGGCGTCCCTTTCCCTTCTCCCCGCGGGAGAAGGTGGCCCGCAGGGCCGGATGAAGGAGACCGCGCTCCGCTTCCAAACGCAGCGCCACTCGTCCCGCCGACTGAACCGTCAAACCCTGGCCCTGTCCCAACGCCTGGCAGCCTTGCGCCGCCCTCACCGCCCGCCCGCTCCAGGTGAAGGAACACGCCCATGACGACATTACGCTTCGCGCTGTGCCTGCTGATGACCGCCACCCCCTTCCTGGCCAGCCTGGCCCATGCCCAGGGCGTGCGGCTGGTGGTCAAGCGCGAGGGCCAGGGCGAGGCGATGATCGTGCGCAACGACCTGGACGTGCCGGTCAGGGCGGTGCTGCGCATCGATCGGCCGGTCAACGTCAGCGGCATCGGCAAGGGCGTCATCCAGCGCACCGTGGCGCCGCGCAGTCAGGTGCGCATCGCCAGCCTGCGCAAGCGCAAGGCCGGCTTCCCGATGATGTACAAGCACGCCTTCAGCTACCGCCTGCACTACTCGCCCGAGCCGGGCGCGCTGGCCACCGCCGAGGGGCCGCCCTACGAGCTGCCGTGGCGCGGCGGCCCGTTCCGCATCAGCCAGGGCGCCGGCGGCGATTTCAGCCACAACACGCCAAAGGGGCGCTACGCGGTGGACATCGCCATGCCGCCCGGCACGCCCATCGTCGCGGCGCGCGGGGGTGAGGTGGTCGACCTGGAGAGCGGCCAGGCCGGACGCTGGCCGAACCCTTCCGGAAACTTCGTGCGCATCCGGCACGACGACGGCACGGAGAGCGCCTACCTGCACCTGCAGCGCCGTTCGGTGGCGGTGAAGGTCGGCCAGAAGGTCGCTACCGGCACCCTGCTCGGCCGTTCCGGCAACACCGGGCGCAGCACCGGCCCGCACCTGCACTTCGTGGTGCAGAAGCCGCACGCGGGCGACCTGGTGTCCATCCCCTTCCGCTTCAGCCGTCCGGTGGACAGCCTGCCGAACTTCGCGATGGGCGAACCCTGAGCGATCAGCCGCGCCAGTCGAAGCCCAACGTCTCGTCGCCGGCCATGCGCTGCAGGTGGTCGGCCACCACCTCGCGCAGGCGCGCCAGCGCCGCCTCGTCCTCGGCCCGCAGCCGCACCTCCAGCCCCTGCTCGCAGTGCCGCAGCGCGCAGTGGCCGAGGCTCAGCTCGATGTCGCCGCCCTCGTCGTGCAGGTGCACGGGAAACTTGTGCCCCCAGTGCTTGCACAGGCGATTGACCAGGCGCTGCGAGTTGGCGGTGGAAACGGTGGCGTTGGATTCGAGCATGACGGAGCCTCCCAGGGGATGAACGGGCACGCGGCAGCGGGCACCGCTGCCTGCGGCAGACCCCCACGGTAAGCGCCGCCGGCCCGGATGCCAACCCGACTTCTCCGCCGAACGGGTGAACCGGCATCGCCACGGCAAGTCCGAATGATGAGAGCTGCGGGTTTCGGCAGCTCTGCGGATACAGGCGACTGGATGCCTCTACCACCGGCACCGGCCGGCACGACCCGTACGAGGAGCAGCCGGCGCCCGGTTCCATCCCAGCCAACCGGCAGGTTGCCGAGCATTCTTTACGGAGTAGCCATGAAAGCTGTTGTTTTCCACGACGTCGGCGACATCCGCCTCGAGGATGTCCCCGAACCGCGCATCGAAGCCCCCACCGACGCCATTGTCCGCCTGACCGCATCGGCGATCTGCGGCACCGACCTGCACTTCGTCCGCGGCACCGTCAGCGAGATGAAGCCCGGCACCATCCTCGGCCACGAAGGCGTCGGCATCGTCGAGGCGGTGGGCGAGGACGTGCGCAACCTGCAGGTCGGCGATCGCGTGGTGATCCCCTCCACCATCGCCTGCGGCAACTGTTCCTACTGCCGTGCCGGCTATTACGCCCAGTGCGACACCGCCAACCCGAACGGCAAGGAGGCGGGCACCGCCTTCTACGGCGGTCCGGCCTCCACCGGCCCGTTCCACGGGCTGCAGGCCGAGAAGGCGCGCATTCCCTACGCCAACGTCGGGCTGGTCAAGCTGCCGCCGGAGATCAGCGACGACCAGGCGATCCTGCTCTCGGACATCTTCCCCACCGGCTACTTCGGCGCCGAGATGGCCGAGATCAAGGACGGCGACACCGTCGCGGTGTTTGGCTGCGGCCCGGTCGGCCAGTTCGCCATCGCCAGCGCCAAGCTGCTCGGCGCCGGCCGGGTGTTCGCCATCGACCAGTACGAGGACCGCCTGCGCATGGCCCAGCGCCAGGGCGCGGAGGTCATCGACTTCAACCGCGAGGATCCGGTCGAGACGCTGATGCGCCTGACTGGCGGGATCGGCGTCGACCGGGCCATCGACGCGGTGGGCGTGGACGCCGAGCATTCGGCCTGCTGCGGCCATGCCGAGCCCGATGAGGCGCCGCCGGCCAAGGGCGAGAACGGCCAGTGGAAGCCCGGCGACGCGCCGGCGCAGGCGCTGGAATGGGCGGTGCAGTGCGTGGCCAAGGCCGGAACGGTGTCGATCATCGGCGTCTATCCGCCGAACGCCAGGACCTTCCCCATCGGCATGGCGATGAACAAGAACATCACCATGAACATGGGCAACTGCCATCACCGCAAGTACATCCCGCGGCTGATCGAGATGGTCCGCGCAAAGCGCATCGAGCCGGAGAAAATCCTCACCCAGGTCAAGCCGATGACCGACGTGATCGCCGCCTTCGAGGCCTTCGACCGGCGCGAGAACGGCTGGGTGAAGGTCGAGCTGCTGCCACAGCGGCTGGACGGCACCGGCGGCTCGGAGGAGACGCTGATCGACAAGGCGGTCGCCGACACCTTCCCCGCCAGCGACCCGACCACCATGCAGAACCCGCGGTCGCACTAGGAGCGTGCGTTTGGAGCGAGACTTAATGGCAGCCATCCGCATCGGTATTTCCGGCTGGCGTTATGCACCATGGCGTGGTGACTTCTATCCCCAAGGGCTGGCGCAGAAGGACGAACTGCGCTTCGCCTCGCGGGCGGTGAACAGCATCGAGATCAACGGCTCGTTCTATTCCCTGCAGACCCCGGAGCGCTATGCGAACTGGTACACCGACACGCCGCAAGGCTTCCTCTTCAGCGTCAAGGCGCCGCGTTTCATCACGCATGTCCGGCGGCTCAAGGACGTCGAAAAGCCCGTCGCCAACTTCCTTGCGTCGGGCGTTCTTCGACTGCGTGAAAAACTCGGCCCGATCCTCTGGCAGTTTCCGCCCTCCTTCCGGTTCGTACCCGAAACCTTCAGCGCATTCCTCGATCTCCTGCCGCACGACACCGCGTCGGCGCTCGAGACGGCCCGTGGCTGTGACGCGCGGATGGAAGGCCGCAGCCATCTGGAAATCGACGGCAACCGCCGGCTGCGGCATGCGGTCGAGATCCGCAACGAAAGCTTCGTCGACCCAGCCTTTGTGGCCATGCTCCGAGAGCACCAGGTGGCGCTGGTGGTTGCGGACACGGCGGGTAAATGGCCTTACCGGGAGGACCTGACCAGCGATTTCGTCTACATCCGCCTGCATGGCGCCGAAGAGCTCTACACCAGCGGCTACACCCCCGAGGCGCTGGACCGCTGGTGCGAGCGCATCCGTACCTGGCAGCACGGCGGGCAGCCGGACGACGCCCAGCTGATCGTCCCCGGCCCCGCCGAGCCCATTCCACGGCAGGTCTACTGCTATTTCGACAACGACGTGAAGGTCCGCGCCCCGTACGACGCCAGAGAGCTGCTGCGGCGCCTGGGCCTGGACCGTGGCCTGGAGACCGTTCCGGGCCGGCTGGAAGGAGCGCTGGCGTGACGATACACAACGACCGCCCACTCGATACCTCCGAACTCGACGCGCACATGGCCTCGGCCATCGACTGCATCCGTGTGCTGACGGTCAATACCCACAAGGGCTTCACCACCTTCAACCGCCGTTTCATCCTGCCCGAGCTGCGCGAGGCCGTGCGCGCGGTGTCGGCCGACATCGTGTTCCTCCAGGAAGTGCACGGCACGCACGAGAAGCATGCCGTGCGCTTTCACGACTGGCCGAAGATGTCGCAGTACGAGTTCCTCGCCGACAGCATCTGGACCGACTTCGCCTACGGCCGCAACGCGGTCTACCCCGACGGCGACCACGGCAACGCGCTGCTGTCGAAATTCCCCATCCTGCGCTACGAGAACCTCGACGTGTCGATCGCCGGCCCGGAGCGCCGCGGCCTGCTGCACAGCGTCGTCGAGGTGCCCGGACATGGCGAGCTGCACGCCATCTGCGTACACCTGGGCCTGCGCGAGGCGCACCGCCAGGAGCAGCTGCGGCTGCTCTGCGACCTGCTCGACGGGTTGCCGTCCGGGGCGCCGGTGGTGGTCGCCGGCGACTTCAACGACTGGCGCCTGAAGGCCACGGCGCCGCTGTCGCGCTGCGCCGGACTCTACGAAGTGTTCGAGAAGACCCACGGCGAACTCGCCAGGAGCTTTCCCGCCCGCTGGCCGCTGCTGCGGCTGGATCGGATCTACGTGCGCAATGTCGAAGCACGTCAGGCGCGCATCCTCGGTAACAAACCCTGGACGCATCTGTCCGATCATCTGCCCCTTGCGGTGGAGATACACCTATGAATTTCCATTGGAGAGATGGAAACAAGCTCGACCTGCTGGAGAACGGCGAGGAGTTCTTCCCGCGCGTCCACGACGCCATCCGGCAGGCGCGCGAAGAGATCCTGATCGAAACCTTCATTCTGTTCGAGGACAAGGTCGGCCAGGCACTGCGCGACGCGCTGATCGAAGCGGCCCAGCGCGGCGTGCGCATCGACATCACGGTCGACGGCTACGGCTCGGCCGACCTGACGCCCGCCTTCGTCGCCCCGATGACCGACCTCGGCATCCGCATCCACATGTTCGACCCGCGCAAGCGGATGTTCGGCCGGCGTATCAACCTGTTCCGCCGCCTGCACCGCAAGATCGTCGTGGTCGACGGCGAGGTGGCCTTCATCGGCGGCATCAACTTCTCCGCCGACCACCTCGGCGACTTCGGCCCGGGCGCCAAGCAGGACTACGCGGTGCAGATCGAGGGGCCGGTGGTGGTCGACATCCACCGGCTGGCGCTGGCCACCGTGGCTCCGCAGCAGACGACCCGGCGCTGGTGGGGCGGCCGCGTGCGCCCGCATGCCGATGCCTACGTCAGCGGCACCAGCCGCGGCGAGGCCCGGGCTCTGTTCGTGGTGCGCGACAACGACGAGCATCGCAACGACATCGAGGAACACTACCTGCAGGCGATCCGCGACGCGCGCTCGCGCCTGCTGATCGCCAACGCCTACTTCTTCCCCGGCTACCGGGTCCTGCGCGAGATCCGCAACGCGGCCCGCCGCGGCGTGCGGGTGCGGCTGATCCTCCAGGGCCAGCCGGACATGCCGATCGCCAAGTTCGGCGCGCGCATGCTCTACAACTACCTGATGCGCGACGGCGTGGAGATCCACGAGTACTGCCGCCGGCCGCTGCACGGCAAGGTCGCGCTGGCCGACTACGAGTGGTCGACGGTGGGTTCGAGCAACCTCGACCCGCTGAGCCTGTCGCTCAACCTCGAATGCAACCTGGTGATCCGCGACCACACCTTCAACCGCCACCTGCACGAGCGCCTCGACGAGCTGCTGCAGCACGACTGCCGGCGCATCCCGCTGGAGCGCATCATCCGCGGCTACTGGTGGCGCGCGCCGCTGGCGTTCATCTGCTTCCACTTCCTGCGGCACTTCCCGCAATGGGCCGGGATGTTGCCGGCGCACAGCCCGAAACTCACGCTGCTGGAGACGCCGAAGGTCGATCACCCGGCCGAGACCGGTTCGTCGCCCTTCCCGCGAGAGAATCCATGACGCAGACGCACCGGCCGGAGGTGCCGCAGAGCCGTTGGCGACGCGCCTGGCCGAAGACGAAGAAGGTCCTCACCTATGCCTTCTTCGTCCTGGTCGCGGGCCTGCTGATCGCCCTGGCGCGCAACCTGGACTGGGGCGAGATCGTCCGCACCCTGCGCAGCTACCAGGCGCGCACCCTCGTGCTGGCCGGGGCGGCGGCCGCGGGCAGCTACGCGGTCTACTGCTTCTTCGACGTGCTCGGCAAGTACTACGTCAGGCACCCGCTGCCGGTCCGGCAGATCATCCCGGTCACCTTCGTCTGCTACGCCTTCAACCTGAACCTGAGCGCCTGGGTCGGCGGTATCGCCCTGCGCTACCGGCTGTACTCCCGGCTCGGCCTGCGCCCGGCGCAGGTGACCCGGGTGTTCACCCTGAGCGTGCTGACCAACTGGCTCGGCTACATGGCGCTGGCCGGCGCCATTTTCACCTTCGACGGCATCAGTCCGCCGCCGGAGTGGGAAGTCGGCGCCACCGCGATCCGCATGATCGGCCTCTCGCTGATGGCCGTCAGCCTGGTCTACCTCGGCCTGTGCGCCTTCTCCCGGCGCCGTTCGTGGACCGTGCGCGGGCACGAGATCCACCTGCCTTCGTTCCGGCTGGCGGTGGTGCAGATCGTCGTCGGCGCCGCCAACTGGTCGCTGATGGCCGCGGTCATCCATTTCATGCTGCTGGAGCGGGTCAGCTACGCCGAGGTGCTGGCCGTGCTCATGGTCAGCAGCATCGCCGGGGTGATCAGCCACGTGCCGGCCGGGCTCGGCGTGATCGAGGCGGTGTTCGTCGGGCTGCTCGGTTCCGAGATGAGTCACAGCGCGATCATCGCCGGGCTGATCGGCTACCGGGTGGTCTACTTCCTGATTCCGCTGATGATCGCGACGCTCGTCTACGTGGTGCTGGAGGCCCGCGCCAGGAAGCTGCGGCGTTCCGCCGCGGCCCAGGCGGACGCGGCGCAGCGCAAGCCCGTCGGGGAGCGCAGCACCGCCCGCTGAACGAATGCGAACGCCTATCGTTTGATACGGGGCGCCGCTTTCCCTACCATGCATGGGTTTTCCGTCGATCCAAGCGCGACAAACCGATGCCTACCTGCGCCAAGCCCGTTGCAGCCGTTCGCCGGACGCTGCCCGTCACGCCCTCTTCCGCCCCTTGCCCGGCCGCCGGCCATGGATGTCCGCGTTGAGCACGATGCCCTCCCGATTCGCCTCGCCCGATCGCCACGGCCGCCTCGCCGCGGTCGGCGGCCTGGTGCTCCTCGCACTGCTGGCCGTGTCGATGTCCACCGGCGCCGGCCACTACGGCGCCGCCGACGTGCTCGGCTATCTGCTGCAGCGCCCGGCGCAGTTGGCCGACGACAAGCTGGCGATGGTGGTCGATAGCCTGCGCCTGCCGCGCACCCTGGCGGCTTTGCTGGTCGGCGGCAGCCTGGCGGTGGCCGCCTCGCTGCTGCAGAGCGCGACGCGCAATCCGCTGGCCGAGCCCGGGCTGCTCGGCATCAACTACGGCGCGGTGCTCGGCCTGGTCATCGGGCTGATCTGGTTCGGCGTCGAGTCCACTCGCGGCTACCTGCTCTGGTCCGGCGCCGGCGCCCTGCTCGGCAACCTCGCGGTGCTCACCATCGGCGTGATGTTCGGCCAGGCCAGCCCGCTCAAGCTGGTGCTCGCCGGGGTGGCGCTGAGCGCGGTGTTCGGCGGGCTGGCGAATTTCCTGCTGCTGTCCAACCGGGTCGCGCTGGAGCAGTTCCGCTACTGGAACCTCGGTGCGCTGGCCGGCGTCGACCTCGGCGGGCTCGCCACCGTCGCGCCGGTGGCACTGGTCGGCCTGGCGCTGGCGGCGATCCTCTGCCGGCAGCTGACGCTGATGCAGATGGGCGATGCCCAGGCCCGGGCGCTGGGCATCCACACCAACCGGGTGCGGGTCGGCGTGCTGGTGGCCTCCACGCTGCTGACCGCCTGCGCCATCTCCATCGCCGGGCCGATCGGTTTTCTCGGTTTCCTCGCCGCCTACTGCGCGCGCGCCATCGAGCCGGTGGCGCTGCTGCGCCAGATGCTGTTCTCCATCCTGTTCGGCATGCTCTTCCTGCTCGCCGCGGACATCCTCGCGCGCTGGCTGCTGCAGCCGTTCGAGCTGCCGGTCGGCACGCTGCTCGCCGTGCTCGGCGCGCCGGCGCTGATCCTCATCGTGCTGCGCGGCGGCTTCCGTTCGATGCTGGTGGCGCGATGAAGACGTCCCTGCTGCAACCGGCCGGCACCTGGCGCCTGACTCTCGGCCCGGCGCGCCTGCTGCTGCACCGCCGCACCTGGCTGATGGGCCTGCTGATGCTCGCCGCGCTGGTGGCGCTGGTGCTGGCCGCGGCGACCCTCGGCTCGGGCCGCATGACCGCCCACGAGGCGCTGCTCACGCTGCTCGGCCAGGGCAGCCGGCTGCAGGAAATCATGGTGTTCAGGATCCGCCTGCCGCGCATCGCCGCGGTGATCGTCGCCGGCCTGGCCATGGGCATCGCCGGCTGCATGATCCAGACGCTGGTGCGCAACCGCCTGGCGACCCCGGACATGGTCGGGGTCAACGAGGGCGCCTCCTTCGCGGTGATCGTGTTCTCGCTGTACCTGACCGTCGGCAGCTGGCCCTGGTGGGCCTCGCCGCTCGGCGCGGTGCTCTCGGCCGCGGCGCTGTTCGCCTTCTGCCGCCGCCCGGGCGAACAGGGCTACCTGTTCATCGTGGTCGGCATCGCCCTGGGCGAGCTGTTCGGCGCGCTCGGCGACTTCGCCATGTCGACCCAGCCGCTGGTGCACCTGGGCAGCATCTACCTGTGGACCATGGGGCACTTCGCCGACGCCAGCTACCAGACGCTGCTGCCGGTGAGCCTGGCATTGCTCGCGCTCTGCGTGCCGATGGCCCTGCTCGCCCGGCCGCTGGCGCTGCTGCGCTTCGGCGAGGCCACCGCGCGCAACCTCGGCCTCGAGGTGCCGCGCCTGCAGTTCCTGGCGCTGGCGCTGGCCATCCTGGTCGCCGCGCTGGGTACCGCGATCGGCGGCCCGGTGCTGTTCATCGCCATGGCCGCGCCGATCCTGGCGTCCTGGCTGGCCCGCGACAACCTCGCGCCGCTGTGGCTGTCCGCGCTGTGCGGGGCGGTGCTGCTGCTCGGCAGCGACACCCTGGTCCGGGTGCTGGCGCAGCCGGAGGAAATCCCCACCGGCATCATGACCCGGCTGCTCGGCGGCCTGCTGCTGCTGTTCCTTCTCCTCAAAGACAGACGACAGACCGACTGATGTACGCACTCAGAGCCCGCAACCTCCGTTACGCCTACCAGGACAAGCCGGTCCTCGACGACGTCGGCTTCGACATCGAGCCCGGCCGGCTGGTGGGCATCGTCGGCCCCAACGGCAGCGGCAAGTCGACCCTGCTCAAGCTGCTGGCGCGGCAACTGCCGCTGCAGGGCGGCGAGGTCGAGGTCGCCGGGCAAGCGCTCGGCCGCTATTCCATGAAGGCCCTCGCCCGGGTGATGGCCTTCCTCCCGCAACGGCCGGTGATGGCCGACGGCATCCGCGTCGAACAGCTGGTGCAGTATGGCCGCCACCCGCACCAGGGCTGGTTCCAGCAGTGGAGCGAGGAGGATGCCCGGCAGGTGGCCCGGGCGCGCGACGCCATGGGGCTCGCACCGTTCTGGCAGCGCAGCGCGTCGTCCCTGTCCGGTGGCCAGGCGCAGCGTGCCTGGCTGGCGATGATCCTGGCGCAGAACACGCCGCTGATCCTGCTCGACGAGCCCACCAGCGCGCTGGACATCGGCCACCAGGCCGAGGTGATGGAAGCCGTGCACCGCATGACCGCCGAAGGCCGCACGGTGCTGATCGTGATCCACGACCTGGGCGTCGCGGCGCGCTATTGCGACGAGCTGATCGCCCTGGCCGACGGCCGCATCCAGGCCATCGGCCCGGCCCGCGAAGTGATGACCAAGGCCCTGGTCGACCGCCTCTATGACACCGACGTGGACATCCTGTCCGCGCCCGGCGACGGCGCGCCGGTGATCGTGCCGCGTCGCGCCGCCACGCTCTCCCGCCCCCTTGAAGAGGACTCCACCCCATGATCAAGACCCTGCCCCGGCGCCTGCTGGCCGTCGGCCTGCTGACCCTGCTGGCCGGTGCCGTCCAGGCCGAGACCCGCCAGGTGGAAGACGCCTACGGCCAGAGCGTCGCCGTACCGGCCGAGCCCAGGCGCATCGTCACACTCAGCGAGATGGACCTGGACACCGCACTGGCGCTGGGCGTCGCGCCGGTCGGCACGATCAACGGCCGCGGCCAGAACAGCGCGCCGCGCTACCTGGCCGAACGCCTGCCCGAAAGCACCCGCAGCCTCGGCGTGCTGGACAATCCCAACCTGGAAGTACTGCTGGAACTGGAACCGGACCTGATCCTCAGCGGCCCGGCCAAGCCGGAACAGCTGGCGATCCTCAACGAGATCGCCCCGACCGTGGTGACCTACCAGGCCGGCCAGCCCTGGCAGGAAAGCATGCGCCGCAGCGCCGAGGTGATGAACAAGGGCGCCGAGGCCGAGGCCTTCCTGGAACGCTACCAGGCGCGCGTGGCCGAGGCACGCGAGCGGCTCGCCGAGCACCAGGGCGAAACCCTGAGCATCGTCCGCTGGAACCCCAAGGGCCCGTCGTACATGCTGCGCGACGCCTTCGCCAGCACCATCGCCCGCGACCTCGGGCTGACGCGTCCGACGCAGCAGATGAAGGAGCCCGGCTACACCCACTCGATGGCGCTGAGCCTGGAATCGCTGGAGCTGCTCGACGGCGACTGGCTGGTGATCGGCACCCTGGCCGCCGAGGGCGACGCGGTGGAGGCCATGCGCCAGGCCGAGAACACCCCGGCGTTCCAGGGGCTCGCGGCGATCAGGAACGGTCGCTACACCACGGTCGACGGCTCGCTCTGGACCTCCACCGGCGGCCCACTGGCGGCCATGCAGGTGGTCGAGGACATTGAGGGGCTTCTTACGCGGCCCTGAGCGGCGTTAAAGCGAGGGCGGCACCCCTGCCGGCTTTTCCCTTCTCCCGCCGGGAGAAGGTGGCCCGCAGGGCCGGATGAGGGGTGCTGTGGGAGGCCGACCTCCGGGCGAGTTCTTGAGGCCGTGCCTCGTCGCCGCGAGGGCGCGCCTCCCACACGAGAAGGCCGCCGTGCTTTTTGTGGGAGGCCCGACCTCGGGGCGATCGCTTTTCGGCAGGCTGCGCCTGCGATCGCCGCCAGGGGGCGCCTCCCACAGGAGCGGCAGCCGAGCCTGCTCCTGCAAGGGGCGTGCTGGCTTTTCCCTTCTCCCGCCGGGAGAAGGTGGCCCGCAGGGCCGGATGAGGGGCGCTGCGGGAAGCCCGACCTCGGGGCGAGTTCTTTGAGGCCGTGCCTCGTCGCCGCGAGGGCGCGCCTCCCACAGGCGGAATCCGGTCGCAGGCAGAGCCTGCTCCTGCAAGCCTTCGCGCTCATACCTGCGGGCGCAGGATGACGACCGCCAGCGGCGGCAGCGTCAGCGACAGCGACACCTCCTGGCCGTGCGCCGGCGTCGGTTCGGCGAGCACGCCGCCGCCGTTGCCGATGTTGGAGCCGCCATAGCATTCGGCGTCGCTGTTGAGCACCTCGATCCAGCGCGCATCCACCGGCACGCCGACCCGGTACTCGTAGCGCACCACCGGCGTGAAGTTGGCCACCACCAGCAGCGGGTGCCCGGTGTCGCTCCAGCGCAGCCAGGCGAACACGCTGTTGGCGCGATCGTCGCCGATCAGCCACTGGAAGCCTTCCGGCTGGGTGTCGCGCTCGTGCAGCGCCGGCTCCTGGCCATAGAGCTTGTTCAGGTCCTTGACCAGCGCCTGGGCGCCGCGATGATCCGGCTCGTCGAGCAGGAACCAGTCGAGCTCGCGGTCGTGGCTCCATTCGCGCCACTGGCCGAACTCGCAGCCCATGAACAGCAGCTTCTTGCCCGGATGGGTCCACATGAAGCTCAGGTACGCCCGCAGGTTGGCGAACTTCTGCCAGCGGTCGCCGGGCATCTTGTCGATCAGCGAGCCCTTGCCGTGCACCACTTCGTCATGGGAGATCGGCAGTACGAAGTGTTCCGAGAAGGCGTAGACCAGCCCGAAGGTCATCTTGTCGTGGTGGTACGAGCGATGGATCGGCTGCTCCTGCATGTACTTGAGCGTGTCGTGCATCCAGCCCATGTTCCACTTGTAGGAGAAGCCCAGGCCGCCGTCGCGGGTGGGCTTGCTGACGCCCGGGAAGGCCGTCGACTCCTCGGCGATCACCAGCGCGCCGGGCGTTTCCAGCGCCACTACGTCGTTGAGGTGGCGGAGGAATTCGATCGCCTCGAGGTTCTCGCGGCCGCCGAAGCGGTTGGGGATCCACTGGCCTTCCTGGCGCGAATAGTCGCGGTAGAGCATCGAGGCCACCGCGTCGACGCGCAGGCCGTCGATGTGGAAATTCTTCAGCCAGTGCAGCGCCGAGGCGATCATGAAGCCGTGCACCTCGGTGCGCCCGAGGTTGTAGATGTAGGTGTTCCAGTCCTGGTGGAAGCCCTCGAAGGGATGCGCGTACTCGTACAGCTCGGTGCCGTCGAAATCGCCGAGACCGTGGGCGTCGGTGGGGAAATGCGCCGGTACCCAGTCGAGGATCACGCCGATGCCGGCGTTGTGGCAGGCATCGACGAAGGCGGCGAAATCCTGCGGGCTGCCATAGCGGGCGCTCGGCGCGAACTGCGAGAGCAACTGGTAGCCCCAGGAGCCGCCGAAGGGGTGCTCCATGATAGGCATCAGCTCGATGTGGGTGAAGCCCATTTCCACCACGTAGGGGATCAGCCGCGCGGCCAGGTCATGCCAGTCGTAGAGGCGCCCGTCGTCGCCCCCTTCGCGGCGCCAGGAGCCGGCGTGCACCTCGTAGATGGCCATCGGCGCCTTCAGCGACTGGCGCGCCTGGCGCTGCTGCAGCCATTTCTCGTCCTGCCAGTCGTGGGCCAGCGGCCGGGCGACCACCGAGGCGGTCCCCGGCGGCATCTCGGTGGCCAGCGCCACCGGGTCGGCCTTGAGCGGGACGACGCCGTGCGGGCCGAGGATCTCGTACTTGTAGCGCTCGCCCGGCTGCAGGCGCGGAATGAACAGCTCCCAGACGCCCGACGGATAGCGCTGGCGCATCGGATGGCGGCGCCCGTCCCAGCCGTTGAAGTCGCCGACCACCGAGACCCGCCGGGCGTTCGGCGCCCACACGGCGAAACGCACGCCCTGAACGCCCTCCACCTCCATGTACTGAGCGCCGAAGGTGTCTCCCAGGTGCCGGTGGTTGCCCTCGGAGAACAGGTAGATGTCCATCTCGCCGAGCAGCGGGCCGAAGCTGTACGGGTCTTCGGTGACCTGCTCGCCGCCGGCCCAGCGGATGCGCAGCAGGTAGGGCTGCGCGTGGGACAGGCGGGCGAAATAGAACCCGGGCACCTGACCCTGCTCCATCACCCCGATCACGCGGCCTTCGCTGCGATCGAGCACCTCCACGCCGAGCGCGTGGGGCAGGTAGGCACGGACGATCAGCCCGTCGCCGTCGGCGTGCGGGCCGAGAACGGAAAAGGGATCGTGGTGCTCGGCCCGCACCAGGGCGTCGACGTCGGCGTCGCTGGGCAGCAGGTTTTCCCCGGGCATGGTCACGGCCGGTCGATCATTCATGCGTGTCTCCCTCGGCAAGCTGTTGGGCGAGCATCGCCAGCCCCTGCAGCGGGACCGGCAACCAGGCCGGACGATTCTCCGCCTCGTAGACGATTTCGTACGAGGTCTTTTCGAAGCTGAACAGGGCCAAGGCCGCCTCCGCGCCCTTGCTTTCGCGCCACCGGTGGCCGAGCGAGCCGGCCGCCGCGCGATAGGCTTCGAGGAACACGGACCGCGCGCTCTGCCGATAATTCTCGGCGATGCGACGGCGCGCGTTGTTGGCCGCCTCGGAGGTGTCGCTGATCTGCGCGTTGCGCAGGGTCATGGCCGCCGCGTACTCGAACGAGCGCAGTACCCCGGCGACGTCCTTGTAGGGGCTGGTCTTGGTCCGCCGCTCGTTCAGCGGGCGCGCCGGTTCGCCTTCGAAGTCGATGAAATAGGCGTCGCCCTGGGCCACCAGCACCTGCCCGAGGTGCAGGTCGCCGTGCACCCGCGTGCGCAGGCCGCCCAACGCGCCACCGGCGAGCCGGTCGACCTCGGCCAGCAGCGCCTCGCGCATACCGAGCAGGCGCTCGACCTCGGCGACGTCCTTCTTCTCCAGCTTGCCGCGGTTGGCGCTGAGCACGTCGAGCGCGTGCGCCAGCTCCCCACGGATCGCCTGCGCCCAGGCATCGGCCTCCTCCTCGCCGGCGATCTCGGCGGCGAAGTCGGGGTTGTCGGTCTGTGCGGCGAGCGCCACGTGCAGTTCGCCCAGGCGCTGGCCGAGCAGGCGGTTGAAGTTCTCCAGTTCCTCCAGCGCGCCGTACTGGTTCTCCACCAGCGACACGCCGCCGGATATCTCGTCGCGCACCGCGCGGTCGAGCGTGTTCAGCGTCCACTCCCAGGCGTCGCCCTGGTTGTCCAGGTAGCGCTGCACGATCATCAGCGCGTGTGGCGTGCCGTCGGCGCCGATCCGGCTGACCTGGCCGAGCATCGCGGAAATGTGCTCGAAGCCCTGCTCGGTGAGGAAGGTGCCCATTTCCAGCTCCGGGTGGACGCCGCCGGATACTCGGCGAATCAGCTTGAGCATCATCTTGCCGCCAACGATCACCGAGCTGTTGGACTGCTCGGCGGACAGGTAGCGCACCTCGGCGTCGGCCGGCAGCTCGACCTCGGCCAGCTGCGGCATGGCGACGAAGCGGATCTGGTCGTCACCGCAGGGCAGCGTCAGGCCGTCGCGCAGGCCCTGCACCACGCCGAGGACGAACTGTTCGAGGGTGAAGCCGTCGGTCAGCAAGCCCACCCGCGGGCCGCGCCGCACGCGCGCCAGGGCCAGCTGCTGCGGCAGCGCGGTGCCGAAGTCGGCCTCGGCGAGGAAGCCCAGCGGCAGCTGGTAGATGTCCGTGCGGCCGCTGGCGGTGGCGGCGATCTCCGACAGCAGCACCGGTCGCTGCGGGTCGCCGAAGGGAATGGCGTAGCAGATCTTCAGCGACTCGATCGCCGCATCCTTGCTGGCGAACCAGCGGCGCTTGGGCAGGTAGGTCGGCAGCGATTCGGTCTCGAGGATGCGCTTGTTCTCCCGGGTCAGGGTGTCCAGGCGCTTGAGTACCAGGGTGCGGAAGTCGGGCATGGTCTCCACCGGTTCCTGGTGCCAGCTCGGCATCTGGTGCGTCGGTGCCAGCTGGAACCAGTAGAAGCCGTAGGGCGGCAGGGTCAGCAGGTAGGTCAGCTGGCCGATCGGCGGGAAGGCGCTGCCGCCGACCATCTCCACCGGCACCATGCCGGCGTACTGCGACAGCTCCAGCTCGGCTGCCTGGGCCGAGCGCGAGACGTTGGCCACGCAGAGGATGATCTCGTGCTCGCCGCTGGGCGTGGTGAACTCGCGCAGGTAGGCGAGGATGCGCCGGTTGCTCGGCGCCAGCATCTTCAGGCTGCCGCGGCCGAACGCCTTGAACTGCTTGCGGATGGCCAGCAGCCGGCGGGTCCAGTTGAGCAGCGAATGCGGGTCGCGCTGCTGTGCCTCGACGTTGACGGTCTGGTAGCCGTACAGCGGGTCCATGTTCGGCGGCAGCACCAGGTTCGGCGGGTCGGCGCGGGAAAAGCCGCCGTTGCGGTCGATGGACCACTGCATCGGCGTGCGCACGCCGTCGCGGTCGCCGAGGAAGATGTTGTCGCCCATGCCGATCTCGTCGCCGTAGTAGATCACCGGCGTGCCGGGCATCGACAGCAGCAGGCTGTTGAGCAGTTCGATGCGCCGGCGGTCGCGCTCGAGCAGCGGTGCCAGCCGGCGGCGGATGCCCAGGTTGATGCGCGCACGCTTGTCCGAGGCGTAGTAGTTCCAGAGGTAGTCGCGCTCCTTGTCGGTCACCATCTCGAGGGTGAGCTCGTCATGGTTGCGCAGGAAGATCGCCCACTGGCAGTTCGACGGGATGTCCGGCGTCTGGCGCAGGATGTCGGTGATCGGAAAGCGGTCCTCCTGCGCCAGCGCCATGTACATCCGCGGCATCAGCGGGAAGTGGAAGGCCATGTGGCATTCGTCGCCGAGCACCTCGCCCTCGCCGTCGTCCGGCGCCTTGCCGCCGAAATACAGCTGGGTGTCCTCCGGCCACTGGTTGGCCTCGGCCAGCAGCATGCGGTCGGGGTAGTTGGCGTCGATCTCGGCGCGGATCTTCTTCAGCACCTCGTGGGTTTCCGCCAGGTTCTCATTGTTGGTGCCGTCGCGCTCGACCAGATACGGGATGGCATCCAGGCGCAGGCCGTCGATGCCGAGGTCCAGCCAGTAGCGCATGATGCCGAGCACCTCGCGCATCACCTGCGGGTTGTCGAAGTTCAGGTCCGGCTGGTGCGAATAGAAGCGGTGCCAGAAGTACTGCTTGGCCACCGGGTCCCAGGTCCAGTTCGACTTCTCGGTGTCGAGGAAGATGATCCGGGTGCCCGGGTACTTGTCGTCGGTGTCGGACCAGACGTAGTAGTTGCGCGCCGCCGAGCCCTTCTTCGCGCGCCGTGCGCGCTGGAACCAGGGATGCTGGTCGGAGGTGTGGTTGATGACCAGCTCGGTGATCACCCGCAGGCCGCGCTTGTGCGCTTCGGCGATCAGGCGCCGGGCGTCGGCCATGGTCCCGTAGTCCGGATGCACGCCGCGGTATTCGGCGATGTCATAGCCATCGTCCTTGCGCGGGGACGGGTAGAACGGCAGCAGCCAGAGGGTGTTCACGCCCAGGTCGGCGATGTAGTCGAGCTTCTGGATCAGCCCGGGGAAGTCGCCGATGCCGTCGTTGTTGGAGTCGAAGAACGACTTGAGATGGACCTGGTAGACCACCGCGTCCTTGTACCAGAGCGGGTCCTTGATGAAGGCAGCGGCTTTGCGGGGTTTGGCCATTTCTTGGTGTCCTGTGAGTCCGGGACTTTACTTGCGACCATTGCCGACGACGCGGCGGCGGCCCTGCGGGGCCGCGCCGGCCGGCGCGCCTCAGGCCCTTCGCGGCGGGCTGAGGCGCCAGATGCCGAACGGCAGGTGCCAGGGTTCGAGCCGCGTCCATTGCGTCTTGCCGTACCAGGTCCAGCGGTGCCCGTTCATCAGGTCCTCGCCCTGGGTATGGGCGTCATCGGGCAGCCCGAATTCCCACAGCGGCAGTTCGAAGTGGCCTTCCTGGGCATTGAACGGATCGAGGTTGACCGCCACCAGGATGAAGTTGGACAGGTCGGGCGTGCGTTTGCCGAAGTAGAGGATGTTGTCGTTCCAGCAGTGGTAGGCCTGGAAGCCCAGGTGGGTCTGCAGCGCCGGGTTCTGCCGGCGGATGCGGTTGAGCTGGGCGATCTCGGCGACGATGTTGCCCGGCGCCTGGTAGTTGCGCGGACGGATTTCGTACTTCTCCGAATCCAGGTACTCCTCCTTGCCGGGGATAGCCGCCGACTCGCAGAGTTCGAAGCCCGAGTACATGCCCCACAGCCCCGAGCCCATGGTCGCCAGCGCGGCGCGGATGAGGAAACCCGCCCGCCCGGAGTTCTGCAGGAAGAACGGGTTGATGTCCGGCGTGTTGACGAAGAAGTTCGGCCGGTAGCAGTCGCGCAGCGGCGGCTGGTTGAGCTCGGTGAGGTACTCGGTGAGCTCGGCCTTGGTGTTGCGCCAGGTGAAGTAGGTGTAGCTCTGGTTGAAGCCCACCTTGCCCAGGCGCGCCATCATCGCCGGGCGGGTGAAGGCCTCGGACAGGAACATCACGTCGCGGTCGCGCGCGCGGATGTCGGCGATCAGCCATTCCCAGAACGGCAGCGGCTTGGTGTGCGGGTTGTCGACGCGGAAGATCTTCACGCCCTGCGCCACCCAGTGCCAGACCACGTCGCGCAGGGCCAGCCACAGGTCGGGCATGGCGTCCTTGGCGTAGAAATCGACGTTGACGATGTCCTGGTACTTCTTCGGCGGATTCTCGGCGTACTTGATCGTGCCGTCCGGCCGCCAGGAGAACCAGCCCGGGTGCTCCTTCAGCCAGGGATGGTCGGGCGAGCACTGGATGGCGAAGTCCAGGGCGATCTCCAGGCCGTATTCGGCGGCCGAGCGGACCAGCTCGCGGAAGTCCTCCAGCGTGCCGAGCTGCGGATGGATGGCGTCGTGCCCGCCCTCCTCGCTGCCGATCGCATAGGGGCTGCCGACGTCGTTCGGCCCGGGGGTCAGGGTGTTGTTGCGGCCCTTGCGGTTCTTGCGCCCGATCGGATGGATCGGCGGGAAATAGAGCACGTCGAAGCCCATGTCGCGGATCGCCGGCAGGCGCCGGATCACATCGCGGAAGGTGCCGTGGCGCTCCGGATTGTCGGTTTCCGAGCGCGGGAACAGCTCGTACCAGCTGGCGAACTGCGCCAGCGGACGCTCGACGTCCACCGGGAACGCCGGGCTCTGGCTGCAGTGCTCGCGCGGATCGGCTTCCTCCATCGCCTGGGCGACCTCTTCGGACAGCAGCAGCGACACGCGCTCGGCGTCCAGGTGCGCGCTGCCGAACCGGTGCAGGGCATCCTCCAGCACGCCGCGGGCATGTCCCTCGGCGCGCTGCACTGCGGCCTCGAGGTGGCGGCGGCCCTCCTCCAGTTCCAGGCCGACCGGCACCCCGGCCGCATGCTTCTTCGACAGCTCGTTGCGGTAGGTCTCGTACAGGTCCCACCAGGCCTGGACGCAGAACTCGTGCAGCGCCACCTGGGTCGGCGTGAAGTGGCCGACCCAGCTGTCGTTGCCGAGCAGCCTGAGCGGGCAGCGCCGCCATTCGGTCTCGCCCTGCTGCCGCCAGCAGATGGCGGCAGCGAGCTTGTCGTGGCCGTCGGTGAAGATCTTGCTGGTGACGTTGACCGGCTGGCCGATGATCCCCTTGGCCGCGAAACGGCCGCCATCGACCACGGGTTCGGTGGATTCGATGGCGATGCGGGGCATGTTCAGGGCTTCTTCGAGCCGGGGATGGAGGGAGTCGGGCTGGACTGCTTCGATCATCGAGCGAGCTCCTGGGCGCAAGCGTTAGGGAATCGAGCCGTCGCGCAGGGCCCGCGTGCGGCGTAGCGGACGCGTGTCGAGCGGCATCGCCGGGGACCTTCGAAGGTTTTGCCGGCCATGCTCATTCCGAGCCGGAGAGCCTGCAAAAGTTCAGCACGCCCGGCGGGACCGCCCGTCGGTACGCGCAGGCCGCCGGGAACCTTGCGCCGGCCCATCGCTCTACCGGCCGATGACTCCACGGTTCCTGCAAGTGATCCAGCCCTGAGGCAGGAGGCGACCATGAACCACGCCCGCCCCGACATCCCCCAGCCGGACCCGGTCGTCCACGATCATGCCGGCGACACCCCGCAGGTGCCCTGCCCCGACGATCTGGAAGAGCTCAAACCCACCTGTCCCTTCGGCAAGCAGCCGGTGGCCGAGGCGGAGTTGCAGCTGGTCTGAGGCGTGGCACCGGCGTGTGAGCGCGTTGGGCTTGACCACGACCTGCTCGCCCTCATCCGGCCCTGCGGGCCACCTTCTCTCTCCCGGAGGGAGAAGGGAACGGCCTGAAAGCCTGGCATGCCTCTGTAGGAGCAGGCTCTGCCTGCGACCGCCTGCAGGAGACATCACAGTCGAGACTGCTCCACAGGTGCAGATACGTCCCCCTTTTGCAGGGCCGAGGAGTCGGTCAGCCCCTGCTCGCGAACAGTCCCTCATCCGGCCCTGCGGGCCACCTTCTCCCGGAGGGAGAAGGGAACGGCCTGAAAGCCTGGCATGCCTTGTAGGAGCAGGCTCTGCCTGCGACCGCCTGCAGGAGACATCACAGTCGAGACTGCTCCACAGGTGCAGATACGTCCCCCTTTTGCAGGGCCGAGGAGTCGGTCAGCCCCTGCTCGCGAACAGTCCCTCATCCGGCCCTGCGGGCCACCTTCTCCCGTAGGGAGAAGGGCAAAGCCTGGCACGTCGCTGTGGAAGCGGTCTTGACAGCGAGCGACACGGCTCAGCGCCAACGATCCACCGTGTAGGGTGCATACACGGCACACCCTACGAAGCGCCCCTGCGCAACCGGTCGCGCATGGCCCAGGTGATGCACTGCCTGACCCCGTCGAGCTGCCAGGGATCGTGCGGCTGTTCGCGCAGGCGCTGCATGAGGTTGGTGACGTTCCAGCGATTGGCGGCGTCGAGCTCGGCGAGTTCTTCCCGCACGATCGGCACCGAAACCGGCAGCCCCGGTCGCGCCCGCACGGAATAGGCCGCCACCGTGCTGGCGCCCTTCTGGTTGCGCAGGTAGTCGACGAAGATCTTGCCGACCCGGTTCTGCGGGCCCATCTTCGCCGAGATGCGCTCCGGCGCCTCGCCCGCCAGCCGCTCGGTGATGCGCCGGGCGAAACCGCTCGCGCATTCCCAGTCCTGGCGCCTGGTCAGCGGCACCACCACGTGCATGCCGCGCCCTCCGCTGGTCTTGAGCTGTGCCTGGAGGCCGAAGTCCTTCAGCAGGTCGAGGGTCATGCAGGTGGCCTCGACCATGCGCGCCCAGGGCAGCGCCGGATCGGGGTCGAGGTCGAAGATGATCCGGTCGGGACGCTCCACCCGATCGCTGCGCGCGTTCCAGGTGTGCAGCTCGATGGTGCCCATCTGCACCGCCTCGAGCAGCCCTGTCACCTCGTCGATCTGCAGCAGTCGCGCGTGCTTCGGGTCCAGCGCGGGATCGAGCTGGCGCACGTGGGGCATCTTCAGGCGGCCCATGTGGCGCTGGAAGAAGGTTTCGCCGCCGACCCCGTCCGGCGCCCGGACGATGGACAGTGGCCGCCCCTGCAGGTGCGGCAGCAGCCAGTCGGCGATCTCCAGGTAGAACTCGGCGAGCGCCTGCTTGGTGGTGCCGGTCTCGGCGTCGACGATCCGCTCCGGGCTGCTGATGCCGACGCCGCCGACCAGCGGCCGCGCCTTGCTGCCGCTGCTGCTGCGGCTACGGGGTGCCCGGCCACTCGTGGCGTGGGCCGGACGCCGTGCCCCCGCGCTGCGCGGCTTGGCCTCGGCCCCGGATTCGACGTTGCGCGCGCGCTCCTTGGCCATCCTCTACCTCAGCCGGCTTTCTTGGTCTTGGTCGACTTGCTGGCGGTCGGCGTCTTGCGGCTGCGTGAGCCGGTGCCGGTGCCGTCCTCCGAAGTCTTCGACGCGCTGGTTTTCTTCGCCGGAGCCTTGCGGGGCGGGGCCTTCGCCTCTTCCTCGCCGTCCTCCTCGACCTGCGCCTTGCCCTTGGGTTTGGCCGCCAGGCTGCGCTTGAGCAGTTCGGTGAGGTCGATGACGTCGGCGCTGCGCCGGTCGACCGCCTCCTCCGGTCCGCTGACCGCCTCTACGCGGCCTTCGCGGGCCTTCTGCTCGACCAGGTCCATGATCCGGTCCTGGAAGGTGTCGCTGTACTGGTTCGGGTCCCAGTCTTCGGTCATGTCCTCGACCAGCCGCTTGGCCATGTCGAGCTCGCGGTCAGCGAGTTCCGCATTGAGGACGTCATCCTTCAACTCGAGGTATTCGATGCCGCGCACCTCGTCGGCCCAGCGCAGGGTGTTCATCACCAGCGCCTTGCCCAGCGGCATCACCACCGCCAGGTGCTGCTTGTTGCGCAGCACCACGTTGGCGATGCCGACCTTGCCGGTCTGCACCAGCGTCTCGCGCAGCAGGGCGTAGACCTTCTCGCCGCGGCGATCGGGCGTCAGGTAGTACGGGGTGTCGATGTAGAGGAAGGAAATGTCCCTGGCGTCGACGAAGGCGACGATGTCGACGGTCTGCGTCGCCTTGGGGTGAGCGGCCTTGATCTCCTCGTCGCTGAGCACCACGTACTGGCCCTTCTCGTACTCGATGCCCTTGACGATGTTGTCGCTGTCGATGTCCTCGCCGGTGGTCTTGTTGATCCGCTTGTAGCCGACGCGGTCCATGCTGCGCCTGTCCAGCCAGTCGAAATCGATGCCCTTGCGGGTGGTCGCCGGCACCAGCGCCACGGGGATGTGTACCAGCCCGAAGCTGACGGCGCCTTTCCAGATCGTGCGAGGCATGCTCGGTTCTCCGTTCGGTTGGTTTCCGCCCTCGGGCCGGAGGGTCGGCGGTCAGCCGTTGACCACCGTTCCGCCGTTGACGTGCAGCACTTGGCCGCTGACGTAGGAGGAATCGCTGCTGGCCAGGTAGACGTAGGCCGGCGCGACCTCTTCCGGCTGGCCGGGACGCTTCATCGGGGTGTTGCCGCCGAATTGCGCCACCTGTTCGGCATCGAAGGTGGACGGAATCAGCGGCGTCCAGATCGGCCCTGGGGCCACGCCGTTGACGCGGATGCCGCGCTCGGCCACGTTCATCGCCAGCGCGCGGGTGAAGCCGACGATGGCGCCCTTGGTCGAGGAATAGTCGATCAGCATCGGGTTGCCCTTGTAGGCGGTCACCGAGGTGGTGTTGATGATCGAGGCGCCCTTCTTCAGGTGCGGCAGTGCGGCCTTGGTCAGCTGGAACATGCCGAAGATGTTGGTGCGGAAGGTCTGCTCCCACTGCTCTTCGCTGATGTCTTCCAGGCCCTTCTGCGGGTGCTGCTCGCCGGCATTGTTGACCAGCACGTCGAGCCCGCCGAACTTGCCGATGGTCTCCTCGATGACCTTGACGCAGAAGGCGCGGTCGGCGACGTCGCCGGCGAAGGTCAGGCACTGCACGCCCTGCGCCTCGACCTCCTTGCGGGTCTGCTCGGCGTCCTCGTGCTGGTCCTTGTAGAGGATGGCGACGTTGGCCCCTTCGCGGGCGAACAGCACGGCGACGGAACGGCCGATGCCGCTGTCGCCGCCGGTGATGAGGGTGGACTTGCCCTTGAGCTTGCCGGCAGCCTTGTAGTCCTCGCCGCGGTATTCCGGGCGCGGATTCATCAGGCCCTCCTGACCGGGTTCGGGCTGTTCCTGGGGCGGCAGGGTCTGGTTCTCGCTCATGTCAGCCTCCGTAGACGGTTCGGGAATCTGTCTTCGGAGGACTGGCCGGCGGAAAGAAAAGTTTCTGGGGGCTGATGAGAGGCGGCGGGCCGGATCAGTCGGTGCGCAGCACCACCCGGCCGCGCTGGTGGCCGCTTTCCAGATGCCGATGCGCCTCGACCACCTCTTCCAGGGCGAACACCCGGTCGATCTGCGGGATCAGCAGGCGGTCCGCGGTGAGCTGGTTGATGCGGGTCAGCGCACGCTCGAGCGCCGCGCAGTTCTGCTCGATGCCAAGCTCGGGCTGGCCGGTGAAGTCGCACAGGCAGTGCAGGTAGAACTTGAAGTTCTTCTCGAAGGCGGCGCAGGCCGGAAAGGCCGTCTCGTTGCCGCCGCTCAGGCCATAGAGGATCAGCTTGCCGCGTGGCGCGATCACTTCCCCGAGCAGCTTCATCTGCGAGCCGCCACAGCCGTCGAGCACCACATCCACGCCGCGTCCGCCGGTGAGCTTCTGCACCCGCAGCACCAAGTCCTCCTCCTCGGTGGCGATCACCTTCTCCGCCCCCATCGACAGCAGGAATTCGCGGTCGTCGGCACTGATACAGGTGGCGATCGGCAGGCCTCCCAGGGCCCGAGCCAACTGCACCAGCGACGGCCCGGCGCACAGGTGCGCACCGGTGACGAGGACGCTCTGGCCCGGCTCGAGGTCGGCCAGCTCCATCAGGGCGAAATAGCCCAGCAGCATGGGCGTGTAGTGGACGCTGGCGCCGATTGCGTCGAGCGCATCCGGATAGCGTGTCAGCGAGTACTGTGGAAGCACCACGCAATCGGCATAGGCCGGGTACTGGTTGAGGTCATGCGCGGGAAAGCTGGCGACCCGATCGCCGGGTGCGAACATGGAGACGCCCTCGCCGACCGCCAGCACCTCGCCGGCGACCTCGCTGCCGAGGCCCGCCGGCAGGCGTGCGTGGCGCGGCGAGAGATCCTGACGCCAGAGCACGTCGTTCCAGTTGACGCCGATCGCGCGGACGGCCACCTGGACCTCGCCCGGACCCGGCTGGGGCGCCTCGCGCCTTTCGACGCGCAGGACATCGGCCGGGCCGAACTGGTCGAAACGAATGATGCGTGACATCACAATCCCTCACTGACTTCATGGTTGGGGACTCTATCCCCAAGAAGCCCACAACTCCAGCCGACTGACCCCATCGCGCTTCGATAGTGGCCATTCCCGCCGATGATGATCGGCCGCATGTAAATGCGTGCGTTTGGGCAAGACGCGGACAGGAATGTTCATGCAGGGCTCGCGAGAGCGGGGCTAGAATGCCGCGGACAGCCTGGCAACGGGCATCGACGTCAACGCACGAGGTAAGGGATGAACCGCAACGATCTTCGCCGCGTGGACCTCAACCTGCTCATCGTCTTCGAAACCCTGATGCACGAGCGCAGCGTGACGCGCGCGGCGGAAAAGCTGTTCCTCGGCCAGCCGGCGATCAGCGCGGCGCTGGCCCGGCTGCGGTCGCTGTTCGACGACCCGCTGTTCGTCCGCACCGGGCGCAGCATGGAGCCGACCGCCCGCGCCCAGGAAATCTTCGTGCTGCTGTCGCCGGCGCTGGACTCGATCTCCACTGCGGTCAGCCGCGCCTCCAGCTTCGATCCGGCCACCAGCGAGCAGGTGTTCCGCGTCGGCCTCAGCGACGAGGTCGAGTTCGCCCTGCTGCCGCCCCTGCTGCGAAGGCTGCGCGCCGAGGCGCCGGGTGTGGTGCTGGTGGTGCGCCGGGCGAACTACATCCTGATGCCCAGCCTGCTCGCCTCCGGCGAGATCTCGGTGGGCGTCAGCTACACCGACGAGCTGCCGGCCAACGCCAAGCGCAAGGTCCTGCGCCGTCCGCGCCCGATGCTGTTGCGCGCCGACACCATCCCCGGGCCGCTGAGCATGGAGGATTACTGTGCGCGCCCGCACGCCATGGTGTCCTTCGCCGGCGACCTCAACGGCTACATCGACGAGGAGCTGGCGCTGCACGGCTGCAAGCGCAAGGTGGTGCTGGCCGTGCCGCAGTTCAACGGGCTCAGCAGCCTGCTGGCCGGCACCGACATCATCGCCACCGTGCCGGACTACGCCGCCACTGCCCTCGCCGCGATGGGCGGGGTACGCGCCGAGCCGTTGCCCTTCGAAACCAGCCAGGACTTCGAACTCTCCATGGCCTGGCGCGGCGCCCAGGACAACGACCCCGCCGAGCGCTGGCTGCGCTCGCGCATCCAGATGTTCGTCGGCGATCCGGACAGCCTGTAGTCGCCGCGAGGGCGCACCGACACCGAGCCTTTCCCTTCTCCCTCCGGGAGAAGATGGTCCGCAGGGCCGGATGAGGGAGGTACCCACCAGGTCCTCCTCCCGGAGCAGCAAGGATGCGCCGCGGCCGGGGCTCCTGCGGGCGCACGCTTTCCCTTCTCCCCCCGGGAGAAGGTGGCCCGCAGGGCCGGATGAGGGAAGTGGCCTGCGGGCCTGCGGGCCACCCCACCACCCCACCCTTGCCGGCCAGTTTACGAACGCCCAAAAAAGAAGGCCCGCTAAGAAGCGGGCCTGAGGACACATGGAGCCGGCCAATCCGTCGGCCTGGTGTTCACCATACGCCGATCCCTGTCAGCTACCTGTGAACAGTATGTAAAGGCTTTGTAAGCATTCCGGCGAGCCGACTCACAGAACCATCGCTGCCGCCCAGCCGAACGCCAGCAGCGGCAGGTTGTAATGCACGAAGGTGGGCACCACCGTGTCCCAGATGTGGTTGTGCTGGCCGTCCGCGTTGAGCCCGGCAGTCGGGCCGAGGGTCGAGTCCGACGCCGGAGAGCCGGCGTCGCCCAGCGCGCCCGCGGTGCCGATCAGGCTGACGATGGCCAGCGGGCTGAAGCCCAGCTGCATGCCCAGCGGCACGAAGATCGCCGCGATGATCGGCACGGTGGAAAAGGACGAGCCGATGCCCATGGTCACCAGCAGCCCGACCAGCAGCATCAGCAGCGCGCCGATGGCCTTGCTGTGGCCGATCCAGTCGGCCGAGGCGTCGACCAGCGTCTTCACCTCGCCGGTGGCCTTCATCACCTCGGCGAACCCGGACGCAGTGATCATGATGAAGCCGATCATCGCCATCATCTTCATGCCTTCGGTGAACAGGTCGTCCGCTTCCTTCCAGCGCACCACGCCGGAGGCGGAAAAGATCACGAAGCCGACCAGCGCGCCGATGATCATCGAATCCAGCCACAGCTGCACGGCGAACGCGGCCGCCACGGCCAGCGCGGCGACCACCAGGCTCTTCGGGCTGAACGGCGTCTTGCCGTGCTCGCCCGGCACCGGCGCGGTAGCCGAATAGACACGCTTGCGGCGGTAGCTGACGAACACCGCGACCGCCAGGCCGAACACCATGCCCAGCGCCGGCAGCGCCATCGCCTGGGTCACGTTCACGCCGCTGACGTCGACGCCGGCCTTGGCCACGTTGGCCAGCAGGATCTCCTTCAGGAAGATGCCGCCGAAACCCACCGGCAGGAACATGTAGGGCGTGATCAGGCCGAAGGTGATGACGCAGGCGATCAGCCGGCGATCGATCTGCAGGCGCGTGAACACGTACAGCAGCGGCGGCACCAGCAGCGGCACGAAGGCGATGTGGATCGGCAGGATGTTCTGCGAGGAGATGGCGACGGCCAGCAGCAGCCCGATCAGCACCCACTTCAGCGCACCGCCCTGCCCGGCTTCGCGCCGGTCGACCAGCACCAGCGCCCGGTCCGCCAGCGCATGGGCCAGGCCCGACTTGCTGATCGCCACCGCGAAGGCGCCCAGCAGCGCGTAGGACAGCGCCACGGTCGCGCCGCCGCCGAGGCCGGAATTGAACGCACCCAGCGTCCCTTCCATGCCGAGCCCGCCGATCAGCCCGCCGGCAAACGCCCCGATGATCATCGCCACCACCACGTGCACCCGGCAAAGGCTGAGAACCAGCATCAACCCCACTGCCGCCACTACCGCATTCATCCGCTTTCCCCGCCGCTGGGCACCCGCCCGAAAAGGCGCGCACTTTGCCCGAAGGGACCGGTGTAGTCAAAGCGCTGATGGCAGATTGCGACCCTCGGCCGCGCGGAGGGCGCGCCTGAATCGGTCTATCCTCGTCGGGTATCCGCCAGGGAGGAAAGGATGAACAGTCACAGAGTCATGCTTGCCGCACTGTCGGCCATGCTGTCGCTCATCGGCGCCAACGCCCAGGCCTCGCTGCGATGCGGGACGGAGCTGGTGAACCTGGGCGAGACGATCGAGCAGGTCTTGGCGAAATGCGGCCCGCCGGACGACCGGAGAATAGAGGAGCCGGCTCTGCGCAGCGACGGCACGCCAAGGCTCGGCGCAGTCGAAGTGCAGCGCTGGATTTACGGACCATCGAACGGGGCCTACCGGTATCTGCGGTTCGTCGATACGCGGCTGGTGGACATAGAAATGAAAAGGGGGCCCTAGCCTAGCCCGCGACGCTAGCTGTGGCGCGAGCTGACAGAAACACGTGGTGCCCGGAGCCGGGATCGAACCGGCACGATGTTGCCATCGAGGGATTTTAAGTCCCTTGCGTCTACCAGTTTCGCCATCCGGGCAAGAGGGAAACGACGCCAAGGAGCGTCGCCTGGTTTGCGGGGGCGGACTATAACCAGCCACCTGTTGGTGCGCAACCGCAGGGGCGTCCAACCCTGTGGCCGAACAGATTCGGCGATCGCCAGGCTGCCCTTCAACCGCCCGTTTGCACCCTGTCCCCGTTGGCATGGGCCAGCCCGCCCTGAGTCGCCGATCGCTGCAGATTGGCAAGGATGGCGTTCAGCAGCGGCTGGCGGAACGCGGACTGGTAGCGGTGCGCCAGCCCGTCGATCAGTGTCAGCCGCGCGCCGGGAATCGACTCGGCCAGGCGGATGCCGTGCTCGACCGGCAGCAGCGGGTCGTCCGTGCCGTGAATGACTTCCACCGGCGGCCGCAGGGTCGCCAGCATCGGCTCCCGGTTGCCGTCCGCCAGCACCGCGAGGATCTGCCGCTCGATGCCGTCGGGCCGATAGGCCCGCTCGAACGAACGCTCGACCGCACGCCGCAGCTCCAGCTGTTCGGCCGGATAGCGCGGGCTGCCCAGCGCGGCAAGCAAGGCGACCTGCCGCTCGATGGCCTCCTCCCGGCTGGGCAGGTCGCGCGAAGTCATCAACGTACGCAGCCCTTCCTGGGGAGGCGGCAGATCGTCGGCCCCGGAACTGGACATGAGCAGCGTCAGGCTGTCGACACGCGACGGCGCCATCACGGCCAGATGCTGGGCGACCATTCCGCCGAGGCTGGCGCCCAGCACGTGGAAGCGCTCGATGCCCAGCCGATCCATCAGCCCGAGCGCATCGCCGGCCATGTCCTGCAGCGCATAGGGCGCATGGACCGACAGGCCGAGCCGGTACCGCAACAGGTTGTAGGTCAGCCAGGGCGTTTCAGGCGGCGTCCGCCAGGTGGTCAGGCCGCTGTCGCGATTGTCGAAGCGGATCAGGCGATAGCCCTGCTCGCACAGTTCCGCGAGCAGGCTCGCCGGCCAGTCGGTCAGTTGCCCGCCAAGCCCCATGAGCAGCAACAATGCCGGGTTCCGCGGGTCGCCCACGTCCTGGTAGGCAAGGGTCACGGGGCCCACGTCGGCCAGGCGAACGGGCGCATCCATTCGGCAGGAGGCATGGGCCATTGGCGCGCAGCCGATGAGCAGCAGCAGGAACAGCACACGCATGGTTGGGTCCGGGGAGCGAAGTCTTCCCGATAGACCGCCCCCACGCCGCTCGGTTTGCCGCCGAGTACTCAGATAATGGTGAAGATTTGATGACGGTATGGCAGCAACGCCATGAATGTTCCCGCTCGGGAATATCACGCGGCCGAAACGAAAAAACCCGAGCGACTGCCGTCGCTCGGGTCTTGGTATTGGAGGCGCGAACCGGAGTCGAACCGGTCTAACCGGATTTGCAATCCGGGGCATAACCGCTTTGCTATCGCGCCTTAAACGAGAACGCCGCAAACTGCGGCGTCATCGTAAACGAATTGGAGCGGGAAACGAGACTCGAACTCGCGACCCCGACCTTGGCAAGGTCGTGCTCTACCAACTGAGCTATTCCCGCGTGTCGTGTTGACGGGCGCCATTCTATATCTTCGAAGCGCCGCGTCAAGCCCTTGATTAAAAAAGTTTTATTTGTCCTTGCTGATGCTCAGGTGCGGCCAGGCCGCGGACAGGTAGCTGACCATCGACCAGAGCGTCAGGGCCGCCGCGATCAGCAGCAGCGCGTAGCCGGTGCCGACCCACACGCTCATCAGCGGCGGATTGGCCAGCAGGATGATCAGGGCCACCATCTGCGCCGCGGTCTTCCACTTGCCCAGGCTGGACACCGCCACCTTGGCCCGCGCCCCGAGCTCGGCCATCCACTCGCGCAGGGCCGAGACGACGATCTCGCGGCCGATGATAATGGTCGCCGGCAGGGTCAGCCACAGGTTGCCGTGCTCCTCCACCAGCAGCACCAGCGCCACCGCCACCATCAGCTTGTCCGCCACCGGATCGAGGAAGGCGCCGAAGGGTGTGCTCTGCTCCAGCCGCCGCGCCAGGTAGCCGTCCAGCCAGTCGGTAGCGGCCGCGACGGCGAAGACCAGCGCTGCGGCGAAGTAGCTCCAGGAGAAAGGCAGGTAGAACAGCAGAATGAAAAAGGGAATCAGCAGGACGCGAAGTACTGTCAGGAGATTCGGGATATTCATCAGACAACCGGTCCGCTGGTTTGAAAGGCATTCTACTCGGAGTGCAGGGCCGCATAAATCGACTCGGCGAGCTTTTTGCTGATCCCCGGCGCCTTGGCGATCTCCTCGGCGCTCGCCCTGCACAGTTCCTGAAGACCACCAAAGTGCTTGAGCAGTTCGCGCCGGCGTTTCGGGCCGATGCCCGCGACGTCTTCCAGGCTCGAGGTTCGCCGGGCCTTGCCGCGCCGCGCGCGGTGCCCGGTGATGGCGAAGCGGTGCGCCTCGTCCCGCACCTGCTGGATCAGGTGCAGCGCCGGCGAGTCGCCCGGCAGGGTGAATTCGTGCTCGGCGTCGTTGAGATAGAGCGTTTCCAGCCCGGGCTTGCGGGTGACGCCCTTGGCCACGCCCAGCAGGATGAGGTCGGGCACCTGCAGCTCCTGCATCACCTCCCGCGCCATGTTCAGTTGCCCCTTGCCGCCGTCGACCAGCAGCACGTCCGGCAGCTTGCCCTCGCCTTCGCGCGCCTTGCGAAAGCGCCGCGACAGCGCCTGGTGCATGGCCGCGTAGTCATCGCCGGGGGCGACGCCCTCGATGTTGTAGCGCCGGTAATCGGACTTGAGCGGCCCCTCGGGGCCGAACACCACGCAGGACGCGACCGTCGCCTCGCCGCTGGAATGGCTGATGTCGAAGCATTCGAGCCGCGCCGGCGGCTCGTCCAGGCCCAGCGCCTCGCCGAGCGCATCGAAGCGCGCCGCCAGGTGCTGGCGGTTGGCCAGCCGCGCGCCCAGCGCCTGCTCGGCATTGGTCAGCGCCAGCTGCTGCCAGCGCGCACGCGTGGCACGCACGCGGTGACTGATGCTCAGCTCGCGGCCGTGTAGCTCGGCGATGGCATCGATCAGCGTCTGGAAGTCCTCGTGCACGGTGTTGACGATGAGCTCGGCCGGCAAGTCGCGCTCGGGCGTGCCGAGGTAGTACTGCTCGAGGAAGGCCTGGAGCACGTCGGCCACGCCCTCCTCGATCGCCACCTGCGGGAAGAAGTTCTTGCTGCCCAGCACCCGCCCGGCGCGCACGGTGATCAGGTGCACGCAGGCGCCGCCCGGGCTGACCACCGCCGCGACGATGTCGACGTTGCCGGTGCCGCCTTCCATGCTCTGCTGGTCCTGGACGCGGCGCAGGATGCCGATCTGGTCGCGGATCTCGGCGGCGCGCTCGAAATCCAGGGCCATCGCGGCCTTTTCCATGTCCCGCGACAGCTCCTCGGCCAGCGCGTTGCTGCGCCCTTCGAGAAACATCACCGAATGGCGGATGTCCTGGGCATATTCCTCCGGCGACACCAGGCTGACGCACGGCCCCTTGCAGCGCTTGATCTGGTACTGCAGGCAGGGCCGCGTGCGGTTGCGGAAATAGCTGTCTTCGCACTGGCGTACCTGGAAGGCCTTCTGCAGCAGCCCCAGGCTTTCGCGAATCGCGCCGGCACTGGGATAGGGTCCGAAGTAGCGGCCGGGTTCGCGCTTGGCGCCGCGATGGATGCTCAGCCGCGGGTAGTCGCCGCTGGACAGGAACACGTAGGGGTACGACTTGTCGTCGCGCAGCAGGATGTTGTACGGCGGCCGCCATTGCTTGATCAGCGTCTGCTCGAGCAGCAGGGCCTCGGTCTCGTTGCCGGTGATGGTCGTCTCGACCTGGGCGATCCGCGCCACCAGGGCGGCGGTCTTGGGTGCCTGCCCGGTCTTGCGGAAATAACTGCTCAGGCGCTTCTTGAGGTTCTTCGCCTTGCCGACGTAGAGCAGCTTGCCCTCGGCGTCGAGCATGCGGTAAACGCCCGGCCTGCCGCTGCAGGAGGCCAGGAAGGCTGAAGCATCGAAGGTGGCGGTGGACATCAGTTGGCGGTATCGACCATGCCGTGACGGACCGCCAGCAGGGCGAGTTCGACATCGCTGGTAATGGAAAGCTTCTCGAAGATGCGGTAGCGGTAGGTGTTCACGGTCTTCGGCGACAGGCAGAGCTTGTCGGAAATGGTCTGGACCTTCTGGCAGTTGGCGATCATCAGGGCGATCTGGATCTCCCGTTCGGACAGCAGGTCGAAGGGCGAGCCCTTGAGCTGCGGCTGGAACGACTTGAGCGCCAGCTGCTGGGCGATCTGCGGGCTGATGTAGCGCTGCCCGGCAAACACCAGGCGAATCGCCTGGACCATTTCCTCGAGCGCCGCGCCCTTGGTCAGGTAGCCGGCGGCGCCAGCCTGCAGCAGGCGGGTGGGAAAGGGATCTTCCTCGTAGACGGTCACCGCGATGACCTTCAGGTCGGGAAAGCTGCGCAGCAGCTTGCGGGTCGCCTCCAGGCCACCGATGCCCGGCATCTTGACGTCCATCAGGATGACGTCGGGCTTGAGCTCGCGGGCCTTCCTGATGGCCTCCTCGCCGGAGTCGGCCTGACCGATTACCTGTAGCCCGTCGATGTCGGCGAGCATCCGCGCTATGCCCGTACGAACCAGATCGTGGTCGTCGACCACCAGCACCCTTATCAAGCGACACCTCGACTTGCGACCCCAGGACCGCCGCGGGGGTCCTGTAGAAAGGAGCGAACTCTATCAAAAAATCGGCAGTCGCACTTCTACGCAGACGAGCGCCCGCCATCCGATGGTCGTAGATCGGCGCCTTATCCGATCCGCGGTCGGCCATTTCGCCACATCCTGCGGCGATACGCCGCTGCGGCGCCACGGCGTGACCGGCCGGTCGATTCGTCGGCAACCGCGCCCGCCGCGGCCAGCGACCGGCGTGCCTTATGCGCTCCCGGGTTGTCCAACAGTGGTAAAGTACGCGGCCGATTTCGCCTGCAACGGCAAATCCGACCGTCAGGACGAGTGCCGGAGGCCCGGCCCGGTGTGACTTTGCGCGAGACGCGGCAGTCTATGACAAATCTCGCAGAGCCCGCTCACGGAGCGAAACAGCCCGTCCCCGAAGAGGACCATTGAGGAAATCGCATGACCAAACAACACGCCTTTACCCGGGAAGATCTGCTGCGTTGCAGCCGCGGCGAGCTCTTCGGCCCCGGTAATGCGCAGCTGCCGGCTCCGAACATGCTGATGGTCGACCGCATCGTCCATATCAGCGAAAGCGGCGGCAAGTTCGGCAAGGGCGAGCTGGTCGCCGAACTGGATATCAACCCGGACCTCTGGTTCTTCGCCTGCCATTTCGAGGGCGACCCGGTGATGCCGGGCTGCCTGGGCCTCGACGCCATGTGGCAGCTGGTCGGGTTCTACCTGGGCTGGCAGGGCAATCCCGGCCGCGGCCGCGCGCTGGGCTCGGGCGAAGTGAAGTTCTTCGGCCAGGTGCTGCCGACCGCCAAGAAAGTCACCTACAACATTCATATCAAGCGCACCATCAACCGTTCGCTGATCCTGGGGATCGCCGACGGCACCGTCAGTGTCGATGGTCGCGAGATCTACAGTGCCGAAGGCTTGCGCGTCGGCCTGTTCACCTCCACCGATAGTTTCTGAAGGACATCCGCATGCGTCGCGTCGTGATCACCGGCCTCGGCATCGTTTCCTGCCTGGGCAATGACAAAGACACCGTATCCGCCAACCTGCGTGCTGGTCGCCCTGGTATCCGCTTCAACCAGGCGTATGCCGACATGGGCCTGCGCAGCCAGGTGTCCGGCTCGGTGGACCTGAACCTCGAAGAGCTGATCGACCGCAAGGTCCTGCGCTTCATGGGCAACGCCGCCGCCTACGCCTACCTGGCGATGCAGCAGGCGATCCAGGATGCCGGCTTCTCCGAGGACGACATCTCCAACCCCCGCTTCGGCTTGATCGCCGGTTCGGGCGGCGCCTCGACCATCAACCAGATGGAAGCGATCGACACGCTGCGCGAAAAGGGCGTCAAGCGCATCGGTCCATACCGCGTGCCGCGCACCATGAGCAGCACGGTGTCGGCCTGTCTGGCCACTCCGTTCCGCATCAAGGGCGTGAACTACTCCATCGCGTCGGCCTGCGCCACCAGCGCGCATTGCATCGGCCATGCCATGGAGCAGATCCAGATGGGCAAGCAGGACGTGGTGTTCGCCGGCGGCGGCGAAGAGGAGCACTGGAGCCAGAGCTGCCTGTTCGACGCCATGGGCGCCCTCTCCAGCCAGTACAACGAGACCCCGGAAAAGGCCTCGCGCGCCTATGACGCCAACCGCGACGGCTTCGTCATCGCCGGCGGCGGCGGCATGGTAGTGGTCGAGGAGCTCGAGCACGCGCTCAAGCGCGGCGCGAAGATCTATGCCGAGATCGTCGGCTACGGCGCGACCTCCGACGGCTACGACATGGTCGCCCCCAGCGGCGAAGGCGCATTGCGCTGCATGCAGCAGGCGATGGCCACCGTGGAGGGCTCGATCGACTACCTCAACACCCACGGCACCTCCACTCCGGTCGGCGACGTCGCCGAAGCCAAGGCGGTGCGCCAGATGTTCGGCGAGCAGGTGCCGGCGATCAGCTCGACCAAGAGCCTGTCCGGCCACTCGCTGGGCGCCGCCGGTGTTCACGAGGCGATCTACTGCATGCTGATGATGCAGGGCAACTTCATCGCCGGCTCGGCCAACATCGACGAGATCGATCCGGAAGTCGCCGACCTGCCGATCCAGCGCGAAACACAGGAAAACGCCAGGATCGACACCGTCATGAGCAACAGCTTCGGCTTCGGCGGCACCAACGCTACCCTGGTGCTGCGTCGCTACAACGGCTGATCCCGTACGGGAAAACGAAAAAACGGCGCCCCTGGGGCGCCGTTCTCGTTTCCGGGCATCGCTCAGACGCGATGTTCGGCCTGCGGGTCGATGTCGCCATGGGCGATGCAGGAGGCCGCGGTGAACAGCACGTCGGTGGAGGAATTGAGCGCGGTTTCCGCCGAATCCTGCACCACGCCGATGACGAAGCCCACCGCCACGACCTGCATCGCCACGTCGCCGGGGATGCCGAACAGGCTGCAGGCCAGCGGAATGAGCAGCAGCGAGCCGCCCGCCACACCCGAGGCGCCGCAGGCGCACACTGCCGAGAGCAGGCAGAGCATGATCGCGGTGGGCAGGTCGGGCGTGATGCCCAGGGTGTGCACGGCCGCCAGCGTCAGCACCGAGATGGTGATCGCCGCACCGCCCATGTTGATGGTCGCACCCAGCGGAATGGAGACCGAATAGGTGTCCTCGTGCAGCCCCAGGCGGCGGCAGAACTCCAGGTTCACCGGCACGTTGGCCGCCGAGCTGCGGGTGAAGAAGGCGGTGATGCCGCTTTCGCGCAGGCAGGCGAAGACCAGCGGATAGGGGTTGCGACGGATCTGCCAGTAGACGATCAGCGGGTTCATCACCAGCGCCACGAACAGCATGCAGCCGAGCAGCACGGCCAGCAGGCGGGCGTAGCCGCCCAGGGCGCCGAAGCCCGACTGAGCGAGCGTGCCGGCCACCAGCCCGAACACGCCGAAGGGCGCCAGGCGGATGACCAACTGGACGATGAGCGTCACGCCACCGGCGAGGTCGGTGATCATTTCGCGAGTCGCCGGGCGGGCATGGCGGAAGGCGATGCCCAACCCGATCGCCCAGGCCAGGATGCCGATGAAGTTGCCCTCGATCAGGGCCTGCACCGGGTTGACCGCGACGCTGAACAGCAGCGACCTGAGCACGCTGGCGACGCCCGAAGGTGGCGCGATGTCGGGAGAATGGCTCACCAGGGTGAGGCTGGTCGGAAAGACGAAGCTGGCGAAGACCGCCACCGCGGCGGCGCTGAGCGTACCCAGTGCATAGAGGCCGATGATCGGCTGGATGTGGGTCGGCTGCCCCCGCTTGTGGTTGGCCAGCGCAGCGGTGACCACGGTGAACACCAGGATCGGCGCGACGGCCTTGAGCGCAGCGACGAACCAGTCGCCCAGCAGGCCGGCCGACAGGGCCGCCGAAGGCCAGAGCACGGCGAGCACCACGCCGGCCAGAAGCCCGGCGAGAACCAGCGCGACCAGGCTGGCGCGGGCGAAGAACTGGAAAACGGCAACGAACGGCTTGGACATGGGCTATTCCGACACGAAGGCAGCGCCGGGAAGGCCCCGGCATAAAAGCGCGCGATGGTACGCGCCTCGCGCCGCCCTGCCCAGCATCGATGGCGCGTACGGCGCACCTCGAAGGTCGTCATTACCGCAGGAAGTACGCATCCGCCCCTATTTTCCATGGCGGCACGCTGGGCCGGCGGCCGGAGCTCCGGTATCGTCCCTGTCGGATCGAGGCGTGCATCGCCCCGGCTGCACCGGCATGCGCACCGGCACTCAGACGCGCCCTGGAACGCCCCGGACGGATGTCTGCGGTCTCGACGGGGTATCGCCATACACACAAGGACCCCGAAATGCCCACGTTTCTCACCGGCAGGCTGCGCCGATGACCCTGTTCAAGACGCTCGGCCTGTTCGGCCTCACGGCGGTCGCCGAGATCGTCGGCTGCTACCTGCCCTATCTCTGGCTCAGGGAGGGCAAGAGCGCCTGGCTGCTGGTGCCGGCGGCCCTGTCGCTGGCGTTGTTCGCCTGGCTGCTGTCCCTGCACCCCACGGCCGCGGGCCGGGTCTACGCCGCCTATGGCGGCGTGTACATCGGCGTCGCGATCATCTGGCTCTGGCTGGTCGACGACATCCGCCCGAGCGGATGGGATCTGCTAGGCAGCGGCGTTGCGCTGCTCGGTATGGCGATCATCATGTTCGCGCCGCGGCCTTCCTGAGCGACGCCAGGAGCTGCCAGCCCCTCATCCGGCCCTTCGGGCCACCTTCTCCCAGGGGGAGAAGGGAAAGACCTGCGATTCGGGGAAGGATCTGCAGACCCTCTCGCCAGCCGGGCCTGCATATCGCCTGCCGGCAACCACGGCGGCATTCGCGAGCAGAGCTCGCTCCTACACAAGCCCGGACAACGCCTGCCCCCCTGTAGGAGCCGGCTCTGCCTGCGACCACACCCTGCAGACCCTCTCACCAGGCCGGGCCTGCATACCGCCTGCCGGCAACCACGGCGGCATTCGCGAGCAGAGCTCGCTCCTACACAAGCCCGGACAACGCCTGCCCCCCCCTGTAGGAGCAGGCTCTGCCTGCGACCACGCCTGCCTGC
Source organism: Stutzerimonas azotifigens DSM 17556 (assembly GCF_000425625.1). Taxonomy (GTDB): domain Bacteria; phylum Pseudomonadota; class Gammaproteobacteria; order Pseudomonadales; family Pseudomonadaceae; genus Stutzerimonas; species Stutzerimonas azotifigens. The sequence continues at coordinate 192,728 of NZ_AUDU01000016.1, forward strand.
GCGCTTCACAGCGTGAAGCGCGCCACCAACCCGTTGAGGTTGACGGCCAGGCGCGACAGCTCCTGGCTGGCGGCGTTGGTCTGCTCGGCGCCGGCGGAGGTCTGGGTCGACAGGTCGCGGATGTTCACCAGGTTCCGATCCACTTCGCGCGACACCTGCGCCTGCTGCTCGGAGGCGCTGGCGATCACCATGTTCAGCTCGCTGATCTGGCCGATGGCCGCGGTGATCTCGTCCAGCGCGGCGCCGGCCGCCTTCGCCAGTTCCAGCGTCTCGTGGGCGCGCCGGTTGCTGGTCTGCATCGCGCCGACCGCGTTTTCCGCGCCCTGCTGGACGCTGCCGATCATCTGCTCGATCTCCCGTGTGGACTGCTGCGTGCGGTGCGCCAGCGCCCTTACCTCGTCGGCCACGACCGCGAAGCCGCGGCCCGCCTCGCCAGCGCGCGCCGCCTCGATCGCCGCGTTGAGCGCCAGCAGGTTGGTCTGCTCGGCGACGGAGCGGATCACGTCCAGCACCTGGCCGATCTCGCGCACCTGGCCGGCCAGCGCCTCGACCTGGGCCGAGCTGCCGGTCACGTCCCGGGCCAGCATGCCGATCGAGTCGACGGTTTCCAGCACCTGCTGGCGCCCGAGCTGCGCGGTCTGGTCGGACTGCCGCGAGGCTTCCGAGGTCGCCACGGCGTTGCGCGCCACCTCGTCCACCGCGGTGCTCATCTGATTGACCGCGGCGGCAGCCTGCTCGATTTCCTGGTTCTGCTGCTGCAGGCCGCGCGTCGACTCCTCGGTCACCGTGTTGAGTTCCTCGGACGCCGCGGCGAGCTGGTTCGACGAGCCGGAAATGTTCTGGATGGTGTCGCGCAGGTTGCTCTGCATGGCCTTGAGCGCGTTGAGCAGGCGCGCCGGCTCGTCCTTGCCGTCGACCTCGAACTGCCGGGTCAGATCGCCCCTGGCCACCGTCTCGGCCACTTCCACGGCGACCGCCAGCGGTGTCACCACGCTGCGGGTGAAGGCCCAGGCGAGCGCCAGGGTGGCGACCAGCGCCCCGAGGATGGTGCCCATCACCCAGAAGAACGACTGGTCGTAGACGTTGGCCGAACGGAGCGAAGCGGCGGCCGCGGCAACGCGGTTGACCTCCATCACGTCCTGCAGGGACTTGGTGATCGCGGCGGAATGCGCATTGATCTCGCCATTGAGTTCGGCGATGGCGGCGGCACGGCGCCCCTGCCGGACATGCTCGACGACCTTGGCCTGGGCTTGCAGGTACAGCGCCTGCGCCTCCTGAAGGCTGGCGTACGCCTTGCGCTCTTCATCCGAGCTGACCAGCCGCTCGTAGTGGGTGCCGAGCGTACGCAGTTCGGCGAGCAGGTGCTCGAGGTTGGTCATGTTCTGCTGCAGCAGCTGCGGATCGTCCAGCACCGCCAGGCGCAAGGCCATGGCGCGCATGCGCATCATGTTCTGGTTCAGGTCCGCCAGTGCCAGGATGCTTGGCAACGAGTTCTCGTCGACCTTCCTGCTCTCCTCTCTCATGGTGGCCATCTGGCTCAGCGCGAATACGCCCAGCAGGATGACGATCAGGCAGATTGCACCGAAGCTCAGAGCCGAGCGTGGCGCAACTTTCAGGTTACGTAGTGACATGTCTTCTTCCGGTTTGGCGATAACGCTTCGTTGCATGCGCAGGGGCTGCGTCAGTGTTATCGACCGGAGCGAACCAAAGGTGACGACCGCTCAGCGGTTTTCTGGCGTTGGTATTTTGACTGATCGATGGAAGAGCTTTCGGCCCGCCATCCGCTCGTCAGCGCTTGGCGCGCGCAGGGTCCGGCAGGATGGCGAGGAAGTTGTCGCGCGCCACTTTTCGCGCGGTGTCCGGTTCCAGCGCATCGAGGAAGGGCACGAAGCCGCGTATCGTCTCGCCAAGGCTGCCGAAGCGGCCGACCACGTCGGAGCCGAGCATGAAGCGGGTCGGGTGCTTGTTCACCAGCTTCACCCACTCCGGGGCGGGCCGGCCCTTGGCGTCGAGCAGATAGGGCGTGCGCAGCGTCCAGGACAGGTCGATGTAGAGATTCGGATAAGCGTCCAGCAGGCGCTCGACGGTGGGCAGGAGAAAGTCGAGCTTCTCCTGGTGACGATGGATCTCCATGCTGGTGCCGGCGTGGGCCCAGATGAAACGCACGTGCGGATGGTTGCGCAGCGGTTCTTCGAGCTCGTGCAGGTACAGCGGGTTGCGCTCGCGTTTGGAGGTGATGTTCGAGTGCAGCATCACCGGCAGGTCGTATTCGGCGGCGAGGTGATAGACCCGAGTCAGGGCCTCGTTGTTGGCCCTAGGCGTGTCGCCATAGGTGATCGCGGTCAGGTCGTCGTGGCGGGTGAAGATTTCGCCGATGCCCTGCCAGAAGCCCGGGTGCAGCTCGAGCATGCGGCGGATATGGGCATCGGCGTTCTTGTCGGTGGGGTTGAAGCCCGTGAGGAACGGATGCAGCCGGCGCTGCCTGTCCTCCGGCAGCGCCCTCACCGCTTCGGCCACGAACACATCGGTGGCGCTGAACCAGTAGGCCCCGGCGTCGTCTCCGGCATAGTAGCGCGGGCGCTTGGGCTCGTCCTCGTGCCACTTCTTGGCGACCGCGATACCGCTGATCATCGCGTGGTCGATGTTCGACGCGTCCATGGCTTCGAACAGACGCTCCATGCCCTCGGATTCCTGGAAGAAATCGACGTAATGGATGTGCGCGTCACTGAAGTGGTAGTCGGCGGCCGGGGCGAAGGTGGTGCCGAGCGAGAGGCACAGGGTGAGCAACAGGCGGGAGGCAAACAAAACAGCTGATTCTCTTCCGTGGGTGGCAGCGTAGACAGTATAGGCCGGTGAGGGTTCAGCCGGCCGGCGGCTGCGATGATGGCACTTCGCTTGCAGCCTGGCAGCTATTCCGCCGGAGAATGCCCATGTTCATGCTGTTCCGCACCCGCCGTACCCCTGCCCCCGACTCCCTGGCTGCGCTGTTCGAACGCAACGATCTGACCGCCGAGTTCGACGACGCCCAACCCACCTTCGCCGCGCTCAACCGCTTCACCCGCAGCCTGCAGAAACGCATCCAGGTAAGCCTGGCCGGCGCCGCGGGCATCGCCGAGCATGCCCCGCAGCTGGCGCTCATCGCCGGAGAAACGCAGCAGAACGGCCAGCGCCTGGCCCAGGCCTCGGAGATGATGGCCAGCGCCTGCGAAGAAGTCAGCACCACGCTGGATGCCGAGCTGGTGCCAGGTACAGCCGAGGTGGCGAGGCTGTCCGGCGACGTGTCGGCGACCCTTCGCGACTGCCAGCACAATGGCGAGGCGGTGCTGAACCAGGTCGACGCCATCGGTCAGAGCGAAATGGAACTGGCGCAGGTGATTGCCCGACTGGCGACGCAGCTGGAGGAGGTCAACCAGGTGATCGGCGTGATCGCCGGCATTTCCCAGCAGACCAACCTGCTGGCGCTCAATGCCGCGATCGAGGCGGCGCGCGCCGGCGAACACGGCCGCGGTTTCGCCGTGGTGGCCGACGAAGTCCGGCGCCTGGCCGGCCACACCACCGAAGCTACCGGACAGGTAGGCACCATCATCGAGCGCTTTCATGAGGGCATGAAACAACTTGGTGCGGCTGGCGAGCAGATGCACGCCGCCGTGGCCGCCGGGCGGGACGGCATGCGCCGCGTCGAAAGCGATCTGGGCACCACCCGCCAGGCCATGGACCAGCTCGATGCACGCGTCGGCCAGATCGCCGCCGGTACCGAGCAGATCGGTCAGGCGGTACGCTCGATCAATGCCGACGTGCAGCGGATCGCCGGGGTCGCCTCGGAACTGCTCGATCAGTCGGGCCAGGTGCTGGGCCACAGCGAGGCGGTGCGCAACGACGGCAACCGCCTGCTCGAGGGCCTGGGCGACTTCCGCCTCCCGCTGCACCACCAGATCCAGCAGGCGCTCGAGCAGCTGACGAAGGATTCGTCGCTGCTCGGCCCGGTCGCCGAGGCCGAGCGCACGCTCACCCAGCTGCTGCAACGCGACAAGCGCTTCGAGCTGCTGTACCTGGTGGGTGCCGACGGGGTGCAGCTGTCGGAGAACATCGGCGACCAGAGCGGCGGCCGTTCCTGCCGGGGCGCCAACTGGTCGCAACGCCCATGGTTCAGGGCGGTGCGCGACTCCGGGGCCAGCCATGTCACGCCGGTATACCGCTCCTCGGCCACGGAAGCCTTCTGCTTCACCGTCTCGGTGCCGCTGCTCGATGCCCAGGGCCACCTCGTCCGGGTGCTCGGCGCCGACGTGCGGCTGGCGGCGCTGGTCTAGCGGCCAGCTCAGTCGGTGTGGTGCGCGGGCTGGAACAGCTCGTCGAAGAACGCATCCATCGCGCAGAAGGCGCGCTTCGCGACGACCGGGTGGTACTGCGCCCGGCCGGGCGCGTCGGCCAGCGGGTTGGTGAAGGAATGCACCGCCTGGCCGTAGCTGACCAGTTGCCAATCGACCTGCGGGGCGCCCTTCATCTCCTGCACGAAGGCGTCCACCTGCTCCGGCGGCACCGCGGGGTCCAGGGCCCCGTGCAGCACCAGGATGGCCGCGCGTATATTGGCCGCAGCCGTCGGATCGGGCGTGTCCAGATTGCCGTGGAAGGACACCACGCCCTTCACCGGCGCACCGTCGCGCGCCAGTTCGAGTACCGCGCCTCCGCCGAAACAGAAGCCGATGGCGCCGAGTCGCTCGGCATCGATCCCCTCGCCCTTCAGCCCTCTCAACACACCAAGGGCCGCCCGTGCGCGGCGGCGCAGCAATGGCCGGTCGGCCCGCAGGGCGGCGATCACCGGCCTGGCCTCGTCCGGGCTGCGCGGCCGCACCGCCTTGCCGTAGAGATCGGCGAGCAGCACCGCGTACTTGCCACGCGCGACCCGCGCCGCTTTGCGTACCGACGCCTCGTTCACGCCGAGCCAGTTGGGCACCATCAGCAATCCCGGGCGCGGTGCCTGGACCGAGCTGTCGTGCACCAGCACGCCTTCGTACGGCTCGCCGTCGATCTCGTAGGCCACCGGCCTGGTCACCATGCCGGCGTCGGCCAGCCCTTCCAGACCATCGAACAGCAGCGAAGCCAAGGTCTTTTCCATCATCGACTCTCCCCAGTGCGTTCAGCCGAGTCTCGGCACAAACGAAAAAGCCCGCAAGTGAGCGATGCCGTTCACCTGCTGGGAGGCCTAGGGCAGGCCTGCGGCCTGCATTCGCCGCGAGGCCGCGCCTCCCACGGGGTGGCCCGGTGCTTCTTGTGGGAACGGTCTCGACCGCGAACGAGCCCTCTCGCCATTCGCGGCCAAGGCCGCTCCTACGAAGAGCCATGCCGAAGCCTTGGCTGGCTAGCTCGCGCCGCCCATGGGGGCGGCGGAGACGCCGCTTTTTGTGGGAGGCCCGACCTCGGGGCGAACTTGCCTAAGCGGACAGCATGAAGAAGAGGCAGCGGGTGCTGCCCCTTCGTCCAGCCTCCAGCCCTCCAGCCTTCCAGCGGCTTTTCCGCTCTCAGGCCTGCATTCGCCGCGAGGTCGCGCCCCCACGGGGTGGCCCGGTG
>NZ_AUDU01000017.1 GCF_000425625.1 Stutzerimonas azotifigens DSM 17556
GCCCTCGGCAGCGGGAGGCGAATCATACAGCGTTATCCAACCCTGTCAACCCGCCTCGCATTCGCCCGATCGCTCCGGCGAAGCCTTCCAACCCATCGACAACCCATTGATTTAAAAGGTCTTTACTAGCGACTGCGCCGGAAGTGGTGCGCATTATAGAGACCCCATCCGGACCGTCAACAACTATTTTCAATTCAGTCATCCCGTAGGAGCGCAACGCTCATCGCATGACCTTGACCGTCATTCGAGAAACCAAATACTGTTTGCATATCCAGTATCAAGGTACACCCTCGTCATGACATCCGTGGTCGCTCTCGACCGCCTGCTCGATGCACGTCGCGTCTGGCGTGGCCAGACCCTCTCCCCTCTGCCTGGCAGCCAGTCGACCGGGCACCCCGCACTGGATGCCGCCCTACCCGGTGGCGGCTGGCCGGAGTCGGCGCTGAGCGAACTCCTCGTTGCCGCGCCTGGGACCGGCGAGCTGCGCCTGCTGTGGCCAACCCTGGCTCGCCTCACCGCCGCCGGGGAGCGGGTGGTGCTGGTCGGCCCGCCGCATGTGCCCTACCCGCAAGCCTGGCTGGCCGCAGGTATCGATCTCGGCCACCTGAGCATCATCCAGGCAACGGGCCGGGATGCCCTCTGGGCGGCCGAGCAATGTCTGCGTTCGGGCAGCTGCGGTGCAGTGCTGTGCTGGCCATGCCAGGCCGATGATCGCGCCCTGCGCCGCCTGCAGGTCGCCGCGGAAAGCGGCCAGACCCTGGGCTTCGCCTATCGTCCCCAGCACGAGGCGGCGAATCCGTCGCCCGCCGCCCTGCGCCTCGCCGTCGACGCACGGCCGGCACAGTGGCGCATATTGAAGTGCCGTGGCGGTCTGGCCCCGGACCGGCCGATCGCGGCCGGCACCTGGCAGTGAGGCCGGCATGCTCTGGGCTTGCATCCTGCTGCCGCAACTGGCCATGGACGGCGTGCTACGTCAGCGCGCCGACGCCGACTCGCCGCTGGCGTTGCTCGCCGGCCCGCCGCAACGTCGCGTGCTGCAGGCCGTCAATGGCAGGGCGCGCGCGCTCGGTCTCAGACCCGGCCAGACGCTCACCGCCGCCCAGGCTCTGACGCGCGACTTCGCCACCGCCGAATACGACCTGGCGATGATCGAATGCTGGCAGCAGTTCCTCGCGGCCTGGGCATACGGCTTCAGCTCGCAGGTCAGCCTGCACTACCCGCGCTGCCTGCTGATGGAGGTGCAGTCCAGCCTCGCCCTGTTCGGTCCCTGGGCGCATTTCGAAGCCCGCCTGCGCGGGGAGCTGGCAGCCCTGGGATTTCGCCAGCGCATCACGGTCGCCCCCAATCCCGCCGCCGCACGCGTACTGGCCAATGCCCACGACGGCCTGGCGGTGACGGATGGCCGGACGCTGCACCAGGCCCTCGGCAGCCTTCCGGTGGAGCGCCTCGGGCTTTCCCGCGAGGTGGCCACGGCGCTCGTACGCATGGGGCTGCGCAGCCTGTCGCAGGTTCTCGCCCTGCCGCGCGACAGCCTGGCCCGGCGTTTCCCCGTCGAGGTGCTGGCCCAGCTCGACACCCTGCTCGGCAGTCGGCCGCTGGCACTGGAGTTCTACCGGCCGCCAGACGTGTTCGATGCGCGCATCGAGCTGAATTTCGAAGTGGAGTCGCACCAGGCGCTGCTGTTTCCGCTGCGCCGCCTGACCGCCGACCTGGCTGCCTACCTGGCCGGGCGCGACAGCGGCGTGCAGCGCTTCGTCCTGCACCTGGAGCACCGCAACGGTGCCGGCAGCCAGGTCCAGATCGGCCTGCTCGCCGCCGAACGGGAGGCGGCCATGCTCTTCGAGCTGGCCCGCGGGCGCCTGGAGCAGCTGCAACTGCCGGCACCAGTACTGGCCGTGCGCCTGGTGGCCCGCGAGTTGCCGCCCTTCACTCCGGAGCACCGGCAACTGTTCGACGAGCGCCCGCAGCAGTCGCTGCCCTGGGAGCAACTGCGTGAGCGCCTGCGCGCCCGGCTCGGCGACGACGCCGTGCAGGGCCTCGGCGCCCGCGCCGAGCATCGGCCCGAACACGCCTGGACGACGCAACCGGCGGTTCTGCCGCTGCCGCCTTGCGGGCCCCGCCCCGGCTGGCTGCTGAGCGAACCGCAGCCGCTGCGCGAAGCCTCGGTGCGCATCCTCGCCGGCCCTGAGCGCATCGAGTCCGGCTGGTGGGACGGCGGCGACGTGCGCCGCGACTATTACCTGGTGGAAACCCGCAGCGGCCAGCGCGGCTGGGCCTTTCGCGCACTGGGAGACGAGGGGCCGCTGCTGCTGCACGGCTGGTTTGCATGAACGACTACGCCGAGCTGCACTGCCTGTCCAACTTCAGCTTCCAGCGTGGCGCCTCCAGCGCCAAGGAGCTGTTCGAGCGCGCCCTGCGGCTCGGCTACCGCGCCCTGGCGATCACCGACGAATGCACCCTGGCGGGCATCGTGCGAGCCTGGAAGGCCTCGCAGGACAGCGGCCTGCCGCTGATCGTCGGCAGCGAAATGCGCGTCGACAGCGGGCCGAAACTGGTGCTGCTGGTCGAGAACCTGAGTGGCTACCAGGCACTGTGCCGGCTGATCACCCAGGCCCGACGGCGTGCCGAAAAGGGGCGCTACCGGCTGCTGCGCGAGGATCTGGACGCACCGCTGGACGGCCTGCTGGCGATCTGGCTGGCGGAAGACGATGCTCGGCACGGCGCCTGGCTGCGCGAGCGCTTCCCCGAGCGGCTGTGGCTCGGGGTCGAACTGCACCGGGGACCGGACGACGCCGCGCGGCTGCGCACGCTGCTCGACCTGGCCGAAACCCTCGGTCTGCCGCCGGTGGCCTGCGGCGACGTGCACATGCACGCCCGCGGCCGCCGCGCCCTGCAGGACTGCATGACCGCGATCCGCCACCACCTGCCGGTGGTCGAGGCCGGCGCCTATCTTTATCCAAACGGCGAGCGCCATCTGCGCCGGCGCGAGGAGCTGACCGAGCTGTACCCGCCAGCCCTGCTCGACGAGACAGTGCGCATCGCCGAACGCTGCACCTTCGATCTCGGCCAGTTGGAATACCAGTATCCCCACGAGCTGGTGCCTGCCGGGCACGACGCCACTTCCTGGCTGCGCGCGCTGGTCGAAGAAGGCGCGCGCTGGCGCTGGCCGGACGGTGTGCCGGCGAAAGCCCGCGAACGAATCGAGCATGAACTGGACCTGATCGCCGAACTGGAATACGAGAGCTATTTCCTGACCGTCCACGACATCGTCCGCTGGGCCCGTGATCAGCAGATTCTTTGCCAGGGTCGCGGCTCGGCGGCCAACTCCACGGTGTGCTTCACACTGGGCATCACCGAACTGGATCCGACGCTACCGGACCGCCGGCTGCTGTTCGAGCGCTTCCTCTCCCGCGAACGCGACGAGCCGCCGGACATCGACGTCGACTTCGAGCACGAGCGTCGCGAGGAAGTCATCCAGTACGTGTTTCGCCGCTATGGGCGCGGGCGCGCGGCGCTCACCGCGGTGGTCAGCACCTATCACGGGGCCGGCGCGGTGCGCGACGTGGCCAAGGCCCTCGGATTGCCGCCGGACCAGATCAACATGCTGGCCGACTGCTGCGGCCACTGGAGCGACCAGGCGCCCTCACCCGAGCGCCTGGCCGAGGCCGGCTTCGACCCGGACAGCCCGCTGCTGCGCCGGGTACTGGTACTGACCGAGGCACTGATCGGCTTCCCTCGCCACCTGTCGCAGCACCCGGGCGGCTTCGTCATTTCCGAGCATCCGCTGGAAACCCTGGTCCCGGTGGAGAACGCGAGCATGACCGACCGCACGGTGATCCAGTGGGACAAGGATGACCTCGACCAGGTCGGCCTGCTCAAGGTCGACGTGCTGGCGCTCGGCATGCTCAGCGCCTTGCGCCGCTGCTTCGATCTGCTCGCGCACTACCGAGGCACCCGCTGGACCCTCGCCAGCCTGCCTCAGGAGGACCCGGCCACCTACGAGATGATCAGCCGCGCCGACACCATCGGCGTGTTCCAGATCGAGTCGCGGGCGCAGATGGCCATGCTGCCGCGCCTGCGCCCCCGGAGGTTCTACGACCTGGTGATCCAGGTGGCCATCGTCCGCCCGGGGCCGATCCAGGGCGACATGGTCCACCCCTACCTGCGCCGGCGGAACGGGGAAGAGGCGGTGGATTATCCCTCCGCAGAGCTGAAGCCGGTCTTCGAACGCACCCTGGGCGTGCCACTGTTCCAGGAACAGGTCATGGAACTGGCCATGGTCGCGGCCGACTACACGGCGGGCGAAGCCGATGAATTGCGCCGCAGCATGGCCGCCTGGAAGCGCCATGGCGGCCTGGAATCTCATCGAGAGCGCCTTACCACGCGGATGCTCGCCAAGCAGTACGAACCCGAGTTCATTGCGCGCATCTTCGAACAGATCAAAGGCTTCGGCAGCTACGGCTTCCCCGAATCCCACGCCGCCAGCTTCGCCCTGCTCACCTACGCCAGCAGCTGGCTGAAGTGCCACGAGCCGGCCGCCTTCGCCTGTGCGCTGGTCAACAGCTGGCCGATGGGCTTCTACAGCCCCGACCAGGTGCTGCAGGACGTCCGTCGCCACGGTATCGAGGTCCGTCCACTGGACGTCCGTCACAGCGGCTGGGATTGCAGCCTGGAGCCCGCCGGCGATGAACGGCAGCCGGCCATCCGCCTGGGCCTGCGCATGATCCGCGGCCTGCGCGAGGCGGATGCGCGGCGTATCGAGGCCGCACGCCGGGAACACCCCTTCGGCGATGTCGAGGACCTCAGCCTGCGTGCCGGGCTGGATGCCCGTGCCCGCGAACGGCTGGCCGATGCCGGCGCCCTGCGCGGCCTCGCCGGCCACCGTCACCGGGCGCGCTGGGCGGTGGCCGCGGTCGAGCCGCAGTTGCCGCTGTTCGCCGGGCAGCCGGCGCCCCGCGAGGCGCCGGTGAACCTGCCCCGGCCCTCGGTCGGCGAGGACCTGCTCACCGACTACGCCACCCTCGGCACCACCCTCGGGCCGCACCCACTGACGCTGCTGCGCCCCCGGCTCGCGGCCCTGCGCTGCCGCAGCTCGCGCGACCTGCCCAACGTCGAGTCCGGCCGACCGGTCAGCGTCGCCGGCCTGGTGATCGGCCGCCAGCGCCCGCAGACCGCCAGCGGCGTGATCTTCGTCACCCTCGAGGACGAGTTCGGCCTGGTCAACGTGATCGTCTGGCACGACCTGGCCGAGCGCCAGCGACGGGTGCTGGTGCAATCACGCCTGCTGCGCATCGACGGACACCTGGAGGCGGCGAATGGCGTGCGCCATGTCATTGCCGGCCGGCTGCGCGACCTCACCCCACTGCTGGCCGGGTTGAATGTACGCAGCAGGGACTTTCAGTGACGCAAATACCGGAACCGCATTCCGACTCGCCTGCTCGCTAAAACCCGATGGCGAGCCTTGGCAAGGTTGCGATGATAAGCGTGGAGCCGATCAGTACGGCGCCGTCGTCCAGAACCAGCGGGGCCTTCACGCCAGGATTCAGGCCCCTGAAGCGCTCGTAGCCACTGAAGATGGACAGGGGAAGATGGTCGAAGTCCACGTCCAGAAATCCGAGGGTGATGGCGGTCCGCCTGACATAGGGTGAGTCGAGCTTGCCGACGAGCTTCACGGGTTCATCCTCTCGCCTGGGTTGCCGGGCGGGCGCGCCCGCACAAAACATTGTTCGATGACCTTCGTTCCCCACTGCTGTCCCTCGGACGCCTCCTCCAGCACGAATCCCTGACTTTCATAGAGCCGGCGCGCGGCGTCCAGGCCCTGGAAGGTCCATAGCCGCGTTTTCGAGAACCCTCCCGCGTCGCAGAATGCCAGCGCCTCTTGCAGCAACCGCCGCCCCGCGCCGGCGCCGCGAAAGCCGTCCTCCATGATGAACCAGCGCAGGTGCGCGCAATGCTCGGGCAGGTCCTCGCCGTCAATGGCCACCGAACCCACGATCCGCTGATCCGAGATGGCCAGCCACAGGCCGTTGCAGGACCTGTCCAGGCGCCCGGTGAACTCGGCCAGGCCGCCAGCGACCTTTCTTTCGAAGAAAGACCCGAATCCGGCTTGCGAGCCATAGAACCTCGCATGCATCTCGACGATGCGCCCGATGGCGCCACATCGGTAGCCACGCTCGATCTGGATCGGACGAATGACACCCGAGGAACCGCCTTGCCGGTTCGCAGCCAGGGCGCGCGCATACATTGCCAGGCCCGAGGAGACTTCGTGCTGCTGTTCCGGCGCCAGTTGGGCCAGGGCTTCGGCCACCTGCTTTCTGCCGAAGGCTTCGATGGAGGTATGCGAGCGCTTGCCCTTGGCCGTCAGGGACAGCCATTTGACCCGGCCATCGGTCTCGCAGGCAGATTCCTCCAGCTCTCCCGCGTCGATCAGCTTGCGCACCATGCGGCTGACGCTGGATCGCTCGAGGCAAAGCCGTTCGCAGAGCTGCGCGGCGGTCAGGCGGCCCCGGGGACCGATCTCGAGAATCGTGTGAACCGCCGAAGGTGGATACTCGGTCGCCGCGAGGGTGGTCTGCATGAACCCCAGTTCACGCACCATCTCCCGTGAGGCGGAGCGAATGCTGTCGATGAGTTGCAGGTTCCGGTGCGCCACTTCTCGCTCCTCGTTTTTGTTGCACGCTACAACAATATCGCCGACCATGCCAAGCATCGGCCGGCACGACGCTGCAGGCCATCGTTCGGGAGAAGCGCCCATGCCGGACCAGGATATGACCGTCGTTCAGCCTTGCCGCCTTCGCGGAAGGGTATGCCTCGTCACGGGAGGCGGTAGCGGCATCGGGCGGGCCACGGCGCTGCTGATGGCGCGCGAAGGTGCTCGAGCGGTGGTGGTGGCGGGCAGGCGCGAGGACGAAGGGAACGCGGTCGCCGCCCAGGCCCGGCGCCATGGGTGTCGTTCTCTCTTCATTCGCACCGACGTCACCCGCGAAGAGGACGTCGTTCGACTGATCGAGCGGACGGTCGAGGAGTTCGGCGGGCTGGACGTCGCGTTCAACAACGCGGGCCTCCAAGAGAAACGCGCTCCGCTGGAGCGACAGGGAAGCGAGGTCTACACGAGGATCTTCAATGCCAACGTACGATCCGTCTTCCTCTGCCTGAAGTACCAGATCCCTCACATGGTGGCTCAGGGTGACGGCCGGATAGTGATCAATGCATCGGTCAGCGGTATGCGCAACCCGAACCCCGGCCTGGCGCTGTATTCCGCCTCCAAGGCAGCAGTGATTTCACTGACGCGCTCGGCGGCACTGGAATGCGCGCCCCGAGGGCTCCGGATCAATGCCATCGCCCCCGGCCGGGTGGTCACCGACATGATGTTGTCTTCCGGCATTGCCGACATGTCGGCTGTCGGCGCAAGCCTGCCGTTGAGGCGCATGGGAAGCCCCGAGGAGGTTGCCGAAGCGGTCGTCTGGCTATCGTCGGATCAGTCCGCCTATGTCGTCGGCCACGTACTGGTCGCCGACGGTGGCTTCATGGTGACTTGAACGCTTTCGCTACACGTTGCGTCACGCTCACCAGCTCGCCCGATAAAGGGCCAGCCCTGGTCGGGTATGCGGACAGGGCGCCGATGGGTAGCCGATCATCATCAATCGTCCCCACCTTGAACCTGGAGGTTCACATGCGTGTTGGCTTCATCGGGCCCGGCATCATGGGACAGCCCATTGCATTGAATCTGGCGCGCGCCTGCGTGCCGCTCATCGTCCTGATCACCTTGGTGACCGGCTTCGTCGGCGCGCATAGGCTGGATCCGGATCGGCTCCGCGCGATCCTCGACGCCGGCCCGATGGCGCGCAGGATGTCGCGAGCAAAAGGACTCAAGCTCGCCATCAGGGACCTGGAAGCTCAAGCCGCGATAACCGATGTTCTAAAGAACAGCCGGCTTGTCGCCGAAGCGGCCGCTGGCACCGGCCTCGCGCGCCCCCTGATGGGTGTCTGCCTCTCGTTGTTCAACGAAGCGGTCTCGCCCGGGTTCGGCCACGCAGACATGATCGCCGTCATCAAGGCGACCGAAGCACGAAGCGATGCCGCTGCACGCCACGAAGAAGGCGGTACGCCATGAACTCCCCAGGCTCGGCGCCCACCATGCCGTAGGCTTCTATCTGCGAAAGCAGGATGTGGACGTCACTCATCCACGGCCTATCCCTCACCGTAGCTCTTGGTCATGAAAAAAGCCTGGAGCTGGCTATGCCGCATTTGTCCGCCATTGCGGACGCCATCTACCGGTATCACAGCTCTCCATTGCTGAGCGAGTTCATGGACACAGTCCTGGCTCGCTTTATGCGAGAAAACGATTACGCGCCCAAGGCGGCCTACATGCTTCGAGCGCGGATGGCACGATGACGCCCGCCGCGTCCAGCACTTGGGCGACGGTTTGGTCGGCAGGCACCTGTAGCACTTGCCCGCTACTGCTCAGCTGGACTTCGAAGCTGCCGTCATCCACCTGCGCGGTGGGGGCTGCGCTGAAATACTCACGATGCAGGTTCGCCTCGTGCCAGCCTTGCGCCCTGGCGGTGCTCAATACGTGCGCCATGAAGCCGCTTGGACCACAGACATAGAGATGCGTACCGTCTTCCGGCGCAGCCAGCACAGTCGGCGCGTCGAGCGGCTCACCGCCCGCGCCATCATCAAAGTGGCTGGCCACCAGTGATAAATAATTAATTGAGATTAGATGGAATCTGATGACGCTTTGCGTTGGGATTGAGCAACGCCTATACGAGCTTGCTTAAAAGAATTGCTAAGCAAGTTCTGATAATGAAAACCGGCGATTTACATTTGCCAAGCAGGTTTGTTTTAGATGCTTAAGAACATCATCTTCTGATTCTGACGGAAACAAATCCCCTGCATCATAAGCGTTAGAGATTTTAAAGCCGGGGCCAAGCCTGATTTTTACACCCAAATATCGCGCGCAGTAATTTCGCGCTAGGTTTCCAGCACCTCCTAGCAGACCACACTGTTGCCTTTCAGGTCTTTTGGCACCACTACCCGAAAGGATTGAGTTTAGGTCCAGATACGTATGTAGACCTTTAACTAAAGGGAAAACGTAAATAGTCGGCCAATCTTCAGAAGATCTTTCATTCCAAGAGTGGCTTTTATACTCCATCTTCCCGTTACTGGCGATGCACTTCCTTGTTGCGAACCAAGCTGCAATGGTGTGCTCGCGAGTTATATCTAAATATGCGGAAGGCGCCCCATACTGCTGCAGAATTAAGCCTCTTTGATAGGACTCTAAACCGCTAGCGTTAACTGCTGCCACACCAGCGGCTTGTGTATTGATGTTAGCTTGGCTGCCACTAGGTATAATCTGCTTTGCATAATAAACCCACTCCGCCAATTCAAGCACAAGCCCTTCATAATGGCTCTCACAATCTAAGAATTCATCATATTTCCGATACAGAGATGGCGTAAAATCAGAGTCCCTTACGTTTGAGTACGGAGTAATGTTTAGCTGAGTTAGAATGGAGCGATCTGGAGTCTGGTAGTCCTGGCTCTGCCCCCTAAACCAAAGTTCGACACCTGGTAAATTACTGGCGCTATCTTTTAGTACTTTTATTAGATCCCCAAGCTCGGACTCTGAATTTACCACCAATACAGGAGGAGATGCTAATTTTATAGGGTCGGTTTCTGGAGGTATCAAATCTTTAAGCAACAGCCTTCCTGCAAAAGCTCCGCCTGATAGCATGTCATCAGCCCGGTTCTTCCAAAGACCTTCAGATAGCTGGACTGGCATTGATTTGAGGTGTGATGACCAAACATCTATTGCTAGACAATGGTTATGAATCTTGCCATTTCTGGGGAGGTAAACAAATCCATACAATGGATCAAGAAGATACAAAGGCGATTGAAATCCACTCTCCATCATCTTTCTTGCGTCGGACTCTGGAGAGTATCGCCTCAACATTTCAAGAGACACTAGTGAGAGCCTGCAGTCTTTGTGCCTCTCTCGAATAATTGGATTGATATTGAGTTTCTCGAAAGCTCTATCTAGATATCGCGACTGGACCGGATGAGCAGGCTCTATTGTTAATGCAGACTTTTCATGCGGATTTGAGAGCCCCAGACTTTTAATAACTTTTGCCAGCTCTGTAAAATATGATGCTCGCGCGGCCTGTTCCTTATGAAGCCCTTTGAAGCCTCTAATACTCGAGGCTCTACTGGCGGCATTTTTTGCCTCTAATAGCGCTGTCTTCCACTCTTCATGCATTATTATTAATCGCTGTCATTTAATTTTCTGGCCGAAAGCGCATCTAACTATAAATATGACGCCATGTTGTGAAAAACATGAGGTGATGAATCCAGCGGAACGTCCTGGGGTAGACTGGGCGAAGTAAAATGGCGGACTAAGCTCACCACAACTACAACTCCTTAGCTGGCGGTGTTCGAGCTAGCGCAAGACTACCTCCCAGCGAGGGTCACTCACAATCTCTGCTCCATCGATCTATTGTGACAGGCTGCTTTTGGCCAGCTCTAGCTTCTCGCTCAAGATTGCTCTCGGAAAAGCAGCCGGTCTACCCAATAAAAACTATCCCCCCTTTCCACGCGATTGAGCAACTTGCTCCCGAAGGGCCGGACTGACCTCCGTAAGGTTATCTGCACGCACGCCCACCTTCAGGCGCGCGAAAGGATTCGTTTGAGAGGAGCATTGATTGCATCAAATGAATTGATGACACCATCTAGGACAAAATCTAGTGCTCGCCCGTATCCCTGATGCAGGCTCGCGATATCGAATCCTTGATCCTGTAGCCTCTGAAGGGACTCACCCACTGAGTCATGGGCGTCAGCAATTCGAAAATCATTGGCAACAAATAGCATCGCCAATCCAGAATTCCTGTCATCCCAATGTTCTGGCACCTGGTCGCTCTTAAAAGCGTCCACTGCCTCTTCGTCATTATCTAAGCGTTGCAGGATGTTCAACAACGTTTGCAACAGCCTCAAGCTTGCCCGATTAGAAATCTTGACTCGTGGAACACCGGCCATTTGCAAAATTTGTTTTAGAAAACCGTTGGGTAGCTTTTGCCAAAGCTCATGGATGGACTTGCATCGAGCTAGGAACGCTTGCTGGGTCATCGCTATAGGAGCAACTTGGGCGAGCTTTTCAAGCTGAGGGTAATGCAGCCAACCATCGTCCTTTACTACGCTGCGCGTGAATCCAATCAAGTCGTTTGCGGACCTTTCTATGCCCAAGGCGCCTGCGAGTTCGGACAGACTCTCCCCCAAAGCCAGCAGTTGAGCCAATAGCCTATCCACCTTTGAGACGATGTGCTCTTCGCTCATATCGTGCTGAGCGACGATATGGGGATCTAGCGCATGGGCATGCGCATGCAGAATCTCTCGGTCCGGCGTTCCTTTGTATAGCTCGCGCAATGGCACCCTAATCAGGTTGCGACCAACGCGCATGCAGCCTGAGAAGGCCCACTGCCCCAAGTAAGAGGGACTACAGTGCCAGAAGCCATACAGGTTGACTGGAGTGCTATCGTAGAAACTGCTCTGCTCATATCGCTCAAGAAATCTGTCGTCGAGATAGATGCTGTCTTCGTTCAAAATAGCGTTGGCGCTGACGCGGGTGACCGCATTCTTAATACCGGGCCAATGTAGGCCTTCGGCACTCTGCTCCGGGGAAAGCTCGCAGGAAATAGCCTCTACAGTCGCCCATACCTGAAGGAGGAAACCATCACGCTCCTCTCGAATATCACCCTCAAGCCAGCCTCCACTCGCCCCAAGCTCGACAAACTGACGTCCGTTCATCCACTCGCGCAGCTCCGGAACGTCTTGAAGCATCACCTTGTAATAGAGCTGGCGAACACCACGCCCGCCTCTTAGCCACAGATACTTGCGCAGGTACTCATTGGACATGAACCATTGGATTTGACGGGACGCAGTAAAGTAGTACTGGGCTGAGATCTCACCCTCCGCAACGCCGAACTCAGGAAGCCCGAGATCATCGTAGACCAGCCGCTGCTGCTCATTGCCGAAGCAACGAGGGGTGAGTCCTAGTGTCATCCATACCTTTTCCGCCAAGTGATAGGTATAGAAAGACCCATCCCCCCAAGATGCGACGATATAGTCATATCCACTCACGCTGGGCGAGAAGCCTCTCTCGCTACCCTTCTCACGCAGTATCGGAGTCGAATAAGCAACCTGACCTTGTTCGCTACTAAGGATGGGGACAGCGCTATGACTGTCGCCGGGAACGACAGCCATCAGCATAAATACAGCCTCGCGTTTCGGCTCGGAGGGGGCATCTTCTGTGAAGCAACTGACCTCCACCCGAAGCGCTGGATCGGTACCGATTGGTTGTAGCAGTAGGCGTAACCGTTCTGGCAGCAAATGTGCTGGAACAGGGAATGCTGCGAGGTAATCAATCATCTATATGCGTCCTTGCCTCTTAACGCCAACCCACATCAATTCTTCGCTCGGCGAAAACCCCAGGATGAGAGCGGCAAAATTTTGCTTGTTTGAACTCGGGCAGCCAAGGCGCAGGGAGCGGCTCAAATCTCTGCCTGTTAGCCTTGCGTGAACCACCTTTGTACTGTAGATGCCTCTGACCGATCTGAGCCCTCGCACTGAGCATCAGAGCTGAAGGGATCGAAACCCCAAAAGCAGGTAAGCATTTTCAGAAGCATGGCGTCACCGGACACAAAGTGCGAGCGCAGCACAAACGGTCACCAAACGGTCACCAAAACCGATCACGAGGGGCTTATGAAAAAACTACTGCCCATAAAAAAATCCAGTCACCGCTAAGTGACTGGATTTTCTAGGGTTTTTTGGTCGGGACGGAGTGATTCGAACACTCGACCCCTTGCACCCCATGCAAGTGCGCTACCAGGCTGCGCTACGCCCCGACTGATGCCTACTGGGTAGGCGGAGCGCACTATACACTAATCGCCTGATAAGTAAAACAATTCCCCGTTGGTTACTTTCCGAGCACCTGCAGCAGCTGCTCGAGTTCAACGATCATCTGACGGATCAGCTGGCGGTACTGGGTGGTGTCTTCGCGTGCTTCGTCGCCGGAGAGGCGTTGGCGGGCGCCGCCGATGGTGAAGCCCTGGTCGTAGAGCAGCGAGCGTATCTGGCGGATCATCAGCACGTCCTGGCGCTGATAGTAGCGGCGGTTGCCCCGCCGTTTGACCGGGTTGAGCTGTGGGAATTCCTGCTCCCAATAGCGCAGCACGTGCGGTTTCACCGCACAGAGCTCGCTGACTTCGCCAATCGTGAAGTACCGCTTCCCGGGGATGACGGGGAGTTCGTCGTTATGGCTTGGTTCCAGCATAGGCCTCGACCCTTGCCTTGAGTTTCTGACCCGGCCGGAACGTCACGACTCGTCTGGCAGTGATCGGGATTTCCTCGCCCGTCTTGGGGTTGCGACCGGGGCGCTGACGCTTGTCCCTGAGATCGAAGTTGCCGAAGCCGGACAACTTGACCTGCTCGTTATGTTCGAGCGCCTGGCGGATTTCTTCGAAGAACAGCTCCACGAGCTCCTTGGCCTCACGCTTGTTCAGGCCCAGCTCTTCGTAAAGACGTTCCGCCATCTCAGCTTTCGTCAGTGCCCCCATACGCTATTTCCTTAACGTGGCATCGAACCTTTCTTCCAGCGAGGCGAGCACGGACTGAGCAAAACCGTTCACCTCTTCGTCGTTTAGAGTGCGGGATGGGTGCTGCCAGGTCAAGCCGAAGGCCAGGCTTTTACCAAGCGGATCAATGCCTTTACCGTGATAGACATCAAACAACTTGAGGTCTTGCAACAAGGGCCCTGCGGCCTCCCGGACGGCACCCAAAATTTCCGCAGCCGGCACGTCGCGGCCGACCACCACGGCGAAGTCCCTTCGCACTTCGGGGAAGCGGGACAGCTCGCTGAACTTCGGCAGTGCGCCTTCCGCGATGGCCGCCAGATCGAGTTCGAACAGCAGCACCGTCTGCGCCAACCCGAGGTTGGACGCCAGCGAGGGGTGAAGCGTTCCGAGGAAGCCCACCGGCTTGCCGGCGCGCACGATCCTGGCGGTCTGGCCCGGGTGCAGGGCCGGATGCTCGGCGGGTTCGAAGTCGTATGCGCCTTCCAGCCCGCCGGGCAGATCCAGCAGCGCCTCGATGTCCGCCTTCACGTCGTAGAAGTCGACGTCCTGGCGCGGGTTGCTCCAGGCCTCGACCAGCCGCGAACCGGTCACCGCCCCGGCGATCACCTTCTCCTGACGAAGCCCGTCCAGTTGCCCGACGAAGCGCAGGCCGGTCTCGAAGATGCGCACCCGGCTCTGCTGCCGGTTGAGGTTGTGCTGGACGACCTTGATCAGTCCCGGCCACAGCGACGCGCGCATGGCGGACATGTCGGCGGAGATGGGGTTGGCCAGCAGCAGCGGCTCGACACCCGGCGAGAACAGCTCGAATGCCTTCGGGTCGATGAAGCTGTAGGTGATCACTTCCTGGTAGCCACGCGCGACCAGCAGCCGACGCATCGCCGGAACGCCCGCCTCCGCCTCGGAAGC
Source organism: Stutzerimonas azotifigens DSM 17556 (assembly GCF_000425625.1). Lineage (GTDB taxonomy): Bacteria > Pseudomonadota > Gammaproteobacteria > Pseudomonadales > Pseudomonadaceae > Stutzerimonas > Stutzerimonas azotifigens. Next base: position 14,529 of record NZ_AUDU01000017.1, read on the forward strand.
GGCATGTGGGGCGAGCCGGGCCTGCGGGTAGCGCACCGGCAGCTGGTTGTAACCGTACAGCCGCCCCAGCTCTTCGATCAGGTCGATTTCGATCGAAACGTCGAAACGGTGCGAGGGTACGGAGACGCGCCAGCCCGCCTCCTGCGCGACCAGCCCGAAACCAAGCCCCTGGAGAATCCGCTCGACCTGGACATCCTCCAGGCTGAGCCCGAGGACCTGTTCGATCCGCGCGCGCCTGAGTTCGATGTCGGCCGGCTTCGGCAGCACCGCCTCGTCTGCCGCCTCGACCACCGGGCCGGCGCTGCCGCCGACGATGGCCAGCACCAGCTCGGTGGCCCGCTCGATCGCCTGTCGCGCCAGCTGCGGATCGACGCCGCGCTCGTAGCGGTGCGAAGCGTCGGTGTGCAGCCCGTAGGAGCGGGCGGTACCAGCGAGCGCGATCGGATCGAAGTAGGCGCTCTCCAGGAACAGGGAGGTCGTGCTTTCGGAAATGCCGCTGTGCTCGCCCCCCATGACGCCTGCAATCGCCAGCGGTCGCTCGTGGTCGGCGATGACCAGCGTCTTCTCGCTCAGCGTAACGTCCTGCCCGTCGAGCAGGGTCAGGCGCTCGTCCTGTCCGGCGAGGCGCACCCGGATGCCGCCGCGGATTTGCTCCAGATCGAAGGCGTGCATCGGCTGGCCGAGTTCGAGCATCACGTAGTTGGTGATGTCGACGACCGCATCGATCGAGCGGATGCCGGAGCGACGCAACCGCTCGGCCATCCAGCCCGGCGTCGGGCGGGACAGATCGATGCCGCTGATGACACGCCCGAGGTAGCGCGGGCAGGCCTGGGGCGCCAGGATTTCCACCGGTCGAGAGGTGTCGATGCTAGGCACGACCGGCTCGATCGCCGGCTCCCGAACGGGTACCTGATAAATCGCCCCCACTTCGCGGGCCAGCCCGCGCAGCGAGAGGCAATCGCCCCGGTTCGGGGTAAGGCCGATTTCGATGCTGACGTCGTCGAGCCTGAGGTAGTCGCGCACCGACTGGCCGACCGGCGCATCGCTGGCGAACTCCATGAGGCCGCTGTGATCTTCGCTGAGATCCAGCTCCGCCGCCGAGCACAGCATGCCCTGCGACTCGACGCCACGCAGCTTGGCCTTCTTGATCTTCAGCCCGCCCGGCAGCTCGGCGCCGATGCGCGCGAACGGTACCCGCAGGCCGGGCCGTACGTTGGGCGCGCCGCAGACCACCTGCACGGTCTGCGCGCCGTCGCTGACCTGGCAGACGCGCAGCTTGTCGGCATCCGGATGCGGCTCGACCGCGCTCACTTCGGCCACCACCACATCGTCGAAACGGCCGGCAACCGGCGTGACCGCGTCCACCTCCAGCCCGACCATCGACAGGCGCGCCACCAGCTCCTCGCGGGAAACGCCCGGCTCGGCCAGGCTACGGAGCCATTGTTCGCTGAATTTCATGCTGCTCTCCTAGAAAATCTGTATGTGGCCTTAGCGGAATTGCGCGAGAAACCGCAGGTCGTTGTCGAAGAACAGGCGCAAATCGTTGACTCCATATCTGAGCATGGCCAGTCGCTCGGCTCCCATGCCGAAGGCGAAGCCCTGGTAGCGTTCCGGATCGATGCCGGACATGCGCAGCACGTTGGGGTGTACCATGCCGCAGCCCATCACCTCGAGCCAGCCGGTCTGCTTGCAGACACGGCAGCCCTTGCCGTTGCACATCACGCATTGCATGTCGACTTCCGCCGACGGCTCGGTGAACGGGAAGAACGAGGGGCGGAAGCGCACGCCGAGTTCCTTCTCGAAGAACACGCGGAGAAACTCCTCGATGGTCCCCTTCAGGTCGGCGAAGTTGACGCCCTCGTCGACGAGCAACCCCTCGATCTGGTGGAACATGGGCGAGTGGGTGACGTCGGAATCGCAGCGATAGACCCGTCCTGGGCAAACAATGCGGATCGGCGGCTGCTGCGATTCCATCGTGCGCACCTGCACCGGAGAGGTGTGGGTGCGCAGCAGCATGTTCGCGTTGAAATAGAAGGTGTCGTGCATCGCCCGCGCGGGGTGATGGCCCGGAATGTTGAGCGCCTCGAAGTTGTGGTAGTCGTCCTCGACCTCGGGGCCCTCGGCAACCTGGTAGCCGATGTTGGTGAAGATCTGCTCGACACGCTCCAGGGTGCGCGTGACCGGATGCAGGCCGCCGGAGGTCTGGCCACGGCCCGGCAGGGTCACATCGATGCGCTCGGCGGCCAGCTTCTCGTCGAGCGCGGCCCGCTCCAGCAGCGCCTTGCGCACGTTGAGCGCGTCCTGCACCTGCTCCTTGGCGGTGTTGATGCGCGCGCCCGCCTGCGGCCGCTCTTCGGCGGACAGGCTCCCGAGCTGCTTCATCAGCGAAGTGATTTCGCCTTTCTTGCCCAGATAGTGGACGCGCAGCTGCTCCAGCGCAGCGACGTCCCCGCTGTGCCGCACGGCCTCCAGCGCCTGAGAGACCAATGCATCCAGGTTTTCCATTTACAACCTCCAGAGGGTCTTGCAAAAGCGGCCTGTGAGCCAGGCGCCCGCCTTTTGCAAAAGCCCCTTCCCATATACGAAATAGGGGAAGAGCACAGGCTCTTCCCCTATCGGTGACACCACTACGAATCGGCGGATCCGTGATTGTCGCGAGGACTCAAGCCAAGGATGCTTTTGCTTTCTCGACAATCGCGGCGAATGCCACTTTTTCGTTGACTGCCAGATCGGCCAGAACCTTGCGGTCGATCTCGATGGACGACTTTTTCAGACCGGCGATCAGGCGGCTGTAGGACAGACCGTTCTGACGGGCACCGGCGTTGATACGGGCGATCCACAGGGCGCGGAACTGACGCTTGCGCTGACGACGGTCACGGTAGGCGTACTGGCCAGCCTTGATTACCGCCTGCTTGGCGACACGGAACACGCGCGAGCGCGCGCCGTAGTAGCCTTTTGCGAGCTTCAGGATTTTCTTGTGACGAGCACGGGCGATTACGCCACGCTTAACACGAGCCATTTTTCAGTCCTCTCAAAAATATCAACGCAGGCGCAGCGAACGCTCGGCACGAGCGACGTCAGACGGGTGCATCAGCGAAGTGCCACGCAGCTGACGCTTACGCTTGGTGGACATCTTGGTGAGGATGTGGCTCTTGAAGGCGTGCTTGTGCTTGAGGCCACCAGCAGTCTTCTTGAAGCGCTTTGCAGCGCCACTCTTGGTCTTCATCTTTGGCATGTTCGGTACTCCAGTAGAGTGATTACAAAATAACCGCAAGGCCTGCCAGTGCCCTGGAGGTTACTTTTTCTTCTTGGGAGCGATGACCATGATCAGCTGGCGTCCTTCCATCTTCGGATGCTGCTCGACCGAACCGTATTCGGCGAGGTCGTTCTCGACCCGCTTCAACAGCTCCATCCCCAGCTCCTGATGTGCCATCTCACGGCCACGGAATCGCAAGGATACCTTGGCCCTGTCCCCATCGCTAAGGAAACGTACCAGGTTGCGAAGCTTGACCTGGTAGTCGCCCTCTTCCGTCCCTGGGCGAAACTTGACTTCTTTGACCTGAACCTGTTTCTGGTTCTTCTTCGCCGCCGCTACCTGCTTCTTCTTCTCGAACAGGTGCTTGCCGTAGTCCATGATCCGACATACGGGAGGCACGGCGTCTGCGGAAATCTCGACCAGGTCGAGCTTGGCCTCTTCCGCTACACGAAGCGCTTCATCAATCGAGACGATGCCGATCTGCTCGCCATCCGCACCAATTAAACGAACCTCGCGTGCCGAGATGTTCTCGTTGATCGGGGCTCTGGGTTGAGCTCGTTTATCTTGTCTCATTTCACGCTTAATAATGATTACTCCAACTCTTGGCGACCACGCCGGGCAACCGCCTGTGCAAGCATCTCGCGAAAGCCGTCGAGCGGCATGCTGCCGAGGTCGACGCCATCACGGGTGCGCACAGCGACGGAACGTGTCTCAACTTCCCGGTCTCCGATAACCAAGAGATAGGGAATCTTGAGCAAGGTATGCTCGCGGATTTTAAAACCGATCTTTTCGTTTCTCAAGTCACACTTGGCACGAAATCCGCTTTGATTCAGGGTCTTCTCGACTTCCTCGGCGAAGGCGGCCTGCTTGTCGGTGATGTTCATCACCACCGCCTGGACCGGCGCCAGCCAGGCCGGGAACGCACCCTCGTAGTGCTCGATGAGGATGCCGATGAAGCGCTCGAACGAGCCGAGGATCGCGCGATGCAGCATCACCGGATGCTTGCGGCTGTTGTCCTCACTGACGTACTCGGCGCCCAGGCGCACCGGAAGGTTGAAGTCCAGCTGCAGCGTGCCGCACTGCCAGACGCGCCCCAGGCAATCCTTCAGCGAGAATTCGATCTTCGGACCATAGAAGGCGCCCTCGCCCGGCTGCAGGTCGTACGGCAGGCGAGCGCTGTCCAGCGCCGACGCCAGCGCCGCCTCGGCACGATCCCAGAGTTCGTCCGAACCCACCCGCTTTTCCGGACGAGTGGACAGCTTGAGCTGGATGTCGTGGAAGCCGAAATCGGCATAGACGGCCTGCGTCAGCCTGATGAACGCCGCCGATTCGGCCTGCATCTGCTCCTCGGTGCAGAAGATGTGCGCGTCGTCCTGGGTGAAGCCGCGTACCCGCATGATGCCGTGCAGCGCGCCGGAGGGCTCGTTGCGGTGGCAGGCGCCGAACTCGGCGAGGCGCATCGGCAGCTCGCGGTAGCTCTTCAGACCCTGGTTGAACACCTGCACGTGGCACGGGCAGTTCATCGGCTTGATCGCGTAGTCGCGGCTTTCCGACTCGGTGGTGAACATGTTCTCGGCGTAGTTGGCCCAGTGCCCCGACTTCTCCCAGAGGCTGCGGTCGACGACCTGCGGCGTGCGGATCTCCAGGTAGCCGTGCTCGCGCTGGACGCCGCGCATGTACTGCTCAAGCACCTGGTAGATGGTCCAGCCGTTGGGGTGCCAGAACACCATGCCTGGCGCTTCTTCCTGGGTGTGGAACAGGTCGAGCCGCTTGCCCAGCTTGCGATGGTCGCGCTTCTCGGCCTCTTCGATGCGCTGAATGTAGGCCGCCAGCTGCTTCTTGTCCGCCCAGGCGGTGCCGTAGACCCGCTGTAGCTGCTCGTTCTTGGCGTCGCCGCGCCAGTAGGCACCGGACAGCTTGGTCAGCTTGAACGCCTTCAGAAAGCGCGTGTTCGGCACGTGCGGACCGCGGCACATGTCGACGTATTCCTCGTGGTAGTACAGGCCCATCGCCTGCTCGTCGGGCATGTCCTCGACGAGACGCAGCTTGTAGTCCTCGCCACGCGAGCTGAACACGTCGATCACCTCGGCGCGCGGGGTCACGCGCTTGATCACGTCGTAGTCCTTGTCGATCAGCTCGCGCATGCGCTGCTCGATCGCCGCCATGTCCTCCGGTGTGAAGGGACGCTCGAAGGCGATGTCGTAGTAGAAGCCTTCCTCGATCACCGGACCGATGACCATCTTCGCCGTCGGGAACAGCTGCTTAACCGCGTGCCCCACCAGGTGCGCGCAGGAGTGGCGAATGATCTCGAGCCCCTCCTCGTCCTTCGGCGTGATGATCTGCAGGCTCGCATCCCGCTCGATCAGGTCGCAGGCATCGACCAGCCTGCCGTCGACCTTGCCGGCGAGCGTGGCCTTGGCGAGGCCGGCGCCGATGGACTGGGCAACCTCCATCACCGAAACCGGTTTGTCGAATATGCGCTGACTGCCGTCAGGGAGGGTAATGGTGGGCATGGCTGCCTCCTGTCCTAGTGGTGACCCCTACCAAAGGCCACGTGGGTTGGGATGAGCCAGTAAGCGATGCGGAGGAAGACCCGCCTCACGATGGCGGGCGCCCTTGGCACTCCTGCCGCATCACGATCACTGGAAAGGGGGTGCATGCTTTCAGAAAGCCGTTTTGCTGGCAAGCTGCGAGCACCGGCGCTCGCTTGCCGGAAAAGAAAAAGGGCGACCCACCGGATCGCCCTCTTCGTGACCGCCGAAGCGGAATTTGGTAGGCACAATTGGACTCGAACCAACGACCCCCACCATGTCAAGGTGGTGCTCTAACCAACTGAGCTATGTGCCTTCGTTGGACGCGCATTCTACGGCGCGATTCGAAGGAGTCAAGCGGTTTCTGGATAAGCCACTGAATCTTTTCTTTTTTTCAGGCGCGCCCGTGCTTCAGGGACAGGCCGGCAACACCGGGCAGGCAGGTGCCCCGCCCCGCGCGCCGCCTTGCGCTTGCGGAAGCGCCGCGGCCATCCGAGCGTCTTCGGGAGCGAGGCGTCGGGCGCAGCCGAGCGCGGCGTCGGCGGCCGTCTCGCAGGCCCTCCCCGCCAGGACATGCGCCAGGTTGAACCAGGCCGGCGCGAATGTCCGGTCGGCCTGCACGCTCGACACCAGCGCCTGCTCGGCGCCCGCCAGGTCGCCGCGCGCATGGCGATTGTTGCCCAGGGCGAACCAGGAAGTGCCGTCACCCCAGCGCCGGACCGCCTGCTCGTAGGCCGTGCGCGCCTCGTCCGAATGGCCCGTGGTCTCCAGGTCGGCGGCCGCGCGCAGCCAGGGAAGCCGCTCCGCCGTGGCCGGGAAGACGTCCGGCTCGACGGTGATCACCGCCCAGCGCTCGCCCTTTTCCCAGCTGCCGGCGAAGGCGCTCAGCGATTCGACGCGGCGCCGGGTCGTCCCCGAACGCAGGATCACCTCGCCCTTGTCCAGGTCGTAGCCGACGACCACCGCGAAGTGCCACTGGGGCCAGCGTTCGAACGCGAGGTTCTGCAGCACCAGCACGGGGTTGCCCGCGGCGACCTCGGCGAACAGCGTCTCGAGCCGGGGTTTCAGCGGGTAGACCAGCAGGCCGTGGGAACGCGCCGCCGCGACCATCTCCACCTGCAGGCTGCCCTGGCGACCGGGCAGGTAGACCTGGTCAACCAGCGCCTCGGGGCCGGTATCGCGGCCGCGCTGCACCAACAGGGTGGCCAGCGCGGCCGGCCCGCACTGGTACGCCTGCTGTGGATAGAAGGGAGTGTCGCCGAGTTCGGCGCGCCTCGGCAGCCCCGAGTCATCGAGCCGGGAGACCGGCGCACCGGCACAGCCTCCCAGCAGCACCACCAGGATCAGGGCGAGCGCCCGCCCCATCAACGGTTGATGCAGTTGATGAAGTTGAAGATGTTAGTGGCGCAGAGCATGTCGGTGATGATGAAGATCACCAGGAACAGCACGATGATGCCGACCACGCCCGCCCCGGCCGGCGCCTCGTCGAGCTGCTGGTTGAACTGGGCGAGTTCGGCGGGGGTGAGGCTGGCGATGCGCGTCTCGACCTGCTGGCGGTCGACGCCCATGGACTCCAGCTTCTTCTGCACTTCCTCGTCGTCGAGCATCGCCAGCAGCTCCTCGCGGTCAACCTGCTGCTGTTGCTCGACGAGCACTTCGGGGGTGCCGATCATCGACGCCTGCGCCATCGGCACCTGCGCGAACAATACGAAATGCAGGGCGGCCAGCACGGCGGCCAAGCGACGCTTCCAGGAAAAACTGCTCATGGCGGGCTCCATCTTTCTGCTTGTTGGGGGTCCGGCTCGAGACCGCGATGCGTCTGGCACGCACGCGCCGAGTGTCATCCGATAGACGGACGGGCCAGCCGGTTGGTTCCGGAGCCCGGGCCGCGGCGTGAAGTGCAACACGAAAAAAGGGGGCCCGAGCCCCCTTCCCTTTTTCACGTGCCCCACCCGGCTTCAGCGACTGCGCAGCAGCTCCTTCGGCACGTACTTGCCGAGCTCGTGCTTGCCGATGGAGGCTCGATGCACCTCGTCCGGGCCATCGGCCAGGCGCAGCGTGCGCTGCATGGCGTACCAGTGCGCCAGCGGGAAGTCGTCGGAGACCCCGGCGCCCCCGTGGATCTGGATCGCGCGGTCGATGACGCGCAGGGCCACGTTGGGCGCGACCACCTTGATCTGCGCGATCTCGCTCGCGGCGATCTTGTTGCCCACGGTATCCATCATGTACGCGGCGTTGAGCGTCAGCAGGCGCGCCTGGTTGATCTCGATGCGCGACTCGGCGATGTGATCGATGTTGGCGCCCAGGCGGGCCAGCGGCTTGCCGAACGCGGTACGGCTCACCGCCCGTTCGCACATCAGTTTCAGCGCCCGCTCGGCGACCCCGATCGAACGCATGCAGTGATGGATCCGCCCCGGCCCGAGGCGCCCCTGGGCGATCTCGAAACCACGCCCTTCGCCGAGAATCACGTTCTCGTAGGGCACGCGCACGTTGTCCAGCAGCACCTCGGCATGGCCGTGCGGCGCATCGTCGTAGCCGAACACCGGCAGCGGACGCAGCACCTTCAACCCGGGCGTGTCCATCGGCACCAGGATCATCGAGTGCTGCTGGTGGCGCGGCGCGTCCGGATTGGTCAGCCCCATGAAGATCAGTATCTTGCAGCGCGGGTCACAGGCGCCCGAGGTCCACCACTTGCGGCCGTTGATCACCCACTCGTCGCCCTCGCGCACGGCACGCGCCTGCATGTTGGTGGCATCCGACGACGCGACCCCCGGCTCGGTCATGCCGAAGGCCGAACGGATCTCGCCGCGCAGCAGCGGCTCCAGCCAGGTCTTCTTCTGCGCCTCGCTGCCGTAGCGCACCAGCACTTCCATGTTGCCGGTGTCCGGCGCGGAACAGTTGAAGGCTTCCGGGCCCAGTCCGGAACTGCCCATGATCTCGGCCAGCGGCGCGTACTCGGTGTTGGTCAGGCCGAAGCCAAGCTCCGAATCCGGCAGGAACAGGTTCCACAGCCCCTCGGCCCTGGCCTTCGCCTTCAACTCCTCGACGATCGCCGTGGGCTGCCAGCGATCGCCTTCCGCGACCTGCTGATAGAAGATCTTTTCGGCCGGATAGACATGGGCGTCCATGAACGCCTGCACGCGTTCGCGAAGCGCCTGGACCTTCGGAGAGTAGGCAAAATCCATGGGAACAACCTTGCGCGGGGTGGGTGATGCGGAGGAATGTAGAACACGCCCGGCAATTAATCGAAGCTATTTTCAGCGTGTATAAAGATTCATCACCGATATATGATCGCTCGATAATTCATACAAAGGAGCGCAGGCAGAAATGAATCTGAACAAGGTCGATCTCAATCTGTTCATCGTCTTCGACGCCATCTACACCGAAGCGAACCTCACCCGCGCCGGACAGATCGTCGGGATCACCCAGCCTGCGGTTTCCAACGCGCTCGCCAGGCTGCGCGAGACCTTCAACGACCCGCTGTTCGTCCGCACCGCCCAGGGCATGGTGCCGACCCCGATGGCGCAGAATATCATCGGCCCAGTGCGCAACGCCCTGCAGCTGCTGCGCGTCTCGGTGCAGGAAAGCCGGACCTTCAGCCCGCTGCAGGCGAACAAGACCTTCCGCATCAGCATGACCGACCTCACCGAGGCGGTGATCCTGCCGCCGCTGTTCCAGCGCCTGCGCCGGCTGGCGCCGAACGTGAAGATCGAGAGCTTCCTGGCCAAGCGCCGCGAGACGACCAAGGAATTGGCCGCCGGCCGGCTGGATTTCGCCGTCGACGCCCCGCTCAATACCGACCCGCAGGTCCGTCACGTCAAACTGCTCGAGGACCGCTACGTCTGCGCCATGCGCCCGGGGCACCCGCTGGCGAAGGACAGGATCAGCCTCGACGAGTACCTGTCGGTGGCTCACATCCACATCTCCAGCCGGCGCAGCGGCCTCGGCATGATGGATCTGGCGCTCGGCAAGATGGGCCTGCAGCGCAAGGTCGCGCTGCGCTCTCAGCATTACCTGATGGCCACTCTGGTGCTGCAGCAGACCGACCTGGTGATGACGGTGCCCGAGCGTTTCGCGCGCCGACATCAATTGCACCACGTGGCGCTGCCGGTCGATATCCCGGAACTGGAAACGCACATCTACTGGCACGAGAGCACCGACCAGGATCCGGCCAACCGCTGGATGCGCGAACAGATGATCGAGATCGCCCAGCAGATCACCGCACAGGAAAAGGCGGCCTGAGATGGCCAAGGCAATGGCGCGCCACATTCTGGTGGCAAACGAAGAGCAGGCCAGGCGCCTCAAGGAACGGCTCGCGGCCGGCGAGCCGTTCGACGTGCTGGCGCGCAAGCATTCGATCTGCCCCTCGGCCAAGCGTGGCGGCGACCTCGGCGAACTCAGGCCCGGCCAGCTGGTGCACGCGGTCGACCAGGTGGTCTTCCGCAAGGCCCTGGGGGTGGTCCACGGCCCGGTGAAGACCCGTTTCGGCTACCACCTGATACAGGTGTATCACCGCAGCTGAGCATGGCCGCGGTGAGGACTCATTAGCCGACCGCGGTGCTCCAGTCGATCAGGTGCAGCTGCCAGGTCGCCAGGATCAGCAGGCCGAACGCGATGCGGTACCAGGCGAACGCGGCGTAGCTGTGGTTGCCGATGAAGCGCAGCAGCGCGCGCACCGCCAGCATCGCGAAGATGAAGGACGTGACGAAGCCGATGGCGAACACCGGCAGGTCCGCCGGCTGGAACAGATCGCGGTATTTGTAGCCGGAGTAGACCGCCGCGCCGACCATGGTCGGCATCGCGAGGAAGAACGAGAACTCGGTGGCGGCCTTGCGCGACAGGCCGAACAGCAGGCCGCCGATGATGGTCGAGCCGGAGCGCGAGGTGCCGGGCACCAGCGCCAGGCACTGCGCCAGGCCGACCTTGAGCGCCAGGCTCCAGGTCATGTCGTCGACCGTTTCGGCCCGCACCTGGTGCTCGCGCTTCTCGGCCCAGAGCATGATCACGCCGCCGATGACCAGCGCGGTCGCGACGGTGATCGGGTTGAACAGGTACTCGTGGATGGTATCGGCGAAGGCCACGCCCAGCACCACGGCGGGCAGGAAGGCGATCAGCAGGTTCACCGTGAAGCGCTGCGCCTCGCGCTCGCGCGGCAGCCCCAGCACCACGTCGAGGATCTTGCGGCGGTATTCCCACACCACCGCCAGGATCGCGCCCAGCTGGATGATGATGTTGAAGGCCAGCGCCCGCTCGCCACCGAACCCGATGATGTCGGCCACGATGATCTGGTGGCCCGTACTGGAAACCGGTAGAAACTCCGTCAGCCCCTCGACGATACCCAGAATCAATGCCTGAAAGGCAGTCCAAAGATCCATCTATTCTCCATCTCAGCGATGCATGATCGCGCCTGTACTGATTCCAACGACGGGCAAGCGCCCGACCGCCCCGGCGCTTCTCTGACTCGCCGTTCGACCGGAAATTCACCGCTCCGTCTGCCGCCGCGCATTTTTGTCAGGTTTCGTTCAAAAAACCACGCCTCGCCGGCCGCCGGGCAGCACGGACGTCCAGGCTCTCTACCTGCCTATCACCCCTGTGCCCGCCACCTGGGCCCCGGCCTTCGCCGGGACGACGGACTCGGTGCAAGCCGGGCGTAGGGTGGGCTTCAGCCCACCAATGGGCGTACCGTCCGCCATGCCAAGCGAAACGGCAAGCCCAGGCACACAGCGGCAACCGCCATGATGGTGGGCGATTGGCGTGCCGAAAAGCTGTCATAGCACTTCGACATTATTTTGACTCGACTGCTTTCAACCGACGTTCAAGCTGCTAAAGTAGGCGCTCGACCCACCGTCGACGCCACGAGGACTGAGGAACCGCGGTCCGTTCTCTTGCTTCATCCGAGATCGCAGGCCTACCTTGACCCGTCTGACCTTCATGCGCGTACGCGATTTGCTCAAGCAGCACTTTCACCCACTGGGATGCGAAGCCGTGCTCGAATCGCCGAACAGCCTGCTGGTGCGTGTATACGATTCGACCAACGACGAGACGCTGCTCACCGTCACCGGCATCGCCTGCTCCTCCTCCTTTTCGGACGCGGAGGTGCAGCGGCTGATCGGCACCATCGAGTCCGATCTCGAGCTCGTCCAGTCACAGGGCAAGCGCACGCGGGACAAGTGAGCCACCCTAACAACCGGCGCGTCGGAAAATTCCCTGCATTTGCGAACTCGGTTGTGACTTTCCAGTCATCTGCATACATCCATGAGCTGTAGGCTGGTGTCCGATGCACCAGGCAAGCACTCGGTTTTGGGTACACGCAGAGAGACAGCCCACCATGAACGCTCCCCTTCGCTTCAACGAGGCATTGCTGATCACCGACCAGGCCTTCCAGCCGTTCCAGTGCGTCGCCTGGACACTGCCCGAAGGTAACGGCGAAGTCAGCATCACCGTCATCGACCGCACCCATTCACGCACCCTCGCCCGCCGCAGCCTCTCGCGGGGGACCTACACCGACCCGGTCAAGCTCGGCGAAACCCTGGCAGAAACCCGCGAAGAACTGAGCCGCGAAGGCGTAAGCCTCCAGCCCTGGCACATGCCCGAGTAAGCGCCACATACCACAAGAGCCCGGCATCTGCCGGGCTCTTCGTTTGCGGGGCCGCCGTGGATGACAGGGGTGTTCTTATCGGACTTCGCTTCACCCAACCTATGGAGGGAGCGGTCTTGACCGCAATCTTGCTTTGGCATTGCCGGATTCGCGAACAAGGAACTGGCGTCCCCTCGATCCTACGGTGCCCGTGCGCCTTGTGAGCTCTCGCTTCGTCCGGTACGTTCTGCCGGCTGCTCATTCGCGGCACAAGAACAACAACCACGGCAGCGCCACGGCGTTGCCCTGCCAAGGAAAACCGATGAAATATCCGATTTCGGCCGGCCTGTTGCTGGCCAGCGGGGCCGCGTTCGCCGCCCCTTCTGCCTCGCTGCTCGATGACGTCCAGCAGCGCGGGACGCTAAGCATCTGCACCACCGGCGACTACAAGCCCTACACCTTCCTGCGCGAGGACGGCGGCTACGAGGGCATCGACATCGCGCTGGCCGAGTCGCTGGCCAGGAGCCTGGGCGTGAAGGTGCAGTGGGTGCCAACCACCTGGAAGACGCTGATGCCGGACTTCCTCGCCGGCAAGTGCGACATGGCGGTCGGTGGCGTTTCCATTTCCCTGGAGCGGCAGAAGAAAGCCTACTTCAGCGACCCGATCACGGTGGACGGCAAAATTCCCTTCGTCCGCTGCGACGACACGGACAAGTACCAGACCATCGCCCAGCTGAACCAGCCCTCGGTACGACTGATCGAGCCGCCGGGCGGCACCAACGAGGCGTTCGTCCACCGCGAGCTGCCCAAGGCGCAGCTGGAGCTGTTCCACGACAACACCGTGATCTTCCGCCACGTCGCCGAGAACAAGGCGGACGTGATGATCACCGACGCCTCCGAGGCGCTGTACCAGCAGCGCAATTACCCGAGCCTGTGCGCGGTGAACCCGGACAAGCCGCTGCAGTACAGCGAGAAGGCCTTCCTGCTGCCGCGCGACGACAGCGCCTTCAAGGCCTACGTCGACCAGTGGCTGCACCTGGCCAAGGCCACCGGCGAGTACCGCCGCATCGCCGACACCTGGCTGGCCAAGCCGGCGCAGTGACGCGCATTCAGGGCGCGCCGAACAGCGCCGTCCAGTAGATGCCGGCGTCGCTTTGCGGATCCACCGCGTAGGCGGCGCCGAATTCATCGAAGCGCGGGTTCATCAGGTTGGCGCAGTGGCCGGGGCTGGCCAGCCAGCCCTCGACCACCCGGCGCGGGCTGCCGTGGCCGGCGGCGAGGTTCTCGCCCACCGCGCCACCGCGGTAGCCCGCGAGCTCCGCGCGGTCGCTCGGGATGCGGCCGTCCTGTCCCAGGTGGGAGAAGAAATTGCCGTTGGCCATCGCCCGGCTGTACCCCTCGGCGGCGGCGCCGAGTTCGGCATTCCAGCGCAGCGGCGCGGCCGCGTCGAAGGCCTGGTCGCCACACTGGCGTGGCTGCGTGCGGGCGACGTTGATCTGCTGCAGCAACGCCTGCCCTTCCGCCTGCCAGTCGCCGAGGCGGCCGTCCAGCAGCGGCCGGGCGAGCACGATGCGCCAGTCGCGCCCCTGCTGATTGACGCCGATATCGACGAACTGCGGATCGAGCAGCACCTTGCAGAAGCTTTCCTGCAACGCCGCCATGGCCGCCGTTGCGTCGCGCGGTCCGGAAAGGCTGATCGCCTGCACGGTGACCATCGGGTAGCCGCTGGCCGCCAGCGCCTGCTGCAGATCGCCGACGCCTTCCACCGACAGCCGCAGGCGCGCATCCGCGGCCAGCGGTGCCAGCACCTCGGAAGCCTCGCCACCGCAGCGTTGCACCTCGCCGCGATAGGCATTGATTGCCTCGACCAGCCGATCGGGCTCGGCCGCCGTGGCCGGAGCGATGCCGGTGAATGCGAGGCAGAAGGCGACAGCGGACAGCAAAGGCGGGACGACACGCATGACGGGCTCCTCGAAGCGCTTAAAGCACCATGATGCGCGAATCGCAGGACGTTGGGCCATGGCCGAAACCTGCCCTGCCCGGGCTCCGCCTATGCCGTTCCCAGTCCGTTCAGAGCCCGAACATCAATGCTCGGTGCGCGGCGGCCCCTGCCATCGCGCCGTCTCCGACGGCCAGGGCGACCGACCCGGCGGCCCGCGCGGTATCACCACAGGCGAAGACGCCAGGCACCGAAGTCGCCTTGGTCGCATCGGTCTTGATAAAGCTTCCGAACGGCCCCTCTTCCAGCCCGCAGCCGATCTGCGAAGCCAGCATAGAGATGCGCATGCGTGGAGCAAGGAACAGACCATCCAGCGGCAGCGCCCGATCGTCCTGCATCACGACCTCGATTCCGGCACCGGCGAGGCGCGCAATTGCGCCTCGCTCGAGCAGGACGTTGCGCGCCTGCAACTGTGCCAGTTGCTGCTCGTCGGGCTCGAAACAGCCGTTGAGGAAGAAGGTCGTGTCCCCCCAGTCCGGCAACATCAGAGCCTGGTGCATGGATAGCGGCGAGGTCGCCAGCACGCCGATGCGCCCCTGGTTCAGTTCATAGCCATGGCAGTAAGGGCAATGGAACACGTGCCTGCCCCATCGCTCGGCCAGCCCCGGCACATCGGGTAGCTCGTCCACCACTCCGGTCGCCAGGACGAGCACCCGCGCGCTGCGAGAGCCACCGTGCTGGAGACGGACCGAAAAGCCTTCCTCGTGCCGCTGGATCTCTTCGGCCTTCGCCTGCAGCCAGTCGACGGTTGCGTAGTCCATCAGTTGCGCACGCGCCTCGGCGGCGATCTCGTCCGGCGGAGCTCCATCCTGCGTCAGGAAGCCATGGGATGCGGATGCGAAGCGGTTGCGGCGCTCGCCCGCATCGATGACCAGCACCCGCCGGCGCGCCCGAGCGAGCTGCAACCCCGCCGACAAGCCGGCATAACTACCGCCGAGGATGATCACATCGTAATGCATGAGAAGCCCTCTCGCTCGTTTAGGTATCTTTTGAAGTTACACTAAATGGCGAACGGGAGGAAAGCGCTGAGCTGTTCGCTGGTCGGGCGGGTCTGTTGCGTGGATTCAGGTCGGCTTGTGGGTGGCTGCGTTCCGGCAACGGGTGCCGTACAAGGCGTTGAACTCGGCCGAGAGGTCGGCCAGGGAAACCGAACCGAGGCGCCGCAGCAACGATGCCTCGGCCTGCTGCAGCGCATCGGCGACGGCTTCGTTGACCACCCGCTCGACCAGACAATCCGGGTTTTCCCGGTCCAGGCCGATGGCGAAGATCCTGGGTCCGCCCACGGCATGGAAGATATCCAGCAGCGTCACCTCGGCGAGATCGCAGGAAATCATCCAGCCGCCGTTGTAGCCCTTCTCCGCGCGAACGTAGCCCGCCTTTCGCAGCCCGGCCATGGTGCGCCGGACCACCACCGGGTTGGTGCCGAGCATTTCGGCGATCTGCTCGGAGGTCACCGGCCGCTCGTCGCGGGCCATGTGCAACAGTACATGCAGCATTCGGGAAAGACGGCTGTCGGTTCGCATGATTCAGCCTGAAGGGCTTGGCGGAATGGGGGCTCGGCACGATACAACGTAGGCCCGCAGATCGCACGTGACCAGACACCTACGCGGCAACGCCCATTGGTTAAAGGAGTCGGACTCAGCGCCCACCACTCAGCGCTTCGACGATCCGGCATTCCCTGACCGACGATTCGGTGCAGCCGACCAACCGCTCCAGCTCGGCTTCCAGCCGTCGCAGATCGGCGATGCGCTGGCGGACTTCGGCCAAGTGGCCCTCGGCCAGGCGGTCGACCTCCGCGCAGGGCTGGCCGGGCTGGTCGGCCAGTTCCACCAGCGTGCGGATCTCTTCGAGGGAGAAGCCGAGTTCGCGCCCGCGCTTGACGAAGCGCAGTCGCTCCGCCTCGCGTTCGCCGAAGGTGCGGTAGCCGGACTCGGTGCGCACAGCGGGCGTCAGTAGACCGATGCGCTCGTAATAACGAATGGTTTCGACGTTCACGCCGGTGGTCTTGCTCAGCTTTCCGATCGTCAATGTCATCGCTTGACCCTGTAGTCGCTACAGGGTTTAGCGTAGCCGCATCCTTCGATGGGGAGTCAACAGATGGCGGGAAATTGCTGCGGTCAAGGCTGCGCCAGTCCGGCGACGAGCGTGCGCTATCGGCGCATCCTCTGGGTGGCGCTGGCGATCAACCTGGCGATGTTCGCGCTGGAGATCGGTGCCGGCGTGCGGGCCGGCTCGGTGTCGCTGCTGTCGGACTCGCTGGATTTCTTCGGCGATGCCGCCAACTACGGCGTGAGCCTCTGGGTGCTCGGCCTGGGCGTGGCGATGCGGGCGCGGGCGTCACTGGCCAAGGCCCTGACGATGGGCGCCTTTGGCCTGTTCATCCTGACGATGGCAGTCGTCCACTTTCTCTACGGCAGCCCGCCGCACGCGGCGACCATGGGCGTGGTCGGGTTGGTGGCGCTGCTCGCCAACCTGGCGGTGGCCACCCTGCTGTTTGCCTACCGTGAGGGCGACAGCAACATGCGCAGCGTCTGGCTGTGCAGCCGCAACGATGCGCTCGGCAACCTTGCGGTGATGTTGGCGGCACTGGGGGTGTTCGGCACCGGCTCCGGCTGGCCCGACCTTGTCGTGGCGAGCTTCATGGCCCTGTTGGCCATCAGCGCGGCGGTGCAGGTGGCGCGGCATGCGCTGGCGGAGTTGCGCGAGCAGCGGCTCGTGGCCGAGCGGGGTTGAGGCCCGGCAGCCAATCCCATTGGGGCACCAGACCGGGAGGGTGGAAAACCGCGAAGCCTTTTCCACCGCGTTTCGCCATGCCAGACGTTCGAAACGACGAGCCCGGGCCCGGACGGCGAGCGAACCCGACGCGTGGATGAGGCTGGCGCCGTCATCCACCCTACCTCTCGCCCGAGGTCGGGCCCACTGTGGGAGGCGCGCCCTCGCGGCGACCGTCGATGCAGGCAGGCAAAGAAAAACCCGCACGAGGCGGGTTTCTCCAGGCTCACCGCTGGCCGGCGAAATACGCCCGTGCCCGCTCGGCCTCGGCGGCCGTGGGCTTGTAGCTGAGCCAGGGATCCTGCTCGTTCTTCTTGTAGCGGACAACGCCCTGCGCCACGTCGAACTCGTAGTACGGGAACACTTCGCGCAGGTTGTAGAACAGCGCCGGCGCGAAGAACAGGATGTCCGCCGCCAGGTAGCCGCCGTTGAACTTCAGCGGAACGATGCCGTACATCGGCTCCATGCCCGGTTGGGTCGCCTCGAAGCGGTACTGGCCGAAGCTGGTGGCCTTGTAGGTCTTGTTCACCGGAGCGCTGAGCATCAGGGGCGCGTCCTGGTTGATCTTCACCGCGAGGTCGGGCTCGGTGGAACGAAGGGTGGTGGTTGCGGTGCAGCCGCTCGCCAGAACGAGAGCGGCAACGAGGGTTGGCAGGCCTTTGGCTTTCATAGTCATCCATCGATCAAATGAGGGACGGCCCTTGGCCCCGGTATGACCGGAGCCATCGCCATCCTTGGCGGCCCGAACGGGTCGGACATGAGGCTTCGCTGGCGCGAAGCGGGCGCACTGTAGCGAGGGCGGCCGCTGATGGCAATGTGGCGTCACGCTTCTGCCGCCTGCACGCGAAAAGCTCGCCCCGAGGGCGGGCCTCCCACAGAAACCCGCCAGCCTCGTATTCAGTCCGTGGGAGGCGCGCCCTCGCGGCGACAGGTGCCGATACCGCCCCCGGCGAGCAATAACCGCGGCTAGGCGCCCAGCATCTCCACCTCGCGAATCTCGAAGTCGCGGCGCAGGTAGTCCATTCGCCGTTCGTGGAAGGCGCGCATGTGCGGCAATGCGCTGTGCACGGCCAGGTGCTCCTTCGATTGCCAGACCTCGAAGAAGATGAACAGGGTCGGATCGTCCTTGTCACGCAGCATGTGGTACTGGATGCAGCCGTGCTCGGCGCGGCTCGGTTCGACGTAGGGACGCAGCAGCCGCTCGAACGCTTCGGCCTGCTCGGGGCGGGTGTGGGCTTGAAGGATGAAGGCGTACATGGTGGACTCCGGCGATGAATTTGCCTTTACACTATCGCAACACAATCGCTTCCATTCCTGCCTTTGAGTCAAAGATCATTTGACGAGCGAAGGGCTGTTTCGCCCGCACGACCTCGGTAAGCTGCCGCCCTCGATCGACCCGAGGTATCCCATGAAGAAAATCCTGCTCCTCAACGGCGGCAAGCAATTCGCCCACTCCAACGGCCGCTACAACGCGACCCTGCACGAAACCGCGGTGGCTTTCCTCGACCGCGCGGGCTTCGACGTCAAGACCACCGAGATCGATGCCGGCTACGACATCGCCGAGGAAGTCGAGAAGTTCCTCTGGGCCGACGCGGTGATCTACCAGATGCCTGGCTGGTGGATGGGCGCGCCCTGGACCGTGAAGAAGTATATCGACGAGGTCTTCACCGCCGGCCATGGCAGCCTCTACGCCAACGACGGTCGCACCCGCTCGGACGCCTCGCAGAAATACGGCAGCGGCGGCCTGCTGCATGGCAAGCGCTACATGCTGTCGCTGACCTGGAACGCCCCACAGCAGGCCTTCGACGACCCCACCGACTTCTTCGAAGCCAAGGGCGTGGACGCGGTTTACTTCCCCTTCCACAAGGCGCACCAGTTCCTCGCCATGAGCGGACTGCCGACCTTCCTCTGCACCGACGTGATGAAGCAGCCGGACATCGAGCGCGACATCGCCCGCTACCAGCAGCACCTGGCCGAGGTGTTCCAGGCCGGCTGATGGCGGGCCCCGGCCGCACGGATGCGGCCGCACGGTGACCGCCCCCGCGCGCCGTCTGTGACGGCGCCATGATTTTCGAGATGCCGGCTTGCTTTCCCGATGGCTGCGGATAAGGTGCGCGTGACGGCGCAATGATGTCGCCATGACCCATCACTCAGGAAAGAGTCAGTCATGTTCAAGAAAGCAATGCTGCGCGCCGCGCTCCTCAGTTTCGTCCTGCTGCCCGGTTGCGCATCCGTACCGATGGAATCCAGCGACAAGGACCAGGCCTACAAGGCCTTCCCGGCGCCGCCGCAGGACCAGGCCGGGCTGTACATCTTCCGCGACTCATCCCTTGGCGCCTCGCTGAAGAAGACGGTCAAGCTCGATGACGAGGTGCTTGGCGAAACGGCCAGCAAGACCTACTTCTACCGGCTCGTCACACCCGGCCCACATGTGCTCGCGACCGAATCCGAATTCGGCGACAACACCCTCGACCTGAACGCCGAGGCCGGCAGGAACCACTATGTCCGCCAGGCCATCAAGATGGGCGTGTTCGTTGGTGGTGCCAAGTTGCAGGAGGTCCCCGAAGAACAGGGCCAGAAAGGCGTAATGGCCTCCAGGCTGGCGCGCTGAGCGCGCCAGTACCGTTCCCCCGGGAGAAACGCCACTCATAGCCACTCATATAAGAGCGCGGCGTTTCCCGCGCTCGAGCGAACCCGTGCCCCCCGTAGGAGCGAGATTGCTCGCGAACATGGCTCGCACGGCAATATCGGCTCACGCCAGGCCCTCCCCTTATCCGGCCCTGCAGGCCAGCCCCTCGTCGGGAAAGGGAAAAGCCTGGCACCGCTTGTGGAATGCCGTGCGCGCAGACCATCGGTTCGTGGGCTTTAGCCCACCAAGGGGACGACCTCTGCCTGGGCTGAAGCCCACGACGAGCCATGCCGGGACGACAGACCGCACGGTAATCGCCGAGCACCTGTCAATCCTGTCTGAAAGCCGCCCTTATCCGGCCTTCATCCGGCGGGAAAAGGGAAAAGCCCGGCGCAACCCGTGTGCCGGTCTTGAGCGCGAACAAGACCGGCACACGGCCGACGCCCGGGGTTAATCACCGCAGCGGCCCGGGCCCCGTTAAATTGCATCCATCGGTCGATGGCGGATTGGCGGAACGCGGATGAGACTGGAGGCTCCCCACAATACCTGCGGGCGTCCACGCCATGTTCAAGCACAGCCTCCTCGCCGCGTCGACTTCCCTGCTTGCCCTGCATCATGCCTACGCCCAGAACACTGCCGTGCAGGTTCAGGAAGGCACCGACAACGAAGCATCGGCACTACAGATCTGGGGCACCGGCAATCAGGCGACCCAGACCCAGTCCGGATCACGCAACCAATCGGACGTGACGCAAGTAGGCGCCAACCTCACCGCCACCACGCAGCAGACGAGCGTCGATAACTGGACATTCGTCTACCAGGAAGGGATGAACAGTACCTCCGTCGTCTCGCAACTCGGCGCGTTCAATGTCGCGACCCTCTACCAGGACAGCGACGGCTACGGCCACACGGCCATCGTCAGCCAGGAAGGTAACGGCCACCGCGCCGGGCTGCAGCAATACGACGGCGAGGGGTCCTGGGCGACGGTGTATCAACATGGCGCCAGGCATGGGCTAATCGTTTCGCAGACCTCAGACAACAACACCGTCCAGAGCTCGCAGGCCGGCTACGACAACCGCGGCCTCGTCGTGCAGTGGGGCCATGCCACCGCCCGCGTGCAACAGAGCGGCATTGCCAACGACCTGCGGCTCGTCCAGTCGGGCGACGCCTTGAGCTCGGCGGAAATCACCCAGAGCGGCCAGGCCAACGTCGCCGACGTCGACCAAGTGGGCAGCCCCATGGGCAACAGCGTGCGCCTGAGCCAGCGGGGCACCGCCAACGACGCGCTGATCCACGAACATGCCCTCGGCGCCTGGATCGACTACACCCAGGACGGCACCGGCAACGAACTGGTCGCCGACCAGGGTTCGGCGGAGGGCGCGCTGACCGGTTCCTCGATCGGCGACTACAACCGGGTAGTGGTCGAGCAACTCGGCGAGAACGCCTACCTGAACATCCAGCAGGACGGAGCGAACAACCTCCTCACCGCCACCCAGACCGGCTTCCAGCAGACCGCCACGGTGTCGCAGATCGGTTCGGGCAACGAGGCGCTGCTGATCCAGCAACTGCCCACCGCCGGCGCCGTGGCGAGCATCACCCAGAACGGCGCGGGCAACTACACCGCCGTGATCCAGCAGTAGCCGCAGGCCGCTGCCCCCCCCCCCCCCCCCCCATCGACGTTCCGTCGCGTGCCGGTGCCTGCGCAGCCGCCGTCGATCGGTTTCTTGATAGACTGGCGCTCCCTTGCGCCGGCCGACCGCGTGCTCCATTCGTACGGCCGCCGCGCGTCGATCGCCCCGCGCTTCCCGGCGCCTGTACGGCGTAACACCAGACGGCAACGATGTCAGAAATCACCGCACCCCCTGTAACCGCACGCCTCGCGCCGTCCCGACGCTTTTCCGTGGCGCCGATGATGGATTGGACCGACCGCCACTGCCGCTTCTTCCTGCGCCAGCTGTCCAGCCACGCCCTGCTCTACACCGAGATGGTCACCACCGGCGCACTGCTGCACGGCGATGCCGCGCGCTTCCTGCGCCACGACGAAGCCGAGCATCCGCTCGCCCTGCAGTTGGGCGGCAGCGTGCCGGCCGACCTCGCCGCCTGTGCCCGGCTGGCCGAGCAGGCCGGCTACGACGAGGTGAACCTGAACGTCGGCTGCCCCAGCGACCGGGTACAGAACAACCTGATCGGCGCCTGCCTGATGGGCCATCCCGCGCTGGTGGCCGATTGCGTGAAGGCGATGCGCGACGCCGTGGCGATCGAGGTAACGGTCAAGCACCGGATCGGCATCAACGGCCGCGACGGCTATGCCGAACTGTGCGACTTCGTCGGCCAGGTCGCTGAGGCCGGCTGCCGCAGCTTCACCGTGCACGCGCGCATCGCCATTCTCGAGGGCCTGTCGCCGAAGGAGAATCGCGAGATCCCACCCCTGCGCTACGACGTGGTCGCGGCGCTCAAGCGTGATTTCCCGCAGCTGGAAATCGTGCTCAACGGCGGCATCAAGACGCTCGACGAATGCCTGGCGCATCTGCAGCAGTTCGACGGCGTGATGCTCGGCCGCGAGGCGTACCACAATCCCTACCTGCTCGCCGAGGTGGACCAGCGCCTGTTCGGCAGCACGCGGCCACCGATCGGCCGTGCCGAAGCCCTCGCGCGCATGCGTCCGTACATCGAACGTCATCTGGCCGAAGGCGGTTCGATGCATCATGTCACGCGCCACGTGCTCGGCCTGGCGCAGGGCTTTCCCGGTGCGCGGCGTTTCCGCCAGCTGCTGTCGGTGGACATCCACAAGACACCCGACCCGCTGGGGCTGTTCGACCAGGCCGTCGGGCTGCTGGAGGGCCGCTGACGCGATCCGTCGCACCCTCGGAACGCGCGAGGCGTTATTCGATCCAAGCCGTGTCGCCGGCACACCGATGTACCGACCTGACGCACCGACGACCCGGTCATGCCAACTCAGAGGATAGAGCGCTCCCATGACTTCCAAGCTGGAACAACTCAAGCAGTTCACCACCGTCGTCGCCGACAGCGGCGATCTGGACGCCATCGCCCGCCTCAAGCCGGTGGACGCCACCACCAACCCCTCGCTGCTGCTCAAGGCCGCCGCCCTGCCCCGCTATGACGAGCACCTGGACGCCGCGCTGGCCGGCGGCAAGGGCGACATGGGCATGACCTGCGACCGTTTCGCCGTCGCCGTGGGCCGCGAGGTGCTCAAGCTCATCCCCGGCCGCGTCTCCACCGAGGTGGACGCCCGCCTGTCATTCGACACCCAGGCCACGCTGGAGCGCGCCGAGCGTCTGATCGGGCTCTACGAGCAGGCGGGTATCGGGCGCGACCGCGTGCTGATCAAGATCGCCTCCACCTGGGAAGGCATCCGCGCGGCCGAGCAGCTGGAGAAGGCCGGCATCCAGACCAACCTCACCCTGCTGTTCTCCTTCGCCCAGGCGGTGGCCTGCGCCGATGCCGGCGTGTTCCTCATCTCGCCCTTCGTCGGGCGCATCTACGACTGGTACAAGAAGAGCGAAGGCCGCGACTACACCGGCGCGGAAGACCCGGGCGTGCAGTCGGTCACGCGCATCTACGACTACTACAAGGCACACGGATACGAGACCGTGGTGATGGGCGCGAGCTTCCGCAACGTCGGCCAAATCGAGGCGCTCGCCGGCTGCGACCGGCTGACCATCAGCCCCGAACTGCTCGGCCAGCTGGAGACCGAACAGGGCGCGCTGGAGCGCCGGCTCGCGCCAGGGCGCGGTTCCGAAGCCCGTATCCGGCTCGACGAGAGCGCCTTTCGCTGGGCGCACAACGAGGACGCCATGGCCACCGAGAAGCTGGCCGAAGGCATCCGCCAGTTCGCCCGCGACCAGGAAAAGCTCGAAGCCCTGCTGCGCGCTCGCGGCTGACGCACACGCACGCCCTGGCCGGCGCACAGGCGCGGGCCAGGGCTGCTAGGAATCGAACAGGAAAAAGGAAAGCGCCGGGATCAGGTGCGTTCGAGCGCGGAAACCAGGTCGTGGAAGGCTTCGCGATTGGATTCGTTGAGGCTCATGAGGATCCGGTGCGCCTCGAGCACCTTGGCCTTGACCACTTCCTCGGACTGGTCCTGCGATGGCAGGTCCGAGAGGCATTCCGGACAGGGCAACGGCTGGTCGACGATATTGAACACCTGGTCGAAGCCCATCGACGACAGCAGCCGGGTGATGTCCGGGTGCGTCGTGACCACCGTCGGCAGCAGGCCGACCTTCTGTCTGGACAGGATCGAGAGCTTGGCCAGCAGGCCCAGCGTGGTGCTGTCGATGCTGCGCGACTCGGTCAGATCGATGACGATCGAAGAGAAATTGAGCGCCGAGAAGATTTGCTCGATGGTCGCATCCAGGGCCGAGCAGAGCGTCAGGCGGATTTCGCCGACGAATTTGAGGACGAAGGTGCCGTCCAGCTCGGCGAACTGGATTTTTCCAGTACTCATGCAAGGTTCCTGCTCAACACCAGCAAGGCGATATCATCCGGCATCTCCGCCAGCTCGGCCAATCCCAGAACCTGCCGCAGCCCATCCAGCGAGCCTGCAGCCTGCTCGACCAGACCCGGCAACGCAGCCTCCTTGTCTTTGAGTGTGGCGCCGGGCAAAAGGTCCAGAACGCCATCGGAAAGAAGCGTCAGGCTGAAGGACTCGGGCAGCTCCAGCTCGTAGTCCTGGTATTCCGCTTCCTGGAACAGCCCCACGGGCAGGCCCCGCCCCTGCAGGTATTCGGCCTTGCCGTCACGGTAAAGCACCGGCAGCGGCAGGTGCCCGCCGATGCAGTAGTGCAGCCGGTTGTGCTCCTGGTCGATCACGCCGCCGAGCATGGTCACGTGCTTGCCCAGCCGGCAGTTGAGCAGCCCGCGGTTGATGTGGCCCAGCACCTCGGACGGCTTGAACTCACGCAGCACGCCATGCCGGCGCGACTCGTAGAGCAGGCGCGTGGTCATGAACTTCAGCAGGACGGTGACGAAGGCGGACGAGGCGCCATGCCCCGAGACGTCGGCGAGGTAGAAGACGATGCGTCGCTCGTCGACCCTGAAGTAGTCGACGAAATCGCCGGACAGGTACAGCGACGGGATGATCTGGTGCGCGAAATGGAAATCGTCGGTCACCCAGGCCGCCGCCGGCAGCATGTTCATCTGCACCTGGCGGCCGGCGTTCTGGTCTTCCTGCAGCAGGTTGAGGCTCGCCTGCAGGTCGCGGTTGGCTTCCTCGAGCTGCTCGCGGTAGCGGCGGTTCTCCAGCCGCAGCCGCGACCGGTCCAGCGCGCGGCGCACCGAGTGCTCGAGCATCGCCAGGTCTTCCAGCGGCTTGATCAGGTAGTCCGCCGCACCCAGCCGCAGCGCCTCGACCGCGTCGTTCATCACGCCGGCGCCGGACACCACGATGACCGGCAGGTCGGCCTGCCGCTCGCTGACCAGACGGATCAGCTCGAGCCCGTCCATCTGCGGCATGCGCAGGTCGCAGATCACCAGGTCGGGGTGCTCGCGATCGAACAGCTCGAGACCTTCGGGACCGCTTGCCGCCTGAAGTACGCGGAAGCCACTGTCATCGAGATAGGCGGCCAGACTGGCACGAACCTCATCGTCATCGTCAATGATCAGCAGCGTGGCGCTTGGGTTGTGCATGTACCTACCGGGCAGTGCGCCAGGACGATTGAAAAGCCCGCATGCACCCTGGGGCGCGGCGAGTTCGTTCACGGCGCAGACGGTACTCCCATACGTTCGGCGTTTCAAGCGTGCGCCAGATCACTGCAGAAACCTTTACAGCCGGAATTGGCGAACGCTATAACGCCCCGAATCGACACCGGGAAGTCAGGAGTGAGCATGAGCCAGCGCGATCGCGACTACGACGAGAAGCGGGATTTCATTCGCATGCGGATGGACGCCGGCGTGATCCTCCTGCTGGACGAGCAGCGCATCGAGGGCGTCTGCCTGGACCTGTCCAGCACCGGCATGCAGGTCGAAGCGACCTCGAGCCTGCGCATGGGCGACCGGGTCCGGGTCCAGATCCCGTCCACGCACCCGTCCCTCAGAGGCCTCGACGCCGACGCCGAGGTGGTTCGCGTCAGCGCACTGGACCAGGGCCGGCAACGTCTCGGCCTGGCGATCCTGGAAATGCGCTGAAACATGCGCCCGGGCCGTGAGGTCCGGGCAGCGCGGTCAGAAGTCGTCCTCGACCTCGCCATCCTTGACGCGGAATTCGCGGTTCTGCAGGTAGGCGTTGCGCACGAAGACATAGCGATCGCCGCTGATCATCTTTTCCGCCGAGAGCAGTTCGGCGCGGGTATCGACCACATCCACGCCACGCATCAGGTTGCGCGCCGACACGTCGTCCATGTAGGGGTACGGCTGCAGATAGGCGTCCGGCACGCGGCCGAAGGCGTCGCGCACGCTGCTCGGCCCCAGCAGCGGCAGCACCACGTAGGGCCCGCTGCCCAACCCCCAGGCCCCGAGGGTCTGGCCGAAGTCCTCGTCGTTGCGGTAGAGCCCCATGTGGGTGGCCACGTCGAAGAAGCCGAGCAGCCCGAAGGTGGTGTTGAAGAGAATGCGGCTGGCGTCGATGCCGGCGTCGCGCATCTTGCCCTGCAGCAGGTCATTGGTCATCACGACCACGTCGCCCAGGTTGTTGAATACGTTGCCGATGCCGTCCTCGATGAAGGTCGGCGTGACCTTCTGATACCCCTGCGCCAGCGGCTTGAGGGTGTAGGTGTCGACCGTGTCGTTGAAACGGAAGACCGCCCGGTTGAAGCCCTCCCAGGGATCGTCCTCGGCGGCCTGCAGCGGGACCGGGCCCAGCATCGCCAGCACCGCCAGCAGCCCCGCCTTCAGCCAACCCTTGTCCTCAGCTCCGATCACTCGCATCGCAGACTCCCTTGTTCGTCATGTGTGGCGCCTGCCAGCGAGGCGCAGAGTGTGTCCAGTCATCCCGGCAGGCGCCGGAAGAGCGGCAATTCTAATGCAGCGCAGCCCGGCCCGGGTGGCGAAATCCGTGCCTGGCCGGCAACGTTCGGATACAGCCCGGCCGGCACGGCACCTGCCGCTGGTTTAACCTTGGGGGACCTTCGGTGGCCCGAAGCTGTCCATCATCCTGACGATGAGAGGTAGGATCATGCCCGCACCCGAACTCCAGACCCAGCTCGAACAGCTACGCAACCAACTGAGCGAAGGCACGCCGCTGACCGACGAAGAGCGCGCGTCCCTGCTGGCCATTGCCCGGGACATCGAGGCCCGGCTGGAGCGCGACGGCGCCGAGCCGGACGACTCGCTGGTCGACGGGGTCAACCTGGCGGTCGAGCGCTTCGAGGTCAGCCATCCCGGCATGGCCATGACCTTGCGCAACATCATGCAGAGCCTGGCCAGCATGGGCATCTAGGTCACCCGACCGGTTCGCGTGTCACTGCCGGACCAGCCGCAGGTTGGCCGGCCTCAGCGCCTCGGTGCTGCGATACGGATTGATGTCCAGGCCACCGCGCCGCACGTAGCGCGCATACACCGTCAGCCGCTCCGGCTGCAGCAGCCGGTGCAGGTCGAGGAAGATGCGCTCGACGCACTGCTCGTGGAAATCGGCATGCTGGCGGAAGCTCACCACATAGGCGAGCAGGCTCTCCGGCTGCAGCGCCGGGCCACGGTAGTCGACCACCAGGCTGCCCCAGTCCGGCTGACCGGTGACCGGGCAGTTGGATTTGAGCAGGTGGCTGTGCAGGCAGACTTCGGCCGGCTCGCTCGTGGCGATGCGCAGCAGCTCGGCGCGCGGCGCATCGTAATGCTCGATGGCGACATCCAGCGCGTCCACGCACAGCCCCGGCAGACGACCGATGCCCTCCCCCGCTACCTCATCGAGGCCGCGCACGCGAGCCGTCACCGGCCGGCCGGCCACCGCGGACAGGTCCCTGCGCAATACCGCCTCCACCGCCCCAACGCCTTCGAATACGCTCTGGTTCAGCGAGTTGAGATAAAGCTTGAACGACTTGGATTCGATGATATTCGGCGAGTCGGCCGGGATGCCGAACTCGGCCACCGCCACCACCGGCCTGCCCGACGGCAGCAGCCAGGACAACTCGTAGCAGTTCCACAGGTCCACCCCCTGGTAGGGCAGCGTCTCGGCGGTCAGCCCGAACTCGGCCCATTTGCCCGCGCGCGGGATCGGAAACAGCAGCTCCGGGCTGTAGGTGGCGACGTAGGCAGTCGATTTTCCCAGCGGGGATGACTCGGCAGGATGGTGCATGGCGCTGTCCAGGGCGGAAAAACGGGGCAGTTTAAAGGAAGGTGCGGCGCGCGCCACCACCGGTTGGCGGAGATGCCCCCAATGCGCGAACCCCCAGTTGCCGTGGGAAGCCCGACCCCGGGGCGAGCTTCTGGGAATCTGTGCAGGCCGCCCAGTCGCCGCGGGGGCGCGCCTCCCACAGATTTATGCCGAACGCCGCCCCGGTCGCAGGCAGAGCCTGCTCCTACCTACGGACGAGCACCGAAGCCACGGGCAGCGCGATGCTTTTCCCTTCTCCCTCCGGGAGAAGGTGGCCCGCAGGGCCGGATGAGGGAGCATCGCCCCGGCCCTCGTTGGTGGGCTGAAGCCCACCCTAGCCAGCAAGCAGTGACGCCTCACACAGGTGAATCAGCGCCGTGCCGCCTCTGGTCGCAGGCAGAGCCTGCTCCTACGGACGAGCACCGAAGTCACAGGCAGTGCGATGCGTTCCCTTCTCCCCCGGGAGAAGGTGGCCCGCAGGGCCGGATGAGGGAAAGCCCCCAGCCTCCCGCGCTACTGCCGCATCCCGCGGCCGCTCACCAGCAGCCGGATACAGGCGAAGTAGAGCACCGCCACCGCCACCAGCATGAAGCTGATGGCCACGCCGATGCGGATGTCGGACACCCCGAGGATGCCGTAACGGAAAGCGTTGACCATGTGCAGGATCGGGTTGGCCAGCGACACGCTCTGCCAGAACGGCGGCAACAGGTTGATCGAGTAGAACACCCCGCCCAGGTAGGTCAGTGGTGTCAGCACGAAGGTCGGCACGATCGAGATGTCGTCGAAGTTGCGCGCGAACACCGCATTGATGAAGCCGCCCAGCGAAAAGATGGTCGCCGTCAGCAACATCACCAGCACGGTCACGCCGAGGTGGTGGATCTGCAGGTCGGTGAAGAACATCGACAGCAGCGTGACGATCAGTGCCACCGCCAGGCCACGGGCGATGCCGCCGAGCACGAAGCCGCTGAGGATCACGTGGGGCGACACCGGCGAGACCAGCAGCTCCTCGATCGAGCGGTGGAACTTGGTGCCGAAGAAGCTGGAGACCACGTTGGCGTAGGCGTTGGTGATCACCGACATCATGATCAGGCCAGGCACGATGTAGGCCATGTAGCTGAAGCCGCCCATGTCGCCGATGCGCGCGCCGATCAGCCGGCCGAAGATGACGAAGTACAGCACCATGGTGATAGCCGGCGGCAGCAGGGTCTGCGGCCAGATGCGCATGAAGCGGCGGATCTCGCGATGGACGATGGTGGCCAGGGCGACCAGGTTGGGACGCAGCTCCGCGCTCATTTGGCCCCCTTGGGCAGGTTGTTTTCCACCAGCGACACGAACAGCTCCTCCAGCCGGTTGGTCTTGTTGCGCAGGCTCAGCACCTCGATGCCCTGGGCGGCGAGCAGGCGGAACAGCTCGGTGACGCCCTGGCTCTTCTCCACCTGCACCTCGAGCGTATGGTGGTCCACCAGCTTCGCCGGGTAGGCGCCGAGCTCCGGCGGGACCAGTTGCGACTCCTTGAGGTCGAGCAGGAAGGTCTCCACGTGCAGTTGCTTGAGCAACTCGCGCATGCTGGTGTTCTTGACGATCCGCCCCTGGTCGATGATGCCGATGTTGCGGCATAGCTGTTCGGCTTCCTCCAGGTAATGGGTGGTCAGGATGATGGTGATCCCCTCTTTATTGAGTTCGGTGAGGAAGGACCACATGGATCGCCGCAGTTCGATGTCCACGCCAGCGGTGGGCTCGTCGAGGATCAGCAGCCGCGGATGGTGGATCAGCGCGCGGGCGATCATCAGCCGGCGCTTCATGCCGCCCGACAACATCCGCGACGGTACGTCGCGCTTGTCCCACAGCCCGAGCTGCTTGAGGTACTGCTCGGCGCGCGCCTTGGCGATGCGCGCCGGAATTCCGTAGTAGCCGGCCTGGGTGACGAGGATGTCGAAGGCCTTTTCGAACTGGTTGAAGTTGAATTCCTGCGGCACCACGCCCAGGCAGCGCTTGAGCCCGGACGGGTCGCGGTCCAGGTCGTGCCCGAACACCTGCACCGTGCCCCCGGTCTTGTTGACCAGCGTGGAGAGGATGCCGATGGTGGTGGACTTGCCGGCCCCGTTAGGGCCAAGCAGGGCGAAGAAGTCACCTTCGGCGACGTCCAGGTCGATGCCCTTAAGGGCCTGAAAGCCATTGCCGTAGGTCTTGGTCAGTTGCCGGATGGACAGGGCAGAACTCATTCGGATGCGCGCTTGTGTGCCGGAAGAGACTGCTAGATAGGGGCAGTTGCAACAAATTGCAACCTCGCCCGCCCGCGCCCGCGGCCGAACTCGTGCAGCCTGGGGGCGGTCACTGACAAAGACAGCAAACGGCTCGGCTTTCAGCCGGGCCTGCCGCTCACCGAGTCTGGGAGGACGCCATGGTCTGGCTCTGGTTGCTCGTACTGCTGGTGGGGATCACCGGCCTCGCCCACTGGCGCCTGTCGCCGATACCGGCGCTGGTGATCGTCGGGCTCTACCTGGTGGCGATGTCGGCCTCGGAGGACGCGCCCGCCTGGTTGATGCTAATTCTCTGGCTGCTGTGGGCGATCGTCGCCGTGCCGTTGCTGTTCACCGACCTGCGCCGCAAGTACATCACCGCGCCGGTGCTCGACTGGTTCAGGGAGGTGCTGCCGCCGATTTCCGCCACCGAGCGCGACGCGATCGAGGCCGGCACCGTCTGGTGGGACGGCGAGCTGTTCAGCGGTCGCCCGGACTGGAACCGCCTGCTCGGCTACCCGCCGGCCCGGCTGACCGACGAGGAACAGGCGTTTCTCGACGGACCTACCGAAACCCTCTGCGCCATGGTCAGCGACTGGGATATCGCCCAGCGCATGGACCTGCCGCCGCAGGCCTGGGCCTATATAAAGGAACAGGGCTTCTTCGCCCTCATCATCCCCAAGGAATACGGTGGCAAGGGCTTCTCCGCCCTCGCCCACTCCCAGGTGGTGATGAAGCTGGCAACCCGCAGCAACGACTTGGCCAGCACGGTGATGGTGCCCAACTCGCTGGGCCCGGCCGAACTGCTGCTGCGCTACGGCACGCCGTCTCAGCGCGACCACTACCTGCCGCGCCTGGCTGACGGCCGCGACATCCCCTGCTTCGCCCTGACCGGGCCCTACGCCGGCTCCGACGCCGGCGCCATGAACGACACCGGCGTGGTCTGCCGCGGACTCTGGCAAGGCGAGGAAGTGCTCGGCCTGCGGCTGAACTGGGAGAAGCGCTACATCACCCTCGGCCCGATCGCCACGCTGCTCGGGGTCGCCTTCAAGACCTACGACCCCGACCACCTGCTCGGCGAGCAGAGCGAACTGGGCATCAGCCTGGCGCTGATCCCCACCGACACCGAGGGCGTGAGCATAGGCCGTCGGCACGTCCCGCTCGGCGCCGCCTTCATGAACGGCCCGAACTGGGGCAAGGACGTGTTCGTGCCGCTGGAGGCGGTGATCGGCGGCCGCGAGATGATCGGCAAGGGCTGGATGATGCTGATGAACTGCCTGTCGGTCGGCCGCTCGATCTCCCTGCCCGCCACCGGCACCAGCGCGGCCAAGCTGTGCAGCTACGTCAGCGGCCGCTATGCGCGCGTGCGCGAACAGTTCGACGTGCCGCTCGACGCCTTCGAGGGCATCCAGGCCTCGCTCGCCCGCATCGGCGGCAATGCCTGGCTGATGGACAGCGCCCGCATCCTCACCGCCCATGCGGTGGACCTCGGCGAACGGCCTTCGGTGCTCTCGGCCATGGTCAAGTACCACCTCACCGAGCGCGGTCGCGAATGCATCGCCCACGCCATGGACATCCACGGCGGCAAGGGCATCATGCTCGGCCCGAACAACTACCTGGCGCGCGCCTGGCTGTCGGTGCCGATCTCGATCACCGTCGAAGGCGCGAACATCCTCTCGCGCAACCTGATGATCTTCGGCCAGGGCGCGATCCGCTGCCATCCGCTCGTGCTGCGGGAAATGGAGGCGGTGCAGGAGCCGGACCGCGAACAGGCGATCGCCCGCTTCGACCGGCTGCTCATGGAGCACGTCGGCTTCGCGGTGGGCAACCTCGCCAGCACCCTGGTCTACGGCTTCACCTTCGGGCTGTTCGGACGGGGGCCCGGAGACCCGCTGGCGCAGTCCTATTTCCGCGCGCTGGACCGTATCGCCGCGGCCTTCGCCCTGCTCGCCGACCTGTCGATGATGCTGCTCGGCGGCGAACTCAAGCGCCGCGAGCGCCTGTCGGCCCGCCTGGGCGACGTCTTCAGCTACCTGTACCTGGGCTCTGCCGCGCTGAAGCATTACCACGATCTCGGCCACCCCTCCGAACAGCGCCCGCTGCTGCGCTGGGCCATGGAGGAATGCCTGGCCCAGGCCGAGACGGCGATGGTGGGCATCCTCGCCAACTTCCCCAACCGGCTGCTCGGCGGCCTGCTGAACCTGGCGGTCTTCCCATTCGGGCGACGCCACAAGGGGCCTTCCGACCGCCTGGATACGCAGGTGGCGGCCATTCTCGGACGACCGGACGGCGATCCGGCGCTCGAACGGGTACTTTCGGCTGTCTACCGTCCCGAGAGTGGCGACGAACCACTGGCGGCGCTGCGCCGGGCCTTCGAGACCGTAGCGGACAGCCACGAGGCCGAGCGCAAGCTGCGCCGCGCGTTGAAGGCCGGGGCGTTCGCGCCCGGCCCGAACGAGGACCCGATCGAGGCCGCCCTGGCCGCGGCTGTCATCAGCGAGGAAGACGCCGCCCGCCTGCGCGTGGCCCACGCGGCGCGCCGCCAGGTGATCGACGTCGATGACTTCGCCAGGGACGAACTGGAGCCGACCCCGGGACGGGTACGCTGACCTTCACGAACGCGGCGCGTTGCCTATAATCGCGCCCCCAGAACGATACAGGTGTTTCATGGCCAATCCCTACGTTGACCACAACCTCGCCCTGCTGGCCCAGCTGCGCGGCATTCTGCTCGCCATGGGCGAATCCGGGCAGGTTTCCGAAGAAAGCCACGAGCTCTTCCTCGAGCGCTTCGACGACCTGCTCATGCGCCTGCCCGACGTGCCGGAAGAGCGCCACCTCGGCCAGGATCTGATCTGCCAGGTGTTCCACCGCTACCCGCAGATCGCCCATCTGGTTCCGCGGGACCTGCTGTGGTTCTTCGGCGGCGACTGCCTGCACTTCATGCCGGACGACGAGATCGCGCTGTTCCAGGCACTGGAAGAACGACGTCACGAAGCCGAGGAGAACGACGAGCCGTTCGACTGGAACCGGGAGAAGCAGCTGCTGGCCATGCCGGATCAGCAATCGCGGCATTGAGCGCCCTGCCCCCCGGCTGTTGAGGTGCGCGCGGCGCGCCCCATGCGCCCTCGTGAGGCGACGGCCAACGTAGGGGGCGCCTCGACCGGCGCGCGGCACTCGCCTCGACCTACCTGGCGTGAACGCGGGCAAACCGTAGGGTGGGCTTCAGCCCACCACCGCCGCCACCACATTGCTCCTTGCCACCCAACGCCTAAAAAACGCGCACAAACGAAAACGCCGCTCGAATGAGCGGCGTTTCGTGAATTTGGAGCGGGAAACGAGACTAGAGCCTAGCCTTCAACCTTTTGATTTAAAAGGGGTTTCCGCTTCCGCTGTTTGATTAGCGGACACAAGTATGGACTTATCTGGACAGGCAGGCAACCCCCACGCCAATTTTATTCCAAGATAGTTCACAGACAGCTACTGGCTTCCTGCAGCCTGGCACCTTCGCCCGGGCATGATGGGCTACAGGCACAGGTCCGATCCTTTATCCCTCTTCAACCCCATCGCCACTACTCCATTTGGGACGTAGTGCTCAATCCTGACAATGCTACTCCCATCGACGGAGACCCCGTGCGAATTGTCTACGCCTGTTCCTGTCTGGTTCACTATCTGACTTTTAAGAACAAAAACTGACCAATGTCCGATTGTTGCGCTCTGTACCTTTGGACAAACTCACAACACGGTAAGGCAGCTACGGTATGAGAATACGTCACCTGCGCTACTTCCTGGTTGTGGCCGAAGAACTGAGCTTTTCGCGGGCTGCAACCAGAGTCCATATTGAGCCTTCCCCCCTCTCGCGGGCGATCAAAGAACTGGAATCAGAGCTAGGAACCCGCCTGTTCCATCGCATCCAAGGGCGTATTCGCCTGACCTGGGCTGGAGAGGTATTTCAGGAGGAAGCACGCCATGTGCTTATGCGCATGGATGGAGCACGAGCACGAGTACATGCTGCAGCAAGAGGATTTCGTGGTCGGTTGCGTATCGGCTTAGCCGATAACCTTGCACAGCCAAGACTGACCAGGTTATTGGCGTGTTGTCGTGAGGAGGAGCCCCTCACAGAGATAAAGATCGTAGAAATGACTGTCAGCGAAATGGTCAAAGCCCTAGACCACGACCAGATTGATGCTGGTTTCACTGTGCATACTGAGCCCGGTAGTAGGCTCATCAAGGAAGTGGTCTGGACAGATCGTCCTGCTATCGCGATCCCTCGGAACCACCCACTTCTTTCTCTCGATAAAATACCGCTTCGCGAGGTTGCCCGACATCCGTTGATTCTCTGCCATCCTGAACGGTGCTCGGGCGGGCACGATGTCATTCGCAATTGGTTCTGCGCCCCCACATTGCCATCACTTAACGTCGCCGAATACGTTTCAGGTCACGAACCCATGATGATGCTTGTGGCCGCAGGCTACGGTATTGGCGTAGGGCTGTCGTCGCAGGCCACCCTGTACAAGCACTCCGACGTCATCATACGCCCTGTCACCGACGACGTACCCAGCACAGCGACCGTCATTGCCATGCTGGACAAGCCTCCATCGGATGAGCTGGCTAGGTTCATCGCGCGAGCCCTGCAAGTTGGTGCAGCACCAACTATTTGATAAACCTTTCTCAAAATGAGATGTATGGCTCCGTGCCAGCAACCAGAGCCCTACTGTTTTCGTCAGATCCCTGACTGTAAAAGTCAGCTGAGTCCAGACTAAACACCAGCCACAACGCACTACGAGTGCGGCACCGCACCACTCAGCTCTAACCACAACAAAGCTTATTTTGCACATGACACTTTCTGTCACCGGCATGACAAAAAATACTGGGGCTTCCGCTCGTCGGTCTTCCAGAGGTTAGGTGTGCCTTTTACTCTTGATCGCTCCAAAGACTTTACCAATATGGAACGCATACGGGTCAGCTTGACGTTGTATGTCCTCAGATTAGTAGAAATCGGATCAGCGAACGCAGTCGCTCTCCGATGAATCCGGTGGTCAGCAAGATCCGATTCTTTGGTGCACACATGCAGTGTGGCTCATCTACTCGAGTCACGCCTACGAGTGCTACCAAGCATAAAGGAGTGACCACCATGTCCACCGAGCACACCTTCTCAATCGCGGATCGACGCATTCTGCGTCGCGCAGAAGTTGAAGCCAAAACTGGATTCAAACGCGCACATATTTACAATCTGATGAAGGACGGAAAATTTCCCAAGGCCTTACGTCTAGGTATCCGCGCTGTCGGCTGGGATTCAGCTGAAATCGACCAATGGATTACCGAACGTCTCCAAGAGCGCGCTTGACATCGCTCCACTGCCCAAGAGGAGCGAGTCATGCAAGTGATCGCCATCATTTCGACCAAGGGCGGCGTTGGCAAGACGACCGTCGCCGCCAACCTGGGAGGCTTCCTCGCTGACGCAGGCAAGCGCGTGCTCCTGCTCGATCTGGATGGTCAGCCCACGCTGTCGTCCTACTACGAGCTAGCAAGCCGTGCCCCGAACGGCATCTACGAGCTGCTGGCATTCAACGAGAGAACACTGCCGCACCTGGTTTCGCACACCATCATCGAGGGACTTGATGTGGTGCTATCCAATGACGAGCACCAGCAACTGGGAACATTGCTGCTGCACGCAGCGGATGGACGCTTGCGGCTACGCAACCTGCTGTCATTGTTCCAGCCACATTACGACGTGATGCTGATCGACACACAAGGTGCCCGCAGCGTTTTACTTGAGATGGCCATGCTCGCCGCTGACTTCGCCGTGTCACCGATCACTCCGGAAATTCTGGCAGCCCGCGAACTTCGGCGCGGCACGCTCCAACTTGTCGACGCAATCGCCGCTTACCGCTACCTGGGCATCCAACCGCCACCGCTGCATTTGCTGATCAACCGCGTTCCGGCCGTTTCGTCGAGCGCCAGGTTGGTCCAGCAAACGCTGCGCCTCATCTTCCGTGAACATAACGAGATCCAGATTCTGCGTACTGAAGTACCGGCCATCGAGGCATTTTCTCGTGCTGCAACAGCAGGCCAGCCGGTACATCGCATCGAACACCGGCGTCCGTCCGGGCGTCAGGCACCCGCGGCGCTGGAGACCATGCGTACCCTGGCAACCGAACTCTGCCCGCATTGGCAGGAGCAGTTTGCCCAGGTGACCGGCCGGATCGACAGGAGGCGAAGCCATGTCGAGCGTCCATGACCTGTGCCGTGGCCACAATCGGCTGTTAACGCTGATCGAGTTTGCCTTGGAGGATGGCTGGGAGGTCAGTCGCACATCCGGAGGCCACCTGAAATTCGTGAAGACGGGCCTGCCACCGATATTCACCAGCTCGACGGCAAGCGATCTCCGTGCAAGCCAGAATGCCTGGGCACAACTGCGCCGGGCAGAGCGGGGCCTATCGGGAGGTCAAGATGGCTGACGTCACGCCTCAGGAAATGGCCGGCAAGCTGATGGCCGATGCGTTCTCTCGCAGCGGTCCCACTGCACAGGGACTGAGCGATCCCGCCGTGGAAACGCCGATGGTTGTCACGCTAGACGATCTGCGCCCCTACGAGCTTGATCCACGTATTACGCGCAATCCTCTCTACGATGAAATCAAGGCCTCAATCCGGGAGCGGGGTCTGGATGCACCGCCATCGATCACTCGGCGGCCCGGTGCCGATCATTACATCATCCGCAATGGCGGCAACACCCGACTGGCGATTCTGCGCGAGCTCTGGGCGGAGACTAAGGATCAAAGATTTTTCCGTATCCCGAGCCTGTTCCGCCCTTGGCCAGAGCGCGGTGAAATCATTGCGCTGACCGGACACCTGGCCGAAAACGAACTGCATGGTGGACTGACCTTCATCGAGCGAGCGCTGGGTGTCGAAAAAGCGCGTGAGCTGTACGAGCAGGAGATCGGCAAGACGCTCTCTCAGTCGGAACTCGCTCGCCGCCTCACCGCTGACGGCTACCCGATCCCGCAGCCTCACATCAGCCGTATGCAGGACACGGTGCGCTACCTCCTGCCCACCATCCCAAACGTCTTGTACAACGGACTGGGAAGGCACCAAGTCGAAAGGCTGGCGGTACTGCGCAAAGCCGCCGAGTTCACCTGGGAAAAACAGGCAAGCGGCAAGCCATTGGGTGTCGACTTCGAAACGCTGTTCCACGACGTCCTAGCACCGTTCGACACACAGCCCGCAGTCTTTTCGACCAGGCGAGTCCAAGACGAACTGATCGGGCAAATGGCAGAGCTGCTCGAAGCCGACTACAACGCGCTGGAACTGGACATCGACAACACCGAGCACCGTCAGCGTGCAGTAAACACCCCGCCACCTTCAGTCGAAGCTACGCCCGCTATCGCCATCCCCGAAACCGGCGCTGTGCCTCCCCCAAAATCGACTTCGACTCGGCACGATGATGCTGCGGTACATTCACCAAGCACTGCAGCTACGGACACGGCAACACCGCCAACGCCAGTACAGCCGCATGAGCCGCATGAGCCGGATGCTGCCCTGAGTAACCCTGATCGCGAGGACATTACAGACGCGCAACTTCAGGGCCATATCGTTTCACCTGTCGCCAGCACCGAACGTCTGCAAGCGATCCAGCATCTGGTGGCCGAGCAAACCGGCGAACCCATGCCGGGGTTTGCAGAAAATGTATTGCAAGCCATCCCCGTCCAGGCCGGCAGTGGGCTCTTTCCGATCAGCGATGTCTGGTACATCGATCCAGGGCTGGACTCACCGGATCGGCTACGTATCCACATCGCACAATTTGCACGGGAAATCGCAGAGGAAGCCGACCTGACCGACTGCATCGAACCACTCAATGCCGACATCGGCTTCACCTGCAGGGCTTCCACACAGGGCACTAGCGCACTTTCGGTGTTTGAGCGAACGGTATTGGCCCTGCTGCGCGCATTGAGTACCCATTACGACGCAGAGTCATCCGTATTCGATCACGACGACTTCATGCTGGACGATGGTTTGGGATCACTGATGCATGGGACCGACATCAGTGACACAGCAACTCGCTCCCGCCTGAGCGACGACGGCTTGGTCAAGTTCTTCCGCCTGGTCCGGCTGGCACGCCGACTTCGTGACCTGGATACCAATCCCGATGAGACCGGCCACTGACAAGGTCAGGAGAGAACC
Source organism: Stutzerimonas azotifigens DSM 17556 (assembly GCF_000425625.1). Classification (GTDB taxonomy): domain Bacteria; phylum Pseudomonadota; class Gammaproteobacteria; order Pseudomonadales; family Pseudomonadaceae; genus Stutzerimonas; species Stutzerimonas azotifigens. The sequence continues at coordinate 52,971 of NZ_AUDU01000017.1, forward strand.
ATGTTGGCACCCCACCCACTGAATCAAGCTGTCGTGGCTCAAGCATTGCACGACCTACGCAACGGTCAACTGCGTCGCTGCCTGGCGATGGGATTCAGTGAGCGGGAGCTGGACGTCCTGAAGCAACCGACACTGGTGAACCTCTTAGTCGATGCCAAAGTGCCCTGGTGTTCGGTGACGGTCAATCGTGAGGTGCTGTGGCGACTCCTGAGCCAGATGCACGACATCGAGCAAGAGATTGCCACGATTGATCGCATGCTGCGCTTGGGAGCCAGTACAGAAATGGTCAGCAAGTTCTATGGTTTGACCCATCAAGAGGTGGCACTGCGTCGCGACATCATCGGCTTGCCCAAACGCAAAGGCCGGCACCACGTCTTGAATGAAGACCAGGAGATGACCCTGTGGAAGCACTGGAAGTCTGCTGTTGAAGAACGAAGCATCGCACTGGACGACGACAGCGCGATGCTGGAATTGGTGATGGACCTGGCCGAAGATTTGGCGTTGCCCATATCCGTGATCTGGGCCGCGATACGGAGCTGGATCGACCAAGGTCTGGTGTAGCCAGCCATGGTGCCGCCAAACCCTCGACCTGCAAGCGCTGCCTCTCTTTCAGCCCTGCTCGACGACGCCCTGCGGCACCTGACACCACCCAAGAGTACTGTGGCTGTCAGCAGCGACGGATTTATTTATAGCGGCAACCATCATGAAAGCGTGCCACGCACACTGTTTCTCGACAAACGCCTGACACCACTGGAGCGCAACGCCTGGCAGGTTTTCCGGCTCTTGCTCAACAAGGATGGAGTGACGGCATTTCCCACCTACGATCAATTACGTCCCTACTTAGCCTCAACGCCCTGCGCGGAACAGGCCTCGCATGAAACCGTGGCACGTGCGCTAACACTGCTGCGCCTGACACGCTGGCTCAGCCTCGTGCGCCGCCGGCGCGATCCCAAGACCGGGCGCATCAAAGGCAACCTCTACGTCCTGCACGACGAACCGCTTACACCCTTTGAGGCCATGCAGCTCGACCCTGAGTACCTTGGGCTGGTCAGCCACGCACTCAATCACGCCAGCAAGGCAATCCAACGAGTGGGCTACCACGCAATACAAGAGCTTTCCGAAGACCCCATGCTCAGCGGTCGTGTATTGCCAACGCGGCTGCAGGTGCTGGCGCAGCGCATGGCCCAGGGCAGCACACCCGCATTAAATAGTTATCCACAGGAGCAGCCCAGCCACGAATCCGAAGAAGGCAGCGACGCCTTTCTTCGGAATGGTGAACCACTGCTTTCGGATTCCGAAGCAGGCTCGAAAGCCAGCAAAACCAACCCTCTTCGGATTCCGAAGCAGGACCGTACTGAAGTACTTAGTAATCGTATAAATAAAATACGTACAGTACCGCGCGCGCAAGAACTCCAGGATCTGCAACTGCCCGAGCGTTTTCTGTCGCTGAAAGAAGAACAGCAGGCCGGTGCTCTGGTGGCTCTGCAACAGGTCGAGGCCGAACAGCGGCAAGCGGTGCTCGACGAATGGGCGGCACGCTGTCGCAGCAGCGAGGTGCGCAAACCTGCAGGCTACCTGTTCGGCATCATCCAGGCGGCCATTCGAGGTGAGTTCAAGGCATGGGCTGGACAAGGACAGAGCAATACCGTCACAGCCGATCCGACACCCACAGCCAATCCTAGGCCTGCGCGCCCCGAAGTCGTCCAGGCCCACCTGGAAAGCCTGCATGCACTCTTGAACCGCAACCGATGCTGAGTGGGATACGGCTGTGGACCTCCTTAGCGCTATCCCCAAGGGATAGTTGGAACAGACTGCCTTCCCTCGCCCACAAACCGGGCTGCATGCAGCTGCGTTTTGTTGACTGATCGCCTTCCGCTCAGTGCCCATGCTGACGACTCGTCTTTCTACCGCGAGTCGCCCTCATGACCACCGACAACACCTTGCAACTGAATCTCGGATCGCTGCGCAGCGTGATGTCGCTGACGCTGCACACCCACCACGCCTCGCGCATCTGGCACGGTCGAGCGGCAAGCGACGGGAAGCCCGGCATTGTTGGCTTGAACGGCTTCATTGCCATCGCCAACAAGATCAAGCGCGGGGCCGAGCAGGACGACCCTTACTCAGACTGGTGGATGCTGAGGATTGAGGAAAAGCTGACGCAGACCAAGGACACGTTGCAGGCCCTGCGCGAACAGGTCGACCAAGCCCTGACCGACGTGCCACCTGCGCTGTCGCTGGGCGAGAACATGAATGTACAACCGGTGAAGCTACCGCTGTTCGTGAATGCCCAGCTCGGCTTCCTGGCGGTGTATCTGCTGGCCGATTACGACGATCTGGCGCGCAAGCTGATCCTCGCCCACCACACCGCATTGATTGACCGCAGTACACTCGAACGCTGGCTCAACGAAGGAGCCCACTCCTTGCGCAGTCTGTTCTCGCTGGCCCAGCAGTACCGCTTCTCGGGCTGCATCAGGGATGACTTCGCCGCCAACAACGCCGTGGCCAGAGCGGCTATCGAGAAATTTGGCGAACTGCCGCAGGACGTGCTCGAAGGCACCCGGCGCTCTCGCTATGCGCCGCCCATCATCCGGCGCTCGGCATTGGCCGCCTCTCTGGCCCCAGCGGTGGGCGACAACTTTCCGGCTGAAGGCGCTGACGACCCGGTGACGACGGCAGAAGACAGCGGGGATGCACCGGCATGACGACGACCTCGGCATCTGCGGCAGACCGCCGTTTCCACCCCCTGGAACGGACTGACTTCCAGCGCCTGGAACACGCAGCCTCTTTAAAAGGCCTTTTAAAGCCTTTTAAAGGTAAGGGGACTCTCACCGAGTGGGCCAGCCAGTGCCATGCGCTACGCGACGATCTTATCGAACTGGCGCAGCGGCGCATCCTGGCACAGGCGGACGCTTACCCCTTCCGCCTGCTACCCGTTGAACTGGCCCAGCAGACCACTGGCGCAGGCACCGTTTTCTTGCGCTGGCGCAGGCCCGACCGCTCCGCCATGGGCGTGGCATTGTGGCAAGCGCTGATCACCAGCCCCGCCACGCCCGACACGCTGATCAACGACCTCTACGCGATGGAGCTACAGCGGGTCGTCATCAACATGCAAATCAGCTTGCTGCACACCTTGGGCCGCCAGGCCCAGGAGTGCGCCAGCAAGGTAGCCCAGGCCGAATCGACTTACCTGCAGCGTGTCCGCGGAAACGCTGCGTCCACCCGCACCACATGGTCCAAGGAGTCACTATGAGCACGCACTTTGTTGGCGAAGGCAACATCGGTTCTGCGCCAGAATTCAGGGAGTTCCAGAACGGCAACGACGAGCCACGGCGGTTGTTGCGCTTGAACATCTATTTCGACAATCCGGTTCCAACCAAAGATGGCTACGAAGATCGCGGTGGATACTGGGCACCCGTGGAGCTGTGGCATCGCGAGGCTGAGCACTGGCAAACGCTGTATCAGAAAGGCATGCGCGTACTGGTGGAGGGCCGCACGGTGCGCGATGAATGGGAGGATGCCGACGAGAATGAGCGCGTGACGTTCAAGATCGAGGCCCGGCGCGTAGGTATCCTGCCGTACCGTCTTGATGCAGTAACGCTGAGCCAGAAACAAGCTAGCGAGCCAGCCCAGTCTGCGGAGTAATGCCCACAAAAGACCTCGGTGGAACTATCCCCTGGGGATAGTTCCACCGAGTTCCACTGAATTCCAGCGCCGCTGTGAACGAAGCTGCTGGTAACTGCACAACGCCAGCCTTGTTCGCACATCACTGGAAGGACGTGTACAGCCGCACAACTGGGACTCTGTTGCTGCCACGTTGTTTGCTGCGGCCCATGCGGCTGACGGGAATGCTGATGGTCATTCGGTGACCATCACACCCCGGAGGCTGTATGCGCGTGTTCCTCTGCGAGAAACCCTCACAAGGCAAAGACATTGCCCGTGTGCTGGGTGCCGGCCAACGCGGCAACGGCTGCTACAGCGGAGCGGGCACCGTCGTAACCTGGTGCATTGGTCACCTGATCGAAGCTGCCCAACCGGAGGCCTACGGTGAGCAGTACAAGCGTTGGTCGATAGAGCAGCTCCCCATCATTCCCGAGTGCTGGCGCGTCGAGCCAAAAGCCGCAACCGCCACGCAACTCAATATCGTCAAACAACTCGTCGGCCAAGCCAACGAGCTGGTGATCGCAACCGATGCGGACCGCGAAGGCGAGATGATCGCCCGCGAGATCATCGACCTGTGCGGCTACCGAGGGCCGGTCCAACGACTGTGGCTGTCGGCGCTCAACGACGCGAGTATTCACAAGGCACTGGGCGCGCTGAAGCCGGCGAGCGAGACGCTGCCGCTGTACTACTCGGCACTCGCACGCTCCAGAGCGGACTGGCTGATCGGCATAAACCTCAGCCGCCTGTTCACGCTGCTTGGGCGTCAGGCTGGCTACGACGGCGTACTATCGGTCGGCCGGGTGCAAACGCCGACGCTGGCATTGGTGGTAGCCCGCGATCGCGAGATTGCACGCTTCGTTTCGATGCCATTCTGGAACGTCGAGATCGCGCTATCCGCAGGCGGGCAATCCTTTCTCTCCAGTTGGATCGCGCCGGACAGCTGCATCGATGCCGAAGGCCGCTGCCTGCAGCAGGCAGTAGCGCAACAAGCCGCCGATCGTATGCGCATTGCCGGCAGCGCCCAGGTGGTGTCGGTCGAAACGGAGCGCGTGCGTGAAGGTCCGCCGCTGCCATTCGATCTGGGCACGCTGCAGGAGGTGTGCTCTCGGCAAATCGCTCTGGACGTGCAGGAGACGCTGGACATCGCACAGTCGTTGTACGAGACACACAAAGCAACGACCTATCCGCGCTCGGATTCAGGCTACCTGCCCGAAAGCATGTCCGCCGAGGTGCCGACAGTTCTCGCTGCGGTGCTCGCCACCGATCCCAGCCTGCGTCCGCTGCTCGACCAGCTCGACCATACTCAGCGCTCACGCGCCTGGAACGACAGCAAAGTATCGGCCCACCACGGCATCATCCCGACGCTCGAACCGGCCAACCTGTCGGCTATGAGCGACAAGGAGTTATCGGTCTACAAGCTGATCCGCGCTCACTATCTCGCACAGTTCCTGCCGCATCACGAGTTCGACCGCACGACCGCCCACTTGCTGTGCGGCGGCCAGAACCTGCACGCCATCGGCAAGCAGGTGATCATCCCCGGCTGGCACCAGGTGTTGGCCGTACCGGCAGCGGATGATGCGAACGACGAATCGACACCGCGCAGCCAGGTATTGCCAGCCTTGCGCGAAGGCGTGTCCTGCCAGGTCGGCCAGGTTGATCTGAAGGCACTTAAGACGCAGCCGCCAAAACCTTACACCCAAGGCCATCTGATCAAGGCCATGAAAGGTGTCGCCAAACTGGTCACTGATCCGCGATTGAAGCAGAAGCTAAAAGAGACCACAGGCATCGGCACCGAGGCCACACGCGCCAGCATCATCAACGGCCTGCTCGACCGCAATTACCTGGTCAAGCAAGGTCGTACCGTTCGCGCCTCCGAAGCGGCTTGTACGCTCATTGATGCGGTGCCAGAAGCCATCACCGATCCCGGTACCACCGCCGTCTGGGAACAGGCCCTGGACATGATCGAGGCCGGCGACATGACGCTGGATGACTTCGTCGAGAAGCAATCCATGTGGATCACGCAGCTCGTGCAGCAGTATCGCGGTGCCACCCTGCCCATCAAAGTCCCTGCGGGACCCGCCTGCCCGCTGTGCGGCGGTGCCACATGGCAACGTACAGGCAAGACCGGCCCCTTCTGGTCCTGCCGTAGCTATCCCAATTGCAAAGGCACCCTTCCCATCCAGAACGGCCGGAAGGCCAGCGCAAAGCGCAGCGCGACACGCAAGTCGCAATAAATCTCGAAGTAAGGTCCCAGGCCCCGTTTCCTCATCGTATCGGCCATGGTCGATACGCATACCTCGCGCCCGCGGGGAACCCAGCACACGCCATCCTTCTGCAATGTGTGCCCGTTGCCAGCATTTCGCTGGTTCAACGAGAAGGCGAACTCATCCGCAGTTCATATCTCACGGACATCCTGATCTGTCGATTTTCGTTCCGAAGGGTCCCCTGGGGTCTTGTCTCGATAGTGGGACGAGCCTCCAGGAGACCCTTCGGGTCGAACCGTATTCAGTGCCGGTGCCCGCCGGCGAAACAACGGGTTCTTTTTGTACGCAGATGCGTGCCAAAGGATTTCGACCCCAGCCACGACACGGGTCGGGTGCAATCGCTGCAACAGCAGATGGCTTTGACGACGGCCACTCACTGCATCAGTTCACAGGTGGTTTCTTCCTCGGCAGCCGAAGGCCCAAGCCTTCGGCACCTTTCTCCTTCCTGTTCGAAACAGTCGGCTCGACGAAGCCTCGACGACCCCGCAAACAAATGCACCTTGACCTTCTCCTCGCTCAATCGGGAGCAAGCTGGTTTCCCATTTCCCACTGACGCACTCCCCACGCCACTCGATGCTGCTGCGCATGTGTCGCCGACCTCGGTCATACATGCCGCAGCACGGGTCCTCGGCTGCAGCGCGGAAGCCTCCGCGTCGACCCACCAGTCCGCTTCGCACCACCGCGCGGATGAGCGCCAGCAAGGCGTCGGTGCCTTGTTCCATTCCAGTCAGGAGACTCCTCCATGTTCCATGCACCTTCCGCGTCACTCAACGCCGCCCAAGCCCGAGCCGAGTCCATTGGTTATCTGGCTCTTACCTACGCAGGGAAGCGCCTACCTCTACAGGTACGCCACAGCGCCGCCGGCTACTTCATCGGAACCACCGAAGAAGGAGGCCCAGCCTCGCGCGAGTCCATTGAGTACTTCCGTTCGTACCAGGCAGCCGATCAAGCTCTAACCATTGGATGCTGGCAACAACGCCTCCATCCTTGAATTCCGTCCATCGGAAGAACGTCATGAACCAGTCTTTACCCCAAGACGTACTAGAACAGATCGCGCAGGAGATCCTGCACTTCGACAATGCGCCAGCAGCATTCTTGGAAGTCTGGAAACGGGGCATCCAAATTGCCGGCGTCGAATGGTTTGGCGATGGCACCCACGGAGGGCTGCAGCAAGCCACAAGCAAGTGGGAGCTACGGCCGAATGTGTCTAGGATCAACGACGCCCTGGGCGTTCTGAGCAGCGGCCAGCGGATGTTCCTTGCCGCTATGGTCAGCTTTTACAACGCTGATGAAGGCGGCGCGATGCTCAACCGCTGCCAGTTCGAGGGGCTTGCCGATCTCGGCAGTCTTGACTTGGAACGCCGCAAGGTCATCGCCGACTTGCTACTTCACTACCACGGCTGGTGAGACGGCCACCTCCGCCACTCTTCCCACAATCCCCGAGGGACATGCTGTCCCTCGGGGGCATGTCCCTTCTTTTCAACAGGAGCGTCAACATGCCCAGCCATCCCAATCCCTTCCTCCGCGGTTACCAGAATCTGCGCATCAGTCGCAGCCTATTCATCACCTACGAAAGCGACTGCCCTCCGGCCTGGCGTCCACTACATCCTAGCCAGGCACATCTGTCAGACGATCAGGTCGCACGTTTCCCCTGCATCTTCAACGACGACTTCACGCTGATCACCGAAGGTCAGGAAATACCTGACGACCTGGGGGCTCGGTGCCAGAGCGAAGGGCTGGTCCGGGCCGTTGTCTATGCCGTCCACGGCGACGACTTTGGCCAACCTGTCCATATCGGTGATACCTACTCCGAAGAGGCCGCGCGTGAAGTCGTGCAGCGGTTTCGCTTCGAGACCGGTCACTACAGTCGCTGCTGGGAGATCAGTACCGCGCATATCACGCAGGATGCGAATCGCTACCTGGAAGGTCTGGCAGACATCACCACGCCAACTGGACTCCTGTTTGTCGCCTTTCGCATACCATGCAGCCACGCAATTGGCGTAAAGCTGATCGCCACGCCTTGGACGAACACCAACCTGGAATACGTCGAAGGCATTTCCACCGAGCAGCTGTGGCAGGAACACCTGAGCAAGGGCGTGCCGGAGTCCCTCGTCGAGGTTCTGTACCTTGCTGCGCTAGCCGATGTGCGATTGCTCGTGTTCGATGCCGACGCACCGGAGCTGGATGGACTGAAACTCTACGGCGAATAGCCCTTTCGAGCCCCACGCGGGGCTCTTCTTCTTTTTGGAACACGGTAGTGGCGCGTTACCGATTCCCGGACGACTGACACCGAAGCGTACTCCACGCTGGCCTCATGTTCGCTGGCGTTGCCGGCAACATCCCAGGCAGTCGAGACCTTCAAGGCTGCGGGTGCGGTTCATCGCACTGGTTTCTCTGTCGCTCCGGTGCATATCGCGCCATCCACCCAACCCAAAAGGGACATCTTCCCTTGCGGGCAGGAGTCCCTTGTTTTCACCAAGGAGTCTCCAATGGATACCCAAGCCATCCGCGCACAAATGCCCGTTCTGGTCGCCGGCCATGTTCCCCGCAATATCCGCAGGTTCAAATTCAGCATCTTCGACGGGCAACCCAAGGTTTCGGTGTTGGGTTTCCACATCGATCCCAAACCCTTCGAGGGCAAGGTAATCGCCGACACCGGCGAGGCCATCGTTGTAAAAACCGGTCGTGCCGAATTTGCCGTGCTTGATCGCGAGTTGGTGACCGAAGTGCCTGATGAGGGCACCAAGGTGCAGATCCAGCCATATGCCCGACGCCGTTTCGACGGCCTGCGCGCAGACACACCGGAGGAACGCACCGAGCACGCTGCAGACGGCACGCCCTTTACGGTGCAAACGCACATCCTCGGTTCGGCACCAGCCAAGCTACCGCTTCCGCAGCCACGCTGCCCAGAGTTGCAGGAACTCATCAACCAGCTTGAACAGTTGCTCGCTCCCGACGGGTTCCGTCACATAACCCATCTGCTGGTGGATGCCGGAGCACGGGACTTCTCCGTCGTCGATCCACTACCCGACGACATCATCAAAACGCCTCCGGCAATCAGCTTCACCGTTGCGACAGTCAAGTTCCAAGGTCGGGTCACCGTGCTGTATGACCGTTCCGATGATCTCTATGTGATCGAGCTGAAACGCGACGGGGTACTCGTCGAACGTATCGATCAAGTGTTCTTCGACTCGCTCGGGGAAATGCTGGAGCATCTGATCGACGATGGTAGTTGGCGGCACATCCGCGTGCAGTGTCTGTCGGCAAGTAAGCCAAGTCGGCACTGACTGCCCCGCTTCGAAGACGATCTGGAGTTGTCCGCCACCGCCACACACCTGTTCCTCACGCCAGCACCAGATGGCAACTGTCCTCCCCCAAAGCCCCCGTACGCGGGGGCTTCTTCTTTTCGCAACGCCCTTTTGCGCATTTCCCGTCTCCAGGCCGACGCTGGCTGACGCTGGCCTGCCTCAGGAGACGTCCACATACGCGACCCATTCAAGATCGGATACCCAAGCGGGCGACCCGCTGATCGCAAGCACACATGATTCGGCTTGACCGAACACAGAGCCGAACCGGATACTGTTCATCCATACAGCTAAATAAGAATCTTCCTATGTCTGCCGTGGTCGCTCTCGACCGCCTGCTCGATTCGCGGCATGTCTGGCGCGGCCAGGCAATCAGCTCCCCCTCTTCTACCCAATCGACCGGGCACACCGAATTGGACTCAGCCTTGCCGGGTGGCGGTTGGCCGGGCTCGGCGCTGAGCGAGATTCTTGTTGCCACCAGCGGCATTGGTGAGCTGCGCCTGCTGTGGCCGACGCTGGCACGCTTGACCTCAGCCGGTGAACGGGTGGTGCTGGTAGGGACTCCCCATATCCCCTGCCCTCAGGCGTGGCTCGCTGCTGGCGTCGACCTGCGCCAGTTGATGATCGTCCGGGCGACGGGTCGTGATGCGCTGTGGGCCACCGAGCAATGCCTGCGTTCCGGCAGTTGTGGTGCGGTGGTGTGCTGGCCAATGCAGGCGGACGACCGTGCTCTGCGTCGCCTGCAGGTGGCTGCCGAAACGGGGAAAACGCTGGCCTTTGCCTACCGCCCTCTGGACGAGGCCGTGAACGCCTCACCCGCAGCCTTGCGCCTGACCCTCGATGCCCGCGAGCTGCGCATTCTTAAGTGCCGTGGCGGCCTGGCTCCGGCACGGCCCATCGCAACACCCGCGCTTGTAGCCGGCGGCGGGCATTGAGGTGGCAATGCTCTGGGCCTGCATCCTGTTCCCGCAACTGGCCATGGATGGTGTACTGCGTCACCGTGCCGATGCCGATTCACCACTGGCATTGCTCGCCGGACCTGCGCAGCGGCGCGTACTGCAGGCAGTCAATCCAGCGGCGCGGGCGATCGGGCTCCGCCCCGGCCAGTCCCTGATCGCCGCCCAAGCCTTGAGCCAGGACTTCGCTACTGCAGACTACAATCCGGTTGAAATCGAGCACTGGCAGCAGTTGCTCGCCGCCTGTGCCTACGGTTTCAGCTCTCAAGTCAGCCTGCACTACCCGCGCTGTTTGCTGATGGAGGTGCACTCATGCCTCAGCCTGTTCGGCCCTTGGCCGCGTTTTGAGGCACGACTGCGCGAGGAGCTCAGCGCACTGGGCTTTCGCCATCGCATTACCGTCGCGCCCAATCCCGCCGCTGCGCGGATACTGGCCAACGTTCATAATGGCCTGGTAATCACCGATGCTGACGCACTGCGCCAGGCCCTTGATCGGCTGCCCGTGCAACATCTGGGATTTTCCCGCGAGGCAGCCACGGCCTTTTCTCGCATGGGTTTGCGCAATCTGGCGCGAATACTCGCTCAGCCCCGCGACAGCCTGAGTCGGCGATTCCCCGCCGAGGTCCTGGTGCAGCTGGATCGTCTGCTCGGCATCCGCCCGCTGGCCCTGGACTTCCACCGCCCGCCCGATGTGTTCGAGCAGCGCATCGAGCTGAACTTTGATGTCAAATCGCATCAGGCGCTGCTGTTTCCCCTGCGTCGGCTGACGGCGGACCTCGCCGCTTACCTGGCCGGACGCGACAGCGGCGTGCAGCGCTTTGTCCTGCATCTGGAGCATCGCGCCATGGCCGACAGCCAGGTGCAGGTCGGGCTCTTGAGAGCCGAGCGAGACGCCAGCATGCTCTTTGAATTGACGCGTGACCGCCTCGAACAGCTGCAGCTACCCGCCCCAGTGCTGGCCGTGCGCCTGGCCGCCCGCGATCTGCCGCGTTTTGCCCCTGAACGCCGCCAGCTGTTCGATGAACGTCCGCAGCAGTCCCTGCCCTGGGAGCAACTGCGTGAACGCCTGCGCGCACGCCTGGGTGATGAGGCCGTACATGGCCTTAGTGCCTGTGCCGATCACCGGCCCGAGCGTGCCTGGTCCACTCAATCGTCCATCCCGCAACCGATCTCGCCGCTTCGTCCCGGCTGGCTATTGGCGCAGCCTCAACCACTGCGCGAGGCCTCCCTGCACATCCTTGCCGGCCCCGAACGCATCGAATCCGGCTGGTGGGATGGCGACGATGTCCGCCGCGACTACTACGTTATCCAGACGCGCAGCGGCCAGCGCGGCTGGGCCTTTCGCGAGCTCGGCAGCCAAGGCCCTCTGATGCTGCACGGCTGGTTCGCATGACGGGCTATGCCGAGCTGCACTGCCTGTCGAACTTCAGCTTCCAGCGCGGAGCCTCCAGCGCAAAGGAGCTGTTCGAGCGCGCCGCGCGCCTGGGCTATCGCGCCTTGGCCATCACCGATGAGTGCACCCTGGCCGGCACCGTGCGCGCCTGGCAGGCCTCGAAGGACGCCGGCATGCCGCTCATCGTCGGTAGCGAGATGCGTGTCGAGGATGGGCCCAAGCTGGTCCTTCTGGCTGAAGCCCGCACTGGCTACCAGGCACTCTCCCAGCTGATCACCCTGGCCCGGCGTCGGACCGATAAAGGCTGCTATCGACTGCTGGTCGAGGATTTTCCAGCTTCGACCGAAGGCCTGCTGGCGATCTGGCTGGCGGACGATGACGCCCAGCACGCCCCCTGGCTACAGAAGCTATTTGCCGGGCGCTTGTGGCTTGGCATCGAGCTGCACCGAGGTACCGATGACGCCGGCAAGTTGCGCAAGCAGCTCCAGTTGGCCCAAGCCTGCGACCTGCCAGCCTTAGCCTGCGGTGGTGTGCACATGCATGCCCGTGGACGGCGCGCCCTGCAGGACTGTATGACCGCCATCCGCCACCACCTGCCGGTGGCCGAGGCCGGTGCATACCTATTTCCCAACGGCGAACGCCACCTGCGCCGGCACGAGGAGTTGGCGGAGCTCTACCCGCCCCGGCTGCTTGCGGAAACCCTGCGCATTGCCGAGCGCTGCACCTTTGATCTGGGTCAGCTGCGCTACCAGTACCCGCATGAAGTGGTGCCGGCAGGCCATAGCGCCACATCCTGGCTGCGCCGACTGGTCGAGGACGGTGCGCGCTGGCGTTGGCCGGACGGCGTACCCGTCAGTGCCCGGAGTCTGATCGAGCATGAGCTGAGCCTGATCGCCGAGCTGCAATACGAAAGCTACTTTCTGACCGTGCATGACATCGTGCGCTGGGCGCGCGAGCAGCACATTCTGTGTCAGGGGCGCGGCTCGGCGGCCAACTCCACGGTGTGTTTTGCCTTAAGCATTACAGAGCTGGACCCGACTCGGACAGGCACGCGGATGCTGTTCGAGCGCTTTCTGTCCCGCGAGCGCAACGAGCCACCCGATATCGATGTAGATTTCGAGCACGAACGCCGTGAAGAAGTCATCCAGTACATCTTTCGCCGCTATGGGCGCGAGCGCGCCGCCCTCACCGCTGTGGTCTGCAGCTACCACGCAGCCGGCGCCGTGCGCGATGTGGCCAAAGCCCTCGGCCTGCCACCCGACCAGGTCACTGCGCTGGCCGACTGCTGCGGGCGCTGGAGTGACAAGCCGCCCAGCGCCGAGCGTCTGGCCGAAGCCGGTTTCGACCCGAACAACCCACTATTGCGGCGCGTCTTGGTGCTGACGGGCGAACTGATCGGCTTTCCTCGTCACCTGTCACAGCATCCGGGCGGCTTCGTTATCTCCGAGCAGCCTCTGAGCATGCTGGTCCCGGTGGAAAACGCCGCCATGGCCGGGCGCACCGTGATCCAGTGGGACAAGGATGACCTCGACCTGCTGGGTCTGATGAAGGTCGACGTACTCTCTTTGGGGATGCTCAGCGCGCTGCACCGCTGTTTCGATCTGATCGAGCGTTATCGCGGCACCCGCTGGACCCTGGCGAGCCTGCCAGCGGAGGACCCGGCTACTTACGCCATGATCAGCCGTGCCGACACCATCGGCGTGTTCCAGATCGAGTCGCGGGCACAGATGGTCATGCTCCCCCGCCTGCGCCCGAAAACCTTCTACGACCTCGTGATCCAGGTGGCCATCATTCGCCCTGGGCCGATTCAGGGTGACATGGTCCATCCCTACCTGCGCCGTCGCAACGGCACAGAGCCGGTGAACTACCCCTCCGAAGAGCTTGTGCCCGTGTTCGAGCGCACCTTGGGCGTGCCGCTGTTTCAGGAACAGGTCATGGAACTGGCCATCATCGCCGCCGAGTACACACCCGGCGAAGCGGACGAGCTGCGGCGCAGTATGGCCGCCTGGAAGCGCCACGGTGGCCTGGAACATCACCGCCAGCGGCTGACTACGCGCATGCTGGAAAAGGGCTATGAGCCCGCCTTTATCGAGCGCATCTTCGAGCAGATCAAGGGCTTTGGCAGTTACGGCTTTCCCGAGTCACATGCGGCCAGCTTCGCCCTGCTCACCTACGCCAGTTCCTGGCTCAAGTGCCACGAGCCGGCGGCCTTCGCCTGCGCGCTGATCAACAGCTGGCCGATGGGTTTCTACAGTCCCGACCAAGTGCTGCAGGATGTCCGTCGCCATGACATCGAGGTACGTCCAGTGGACGTCCGTTACAGCGACTGGGATTGCAGCCTGGAGCCTGGCGGCGCAGTGCAACCGGCGATCCGTATGGGATTGCGGATGATTCGCGGGATGCGTGAAGGCGATGCGAGGCGTATCGAAACGGCTCGCCGGCAGCGGACCTTTGTGCATGTCGAAGACCTGATCCTCCGCGCCGAACTGGACGCACGAGCCCGGGAGCGGTTGGCCGACGCCGGCGCCCTGCAGGGGCTTGCTGGCAATCGCCATCAGGCACGCTGGACGGTGGCCGGTATCGAGCCACAACTGCCGCTGTTTGCAGGCCAAGCCCCGATACAGGAGGCACCGCCCGCCTTGCCAGCCCCCTCGTTTGGTGAGGAACTGCACACCGATTACGCCACCCTCGGCACCACCCTGGGGCCGCATCCATTGACCCTGCTGCGCGAGCAACTGAGCACCCTGCGCTGCCGCAGCTCACGGCAGCTGCTCCATATCGAGCCGGATCGCCTGGTCAGCGTTGCCGGCCTGGTAGTGGGTCGCCAACGCCCACAGACCGCCAGCGGAGTGACCTTCGTAACGCTTGAAGATGAGTTCGGGATGATCAACGTGGTGGTCTGGCGCGACGTGGCCGAACGGCAGCGGCAGGTATTCCTGCAGTCTCAGTTGCTGCGCATTGATGGCCATCTGGAAATTGCCGATGGCATACGCCACGTGATTGCCGGGCGGCTCACAGATCTCTCTGCGCTGTTGGCTGGCCTGGATGTGCGCAGTCGGGATTTTCAATAAACAGTGGAGGACACAAGTGCGTAAGCGAACGGGCATCACACCTTGTCGGCGGATACCCAGTTGTGCGGCAGCAGCTCGGCCAGGGCGCTGGCCTTCTGCGTCGGCAGGCGCATGAGCACATCCTTCAGGTAGGCGTACGGATCGTGTCCGTTCAGGCGGGCTGATTGGATCAGCGTCATCAAGGCTGCGCCACGCTGGCCACTGCGTAGCGAGCCGGCAAACAGCCAGTTGGCGCGCCCCAGGGCCCAGGGGCGGATCTGATTCTCGATCCAGTTGTTGTCGATGGGCAGGTTGCCGTCATCCAGGTAGCGCACCAACGCTGCCCAGCGCTTGAGGCTGTAGTCGAGTGCCTTGGCGATCGCGCTGCCTTCCGGCACCTTCTGCCGCTGCCCAAGCATCCAGCTATGCAGGCCATCGATGATCGGCCTGGCTTTGTCCTGGCGCAGTTGCCGTCGCTGTGCGGCGAGCAGCTCTCGCCCTTCGCGCTCCACCTCGTACAGCTGACCGATGTACTGGAGGGCCTGCTCGGCCAGTTGACTCTGGTTGGCGGCATGCAGGTCGAAGAACTTGCGCCGTGCATGGGCCATGCAGCCGATCTCGGTCACGCCTTGCTCGAAGCTGGCCTTGTAGCCGGCGAAGTCGTCGCAGACCAGTTTGCCTTGCCAGTCACCCAGGAAGCTGCGCGCGTGCTCGCCGGCCCGGCTCGGCCTGAAGTCGTAGACCACGGCCTTGAGGTCGGCGAAGGGGCTGGGTGCATAAGCCCAGACGTAAGCCCGCTGGGTCTTCTTTGTGCCCGGGGCAAGCATCTGCACTGGGGTTTCGTCGGCGAGGATGACGTCCTGCTGAAGCAGGCAGTCGCGCAGGGCATCGACCAGGGGTTGCAGCTGGACACCGCAAGCGCCGACCCATTGCGCAAGCGTGGAACGCGCAATGGCCAGCCCGGCGCGGGTGAAGATCTTTTCCTGGCGGTACAGCGGCAGGTGATCGGCGAACTTGGCCACCATGACCTGAGCCAGTAGCCCGGCAGTCGGGATGCCCTTGTCGATCACCTGCGCCGGCACTGGGGCCTGGATCAGCGTTTCACACTGGGCGCAGACCCACTTGCCACGGATATGCCGCTCGACGGTGAAGGTGCCCGGGGTGTAGTCGAGCTTCTCGCTGACGTCTTCACCGATGCGCTTGAGCTGACAGCCGCAGGCACACTGGGTGCTGTCCGGCTCGTGGAGTATCAGCGTGCGCGGCAGTTCGGCCGGCAGCGGCGCTCGCTTGGGCTGCTGCCGTGGCTCGCGCTTGGCGGGCTCTGGTCGGGCCGTTTCAAGCTCTGCCTCGATGGCGGGCGATGTCGGCCTCGATCATCTCGTCCAGCAGATTGAGCTGGTCGGCATTGAGCTGCTCGCTGCGGCGGGCGAAGCGGTGGCGCCGCAGCACGGCGAGTTCGTGGTTCAACCGCTGGTTGAGCGTTTCCAGGTGATCGACGCGCTGACTCAACTGCGCGGCCAGTTGGCGCAGTTGCTCGGGTGTCAGGTGATCGAAAGCGGCAGGATTCATGGCGCCGAGTGTGCGGATTGTCGGCCCCCTCGGCGATAGGCCATTGGCCTAATTGCACCCCGGCTACAGGAGCCTGATCTCGGCATCCGGCCCAAGACGCTGCCAAGGCAGGCCGACCACCAGGGCCTGCAACTGCTCGGGGCTGAGTTCCAACTGCTGTCCCTGCCAATTACCCGACCAGACGAAGCGCCCTCGATTGAGCCTGCGAGCAGCCAGCCAGATGCCGAAGCCATCGTGCACCAGCACCTTCATCCGGTTGGCGCGCTTGTTGGTGAACAGGTAGGCGCAGTGCGGCTGCGCCGCACCGAACACTTGAACCACCCGGGCCAACGCGGTTTCGGTGCCGGCGCGCATGTCCAGCGGCTCGGTGGCGAGCCAGATGCGCTCGATACGGATCACTTCAGCAGCTCGCGCAGGAAGCGGGCGCAGCCTTCAGGGTCGTTGCCCGGCCACTGCACCGACAGCTTGCCGGCCCGATGGGGAATGGCGATCTGGATGGCCATGTCGGCCGCACTCGGGGTAGCCGGCAGGCTCGGGACGAGAGGAATCGGAATAAAACCTGAAGCCACAGCGGGCAGCTGTACCTGCTGGCGGCGAATCCACTTATGCACGAGATTGGCGTTGAGGCCGTGGCTCAAGGCCACGCCGGCAACCGAGGCGCCGGGCTGGGTGCACTCATCGACGACCTGGGCCTTGAAAGATTTGGGATAGGAGCGGCGTTGGCCTGGCACGGGAGATCCTCTGCAGGGGGGCTTGAAATGGTGTCCACCAAAAACAGGTGGACACCATGCCGCTAGCTGGAAGAACCGGGGAGGTGTGTTGGCCAGACGCTTACACAAGTGCTACCCCTGCCCTACATACTCCCATACGGACAATCACAAGGCGGTAAGTCCACCAGAGATCGACAAGCAATAGGAAGCGTCGGGATAGCTTGAGGGCACGAGCCTGCCGGTGATGAGGGGCAGAGATCGGCCAAAAGCGGACGTAGTTAATAGGCCATTGCTTTCGGTGAGTGCGCGATCATTAAAGCAAGTAGCTGGCCGCAGGCACTCCGGATAAGGTCATCAGCGTCCTTCGATTAACTCGCCGAACAACTCCCTGACCTTGACTTTGGCATCCGCCAACGCGACTCGGCCTTCATCGGTAATCTCGTACATGCGTCGCTCACGACGCCCGGTACGCTCATGGTGCGAGCGCAGATAACCTTTCTTTTCCAGCCCGTGCAGCATCGGATACAGCGTGCCCGCGCTGAGCTCATAGCCGTGATGTCGCAACTCCTCGATGATGGCCAGCCCGAAGATGGGGGCCTCGGCGGCGTGGTGCAGGATGTGCAGGCGGATCAACCCGCCGTAGAGGTCTTTGTCGGTCATTCGCCGCCTCTCACAGGGCAATGCTCAACAGCCCGCCCAGGACACCGCTGCCGAGCACGACCAGCCACGGCGGCAGCTTCCAGAACATCAACGCCACCAGTGCCACAAGGGCCAGGCCAAAGTCTTGCGGGCCATGAATAGCACTCGTCCACACTGGCTGGTAGAGAGCAGCCAGCAGCAGGCCGACCACTGCCGCATTGATGCCCAGCAGTGCTGCCTGCGTGCGCAGGTTACGGCGCAGGTGTTCCCAGAACGGCAAGGCACCCACCACCAGCAGGAAAGAGGGTGCAAAGATCGCCAGCAGGCAGATCAGGCCGCCAAGCCAACCGGTGGGTGCTTGGTTCATCGAGGCGCCGAGAAAGGCTGCGAAGGTGAACAGCGGCCCCGGCACGGCCTGCGCCGCGCCATAGCCCGCAAGGAATGCGTCGTTGTCGACCCAGCCTGTTGGTACGACCTCAGCTTGCAACAGCGGCAGCACTACATGTCCACCACCGAATACCAGCGAGCCGGCGCGGTAGAAGGCATCCACCATCGCCAATGTCTGGTTCGGGAACACCGCTGTCAGCAACGGCAGCCCCAGCAGAAGAGCAAAGAACAGCGCCAGCCAGAACAGGCCAACGCGACGACGCACACTGATCGGCAGTGGATCATGGGCCTCGCCTTGCTGCGGTTTGAACAGCAGCAAGCCGACGATGGCTGCAAGGATGATGACACTCACTTGCCCCCAGGCAGAGGGTACGAGCAGCACGAAGCAGGTCGCCGCCGCCATGATGGAAATACGCGGCGCATCGGGACACAGATTGCGCGCCATGCCCCAGACCGCCTGGGCAACTACCGCCACGGCCACCACCTTCAAACCGTGCAGCACGCCAGCAGGCATGGCATCACCATAACTGGCGATGCCGAGTGCGAAGAGGATCAGGGCAATTGCGGAGGGCAAGGTGAAGCCCATCCACGCGGCTAGCGCTCCAGCGTAGCCGGATCGAGACAACCCGAGCGCAATCCCGACCTGGCTACTGGCTGGCCCCGGTAAGAACTGGCAAAGGGCGACAAGATCCGCATAGCTGCGCTCGCTCAACCATTGTCGACGTACCACGAACTCATCGCGGAAATAGCCCAGGTGTGCGATTGGGCCGCCGAAGGAGGTGAGCCCCAAGCGGAGGAAGATCAAAAAAACAGCCCAAGGGCTACGGTCAGTCTTAGTGATTTCAGTCATGGTCATTACTTGATCTGTGACAGGGCTGGTCAATTATAGTCGATATACAATAGCGTAATTCGATAATTTAAGGTGCCTAGCATGGAGCTCATCCTGATTGGAATCGTGGCTCTCCTCACATCTGGGCTGACTTTGTTCTCCGGCTTCGGCCTAGGCACGATCCTGATGCCAGTGTTCGCCTTATTCTTCCCACTGCCGCTCGCTATCGCGGCAACTGCTGTGGTGCATTTCGCCAACAATATTTTCAAGTTCTCGCTGATGGCCCGGCAGGCAGATTGGTCGGTCGTGGCGAAATTCAGCATGCCGGCTGCCTTCACGGCAATCCTGGGGGCAGGCTCCCTGACGTTCTTCGACCAACTGCCGCCCCTCTGGCACTACAGCATCGCAGGCTCAGATTTCGAAATCACTGCGGTGAAAGTGGTGATCGGCAGTTTGATCGTGCTGTTCGCATTGCTTGAACTGTCCCCTCGTTTTCAATCGCTGGCTTTTTCATCACGCTGGCTCCCTGTTGGCGGGGCGCTCTCCGGCTTCTTCGGGGGGCTTTCAGGCAACCAGGGCGCATTGCGTTCTGCGTTTCTGCTGAAAGTGGGTCTGTCTAAAGAGGCATTTGTGGCAACGGGTGTAGTCTCGGCGGTAATCGTCGATGCCGTCCGCCTCGTGGTCTACGGCGGCGCTATCCTTACCAGTCAATTCTCACAAGCACAGACACTCGCACTGCCCATTACAGTTGGGACTATCTGCGCGTTCATCGGTGCTTTTGTAGGTAAGCGCATCTTGCAGAAAATCACGCTTCGCACGGTACAACTTATCGTCGCAATAGCCATGCTAGGCATAGGCACGAGCCTCGCTCTAGGGCTGCTCTAGGACAAACATCGCGAGCCAAACGCCGAAGTTTGAACGCTTGCTGGAGTCACCTCCCCCCCCTGACTATCAAGAGAGCGCCCCATGGTAGCCAAACTGACAAGACGGATCGTGCAAGCGCGCAGCTCGCCCTTGAGACTGGCTGCCCTCGTGGATAAGGTTTTGGTTCCTGAGCAAGTGAAATACCCCCTGTTCTCTAGCCATGTCCGGGTGTCCGCTTCTGACACGCTCCCACTCATTGTCAGAGGTGGAATCCGGCCATTAGCGGATATCAACGATCAGGCTCCGCCATGCAGCTATAAGCACAATCTAGCCCGCCGAGGGAGAAGCTAGCCTGTTGGCTTAGGTTGTCGGTTGCTGGTGTCTTGGCAGGCCGATGGATATCAGCGCGGCCAGCACGACAAACCCGCTGGAGACCCACAGGCAGGCTTGCAGCCCGAACTGCTGGAAGACCCAGCCGGACAACAGCGTCCCGACCAGCCGGCCAAGCGCGTTGGACATGTAGTAGAAACCGACATCCAGCGACACGCCGTCTTCCTTGGCGTAGCTGACGATCAGGTAGCTGTGCAGCGACGAGTTGATGGCAAAGACGGCACCGAAGATCAGTAGACCACCTACCAGTACCGCCTGCTTGGGTAAATCACTGTCCAGACCCAGAGCAATCGCAACCGGAATGCCGGCTAACAGCGCCGCCCAGAGAAACGCCGCACGGCCATCGGGCACATGCCCGCTGCGCTTGCCGGTCAGGGCCGGAGCGAAGGACTGCACGATGCCGTAGCCGATGATCCAGCTGGCCAAAAAGCCACCGACCATCCAGAAGTCCCAGCCGAAAACCGTGCTCAGGTAAACCGGCAAGGCAACCACAAACCAGACATCGCGGGCGCCAAAGAGGAACAGGCGCGCGGCGGAGAGGATGTTGATCGCCCGGCTTTTGGAAAGGATGTCCTTGAACTTGGGCTTGGCTTTGGCCTTGCCCAGATCCTTCTTCAACAGGAACAGACTGGCGATCCAGATCACCGCCAGCACGCCGGCCATGGTCAATACCGCGCCGGCAAAACCCAGCACGGCCAGCAGGGCGCCGCCGAGGAAGAAACCCACGCCCTTGAGCGCATTCTTCGAGCCGGTGAGGATTGCCACCCACTTGTACAGCGTGCCCTGCTGGGCATCGGGCACCAGGAGTTTGATGGAACTCTTGGCCGACATCTTGTTGAGGTCTTTGGCGATCCCCGACAGCGCCTGTGCGCCCATGACCCAAGGCACGGTTAGCCAGGCGGCGGGCACGGTGAGCATCAGCAGTGCGACCACCTGCATCGCCAGGCCGATATTCATGGTGCGATTAAGGCCCAATCGGGCGCCGAGGTAGCCGCCGACCAGGTTGGTGACTACGCCGAAGATCTCGTAAAACAGAAACAGCGCGGCAATCTGCAAGGGGCTGTAGCCCAGGCTGTGGAAGTGCAACACCACCAACATGCGCAAGGCGCCATCGGTGAGGGTGAATGCCCAGTAATTGCCGGTCACCAGCAGGTACTGTTTGACCTCCGGGGCCAGGGCTGACAACGCCTTCATGCTTGCATCCCTACTTGGTTAAACGGCCAGGCCGACCAGTTTGGCCAGCTCCACGGTGCGGTTGGCATAGCCCCATTCGTTGTCGTACCAGGCATACAGCTTCACCTGAGTGCCGTTGATGACCATGGTCGACAGCGCATCGATGATCGAGGAGCGCGGGTCAGTGCGGTAATCGATGGAGACCAACGGGCGTTCCTCGTAGCCGAGGATGCCTTTCAGCTGGCTGTCGGCAGCAGCCTTCAGCAGTTGGTTGACTTCCTCCACCGTGGTGGCCCGCTCGACTTCGAACACGCAGTCGGTCAGCGAGGCGTTGGCCAGCGGCACGCGCACGGCATGGCCGTTCAGCTTGCCGCGCAGCTCGGGGAAAATCTCGGCGATGGCGGTGGCCGAACCGGTGGTGGTCGGGATCAGGCTCATGCCGCTAGCGCGTGCACGGCGCAGATCCTTGTGCGGGGTGTCGAGGATGCTCTGGGTGTTGGTCAGGTCATGAATGGTAGTGATCGAGCCATGGCGGATGCCGAGGTTCTCGTGGATCACCTTGACCACCGGAGCCAGGCAATTGGTGGTACAGGAGGCAGCGGTAACGATGCGGTGCTCGGCTGGATTGAACAGCTGCTGGTTGACACCCATCACCACGTTCAGTGCGCCTTTCTCCTTCACGGGCGCGCAGACCACAACCCGCTTCACGCCCTGATCCAGGTAAGCCTGCAATACCGCCACGGTCTTCATCTTGCCGCTGGCTTCGATCACTAGATCGCAGTCCGACCAGTCGGTGTCGGCAATCGCCTTGTTATTGGTGACCTGGATGCGCTTGCCGCCAATCACCACACAATCGCCATCACTGCCGGCTTCGTGGTGCCAGCGACCGTGCACCGAGTCGAAGTTGATCAGGTGCGCATTGGTGGCAGCGTCGCCTGCCGGATCATTGATGCGGACAAATTCAAACTCGGGCCAGTCCCAGGAGGCGCGCAGCGCCAGGCGACCGATGCGACCGAAACCGTTGATACCAATTTTGATAGCCATGTTTTTCGACTCATCTACTGGAGTTAGTGGGCAGCATCGAACTGGGTGATCCAGTTGATGTGGGCTGGGTGTTGAATAGCCTTGGGACGCAGGGCTTGCACCAGGGCAATGGCATCGGCGCGGGGAATGCCGGCCTCAACCATGATCCGCGCCGCAATCAGCCCGGTGCGTCCCGAGCCGCCCTTGCAGTGGATGGCAATGTCCTGGCCCGCATTAAGCCGCTCAAGGATGCTCTGTTTGGAGGCTTTCCAGCCCTGACCGAAATCTTCAAGCGGCACTTGCTCATCCGCCACCGGCAGGTGGAACCAGGCCATGTCTTGCGCTTGGCATTGCTTGCCGATGTCCTCGGCACCATTGGTGGCCAGTTCGCTTGCCGGCATCAGGCTGATCACGGCAGAGGCGCCGGCCTGTTTCAGCGTGGCCAGCGAGTCGACAAGGCTGCTGTCTTTGGTGCCGGGACAGGGCGTGAAGATGAGTTTGCCTTGGATACCGGGAATGCTGAGCCGGTCGTAGGGGTGATTCATTGAGAGGGTTTCCTGGTAGTCAGATGGCGCGCTGGTTGACGCGCTTGGAGAGTTCTTCAGCGGACTCTTTACGTTCCGAGTAACGGTCGACCAAATAGCCGCTGTGGCCGCGCAGCAGCAGGGTGAACTTGACCAGTTCCTCCATGACGTCCACAACGCGGTCGTAATAGCTGGAAGGTTTCATGCGCCCGGGCTCGTCGAATTCGAGGTAGGCCTTGGGCACTGAAGACTGGTTGGGGATGGTGAACATGCGCATCCAGCGCCCCAGCACACGCATCTGGTTAACCGCATTGAAGGATTGCGAGCCTCCACAGACCTGCATCAAGGCCAGGGTCTTGCCCTGACTGGGACGGATGGCACCCATGGTCAGCGGTATCCAGTCGATCTGCGACTTGAATACGCCGGTCATAGCGCCGTGGCGCTCGGGTGAACACCACACCTGACCTTCAGACCAGAGCACCAGGTCGATGAGTTCCTTGACCTTGGGATGGCTGCTGTCGGCATCGTCCGGCATGGGCAGGCCGGAAGGATCGAATATTCGGGTTTCCGCGCCGAAGGCTTCCAGCAAGCGCGCCGCTTCCTGGGTCAGCAGACGGCTGTAGGAGCGCTCACGATTGGAGCCATAGAGCAGCAGAATGCGCGGCTTGTGCTCGCCTTCGGCGAGGCCCAGGTTTGTCGGGATAGAGCGGGCAAACAGCTCCTCGGCGACGTTGGGCAGGTTGTCGATCATGGGTTCTTACCTCTTGGGCTACAACGAGCCGATCCTGTTCAGCTCGGCCTTGAGCGCATCGCTGTCGAGTTGAGCAAAGGGCAGCGCGATAAATGCGCTCACTCGCTTCTGGATCTGCTGGATGGTGGCTGCAAATGCTGCGTTTATTTCCGCCTCAGATCCGTTAACGTCGGATGGGTCACTCAGTCCCCATTGACAACGAGTCGCCGGGCCAAAGAAAACTGGGCAGGCCTCTCCGGCTGCCTTGTCGCAGACGGTAATGACGATGTCAGGGGCGAGAGCCTGATGGGCATCGGTTGACTTGCTGTACAGGCCTTCAACATCGAATCCAGCATCAAGCAGTGCCTGCAAAGCCAACGGATTGACCTCCCCCTTGGGGTAGCTGCCTGCGCTAAAGGCCCGCATGCCCTTGGGAGCCATCGCATTGAAGATAGCCTCCGACAGGATGCTGCGGCAGCTATTGGCGGTGCAGAGAAACAAAACGTTCATGGTCATCCGCAGTGCCTGGTATTCAATCGCAGGCAGGCTTGCGCCCAGGGCGATCACGCATTTGCCAGAGGCGCTGCACATCCTGGCGCAACCACTCGGCATTGTTGTCCAGGGTCTGCTTGAGGATATCGGTCACCCATTCCGGCAGCTGCGGGTGCAGGCGGTAGTACACCCACTGACCATTGCGTCGATCCTCCAGCAGACCACAGCCGCGCAGCAGGGCCAGGTGCCGGGATATCTTGGGTTGCGCCTCTTCTAGTGCAGAGGTCAGTTCACAGACACAGAGTTCCTGTTCCAGAGTCACCAGCAAGGCGATTCGCGCCCGCGTTTCCTCGGCCAGGCATTTGAAGACCTCGGTTGGCGACATGGCATGCAGGGTGGAAGCTTCATTCGCCGGTTTACTTTTGATCAGCACGAACATCTTTATCCGTTCATGTATCTCATGCAGGGTCTTGCGATAGGCATCTTTCTGCGAGCTGGTCGCTGGGTCTTCGAAGTTCCAGGCGATGTACTCACCGGCCCCTGGAAGTGCCTGGCACTCCAGGGCGGACTTGTCACACAGGGTGATCACATAGTCGAACGGCTCGCCAGCGACCTGCTCGATGGACTTGCTGTAAAGCCCATCAGTGGGAACACCAAGCTGCTCCAATGCGTTGCGGGCTCGGGTGTCGACTTCAGTGGGGGCGGAGCCTGCGCTGTAGACTTCAAAATGTTCTGAGTCGGTGTGGCGCAGCAGGGCTTCGGCCATCTGCGAGCGTGAGGAGTTCGCGACGCAGAGGAACAGGACGCGCTTTTTCTGGCTCATGTTGATCCCTATCAAAGATGCACATGAGCAAATATATTATTTTTCGAATATGCAGTAAAGTGAATATGCGGCGCGTTGCGCGCCAAGGGAACGAGGATAGGCAGCAAAGATGACAAATGCGTGTGAAGTCGCGATGAAGCAGGCCTCTGGGGCTCCACTGGGAGTTTTTGAGCGCTACCTGACCCTGTGGGTGTTCCTGTGCATCGTGGTGGGCACCGTGCTTGGCTTGGTTGTGCCGCAAGCGGCTCAGGCCGTCGGCGCCCTGGAGGTGGCGAAGGTCAATATCCCGGTTGGCCTGCTGATCTGGGTGATGATCATTCCGATGCTGATGAAGATCGACTTCAGCGCCATCAGCGAAGTGCGCCAGCAGAAGAACGGCATGTTCGTCACGCTGTTCGTTAACTGGGCGGTCAAGCCGTTTTCCATGGCGCTGATTGGCTGGTTCTTTATCAAGCAGGTGTTTGCGCCCTGGCTGCCCGCCGAAGAGCTGGATAGCTACATGGCCGGCTTGATCCTGCTCGGTGCGGCGCCCTGCACGGCGATGGTGTTTGTCTGGAGCAACCTGTGTAAGGGTAATGCCAACTTCACTCTGACCCAGGTGGCACTGAACGATCTGGTCATGGTGTTTGCCTTTGCGCCTATCGTGGCGCTGTTGCTGGGCGTTTCTTCGATCCCGGTGCCTTGGGACACCCTGCTGCTTTCCGTGGTGATGTACATCGTCATCCCGCTGGCCATCGCCCAGTTTCTGCGGGCTCAACTGATGAAGCGCGGCGAAGCCTATTTCGAGAATTTGCTGGCGAAGATTTCGCCATTTTCCATCATCGCTCTGCTGGCCACTCTGGTTCTGTTGTTCTCCTTCCAGGGTGAGTCCATCGTCGAGCAACCTCTGATAATCGGCATCATCGCGATCCCCCTGCTGGTGCAGACGCTGTTCATCGCGGCACTGGGTTACTGGCTCTGCCATACCCTGAAAGTGCGCCACGACATAGCGGGCCCGGCCACCATGATCGGCGCCTCCAACTTCTTCGAGCTGGCCGTAGCCGTGGCCATTGTCTTGTACGGATTCAACTCGGGTGCCGCCCTGGCAACCGTGGTCGGCGTACTGATCGAAGTGCCCGTGATGCTATGGCTGGTACGCATGGTCAACAGCACACGCAACTGGTACGAGAGCAGCCTCAACAATCGCTAGGGGGTCAGAATGCGCTTTATCGACAATGCACCACGCTTCCTGTTCTTCACCGGCAAGGGCGGGGTCGGAAAGACCTCCATTGCCTGCGCGACAGCCCTGGAGCTGACCCGTCAGGGCAAGCGAGTGCTGCTGGTCAGCACCGATCCGGCCTCCAATGTGGGGCAGGTATTCGGTCTGGAGATCGGCAATCACATTACCGCCGTGCCTGCCGTGGAAAACCTGGCGGCCCTGGAGATCGACCCACAGGGCGCAGCTCAGGCCTATCGGGATCGGATTGTGGGCCCGGCGAGGGGTGTCATGCCTGCTGATGTGGTCAAAGGCATGGAGGAGCAATTATCGGGAGCCTGCACGACCGAGATCGCAGCCTTCGACGAATTCACCTCACTGCTGGTCAACGATGAACTGAAGGCCCGCTTCGATCACATCATTTTCGATACCGCCCCGACCGGGCACACGATTCGGCTGCTGCAACTGCCGGGGGCCTGGAGTGGATTCCTGGAGGCGGGGCAAGGCGATGCATCGTGTCTTGGGCCGTTGGCCGGTTTAGACAAACAACGTGACCAGTATCGCGAGGCAGTAGAGGCGCTTTCTGATCCAGCCAAGACCCGTCTGGTTCTGGTTGCCAGGGCACAGGCCGCTACCCTGCGCGAGGCTGCCCGCACACGCGAGGAGCTTGCAGCCATTGGATTGCAAGAGCAGTACCTGGTGATCAACGGCGTGCTGCCGGCGAGTGAGGCGCAGAAGGATGTCCTGGCTGCCGCCGTCTATAAGCGTGAACAGGCCGCAGTCGCCGCCATGCCGCCAGCGCTGCGAACACTGCCGCTCGATCTGTTGCCCTTGAAAGCATTCAACCTAGTGGGACTGGATGCCCTGCGACAACTTTTGCTTGAGGGCTCTGCTGACGGCACGCAGGCGCCGGCCAGTGCGCCGATTGAATTGAACGCTCCACGACTCAAGTCCCTGATCGACGAGATCGCCGCCGATGGTCATGGCCTGATCATGGTGATGGGCAAAGGTGGTGTCGGGAAAACGACTCTGGCCGCAGCGGTTGCCGTCGAGTTGGCTCGACGTGGGCTGCCCGTGCACCTGACTACTTCTGATCCTGCCGCGCACCTTGCCGAGACACTGGATGGCACGCTTGAGCACCTGACGCTGAGCCGCATTGACCCGCATACCGAGACACAGCGCTATCGTGATCACGTCATGCAAACCAAGGGCGCGGGCCTGGATGAGCAGGCTCGGGCGCTGCTGGCCGAGGATCTGCGTTCACCCTGCACCGAAGAGATCGCCGTATTCCAGGCTTTCTCGCGAATCATCCGTGAAGCCGGCAAAAAGTTCGTGGTGATGGACACCGCCCCGACCGGCCACACCTTGCTGCTACTGGATGCCACCGGGGCTTATCACCGCGACATTGCTCGGCAGATGTCGGGCAGCAACATGCGCTTTTCCACGCCGATGATGCAACTCCAGGATCCTAAGCAAACCAAGGTGCTGTTGGTGACCCTGGCCGAAACCACTCCCGTGCTGGAGGCCGCGAGCCTGCAAGCTGATCTGCGTCGTGCCGGCATTGAGCCTTGGGCATGGGTGATCAACAATAGCGTGGCAGCCGCAAAGACAGAATCACCGCTATTACATAAGCGGGCGGTCAATGAGCTGAAGGATATTGAGCATGTCGCGACCGAGCACGCGCAACGCTATGCGGTCATTCCGCTCATGGCGGAGGAGCCGGTTGGGGTTGAGCGTTTACTCGCTCTCAGCAAGTAATCTGCACCAATGAAAAGGCCCGCATTCTGCTTGAAAGCGCTTACTTCTTGATGACCTCAAGGTAATCCTTGAGGGTTTTCTCGTCAGCCGCTTTGACCGTCATGCCATTCGGGCCGGAACCGATATCGGTGAACTGCTTGGCTGGCTCGCCAGTGGCTTTGAAGTCCTTCAGTTCCTGAGAGTCTTCGCGGAAAACCCAGAGACGACCATCCTCAACCTCGGTAACAAAACCAGGCTTATCGAATTCGCTGGCCATAATGGAGCCGGTGAACAGAGACGAGAGGAGCAGGGCTGAGAGGGTGAGGTTCTTCATGGCACTACCTATTGAGTGGGGGGAGCCACTAATTTACTAAGCCAATCATTTCAGAAAAGTTACAACATGCGCGCATTCGAATGTGCGCATGTAACCAATCGTTTCGATAGAACTTAACCAGGTCATCCGGGGCCTGTGAAGTCGAACTGATCGCAATGGCTGCATGTCGCGACAGACAACAGGCAGCAGAGCTTTGCAATTAGGGCACTCCATAGAAGATGCCCTGTCCCCAGATCCGATCTAGCGCAACAAAAGTAAGGGCGTGGCGGTGGTGCGCAGCATGTGGGTTGTGTTGCTCCCAACCAGGAACTGCCGGATTCGGGAATGCCCATAGGCGCCCATGACCAGTAGGTCGATGCCATGCTCCTTCTGATAGGCATGCAGCGTGGGTTCGACTTCACCGGCTCGCATGGCGGTATGTACCTTGTAACCACCCGTGGATAAGGTTGAACAGGCGGCATCCAGCTGCGCCCAGCCCTCTTTTGTCTCGGTTCCTACCATCACCAGATGGATAGGCAGTCCTTTCAGTAAGGGGCTGGCGGCCAGCATCTCTACGCCCTTGCGCGTGGTTGCGCCGCCATCAAAGGCCAGCATCGCGCTCTCAGGCTTTTTGAATCTGGCCGGCGTCACCAGCACAGGACGGTGCATGATGCGAATGACGCTCTCCAGCTGGCTGCCAACATGGGCTTCTGCTCCACCACTGGACTCGCCCTGGCGACCGATCACTAGCAGGCGTATATCGCTTTCCAGTTCCCGCAGGCTTTCCAGCAGATCGCCATGGCGTTGCTTGGTCTCCGGTGAACTCACGCCTTCGGCCATGGCTCTCTCCTTGGCAGCGGCGAGCATGATGCGCCCCTGCTCCAAGGCCAGTTTTCCGCGTTTTTCGTCCAGCGAGGCGAGCTCATCCAGCAGATGCTCCCGACTGCCCAAACCAATGTTGCCGCTCAAATCGGCTGATACCGGATACTGGCGCTGATCCAGTACGTGCAGGAAGGTAAGCGGAGCTTCTAGGCGCTGGCTGGCCCAGGCAGCGTAGTCGCAAACAGCAGGGGCCGAGGCAGAGCCGTCAATGCAAGCGGTTACGTGGGTCATTGTTGTTCTCCTTATCAGTGGCCCATGAGTTGATCGATGGCGTCAGGTTTGTCGTGCACACCAAAGCGGTCAACGATAGTGGTGCTGGCTTCATTGAGTCCCAGTACCTCTACCTCGGTGCCTTCGCGGCGAAGCTTGACCACCACTTTGTCCAGGGCTGCGACGGCAGTGATGTCCCAGAAGTGAGCGCGACTGAGGTCGATGGTCACTTTGCTGATCGCTTCCTTGAAGTCGAACGCCGCAACGAATTTGTCGGCGGAGCTGAAGAACACCTGGCCACTCACCTTGTACGTGCGGTGGTCGGAGGCTTCATTCAGCTCGGAGGTGATCGCCATGTAGTGACCGACCTTATTGGCGAAGAACATGGCTGCCAGCAGAACCCCTACCAGAACGCCATAGGCGAGGTTATGGGTGAAGACCACCACGACCACAGTTGCCACCATCACGATGTTGGTGGAGAGCGGGAATTTGCGCAGGTTACGCAGCGAGTCCCAGCTGAAGGTGCCGATGGACACCATGATCATCACCGCAACCAGCGCAGCCATGGGAATCTGGCTGACCCAGTCGCTGAGAAACACCACCATTAACAGCAGTACGACACCCGCGATCAAGGCGGACAGGCGAGTGCGCCCTCCAGATTTCACGTTGATCACCGACTGCCCGATCATGGCGCAACCGGCCATGCCGCCCATTAGACCCGAAGCAATGTTGGCAACGCCTTGACCTTTGCACTCGCGGTTCTTGTCGCTAGTGGTATCGGTCAGGTCATCAACGATGGTCGCGGTCATCATCGACTCCAGTAAGCCGACTACAGCCAGCGCTGCTGCGTAGGGAAAAATAATCGCCAGGGTCTCGAAGGTAAGCGGCACGTCCGGCCAGAGAAACACTGGCAGGGTATCCGGCAGTTGGCCCATGTCGCCTACGGTGCGGATATCTAGCCCGAGGTAGATGGCTACTGCGGTCAAGACCAGGATGCACACCAACGGCGAGGGGATCACCTTGCCGATCTTGGGCACATAGGGGAACAGGTAGATGATGCCAAGGCCGGCAGCCGTCATGGCGTAGACGTGCCAGGTGACATTGGTCAGTTCAGGTAGCTGTGCCATGAAGATCAGGATGGCCAGGGCGTTGACGAATCCAGTCACAACCGAGCGAGACACAAAGCGCATCAACGAGCCCAGTTTCAAATAGCCGGCGATGATCTGGAGCACACCGCACAGCAGCGTGGCGGCCAGCAGGTACTCCAGGCCATGGTTCTTCACCAGGGTCACCATAAGTAGCGCCATGGCCCCGGTTGCCGCCGAAATCATGCCGGGGCGACCTCCCACGAAGGCGATCACAACAGCGATACAGAACGACGCATATAAGCCGACTTTGGGATCGACTCCCGCGATGATGGAGAAAGCGATAGCTTCCGGAATCAGTGCAAGCGCGACGACGAGGCCGGCGAGCACGTCGCCTCTCAGATTGGAAAACCAGTTCTGCTTGATTGTCTGCAACATCAATAAATCCAAGGCAATGGACGCGGCAGCACGATGCCGGGACGGCGTGCCGAAAGCGTCAGGTTCAAGTTGTAGGTATCACGTGGTGCCGTGTGAAACGGCAGGTTTGCTACAGGCGCAGCAAGACGAATCAGTCGGTAAGCCGAGCTGACTCAGGGAGGGGGCTATGCGCTATGGCGGCGTAGGCAGCCAGGCAGAGATTTTCGAGACGATCATGCTGTCAGGTATTGAGCAGTCAGAGCAGGAAAGAGCGCAGACCATACCACGGTGAGCATAGTCTTGCGACATTAGGGCAAAAGTTAGAGCCTGAAAATTGCGCTATGGCGATGACTGCTTTTGGCCCAGAGTGTGTAAAAACGCACCGGTAAACCCTTGCTATGATTTCCGAGAATCTCAGCGTATGGGACGCCCATGAAACGGTTTATCCAGGGTGAACACCGAGGTCAAAGCACCTTACTTCCCGAAAGCCTCGACGACTACGTCAGCGATACCAATCCGGTTCGGGTGGTTGACGTTTTCGTCGATGAACTCGACCTAGCCACGCTAGGTTTTGATGGCGTCATTCCAGCCGAAACCGGAAGACCGGCTTACCACCCTTCGATCCTGCTGAAGATCTATATCTACGGCTATCTAAACCGCATTCAATCGAGCCGGCGTCTTGAGCGAGAAGCTCAGCGCAACGTCGAACTCATGTGGTTAACCGGGCGATTGATGCCCGATTTCAAGACCATCGCCAACTTCCGAAAAGATAACAGCAAGGCCATTCGCGGCGTCTGCCGCCAGTTCGTTTTGCTCTGCCAGCAGTTGGGGTTGTTTGGCGAAAACTTGGTTGCCATCGACGGCAGCAAATTCAAGGCAGTGAACAACCGTGACCGCAATTTCACCAGCGCCAAACTGAAGCGGCGTATGGAAGAAATCGAGGCGAGCATCAGCCGTTATTTGGAGGTGCTCGATGCGGCTGATCGACAGATTCCTAGCGCCTCCGCGCCAGACACTGCCAGCCTGGAAGATAAGATTGCCAAGCTAAAAGCGCATATGAAAGAGCTTCAAGGGATCGAAACTCAGCTCAACGATTCCCCTGATAAACAGGTTTCGCTGACCGACCCGGATGCCCGTTCGATGATGACGCGCGGCAGCGGTATCGTCGGCTACAACGTGCAGACGGCTGTCGATACGCAGCACCACCTGATCGTTGCTCACGAGGTCACCAACAGCGGTTCAGACCGCGACCAACTCAGTTCAATGGCGAAGCAGGCTCGTGAAGCCATCGGCGCAGAAACGCTGTCCGTGGTGGCTGACCGAGGCTACTTCAAGGGTGAAGAGATCCTTGCCTGTCACGACGCAAACATCACGGCCTACGTGCCTAAGCCAATGACTTCAAGCGCCAAGGCTGATGGCCGATTCAATAAAGATGCCTTCGTGTATGACCCGACGAAAAACGAATACACCTGCCCGGCGGGAGAGGCACTGATCTGGCGATTCTCCAGCGTTGAGAAAGGCATGAATATGCACTGTTACTGGAGTTCTAAGTGCCAGAGTTGTGCGCTGAAAACCCAGTGCACACCAAGCACAAATCGTCGAGTAAGGCGCTGGGAGCATGAAGCAGTGCTGGAGGAAATGCAGCGCCGGTTGAACCAAGCACCAGAGATGATGCGGGTTCGAAAACGGACTGTTGAGCATCCCTTCGGTACGCTCAAGCAATGGATGGGCGCAACGCACTTCCTGACCCGAAAGCTGAACGGGGTGAGTGCGGAGATGAGCTTGAATGTGCTCGCCTACAACTTGAAACGGGTGATGAAAATCATCGGCACCGAAGGCCTGTTGAAGGCGATGACGGCGTAAAAGCCCCAGCTTTTGCTGCTCCAAGAGGTGCCAAAGCGCTTCATAAACGCTCTGACGCGCTATTGGTGCGGATTCCACGCCATTCGGACACTCAGCCCACGCTGATCCGGACACCTGTTCCACGGCCATTCGGACAGGCAGTCGGAGCGCAGCGACGCAGGGGTTGCATTGTTAGTCTGAGGTGCCCGGTGTCGTCAATTTCTTCACCCGCTTTCTCATCGATTCGCCCTTGAGGTTGATCCGGTAGGCGTTGTGCACCAGGCGGTCGAGGATGGCGTCGGCCAGGGTTGGATCGCCGATCAGTTCGTGCCAGTTGTCCACGGGCATTTGGCTGGTCACGAGGGTCGAGCGCTGGCCGTAGCGGTCGTCCAGTAGCTCCAGCATGTCACGGCGCTGTTCAACGGTGAACGGGGCCAAGCCCCAGTCGTCGAGGATCAGCAGGTCGGTCTTGGCATAGCCGCTCATCAGCTTGGCGAAGCGCCCGTCGCCGTGGGCCAAGCCCAACTCTTCCAGTAGGCGCGGCAGACGCAGGTAGCGCACGCTGTAGCCGTCCCGGCAGGCCTGGTGTGCCAGGGCGCAGGCCAGCCAGGTTTTACCCACGCCGGTGGGCCCGTTGATAATCAGGTTGAGCCCGTCGCGTAACCACTGGCCGCTACCCAGTTGCAGGATCAAGCCCTTGTCCAGCCCGCGCGGGGCACGGTAGTCGATGTCTTCGAGGCAGGCGCTGTGCTTGAGCCGGGCCTGACGCAGGCGGCTGCTGAGGCGCTTGTCGTCGCGTTCGGTCAGTTCGCGGTCGACCAGCAGGCCGAGGCGTTCCACGGAGCTCAAGCTGTCGATGTCGGGGGTTTTCAGTTGCTCGGCGAGTGCCTTGAGCATGCCGGTCAGGCGCAGGGTCTGGAGCTTGTCCAGGGTCGGATGGGGCAGCATGGTGGGATTCCTTGGGGTCAGTGGTAGTAGCCGGGGCCGCGCAGATTGGCGTGGTCGTCTGGCAGCAGGGGCAGGTTGGCTTGAGCCAACGGCAGGCTTTCCAGCCCCTGGCGCAGGATCGATTCGAGGCTCTTGTAGCTGCACGCACCGAGGCTGAGGGCGCGACGGCAGGCCAACTCCAAGCGCACTTCGCCATGGGTCTTGCCCAGGCGGAGGATGCCCAGGCAGGCCCGGTAGCCTTGGGTTGGGTGGATGCGCCGTTCGAGGATGTGGCTGATCACGCCGGCCGTGTTCGGCCCGGTCTGCTCAGCCCAGCGGATCAGCCGTTGTGGCGTCCACTCGGCATGCTCGCGATGGCTCTTGGGCATGTGCTCGGCCTGTGTGCTGTGCCGGCCCTTGTGCGGTGAGCGCAGGTGGCTGGCCACCCGCTGATTGGCGTGGAAGCACTCCACCGTGCGCGCTGTCAGGCGTACTTCCAGTTGTTTCTTCACCAGTTGGTACGGCACCGAGTAGTAATGACCATCGACCTCGACGTGGTAGTCGATGTGCACCCGCGCCTTCTTCCACTCGGCATAGACGTAGGGCTGCTCCGGCAGTGGGCGCAGCGCTGGACGATCCAGGGCTTCGAAGGCCGAGTGCCGGGAGCCCGGCAGCTTGCGAAACGGTCGTCGGTTGAGGCGCTCCAGCAATAAGGCGATGGCGCTGTTGAGTTCGTCCAGGGAGAAGAACTGGCGGTTCCTCAGCGCGGCGAGGATCCAGCGCTCGACCACCTGCACGCCGACCTCGGCCTTAGCCTTGTCGCGCGGCTTACGCGCCCGTGCCGGCACCACCGCCACGCCATAGTGCTCGGCCAGATCGCGGTAGCTCGGGTTGATGTCCGGCTCGTAGCGATGGCTCTTACTCACCGCGCTTCGCAGGTTGTCCGGCACCACGATCTCCGGCACGCCGCCGAGGAAGGCGAAGCAGCGGGCATGGGAGCCCAGCCAGTCAGGTAACTGCTGCGACCAGGTGGCTTCGGCCCATGACAGACGGCGCACTGTGCGTCGTAGACCTGTTCTCCCTTCGCCAGGTCGTATCCGCCTTCGGGTTGTGGCACTTCCGGATAGGCCCGACCTGACAGCTCTTGACCTGTGGGTGCTCCGGTTGCAAGCCAGTAGGAATAGGCTGAAAGCGCGGCGATAACGGGGCCGTCAGCCTCGGGTGCCTTGCCGTTCATACTGAATTGGAAACAGCCCTGAAGGCGCTCGGCATAGCTGTTCACCTTGTCGTTTTTCTTCCGGTACGCCGGATACATGGTGTAGGCAGCCCAGAGCGGTGCAGAGTTGGCTTTCCGGCCTTGTTCGAGGTGGCAGTTCGCACAGGCCAGGCCGTTGCCGACATAGTCGGGCGCATGCGTCTTGGTATCGACGAATATGGCGCGCCCCTGCTGTACCAACTGCCCGTAGGTGTTGTCAGGCAGTTCGCTTTCCTTTGGCGGTTGGAAGTACTTGCTGCTGGCGGGATCACCTGCTCCGGTCAGGATCTGCGACTGATCTTCCATCGCGATGTCGTCCGCGAGCACCGGGAAGCCCAATGACATCAACAGCAGCGCGGTTGTATGGGTCTTCATTTGGCTGCTCCTTTGTCAGTCAGGCCTGCGAATTACGTCGAGACCGCCGTTACCTCGTCCTCGGTCAAGCTACGTGCGATTTGGCCCATCAGGTCGTTGGGGTCGTTCTTGCGGGTGCCCTGACGCCACGCGGTCAACTGAGACGACAGATACTGTGCCGACTGCCCGGCCAGCGGTGGGAAGGCGTCGCCTACTCCCGTTCCGCTGGGGCCGTGGCAGGCGACGCACTCGGGGATGTTGCGATCCCAGGCGCCGCGCAGCGCAAGGCTTTCGCCAGGCCCGTCGACCAACGCGGTGCGGTCGATTCGCTCGACCTGCGGTTGCGGCTTGTCAGCCAGCATCGTCGAGACGGCGTCGGCTTCCTCATGGCTCAAGGCCGCGGCAATGGGCTGCATGATTGGATTCGCCCGCGCACCGGACGCGAAATCAGCCAGTTGCTTGCGCATGTAATTCGCCGACAAGCCGGCCAGGCGGGGGAATCCTGCAGCAGCCATGCCTTCACCCTCGGCGCCGTGGCAGGTAGCGCACGCCATCGCGGCGGGGTTGGTCCCGCCTTTGCTGTACACCGCAGCGGCATCCGCGGCGTGCGCGGACACGGAGATCGCAAGGAAGAGCCCGGCCAAGGGCCAGAGGGGGACGTTCATGTAGCCTCCAGATCGTTCTTGTTATAGGTGCCGGTGCTGACTGACCGTGTGGTGTTGCTAGCGTTTTGACAACGGCCCCATGATGCCATTCAACGCCTCGGGACGAGGCGCGCCCTGATGCTGCTGCAGACGCCCTTGCTCATCCAGGTAATAGATAGCCGGGGTCGCCGAGGCGCCCATTTCGCCCATCAGGATGAGGTTCGCCTCAAGCTGTTCATTCAACTCGGGCGCGATACGCTCGATGGGTTTGAGCGCGCTGGCCTTGCCCGCGGCCTCGTGCTCATTGAGAGCCGCTTCAGGGTCTTTCGCGGCCAACAGCGCAGCGGATTTGCCTGCGCTGTCCGGGCGCAACATGCCGACCATGACGTGACGGAGCTGAACGTCGCCTGCTTCGACCCAGGGCCGTGCCTGTTTCCAGAACATGTTGCAGAACGGGCAGTTCGGGTCGGAAAACATGTAGATCACCCGTGGCGCCTCAGCCGCGCCGTCAGCAATCCAGGTGCTGCTTTCGAGCCGCTGCCACATCTCGCTGCTCATCGGCTCATACACCAGCTTTTCCAGCGGTGCCTTGGTCAGGTCTTCGCCAGCGGCGTCCAGCAAACTGCCGATCACGACATGATCACCGTCCGGTGTCAGATACAGCGCAATGCCTTGTCCGTTGTAACGCGCCGCGTAGCCCTTTAATCCGCCCGGCGCGTCGAAACTGCCGACCACTTTGGCTCCGCGCGCTTCAATGGCCTGAACCGCGGGAGGCAGCGCTTCGGCCAGCGCCCAGGGCGTCGGCAGTAAGGCGAGCGTTGAGATAAAAAACGAAAGTGAACGTACCGGTTTCATGGCTGGGTTTTAACCTCTAGTTGCTCAAGGGCGCGCGCCAGGCTGGCACGGGACAGCTCGCCGAGGTGGCTGCCAACCTGGCGTCCCTCGGCGTCATAAAAAAGCGTGGTGGGCAGCGACGCAGACCCTACGTGCTGGCCCAGACGACCGCCGGTATCGAGCAGGACGTTTTCCAGGCCGAGCCCTTCGCCGTCGAGGAAGTCGGCAATCAATCGCTCGCCCTCGCCCTGGTTGACGAACAGAAAGGTCACGTCGGTGTTGTCTTGTTGCGCCTGCGCAAGGACTGGCATTTCTCGTCTGCAAGGAGGGCACCAGGTGGCCCACAGGTTGACTACTAGGGGCTTGCCAACGTAATCCTGCAAGGCGACGGGTTTACCCTGGTTGTCCCGCAGGCCCATCTCAGGCAGTCGCGTGCCCTGCTCGAACGCGTGCAACGCAAAGGTCCCGAACCCCCAGCTGAGCACACCCACCAGCACCGCTGCGCCCAGCGGTCGGCGCAGCCCGCTGTCGCGCCAGGCCAGCAAGGAACCCAACAGAACGGCCACCACCAAGCCCGGCCAGGCAATGAAACCGCCGTCACGTATGTCGATCACGCGCCAGGGCTCATCTCGGAAATGCTCGACGTACACCAGCACGAAGGCCAGCCGCGCGACCAGTAGCGCCACCAGCAGCAGCCTGAAGAGCTGTTGTTCCGGATTCCGCTCGCTGCGCCGCCCAACCCACCAGCCGGTCAGCATCGCTATAAACAGGCTCACCAGCATCAGCACATGTGGGACGGCAAGTGCCAGTGGCCCCAGGTTGATCGTCAGCATCAGCCACGCTCCATAGTCTGGTTCCATCTGTTCAGAAATTGATTCGCATCGACCTCGCCAGTGATGCGCTGGGTACGTCGCTCTTCCCCGTCCGGGCCGATGAAGAGCAGCGTCGGCGGCCCCATGACCTGATAGCGGTTCAGCAGCTCACGACTGGCGGGATCGGTCTGCGTCACGTCCGGCCGCAGAATCCGCACGCCAGTTAGCGCCGCCTGCACCTGCGCGTCGCCGAACACCTCCTTTTCCATGACCTTGCAGGACACGCACCAGTCGGCGTAGTAGTCCACCAGCACCCACTGGCCCGCGGCCCTGGCGGCAGCCAGCTCACGATCAAGGTCGGCCGGCTCGCTGAAGCCGACAAATACGTGTGCAGGCTCTGCACCTTGCGAGGACGCAACGCTG
This sequence comes from Stutzerimonas azotifigens DSM 17556, assembly GCF_000425625.1. Lineage (GTDB taxonomy): Bacteria > Pseudomonadota > Gammaproteobacteria > Pseudomonadales > Pseudomonadaceae > Stutzerimonas > Stutzerimonas azotifigens. The sequence goes on from NZ_AUDU01000017.1 coordinate 90,682, forward strand.
CCCGTGAATACACCGAGCGGCCGCAAGACGTCCTGTGCGCCGCCAGCCGCTCCGAGCAGCAACGCTACGCCCCATATACCAGCCAGCGACGCCACCGCGCGGCTGAGCGCCTGATGCCGCACCAGTTCCCGCGACAGGTGCAACAGCCCGCTGGCGCCCACGACCAGAAGCGCGCCCCACAGCCCTACCCAGAGTGGGTCGGACAACAGCGGACGCAGCACGTAGAGGGCGGCGACCAGAAACAGGAAACCGAAGGACACCTTGACGCGATCCATCCACGGCCCAGGCTTGGGCAGGAAGCGATTGCCCACTGTCACCAGCAGCACCAACGGCGTACCGATCCCCAGGCCCAGCGCGAACAACACCAGGCCACCGTTCAGGGCGTCGCCGCTTTGGGCGATGTACAGCAGCGCCGCGGCCAGCGGTGCGGTCATGCAAGGGCCCACCAGCAGCCCGGACAACACACCCAACGCGCTGGCCCCGGCGAGGCTGCCGCCCCGGCGCTGGCGGCCGGCCTGCTCCAGCCGATCACGCAGGCCGGCCGGCAGTTGCAGCTCGAAGAAGCCGAACATGGGCAGCGACAGGAGCACGAACAGGCCAGCGAAGCTTGCGATCAGCCACGGCTGCATCAGCCATCCCTGCAGATTCGCACCCAGTAGCGCCGCCACCACCCCAAGGGCGGCGTAGACCAGCGCCATGCTGAATACATAGGCGCCAGCCAGGGCCATGCCGCGGCGAGGCCCGGCCTGGCTACCCACCACGATGCCGGCCAGGATAGGCAGCATCGGCAGCGAACAGGGCGCAAAGGCAAGCAGCAGGCCGAGTCCGAAGAAGATCAGCAGGCTCCAGCCCAGCGACTGCTGCTGTAGCCCGCTGGCCAAGGCCTGGTCGTCGGCCTGAACCGGCGTGGACGGAGGCGTGCTGCTGCCGCCCAGGTCTACCGTGCGGGTTTGCGGCGGATAGCACAGGCCGGCATCGGCGCAGCCTTGCCAGCCGAGTTCAAGCGACGCGATATTCGCATCGGGGAGCTGCACTTCCAGGCTGTCGCGATAGATTCGCGAATCACCAAAATACTCGTCATGGTAGGGCTCGCCAGGCGGCAACTGGGGCTCGGTCCCCGGTGCCAGCCCTGCGAATCGTAGGCGCTCCTGGTAGAGGTAATAGCCGGGCGCAATGTCCCAGCGCAGCACGACTCCGCCAGCGTCAGGCTGCTCGACGTGCAGCGTGAACGCTTCGTCCACGGGCAGAAAGTCCTGCTGCTTCTGACCGAAGGTGAACGGCGAAGCGTTCGCCAGCTGCACGGACCATAGGCAGCAGGCCAGAAAGATAAAAAGCGCTCGCATGCACAACACCCGATTACCCGATTCGACGGCGAGCTTGCCGACTCGGGATTAAGAGGCGATTAACGAGGCTGCCCGGACACAACCTGTAAGGCCGAGCGACGTTGAGGCGCGAGCAACTCGGCGTACCATCTGCTAACGCGCCGTTAATCCAGGCGGACGATACTGACTGCTACCTATCAAGCGATTCCCACATGCACGTACTGCTGACAGAAGACAACGCACTGATCGCCAGTGGCATCGTCGCCGGGCTCGAAGCCCAGGGCTTCAGCGTGGCCCATGCCGCTACGGCCGGGCAGGCCGACTCGCTGCTGCGCACAGCCAGCTTCGACCTGATGATTCTCGATCTGGGTCTGCCTGACGAAGACGGCCTGCGCTTTCTGCAGCGCCTGCGCCGCCGCGGCCTCGAGCTGCCTGTGCTGATCCTGACCGCCCGGGATGCGGTAACCGAGCGGGTCTCCGGGCTTCAGGCGGGCGCTGACGACTACCTCGTCAAACCCTTCGACCTGCGTGAGCTCGCCGCCCGCCTGCATGCCCTGCTGCGCCGCGCTGCCGGTCGGGCGACACAGATGATCGAACACGGCCCGCTGAGCTACGATCCCGCCGCCTGTGCGGCGTTCATGGCAGGCGAACCCGTGGACCTGTCGCGCCGTGAACAGGCGCTGCTCCAGGCGCTACTGCAGAATCCCGGCCGCGTGCTATCGGCCGAGCAGCTCAAGGACGCCGTGTACGGACTGGGCGATGACGTTGAAAGCAACGCCCTGAATGTCCATATCCACCATCTCAGGCGCAAGCTGGGTAACGGCATCGTCGAAACCGTCAGGGGGATCGGTTATCGCCTGGGCCCTGCCGGCCATGCGTCGGCTCCCACCGAGGCACCCAACCCATGAGCTTGCGCCTGCGCCTGACCCTCACCCTTGGCTCGGCCTTCGTGCTGCTCTGGGCGCTGGCCGCGACCTGGATGCTCTTCGATGTTCGCAATCAGTTGATGCAGTCCCTCGATCAGCGCCTTGCTGCGTCGGCGCGGATGGTCGCGGGTCTGCTGGTGCAATTGCCGCAACCGCAACTGGGCGAAGGCACCCGTCTGAGCGCCGAACAACTGGGCATCGAGAACGGCCTGGCCTGCCAGATCAGCTCTCTACGGGGTGAAATCCTGGCGCGCAGCCATGCGACGCCAGACAGTGCCCTCGACGCTCAGCGCACCGGATTTCACGACCAGATGATCGGCGATACCGCCTGGCGTAGCTTCACCTTCATCCAGAACGGCATGCGCATCACCACGGCCGATCGCCTTGACGAGCGCAGCGCACTCCAGCGTTCGGTGCTCCTGGCCGCGGCGCTGCCGGTTTTCGTCGCGTTGCTGGGCAGCCTGATCGTGTTGTGGATCGGAATCGGCAACGGCCTTGCGCCGCTCAGACGAATACGCATGGCCCTGGCGCAACGCAGCGCCGATTCAGTGGAGCCGTTGCACATCGAACGGCTGCCGCGAGAGCTGACGCCCCTGGTCGAAACCCAGAACCAGCTGTTCGCGCGGATCGCGCACATGCTCGAACGCGAACGCCGGCTGACCGATGACGCCGCCCATGAACTGCGCAGCCCGCTGACCGCCATCAAGACCCACCTGCAGGTGGCGGCCATGACCGAGGGCGATACCGCGAAACGGGCATTGGCCCAGGCCGAGGTCGGCACGGATCGTCTGCACCGGATCCTCGAACAGCTGCTCATGCTGGCGCGAGTGGAAGGCCGCGTGTCCTTTGATGACGGGCTCAGTTGCACGGCGCTCGAAGTCGCGCAACTGGCGATCGCTGACGCCAGCCAGCAGCCTGGGCCGCACATCGAGCTGTGCGGGGCGCAAGAGGTCTCCCTTCGCCCACTGGCGATGCCGCCCACCCTGGCGGTCGCGGCATTGCGCAACCTGCTCGACAATGCCCGCCGCCATACCCAGGACGGCACGACCATCCGCTTGACGATCTCCCAGCTGGATGAAAGCCGGGTTCGCTTCAGCGTGCAGGATCACGGCTCGGCCATCCCGCCGGAAATGCTCGAGCGTCTGACGGAGCGCTTCTGGCGCAGCGGCGAAGGTGAAGGCAGTGGTCTGGGCCTGTCCATTGTCAAGGCGATCGCCGAGCGCTGTGCCTGCGATCTGCGTTTCGTACCGCAGGCGGATGGTCTCGTCGTCGAGCTGGTGGTCAGCCTGCAGGCTCCCGCTCCCTGATGACGGCATCTCGATAGCCTGAACGTCCAGCCACGCACACCGTCCGAATAGTTGACTGAGCAATCCGTTAACCATCGTCGGAGGTGGCAATGCTTGTTTTCGAACCTTTTTATACAGACGGCCTGGCGCAGATTTCCTATCTGATCGGCGACAGCAAGGCCGCGGTAGCCGCGGTCATCGACCCCCGCCGCGACATCGATATCTACCTGCAAATGGCCAAGGCGCGAGGCCTGCGAATCGCCTACGCCATCGAAACACATATCCATGCCGACTTCGTGTCCGGCGCCCAGGCGCTGGCGAAGCGCACCGGGGCACAGATCATCGGCGGTCGCGCGGATAACTACGAGTTCGAGCTTCGCCAGGTCAGCGGTGGCGAGACCATAGAGCTCGGGCAGGCCACGTTGCAAGTCATGCACACGCCCGGGCATACGCCAGAACACATCTCCCTGCAGCTGTTCGACGCCCAGCAGGGCGACCAGCCGATCGCGCTGTTTACCGGCGACACCCTGTTCAACCTGGACGTCGGGCGCCCCGACCTGCTGGGCGAAGGCAGTGAACGAAAACTCGCCGGCGCGCTGTACCACACACTTTTCGATCACTACCTGCCCCTTGGCGACCGGATCGAAATCTACCCCTGCCACGGCGCCGGCTCGGCCTGCGGCAAATCCATCGGCGACCGACGCCACTCCACGCTCGGCAGCGAGCGTCTCTTCAACCCCGCGTTGCGCGAGCAGCGGAGCGAGGACGAGTTTATCGATTGGCTACTGGCGGACATGCCGGAACCACCCCGTCACTACGCGCGCCTGAAACAGCTGAACGTGCGTTCGGCCGTACAGATGGAGGGCGCTTCCCTACCACCGCCACTCGCGCCGTCCGAGTTCGAGACACTGGCGGCGCGCGGCATGCAGGTCGTGGACGTCCGCTCGATCCTCGCGTTTGGCGGCGGGCACGTGCCCGGGGCGATCAACATTGCCCTGCGCAACGAGTTCGTGAACTGGGCTGGCTGGATGCTCGACGACGCTCGCCCGATCCTGCTGGTGGGCGAATCGGCCGACGATGTTCACCAGGCTGTCACCCAGCTCTACCGGATAGGCCTTGACGATATTCGCGGCTATCTACGCAACGGCATGACGGACTGGCAGAACGCGGCGCTACCGCTGAACAGGCTTCAGGAATGGACGGTTCATGAACTGAATGCACGTCGTGAAGCGCCCGATGTGCAGGTGCTGGATGTACGCAGCCCTCAAGAGGTCGCGGCGGGCCGGGTGCCTGGCGCTAGGCACATCTTCGTCGCGCACCTTGCTGACCGGCTCAACGAGCTGGATCCGGACAAGACCACCGCCACCTACTGCGGCTCCGGCTATCGCGCCTCCATCGCCGCCAGCATCCTCAAGAAGGCCGGCTTTCGTGATGTGGCCAATGTTCCGGGCTCCTGGATGGCCTGGAAGGCGGCAAACCTGCCGGTCCAGGAAGGCTAACGTCTTATCCGGTCGCGCGGCGCAGGTGTCTGGCTTGCTACCTGCGGGCGCGCGATCAGAAGGCGACTTGAAGCAACAAAGCCGACGCGGCAACAGCCGCTACCAACCCGAAGCCTCGCTGCAGCACGCGCCCGTCCAGGCGAGATGAAACCGTGCGGCCGGCAAACATCCCCAGCACCGCACCGGCCGAAAACGGCAGCGCCACTGCCCACTGAATGCCACCCGTCAGCGCGGCGGACAACACGCCGCTGACCGACACCAGGCCGATGACCGCTAACGACGTGGCGGCAATCGAACGCATCGGCAGATCACTGAAGCGACTGAGCGCCGGAACCAGCACGAACCCGCCGCCGACCCCCAGCAAGCCGGAGAGAAAACCCGCCAGGGTACCGGACGCGGCGACGGTCGCTGCACAGCGTGAGGTCCAGTGAAAACGGCCCGTCTGCGGGTTCAGCCGACAGGGCACGGCTCTCGGGTTCGAGTCATCGTTCGGCGGGCGCCTGAATGCCCTGAAGGCAACCCAGAACATCACCAGCGCAAACACCACGGCAAGCACATCGTGCTCTACCCGCGCGGCCAGCCAGACGCCGACGGGCGCGAGCAGCACACCGCAGCAGGCCATCAGGGCCGCCGCCTTGTACCGGACAATGCCGTCCCTCAAACCAATCACCGCCCCGACCCAGGCCGCGAGCCCGACCGCCATCAACCCGATGGGCGCGGCCTGATGCAGCTCGAGCCCGACCACGAAGATCAGCAACGGTACGGTGAGAATGCCGCCGCCGGCACCGGTCAGCGCCAGGACGAGGCCGACCAATAGCCCGAGCCCGACCTCAACCATCGTTGCGCTCCGGAAGCCTTAGATCTTTCGATTTACAGCGACCGCAACCTTTCACTGCGGCTTCCCTGAAAAGCGTGTCTGCATCTCGTAGAGCGCCATACCCGCCAACATGGCGAGGACAAAGATCAGCGGTTCGCTCCGACCACTCAAAAGCGTCGCGACCGCCGGACCCGGACAGTAGCCGGCCAGCCCCCATCCCGCTCCGAATGCCAGGCTGCCCAGCACAAGAGGGCGATCGATCCGGGTGGCGGTGGGCATTCGCATGACATCTCCCAGCACCGCCCGGGACCGTTTGGAGGCGAAATAGAACCCGACACTGCCGACCGCAATCGCACCGCCCATAACGAACGCGAGCGAGGGGTCCCACGGACCGGCCAGATCGAGAAAGGCGATCACTTTGGACGGATTGGCCATCCCTGACAGGATCAGGCCGAGGCCGAAAATCAGCCCCGCTACAAAGGCGCTCAGCAATTTCATGGCAACTCCTCAGCCCAGCAGGTGGCGGATGACGAACACGGTCAGAAAGCCGCTGGCCATGAAGGCGGCCGTCGCGACCAGCGAGCGCGGCGACCGTCGCGACAACCCGCAGACGCCATGCCCGCTCGTACAACCGGAGCCATACCGCGTGCCGATCCCGACCAACACACCAGCCGCGATTAGCGTCAAGGTGCTCGCCTCTACGTCGATGTCTGGTTGCTCGAACGCGGCCTGAAACAGCACCGGCGCGATCACCAGCCCGGTAATGAAGGCAACACGCCAGAGCACATCGCCTTTGCCTGGCCGCATCAAGCCGCCGATCACGCCGCTAATGCCCGCGATTCTTCCGCTCAACAGAATAAACAAGGTCGCAGCAAGACCGATCAGCGCGCCCCCGGCGAGCGAGGACCACGGTGTGAAATGTACCCAGTCAATCGTCATGTCGAGGGTTCCTCGCGTTCGGGATGCTGACAGTAAAGCCGGTAGAGCACCTGCATAACCTCCATCGCTTGTTGGCTGGCGATGCTGTAATGCACTTGCTTGCCCTCGCGTCGGGTGCTGACCAAGCCGTTATGGCGCAGCACCGTGAGCTGCTGCGACAGGGTCGGCTGCACAATGCCCGTCGCATTGGCGAGGTCACCCACGCAGTGCTCACCCTGGGTCAGCTGGCAGAGCAACAGCAGGCGGTCAGGGTTGCCGAGCACTTTCAGCAAGCCGCAGGCGTCCGCAGCACTGCGACGAAGCGTTTCGATATCGAGATCTGCCATGTGGGCCATTTTGTTCAGGTGGGTCAGGTGGATTTGACAATACGATTTATCAATATATATTTCAATAGATCGTATAGGCGCTACAGCGGACGCCCGGTCGGAACTCGACGTCCCGCACTCGTCCTAAAAATATGCGGCATCGCTGTGACTTTTCACCTCGCCGCGCCCACCCCGCCGGCGCGAACCAGGAGATCAACATGTCATCGATACAGCAAAACAGTACCAATCATGACCAGGCGGACCGGGTTCGCCGCTCAACGTCCCAACCTGTGAATCAGGAAATCGATCGGCAAACGGACGAGAACATTCGTCGATTCAGCGGGATGGGACGAAGCGCAATCCTTCAGCGTATCGACGCCCTGGATCGCGAGTGGGACGTGGAGCGCGTGCTTGAGGTCAATGCCTCCTCGCTCGCGCTGTCTGGCTTGCTACTTGGCCTGACAGCAAACCGAAAGTGGTTTCTGCTGCCTGGCGTCGTGCTGCCGTTTCTTCTGCAACACGGCTTGCAGGGCTGGTGCCCGCCGCTGGCGATCTTGCGCCGGCTGGGTATCCGCACGCGGGGCGAGATCGATCAGGAAAAGTATGCACTGCTCAGTGCGCTGGAACAGGCACCGCTGAACACTCACCACTAGCCGAGACCATCATGATATTTCGCCAGCTGTTCGAGCCCGTGTCGTCCACTTATACCTACGTACTCGGGTGCGAGGACACCGGCCAGGCCGTGCTCATCGACCCGGTCATTTCCGCAACGGACCGCGACCTGGCCGAGCTGGCCAGGCTGGACCTGCAGCTGGCGTTCACCTTGGATACCCACATACATGCCGACCACATCACCGCCGCGCTGGAGCTGAAGAAGCAGACCGGCTGCCGTATCGCGGGGCCGGCTATCGACAAGTTGCCCTGCACGGATGTGGGCATCGAAGAAGGTGTCCCTTTCATCGTCGGCAGCCTGCAGTTCACACCCTTGCATACCCCCGGGCACACAGACGGGCACTTTGCCTATCTCCTCGCTGATCGCCTGTTCAGCGGTGATGCATTGCTCATCGACGGCTGCGGTAGGACTGACTTTCAGAACGGCAGCGCCGACGACCTGTTTCACAGCGTTAGAAACAAGCTGTTCACGCTGCCAGACGACACCCTGGTCTATCCCAGCCATGACTACAGCGGTCGACGAGTCTCGACCATCGCCCAGGAAAAGCAGCGCAATCCCCGACTCGGTGAAGCGATAACGTTGGAGCGCTTCCGCGACATCATGGCGGAACTGAACTTGCCCTATCCCGCGTTCATCGATCACGCCGTGCCGGGGAATCGCCAGTGCGGCGTATGCCCACCCGACCTGACGGATAATTTCCGTCGCTATTGCGAACAGGTTGAGCACAGTCCTGAGGGTTGAGCACGTCATGCCAGCCCCCTTGAGGCCCGGGGAATCCATCACCGTTCGCAGCCTCCAGGCGACGTTACCAAGCATCCATTTCGCTACGTGAGGGATTGAATATGAAGACCCCTGATCGACCCCGTTTCCGCGTGAGCGCAAACCGGCAATCGGGAAGCCGCCGCGTTCGCTATGTCGAAACTAATCATCCAGATAGCCAGAACTGCACGATTTGCCAGCTGGATGAGGAAAACCCATCGTCTATCGAGGCGTCTTCCAGCGCGCAAAACTCCGACGAGCAAAAACCTGGTGCCAAACCGGAGCTATCCGGATAGATCGTTCAAACCACCAAACCCTCGGTATCTGATGGGCGGGGCTTGGCGCTCATACCCTGCGATATGAGTTTCGGTCTCGCCGATTCGCCCATCTACCACTTCGTCAGGACAAAAAAACGAGCTCCGCTAACGCGCCCTTATCTACTTTTAGCTGAAACCTGCCCTTCGCGACAGGCCGCTTTTGGCCGATTGCGGACTCCCGAGACAGGCTGCTTTCGGCCAATTGCGGCAGCCGCATTAGGGTGACTCATATCGGCCCTTGAGGAGGGCATACAACGTATCTGTCCTAGAGGGTACCGATCCGGCTCGTGATTCACGGAGCATCTTTCGACGGGTAGAGACTCAAAGGCGACAATGCTAGGACAGTCATTGGCCTGAAGCAGATCTAGCGAAGGGCTGCTTCCGGGCCCAGAGGCGAACTCAGAACACTACCCATCCGCCTAGCGCCCCAACAACCCGAGCGCAACTGTGTAGGTTGGCGCCGGTCAATCTGACTCCCGGGCGAAGCGATAGAACAGGTTCGGCTCGCTTACCACGTATAAATTGCCATCAACGTCGATGGTTACGCCTTCGGCTTGAGGTATACCCTTCTGCAGGCCCGCAAAGCCGCTCGCTAGGGAGCGGAAGCTCACAACCTTGCCCTCATCGGTCATTTCAATCAGCAACTTCGATTCGTCGCTGAGCAAAACCAAATGCCCGCTCTGTTGATCGAAGACGACAGACGAGAGGTCCGTGGCGAATACCTTATCCTTCACCGTGCTGGAAAGGTCGCGGATACGCAGCGAGAAGTCATTGCTCAGGCTCGCACGAAGACCATGCACCTCCAATAACTGTCGAGGATCACGCTCCTTAGTCACGAATAAGCGGTCGCCTTTCAAGTCGTAAGCCAGCCCTTCAAGGCCCTTGTTGTCTGCCTCGCCAAGCGACAAAGTCAACGAAGGGTATTGGTCACGGCTCAATGCTCGACCGGGGGAGAGCTTACCGTCTGCGTCTATGGGGACATCCACGATAACCAGGCTCTGCCGACGTTCCTCGGCGATTACCAGCTGACCATTGCCGGCGTAGGACACCGCTTCCACATCTTGAAAGCCAGCCAGGTTGTAACGTCGCTTCACGTCGCCGTCACGACTGAGCGCAAGCAGTTCGTTAGGGCCGTTTGTGACAGCCCACAGCAGATTTTGGTCTGGATCGAATGTCAGCCCCGAAAGGTTGGTGTCCACTCCAGAAACCGGTTTTGCGTCCAGCTTGACCCGATAGGCTGGCAGCCATACTGAGCGCTCCTGCCAATCTTCGGTGTGCCAATAGGTGTTGATCCAGTAGTACAAACGATCGTCCAGATGATGGGTACGGATTTGGAATCCAGTGATCAACACTAGGCCCACCAGCCCCCATACCCAAGCGCTTACTTTCCGGCTTCGGCTCAACAAATATTTATCCATCGAATACATTGAAAACCCCGTTCATTGCACCTGACGCGACAAGCCGACTTTCAACGCGACTCATGGCCGGTTGCGCAGGCAATGCACAGTGATGCGGCAGGGTCGAATTCCAAACGGCCCGCCGCAATCATCTCGCCGCATTGGCTACACCAGCCATACTCACCTTCTTGCCAGCTTTTTAGGGCGAGCTGAAGACGTGTACGCTCACGTAGTGCCCGACTGCGGATGGCATCGTTCATCGCTTGCTGTTGAAGTGCATCCATTCTCGACAGCCGACCTACCTTGCTCTGGTCCAGCTCTACCGATTGCGAGCGAGACTCAGCGCCCTCCAATAGCGGCTCCAGATCGGCAAGCCGCTGCTCCATTAAGATTTTGAAATATGCAAGGTTCAGGTCGCTGTCGTTCATGGCTGTTAGCGCAGCAGCAAGAGCGGGCTGGTGGTGGTCCGGAGCATGCTGGTCGTGGTACTACCAACTAGGAGCTGCCGGATGCGCGAATGGCCATAGGCACCCATCACGAGCAGATCGATTCCATGCTCCTTTTGGTAGCCGTGCAGCGTAGGCTCGATCTCACCGTTTCGAACCTCGGCAAAAACGACATAGCCGGCATTAACCAAAATGTCCTTTGCCCAGCCTAGCTGAGCGGATGATTCGTGGCTTTCTTGCCCCACCATGACCAAATGGATAGGCAGCCCCTTCAGCAGGGGGCTGGTCGCCAGCATCTCCACGCCCTTGCGGGTGGTAGCACTACCATCGAAGGCCAGCATTGCACTCTCAGGTGTCTGAAAGTCGACCGGCGCTACCAGGATTGGCCGGTGCATGATGCGTATTACGTTCTCCAGCTGGCTCCCAACGTGCTGGTTGAGACCACTGCTCGATTCGCCCTGGCGACCTATTACGAGCAAGCGCGTTTCGCCCTCTAGCTCTTGAAGACAATCCAATAGATCGCCGTGGCGTTGTTTGCATTCCGGCGCGTCTACGTCTCTCATCATCGCTCGGTCTTTCGCCGCAGCCAGCATGATTCTCCCTTGTTCAAGCGCGAGCTTACCGCGCTGCTCGTCCAGGGAGGCCAGCTCATCTAGCAGGTGCTCGCGGCTGCCGAGACCGATGGTGCCGCTCAGATCTGCTGCAACCGGGTACTGCCTCTGATCCAACACGTGCACAAACATCAGTGGGGCTTTAAGGCTAACAGCAGCCCACGCTGCATAGTCGCAAACGGCCGGGGCTGAGGCAGAACCGTCGATACAGGCGATTACTTTGGTCATGCTTATCTCCTTCTTAGTGGCCCATTAGCTGGTCGATGGCATCAGGTTTATCGTGAACACCGAAGCGGTCCACGATCGTGGCGCTTGCCTGATTGAGGCCCAACACCTCAACCTCGGTGCCTTCACGACGAAGCTTGACAACGACCTTGTCCAGCGCAGCGACAGCCGTAATGTCCCAGAAGTGGGCGCGACTGAGATCAATAGTCGCTTTGCTCAGTGCCTCCTTGAAGTCGAAGGCAGCGACGAATTTGTCCGCCGAGCTGAAGAACACCTGACCGGTGACTTTATAGGTGCGGTGCTCTCCGGCTTCGTCCAGTGAGGATTCGATCTCCATGTAATGACCGACCTTGTTGGCGAAGAACATTGCAGCCAGCAGTACGCCAGCCAATACGCCATAGGCGAGGTTGTGAGTGGCGACTACGACAACCACCGTGACCACCATGACGATATTGGTCGATAAAGGGTGCCTCTTCAGGTTGCGCAGCGAATCCCAGCTGAAAGTCCCGATGGCCACCATGATCATCACCGCGACCAGCGCGGCCATGGGAATCTGAGACAGCCACTCGCCAAGGAACACCACCATCAGCAGGAGGAACACACCAGCAGCCAGTGAGGAAAGACGCGTGCGGCCTCCGGATTTAACGTTGATGATCGACTGACCGATCATGGCGCAGCCGGCCATCCCTCCAAGAAGGCCGGAGGCGATGTTGGCGACACCCTGGCCTTTGCACTCGCGGTTCTTGTCGCTACCGGTATCGGTCAGGTCATCGACGATGGTCGCGGTCATCATCGACTCCAACAGACCGACGACGGCCAGAGCGGCTGAGTAAGGGAATATGATCGCCAACGTCTCGAATGTCAGCGGCACTTCCGGCCAGAGGAAGATCGGTAACGTATCGGGCAGGTCGCCCATGTCGCCGACCGTACGTATATCGAGCCCCAGATAGATCGCCACAGCGGTCAGCGTCAGGATGCAGACCAGAGGTGAAGGGATGACCTTGCCAATCTTCGGCACGTAGGGGAACAGGTAGATGATGCCTAGGCCCGCTGCCGTCATCGCATAGACATGCCAGGTCACGTTTGTCAGCTCTGGTAGTTGCGCCATGAAGATTAGGATCGCCAGGGCGTTGACGAAACCTGTCACGACTGAGCGCGAAACGAAGCGCATGAGCGAGCCGAGGCGTAAGTAGCCTGCGCCGATCTGTAGCACGCCGCAGAGTAGCGTCGCTGCCAGTAGATACTGCAGACCATGCTCCCGGACCAATGTCACCATCAGCAGCGCCATCGCACCAGTGGCAGCCGAGATCATGCCTGGACGACCGCCGACGAAAGCGATCACCACGGCGATACAGAAGGAGGCGTAGAGGCCGACGCGCGGATCGACCCCCGCGATAATCGAGAAGGCGATGGCTTCTGGGATCAGCGCTAATGCGACGACGATGCCAGCGAGGATGTCGCCGCGGATGTTGGAGAACCAGGTTTGTCTTAACGAGTGGAGCATTAGATTTCCCAAGGCAATAAATCGTCAGCACAACGCAACGCAGCCAGCCGCGAGAGCAGTACGATCAAAATATTTTTGAGGTTACGGCAGATCTAAAAAGATGCACGCAGGAAGAAGCGACCGCTGTAGTACAGCCGTCACGGGTAAAGCGAGGGGGCGGAGCGCTATGGCGGCGTAGGCAACCAGAGAGGTGTTTGCAGGTTCATCGTTTAAATCGATTTGGTTGAACCCCGGAAGGATACAGTACCCGACCATCGTTTTCGACCTCTTGCAAATATTGGTTCTTCGCGGAGCTGTCGACTCATGCTAGCCATAACCGGCGAATCCCTGACACATCTGAGGTCATCTTGGCCGCAGACCGTAGCCAAAAGGCTGTTACTCAGCTCCAGACCAGTCGTGAGCGGGTGCTTTGCGAATCGAAAAAAATGAGCGGGTATAGGTTGAAACTTTTCATTACGACCGGCACTCCGATTGCTTAATTGGCTCGCCCGGCCCGATAGCTAAGTCGGACTAGGTGGCGGGTTTCATAAAATCAACGGCAGTGCAGGGATTGTCACTGCGGCGGAGCAAGGAAATGCTGTTCAACTCCCTCGTATTCATCGCCGGGTTCCTTCCGGTTGTTCTCCTAGGCTTCATTCTTCTCGCAGGCACTGGCAGACAACGCTACGCAGCCATCTGGCTGACGCTGGCGTCCTTGGTCTTCTATGGCTGGTGGAACCCGAGCTACGTTCCGCTTCTGGTCGGCAGCATGGTGGTCAACTACCTCATCGGCGGCCACCTGATGCGACGACCGTCGCGAATGGTGCTGGTGCTGGGCGTCGCCTCCAACGTGGCGCTGCTCGGCTACTACAAATACACCGGCTTTCTGTTCGGGACGCTCGACGAAGCGTTCGGCCTTGGCTGGTCGGTCGGCGACATCCTACTGCCGCTGGCAATCTCATTCTTCACCTTTCAGCAGATCGCCTATCTGGTCGACGCCCATGACGGAGAGGTGACCGAACACGACTTCGTCAATTACTGCCTCTTCATTAGCTTCTTTCCACAGCTCATCGCCGGCCCGATCACTCACCACGGCGAGATGCTCAAGCAGTTCAAGGACAGCACCACCTTTCGCCCCCGGCTGGACAATATCTCGCTGGGCCTGACGGTATTCCTGCTCGGCTTGTTCAAGAAGGTGATCATCGCCGACCCCCTGGGCGCCAAGGCTTCGCCCATCTTCTCGGTGGCCGCCGACGGCACCGTTCCGGCGCTCTATGACGCCTGGCTCGGTGCCCTCTCCTATACCTTGCAGATCTACTTCGACTTCTCGGGGTACAGTGACATGGCGATCGGCCTCGGTCTGATGTTCGGGTTGCGGTTGCCGGTCAACTTCAACAGCCCATTCAAGGCCCGCAATCTCATCGACTATTGGTCGCGCTGGCACATGACGCTGACGCGTTTTCTGACTGCCTACATCTATAACCCGATCGTCATGCGCATCACGCGCTCGCGGATGGCCGCTGGCAAGCCGCTTCCACGGCGCGGCAAGATGAACCTAAGCACATTCGTAATACTCGTGGCCTACCCCACCGTCTTGACCATGTTCATTTCCGGCGTATGGCACGGCGCGGGTTGGCAGTTTGTGGTGTTCGGTCTGCTGCACGGGTTCTACCTAGTGGTCGCACACGGCTTCCGGGCGCTCAAGGCCCGACAAGGGATGCCGCTGGACAGCGACAAAATCTGGTACCACGCCGGCGCGGTGCTCTTGACCTTCCTTTGCGTAGTCGTAGCGATGGTGTTCTTCCGCGCGCAAAGCGTGACGGCTGCAATGGCGATCCTGTCAGGCATGGTCGGCTTGAGCGAGCTAAGCACCAAGTTCGACAAATCCGACTTCCTCACCGTGGCTCTGTTGCTGGCCTTCGTTTGGTTGATGCCCAACGTGCAGCAATGGATGGCGCGCTTTCAGACATCACTGGATGCCCGGCCGCGCGAGCACTGGCTGCTTCGCAGGTTGCCCATCACCGCCTGGAGCCCGACGCCTGCGGTCGGTTTCGCAATCGGCGTCCTGTCGTTCTTTGCCCTTGCCGTGGCGTTTTCCGTCGCCCCTACCGAGTTCCTTTATTTCCAGTTCTGAGAATGGAGTTAAACGCTAATGGATCAGCTTTTATGGTTAGCGCAGCACCCTGATCTTGGCGCCGCCCTCAGCGAAGCCAAGCGCGAGTCCGATGCCATCGCTCGTCTGGGTATGGCCACAAGGCTCGCCGGCTACCGACGCGACTTTACCCACACCACTCGCCTGGACCGGCTTGCGAGCGAGGGACTTGGCGCTATTGCACGTGGTGACTGCACCGCCCCCGAATTGCAGCCCATGCGCATTGCACTGCTGTCTTCACACACAGTGGATCATCTGGTCCCGTCGATCCGCGTGGCCGGGTTGCAGCGCCGCCTGGCGTGCTCCGTGTATGTCGCGCCTTATGGCATGTACCGCCAGGCACTGTTGATGGAAGACGCGGAGCTTGCGCGTTTCGCCCCACAATTGATCGTCCTTGCGCTGGACGCCCGTGATGCCCCGCTGCAGCTGCCGCTGGAAGCCTCTCAGGCTGAGGTGGACGCCGCAATCTCCGAACGTATCGACGAGCTGCGCCTGCTCTGGCGTCGAGCGCGTGAGCGATACGCCGCTCAGGTCGTGCAGCAGACGATAGTACCGGCTGATCCGCCGCTGTTCGGCTCCTTCGAAGCCCTGGTGCCGGCGGCGCCGTTCGCCCTGATCGAGCGTTTGAACGCTGCTATCCGCGAGGCCGCACGCGATGATGGCGTGCTGTTGTTGGACCTGGCCTGGGAAGCCGCACGCGGAAGCTACGGTGACGGCCTCGCCGAACCCGTACGCTGGCATCAGGCCAAACAGCTGGTCAGCCCGAACCTCGCTCCGCTGTATGGCGAACAATTGGCACGCATCGCTGCGGCCAGCGTTGGCATGTCGCGCAAATGCCTGGTGCTGGATCTCGACAATACACTGTGGGGTGGCGTCGTCGGGGACGACGGCGTTGATGGCATCAAGCTGGGCCAAGGCTCACCCTGCGGTGAGGCCTTTCTCGCCTTCCAGCGTTACGCCGCACTGCTGGCGCGGCGCGGCATCATTCTCGCGGTGTGCAGCAAGAACGACCTGAGCGTGGCCGAAGCAGCATTCAAACACCCGGAGATGGCGCTCAAGCGCAGCGACATCGCCGCGTTCGTTGCCAATTGGGAAGACAAGGCCGGCAATCTGCGGCGCATCGCCTCGATGCTCGATATCGGTCTGGACAGCCTCGTCTTCGTCGATGACAACCCGGCCGAACGCGACATTGTGCGCCGCGAATTGCCAGAAGTGGCGGTGCCCGAACTGCCTGACGACGTCGCCGACTACCCGGCCCGAGTCGCAGCCGCCGGCTACTTCGAAGCCGTCTCGTTCACCCCCGACGATGCCACGCGCGGGCGCAACTACGCCCTGAATGCCGAACGCAAAGCAGCCATGAGCCACGCCACCGACATGGAGGGCTACCTGCGCGGCCTCGAAATGGTGTTAACGGCAACCCCAATTGGCTCCGCCGAACTCGCCCGCAGCACGCAGCTGATCAACAAAACTAATCAGTTCAACCTCACCACGCGTCGCTACAGCGAAGCAGAGGTCGAGCGCATTGCCAGTGATCCTCGATCCGTGACGCTGGCGATTCGTCTGACCGACAAGTTTGGCGACAACGGTTTGATCAGCGTCCTGATGGCAAGGCCCGATGAGGCATTTCCTGAAGACGAACTACTGATCGACAGCTGGCTGATGAGCTGCCGAGTATTGGGCCGCCAGGTCGAGGAAGCCGTGCTCGACGTGCTGGCCAGCACCGCGATCCAGGCCGGCTATAAGGCTCTGATCGGCGAATACCGGCCGACGGAACGCAACGGCATGGTCGCTGAGCATTTCGCACGATTGGGTTTCACCCAGCGCCCCGCTCCGGCCGACGCGTCCAGCGAGACGACATTCTGGCGTCTGGACCTTACACACGACACCCCTTCCCGCCACTTCATCGAGGTAAAGGCATGACCGAAGCAGATGTACTCAAGGAACTTACAGCGGTTTTCCACGATGTGTTCGACGATGACAGCATCGTGCTCTCGCCAGAGATGACCGCTAACGACATCGACGGCTGGGACAGCCAGACACACGTCATGCTCACGGTCGCAGCAGAACAGCGTTTCGGCATCAAGTTCAGGACAGCGGAGCTGGAATCGCTGCGCAACGTCGGGCATTTCGCTGAAGTCATCAGCAAAAAGCTTGAGGCGCGGTAATGACAGCTAAGGAGATTTACCCAAGGAGGGGACAATGATCAACCAACCCGCAACACCCCGCCGCGTCGGGCTAGGCTATTTACTGCCGTTGCTCGGTGGCCTGACATGCGCGCTGGGTGCTTTTGGCTTGTCGCTTTTCGGGCTCGAGCGGACGGGTAACCTTCCGCCCCCTGCGTTCTCGAACAGTTTGTGCGTAGACGAGAAACTCCAGCAGCTCCGTGAACACCCAGTGAAGTCACCCGACACGCTAATCATTGGCTCATCCGTTGCCTGGAGGCACGTTGACGGTGACCAGCTGGTAAAACGCTCTCCGACCATCAAGCCTTTGAATGGCGCATTCTGCGGGCTTTCGGCTAATCAGTCGGTTTACGTAGGTAATTGGCTACTTGATCGGGAGCCCACCATTCGCAGAGTGGTGATGGTAATTGATCCGCAGGATTTCGCTGGATGCTGGAAGGCTCCTGATGCGGTTTTCAACCGAAACGATGCAGACGCCTTCGTATATGAAAAAGCGCCGCGGTTGCCCTATTACATCCGCTATTTCTCACCGGTTTCGTTGATGCGAAATGCTTTGACCGTCAAAGATCAGCGAAGCGGAAAAAATGAATGGGACCCGCTCGTTTTCGATAGCTATGGCGGCGGCCCGTTAGATACCACGAACAGCCGCAGGCTGCTTTATGGAAAGCCCGACGCCCTTGATCACAGTTGCTTCGCGGCGCTCAGTGATATGGCCGATCGGTTGAAGCGAGAAGCACGAAAGTTCACTGTAGTCTCAACCCCGCTGCATCCGGACTGGAAATCGAAATACGATCCCGATGGTACATTTCTCGCGGACTTTGATTTCAGGGTAAAGAAAAGCCTCGAATTGGCTAATGCGAAATACTGGAATGCCGATAGAGAGCTTGATACTCCTGCCGGCGACTTTGTGGATGCCATCCACCTAAGATGGTCAGCGGCTAAGCGCTTCTCGGCTGTTCTTGCAGAACGCCTGTACATGTCCAGCCCTTCGATTGAAACCAACCTAATGGTTGGTGCAGGATTAACCCCTTAGTCAGTTAGCAGTGAAAGCCTCCGATGCTCCAAGACTCCATTTCCAACCAATTTGCCACAACTTTTCTGGTGTGTGGAGGATCGGGCCAAATAGGGCAAAGCATCGTTCAGCAAGCGCCCGGTCGAGGTATAAACGCCGTCGCGCCATCTAGCCGAGCCCTCGACATCACAAATGCTGCGTCAATCGATGCTGCGCTGCGGCGCTACCAACCAGCATTAATCATTAACTCAGCAGCTTATACGGATGTCGATGGCGCGGAGCACGATGCTACACGCGCATACGCCATCAATAGAGATGGCGTCCACCGGCTCGCAGAGGCCGCGGATCGAGCGGGTATCCCGATCTTCCATATTTCAACTGATTATGTATTCAGCGGAAACGGGAACAGAGCCTATGCAGAAACGGAACCGACTGAGCCGTGCTCTGTTTACGGCGCTAGCAAACTTGCAGGGGAGCACATCCTAACGGAGCTGACCGCACGCCATTTGGTGATTCGTACTAGCTGGGTCTACAGCACCCACGGCAAGAACTTTGTAAAAACGATGCTCCGGCTGGGCCGAGAGCGCTCCGAACTCTCGATCGTAGATGACCAGATTGGTTGTCCGACATATGCAGTCAGCATCGCGCGAACGCTTCTTGAGCTTGGTAGCCGCTACGTTCAAGAGGGCGAACTGCCATGGGGGATCTACCATTACAGTGGCGGGCCAGCTTGCTCGTGGTATGAGTTTGCATCTGAGATCTTTAAACAAGCCATAGCATTTGGGCTTCTTGAAAGCGCGCCCAAATTGAATCCTATTCTGACCAGCAATTACCCTACCCCAGCATGCCGACCCGCTTGGTCCGTTTTAGACTGCCAGAAATTCGAATCTACCTTTGGCATCCCTACTAATGACTGGCGAAGTGAGCTGCACGATTTTTTTGCGGCGTTAACTGCTTGTGAAAATGTGCCCCATCTTCCGGCGGGCATGAGCTAACGCGCAGAACTGTTTGCCTTCGAATATTAGTTTCGAACGTTTGCACCTCTCGGCGAAGCATCCAGTCACATTTTTTTTGACGCCAAAAGCAACATAGAGGCATCTCTAGGGTCTTGTGTCAGGCGCAACGGTGGGCTATCGAAAGGTCCACGCCCTAAACAATCGGAGACTTGACCTTGCCAGTCAGCATTAAACGCGTCGTTCAGCTATTGCCCGAGCCAGTCAAAGATGCGCTCAAGGCTGTGCGGGACAATACCCGCTTAGGGATGGTCCGGTTGTTCTCCAGCAACGGATTTCTGTCCTCGGTCTACTACTGCCTGATCAGCCGCGAGTTCGACCGCGAGCACCGTGCGGTGCTGCTGGGTCGCCTGCAGTTCGCCCGGCTGATGCAGGGCAAGGGCGAAAACAATGCGTTCCTGCGCCGCAATGTTCACCGGCTGGAGAAAGGCCTGATCATGCGTCCCCGGCGCAGCACCTTTGCCGAGGATTACATCGGCCCGACCGTACGCTGCTTTGCCGATGCCACCCGGGGCGGCGTCATGACCGGTCAGCAACGTTGGGCCAACGATGTGCTCACCGATTACTTCTCGGCCGTTCAAAGCACCCCACGGATCGACTCGGCGCGACGTGAGTTTTCCGGCACTCAACGCGATGATGACCTCAGCCGCTGCGTGCCTTACCCGCACAGCGATCTGCCGGAATGCCCGGTCAGCTACGACGAACTCATGGTGCTTTTCCGTCGCCGCCGCTCGGTGCGCTGGTATCAGGACAAGCCCGTCAGCAATGAGCTGATCGAGCAAGCCGTGCGCGCCGCGACGCTGGCACCGTCGGCCTGTAATCGCCAGCCCTTCCGCTTCTATGTCAGCAACGACGCGGCCAAAGCAGCCGACATCGCCCAGTGCGCCGGCGGCACCGGTGGCTTCCACGACAACCTGCCCTGCGTGATCGCAGTGGTCGGTGACCTCGGCTCGTACCCTGAAGCGCGCGACCGCCATGTCATCTATATCGACGGCTCCCTGGCCGCCATGCAGCTGATGCTGGCCTTCGAAAGCCTCGGGCTGTCCACTTGCCCGATCAACTGGCCGGACATCGAAGAGGCCGAACGACAACTGGCAAAGAAATTGGGCCTGGCCTATCACGAGCGCACGGTGATGCTGCTGGCGGTGGGCTATGCCGATCCAACGGGAGGGATTCCCTATTCGGACAAGAAGACCGAGCAAGACTTGATCGTTTTTAAATGAGGTAAGCGATGATTATCGAGATCAGAAAGGCAGGATTCGTCAATAAAGGCGCCGAGCTGATGTTGCATGCAGCACTGCAGAAGCTGAAAACCCGGTATCCAGACGCTACCTTCGTCATGGCTCCAACCACCGAGAAATCGGATCACCCGTTCCGCAAGCTGGTGCAGCTGGGCTTCTACCCCAAGGCATCCCTGTGGCGCTACGGGATTCAGTGGGGCAACCTGGCCAACTTCGCGCCACGTCCACTGCGTGAGATGTACGGGGTGGTATTGGATAAGGAAGTCGACGTGGTAATCGACGCTGCCGGCTTTGCCTACAGCGATCAGTGGGGCGACGATCCGAGCATCGAACTCGCGCAGTCAGTCAAAACCTGGAAGAAGAATGGCACCCGGGTGATCCTCTTGCCGCAGGCCCTTGGCCCGTTCACCACCGAGAAGATCCAGGCCGCGATGAAGACCGTGGCCGAAAATGTCGATCTGATATTCCCCCGTGAACGGGTGTCCTACGAACTGCTGACAGACCTGACCGGCGAGCGGGCCAACATCAGACAGGCGCCAGACTTCACCAACCTGATCAGCGGCGTAATCCCGGCCGATTTCGATGCCGAACAGAACCGCTTCTGCATCGTCCCGAACTGCCGGATGCTGGACAAGACTGACCAGCAGACACGCGATGCCTACCTGCCGTTCTTGATCACCTGTACGCGCTACCTGCTAGAAAAAGGCGCCAAGCCCTTCGTGCTGGTGCATGAGGGCAAAGGTGATCTGGCGCTCGCCGAGAAGCTGTCGTCTGCAGTTGGCGGCATCCCGATCGTCCGGGAAAGCGGCCCGCTGGAAATCAAGGGCATCCTCGGCGCCTGCAGTGGAACGCTGGGTAGCCGCTTCCACGGTTTGGTCAGCGCGCTCTCTCAAGGTGTGCCGGCGCTGGCCACCGGATGGAGCCACAAATATCAGATGCTGTTCGAGGACTACGGCTTCCCTGAAGGGCTGGTGCAGGTCACCAGTGATGAGGCCGAGATCAAGCGCAAGCTGGATCTGGTGACGGACGAGAGCGCGCGCATCGCGGCACTCATCCAGACCCGTACCGCCGAGCTCAAGCAGCAGTCCGAGCAAATGTGGCAGCAAGTGTTCGCGACCATAGACCAGTGCAACGCCGCCAATCGTTCAGTGCAGCCTGATCAAGTCACAGCTTGAGTCAAGAAGCCATCGACCGACTGGGCATAGGCAGGCGGTCACTAGGCTACATAATTACTGCAATGCGCGAATGCTAGACGTTCCGCTTGGGTCGATTGCAGTTCTTAGCTAATGGCTGCTTTTGGCCGATTTCTGCCTTTAGATATAGTCTGTAGATTCAGCCTACCAAACGACAGCTGCGGGTCGGCTGTTACCGATCCCTACTGGTGGGAAGACCTCTCCTCAAAATCGATTCACGTAACGCTCTCTAATCGATTCCCGAGACGCTGAACGCCAGACGACTTCAGCTACGCCTGCTTGGCCAAGTTTATCTATGCAACGATACCAGCCCCATCACCAGCTATTGCGGCGACTGACCAATGCGGTCGCGCGCGATTACCGATTCCCCCTGGCCGAGAGATTCGCGTAGCGCCAGGCTCACCCCATGTTCCGCTGACGTTGTCAGCGACATGCCAGGCAGCTTCGGTCTTCAAGGCTGCTCATGGTTTCCCCGTGTGACCGACCCCGTTCGCACCGCATCCCTCGCGCGAACGCCTACTGGCTTGCCGGTAGCGGATGCATATGTTCCTCAACCCACCGCGGGGTTACGCACCTCCCCGCATTGGGCCGGTGTGTCTTCGCTTTCTTGTTCCCAAGTCAATGGAGATCCGCCATGACCAGCACTACTTCCAATCCAAAGTCGTACTTCGACATCCACACCTCGGGCATCGGCTACATCCAGCGTGTCCGCGAAGTACAGGTGAAGGGTGGCCGCAAGGCTATGCCATTTCTCGCGTGCACTGTAGCGGCGCTCTTCGGGCCTGCAAATAACCCGGTCCGACGCTACTTCGACGTGCGGGTTTCAGGTGCCGAAGCCAAGAAACTCCTCCAACCCTACATCGGTACCGATGATCCCCAGCAACGGCCACTGGTCCGCTTTCGTCTCGGTGATCTGTGGATCGATCCGTTCCGTCGGCTCTCGGGCGATCCAGCTGCCAGCATGAAGGCCCGGCTACTCAAGGCCGAGGTACTGGAGCGCAGCGCCTTGGACGAAATCGAGCATCACGAGCTGCATACCCGCGGTATCGGCTACTTGAACAATCCCAGGATGATCCCGAACGGCGGTGATCCGTTCCTCTCGTGCTCAATTGCAGCCTTGGCCGGCCCGGTTGGCGATCCCGAGTATCGCTATATCGAGGCCACCGTAGCTGACGACGGCGCCCAACACCTGGTGCAGCGCTGCATTCAGGCCGTTGAAGCGAAGAAGAAGGTGCTGCTTGCCTTCACGCTCAACGACATGAAGGCGGATGCCTACGTCCGTACCAAAGGTGAGCATGCTGGTGAAGTGAGCGGAAGCCTGAAGTCGAAGCTGGTTCGCGTCAGCCTGATCAAAGTCGACGGCGAAAAGGTCTATCCGCTAGAGCCCGAAGCCCCCGCTCTCGAAGACGTTCACGCGTCCGACAAGACGGTTCTCGCCGAGGACGACAACGGTGGCCCACAACCCACTGCCCTCATTTTGGCCCCTGTCGAGGAGCCCGCGCGGGTGGCTTCGTTCTGACCCACTGGGCCTAACCTAGGGCACGCGTCCCGCACCTTCCATGCCCCGGCACCTCGGTGTCGGCGGCATGCGCAGCTTACCTCCCGTTATCGCCCATCTTGGGGCTTTCTTTATCCCATGCAATCAGACGTGCCGGCCTTCCAACCCGCATGTGATTGCCGCATTTCTCAAGGAGAACGGCCATGCAACTCGCCTCTCGTTTCGCTTCGCGCTCGCCAATACTGCGCTCTGACCATCCACTTTCCGATGATCAGATTCGCGCAGTGGTACCGTCGATCTTCGCGGAAAACCCGCATGAAAGCCGATCCGAGCGATACAGCTACATTCCCACCGCCTCGGTGCTCACCGAACTGCGCGGAGAGGGTTTCCAACCTTTCATGGTGTGCCAAACCCGCGTGCGCCACGAGGACCGCCGCGAATTCACTAAGCACATGGTTCGCCTTCGCCACGCCAGCCAGATCAACGGCAACGAAGCGAATGAAATCATCCTCCTAAACTCGCACGACGGCACCAGCAGTTACCAGATGCTGGCCGGTATGTTCAGGTTCGTCTGCCACAACGGCTTGGTCTGCGGTAACACCCTCGCCGATGTCCGCGTACATCACAAAGGCAATGTCGCCGAGCACGTAATCGAAGGTGCCTATGAGGTCTTACACAGCTT
The DNA here is from genome assembly GCF_000425625.1 of Stutzerimonas azotifigens DSM 17556. Classification (GTDB taxonomy): domain Bacteria; phylum Pseudomonadota; class Gammaproteobacteria; order Pseudomonadales; family Pseudomonadaceae; genus Stutzerimonas; species Stutzerimonas azotifigens. The sequence continues at coordinate 114,661 of NZ_AUDU01000017.1, forward strand.
CGAACAAGTGCAGGAGTCTCGCGACGCGATGCGCCTCATCACCCTGGACGAAGGCGAGCAGGAACTACTGGCCCGCTCTGCATTGGCGCTCAAGTACGACGCGCCGAACAAGGCGACGCCAGTCACCGAGGCTCAGATACTGATGCCTCGCCGCTTCGGCGACGGTGGCAGTGACCTGTGGTCCACGTTCAATCGTATTCAGGAAAACCTCCTCAAAGGCGGTTTGAACGGGCGCAGCGCCCATGGCCGCCGCCAGAGCACCCGGCCAGTCCAAGGCATCGATCAGAACCTGCGGCTCAACCGAGCACTGTGGATGCTGGCCGAAGGCATGCAACAACTGAAGGCCTAAGTGCCACGCGGACCTCGCCCTCAGGCGTGGTCCGCCATTCTCTATTCAATGCGTGCTCAGCACCCCGGGGACCGAGGAATCTCACACCCATCGCAAGGAGAGCAGCCATGCAGCCGCACGCCCTAAAACACAGATGCTGGAACATCGGTTTGCATTGGCCATGGCGTGCGGCATGTGATTGCTGGTCGCCTCACTCTCCACACTGCTGACCGGTCTGGATGCGCGCAGCGGGGATTTTCAATAGACCGCTTCGCCCGACGGATCGTTGGCTAGCGGGTCTCCAGTTCGGCCCGTACCGACTTCGTTCTCGATGCGCTGGAGCAGGCCTTGTATGCCCGTCGCCCAGTCGATCAAGGTGGCCTCATCCATCACAGCGGACGCGGCGCCCAGTATGTTTCCCGCTACACCGAGCGCCTGGCTGAAGCGGGCGTTGAGCCGTCAGTGGGCAGCGTCGGCGACTCCTATGACAATGCCTTGACTGAGACCGTCAGCGGGCTGTACAAGGCCGAAGTGATCCACCGGCGATCATGGCAGAGCCGCGAGACGGTGGAACTGGCAACGCTGGAATGGGTGGACTGGTTCAACCATCGACGATTGCTGGCGCCCATCGGGAACATACCGCCCGCGGGAGCCGAAGCGATCTACTATCGGCAATTTATCGAGTCTGCCCAAGCGGTATGACTCACACCAAAGAGCCTCCGGAGAATGCGGGGCGGTTCAGGTCGGTAGTGGCGGCAGTCTGTTGTTTCACGCCGGTGCTGGTGGTTCTGTTTGGAGCAATCGGCCTATCCGCCTGGGTAGGCTACCTGGACTACGTACTGTTTCCGGCGCTCGGCGCCTTCATTGCGCTGACCCTTTATGCCCTGCACAAGAAGCGTAAAGCCGAGGCCTGCTGCACAGTCGATTCGAATACGGGAGAAAAGTGATGATCGAACTCCAGGTGGAGGGCATGACCTGCGGATCGTGCACGGAGCACGTCAAACAGGCATTGGAGCAGGTGGCGGGTGTGCGCTCGGCGAGTGTTTCCTATCCGCAGGGGCTGGCAGCGATCGCGACCGATGGCCATGTGGGCTTGGAGCCGCTTATCGCGGTGGTCACCGCACTCGGTTATCGCGCGCGGGGCGCCGACGGCTCTGCCGGTCCATTCGACCAGGCGTCGGGCTGGTCGGGTCGGGAAACTACACAGGCGGGCGATGAGCAATCGCTGCACGTTGCCGTCATTGGCAGCGGCGGCGCCGCCATGGCGGCCGCGCTCAAGGCGGCGGAAGGTGGTGCCCGCGTCACGCTGATCGAGCGCGGCATCATCGGCGGCACCTGCGTCAACGTGGGGTGCGTGCCCTCCAAGATCATGATTCGCGCCGCCCATGTAGCCCAGCTGAGGCGCGAGAGTCCGTTCGACGCCGGGCTGTCGGCCACCACGCCGGTCGTCCTGCGCGAACGGCTGCTCGCCCAGCAACAAGGTCGCGTCGACGAGCTGCGCCATGCCAAATACGAAAGCATCCTGGAGTGTACCCCGGCCATCACCGTGCTGCGCGGCACCGCCCGCTTCAGGGATGGCCGCACGCTCAGCGTGGAACTGGCCGAGGGCGGCGAGCGCATCCTTGCCTTCGACCGCTGCCTGATTGCCACCGGCGCGAGCCCGGCGATTCCGCCGATTCCAGGCCTTAAGAACACGCCCTACTGGACCTCGGACGAGGCGCTGGTGAGCGACAGCACTCCCAAACGTTTGGCCGTGATCGGTTCCTCGGTGGTGGCGCTGGAACTGGCGCAGGCATTCGCCCGCCTGAGCAGCAAGGTCAGCATCTTGGCGCGCCACACGCTGTTCTTCCGCGAAGACCCAGCCATCGGCGCAGCGCTGACGGCGGCCTTCCGTATGGAGGGCATCGAAGTGCTGGAGCACACGCAAGCCAGCCAGGTGGTCTACGCCGACGGCGAGTTCGTATTGAGCACCAACCACGGCGAACTGCGCGCCGACCAACTGCTCGTCGCCACCGGCCGCACGCCCAATACCCAAGGCATGAATCTGCAAGGCGCCGGCGTGAACCTGGATCAGCGCGGTGGCATCCAGATCGACACGGGCATGCGCAGCAGCGCCCCCGATATCTATGCGGCAGGTGACTGCACCAACCAGCCGCAGTTCGTCTATGTCGCGGCGGCGGCCGGCACTCGGGCGGCGATCAACATGCTTGGCGGCGAGGCGACACTCAATCTTGGTACGATGCCGGCCGTGGTATTCACCGATCCGCAGGTGGCCACCGTCGGTTACAGCGAGGTGGAAGCGCACCACGCGGGCCTCGAAACCGACAGTCGCACGCTGAGCCTGGACAACGTGCCACGCGCGCTGGCCAACTTCGACACCCGTGGTTTCATCAAGCTGGTCGCCGAAGCGGGCTCCGGCCGGCTGCTGGGCGTGCAAGCGGTGACTCCAGAAGCAGGCGAGATCATCCAGACCGCTGCCATCGCCATCCGGGCGCGGATGACGGTGCAGGAACTGGCCGACCAACTATTCCCCTACCTGACCATGGTCGAGGGATTGAAGCTGGCGGCGCAGACCTTCACCAAGGACGTGAAGCAACTGTCCTGCTGCGCGGGTTAAGGGAAGACCGGACCGTGCCAGGAGACGAGAGCCAAGGCTGTTGCATCAGTGAGATCGCAACAGCCGAGGAGGTGGAGAGTGGACACCCGCATCACCACAGCTTGCGGCGCCGGGACGCAGACCGAAGGGGCCAGCGCGGAGCGATTGCGTAGTGGCGACCGAGAGGCATTCACGGCCCTGGTGCGTGAGCATCATCAAGCACTACGGACGCTGGCTGCCTGCATCGTCGGCGAAGCCTGGGCCGACGATGCGTTGCAAGAGGCCTGGCTCGCCGCCTATCGGACGCTGCCCTGGTCCGAAGGGCGGGCCAACCTCAAGACATGGCTCTGGGCAATAGTGCGTAACCAGGCACTGGCCCGGCTGCGGCGGGAGCGGCGCTACGTGCCCTGGGCGGCGATGTTCCCGGAAGCAGACAGCGGCAAGAGCCTGCGCTTCGACGCGGCCGATCCCTGGCCGACGACTCCGGGCCCCTGGCATCAGGAGCGGCCGGAAGCGCTGTTGTGCTCCGCCGAGTCGGCCCAGTGTCTGGGCCGCGCCATCGCCGCGCTGCCGGGTGCGCAACAGCGCGCCTATCGGCTGCGCGAGATGGAGGGCCTGGAACTCGACAATATCGCCGAGGGCATGGCGACCTCCAGCGGCAACGTGCGCGTGCTGCTGCACCGGGCCCGCTCCGCGTTGAGGCGTGTGCAGTTCGATGCTGCATAGTGGAAACCTCATTCATGGCGCGATGGATTCGTTTAGGCTAGGTTTTACCCGTGACCCATTCGCCGCTTTCTCATCTTTCAAGAAAGAATTTCTAAGCGTCTTCGTAGCTGCGGCTGCTCGCCCATTCCAAGTCATACTGCACTTCAAGGTGAAAGGCCTCATAGAGTCGCCAGGCCTTCTGGCTGGCTTGCTCCAAGGCCTTCTCCACCCCGGCTTCTGTGAGGGGTTTACTGACATCAGGCTGGGCTGGGAGCTGTTCACGAAGCGACGCGAGCTTCACATAGACGGCATAAGCAGCATCGCGACTCTGGGCGGCATGCCCTTCGGCAATTTTGCCGTCCAATCTAGACATCAACTGTTCTATCTCTGTTGTCTCAACGTCAGTCACAAGCTACGCGTCTCCGTTTGGGAAATGAGGGGCGTTGTCGATTCGGCTGGTCAGGCTTTCAATGCCAGAATTCGGCGCGCACCGTTCAGCACGATGAGACCAACGACCGTACCAATCACCAAATCTGGATAGGGAGAACCGGTCCACGCAACCAAAGCACCTGCGGCAATAACGCCAATATTCGCGATCACATCGTTGGCCGAAAAAATCCAACTCGCTTTCATGTGTGCACCGCCTTCGCGATGGCCATAGATCATCAACAGACAGCTGACGTTCGCGACGAGTGCAAATAAGCCAATCCCCATCATCAGCATCGACTCAGGTTCGCTGCCATACATGAAGCGTCTAACCACCTCCACGAGTACCCCCAGAGCCAATACGATCTGGACGATACCCGCCAGGTGCGCAGCGCGAACCTGCAGCTGCGCAGCTCGACCGACCGCAAAGAGAGCCAGGCCATAGACGGCTGCATCAGCAAACATGTCCAGCGAGTCGGCGATCAGGCCCGTCGACTGAGCGATCAAGCCCGCGCCCAACTCGATGACAAACATCGCGGCATTGATACCGAGCAGGATTTTGAGCGTGCCGGCCTCCTTGGAAGCAGTCAGCTCTTCACTGGCGCTATTGGTCGAAGCTGCTTCCTGGCTGGCCGGTTGAGTGCCGAGAAGCGTTGCCCCTAAACCAAGCGACTCCAGCTTGGTCGCGATTTGGTCAACCGGACCGTCATGGAAAGCGCGTACCTGTCTGCTGCTCAGATCAAAGGACAACGAATTGAGCTCAGGCAAGCCATTGAGCGCGAGCCGAATCATTCGCTCTTCTGAAGGGCAATCCATCTTGGGCACAGAAAAACTGCTGACCCAGGTTCCTTCCTTCGAAGGCGCGGTTGCCGCTTCAGTGGTTGCCGCCTCAGGGCCACAGCCACGGGATGTATCACAAGAACTCATGATTCGCCTCTCCTATAGGACTTAATGCTACCGATTAAAAACCATGTAGTAGCTATAGGGTCAAGCCTGGATATACTGGCCCTTTTACCAAGGGACAGACCATGCGCATCGGCCAACTTGCACAGCAGGCTGGGGTGGACATTCAGACGATTCGTTTTTATGAACGTCAGGGGCTGCTTCCACCGCCTAATCGTGAGGACAATGGCTATCGAACCTATAAAGCAGACCATGCGGACAAACTGCTGTTCATTCGTCGATGCCGCTCTTTTGGCATGTCACTGGAAGAAATTGGTGTTTTGCAGAGCTACCAAGAACAGCCGCAGCAACCCTGCGTTGCGGTCAATGAGCTCCTTGATAGACATATCACCCAGGTCAGGAACCAGATTGCGTCCTTGCAGGTCTTGGAAAGCCAACTGGTGACGTTGCGGGGCTGCTGCGATAACGGACGACAAAGCCTGGACTGCGGGATACTTTCGGGCCTGCTGGGGGGCGACAAACCTCTTTTATGATTTCGGCTTCAAGTCATTTTTCGCGTCGCCTCAATCCATAGCGCTTGACCCTATAGCGGCTATAGGGTGTTCACTTAGGCCATCTGCTGCGTAAGTGAGATCCAGATGAATACCGCTCTCCGCATTGCCATCGATGAGGCCTTCTACCAAGCGAGGAAAGCACTCAAAGAACAGACGCCAACCGAGGCTTTCTCCTGGCTGGAGCGAGCCCACATATTGAACCAGCGAATGCCTATTCTTCATGCTCAGAGCCATTGGCTGATGCTAAGGGCTGGCTGGCAGTTGCGCGACTTTCGGGAGGTGCTCAGCCAAGTACCGCGAATCATAGCGGCCCTGCTGTTCTCGAAGATCTGGGTGCCGCTCGGAAACAGCGGACGCGCCAGGGTCAGTGCTTTTGCGCCGATGCCCATCTCACCGGAGCTGCAGAGACTTCTTCAAGGAGAAACGCGATGAGCTCGTCTCCTAGAAGGTTACTTTTTGTTGCTCCCTGGTTCTGGTGGATGCTATCGCTGACCATTGCCTCGGCCGACCAAGCGTTGAAGAGCGCAATCACGGGTTCGCTCCCGGTCGGCACCGTGACTCCTCTCACCCCGTTTTTCAATCTGGTTCATTTCTGGAATACCGGTGCAGCGTTCAGCTTCCTGGCTGACGCGGGCGGTTGGCAGCGTTACTTCTTCATCGTTATAGCTCTGGTCGTTTCGATGGTGCTGGCTCTGGTATTGCGTAAAACCAGAGCCAACAGCGAAGCCTTAGGCTATAGCCTTATCTTGGGCGGGGCAGTTGGGAATCTGATTGATCGCGCATTTCGAGGCCATGTAATCGACTACTTGGATTTTTACTGGCAGTCCTGGCATTGGCCTGCGTTTAACCTGGCAGATACTAGTATCGTCGGTGGTGCCGCCATGTTGATCCTGAGCAGTTTGCTGAGCCCAAATGCGGAAGCTGGCCGAGTCAAAGAATGAAAGGCTCGCCCTCAACGGATACGGTGCGCTGGACAGGCAAGGCCTGGGTAGGGCCCGGCATCGGCATCTTTCATGGCCGTGCCGGCCCCCAGGAGTGGCACCACCATCAGGCGCATCAGATTTCAGTGGGCCTCGACTCACCTGTATCGGTTGAAACCCCGTTGGGCATTCAAACAGGGGCAGCCATCTTCATAGCCGCGGGCCTGAAACACCGACTTAGTGCTGGACGAGTTCTGTCGATCTATCTGGATGCACTATCCGATGAAGCCCCAACTATGCGTATGCGGGGTACCGAAGAAGCGAGAGTGATTGTGATCGCCCCGACGGACGTATTGGCGATTATCGACGTGCTGCGCGAGACAGGACACACCGCACTCCAGGTTAGGGCGGGGGTGCGTCAGGCACTGCGGCTACCCGATCCACCGATTCCAGATCCTCGCTTGACCAAGGTGATAGAGGCGCTGCGTAGAGGTCAAATGGGACGCGACGGAATGGCCGAGTTGGTGCATTTGTCTCCTACACGATTTTCCCATTGGTTCGTGGAACAGACAGGCTTGCCGCTGCGCAGCTATGCGAAATGGTTACGTCTCACACAAGCCCTACAGCATCTAGCCAAAGGGGGGCTGCTCATCGAAGCGGCCCATGAGGCGGGCTTTTCTGACTCGTCGCATTTCTCCCGGACATTTAAGGCGCTACTGGGCATCGATCCTTCCTCCGCCCTGGCTGAAGTCGATCTTCAGGAATCGTAGCTCTTTCGTTCAAGCTGAAAACGGACCATCCCACATACAGTCATGGCTCCCTCTTCAGGAGCTGAGCGATGTCTATCTCCCTGCGATTCGCCATCCGGTGGCTGAGCTATCCACTAGTGTTTGGCAGTTGTACCGCCTTCATGGTCTGGGCACTGTATGCAGGAATACCGTATTGGCCCACCACCCTCATAGTCTCCGCGGCGGGGATGCTACTCATTGCTGGCTTGGAGCGCATCCAGCCTTTTCGGCGAGCCTGGCTGGAAGATCATCAGGACACCCTGACGGATCTGCTGCACATGCTGGTGAACCTGTCTGTCATTCAATTCACTGCGGAGTTCCTGGCCGAGTTAGGCGATGCGGTACCGGCTTCGATTCGGCTCTTCCCGATCGAGAGCCCATTGTGGTTGCAATTGCTACTAGTCGCCGCCGTGCTCGATTTGAGCCTGTATGTGATGCACCGCATCAGCCACCCTCGGTGGGTGGCGTTCGGCTATTTTGCCAAAATCAGAAAGTCTTTTTCAGACTGTCCCTAAAACCCTGTAGCGCCGGAACCTCCTGTTCCGGGGCCGACATGCTGATTTTCGGCAGCGTACCGTTGCCGCTTTTGTCCCTGGCGGTTTTCATTGCCATTGTCCTGCTTCTTGTCCTGATTCGTCGGCGAACCCTTGTATGAATAGACGTGCCGTCGTGCTGACCATCAGCGCGGTAACCATTGCCGGATTCGTCGTGGCGGCAATGCTCTACCAGCGGTTTTCCACCCCCCAGGAGGCTCAGGTCGTCACCCAGGCGAGCAGCTCGCTGGTGCGTTTCCACTCACCAATCATTGGGCCGATCAACGCTCCGGTCACCATCGTCGAGTTCTTCGACCCTTCGTGCGAAAGCTGCCGAGCGTTTTTCCCCTACGTGAAGCAAATCATGGCGCAGTACCCGCAGGACGTACGCCTGGTCGTGCGCTATGTGCTGTTCCACCGGGGCTCGGAAGAGGCCGTGCGCTTACTGGAGACGGCGCGCATGCAGGGGCTTTACGAGCCGGTGCTGGCCGCCGTGCTGGAAGCACAGCCGCTGTGGCATGACGACGCGCAAGCACAGAAAGCCTGGGAAGCGGCCGCCGCAGTGGGTCTGGATGTCGAGAAGGCCCGCGCCACAATGAACTCGCCGGCCATCGACGAGATACTGGCCAAAGATGCTGCGGACGTGAAGAAAGTCGGCATTCAAGGTACGCCCACCTTTTTCGTCAACGGAAAGCTTCTGACTAAATTCGGCCCAGAGCCTCTGTTGGAGTTGGTGCAAAGCGAATTGCAGAAAGTGCGCTAAAACACCAAGACTGGCGCAAACGCCGTGACTGCTTTAATCGGGAGTTTTTATGCGAGCACTGGAAAACAAGATACCTCCGCCGATTGTGACTGCTCTGTTCGGGCTGCTGATGTGGCTGGTCGCCCGATATGTGCCGAGCCTCGACCTGGCGCTCTCTGTGCGTGTGCTGTTGGCGCTGCTCGTGTCGGCCATTGGCGTTTGCTTCAGTGTGGCCGGAGTGCTGTCGTTTCGGCAGGCGCAGACCACCGTCAATCCGCTTAAACCTGAAACTGCATCAGCGCTGGTGCGCTCGGGTATCTATCGGTACTCACGCAACCCGATGTACGTCGGCTTTGCTCTGTTATTGCTGGCCTGGGCCTGCTACCTGGCCTCACCGTTAGCATTGCTCGGGGTGCTGGGGTTCGTCCTGTATATGAATCGCTTCCAGATCAACCCTGAGGAGCGCGCCCTGACAACCCTGTTCGGCAGCGAATTCCAGGTCTATCAGGCGCAGGTGCGTCGCTGGCTCTAAGTTGGCTAGTCCACCGTGTTAGAACGGCCATCTGGAAGCCAGCGGTCTTCCAAAGCAATAATTTGTGGCAACGACCTAGAGGTTGAATGCCCGCTTTCGCCGATTTCTGCCAATTGATGCCCCAGGTAGTACCGTCCTAGCTCGTCTGCCTGTTTGATGATCCAAGCTGTATCGAACCTCTGTGGTCGAGGCAGGCATCAGAGGCGCCAGCCTTTGTTTTATCCACAAAACCTGTGGATAACCCTTTCGATAACTCCTGAATGCACACAACCGAGGGCGTCTTATTCACCTGACGATTTTTTGACCACTCCTGAGATTGGCTCAGCACAGGAGCTCATAAAACCGGCAACACAGCAGTTCCCTTTGTTTGCTGATCCGGTTCCACAGAACGCCGATGGTCTCGCCTCGACCTTGCCGAGAGCCGAGCCATGCACACCGCCCTTCCCTATCACAGTTGCCTGCTGCTGGCCGCTCTGGCGACCGGCTGCGCAACGCCTCCACCGCTCTCTCCCCCGCCCGATGAGGTGGCGGCTCCGGCACCGGAGAACATCCCGGTTGTCCGCTACGGCCGCTACACCCTTGTCGAGCTAATCCCGACGGCCGCTCAGCAGGATCTGCTGTTGCAGATCGTCGACGTGTCCATTCCCGACACTCTCAACGCCAACGTCGCTGACGCACTGCGCCATGTATTGCAACGCTCCGGCTACCAGCTCTGCAGCGGAAGTGAAACTGATGCGCTGGGCAGACTCCCGCTGCCGGCGGCCCACTACCACCTTGGCCCGCTGCAACTGCGCGATGCCCTGCTGACCCTAGCCGGGACAGCGCGGACGCTGCACGTCGATCACACTGCACGCCGCGTCTGCTTCACCCAGCCTCCCCATACGCCAGCCGAAGCCCCACCCGCCACTGCGGATACCGCTCCCGGTGCCGCTAGGGAGTCACAGCCATGACGACGATGCTAGGTAGCGAGCAACACCGGCACGGCACGCTGATGCGCACCGCCATCATCACTTGGCTGTTGCTCATCAGCGCCGCCGTCGTGATCGATCACGTCGCGCTGTCGGGTCTGGCGACACAGGTCGAAACCAGCGCCACCGGCCTGCAGGTCGCCGTGCTGGAAAAGCGCTTGGCCGACCTAGTCCAGCAGGTCGAACAAGCCCAACAGCAACCTGACGCACTGCCCCAGGCGCGCTACGACGTCGAGCATCAGGCCTTGGAGCGGCGACTGAACGTCATCGAGCAGGCCCTCGGCAGCCGCCCGACCGCGGAGAGTCTACTGCCGCTGGTGGCCCGCATTGAGCAGTTGGAAATACAGCTCAACGAACCTCGCCCAGCACCACCGCCGGTGCCCCGCCCGCGAGCTTCCGTCCCCGCTAAACCAAAGTCCATCGAGCCGCCATTCCGGGTGATCGGTGTCGAGCTACGTGCCGGCGAGCGGTTCCTTTCGATTATGTCAGCCACCTCGGGCACGCTCTCGCAGGTTCACCTGCTGCGCCCCGGCGAGACGGAAGCCGGTTGGCACCTCGAAACCATCGAACGGAGCGCTGCCGTGTTCCGACACGGCGACGACACTCGTCGCCTGCCCATTCCCGCGCAGTAGGACAAGCAGATGAAGCTGCACCATATCGTCCCCGTACTGATCGCCCTGCTGATCAGCAGCCTTGTCCAAGGAGCGGAAACCCTCACCGCCAACAACCTGCCCACGCGCGAGCGACTGATGACCACCGAGCGCGCCGACGAGCAGCACACGCGAGGTTGGGGGCTGAGCGCCGAGGAATGGGCGCGCTACCGGACGCTGATGCGAGGGCCGCTGGGTATCTATTCTCCCAACCTCGACCCACTTACCGCGCTAGGCATTGAGGCGCGCTCCGACCAAGAACGGCGACGCTATGCAGAGTTGCAGGTCGAAGCAGAAGCCCACCGCGTCGAAAAGCTGCTGGCGTACCAACGGGCTTACGACGACGCCTGGCAGCGGCTCAACACCGATATGCCGCGCGTCATCCTGCCCGATGCCGGCCTGGCATTCTCGCCGGTTGTGCCAGCGGCGAACGGACGGCTCGCCGTATTCGTCCAGGACGCTTGCCCCGCATGTGATCGGGCAGCGCAGCGGCTGCAAGCTGCTGGTATGGAATTCGACATTTACGTCGTCGACAGCCACGCCGACGACGCACGTATTCGCGCCTGGGCACAACGTATTGGCATCGACCCGGCCAAGGCGCGCAGCGGCCAGATCACGCTCAACCACGATTCGGGACGCTGGCAATCGCTGAATCTGCAGGGTGACCTGCCGGCAATCGTACGCAAGGTCGGCAACCAGTGGCAGCGGCAGCCGTAATGTCGCGCCGCCACGCGCTCGTGCTGCTGGCCTGCGCACTGGCAGGCCCCATCCAGGCGCGGGAAATCCCACCGCCGGCCTATCAAGTCGCTGCGAAGCGCGCCGGTATTCCCTCGACCGTGTTGTACGCCATCGCGTTGCAAGAGAGCGGCATCCGTTTGCGTGGCCGTCTGGTGCCATGGCCGTGGACGCTCAACGTCGCTGGCAAGGCGCAGCGCTACGCCACCCGTGCTGAGGCTTGCGGCGGGCTGCGCCAGGCACTCAGGCGCACACCCGCCAAGCGCATTGACGCCGGTCTCGGCCAGATCAATCTCGGCTACCACCCGCAGCGTTACGCACAGCCCTGCGACCTGCTCGACCCTTACCGTAACCTGGCCATCGCCGCCGAGATACTGCACGAGCAGCACATTCCGGGCGACGACTGGCTGCTCGCCATCGGTCGTTACCACCGGCCTGCCGGCGGCGCACCAGCCGCGCGCTACCGTCACAGCGTCGGCCAGCACCTGGCCCGCGTACTGGGTACCCCCCAGCTGGAAATCACTTCGCGAGGGAATCTGCCATGAAATCCCTGACCATCCTCGTCGCGTATCTTTCGCTGCCGTGGCTGTCGCTGGCCACCCAGGCTGACGCGCTGATCATCGTCGCAGACCATGGCGGTACGTCGGCCTTGCCGTACTACGAAGCCTTGAACTTGCAACCGCGCGCCGAGGTGAGCGCGCCACCCATCGAGATTCCGCGTCCGCCAGCCAAACCGTTCAACGAAGCCGATATGCTGCCGGTGCGCTCGATGCAGCTGTCACCTGGCGATGTGGCGCGTAGGTTGATCGAAGCACCGGGAATGCCGCCGTTCTTTCTCGTCGGCGACGACAATCGCTCGCGCGCCTGGCTGCGTCAGCGCGCACTGCGCATACACGAGCTCAATGCCGTGGGCCTAGTGGTCAACGTCAAGTCGGCCGAGGCCCTGGCTGCGCTGCGTGCGCTGGTGCCGGGGCTGTTACTGTCACCGGTTGCGGGGGATGATCTCGCCGAGCGCCTTGGCTTGCGCCACTACCCGGTGCTGATCACGGCAACCGGCGTCGAGCAGTGAAGCGCCGACCATGGCCCAGAGCCACGCGATCGAAGTGCTGTTGCGGCCAGCCGTGGAGCTGTACAGCGTGGCGGTCTGCGCCGCCGCCGCGTTTCTGTCCCTGGTGGCACCGTGGTCACTGGCGCTGAGCCCATCGATTGGCCTGGGCAGCGCCCTTGCCTTTCTCACCTTCGGCACCATTCGCCTGCGTGATGCGCTGGTCATCCTGCGCTACCGGCGCAATATCCGCCGCCTGCCGCGCTATGTGATGACCAGCCGTAATGTGTCTGTCAGCCAGCAACGGCTGTTCATAGGCAGAGGCTTTCGCTGGGAACAACGGCACACGCACCGCCTGACGCAGACATTCAGGCCCGAGTTCCGCCGCTATGTGGAACCTACGCCCGCTTACCAGTTGGCACGCCGCCTGGAAGAGCGGCTGGAGTTCGCGCCGTTTCCACTGTCGAAGATGGCCAAGCTCACCACTTGGGACGTTCCCATCAATCCGGTGCGCCCGTTGCCACCGGTCGGCGGCCTGCCGCGGCTGCACGGCATCGAGCCAAACGAAGTCGATGTCAGCCTGCCACTCGGAGAACGAGTCGGACACTCACTTGTGCTGGGCGCGACACGGGTCGGCAAGACCCGATTGGCCGAGCTGTTCGTGACTCAGGACATTCGACGGCGCAACGCCGCCGGAGAGCACGAGGTGGTGATCGTATTCGACCCCAAAGGGGATGCAGACCTACTCAAGCGGATGTACGTGGAGGCCAAACGCGCCGGGCGCGAACGTGAGTTCTATGTTTTCCACTTGGGCTGGCATGATTTCAGCGCACGCTACAACGCAGTGGGCCGGTTCGGGCGGATCAGCGAAGTGGCCACGCGTATCGCCGGACAGCTCTCAGGTGAAGGCAATAGCGCCGCTTTCAGGGAGTTCGCCTGGCGGTTCGTCAACATCATCGCCCGTGCCCTCGTCGAGCTGGGCCAGCGCCCCGACTACCTACTGATTCAGCGGCATGTCGTCAACATCGACGCGCTCTTTATCGAGTACGCGCAGCACTACTTCGCCAAGCACGAACCGAAGGCCTGGGAAATCATCGTCCAGCTCGAAAGCCGGCTGAACGACAAAAATATCCCGCGCAATATGATCGGGCGAGAGAAGCGGGTCGTAGCCTTGGAGCAATACCTCTCACAGGTACGCACCTACGACCCCGTACTCGACGGTCTGCGCAGTGCCGTGCGCTATGACCGGACGTATTTCGACAAGATCGTCGCCAGCCTTTTACCGTTGCTGGAGAAACTCACCACCGGCAAAACCGCGCAGCTACTCGCACCGAACTATTCCGACCTCAACGATCCCAGGCCAATCTTCGACTGGATGCAGGTCGTCCGCAAACGCGCGGTGGTCTATGTCGGCCTTGATGCCCTGTCGGATGCGGAAGTTGCCGCTGCAGTCGGCAACTCGATGTTCGCTGACCTGGTATCGGTCGCCGGCCATATCTACAAATTTGGCATCGACGACGGGCTGCCCGGCGCAACAGCGGGAGCACGAGTCCCTATCAACGTCCATGCGGACGAGTTCAATGAGCTGATGGGTGATGAATTCGTGCCTCTGGTCAACAAGGGCGGCGGCGCAGGGTTACAGATCACCGCCTATACGCAGACGCTCTCTGACATCGAAGCCCGTCTTGGCAACCGCGCAAAAGCGGGCCAAGTTATCGGCAACTTCAACAATCTGTTCATGCTGAGAGTGCGCGAAACCGCTACCGCCGAGCTACTCACCCGGCAGCTTCCAAAAGTGGACGTCTACACCACGACGCTGGTCAGCGGGGCTACTGACAGCTCCGACGTTCGGGGGCCAACAGATTTCACCTCCAATGCTCAGGATCGCATCAGCACCGCCAGCGTGCCGATGATTGAACCCGCACACGTGGTTGGCTTGCCAAAAGGCCAGGCCTTTGCCCTGTTGCAAGGTGGCCAGCTCTGGAAAATCCGCATGCCGTTGCCGGTACCCGACCCTGACGAAATGATGCCCGAGGACTTACAGCAGCTTGCGAGCCACATGCGCCAGCACTATGTCGAAGCCAGCGACTGGTGGGAAAACCGTGGCACTCCCGGCCTACAGGATCAATCACTGCCCGACGACCTGCTCGATGGCTTCCGCCACCTCGCCACCACTGAGACAAGCAACGCCGAGGCACGGCCATGAAGGACCCGGCCAGCACCACGCAACGCGAACAAACCCACCAGCGAGGCTTGCTCGCCAGCATCATCACCCTGCCGCTGCGTATGCTCGGCGTGCTGATCGGCTCGCTGCTGCTGTCGATCATTATCGAGTGCGTCGGCATGCACCTGTTCTGGCCTGATCAGGGCTGGCGTCACGCCCAGGGCATGCTCGACTACGAACTGAACCACCTTTCCAGCCACTTCACCCGCAGCGCGGTGGTACAGGAGCCCGGCCGCACCGCACATCAGCTTGTCGAGGGTGCTTACGAATGGATCTTCGTGAAGACTGGCCTGCTCGACTGGATGAGCCAGGCATCGGCGCGCTCCCACGCACCCAGCCATGGTGATGGCCGAGACATCCGTTTCTACATCAGTCAAGTCTACGTCTGGAGCGAGAGATACCTGATCGCCGCCGCATTCACGGCATTGACGTTCATGGTTCGACTGCTGGTCCTGGTACTGACGCTGCCACTATTTCTGCTGGCTGCTTTCGTCGGCATGATTGATGGTCTGGTGCGGCGCGACATCCGCAAGTTCGGCGCGGGCAGAGAGTCAGGCTTCGTCTACCACCGCGCCAAGGCGAGCCTGATGCCATTGGCGGTCCTGCCATGGATCATCTACCTCACCCTACCCGTCAGCGTACATCCGTTGCTGGTGCTGCTGCCGAGCGCGGCGCTGCTCGGCCTGGCGGTGAACATCACCGCAGCCAGCTTCAAGAAATACTTGTGATTCGCTAGCCAGTGGGTAGTGACGCTTGAGTCCGCCTGTAATAGGGGCACACCCAGGTTCCCATTGTTTAAGGCAGCTCCTCAGGCATACCGAGAGCATTTAGCCACTTCTCGCAAATTGCGGATTGGCCAATGTCGAAGCGACTTCCCCCACCAGCCGACAGGCATCACGCGCCCGGTCTGACCCTGGCGCTGCTGCTCGGCCTGTGCGTATCCGGCCACACCAGCGCCGACGATGCCACGCCCGAACACGCCCGGCTCGCCGCCGCGCTGCGCCAGCTCAACAGCATCGAACGGCTCGTCGCACAACAAGCCGCGCAGCAGCGGGACGAACGCGCCCGCTACCACTTCGACTACGCCCGTCTCACCGCTGACCTTGAGCGCGTGCGCGCCGGCATCCACGACTACCTCACCCCAACGCGTGCGCAACCGCGCGACCCCGCCCTGCTGCTTGGCGACTACCGCCAGCCTACCGCCGCCCTCGAGCCGCAGGTCGCGCCATGAACGCCGCGCAGACCGCCGCGTTCCAGGCCAACAGCGGCATCACCCCTTCCGACATGGCGACCGTGCTACTCGGTGCGGTGTTCGCCGTCCTGCTCGTGTGGGGTGCCTGGGCGATGCGCAGCGCCTACGTCGGTTGGGCAGAAGAACAGCTTTCCCAACGTCAGTTCCTGGTCGTCGTGGTGCGCTTTGCCGTGCTGTACCTGGTGCTGACCTTTTTCCTGCTCTCGTAAGAGGTAGCCATGATGAAGCCGCTCACCCGCATTTCCCGCCCCCTCCACTTCGCTAGCCTGGCTGCACTGCCGATGTTCAGCGTGCTGACACCTCTCGCCCACGCCGAGCTGCCCACCCTGGAAAACCCTTCGCGCGGCACGGGCGGCGGCATCATGGAAACGTTGCAGAATTACGGCTACGACATCGTGATGCTCATTGCATTGCTCGTGGTCGCCTCGATGTTCGTCGGCGTCTGCTACCACGCCTACACCCGCTATGCGGAAATCCACATTGGCCGCTCAACCTGGGGCCAGTTTGGCCTGACCGTGGCGGTCGGTGCGATCCTGCTCGTGGTTGGCATCTGGCTGCTGACCGAAGCCATCGGCGTTCTCTGAACCAAGGAATGCCGACATGGCTGAAGACATCCGCCCGGACGGGACGGTGGCGTTCCTGCCCCACCGTCTCAACCGTCACCCCGTGGTGGTGCGAGGGCTGACGGCAAACGAACTGTGGGTCTGTGCGGGATCATCGGGGGTGATCGGTCTCGCGAGTGGCATCCCGCTGGCCTTCATATTTACAACGATTGCCATCGTCCCCACAGCCATCCTACTGGCGGTCACCGCTGGCATTTTCATCGGTGGCGGCACGCTGCGCCGGCTCAAACGCGGCCGCCCAGAAACATGGCTGTACCGGCAGTTGCAGTGGTGGATCGCCGCCCACCTGCCGCAGCTCGCACCTTTCACCGATGGCCACACACTGGTGATTCGCTCCGGTTACTGGAGCACACGCCGGGGCAAGGCGCTGTGAGCCGGTTCAAAAACGAAGTGCTGCGGCTCGAAGCCCACATCAAGACCCTGCGTATCGGGACCAGCGCGCTGGTCGTACTGGCGCTGGTCATGGGCGTCGGCTGGTGGAGCGCTCCACGCGACCTGACCATCCATGTACCGCCAGACCTGCGCTCAGGCAGTACGCGTCCATGGTGGGACGTGCCGCCTGAGAGCGTTTACGCCTTCACCTTCTACGTCTGGCAGCAGCTCCAGCGCTGGCCCACCAATGGCGACGAGGACTACCCGCGCAACCTGCACGCGCTGTCGCCCTATCTCACGCCCGCCTGCCAGGCGTTCCTGCAGCAGGACTACGAGTACCGCCGCAATGCTGGAGAGCTGCGGAGACGCGTACGCGGCATCTATGAGATTCCGGGCCGCGGTTACGGCGACAACCCGACGCTGCGCGTGCGCACCGTCTCCACCCGCGAGTGGGTCGTTAGCCTCGACGTCACGGCAGACGAATACTACGCCTCGGAGCAAGTCAAGCGCGCCCTGGTCCGCTACCCGCTCAAGGTCCTGCGGATTGACGTCGACCCTCAGCGCAACCCGTTTGGTCTTGCCATTGACTGCTACGAGGGCGCGCCGCAGCGCATTGCCACCCCTGTCGATCCGGCGGCAGCGCCCGCTCCTTCCCCGGAAAACATGCCATGAACCGCTTATTGCCACTGGCTCTTGCGGCGCTCACCCTGGTTCTGTTCAGCGCCGTCCATGCCACCGAACTCGTGCGTTGGGAAAGGTTGCCGCTGGCCGTACCACTCGTGGTTGGCCAGGAGCGCATCGTCTTCGTCGAGCGCAATGTCCGCGTCGGGGTACCCGCATCGGTCGGTAGCCGCCTGCGCGTGCAGAGCGCCGCCGGGGCCATCTACCTGCTGGCGAGCGAGCCAATCGAACCGACCCGGCTGCAACTGCAGGACGCCGATACCGGTACCGTCATTCTGCTCGACATCGCCGCCGAACCCGAGCAGGAGGGTCAGCTACCGTTGGAGCCGGTGCGCATAATCGAGAGCGCATCATCCGCTGCTCAGACGGATGCAGATGACAGTGCCGCAGCCGCCCCGCCCGTGCGGGCAACACCGCAGCCGGTGATCCTGACCCGCTACGCGGCACAGAACCTCTACGCACCGCTGCGCACGGTCGAACCCGTACCGGGCGTCACACGCGCCACCCTGCGCCGCGACCTGCCGCTGGACAGCTTGCTGCCGACGCTGCCGGTACAGGCCCAGGCGCTCGCGGCATGGCGTCTGGACGACCTGTGGGTCAGTGCCCTGCGCCTGCGCAACAACGCCGCGCACTGGCTCGACCTGGATCCTCGCGCCCTGCAAGGCCACTTCCTCACCGCGACCTTCCAGCATTCGACGCTGGGACCGAACGGCACGCCGGACGACACCACCGTCGTCTACCTCGTCACCCGTGGACATGGGCTGGCGCAGGCCCTGCTGCCGACCATCGCGCCCGTCGATGCCTCCCTCAACCTGCCCGTTCCGCAAGATGAAGGAGGCCGCTGATGCACAGCAATGGCCTGCTCAAATGGCTGATGATCCCCCTGGCGCTGCTGCTGGTGTTCGTCGGCATCAAGCTGTTCTCCGGCGGCAACGACGTTCCCGGTTCGCAGGAAGAAAGTACCCGGCTCACGCCCGATGAAGCCAAAGCGCTCGGTATCGAGGGCGACACCCCACGTGACACCGTGGCGACGTTAGTCGCTCAGGTCCGTCAACTACGCACCGAGTTGCAGACCGCACTGGGCGACAACAAGGCCCAGCGTGACGAGAACCAACGGCTTCGGCAACGCGAAGGCACCATCGACCGGCGCATCCAGAGCGCGCTCGACAGCGAACGCAATCAGATGCATCAGGATCGGCAGCAGGTCACCAGCGAGCGGCAGAAAACCCAGGGGCTGCTGCAACAACTGCAGCAGCGGCTCGATGGCATCGGCAAGGATAACCCCGCCGATCTACCGGTCGGCCTAGGCCTTGAGCCGGGCGACGGTCTGGCTGGCGATACTCTGCGCTGGATCGAGCCGGAGGACCGGCGCGACGACGGCAAGCAGCGCAACACCGGCAATGCCAGCAGCCCCAGCTTCCCGACCCGCTTCGGGCCGGCGCAGAAGACACTTGAAACCACTGCCAGCTCCGCTGTCGACGCCGGCCGCCGCGCGGCGGGTGTGCCAGAGACGACAGCCGTCTACACCGTGCCGACCAACTCGACCCTGATGGGCTCGATCTCCATGACGGCACTGATCGGCCGCGTACCGATCGACGGCACCGTCAGTGACCCGTATCCATTCAAAGTCCTGATCGGGCGGGACAACCTCACCGCGAACGGCATTGATATTCCGGATGTTGCCGGCGCCGTGGTCAGCGGCACCGCCTCAGGCGACTGGACCCTCTCCTGCGTGCGCGGGCAGATCCGTTCGGTCACGTTCGTCTTCGAGGACGGCACGATCCGCACCCTCCCGAAAGACGACGAGCGCGGCGGCAACCGCCAACAAAGCAACAACGGCAACGACACACAGGACGGCATGGGCTGGATCAGCGACCCGCACGGCATTCCCTGCGTCAGTGGCCAACGCCGTAGCAACGCGCAGCAGTACCTAGGCACGCAGGCCCTGATCACCGCGGCCGGTGCCGGCGTCGCCTCGCTGATCGACTCAGACAGTGGTCAGGTCTCCTACATGAGCAACGACGGCTCCATCGGGACCGTCGGCATCGGCTCAAACGAAGCC
The DNA here is from genome assembly GCF_000425625.1 of Stutzerimonas azotifigens DSM 17556. Classification (GTDB taxonomy): domain Bacteria; phylum Pseudomonadota; class Gammaproteobacteria; order Pseudomonadales; family Pseudomonadaceae; genus Stutzerimonas; species Stutzerimonas azotifigens. Next base: position 134,300 of record NZ_AUDU01000017.1, read on the forward strand.
ATGGGCCGTATCCTCGCTGGTGGCGTGCAAGACATGTCTGCTTGGGTCAACAAGCTCTATGGTCAGGCGTTCGCAGCGGTCTACGTCAAGCCCGGCGCACGCGTCGCAGTGCATCTCGAAGAACCCCTGACCATCGACTACGACCCGAAAGGTCGCCGCGTCGATCACCGTCTTGGAGGAAGCTCACATGCGCAAGATCTGGACTAACAGCCTGACGCTGCTGGCCGTCGTGCTCACACTCGGCGGCTGCGCGACAAGCAAGGACGAACTACTGCCGCACGACGACAGCACCATGCTCGATATCTGGAACGTCGAGACCGGCGGCGGAACCGCCCGGCAACTGCTCGACGCGCGCCAAGCCCTGCGCCGGCCGTTGACCGAGGCCGATGTACACGCTGCGTACATCGTGCAGGCCCGCTACACACGCACGGCCGCCAACGAAATTTACCGACAGTTCCATCGGCTGCCGAACCCCGATCTGCTGATGTACGTGTTCCCGCACATGGCTGGAAGCGACCCGGTGCCGGTGCCCGGCTACACCACGCTGTTCCCTCTGTACCAGCGCGTGCAGTACGCACTGCCTGGCGAACGGGTTGAGGATTACTAATGGCCTGGCCCCTGTTCAAGCACCGGCGCCAGGTCGAGGAACCCGCGCCACCTGCGGACGCCTGGGCTCGCCACGTCGCCGAGTTATACACCCACGGCATTGCCGAACCTGGCACCGCACACGTCTCGCGTCAGCCGGCCACTCAGGCCGACGAGAAGGCGCTCTACGATGTTGCACCCTCGTTCACCGACCTGCTGCCGTGGGCCGAGTACCTGCCCCAGTCACAGTGCATGCTGCTTGATGACGGCACCTCGGTGGCGGCCTTCTACGAGCTGCTCCCGGTCGGCACGGAAGGACGCGAACCCGCCTGGCTGCTGCAGGTCCGCGACACGCTGGAAAACGTGCTGCAGGATGCCTTCGACGAATTAGAAGACAACCCCTGGGTCGTGCAGCTCTACGCCCAAGACGACCCCAACTGGGACCGTTATCTCGACGAGCTGCGCGCCTACATCCAGCCCCGCGCCCAAGGCACCGCCTTCACCAAGTTCTACCTGCGGTTCTTTGGCCACCATCTGCAGGCCATCGCCAAGCCCGGCGGTCTGTTCGAGGACAACACCGTCACGCGCCTGCCCTGGCGCGGTCAGACCCGGCGCACGCGGATGGTCGTCTACCGCCGTGTCGGCCACGCGCCGCATCGCCGTGGGCAAACGCCCGAGCAGGCCCTCATCCGGGTCTGCGACCGCCTCGTCGGCGGCTTGGCCCATGCCGGTGTACGCGCCCGGCGTCTTGGCGCGGCGGACATCCACGCCTGGTTGTTACGCTGGTTCAATCCCCATCCAACCCAGGTAGGTAACACCGCAGAAGACCGGGAGCGGTTCTATGCCCTGACCGGCTATCCGGACGAACAGGAGCCCGGCGAGATCGAGCTGGCCAGCGGCACGGATTTCAGCCAGCGGCTGTTCTTCGGTCAGCCACGCTCGGATGTCGCTGAGGGCCAATGGCACTTCGATGGCATGCCGCACCGCGCCATCGCCGTCGACCGCCTACGCACACCGCCATCGACCGGGCACGTCACCGGCGAAACCCGCAAGGGCGACGCGATCAATGCGCTGTTCGACCAACTGCCGGAAGACACGATTCAGTGCCTGACGCTGGTCATCACCCCCCAGGATGTGCTCGAAGCGCACCTCAACCACCTTGGTCGCAAATCCGTGGGCGACACCCTGGCATCGGAACAGACCCGTGCCGATGTGCAACAGGCCCGCAGCCTGATCGGCAGCGCTCACAAGTTGTACCGGAGCGCACTCACCTTTTATCTGCGTGGTCGCGACCAGTCCGAGTTGGACGCTCGCGGCCTGCAACTTGGCAACGTGCTGCTCGGTGCCGGGCTGCAACCGGTACGCGAAGAAGATGAGGTCGCACCGCTCAACACCTATCTGCGCTGGCTGCCCTGCGTCTACGACCCAGCGCTGGACAAGCGCCAGTGGTACACCCAGCTGATGTTCGCCCAACACGCCGCCAACCTGGCACCGCTGTGGGGGCGCAGCCAGGGCACCGGCCACCCCGGTCTCACATTGTTCAACCGCGGCGGCGGCACCATCACCTTCGATCCGCTCAATCGCCTCGACCGGCAAATGAATGCGCACCTGTTCCTCGCCGGCCCGACCGGCTCCGGCAAGTCGGCCACGCTTAACAATCTGCTCAACCAAGTTACCGCGATCTACCGACCAAGACTGTTCATCGTCGAAGCCGGCAACTCCTTTGGCCTGTACGGCGATTTCGCCGCGCGACTGGGCCTCACCGTACATCGTGTGAAGCTCTCGCCCGGCGCGGGCGTCAGCCTCGCTCCTTTCGCCGATGCGCACCGGCTGGTGGAAACGCCCAGCCAGGTGCAGACGCTCGACGCTGATGCGCTGGACGAAGACGACGCGGCTACCGATGGCGATGAGCAGCGCGACGTGCTGGGTGAGCTGGAGATCACTGCCCGCCTGATGATCACCGGAGGAGAAGAACGCGAGGAAGCGCGCATGACGCGTGCGGATCGCAGCCTGATTCGCCAATGCATCCTCGACGCGGCAGAGCGCTGTGTCGCCGAGCAACGCACGGTGCTCACGCGGGACGTCCGCGATGCCCTGCGCGAGCGCGGCCGCGACACAACCCTGCCCGAGGTCCGCCGTGCCCGGCTGCTGGAAATGGCCGATGCGATGGATATGTTCACCCAAGGCAGCGACGGCGAGATGTTCGACCGCCCCGGCACACCGTGGCCGGAAGCTGACATCACCATCGTCGACCTGGCTACCTATGCCAGGGAGGGCTACAACGCTCAGCTTTCCATCGCCTATATCTCGCTGATCAACACCGTCAACAACATCGCCGAGCGCGACCAGTTCCTGGGCCGCCCGATCATCAACGTCACCGACGAGGGGCATATCATCACCAAGAACCCATTGCTCGCCCCCTATATCGTCAAGATCACCAAGATGTGGCGCAAACTTGGGGCCTGGTTCTGGCTGGCGACGCAGAACCTGGACGACCTGCCCAAAGCCGCCGAGCCAATGTTGAACATGATGGAATGGTGGTTGTGTATGGGCATGCCGCCAGACGAGGTAGAGAAAATCGCCAAGTTCCGCGAGCTCACTCCGGCGCAGAAAGCCCTGATGCTCTCTGCCAGAAAGGAAACCGGCAAATTCTCAGAAGGTGTAATTCTGTCGCGTAGCATGGAATTATTGTTCCGCGCGGTGCCCCCCAGCCTCTATCTCGCGCTCGCCCAAACCGAGCCGGAGGAAAAGGCCGAGCGCTACCAACTTATGCAGCAGCATGGCATCAGCGAACTCGACGCCGCGCTCAAGATCGCCGAGAGCATTGATCAGGAACGTGGCATCAGCCCGCTTCCGCTGGAATGGACCAGGCAGTAACGGAGCTGCACATTGACCTCACGTTCAACACCACACCGCCATCTATGATCTCCGCACTCAAGCCGGCCCGAACCAGCCGGATAATACCGGTCGCTCACCTCTATACGTGCGCTTCAATGTGTTCGCTGTGGTCAGCTTACGGCGGGCTGCAACCACAAGATTGCACCCATGCGGGCGCGCAAAAGAAAGGCCGCCCGAAGGCGGCCTTGGTAAAAATTACTTCTTCAGCGTTTCCAAGTAGGCCTTGAGAGTCTTCTCATCGGCCGCCTTGACGGTCATGCCGTTAGGGCCGGTGCCGATGTCGGTGAACTGCTTGGCCGGCTCACCGGTGGCTTCGAAGTCCTTCAGCTCCTGGGAGCCCTCGCGGAACACCCACAGTCGGCCGTCTTCGACTTCGGTGACGAAACCAGGTTTGTCGAACTCACCGGCTACGGCGGTGCCGGCGAAGAGGGAGGCCAGCATTAGCGCGGACAGGGTCAGTTTTTTCATCGTAGATTCCTGCATTGGGTTGAGGTGGGACGCAACCTAAATCCGTACCGATGACGCTTTCATTACAAAATTCATATATGCGAATTTACAGATGTAATAAAACGTTTCAGAGGTTAGCGAGAACGTGAACCGGCTAAAGCGAGCTGCTATACGACGGGTTGTCAGCACCAATGGTGATTGAGGCAAGCGTAGGTTTACCTTTTATGTGAAAAACCATATATTCGTTTTTCCGAATTTGTCAGAGACATTTCCCATGGCTCACAAGTCTCGCGTGCTCTTTGTTTGCGTTGCCAATGCCGCCCGTTCACAGCTGGCCGAAGCACTCCTGCGGCACACCGACGCCAAACACTTCGAAGCATTCAGTGCTGGTACTGCCCCGACAGGCGTTGATCCGCGCACCGTCGCCGCGCTCCGGAACTTGGGCGTAAATGCCGATGGCTTGCGCAGCAAATCCATTGATGAGTTCGCCGGTCAGCAATTCGATTACGTCATAACCCTGTGCGATAAATCGGCATTGGAATGCCAGGCGCTGCCGGGCTCCGCTGAGGTTCTCGCATGGAATTTCGAAGACCCAGTCAGCAGCGACCAGCCCGACGCCTTCCGTCATGCTCTTCACGAGATTCATGAAAGGATCAAAATGTTCGTTCTAGTAAAAACCAAGCGCTAAGACTTTCATGGCCGACCACCTGACTCCTACCACCGTATTCAAATGCCTGGCTGACGAAACCCGCGCCCGCGCGATGTTACTGATCGCCGAAGAAAGCGAGCTGTGCGTGTGCGAACTCACCTTTGCTCTCAACGAGAGCCAGCCAAAGATCTCCCGCCATCTGGCGCAACTGCGCACCTGTGGACTACTGGAAGATCGCCGGCAGGGGCAATGGGTGTACTACCGGTTGCACCCGAATCTGCCGGATTGGGTGGCCCGCATCATCGAACTCACCCTTTCTTCAAACCGCCACTGGCTCAGCCCAGATGCGAAGCGCTTGAGCCAGATGGGTGACCGCCCTGCGCGTACCGCCTCCTGCTGCTGAAGCTCACCTGGGCTCATCCAACCCAAGGGATACCTGATTGATGAAGATTCTGTTTCTCTGCACCGCTAATAGCTGCCGAAGCATCCTTTCAGAGGCCGCGTTCAACGCGATGGCGCCGGCCGGCATGAAAGCCTATAGCGCCGGAAGCCACCCCAAGGGAATTGTTCACCCGCTCAGCCTGAAGGCGCTGCAAAAGGAGGGTATTTCGACCGAAGGGCTGTCGAGCAAGTCGATCGACTCGCATGAGTCGCTGAATCCTGACTTCGTAATCACCGTATGCGACAAGGCGGCGGGCGACGCTTGCCCAGTGTTCTTTGGGCCGGCGGTGAAGGCTCACTGGGGGCTGGCTGATCCTTCAGAGCTGCAAGGCACTGAGGCGGAAGTCGACGCCGCTTTTGATCGTACGCTCGCAATCATTCGCGCTCGGGTGCAAGCCTTTCTCGATTTGCCGCTGCAGCAGCTCAGCCCCGACCAACTGAAAGCCGAGCTAGCGCGCATAGCTGCACTTGAGGTAGCCGCATGAGCAAGAGTCGTCTCTCCTTTCTGGATCGTTACCTGACGTTCTGGATTTTCCTTGCGATGGCACTGGGCGTAGGCCTGGGAAGCGTGTTCGAGGGTCTGCCAGCCTGGTTGAACAGCCTGTCTGTAGGCTCCACCAATATCCCGATTGCCATTGGCCTGATCGTGATGATGTATCCCCCTCTGGCCAAGGTGAAATACGAAGAGCTGCCCCAGGTGTTCCAGGACAAGCGCATCCTGGTGCTCTCCCTCGTTCAGAACTGGGTCATCGGGCCGGTGCTGATGTTTGCCCTGGCTGTCATCTTTCTGCGCGACTATCCGGAGTACATGACAGGTCTTATCCTGATCGGCCTCGCTCGCTGTATAGCCATGGTGTTGGTGTGGAACCAGATCGCCGGTGGCAACAACCAGTACGTGGCGGGCCTCGTGGCCTTCAACAGTATCTTCCAGATCCTGTTCTTCAGCGTGTACGCATGGATTTTTCTGGGGCTGCTGCCGCCGCTGTTTGGCCTGCAGGGTAGCGTCATCGAGACCAACTTCTTTGACATAGCCGAATCGGTGCTGATCTACCTCGGTATCCCGTTTCTGGCCGGATTCCTGACCCGCAAAGTGCTGATCGGGCAGAAGGGAGAAGCGTGGTACGCCGAGCATTTCATTCCGCGAATCAGCCCTCTGACCTTGGTGGCCCTGCTGCTCACCATCGTCGCGATGTTTAGTCTCAAAGGCGATATGGTGCTGCAGCTGCCGCTCGACGTAGTTCGAATCGCCATCCCGCTGACGATTTACTTCATCGTGATGTTTTTTGTCAGCTTCTGGATGGGCAAGGTGCTGAAGGCCGATTACCCCCGTACTACTGCTCTGGCGTTTACCTCAGCGAGCAATAACTTCGAGCTGGCCATCGCGGTAGCCATTGCCACCTTTGGCCTGGCGTCTCCGGTGGCCTTCGCCACGGTGATCGGTCCGCTGGTCGAGGTGCCGGTCTTGATCTCGCTAGTTGGCGTTGCCCTGTGGCTCAAGCGTCGCTGGTTCGATAGCGCTGCCACCCCCGTACAACAGGAGTGACCATGAAAGACGATCTGCTCCCGAATCTCGATTTCGGGCTGGCAAACCCTCCGAGCCTGGAAAAACTCGGCATCGAGAGCACGCCAACTCACCCGCCACGCATCCTGCTGCTCTACGGTTCGAATCGGGAGCGCTCGTTCAGTCGATTGATGGTCGAGGAAGCTGCACGGCTGCTCCAACGATTCGGCGCTGAAACCCGCATTTTTAATCCCTCAGGTCTACCCCTGCCGGACGATGTTCCTGACACCCATCCCAAGGTGCAGGAACTTCGCGAGCTGATGAAATGGTCCGAAGGCCAGGTCTGGTGTTCGCCCGAGCGTCACGGCTCCATGAGCGCAGTATTCAAGGCACAGATCGACTGGGTGCCGCTGGCGATGGGTGCGGTTCGCCCGACCCAGGGCAAGACGCTGGCGGTCATGCAGGTCTGCGGAGGATCGCAATCGTTCAACGTGGTCAACCAGCTGCGAGTACTTGGTCGCTGGATGCGCATGTTCACCATCTCCAACCAGTCCTCGGTGCCCAAGGCTTTTCTGGAGTTCGACGAGAACGGTCGAATGAAACCCTCCGCGTTCTACGACCGGCTGGTCGACGTTATGGAAGAGCTAGTGAAGTTCACCCTGCTGCTACGTGACCGGTCTGACTATCTGGTTGATCGCTACTCCGAGCGCAAGGAGTCGGCCGAGGAACTTTCCCGGCGGGTCAATCAGCGCGCTATCTGATCGAGGAACTAAAGATGAGCCACCCCTACGATGTGCTCAGCATCCCAGGCTTGCCGGGAAAGCTGATTTTCACCCCCTGCCCCGGCACCAAGGGAGTCTTCCTGACAGACGCATTGGCTGCGCTCAAGCAAGCCGGAGCCACCGCCGTCATCACGCTGATGCCGCAAAGCGAATTGGACACGAACGATGCGGGCGACATTTCCAGGCAATGTGAGGTGTTGGGTCTCGCCTGGTATCACCTACCGGTGGCGGATGAGCAGGTCCCTCTCGAAGATTTCGGACGCCAGTGGAAGGAGGCCAGGCAGCCAATCCTCTCCCAACTGAAGGCCGGGGAATCTCTCGCCATTCACTGCAAAGGCGGTTCGGGGCGCACCGGTCTTATTGCCGCTCGCATCCTGATCGAGGCGGGTCTTGGCCGGGATACCGCGATCGCTCAGGTGCAGGCGCTGCGACCGAAAGCCATCCAACACCCTGCACACCTTAATTGGATCAATCAGTTCGACTGATCCCCGCTCTTCTTCTGTGAGATACCAGCATGACGATCAAAGTTGGCATCAATGGTTTTGGCCGTATCGGTCGATTGGCACTGCGTGCGGCCTGGGGCTGGCCCGAAATGGAATTCGTCCGGATCAACGATCCTGCTGGCGACGCCGCGACCCACGCCCACCTGCTCAATTTCGACTCGGTGCATGGCCGCTGGGGACAAGAGGCGAGCAGCGACGGCGATTGCATCCTGATCGACGGCAAGCACATCCAGGTTACGGCGAACAAGGCGATCGCCGAGACCGATTGGAGCGATTGCGATCTCGTCATCGAGGCGAGCGGCAAGATGAAAACCGTAGCCGTATTACAGGCCTACCTGGACCAGGGCGTTAAGCGCGTCGTGGTGTGTGCCCCGGTCAAGGAAAAGGGCGCGCTCAACGTCGTCATGGGCGTCAACCACCAGCTATTCGATCCAGCCCAGCATCGCATCGTCACAGCCGCCTCCTGCACAACCAACTGCCTGGCGCCGGTGGTCAAGGTGATTCATGAAAGTCTGGGTATCCGCCACGGATCGATCACCACCATCCACGATCTGACCAATACCCAGAGCATCCTCGACACCCCGCACAAGGATTTGCGCCGTGCCCGCGCCTCGGGGATGAGCCTGATCCCGACAACGACCGGTTCGGCCACGGCGATCGCCGAAATATTCCCAGAGCTGCGCGGCAAGCTAAACGGTCATGCTGTGCGTGTTCCGCTGGCGAATGCTTCGCTCACCGACTGTGTGTTCGAAGTCGAACAAGCGGCCACCGCGGAAGAAGTGAACGAACTGCTCAAGGCTGCCGCCGAAGGTCCGCTGAAGGGCATTCTTGGCTACGAGGAACGTCCCCTGGTCTCCATCGATTACCGCACCGATCCGCGCTCCTCGATCATCGACGCGCTATCCACGATGGTGGTCAACGGTACCCAGGTGAAAATCTACGCCTGGTACGACAACGAGTGGGGATATGCCAATCGTGCCGTCGAACTGGCCCGGCTGGTCGGCGCTGCAGTGTAATCGGGAGCACACATGAAAGCGTTGTCGACCCTGTCTGTGGAAGTACGTCAGTACCTGGTGGTCACCGGTAATTACTGGGCCTTTACCCTCACCGATGGCGCATTGCGCATGTTGGTGGTGTTGCACTTCCACTCGCTGGGCTACACGCCCCTGCAGATCGCAGCGCTGTTCCTGTTTTACGAGATATTCGGTGTCATCACCAACCTGGTGGGTGGCTACCTTGGCGCTCGCCTCGGCCTCAATCGGACCATGAACATTGGGCTGGGCGTGCAGGTGCTCGCATTGCTGATGCTCACCGTACCGGCGGCTTGGCTAACCGTGCCTTGGGTGATGGGCGCACAAGCGCTTTCCGGTATTGCCAAGGATCTGAACAAGATGAGTGCCAAGAGCTCAATCAAGCTCCTGGTACCGGATAGTCAGCAGGGCACGCTATACAAGTGGGTAGCGATCCTGACCGGCTCGAAGAACGCCCTTAAGGGGGTGGGCTTTTTCCTCGGCGGGGCGCTGCTTGCGCTGCTCGGCTTTGCCGGCGCGGTGCTGGCCATGGCGGCGGTGCTGGCCCTGGTCTTCATAGGCAGCCTGGTATTCCTGAAGAGGGATCTCGGCAAGGCCAAGGCCAAGCCCAAGTTCCGCGACATGCTCTCCAAGAGCCGGGCAATCAACATCCTCTCTGCGGCACGTCTGTTCCTGTTCGCCGCTCGCGACGTTTGGTTCGTGATAGCCCTTCCGGTTTATCTGAGCACCGTATTTGGTTGGGACTTCTGGCTGGTCGGAGGCTTTCTCGCGGCGTGGGTCATCGGTTACGGCATCGTGCAGTCCCTCGCGCCTAATATCACGGGCAAGAAACGAGGTCATGTGCCGGACGGGCGTGCGGCGTTCGCCTGGGCGCTTTCCCTGGCGGGTTTGCCTGCCTTGATTGCGCTGGGTCTTTCCACCGATTGGTCAGCCCTTACGGTACTGCTGGGCGGGCTGATGCTTTTCGGCGTGTTGTTCGCTGTGAACTCCTCGCTGCACAGCTATCTGATCATCAGCTACGCCAAGGAAGACGGTGTCTCGCTGGACGTGGGGTTCTATTACATGTCCAACGCCCTGGGCCGCTTGATCGGCACGCTGCTGTCCGGCTGGGTGTTCCAGGCTTATGGACTGCACGCCTGCCTATGGGTGTCGAGTGGATTCATTCTGTTGGCAGCTCTCATTTCCATGTTCCTGCCAAAGCATGGAATGACTCGCTCAAGTTAGCCGGTCGTAGTGATCGGTTTTTTGCAGGCGGGCAACCACCCCGTAGCGCTCGGGAGGAATGCTGCGAACCATTCCTCCCGATGTTGAAGCGTTACGAGTAACGCCGACGCTTGAACGACACTGAATGTTTGTAGGCTTCGTTTTCACCTACTTTACGAATGTCGGCCCACGCACCCTTGTAATAAGGAATTACGTTGCGATCGGTCCATTCGCTGACTGTGTCGCCCTGTACGCCGTTTGGGTATCCGAACATCATGAAGACTTGCCCCCGCTTGATGTCGGGTTCCGCGTAGGCCATGGCATAGGTCGCGCCGTAGTCGTTATAAATCTCAACTATATCCCCAGCCGCGATCCCCAGTTGCGCAGCGTCCTCTGGGTTGATCTCCAGGGGTGCCATAGGAAAACGACCTTTACGGAAGCTTAGATGCTGATCGTGATAGGCCGATTGCCAGATGTGATTCGTACGCCCGTTATTGATCCAGAAAGCATGGTTTTTCTGCTGCGCTTCGATGACGGCGGGGAAGCCATTCCAGGGTGACGGCTGAAAATGGGCCTTCCCGTCATCCGTGTCGAACGTGTTGTCGCTGTAAAGTATTTCGGTCCCGATCAGCTTACCGTCGCGGTATTCCTTGATGGGCAGCTGAACGCCATTCGTCCCTGCGGCTCGCAGCCGTTCATAGGTGGCAAGATGCCCAGTAGGCCCCCCTTGGCTATCAATCTCCTTCTCATGAGCCATGCGGAAACCGTCATTGAACGAATCCTCCTCACTTTGCCAGTCAAAGCCTGAGAATCTCTGCGCCATCTCAGTGTTGCCTTCGCCTTCATACAGGCGCTTCAGCGCATTGGCCATATCGGCAGCGATCATACAGTCCGCTTTGGCAATCCCAGGAGGATCCATGAAGCGCTCTGACAATCGCAGCCGTCTTTCACCATTCATGGATGTGAGGTTCATTTCTCCCGGGTGTGCGGCCGGGAGGAGCATGTGGGAGCTGTCCGCGAACTTAGTGCGATAGAGATCAATATCAACGAGATACAAGCCGCCTTGGTTCTTGACCGCATCATAGATGATGTTGATTAGCTGCTCTGTAGAAGCGCCCCTTGCCTTGGCCAGTGCCTGGTTGACGATATTTGCCCGTCGCTTTACTGCTTCGCGATATGTCTCGGCGTTTACGGTCGTTTGGAAAGCATTGCAAGCCCAGACGGTGAGCATCATTCCATTGTTTTTGATGATTTCCTGATCGATGTAAGGAGCGGGCCGACCGCCTGGATAAGGGGGGCGTACATAACCCTCCTGATGGCCACCCATACGAACCACGCCAGTTCCTCGACGGCCAACGTTATGCGTGGCCAATACAAGGTTCACGATGGATGACTGGATTCGGTAGTTATCGTTGCCCCAGATGACCCCTTTTTCATAAGCATGCATGGTGCGGGGCGCGTGCCCCGATTCCTTGGGTTGATAAGCCCACTCTGCTGCTTTTCTCAAATCGTCTTCGGTGATACCAGTAATAACGCTACATTCGCTCAGGCTAAGCTTGTTAGAGGCAAGAGTGTCGTCGAAACCGGTCGTGTGGTTCTGGATGAATTCATCATCCTGCCAACCTTTTTCCACCACATACGTCAAAAGCCCGTTAAATAAAGCCGTGTCCGTTCCAGGGTTGATAGCTAAGTGTAAAACATGGTCCTTGCCAGCAACTGTTTCAGAAATATCTACAGAAATAGTGCGGCGGGGATCTACAAAAATTATCTTGGCTTTAGCAAAGCTTTCACCTGGATATCGCTCCTTCTTTTTCCCTGTCGTTGCGCCCTGCAAATTGGGCACCCAATGAGCGAGAAAATAATTAGTTTGGGACTCGTACGGATTGTTACCAATGGAGATCAATACATCAGCAAGCTCTGCATCTTCATAGCTGTTGTTTAGCTCGCCGACCCCCATGTCGCGCGTCGCATGGCACTCGGAATTGTAGGCTGGCCTGTTGTGTATCCTGACCATCGGAGTACCAATGCCGGAAAAAATCAACTTCCCAGTCGCCCAGGTATTTTCGAAGCCTCCTCCCGCCCCACCATGGTCGAAAAGATTGAACAGAATTTGTTCGGGCCCGTCTTCGTCTAGAATTCTTTTAGTTAACCCCGCGTAGATATCCATCGACTGCTGCCAAGTCGTCTCTATCCAGTCATCACCGGTATAGAGCATCGGAACCTTGAGGCGACGCTCTCCTATCGGGGTATTTTCGGAATACATAATGCTGGCCATTTGGCCGCCGCGCGTAGAGGATAGCCCCTTATTTACCTCGCACTCCTTATCAGGAATAATCATTATATTGTGTTCGCTGCCATCGTTATCCTTAATACGATTCACCATGGCAGGCGTCATGGTGATCTGCATTGGGGGAACTTGGCGGGTGAAATCCACGTTAAGAGCATTTTGCTCGGGCGCCCTGCCACCCTCTTTGTTTGCGGGCCACTTGTATACGTGATACCCACAGCCAACTATGCAGAAATGGCAAGCCATATTAGTTTTCTGGGCATCTATCGGTGGCAGCGGGACTCGATCTTTGAATTGGCTCATCAGGCTATCCTCACACTAGATTATATTGGCTTGCCTTCCATAGATCAGTCCTTGGACTGAGATGGCATAAACAGATTTCTCGTCATCGTTATAAGAAAGCACGATCTGAGGCAGATTCTCGGTTGCCTGACCGGTTACCATTTGCCCGCCTTGGTCTGGATCAAATATGGAGTAATGGCAAGGGCACTTAAACGTCTCTGCTGTTTGATCGTAAAGCACAGGGCAACCCATGTGGGTGCATAACGTGCTGTACGCAACAATGTCTTTATCCGGCCCGACGCCGCCCGGAACGGTTTTACCTTTTTTTATCAGGACACAGGGTGAGGCGCTATCCGGATAGGAAAAGGAAACAGGGTTATTGACCTGAAGCTCGTTTAGTTTTGCGATTGGTTGTTGGGGATAGGGAAGTGTTGTAGAGCCAGGCGGAAAACTTGGAGCGGATTGTTGCGCAAAGGCAGTATTTGATAGAGCAAGCGTGCCGACAGCCGCTCCACTACCTGTGTATTTTAGAAATATACGACGTGTTAACTTACCCATTTGCGTCCTCTCTTATTATGGTTGCTGCTGGACTTAATTATTGTTTTTGAGCACGTAGGATTTTTACGTTCGAACGATAGCAGATGCTAATGGTGAGGCTGCTATTGCGCCGCACAGACTAGTTATAGTCGAGTTTCAGGAAGTAGCAACAGGCCCATCGCTACTTCTAGCGCAGCCTGTTAAGTTTCATTTTTATTACAGTTTGCCCCATAGCTTCATACCTGCTGGCACTAGGCGCAGCTATCAGGACCGCGAGCTTAAGCAGAGAGCGCTTCTGCAAGGGAGGTGGAACCGAAGGTTCAGTCTTGTGTCGGGGAGGACGGTTTGACGAGGCGCTGTTCGGTTCGAGCAACGCCTCGCAATTTTCTACGCGCTTCTGAAGAGTGCCTGCAGACGATTCAGGCCTACGGGCTCATCCTTAAGCAGAGGCATAACCGCATAACGTGTTGCGTGCTCCTTGGCTACCGCGTCGATCTCACGGCGCTCGTTCTCGGCACGCTTGCGCAGGAATGCGGACACTGGCCTGGCTGCCGCAACGCTGTTGTTTACGATCCAGGCCCAAGGTTCTATGTCAGCGCGTCGCAGGTCAGCCTGCAGATTCGCCGCTTCCAGAACAGGGGTGGTTTCCGCGAGTGTCACCAGCAATACCTTTGTCTGCTTGGGATCTTGCAGCTGCATCATGGGCGTTACGTAACTTACCTTGCTGTCTCCCATCTGCCGGACGATTTCACGGTGATAAGCGCCCGTGGCGTCCAGTAGAAGAAGCGTATGTCCGGTGGGGGCGGTATCCATGACCACAAACTTCTTGCCGGCCTCTCGAATCACTCTGGAGAAAGCCTGGAATACAGCGATTTCCTCAGTACAAGGCGATCGGAGGTCCTCCTCCAATAGAGCCAGGCCCTCGGGGTCCAGGTGTGCTCCTTTCGTTTTGAGCACGTGCTGCCGGTAGCGCTCGGTTTCGGCCTGCGGATCAATTCTGCTGACCGTCAGGTTATCCAAGGCCCCTTCAAGTGTTTCGGCAAGATGTGCAGCCGGATCGGAGGTCGTTAGATGCACGGGTAATCCCCGACGAGCCAAGTCGACGGCAACAGCTGCGGCCATGGTGGTTTTGCCTACGCCGCCCTTGCCCATGAGCATCACCAAGCCATGTCCGTCAGCCGCAATGTTATCCACCAAGATGGAGAGTTCAGGAAACTTCAGATCGGGCTCGCCGCCAGTTATACCCCCGCTATCGCTATTCATATCAGCGAACAGGCGCCCAAGCGTGTCAAGACCTACCAGATTGAAAGGCTTGAGCGAGAGCTGGTCGAGCGGGAGCGCGTGTAGTACTTCGGGGAAGTTCGCCAGTACCTGTTGCTCGCGTCGGTAGATGGCTGAGGCGAGTTCATCACCGTCGGCAGCACTGGCCGGCAGTACTCCATTCACGACCAGATACTGCTGCTTCAAGCCTATTTCAGAAAGCTCTTCGTGCGTGCGTGCAACCTCACGCAATGCGGCATTCTGCGCCCGTGCGACGAGTACGAGACGCGTGCGTAATGGGTCGGATAGTGCCTCCACCGCGACTTTGTATTGCGCTTGATGCTTTTCCAGGCCCGCGAGAGGACCCAGGCAAGTGGCGTCGCCTTTGCTGTTTTCCAGAAACCCGCTCCAAGCGCCAGGAAGCTGCAGCAGCCGGATGGTATGCCCCGTAGGCGCGGTGTCGAAAATGATGTGATCGAACTCGGCGATTAGGCTGTCGTCTGTCAGCAGCGCGGTGAACTCATCGAACGCAGCAATTTCGGTGGTGCAGGCCCCTGACAGTTGCTCCTCGATGCCTTTGACGATGTCCTCCGGGAGGACGCCCCTGACCGGCCCCACGATTCGATCCCGGTAAGCCTGAGCGGCCTGTTGCGGATCAATCTCGAAAGCGGCTAGACGGGGTACACCGCGGATCTCGGTCACCTTGTTACCAATATCCAGGCCGAAAACCTGCCCGACGTTCGATGCTGGGTCAGTGCTGACCAACAGGACGCGCTTGCCGTCGCCGGCCAGTTGAACAGCCGCGGCACAAGCAATGGAGGTCTTGCCTACACCACCCTTGCCGGTGAAGAACAGGAAGCGCGGTGGAGTTTTAAGAAATTTCATGAGGGGGTCCTTTCAGCAACAACCACGTCCCGAACAGCATTCGCTGCCCGATGCGTCGGATAACGGCGATTCGTTAAGCCCGGTCCACTTGGCGAGCTCGGTGCGCGTCGGATAGCGGCCCGTCAAGACGACTTCGCCGCTGACGAGGGACACGGGCAAACTTTCCTGTCCCGAACGTTCCAGCAAGTTGCGAACGGCAGGTTGTTCGGCAAACGCCTGAGGCTGGTGTGCCAGATTGAAACGCTGGACTTGGCCACCATTCCGTATGGCCCATTCCACATCACCTGCGAAGGTGACAAGCGCCTGATCCACCTCTACTCCACATACGCCGGTGCTACAGCACAGCGCGGGGTCATAAATTTGTACGGCCTGCATGTTGGTTCTCCGATGACAACCGATAAAAAGTCAAAGAGCACCAAGGCTTGTCGATCTTATGTGCCTGCTTCGCTCCGCCGGCCTGATTAATGGCAGGTCAACGGAGCAAGCCTCGGCAACGAGTTCTTATGCGCGACTCGTAGGGTTACAGCAACGTGATTCAGAAGCCTGAGGTGCAGCAAGGGGCGCCTGAGTGTCACAGCATGGGGGTTGCGCAGCAGGCGTAGGGGCACCGCAGCTCGGCACCCCTTTCGGCTGTTCAGGCCGGAGGCTACAGACTCCGGTTTCTGGCAGCTCAAGCTCAACACGACGCGCAGCTTCCCAGTCGCCGGCAAGACCCGCTACCACCGAGCGCACTTGCTCGTAGCCCGTAAGCATCAGGAACGTGGGCGCGCGTCCGTAGCTTTTCATGCCGACAATAAAAACGCCCTCGTCGGGGTGGGACAGTTCGTCAATGCCATGGGGCCGAACGGTACCGCAGCTGTGCTCATTGGGATCGATAAGGGGGGCCAGTTGAACGGGGCTCTGGGTCGCCGGGTCGATCGCCAAGCGCAGCTCTCCTAGCAATTGAAGATTGGGGCGGAAGCCTGTGGCAACGATGATCTCATCCACTGCCGGCAGCGTTTCACCGTTGCTGTGGACGATGAGCCCTGCTTCAGTGGAGTCGACATGGCTGATCGAAACGCCTTTGAATAAGGTGATCTTCCCCTGGTCAAGTAGCGCTTTGATCCGCATGCCCAGATTGCCTCGCTCCGCGAGCTTATCGTTGGCCCCACCTCCCAGGATTCGCTCCAGCGAGTGCCCTCGAATGGCCCAGTACACCTTGGTAGCAGGTGCGTCGGCAGCGAGCTGAACCAGATCCTGCAGGGCGTTAAAGGCTGAGTGGCCTCCACCCACAACCAATACCCTGCGATTGCGGTATCGATCATGTTCATTACCGTAAGCATCGGGTATGCCGTAGACGATATGCGCTTTTGCCTCCAACTCACCCAGTGCCGGAATGCCTGACGCTCCCATCCAGTTAGGTGTCTCGTAGGTGCCAGAGGCATCGATCACCGCCCGAGCAAGCACGTCCTTTTCACCTTCGGGACCCGCCACGCGCACCAGAAACGCAGC
Organism: Stutzerimonas azotifigens DSM 17556; assembly: GCF_000425625.1. Taxonomy (GTDB): domain Bacteria; phylum Pseudomonadota; class Gammaproteobacteria; order Pseudomonadales; family Pseudomonadaceae; genus Stutzerimonas; species Stutzerimonas azotifigens. The sequence goes on from NZ_AUDU01000017.1 coordinate 151,082, forward strand.
CTCTGCACGCCCCTTGTTTTTCAGCGTGTCAGCGCCATCCTTGGAGACCGCAAGCACGCGTGTCTTCAGATGCAGGCAATCACTGACTACTGGTACAGCGGCAAGTGGAAGGACGTATTGCTTCAGAAGCTCGCGGCCAGTTGGGTAGCTCCCGGCTCCCGGAGCTACCCAACCAGTTGCGGCCAGGAGCTTCGCAGCCTCCCTGTCCACGTTGTATTCCCAAGGCGAGAACATCCTGACGTGCCCCCAGCGGCTGATACTCGCTCCCGCCTGGTCGCCCGCCTCGAAGATCAGTGGTTTCACGCCTCGAGCCAGAAGGTGCGCTGCAGCGGCCAGACCCACCGGGCCGGCGCCGATTACAATGACGGGCAGTTCAGACAGTTTCATATCAATTCTCCGGCGTTAGGCTGGTTGGTCTTGCTTACAACTCGGTTGGTAGTAACAACAATCAGGGCAAAAAAAGGAATACTTCTACACGCCTATTTCGATCGGGGCGGGCAGCAATCAGTGGCCAGCCCGCAGCGAATTTCAGCTGCTCGGGTAAGCTGACGCAGCAACACGAGCGCCCCCTGTCGTACCTCGGGCGTCATGCCACTGATCATCGCTTGCTCTTCAGCGATGAGGTCCGCTCGAATCTGTTCATACAGCTTGGTGCCCGCTTCGGTGGCCTGGACGCGTACGGCGCGACGGTCCTCCGAATCCTCGACGCGCGAGACGTAACCCTTGCGTTCCAAGGTATCAACCACACGGCTGGCGGTACTCTTGTCCAAAAACATCTCCTCGGCCAAGCCCTGCAGGCGGAGTGGCCCCTGCTTGACCAGCGTCTCGATGGCATAGCACTGCGTAACCGACACGTCGTAGCAGCAAATACGATCGCGATCACGGAACTGGTAGACCCGCACCAGCTGGTTTAGCGCCTCATAGAGGGCTTCCGCATCTTGGCTCAGGTCGTCATTACGCATCTTTGGCATGTCGGTTCCGATTAGTTGTTACCTGCAACATTATTGCTCAGCGAATTGTTCGTCAAGCCATGGTTGCTCAATTGACCTGGATAGGGGGCATCGACTAGCTTGTTGCTACTAACAACTATAGCAGTGAGCGACCGTGACCCAGATCGAACCCCATCTGCCGCTCACCACTGGACGCCTGCGCTTAGTGATCGCCTTGGGCATCACGCAGATTCTGGCGTGGGGCTCGACGTTCTATCTGCCTGCGGTATTGGCGGGGCCCATTGCACGCGACACCGGATGGGCACTCTCGTCAGTTGTAGGAGGCCTCTCCTGGGGGATGCTGGTTGCTGGCGTTTGCTCGCCTCTGGCCGGCAGATTGATTGATCGCCATGGAGGACGTCCCGTACTCGCCTTCAGCTCATTGATGTTGGGCGTTGGGCTGCTGATCATGTCCTTTGCACATGCCCTATGGCTTTACTACTTGGCTTGGACGCTGCTGGGAGTGGGGATGGCGGCAGGCTTGTACGATGCCGCGTTTGCAACACTCGGAACGCTGTTCAGAGAGCATGCGCGCGAAGCAATTACCGGACTGACCTTGATCGGAGGATTCGCCAGCACTCTGGGATGGCCCGCAATAGCCGCGCTTGAATCTTGGCTAGGTTGGCGTGAGGCCTGCCTGGTGCTTGTAGCCTCCCATCTGTTGATTGGACTGTCGATCCACTGGCTGGCTGTCCCCAGAACGCACGTGCGCGATGCTGGAGGGGGCTCTGCAGGCGAAGAACGGCCCCCGCCATTACCTGATCGCTCCAGCCGTCGACTCTTCATGCTGGTCGCGGGGCTGCTGGCAGTTATGGCATTCGTCATGGCAAGTTTTTCCGTACACCTGTTGTCCGCACTCGAACAGCTGGGGCTCCCGACCGTCACAGTACTCGCGATTGGTATGGTGATCGGCCCCGCGCAGGTCGTGGCAAGGTTGCTGGAGTTTTCCATCGCCCGGCATCTCCACCCCACTTGGTCAGCGCGCATCGGCATTCTTCTGAGCCTTGCCGGCGTACTCCTGTTCACACCTGGCATACCTTGGCTAGCATTCGTCGCCGCCGCCCTCTACGGTGCCGGCAATGGAATCATGACCATTGCAAGAGGGACGCTACCATTAACGCTATTCGGGGCGGAGGGGTTTGGCACCAGGATGGGAGCATTAGCGCGGCCTATGCTCCTGGCGCAGGCTGCCGGCCCGTTTGTGGCTGCGCTTGTGCTGAGCGGCCAAGGCGCAACTACGATGATTTTGCTGATGGCGCTGCTGGTTGCTGCCGCTTTGGGCGCGAGTCTTAGGTTGCCATCGAACCCTAAGGCGGAACAAAGCTACTCCCTGGACTCCTGATGACAGCCCCTTGGTCCCCAACTGGCTGAGTGGTCTGTCCCACCGGCTGCAACAGCCATGCGCCACCTAAGCCATCGGCTAGAAGTGCGCAGCGCGGGCCGGCGTACCCGTAACACACAGCGCCATTTCCCTGTAAAAACGGAGATCACTGGTTCCCGTTTGTTTGTCGTTACCCACACCGTTTTGAAGTGGACTACCGCCATTGCCAACTCTGCGGTGGTTCAACATGCTGGCTCGACCGACTCTCCTTTCTCATTCATCGTGGCGGTCGCTCGTCGCCGGATTATGCGCTGCGCTGCTAAGCACGCAGGCGCAGGCCAAGGACATTCTCGTCGTTACCGATAGCCAGCACCCGGTACTAGCTACCAGCGGCGTTCGGGTTATCGAGCTGGATCAGCCGGCCCGAATCAAGGGCGAGCTGGGTGCCCATCTGCCTGCCGACCCCACTCGCAGTACAGCAGTCGTGCAACAGCGGCTGAAGGACGGCGGTAACGCTCTCCTGGCACGCCTTGGTGCGGCTTACCAAGACGTGGTGGATGCCTGGAGCCTGGACATTACCACGATCCCCGCTGTAGTGGTTGATCAACGCTATGTGGTTTATGGCGAGCCGGACGTCGCCAAGGCGGTTGCGCTCATCGAAGCACATCAGAGAACGCAGCCATGATGTGTTCTCGCCGCCTGCGCGCCGGCATCGCCGCCATTCTGCTGACGATGGGAGTCCCGTCTTTCGCGCTCGACACCTCGACCATCGCTTCCTCGACGCTCTCACCGGACTGTCTGGAATATCGCGTTGCCGGGATCTGTTTCTGGCTGCTCTGCACGTATTTCAGCTGCTCCGTGGAGACCTCGGTGAAGGTCAGGCATTACGTGCCCGACGCGGTTGTGTCCAGCTACTCGAACACTGGCGAGAATCCATGGGTGGATGTGCAATCGATAAGCCAACCCAACGCCATGGCACAAGCCGGCGGCGACGGTACGACCAACGAGAACCACGAAAACAACCTGGCGAAGTTCAAGAACGCTGACGTGATCGGCCACCCCGGCGGCTATGTGCTGAGCCAGTTCGCCTCCGGCTTCGGCTATATCTGCAAAGGTGCCGGCACCGCCTTCATGCCTTACCTTTTGAGTACTCTCGACACCATCGCGTGGCGCTACAACATCCCCGAAATGGTGTACCCGGAAGCGCTGACTCCGGGCGAACGCGAGATCGGCACCCGCACTGACCGCAATCTCTGGGGCAACGTCTATCCACGCGGCGGCTTCCTGCACCAAAGCGATGACTATATGGCCGGTGCGGTAGTAGCCCAACGTGCCGGGGATGTCGTCACACGCCGCGGCCAGATCCACGTCTACCAACCTCTGCTCGCCGATGCCGAGGATGGCTACTGGCCAGCCGGTGAACTAGTTGAGAGCGACGCCACGACAGGCAAATGGCAGGAACTGACACCGACCCTGTCTCCCACATGCGCGGTCTTCCCTCACTCCGAAAACCGCGTACAGGCGCAGCAGGGTGATTACGCCTGGGCGCTGTGGAGACCCTATAGCTGCTGCGAACGCGAAGGTCAGGTGTTTCTGGGCAGCGTCGATTTCAACTGAGGCAGGCCATGATGACCCGTTGCAAATCCTCCCCTGCTGCAATACCGCGCCCTCTCCTTCTAACCGCCATTTTGATGATGGCGTGCACAAGCACCTTCGCCCAGACCAGCGTCAACCAACATGGTGTGCAACACCAGGGCTCCGTGATCGGCGACGACGTGCTGTATTCAATCGGCGGCGGCCAGGCCGTGTCGATGACACCCGCCTCCAATATGCGCGCCATTGGCGTCGGCGTTGGATGGGACAGCAACCTGATCTGCGGTGACATGTCTATTTCGACCACGATCCAGAACCAGTTGAACGGCGCGACCAACGGCTTCCAGACCATCATGTCGTCAGTCATTCAGAACGCCACGGCCGCTGTGGCGTCGTTGCCAGCACTGATCATCCAGAGGGCGGACCCCGGGCTCTATAACCTGCTCACCAACGGCGTGTTGCAGGCTCGGCTGGATTTTGACCGTTCCAAACTGACCTGTCGCGCAATGGCGGAGAAGATGGGCGACATGGCTGGCGGCCAGATCGGATGGAGCCAGCTCGCCGATGGGATGGTACTTAAGCAAGCCGTATCCAGCACCGACGCCGTATCTGCCATTGAGCAGACCGAAGCAAGCCGCGGCAATGAAGGGGTGACATGGGTCGGTGGCGAAAATGCGGGAGGCACAGGGCAGCGCCCGATTCGCGTCGTCAGTGATGTCACCCGCGCCGGTTACAACCTGGTTAACGGGCGCGATGTCGACGACACCAGCACGATCGATCCGAGCAGTTGTGGTGGCAACCTGACCTGCCAGACCTGGAACTCGCCCACCGCAGCCTCAGCCTGGGCCGTACGGGTGCTGGGCGAGCAAGAGCAGCGCACGTGCGAAGCATGCACCAAGACTATGACGATGCCCGGAGTCGGCCTGACGCCGCTGATCCAGGAGGAATACGAGGAGAAGCTCGAAGTGCTACAGGGGCTGATCGCCGGCAGCCAGTCCCTAAGCTTCGACAATTTACAAACAGCCGGCAGCGCCTCGCTGCCGATCACGCGCGGCGTGATCGAAGCACTGCGCGACGAACCCGACCAAGACATCCTGGCGCGGCGCCTCGCTTCGGAAATCGCCTTGTCCAGCGTGCTCGAAAAAGCACTGCTGCTGCAGCGTACCCTGCTGACTGGACGCAAAGAACCGAACGTCGCAGCCAACGAATTGGCGCAAAAAGCAGTTTCACACGAAAGCGACCTACTCGACCGCGAAATCCATAACCTGAAAACCGAGCTGGAGCTGCGCCGCGAGCTGGCGAGCAATTCGCCCACCGCCATCATCCAGCGTTACAGCGCACGCTCTGCAGGCTCGCGAGGCATCTATCAAGGTGATCCGACCCGCGACCGGCTCGATCAGTTGCAGCGTCCCCCGAGCAGCGGGAGCACTCCATGAGCATGGCGTGGCGGCGCCAGTGGCTACGTCGCGCAGGTTTGACGCTGCTGTGGGTCGTCTTGCTGCTGGTCGCGACAGTCACTGTCAATGTCGTCGGTATCCACTTGGCCGGCGGCATCGAGGGTTGGCAGCAATGGCTGGATGATCATAGCGGCCATTTCCTGGCCTGGCGGCTACTGCTCTATGCCGGCACCACTTGGGGCTGGTGCTGGATGCGGCGCCGTGTACTGGCACGCGAGGCGGAACCCGGCACTCACCGGCGCCTGCGGACGGCCGAAATCGCTGCCGTCATCGCAGTTGCGGCACTGGAGATCAGCCAGTTCGTACAAGGCGGATAACCGGAGGCTGCAATGACCCTCTACACCACCGATTACCTTGAGTATTACTTGACGCTTGTCTCCTGGATCGTCCACAACGGCATTTGGGCAGTTCTCGTCGCCAGTGGCGTATTCGCCATACCCTTTTTGGCCATCATCATTCAGGAATGGCTCAAGGCCCGCGCTGAAGGTGCCGACGAAGGAAACAAGGGCGCGTTGTCGGCCGTGCGTATCGAGAACCGCATCTATGTGTCCATCGTGGTTATCCTGTTCGCGGGCATGCCGTTCATCGACGTGGATTTCAACACGCTCCAGTTCGATCGCACCCGCTCAGCTCAATGCCAGGTGAGTGTCCCGGCGCCTGCTGAGACAGGCTGGTCCCAGTCCTTCAGCACCCTCAACGACCAGTCGGCCAAAGTGCCGGTGTGGTGGGCCTTCATGCACACCGTCTCGCGGGCGCTCACCGGCGCTGCGGTGGCGGCGATCCCCTGCGGCACCGATCTGCGGCAGATGCGCATGGAGGTCGACGCCACTCGCATCGATGATCCAGTACTTGCCCAAGAAGTGAGCGATTTCACCCATGACTGCTATGGGCCAGCACGCGCCAAGCTTTTCATGAATCGCCCGGCGCTGAACGAGGAACAGATGCATGACGTGACCTGGATCGGCTCGCGCTTCTTCCTCAATACTGCGGGTTACTACGACATCTATCGGGCAATGACACCACGCGAGGGCTGGGCCTATGACAGCAGCCGAGATGAAGGGCTGACGGAGGTGCCCAGCGGTGCGGGTTATCCAACCTGCAATCAATGGTGGTCCGACAGCACGAACGGACTGCGTGCACGCCTGCTCGGCCAGGTCGACCCCAGCTTGCTGACGCGAATCGGCGGCTGGGCCGGTTTCCTGTCACAGGATCAGGTCGACGATTCGGTGATTCGAGCCATCGCGTCGCCGCGGCAGCAGAAGCTCAACCAGGGTGCGGTCTACAGCGACTACGGCGGCCAGATCGAAATGACCATTCCCAATGTCGCTACCCGTGCCGTCAGCGACGCCGGGCTGACCATCGGCTCCATCGGGTTTTTCCCCGCAATGGATGCGATGCGACAGGCGCTGCCGATGGTTCTGGCACTGCTAAAGATGGCGCTGGTGATCTGCATCCCGCTGGTGCTTGTTATCGGCACCTACGATCTCAAAACCGTAGTCACAATCAGCATCGTGCAGTTCGCGTTGTTTTTTGTCGATTTCTGGTTCCAGCTCGCACGCTGGATCGACTCGACGATCCTCGACGCGCTCTATGGCTGGGGCTGGGGGTGGAACCGGCCGCATGCGAACTTCGATCCGCTGATCGGCTTGAACAACACCTTCGGCGATATGGTCGTCAACTTCGTGATGGCCACGATGTTTATCACGCTGCCCGGGTTTTGGGTTGCTGCCTTATCTTGGGTCGGTGTACGCACCGGCGGACTGCTCCAAGGGCTCTCGGATGGCACACGACCGGTAAGTCAAGCAGGAGGAAAAGCGCCGGGAATGCTCTCAGGCAAACTCAGGTAGGCAGCGAACCCGACACCTAACAATGGCGTTAGTCATCATGCTGCGGGTCTGCATAACGCGAATCGGGAGCGTCGTTGTAAAGAGCCGGATGGTAGCCAGGATTGATCTTGTGTTCAGCTTGCTCACCGACCGCCCACTCTTCTGACGCACCATCATCGGAGTCGCGGGCCATCCATGCCGCAACCACTGCCACAAGAAGCACAAGCACCAACCAGAAGGCGGCGTATAGCAGCACGCCAACCACCATCAGCTTGGCAATCCAGAGCAAGGCAGTAGCTCCACCAGCAGGTAAACCGTGCTCTACGAGCCAACCACTCATCTTCCGCTCTAGACGCAGGCATCCACACCACATCCGGCCGAATACTTGGCCAAGGTGCTCTGCGAATGAAGTCTGCGCAAAAGTTTTCATGGTGGTTACCTCATGGTCGTCCCGTTATGTCCTCTCAACATCGGGTCTGCCGTGCCGTTGATCGAAGCTCACGTGGTTATTCAAGCGTAACGGGCATTTCTGCACGTCATCCATCAGACACCGTGGCGCGACCAAAACTCCGCAGGCGTTACGATGGGATACCGATTTGCCAGCGCTAGCAAGTCCTTGTCGCCGGTAATCAGATAATCGGCGTGCGCCGCCACCAGTGTGAGCAATACGGGTTGGTCAGCCGGATCGCGCAGGTCAGCCGCATGTTCGCCCTCAGGCTCGACAATATCGACCAGGAACATAAGGCTGTCGACCAGATCGCGGATCTCCTCGGGGGTCATGGCGATCCTGGGCAAGCGTGGCAACACTCGGGTCAGCTCGTCCAGAATGTAATGCGATAGCGCGACATCCAGACCACCTTGGCGCCAGGCCGCCACAATGCGCCCCGGCACGCTGGCCGGATACGCCAGGCCCGACACCAGCACATTGGTATCGAGCACGACGCGCAGCCCTGCCATCAGCCCCGCTTCCGCTCAGCCGCAACCGCAGCCTCGATCTCGGCCAGACCTTCTTCGACCGGTACGCTGGCGTAAGCCTCGCCGATCCTGCTGCTCAAGGCATCGAAGCGCTCCTGCATGCGTCGAATGCGAGCGAACAACTCGGCGTCTACAAGGGCCGCAACTGGTTTACCGTCCTTCTTGATGACGATGCTGTCGTTGCGGTACTGGACTTGGTTAAGCATCTCGCCCAGGTTTTGCCGGAAGCTAACAGCGCTGACTTCGGTAATCATCGCGCACCTCAGACCATATCGGTCAATATGATTGATATGGTCAGTATGGTATAGGTTCGGCATGGTGTCCATCCGGCTGGTCTATGTGGGTCGCCACGGTAGGGCCTGAACAGCCTGCCTGCTCTAAACAATGCGGTTTGGATCATCACCGCATTGTCTGCGGCCAGCAAAGGAGCAACTGCCCGCGCCAAAAATCTGGAAAAGGGCAAGAGACTGGAAATCACGGGGGCTGACAGGCCCCTTCTAGAGGGAGCCCTAAAGGGGAATCACCCACACCGCATAGACGCTCGCGGATTTCCGTCCGTGCCGGCTATATCAAAGGATTCCGCTAAGGGTGCAAGGGAATGGGACTGAAGGGAAACGGGCCTACCCGAAAAGGGAAAAGGCCCTCGCCTACCTCAACTCCAGGTGCCACCGATGCTCTCGCTATTCCAAAGAAAACTCCAACTACCAACGGACTCGCCCCCCTCCAGCGGAGACAAGAAAAAAGGACTGATGCGGCCGGAGCCGGTCGCGTCGCTGCTGTCCACAACGCGCCGGCGGAAGCTGCTGGAGCACATCTGGCAACGTACCTCGCTCTCACGCAAACATTTCGCCTCGCTCTACTTGGCTCCGCTGCAACGCTATGCCGCGCTGGTCCAGCAGTTTCCTGCTTCGGAAGCACATCACCATGCGTATCCAGGGGGGATGCTGGACCACGGCCTGGAAATCGTCGCGTATGCGCTCAAGCTGCGTCAGTCGTATCTTCTACCCAGTGGCACCACACCCGAGGATCAGGTCGTACAGGCAGAAGCCTGGACCGCCGCCATAGCCTACGCCGCGCTGCTGCATGACATCGGCAAGATAGCTGTCGATGTGCACGTCGAACATGCCGACGGCAGCACTTGGCATCCCTGGCACGGCCCGCTAGCTCGCCCCTACCGATTCCGTTACCGGCAGGATCGTGAGTATCGCTTACACAGCGCAGCCACGGGCTTGCTGTATCGCCAAGTAATCGATGACGAGATTCTCGACTGGCTCAGCACCTTCCCTCCACTCTGGTCCGCACTGCTGTACGTCCTGGCCGGCCAGTACGAACACGCAGGTGTCCTCGGCGAATTGGTCATTCAGGCCGACCGTGCTTCGGTCGCCCAAGCCCTGGGAGGCGATCCTGCACGGGCTATGGCGGCCCCTAAGCACGCGCTGCAGCGCAAGCTACTCGATGGCCTGCGCTACCTGCTAAAGGAGGAGCTGAAACTCAACCAGCCCCAGGCGTCGGACGGCTGGCTGACGCAGGACTCTCTGTGGTTGGTCAGCAAGACTGTTTCGGACAAGTTGCGCGCGCACTTGCTGGCACGGGGTATCGAAGGTATCCCCGCGAACAACACTGCAGTGTTCAACGTGCTACAGGATCACGGCATGCTCCAGCCCACCAGTGAAGGCAAGGCGATCTGGCGAGCGACGGTCAGGAGCGACGTAGGTTGGTCGCACACGTTCACACTACTGCGATTGGCGCCAGCCCTGATCTGGGAGGGAAACGATCGACCGGAGCCGTTCACTGGCACCGTCGTGATAGAGGTGGAGCCCAACGATACGACCGCAGAACCATCCATCGATAGCGGTGAAACCTCACCTGTGGCGACCGCCGCGCCTGCGCCCTCTGCTGCACCCGCTGCCGATAGCATCGACGCCTTGCTGGCATTACTCGGCACCTCAGATACCGAACCGCCCTCGCAGAGGCCGGAGATTGAAGCACTACCAGAAACGGGCATCGATGACCCACCCGCAACTTTCCAGGTGAACGATGCAATGCTGGCTCCTGCCGCTGTGCTTCCACCCACCGAGAACGGTGGAAACTCACGGGAGCCACCTTCCGGCGAACACTTCATGGCTTGGCTACGACAACGTGTACAGAGCCGCAAACTCATCATCAATGATGCCAAGGCCCTGGTGCACGCCGTGGCTGACACGGCATTTTTGGTTAGTCCCGGTGTGTTTCAGCGTTACGCACAGGAGCACCCGCACACGGCCACGCTCGCCAAGCAGGATCAGGTTTCAGATTGGCAGTGGGTGCAAAAGCGCTTTGAAAAGCTGCAACTGCATCGTAAGCAGATCAATGGCCTGAACATCTGGACATGCGAGGTGACGGGACCACGCAGGTCAAGACGATTACACGGTTATCTGCTGGCAGAACCGCAGCACCTGTTCGATGAGGTGCCACCCAACAACCCGCATCTAGAACTTCGCACTGATGGCATTTGTACTGACTTGACCAGAAGTTAAGTACGTATTAACCGCTGAACCAATATCCAACGAGGGTACGATCGAGGTCAGTCAGCAACCTCCCAGCCGTATCCTTAATTTACTCGTAGGGCTCTCGCACTGTACCGACCACGCCTTCGCTCGGAGAGCGCCCGCCGACGCCTGCGGTGTTGTCGATTAAACTGGCAGTGGCGGTCTGTACAAACGCCTTCATTTGCTCAAGTAAAATTGCATCTGCCGAGGTGGTTTCGGTCCGAGCACTTTGCGGCTGCGCCCCAAGTTGGTAGTTATAAATTCGTGGTTCCATACCTTTTGGCTGCACCACGATCCGATCGCCGCTCACCATAGCGACCGTCTGGTCGCCGCCAGAGGGTTTTATGATGCCAAAGCCCGGATCGTCCGGCGCCAGGCTCAGCAGATCACGGCCCCAGCACTGTTGGCGCACCGCACCATCCAGCCGGCCCATGATCGTAGGCACCACGTCCACCTGAGTGCCCACCACATCCATTGTGCTACCGAACCGTTCCTGTATGCCTGGCGCAATCAACAGCAGGGGAACGTGAAAACGATACAGGTCCATCTCGGTCAGCTGTTCTTCCGCGCCGAACCCATGATCACCAACGACGACGAACAACGTGTTTTTATAATAAGGCGCCTTCTTGGCCTTCTCGAAAAACTGACCCAGTGCCCAATCGGAGTAGCGCATGGCTGTCAGATGCGGATCGAGCGAGCCGTGACCGCTGGCAGGCTTGACCGGAAGTGGGTCGGGAAGTGCATAGGGCGTATGGTTTGAAAGCGTCTGGAGCAAGGCGTAGAACGGCTTACTCCCGTCTTGCTTGAGCAACTCTTCGGCGGCACGGTCGAACATGTCCTGATCGGAAACGCCCCAAGTCGGATCAGAGACGACCGGATTGGTATAGTCATTGCGGCCGATGAACCGGGTCATGCCCTGGTTGCTGAAAAAACCCGACTGATTATCCCAGGCGAAATCCCCGTTGTAGACGTAGAGATCATCATAACCTCGGGCGCTTAGCAGCTGTGGGAGGCCGGAGAACTGGTGGCCGCCCTCAGGCGTCTGCATCAGATATTCGAACCCCGGGAGGTTGGGAAAGCAGGCCATGGTAGCGAACATGCCCTGATGGGTATGAGTGCCGTTGGAAAAAATCCGGCGAAGCAACAGGCCATCCTGTGCCAGGCGGTCGAAGTTCGGGGTTATCCCGGCTTGGCTCCCGAGCGCCCCAACGAAATGGCCGGCAAAGCTTTCCATCAGGATCACCACCACGTTTTGAATCGGCAACCGGGTATCGACAGGTGCCTGATAGTCACGGCGAATGGCTGCCGTTTCCGAGTCGACCAGGCGATCATTCGGGCCCAGCAGCAGGTCGCGGGTGATGGCGACGGCCTGGTCGGACGGCATCGAAGGCTTCCAGACGTTGTCCCGTTCGGCGGAGAGACGGCTCTTCCCGGCTGCATACAGGCTCAGCATGCCATTCAGGCCAAGCTGGTTCGCGAACATCGATTCGGTCGTGAACGCATCGCCCCAGCGCAGGGGCGGGCCCTGGCGAAGGGTGCCGCGTGCGGCGATGACGGAAACCAGCACGCAGAGCAGCAATGTCACACCTCGGACAGGCCACGAACGCACGGATCGATCGCAGCGCTGCCCGTTCGGTTGGCGGCCGGCCGACTTCCAATGCCTATCCAGCCAGGCAAAGATTGCGAATGCTGCCCCACTCAGTACCGCCCAGGCCAGCAGCAGACGGACCACCGGAAATCCATGCCAGAGCATGCTCAGCACTGTTGCCGGATCTTCCTGGATGTACTGGAAAACCAGCCCGTTGAGGCGCTGGTGGAATTCCTGGTAGAAGTTCAGCTCGACCATGCCGAAAAAAATCGCCAGGCCCGCTGCGAAGTTCAGCCAGTAGCGTTGCCAGCGGCGCGCAGCCACTAGTCGCGTGCTGAATAACGCCAGGATCAGCGGAGCACAGATGAACACAACGACGCGCAAGTCGAAGCGCAAGCCATTAAAAAACGCCTCGACAAAGCTGGCCGCAGGCGTGTCGCCGATCAGTTCGTGGTTATAGACCAGCAGCCCGAGTCGCAGCAGTGAAAAAAGAAGAAGAAGGACGATTGCGCTCGTCAGAATGAAACCGAGGTGTTCAAGGGTGCCTGGCGATGTTCCACGCGCAGCCACACGACCCGAGGGCCGCTGGTTTGAATTCATGGGAAGACCTTTAGGAGCGATTCAGCTCGAGGATGCGATCGCGGCCCTGCTCGGCGAGCAGATAATGGCGCGGTGCGACACGTAGCAGCGTTTGTGGAGAGCGCAGATGGCCGAGGACGACATGCTCGGTGCCGGTGTTATCCAGCAAAAGCAGACGTGCCATGTGGGTGGCGTCCTCGCTGGCCCAGAGTCCCTCTTCGGTACAGAGCAGATAGCCGGGTTCGTTTAGCCCGGACCAAACGGTCTCGTCCACGCCGTCCTCGTTCAGGCGCTTGACCCAGCCGCGTTTCTTCTCGGCATAGAAAAGCCGCCCATCGGGGCATGCGGTGATGGCCTCTGCTTCGTTTAGTCCGTCACGCAAGATAACGGTCTTGCCGCTATGCGGGTCGAAGCGCAGCAGCCGACCGCTGGCCTGATCCTCGATGGCATAGAGATAACGACCATCGCTGGCGAGCTGCTCCACGCCTTGGCCGATCAGCAGGCTGGTGGTTTTGTCTGCGTGCATCCACAGGACCGGTAAATTTCCACCTTCCTGACTGATGGCGATCCCGCCTCGATAAGCCAGTAACCCGTCCGGTTTGGACAACCCTTGCATCACCTGAAAAACGCTGCCATCGGCAGGCAGCTTCAACAGCGTCCCGTTTCCGTTTCGGTATTCCTGCGTCACATAGAGATTGCTTCGGTCGTCCTTGGCCAGGGCGCTGACCCTCTCGATATCATCGTAGTAGACTTGGTAACCCCAGCCGGATGCGGCGGTTACTGCTGCCAGGTGACGCCATGCAGGCAATGCCAGCGCCAATGCCGAAACGGCAAGCCCGCAGGCAACGACTTTTAGGGCATTGAGTAGCGCCCAATGATCGGCCTTTAGAACGCTAGCTAGAGGACGCCGAGTCATAGCAAGATTACTCCCCAGACAACCACAATCAGAATCAGCGCGAGAAATTGGGCAGCACTGCCCATGTCCTTGGCTTGCTTTGAAAGCGGGTGGATAGCCATAGATATCCGGTCGATGGCTGCCTCGATCGCTGAGTTGAGCAGTTCCACGATCAGCGCCATGAGAGCCACCAGGATCATCACGGCCCGTTCGGTTCTGCTCACATCGAGCAGGCAGACAACGGGGATCAGCATGAGGTTCAGCAACAGCAACTGGCGGAACGCCGCTTCTCCTAGGTAAGCGGCCTTGAGTCCGGCCAGCGAATAGCCTGTCGCATCGATGATTCGGCGCAGGCCCGAGCGCCCCTTCAAAGCCTGTGCATCGGTTTGGCAATCGTTTAGTTCGCTCATGCCGCACGCGTCCCGAGTGCCTGTAGGTAGGCCTGCTGAAAGAGCACCCAGTCTTCCAGCGGCATATGCTCGCGATGGCGGAGCAACTGGCGCAGGTCGTGCCGGGAGGCTGCGGAGGTCCGCCAGCGCCGTCGGCTCTTTTCAAGGTCGAGCAGGGCAATCACCACCTCTGTCTCGGCGTCTCGCGTACCTACCTTGACGAAGATGTGTTTGGGGTAGCAGCAACCGTGCTGCCAGCCAGCCCGGTGCAGGCGTGCCAGGGTGAAGGCCAGTTGCTTGAGCATCTTGTCGTTCAGCGCGCCGTCATGTCGGTGCGGGCCATTGGGCGCGTACCATTCCTGCAGGCTGATAAAGCCTTCCAGCGCCTCGGTGACCAGCAGCGCCTGCCATTGGCCCGCTTCTTTTTGCGCGGCACAGTAAATAAGACTCGGGACGCGAATTCCCAACCGCTCAAGCGCAAGTAAAGCCTGCCGCTCGCGTAACGCGGTCGGACGTCCGAACGGGTACCGCAGCGAGCGGTAGAGGTGGCCGACCTGGCGCTTGCAGTAAAGGATGGGCTGGTCAGGATCGCGCGACACCAGGCGTTGTACACCGCTCTGGCCACCGCGCCGCTGGTTGGGCAGCTCGACCCACTCGCCTTCGCTGTTCCACCAGCGCTCGAAGCGCGTATCGCCGCCCGGCGCTGGCTGTAGCCCTATCAAGGCGTCCATGGTCAGGCTTCCTTGCGCAACGTATAGACGCGCCACATGGCATAGCCCGGCAAGAAGTCCTGCTGACCGATGATCTTGAACCCGGCTCTACGGAACTCCGCTTCGATCACATGGCGCGGCACGACAAACCGGTTCTGATTGTCCGCAGCCCGGCCCTGCCTGACACGCTTGGCCTCCAGGCGCTTGCGCTTCCAGGCTTTGTAGTTGCCATCTACCCAAAGCGAGACGATGACCGTATCCCGCGTGACACGATGGAACTCTCGGAGTATGGCCAGGCGGTGATCCGCTTCGGCGATGTGGTGGAGCAGACGGATACAGAAGATGCAATCGACCGCATTGGGGCCCAGGTCGATCTGGAAGGCCGATGTCTGGAAGGTTTTGACCCGCGCGACGATCCCGGCGGGCTGCGACACCTGCGCGGTGGCCAGCATGTGCGCCGAGTTGTCGGCAGCCAGAATCACCCGGTTGGGGTGTTCCGCCAGCAGGGGCCAGAAGCGCCCCGCACCGCAGGGTAGATCAAGTACCAGAGCTGGCTCGTCGGCTTGCTGAAGTGCCCGCCGGGCCAGCTGTTCATCACGCCAGTGGGAGAGCCTGCGGGCCAGACCATCATGGTGCTTGTGCAGGTACTGCACTGCATGCTCCTGGTCGTATTTGCGCGAGAACTCAAGTTCGATCGGATGATTTTTTGACATGTCTGGCCTTCCACAAAGGGGTACGCCAGACAATCTAGGGATGAGGGGGTCAAGCGGTTGTCAAAACCCTGTGAAAAAAATGTCAAAGCTGCTGATTCGGGCTCTGCCCCAGAACGACCCGGAAGCAGCTGCCGCCTGGTGCAAGGTCACTGACGCCAATGCTCCAACCCTGGTGGGTGCAGATGCGTTTGACCAGCGATAGCCCCAGCCCCAGGCCTTCCCCACGGGCACGCTCACCCCGCACGAAGGGTTCGAAGATGCGTTCCTGCTGGCCGGAAGGAATGCCCATGCCGCTGTCCTCGACGCGAAAACCGCCCGGCTCCAGCGTCAGGCGCACCCAGCCTGCATCGGTGTAATGCAGCGCGTTGCGCAACAGGTTGGACATGACGGTAGACAGGAGGGTGTGGTTGTAGCGCTGAGCACCAGTGCCCTCCTCCAGCAGCTCGAACCCAAGGCCCTTTTCAGCCATTGCCGGGCCCCAGCGCCTGTATTGTTCCGCTGCAACGCTCGCCAGGGTGGTTGTCCCCGCCAGTGACGCTTCTTCCGGCTGGCTGCGGGCCAGGGTGAGAAAGGTTTGCACCAGATCGCGCATTTCCGCCGCAGCGCGGGCAATGCGGGCTACCTGCTCTTTTTCGTGTGCGCCCAGCGGAGCGGCGTCCAGCAGCTCGCATGAAGTGCCGATGATCATCAGCGGCGTACGCAATTCATGGCTGACATCACTGGTGAACAGCTGCTCGCGTTCCAGCGAGCGCCTCAACTGCCCGAGCGTGCTGTCGAATGCCGAGGCCAGGTGGCCAATCTCATCATCCGCGTATTCGGGCGCCAGAGCCGGCGCGCTGGAATGCAGCTGATCGCGGTGCTGAACCTGCTGGGCGAGCCGGCTCACGGGCGCCATGACCTTTTGCGCCATCATGCGGCCCAGCAGCCAGGCACCTGCGATGGTGAGCAGAAAACCCGCCAGCACCACATTGAACAGCGCCTGCTCCCGCGCCTCGAACTCGTGTTGTTCCTGCACCAGCAGATAGCGCTCGTTGCCCACGTTGCGCGTGTAGACATAGAAGGCTTCGTCGCCGTTCACCACCTCGGTAAAACCCGGCTGCGTTCTCGAAAACTGCAGGGGAATGGCAAATTCCGGCGCGGTCGTGGCGAAGAATTGGGTGCTCGAATCAAGACGCGGAGGCAGCCCCTGCCCGAGGTCCTGAAGGATGGTGTTCAACTCACGATCAAGCTCTTCGGAAACCAGATGCTCCTCGATGGAGTGAACGATGCCGACGATGCCGAGGGAAAAAAGCCCGCTCACGATCAGCGTCATCAACGTGAAGGCGATGACGATTCGACGGGCGAAAGGCTGTTTAGACGGCATCGGGCGTCTCCGACAGGCGATAGCCAACGCTGTGAATGGTATGCAGCAAGGGTTTCTCGAACGGCTTGTCGAGGATCTGCCGCAACTGATGGATGTGGCTGCGCAGGCTGTCGCTGTCAGGCAGGTTTTCGCCCCACAGCGCCTCCTCAAGCGCGTCCCGGCGAACCACTGCGGGGCTTCTGCGCATCAGGATTTCAAGCAGCTTCAAACCAATCGGGTTGAGCTTCAAGGTGCGCCCGGCACGCACGACCTGCAGCGTATCCAGGTCGAGGCTCAACTCGGCAACCTGCAGCACCCGCTTGCGGCTGCCCTGGCTACGGCGCAGGATCGCCTTGATGCGCGCCACCAGCTCCGACAACGCAAAGGGCTTGATCAGATAGTCGTCCGCGCCTGCGTTGAGACCCTGCAAGCGATCGTTCAGGGCATCGCGCGCGGTGAGCATGATGATCGGCGTCTCGCGCCCGGCATCTTCGCGAAGACGCCGGCAGACCTGATAGCCATCGATTCCCGGCAGCATGATGTCCAGCACGATGAGGTCATAAGGTTCCGTGGCGGCCAGGTGCAGGCCACTCAAACCGTCGCTGGCGCAGTCGACGGTGTAGCCCTTGAGCTGCAGGTAGTCGAGCACGTTGGCGAGGATGTCACGGTTATCTTCGATCACCAGAATACGCATGGGGAAGGCTCACAGACGTTGACGTTATTTTCACAAGGTTTTTACGAAGGGCTCACGGGCTGATCGGCACAGTGCGACACGTTCATCCACAAGGATCATACGATGTCGTCACTCCGATACGCTCAGCTTCGCTACCTCTCCCTGATTCTAACGATATGGCTTGCGGTGTTCTTTCTGACCCGCAGCACGCTTTTGATCAGCCACCTGGGTGACGCCAACGTCAGCATTGGCCAATTGCTCGGCGTCTATGGAACCGGCATGGTCTATGACCTGGCCCTGCTGCTTTACGCAGCCTTGCCGCTGGCGTTCTACTTGCTGCTCTGCCCAAGAAGTATCTGGGAGAAGCCCTGGCACCGGCGATTGCTGCATGCGCTGCTGGCGATCAGCCTTTTCGTGATGCTGTTCACCGCCGTGGCCGAGTGGCTGTTCTGGGACGAGTTCGGCGTACGCTTCAACTTCATCGCGGTGGATTACCTTGTGTATTCCGACGAGGTGATCAACAACATCCTAGAGTCCTATCCCATCTATCCGCTGCTGGCATTGCTGGCAATCATGGCGATAGCCGCTGCGATGCTGTTGCGCAAGGTCACCGAAGCAGCGTTGCGCTCACCGCTGCTGGGCTGGCGTTCCGGCGGGGCTGTCCTGGGAGCGCTACTGATGGGTGCCATGGCCAGCGCTTATGGCGTGGGCCAGGACTTTCCGCGCAGCATCGGCGGCAACGCCTACCAGCGCGAGCTGGCAAGCAACGGTCCATTTCAGTTTTTCGCTGCCTTTCGCAATAACGAGCTGGAATACCCCCAATTCTATGCCTCGCTGCCGACGCGGGAAGTGGCTGAGCAGCTACGGCAGGAAGTGAGCGAGCCCAACGCCCGCTTCCTCGGCGCTGATCCGCTGGATATCCGCCGGACGATCGACAACCCGGGCGAACCCCGGCGACTCAACGTGGTGCTGGTGACGATTGAAAGCCTCAGCGCCAAGTATCTGGGAAGTTTCGGTGATGCCCGCGGCCTCACCCCCAACCTGGATGAGCTTCGCCACCAAAGCCTGTTCTTCAACAACTTCTACGCCACCGGCACCCGGACTGATCGCGGCCTGGAGGCCATCACCCTGTCGGTGCCGCCAACTCCCGGACGCTCCATCGTCAAGCGCATTGGCCGCGAAAGCGGCTTCGCCAGCCTGGGGCAACAATTCAAGGCACAGGGCTACGACAGCGTGTTCATCTATGGCGGGCGTGGCTACTTCGACAACATGAACGCCTTCTTCGGCGGCAACGGTTATCGCATCGTCGATCAGAGCAGCGTTGCCGAAGCCGACATCGCGTTCAAGAACGCCTGGGGCATGGCCGACGAGGACCTGTATGCCCAGGCGATCAAGCAGGCAGATGCGAATTACGCGACCGGCAAGCCGTTCTTCCTGCAACTGATGACAACCTCCAACCACCGGCCTTACACCTACCCCGCGGGGCGCATCGACATTCCTTCAGGCGAGGGGCGCGAGGGTTCAGTGAAGTACACCGACTATGCCATCGGCCAGTTTCTCGAACAGGCGCGCAGGAAAGCCTGGTTTGAGCAGACGGTCTTTATCTTTGTCGCCGACCACACGGCCGGCAGCGCCGGAACCGAAGACCTGCCCGTCGCCAACTACCACATTCCGCTGTTCATCTACGCACCAACGCTCATCGAGCCACGCGAGTTCTCCGGCCTGACCAGCCAGATCGACCTGGCGCCGACCCTGCTCGGCCTTCTCAACATGGATTACGTGTCCACCTTCTTCGGGCGCAATGTGCTCCGCGCAGATGCGACACCCGGGCGAGCTCTGATCGGCAATTACCAGCACTTGGGGCTGTTCGACGGCAAGGATCTAGCGATCCTGAGCCCTCGTCGTGCCATGCGCCGGCATGACGATGCGTTGCGCCTGAGCCGGGAATCCAATGCCCGAATCGATGATCTGCTGATCAGGCGAAACATCAGCTATTACCAGAGCGCCAGCCATGACTACACCGAGGGCCTGCTGGGCTGGCAGCCCGTCCTGAAGCAATCCGAACTCAGCCAGCGCTGAATCATCCCACCTTGCCCCTGCGATTTCGGGGGCATTGCCGGAATATCGAAATGTCTTGCTCCACCTCAAAATGCTCCAGGCCATTCAACTTCCATGTGGGCATGGGTGTTCCGCTCGCCTTGATGCTGCTGCTCCTGGTCAACGACCCGACGCGAATCGATTTTGCCATCGCCAATTTCTTCTACAGCCCTGAGACGGGCTTCATTGGTCGCCATAGCTGGTTTCTCGAAGACGTACTGCATGACCGTGCCAAGCAGGCGGTCATCGCCATTGGTGTCCTGGCTATCCTGGGCTTTGGGCTCAGCTTGCTGCCGACAAAGCTGAAAGTCTGGCGCCGTTCACTGGGCTATCTGGTGCTGGCCTTGGCCTTGGCCACCAGCATCGTGACACCGTTGAAGGCGCTGACGGCGGTCCATTGCCCCTGGAGCCTGAGCGAATTTGGCGGTTCAGAAATCCATACGCCGCTGCTGAGCGAGCGGGAGCCAACCTTGAAACCCGGTCGCTGCTGGCCGGGTGGGCATGCGTCTGCCGGCTTCTCGCTAATTGCGCTTTACTTCTTCCTGCGTGACCGCAGACCACGTGCAGCAGCCTGGGCACTTGGGTTGGCCCTGGGGTTGGGAACCGTTTTTTCCATCGGCCGCATGATGCAGGGCGCCCATTTTCTGTCTCACAACCTCTGGACGCTGCTGTTTGATTGGGTGATCTGTCTAGCAACCTACCGCCTGGTGCTGTATCGACCAGCGGTTAAGCCTGCCGGAACGGATATTCCGGTTTCGGGCGCGGCTCAGGAGCTAGTCGAATGAGCAACCGCCAACATGCGCTCAGGCCTTCAAGCCGGACGAAAAAGGCCACACCGATGTTGCCCAGAAGGGATGCCGATGTCCCCTACCCGCGTGGCGCGGTTCACTTGCGTCGCATGGCCTGCCCCTTGGCCTGGTCGACATGGTGTTGCCATTCGCGGTCACGGTCGCGCCAGTTTCGGTCCCACGCCTCACGGTCTGCCGAACGCTCCGCCATCGCCTGACACTGACGGAAACCATCGCTCCAGCCCAAGCAGTTGCTCGCGTGTACTCTGGCAGCCTGCTAGCAATACGGTGGTAAGCAAGTAGGCGATGAACGCGCGGTGGGGTTGGATGCCTGAACGCATAGCTATCCGCACCCCGCATAGTGAAGGCTAAAAACATAGGCCAAGAATTAGCATCAAGGTGTGCTACAGCTATTGAGGCCACTACCGTGCAGCCCGGCTGGGCGCTCTTTCGGTTGTCTACTTGCAATCACCAGACCCACAATGAGGATCTGCATCGCAAGTTAGACGGATAGCGGCATTCTCCGGTTGTAATGTGCTGTGCCCAATATCGAAGCGCTCCCGCAAGATCGTTTGCAGTTGCGGCAGTATCTCTTCCCACTGCCCCATCGCTTCCACATCGACATGCGCTGCTAGCGCCTGGCTACTTGATGACAAGCTCCAGATATGCAGGTCATGGATAGAACAGACGCCGTCGACACGGGTTAGAGCGCAGCTGACTTCATGCGCATCGATTCCCATTGGCACACCTTCCATCAACACATGTGTCACCTCACGCAGCAGTCGAATGGCTGACACCAGAATCAATAGGCTGACGAAAAGAGACAGTATCGGGTCCGCAATGGACGGCCCGCCCAGATAGATGATTGCGCCTGCAATCAGCGCAGCGACCGAGCCCAGCAAGTCTCCCATCACGTGCAGGAGTGCTCCGCGAACATTTATGGTCTGCTCTCCGCGCATCAGCACCCAAGCCACCATGATGTTCACCAGCAAACCGACCCCGCCGATAACCAATACCATGCCACCCGCGACGGTTGGAGTATCTGCCATCCGACGGATCGCCTCGTAGGTGATGAATACAATCACGCCGAACATAAACAGAACGTTGAACAGAGCGCCGAGAATTTCTGCGCGCTTGAATCCAAAGGAATGCCGCCGCGATGCAGGCTTGTTGGCCAACAAGGCGGCAAAAGCACCGATTCCAAGAGACAATGAATCGGTAATCATGTGACCTGCGTCAGACAGCAATGCAAGCGAATCGGCCATCAGGCCACCGAACACTTCGACAATTGCGAAACCTGTCGTGAAGATCAGCGCGAGCAATAATGTCTTGCCGCCACCATGGTTATGATTGTGGTCTGGCATTTTTGCGTCTTTCATCATTGACCCTCGAAAACTCACTGATGCACTTGGCTGGCTCGGCAGCCTTGGCCGGATTGAACAACCTTGGAGCGATGGGCTATCTCACCCTCCGATAGCCCACGCTTCCAAAGAAGACCTTGTGGTTTAAATCACTCGTTTGACGCTCAGGTACTCGCCCTTGGTCTTGAGCGTGATCGTCACGTCACTGTTGCTACGGTTACGCCAGAACCAGCCGTGGGTGCCGTCGAAAATGGCAGTTAATTCGCCTTTGTCGCCTTTGACCTGCTTGGCCTTGCTGTAGCTGTGGTAGTAGCCCTTCGGGCCGTTGTAGGGCTCGCCGTGGGTGTCGTGGTTAACCGGAGCGCCATTGGCAGTCCACTCGTAGCTGACCGTGGACTTGTCCAGCATTTCCAGCTTGATTTCACTCGCCTCGCCCGGTTTCAGCGTGACAGTCACTTCATCGGACTTCAGGGCCGGCTGTGGCTCTGCTACCGGCTCAGCCACAGGTGCCGCTGCAACTTGTTCTTGAGGTGCCAGCTGAGCGGGCACGGGGGCTTGTACGGCCGGGGCCGTCACTGGCTGAACAGCTGCATCCGCAGCCGCTTCTTCGGCCAGAATTTCCTTCATCTCACCCATCTGGGTCAGACCGAGTACACGGCCAACACCCGTTGGGTCGATGACGTATTCAGAGGGCATCACCACGGTAACCAGCAAGGCAGCGGCAACAGCTACTGCGATCACAGTGGAGCGCAGCAGCTGGCGGCTGGTTGGCAATTCGTTGAGCGTTGGTAGCTTGGTATTGAACATGCTGAAAAATCCTTATTAAGACACGATCAGGCCGGTGAGCTGGTAACCCATCAAAAGGAAACCGGCGCTCATCATGGCGACGTTGGCTGTGTAGGCATGACGCCAGAAGCTGGCGGTACGCCGCCAGTAGCCCATGACGATCAAGATGGCGCTCAGGGCGAGGAGCTGGCCGATTTCAACACCAACATTGAAGGCAATGAGGTTGGGGATCAGGCCGTCTGCCGATATCTCGTATTCCTGAATCTTGGTCGCTAGGCCGAAGCCATGCAGCAAGCCGAAGATCAGCGTGGCCGCTTTGGTATTCGGCTGGTGGCTGAACCAACGCTGGAACGCGCCCAGGTTATCAAGCGCCTTGTACACCACCGAAAAGCCGATGATGGCGTCGATCACATAGGAGCTGATGCTGATTTCCCCCAACACGCCGATCAGCAGCGTCACGGTGTGGCCCACGGCGAACAGGGTGACGTAAAGGCCCACGTCTTTCAGGCGATAGAGAAAGAAGATCACCCCGAACAGGAACAGCAAATGGTCGTAGCCGGTGATCATGTGTTTTGCGCCCATGTAGATGAACGGCAGCACCATCACCCCGGAGCTTTCCTGGATAAAGCCCTTGTCGCCCTCGGCAACAGCGTGGGCCAACGCGTCAGGCATGCCGAGAAACAGCAAGGCAGTAAATAGCAGCAACAGTAGTAGCGAGCGATTCGGACGCACGACAGATGCGCCCCTTGCGCCCATAGATAGCGAATGCATGGTTAAAGTCCTGAATTACTGTGGTCTTGGGCCGCACAGCGGCCTGTGTCAGAGCACGAATGCAGGACGGGGTGGCCGCTCGATCAGGAAGATCGGGCCGGGAGGAAGGGAGTAACGAGGGGCGTCTATCGGCTTTGCACGCTCTGGCAGCGTATTGATACTCAGCAGCGTGGTCAGGTGCGGTGTTTCGTGCACATGGTCGGCTGTCAGCGAGGAGTGGTAATGATCCGCGCATGCTGTGCAAATAAATGCGCGCTCGCCATACGCATGCGAAGAAGCACCGTCACTGCCACCCCAGGCTGGCTGACTCGCCCCCATAAACAGCGCAGAGGTGTGCCCAACCCAGGCCATCAAGATGGCAAGAGCAACGGCGAATATCACCTTTGCATTGATGGGTTTGCTAAGCATGTTGTGTTTTTTAATGCCTCAGCGGTTGGCTTTTCTGGTGGGCTGGGTTGTTTGACCATATCCCCCCCAGGGGGATAGCATGAAAGCGTAATTCATCGACGCATGAGACTCAAGGCATGAGCGATCACGAACACAGCCACCAGCACAAAAGTCATAGCGATATCGTCAAAAGGTTGAAGCGTGCTGAGGGTCACCTGCGCAGCATCGTCACCATGATCGAAGACAGCCGGGCCTGCGTCGACATCGCTCAGCAGCTGCATGCTGTGGAAAAAGCCGTCTGCCAAGCCAAGCGTGTCCTTATCCAAGACCATATTGACCACTGCCTGGAGCACACGGTCGAAGCGCTCGCTTCTGGAGCGCGCGCTTCACTCGAAGATTTCAAGCAAATCACCAAGTACCTTTGAGGGCGACTCAAACTAAAAGGCGCCATCAATAGCGATCGGGGAGATACGAATGGCTTGGGTTATCAGCAAATATTTTCTGACCGCGATGGTGGTTGTCGTGGTGTCGGAGGTCGCGAAGCGTAGTGACAAGTTTGGTGGACTAATTGCGGCGCTGCCTCTGATTACTGTACTGACACTGATCTGGCTAAACGTTGAAAAACAGCCAGCAGAGAAGATCGCAAATCATGCCTGGTATACCTTCTGGTATGTAATACCCACTCTTCCAACGCTACTCGCGTTTCCGGCGCTTCTGCCCCGGTTCGGCTTTTGGCCGACTCTGATGATCTACATCGTTGCTACTGCGGGCTGTTTCGGCTTGTTTGCCCTAGGTGCCCGTCGTTTTGGTATCGAACTGCTCTGAGAAACTCTATGGAGCGCTCGTCAAACCGTACTCAACTACCCGCTCAGTTTACGCCGCGTTCAATCGCCCGACCTCCACGGGCGGATGGTACTTTTTAGATGCGTTGTGGATTCACTTGTACTTGGAAAGCAGTCGCCAAGTTGCGCAACTACCATCCCGCTCCAGCATGTCTCTAATGTGACTTGTAGGCAGTGCGAGGCCTCGCTCGCTGCTGCCCACATCCAGTACTGAACCCAGCTGCACTCCTCGGGAATTTGTTGTCTGCTAATTCGGCGCCCCAAAGGCCTGGGTGCTGCCTCCAAGCCTTCGGGTAAGCTGCGAATGAACGGTCTACCGAGAGGTCACGGCCAGCCTACGCTGCTTGACCAGCATGTAGATCGCCGGAATGACCACAAGCGTCAGTACGGTGGAGGAAATCATCCCGCCCACCATCGGCGCAGCGATGCGTCGCATCACCTCCGAGCCGGTACCGGTGCCCCACATGATCGGCAGCAGGCCGGCCATGATGGCAACCACTGTCATCATCTTCGGCCGTACCCGCTCCACGGCGCCGGTTATGACTGCCTGGTAGAGATCAGCCGCCGTTAACTGCTCGCCGGCGGCTTCCCGCTCGGCTCGGCGCTCGGCAAGTGCGTGGTCGAGGTAGATGAGCATGATCACGCCGGTCTCGGCAGCCACGCCGGCCAGGGCAATGAAGCCCACCACCACGGCAACCGAGAAGTTGTAGCCCAGCGCCCACATAAGCCAGATGCCACCCACCAGCGAGAACGGCACCGAGAGCATGACGATCAGCGTCTCGGTAAGCCGGCCGAAATTCAGGTACAGCAGCAGGAAGATCAACACCAGGGTCAACGGCACGACGATCTTCAGCCGCTCTGCCGCCCGCTCCATGTATTCGAACTGGCCGCTCCAGGTCACGTAGTAACCGGGCGGGAAGGTCACCTGATCATTGACCGCCTGCTGCGCCTCCCGCACATAGCTGCCGATGTCGCGGCCGCGGATATCGACATAGATGTACGCCGAGAGCAGCGCGTTTTCGGTACGGATGCTGGGCGCGCCCTTGGAAAGGCTGATATCGGTGAGCTGCCCGAGCGGCACCTGTGCGCCGCCCGGTGTGGGCACCAGCACCTCGCTGGCAATACGCTGCGGGTCGGAGCGCAGCTCACGTGGGTAACGAACGCTGACACCGAATCGCTCGCGCCCCTCGACAGTCGTGGTCACCAGCTCGCCGCCCAGCGCAGTGGCGATGACCATTTGTACCTCCCCCACCGTCAGGCCGTAGCGGGCCAAGGCGTCGTAGTCGGGAGTAATATCGAGATAGAGGCCACCCGTGATGCGCTCGGCAAAGGCGCTGGTTGTCCCGGGCACCGCCTGCACTACCGTCTCGATCTGGGTGGCCAGTTTCTCGATCCCAGCCAGGTCCATGCCAAACACCTTGATGCCAATGGGCGTTCGTATGCCGGTAGACAGCATGTCCAGGCGCCCCTGAATGGGCATGGTCCAGCTGTTGGCCACACCTGGAAGCCGGAGCGCTTCATCCATCTCGGCGATAAGCTTGTCCATCGTCATTCCTGGCCGCCAGTGCTCTTCCGGCTTGAGGTTGACCACCGTCTCGAACATTTCAATCGGGGCCGGGTCAGTGGCTGTGGCCGCGCGGCCCGCCTTGCCAAATACCGAGGCCACTTCGGGAAAGCCCTTGATGATCCGGTCCTGCACCTGCATGAGTTCCGCCGCCTTGGTGATGGACATGCCCGGAAGCGAGGTCGGCATGTACAGCAGCGTGCCTTCGTTGAGGCGCGGCATGAATTCGCTGCCAAGCTGGCGCGCCGGCAGGATACTCACGCCCAACACCACGAGCGCCACCACGATGGTTGTCACCTTCCAGCGCAGCACGAGGTGGATGATCGGGCGGTAAATCCAGATCAGGAAACGGTTCACCGGGTTCTTCTGCTCGGGGATGATCCGCCCGCGCACGAACAGCAGCATCAGCACCGGCACCAGCGTCACCGACAGCAACGCCGCACCCGCCATGGCGAAGGTCTTGGTGAAGGCCAGCGGCGAGAACATCCGCCCTTCCTGGGACTCCAGCGTGAACACCGGCAGGAAGGAGACGGTAATGATCAGCAGCGAGAAGAACAGCGCCGGCCCCACCTCGCGGCAGGCTTCGATGATGACCTGCGCCCTCGGCTTGTCCGCTGGCGCACGCTCCAGGTGCTTGTGCGCGTTCTCGATCATCACGATGGCCGCGTCCACCATGGCGCCGATGGCGATGGCGATGCCGCCCAGGCTCATGATGTTGGAATTGAGGCCCAGCCAGCGCATGACGATGAAGGCGATCAGGATGCCCACCGGCAGCATGAGGATGGCCACCAGCGCACTGCGTACATGCAGAAGAAACACAATGCACACCAGCGCGACGATGATTGACTCTTCCAGCAGCGTGACCTTGAGATTGTCCACGGCGCGCTGGATAAGATCCGAACGGTCGTATACCGGCTCAATCTCGACACCATCCGGCAGACCGGGACGAATCTCCTCAATCTTGGCCTTCAAGTTGTCGATCACGTTCATGGCATTTTCGCCGTAGCGGGCGACGGCGATGCCGCCGACCACTTCGCCCTCCCCGTTGAGCTCGACCACGCCGCGACGCTCATCAGGGCCGAGTTCGACGCGCGCCACATCGCGCAGCAGAACCGGCACCCCGCCCGCAGCCTTGAGCACCAGTTTCTCGATATCCTCTGCTCCGCGCAGGTAGCCGCGACCGCGCACCATGTACTCGGTCTCGCTCATTTCCACGATGCGACCGCCCACGTCGGCATTGCTGGTGCGAATGACGTCGGAAATGCGGCTCAACGGGATGTCGTAGGCCTGCAGCTTCTGCGGATCGACGGTGACTTGGTACTGCTGGACGAAGCCGCCGATGCTGGCGATTTCGGACACACCCTCGGCCTTGGTGAGTTGATAGCGCACGAACCAGTCCTGCAGCGTGCGCAACTCTGCAAGGGTATGCCGCGCACTGGTCAGCGCGTACTGGTAGACCCAGCCAACGCCGGTGGCGTCCGGCCCCAGCGCGGGTGTCACTCCGGCTGGGAGGCTTTTAGAGGCGAAGTTCAGGTACTCAAGCACCCGCGAGCGCGCCCAGTAGATATCGGTGCCATCCTCGAAAATCACATAAACGAAGGAGGCGCCAAAGAACGAGAAGCCCCGTACCACCTTGGAATTGGGGACCGAGAGCAGTGCCGTGGTGAGTGGGTAGGTAACCTGGTCCTCTACCACCTGCGGCGCTTGCCCTGGAAACTCGGTGTAGACGATCACCTGCACGTCGGACAGGTCCGGCAACGCGTCCAGCGGGGTTTTCACTACGGCGTAGAGGCCGGCGCCGATAATGATCAGCGTGGCGAGCAACACCAGGAAGACGTTGCGAACCGACCATTCAATGATTCTGGAGAGCATGCTCAATGCCCTCCATGGGAATTGCCGTGGCTATCCGGCATGACGTGGCCGGAATGCGCGTCTGGCGTGGCGTGGTTTTCATGATCCTCCCCATCACTTGGCGACGCATCAGCCTCGCTGCTTCCGTGACTGCCGGCATGATCGTCAGTGCTGCTCTCGATGGGGACGGTGTGGCCGGCGTGAGCGGCATGAGCGCTGTGTGCGGCGGCATCGGTTGGCGTGGCGGTATGGCCAGGTCCTGCATGCTCCCCATGATCATGGGCAGCGGCTGGCGCCGACTTCGTGCTCATGCCGCTCAACGCGGCCTTGAGGTTGCTCTCGGCATCAATCAGGAAGTTGGCACGTGTGACCACGGACTCTCCCTCGCCCAGCCCTTCCAGCACTTCAAGAAAGCCATCTGCCCGTCTGCCGGTGAGCAGTTCGCGCGGCTCGAAGCGACCCTCACCCAGGGCGACCAGCGCAACCCGCCGGGTGCCGCTGTCGATCACCGCCGAGTCGGGAAGTGCGAGCACGGGTGCGCGCTCCCCGGCAGCCAGCTGGGCAGTGCCAAACATGGCCGGCTTGAGCAGGCCGTCGGGGTTGGGCAGCTCGATACGAACCCGGACGGTGCGGGTCTGCGGCGAGAGGTCAGGGTAGATGAAGCTCACCTCGCCGGTGAAACGGCGGTCTGGATAGGCGCTGACGCTGAGTTGTACCGCTTGCCCTAGCCTTATCAATGCCAGGTCCTGCTCGAACACCTCGGCGATAAGCCAGACGGTATCGAGGTCCGCGATTCGGTAGAGCGCATCCCCGGCCTGGAAGCGCATGCCTTCCAAGGCCGTTTTTTCCAGTACGACCCCATCCACCGGCGCGGTGATGGTCAAGGTACGGCTGGTCTTGCCGGTACGGCGCAAGCGCTCAAGCTGTGCTTCGCCGATATCCCAGTTGCGCAGCCGCTGCATGGCAGATTCCGCGAGTGAGGCCACCCCCTGCCGTGCATTCGCGCTGCCGCCCGCGAGACGCTGCCGTCCGGCATTGGCGATCAGGAACTCCTGCTGGGCCGACACCAACTCGGGGCTATACACGTCTATCAGCGGCTGACCCTTGCGGACCGGCTCACCGGTGGTGTTCACGTGGAGCTTCTCAATCCATCCGTCGAATTTCGGCGCCAGGGTGTACTGGCCGCGCTCGTCCACCTGCACCGTACCGACGGCACGCACCGTGCGCGTGAGCACACGGCGCTCGACCGGCGAGGTCAACACGCCCAGTAGCTGGATCTTCTCGGGGCTGATGGTGACGGTGCTTCCGGATTCCTCACCCTCGTAGACGGCGATGTAGTCCATGCCCATAGAGTCCTTCTTCGGCACTGGCGAGGTGTCCGGCAGACCCATGGGATTGCGGTAGTAGAGAACCTTGCGCTCGCCCTGCGCGACAGTGGGCGCCTCGTCGGCATACACCGGGATGTAGTCCATCCCCATCGGGTCCTTCTTCGGCACCGGCGAGGTGTCGGCCAGGCCCATGGGATTACGGTAGTAGAGGACCTTGCGCTCCTGTGGCGCGCTGCTATCGACGGTCTCTGAGGAAGTTGGCTTTTGCGCCATCAGGTAACCGCCGGCAAACCCGGCGATTGCGGTGGCGAGGGCGAACGTGCCGGCGCCCAGAATCATGCTGCGTTTCATAGTTCTGCTCCGACAAGACGCTCCAGTTCCACTACCCGTACGCGCTGCTCCAGTTCGTACGAAAGGAGCGACAGCCGCAGTTGGCGGATCTGTCGCTGGGCATCGAGCAAGGTGGCGAAATCGACGTTGCCGGTCTGATAGCTGGCAAGCGCTGACTGATAGGTGAGTTCTGCCTGCGGCAAGAGTGTTCTTGCGGTCAGCGCGTGCTGTCGAAAGGCGGTTTCCAACGCCGACCAGGCTTCACCGACACTACCGGCGAGGCGGCTGTTGACCGCTTCACGCCGGGCTTCTGCGGCGTAGCGCATGGAGACGGCCTCGCGTTGTTCGGCGCTGCGGCGCTTGCCCCACAGGGGAATGTTCATCTCCAGCATCAATTCGAATTCTTCGGCGCGGTTACCCATCTGCACAACGGCGGTGCCGATGGTGACATCCGGAATCCAGTTCCGGCTCGCGAGCTCCTCGGCGCGTCGGGCTTCTTGTATCCGTGCATTGAGCTCGGCCACTTGAGGGTTGCCGCCAAGGATTCGCGCCTGCAGCTCCGCCAGGGTAGGCACCGCTGCAGGCAGCGCGGACCAGCCGGCAGGCGTCGCCAGCGGCGCGTTCGCCGGGCGCGCCAGAATACCGTTGAGCCGCGCCGCAGTACTGCGCCGGTCACGCTCCAGCGTTAGCAACTCGCTCTGCAGGCTGCTGTGCTCGGTCTGCGCCTTGATCACGTCTTGCTGCGGTGCAAGCCCGACCCGGTAGCGCGCCTGGGCGATGCTCTCAAGCTCATCCACCAGGCCGCGCAAGTCCTCGGTCACCTGGGTGGCGGCATGGGCGTACTGGTATTCGTTGAAGGCCAGTTTGACCAGGCTCCTGAGCTCGACCCGGCTCAGGCGCTCGCGCGCCACCGCCTGCTCTGCACCCGCCTCGGCGATCTCGCGGGCAAGCCCTCGCTTGCCGCCCAGCGGAAAGGTCTGACGGAACGCGTAGCGCGTACTGCCGACGCCGCTCGGCGAGAGGCTCGGGTCGTCACGGGCGATACCCATTTCCTCGAACGTGAGCATCGGATCAGGAAGCGAGCCGGCCACATCTGGCCGCTCCCAGGCAGCCTGCCGCTCATGCCCTGCAGCCCGCAGCTCCGGGCTCTGACGTTCGAGCAGATCGAGCAACGGAGGCAAGGTGGCCCCCAGTTCGGCGGACTCTGTTGCCTGAACAGCGCTGCTCAGAACAAGGCCCAGGGCGACAGCAGCCAGCAGCACGCGCTGGCTGCGAGGCAACGGTTGAACGATCCCGTTCATAGACGCCCCTTTCTGCCATGCCTGCCCCTTTGATCGCAGCGCCGAAAGCCAAAACCTTTCCCAGCTTCGGCTAGGTCCACCAGGATCTCTCTCATCGCGCAGAGCGGAAGGTGCACCAATGAGCCACTTCCTTTGCTCAAAACATTCATCAGTTCTAGCTCCGTAGCACGCGGAGTCGGCACAAGAAAAAGCATGGGCTCGTTAATGATCCGAGCCTCGAATTAAGAAGCGATTTTTATTGTTTGGCTTTATTGCAGATCAGGCCTGTCATGCAGATGACCTGGACATTACATCGATGTCAGCTTTTTAAAATGAAATTGATACACCGAAAAATTCAACATGAAAACATGACCCAACGAAATTGACTACCTCAAACATTAACCTCTTAATAAAACATTGTGGACTAGCATCTCGACAGCCGAACAAACCAATCAATTACAACAATGTAATTTTGTAGTCACCCACCGGAAATCCCGCCGAGCTTATAGTGTCAGCGACATTTTTAATTAGGAGTTTAATATGAGCACTGGCAGAATCATGGCCGCGATATCTTTGATGACTGTAACTTCGCTAGCCATGGCTGAAGGTCGTTCGGATCGCATCTACGGAGAAATGATTCGCGCAAACGAAAAGGCGATGCAGGAATACGCCACTTCCATCGGAAAGAATCCGCCGGAAGTAGTGCATTATCGTTATGGAATGAAGCTAGACATCGCCAAAGTCATCCGCACCACGCGGACCGACACGACTTGCAATGACGTGATGCCAGCCCAAATTACTTACGAGGACTCCAAGGGCAACTTGAATACTCTTGAATATCGTGTAGTCGGAACGAACTGCCGGGGATAACGCAAGGAGCCTTCAACTGTCGAGCGGCATGAAGGCCGCTCGCATATGGTTACGCTATATACCTGAGAGATAACCCACCATCGCCGATCTTTCAGCCGAGTTTATGTATCGCGTCCAACAATGCGGGCCAGGGGCATTGAAAGCTGCGATACCACTACCGGCTAGTGGTATCACGGCGGCTACCTGACCAACGTCACGCTGTATACATGCCAGTCACCTTGTAGACATGCAAAACGCCGCCTACATCCATATCTACTGTCTTCGTCCTCGCCGACTCAAAACCATACCCGGATGCCAGCGACAAAACGCGCCTCCGAAACATCCCCATCGTCCTCACGCACTAGGTCTGCAGTGTTGCCATAGGAGCGGCTCCAGGAAACACCGATATAGGGCGCGAACTGCCGGACGATTTCATAGCGCAGACGCAAACCAAGTTCGGTATTGGCCAGCCCCGACCCTACGCCTCGTTCTGGGTCGTTTTTACCGTAGAAGTTCACCTCGGCTGTCGGCTGAAGAATCAGCCGGTTGGTAAGCAAAATATCGTACTCACCCTCGAGGCGAGCTGCGGTCTGGCCATTCTCACCAATAAATGCGGTAGCTTCCGCTTCGAACGCATAGAGCGCCAACCCCTGCGCGCCAAACGCCGCCCACGTCTGTGGTGAGTCCGGCTTAAAATCCTGGCGGACGCCGGCAACCACATCCCACCAGGGTCCGATCGAGCGCCCGTAAAGTAGCTGCAGTTCGGCATCCTCAGTAACGCCGTTGGTGCGCTCCCCCTCCGAGCGAAACCAGACCCGGTTGATATCGCCGCCAAGCCAGCCGGAGGCGTCCCAAGCCAGGGCGCTACCGTCATTCGCATCCTGATACTCAAGCTGATCGAGAAGAAAAAAGCCGTTGATGGCGCTGTCATGTATTTGATGGCCGGGCAGCGGTGGAAATGCCGCCTTCCGGTCGGCGTTCGTAAGAACCGGAATGGGCGTACGACTGGTCGCTCTCGCAGCGTCAGCGGAGCCATGGTTCATCTTGGAATGATCCATGGCGCTGTGATCCATCTCACCCATGTGCCCTTGCATGGCGCCGTGATCCATCGGGTTCTACCCCATTAGCACGGACACTTTCGAGTAAGCTCATGCCGAGCTGAAGGAGTGTTCATGAAGCGCAAGAAATACAGCCCCGAGTTCAAGCGGGAAGCCATCGAGTTGGTTCGTCGTTCAGGGGCGAGCTGTCGACAGGTGGCCCTGGAGATTGGTGTGGCTCCGAACCTGCTCACACGCTGGGTTCGAGAGGCACAGCCAGGCGCAGAAAAGGCCTTTCCCGGAACAGGTAGTCCGCGAGATGAGGAGCTGGCCCGCCTCAAGCGTGAGTTGGCCCGGGTGACCAAGGAACGTGATTTTTTAAGAGACGCGGCAGCGTACTTTGCCAGGGAGTCATCGAGCGGTACACGGTGATCCAGCGCTGCCGCAACGAGTACCCGGTACGTCTGATGTGCCGTTGCCTGAAGGTTTCTGCCAGTGGCTATTACGCCTGGCAGGATCGTGATCCAAGCCCGCGAACTCAAGAGAATGCACGTCTGGTCAGGCGCATTCGTGAGATTCATGAGGACAGCCGTGGCGTGATCGGCGCACCGCGCATGCATGAGGATTTGCTCGACGAGGGCGAAATCGTCAGCTTGAACCGCGTTGCTCGCCTGATGGCGGCTGAGCGAATTCAAGGCTGGCCACGCCGTAAGAGACGTGGTTTTGGAAGAGTCGCCAGTGGCCGTCCAGCAGGCGTGAAAAACCTGCTGGAGCGCGATTTCACCGCGCAGGAGCCGGAGCGCAAGTGGGTCACGGACATCACGGAAATAGCCACACTGGAAGGCAAGCTTTTCCTATGTGTGGTGCTCGACTTGTACAGCAAGCTGGTGATCGGTTGGTCGATGCATCACCGCCAGGATCGGCAGATGGTGATTCGAGCAGTGGAGATGGCGATTTGGCAGCGCCAGGGTGACTGGTCAGTAATCCTGCATTCGGATCGCGGTAGCCAATTCACCAGCACCGACTACCAGCGCTTTCTGAATCGCAACACGCTGGTCTGCAGCATGAGTGCCGTCGGGCATTGCGGCGACAACGCAGCCTGTGAAGGCTTCTTCGGTCAGCTCAAACGGGAGCGCGTTGTCCATCAGTCGTATCGAACTCGTGATGAAGCACGGGCGGATTTATTCGACTACATCGAGCGGTTTCATAACCCACGAATGCGTCGTAGAGTCGCCAGGCAAGATCTGAAGTTTTCAGCCCTTTTCAAACCGTCCGTGGAAACGGGGTAGAACCC
>NZ_AUDU01000018.1 GCF_000425625.1 Stutzerimonas azotifigens DSM 17556
TGTTAAAGAGCGTTTCGATCAAGCCTTTCGTCTCAACCGAGGCCGCGCATTCTACAGCAGCCTTTCTTGCCGTCAAGCGCTTTTTCGAAAATCTCTTTTCTACTCAACCGCTTGCCCGCTACCTACCGAACAACGCCCTCGGCAGCGGGAGGCGAATCATACAGCGTTATCCAACCCTGTCAACCCGCCTCGCATTCGCCCGATCGCTCCGGCGAAGCCTTCCAACCCATCGACAACCCCTTGATTTACAAGGTCTTTATTAGCGACTGCGCCGGAAGTGGTGCGCATTATAGAGACCCCATCCGGGCCGTCAACAACTATTTTCGGTCAGTCGCCTTTCAGCAAAATCCGCGCGAAGGAGCGCTTGCCCGCCTGACACACGTGCGAGCTACCCACTTCGAAGACGAACGAACGGTCAACGACCTCACCGTCGACGCGCACGCTTCCCGCATTCAGCAGATCCCTGGCCGCCGCCGCATTCCTGGCCAGGCCTGCCTTGTTCAGCACGGATGCGATGGGCATCGCCTCGCCGGTCAGGATTTCGATTTCGGGCAGATCGTCGGGCAGCTCACCGTCACGCATCCGGTTCCCCGCGGAGCGATGCGCGGTTGCGGCCGCCTCTTCGCCATGGAAGCGCGCGACGATTTCCTCGGCGAGTTTGATCTTGATGTCCCGGGGGTTCGCCCCGCGCTGGACGGACGCCTTGAGCTCCTCGACCTCTTCGGCCGGACGGAAACTCAACAATTCGAAGTAGCGCCACATCAGGGCGTCAGGCATCGACACCAGCTTGTTGTACATGACCCCCGGCGCATCCTGGACGCCCACATAATTGCCGAGCGACTTGGACATTTTCTTGACCCCATCCAGCCCCTCCAGCAGGGGCATGGTGAGGATGCACTGGGACTCCTGGCCATAGGCCCGCTGGAGCTCGCGCCCCATCAACAGATTGAATTTCTGATCGGTACCGCCGAGTTCGACATCGGCACGCAGTGCAACCGAGTCGTATCCCTGCACCAGCGGATAAAGGAACTCATGGATTGCGATAGGCTGGTTACCCGTATAGCGCTTGTGAAAATCATCACGCTCGAGCATTCGGGCAACGGTGTACTGTGACGCCAGACGGATGAACTCCGCAGGCCCCAACTGATCCATCCAGGTGGAATTGAATGCGACCTCGGTCAGCGCTGGATCCAGAATCTTGAAAACCTGCGCTTTATAGGTCTCTGCGTTTTCCAGTACCTGGTCACGAGTCAAGGGCGGGCGTGTCACGCTTTTTCCGCTAGGATCACCGATCATTCCGGTGAAATCACCGATGAGAAAGATTACCTGGTGCCCCAGCAACTGGAACTGACGCAACTTATTAATGAGGACGGTATGCCCCAGATGCAGGTCCGGCGCAGTCGGATCGAATCCGGCCTTGATTCGCAATGGTCGACCGCGCTGGAGCTTTGCCACCAGCTCGGACTCGACCAGCAACTCGTCGGCACCACGCTTGATGAGCGCCAACTGTTCAGCTATCGACGTCATGAACATCATCCCGGATCAAAAGGCGCAAACCTTACAAGAAAGAGCAACGAATACAAGGCCAAATGCACGACCGCCAGGCAGATTAGACAGCTCAAGGGTTGCCTCAAGGGCCCGTTGCTTCTATTTTAGCCCGTTATTTCCCAGCAAACTTCCTCCGCCAGATTACTAATGATACACAAAGCCCCCAAAGCGCCGTTCTACCCCAAAAGCCACTTGTTGGCCGCCAGTGGTGTAGCCGCGCTTCTCAGCCTGGCACTGTTGATTTTTCCGACGCGGGAAGTCGAAGCAAAACGCACGACTCTGCAGCTCGAACTGCAACCCTCGGTCGAGATGCCGAAGGAGCTTCCCGAGCAGGCTTCCCTGGCGCCCGATCCCAGCGTTGCCGAGGTGCCTTTCGAAGGCGCGGAGCCCGAAGCGGAGCCGGCCGACGTTGCGCAAACCGACGACACCAAGGATGTGCAGCAAGCCGAGGCGCCCGCTCAGGCCGATCCTCTTACTCAGCAGGTCGTCGTAGCCAATGGAGATACCCTATCGACCCTATTCGGGAAGGTAGGCCTCCCCGGGGCGGTCGTTCACGAGGTGCTCAACAGCAGCAAGGACGCCCGCCAGCTCAGCCGCCTCAGGGTTGGCCAGACCCTCCAGTTCACGCTCGACGAACAGGGTCAGCTCAGCCGCCTCGAGAGTCAGATCGGCCCGCTCGAGTCGGTCAGTCTCACCAGGGAAGACAGCGGCTACGTCTTCAAGAAGGAGCAGCTGAAACCGAACGTCCATACACGCTATGCGTACGGCGACATCCAGAGCAGCCTCTTCGTTGCCGCCAAGAATGCCGGCCTCAGCCACAACCTCACCATGGACCTGGCCAACATCTTCGGCTACGACATTGACTTCGCCCTCGACATCCGCAAGGGCGACTCCTTCGAGGTGGTGTACGAGGAGAAGGTGATTGATGACAAGCGGGTCGGCACCGGCAACATCCTCGCAGCGCGTTTCACCAACCGGGGCAAGACCTACACCGCCGTCCGCTACACCAACAAGCAGGGCGTCACCAGCTACTACACGGCCGACGGCGAAAGCATGCGCAAGGCCTTCATTCGCACGCCGGTCGACTTTGCCCGTATCAGCTCGCGTTTCTCCAACGGACGCAAGCACCCCATCCTGAACAAGATCCGCGCTCACAAGGGCGTGGACTATGCCGCCCCCAGGGGCACGCCCATCAAGGCGGCCGGGGATGGCAAGGTGCTGCTCGCCGGCCGCAAGGGCGGCTATGGCAACACGGTCATCCTTCAGCATGGCAATCGGTACCGGACCCTCTACGCGCACATGCAGGGATTCGCCAAGGGGGTTCGCAACGGTTCGAGCGTAAAGCAGGGGCAAATCATCGGCTACATCGGCACCACCGGCCTTTCCACGGGCCCTCACCTGCACTATGAGTTCCAGGTGGACGGCGTTCACGTCGACCCCCTCGGCCTCAAGCTGCCGATGGCCGATCCGATCGCCAAGCAGGAGAAGCAGCGCTTCCTCCAGCTGAGCCAACCCCTGATGGCACGAATGGACGACGAACGCGCCACCATGCTGGCTCTGAACAAGCAGTAGGCATGGCTCGCTACCTGGGCATCATGTCGGGCACGAGCCTCGATGGCCTCGACTTCGCCCTGGTCGATCAACGGGAAGACGGCATCGAATTGCTCGGAACGCATTACGAGCCGATGCCTGGCTCGCTACGCGAAGCGCTGCT
Source organism: Stutzerimonas azotifigens DSM 17556 (assembly GCF_000425625.1). GTDB lineage: Bacteria > Pseudomonadota > Gammaproteobacteria > Pseudomonadales > Pseudomonadaceae > Stutzerimonas > Stutzerimonas azotifigens. Next base: position 3,263 of record NZ_AUDU01000018.1, read on the forward strand.
GGAACTCTGCAGCCCCGGCCCCGACGAGGTTTCACGCATCGCCGTCGCGGAGCGCCATTGGGCCGAACTCGCGGCCCAGGGCACACATACCCTCCTGAAGGAAACAGCGACGAGCCCTGTTGGGGTGCGCGCCATTGGCAGCCACGGCCAGACGATCCGGCATGAGCCGGCACTCGGATTCACCGTCCAGATCGGTCAGCCACCACTGCTGGCCGAGCTGACCGGCATCACCGTCGTCAGCGATTTCCGTCGCCGCGACATGGCTGCCGGCGGCCAGGGCGCCCCGCTCGTCCCCGCTTTCCACGACGCCGTATTCGGCAGGCCCGACCGCGCAAGAGCCGTGCTCAACCTTGGAGGCATGAGCAACGTCAGCCTGCTGCATCCGGCGCTCGGCGTTCGCGGGTTCGACTGCGGCCCAGCCAACGTGCTGCTGGATGGCTGGATACAGCGACACCTGGGCAAGCCTTTCGACGACAACGGCCAATGGGCCGCCTCCGGCACGGTGAACCCGCCGCTCCTGCAACAACTGCTCACCACCCCGTTCTTCTCGACCACCGGCCCGAAGAGTACCGGGCGCGAACTGTTCAACCTTGACTGGCTCGACGCCCATCTGGCCCGGTCGGCGGCACTCGCGCCGGCCGATGTGCAGGCGACCCTGCTGGAGCTGACGGCACGCAGCGTCGCCGAGGCCGTCCGGCACGCCCAGCCTGACACCCAGGACCTGCTGGTATGCGGCGGCGGCGCTCACAACGGCACGCTGCTTCAGCGGCTGGCTGCCCTGCTCCCGGCCTGCAGGGTGGAAAGCACCGAGGCACACGGCATCTCCCCGGATTGGGTCGAGGCCATGGCCTTCGCCTGGATGGCGCACTGCTGTCTGGAGGGGATTCCCGCCAATCGCCCCGGCGTCACCGGAGCGAAAGGACCAAGAATACTGGGAGCGATCTATCCGGCCTGATGGCCGGCGATGTCAGATCGAGAACGACTGACCGCAGCCGCAGGTGGTGCTGGCGTTGGGGTTCTTGATGACGAAGCGCGAGCCTTCCAGGCCTTCCTGATAGTCAACCTCGGCGCCGGCGAGGTACTGGAAGCTCATGGGGTCGACCACCAGGCTCACGCCCTCGCGCTCGACGATGGTGTCATCCTCTGCAACGTCCTCGTCGAAGGTGAACCCGTACTGAAAACCGGAGCATCCGCCGCCGGTCACGAAGACACGCAGTTTCAGCCGCGGATTCCCTTCCTCGTCGACCAGGCTCTTGACCTTGCTCGCAGCACCCAGGGTGAACTGGATAGGACTAGGAGTGAAGGTTTCAACGCTCATGTTTGGTTCTCCCGGGCGGGCGCCCTGACTTCATGGGCGGCATTATCCGCTTACCCTAGAAAATCGGTCAACTATTCGCATCCAGCACCGCGGCCGGCAGTTCCAGCGGCACCTCGCCCTGCGGTAGACGGCACAGCCGCCCTTCCACTTCGGCACCGATCGCCATCTCCATCAGCCCATAGAAAAGGTTGCCACGCACCCGTGCACGGACGCCGAGCTCCAAGTGTTCCAGTGCATGGACATCACCGTTGACCTGGCCATCGATGATCACGAACGGAGCCCGGATCTCGCCTTCCACGAAGCCGCCGTGGCTGACCCGGACCAGCCCTTCGCTGGTGGCCAGATTGCCGTAGAGCTTGCCGTCCACCTGCACGGCACCTTCGAAGCGGAAATTACCGGTCACCTCCGCATCGGCAGCAATCACACTCGTCTTGCCGTTGAAACGCTGCAGGTCGGCTTGGGGCTTGTTCTTCTTGAACATGGTCAATCCTGTTTGGGCCATTCGAATAGACGTGTGGTCGGTTTGTCCTCGCCCTGCACGCTGGCGACCACCTCGATGCTCGTCGGTTCGAAATCGTCGGGCAGTACTAGTTCGGCAAATCGTCCGCCAACCGGAACGGCCTGGAAATGCCGGAAGGCGAACCCCAGGTCGAGAGGCTCGGCGCTCAACTGCGCGACATCCACGACCACTTCCTTGTCGGCGCGCGTGCCAAGCAGCCGCACGCCGAGCGTGCCCTTGACGGACTCGGCATCGTTGCCGACGCGACTCAGCAATACCTTGTAGCGGTAACGGCCCGGATCGGCGGTCGGCTGGATCTCCATCGAACGGACCCGCAATCCTTCCTCGCGTTCATTGGGCGCCAGCACGCCCTTGTAAAAGGCGAGCTCCTGTTGCAGTTCGAAGATCTGCTCCTCGAGCAGCCTGATGGCCTGCTTGTTCTGTTCGCTCGCCTGCTGGCCCACCTGGTCGCTGCTGGCGACCCAGGCATAGCGGCGGCGCAGCTGATCGAGCTCCTGCCCCTGCTCGGCAAGCTGGCGCAGCAGGGTTCTCTGCGCTTCGGCGACGCCGGCCGGCTGATTGAGAGCCCACCACCAGCCACCGCCAAAGGCGCCCACCGGCAAAACGAGAAGCAGCAACCAGAACAGCCAGCGCCCCTTGCGGGAACGCTTGCCGACCGGCCTGACTTCCCAGCCCGTCATCAGGGCAGCAACGCAGCGTTGCCGAGGCCCATCCGCTCGTCCAGACCGAACAGGATGTTCATGTTCTGCAACGCCTGCCCTGATGCCCCCTTGACCAGGTTGTCGATGACCGAGAGCACGACCACCAGGTCCCCGCCCTGCGGCCGGTGCACCGCGATGCGGCACAGGTTGGCGCCCCGTACGCTGCGCGTTTCCGGATGGCTGCCGGCAGGCATCACGTCGACGAAGGGCTCGCTCGCGTAGCGCGCCTCGTAGAGCGCCTGGAGGTCCACCGATGTGTCGGCGACGGTCGCGTAGAGCGTGGCATGGATGCCACGGATCATCGGGGTGAGATGAGGCACGAAGGTCAGCCCGATCAGACCGCCGGCAGCCTTGCGCAGGCCCTGGGAAATCTCCGGCAGGTGACGATGGCCCTTCACCGAATAGGCCATCATGTTTTCCCCGGCCTCGGTGAACAGCGAACCGATCTTCGCGGCCCGCCCGGCACCGCTGACGCCGGACTTGCAGTCGGCGATCAGGCGCGCCGGGTCGGCAAGCCCCTTTTCCAGCAGGGGCAACAGGCCGAGCTGGGTGGCGGTCGGATAGCAACCCGGCACCGCGATCAGGCGCGCCTTGCGAATCGCTTCCCGGTTGACTTCCGGCAGGCCGTACACGGCCTCGCCCAGCAACCCCGGGGCACCGTGCGGCTGGCCGTACCAGCGGGCCCACTCCTCGGCGTCCTGCAGACGGAAGTCGGCGGACAGGTCGATCACCCGCGTGCCGTGATCGAGCAGTTCACCGGCCAGCGCATGGGCGACGCCGTGCGGGGTGGCGAAGAACACCACATCGCAGGCACCGAGCGCAGCGGGATCGGGCACCGAAAAGGCCAGCCCGCCGTAGTGCCCGCGCAGGTTGGGGAACATGTCGGTGACCTTGACGCCCTCTTCCGAGCGTGAGGTGATCACGGCGACCTCGGTCTCCGGGTGCTGAGCCAGCAGGCGCAGCAGCTCGACGCCCGTGTACCCTGTTCCGCCGACGATTCCGACCTTGATCATGCGCTGCGCCTCGAGTGGTTCTGTGGACTAGCGATGATAAGGCGGCATCGCCCCGGCGGCCAACCGGTGACGCCTCCTACCGTGAACACTATCATCAGGCGCAAGCCATTCAGGACGCCTCCATGCTCTATCTCTCCGTCAAAGCGCTGCACATCGTCGCCGTCGTCTGCTGGTTCGCCGGCCTGTTCTACCTGCCCCGCCTGTTCGTCTACCACGCGATGGCCGAAGACTCGGTCAGCCGCGAGCGCTTCGCGGTCATGGAGCGCAAGCTCTATCGGGGCATCATGCTGCCTTCGATGATCGCCACCCTGCTGCTGGGCCTGTGGATGCTCTGGCTCAATCCGGGCTGGCTGAGCGGCGGCTGGCTGCACGCCAAGCTCACGCTCGTCGCCGTGCTGATCGGCTACCACCACATGTGCGGTGCCCAGCTCCGGCGCTTCGCCCGTGGCGAGAATCGCCGCACCCATGTCTTCTACCGCTGGTTCAACGAAATCCCGGTGTTGCTGCTGCTGGCTATCGTGCTGCTGGTGGTACTCAAGCCCTTCTAGACGACCCGCACAGGAAAAATCCTCATGGCCCTTCCCTCCCTGCTGGAACACCGCCTTCGTCTGCCACTGGTCGCCGCGCCGATGTTCCTCGTTTCCAATCCCGCGCTGGTCGTGGGCTGCTGCAGGAACGGCATCGTCGGCAGCTTTCCCGCGCTGAACCAGCGCACCAGCAGCGGCTTCAGCGACTGGCTGGACGAGATCGACGCCAGCCTCTCCGGCGACGGGCAGGCCGCCCCGTTCGCGGTCAACCTGATCGTTCACCACAGCAACCCGCGCCTTGAGGCCGACCTGGCGATCTGCGTGGGAAAGCGCGTGCCCATCGTCATCACCAGCCTCGGCGCGGTGAAGGAGGTGGTCGACAGGGTGCACGGCTATGGCGGCCTGGTCTTTCATGACGTCACCACCCGGCGCCACGCGGAAAAGGCCGCCGAAGCCGGGGTCGACGGGCTGATTGCGGTCGCCGCAGGGGCCGGCGGGCACGCCGGCACGCTGAGCCCCTTCGCCCTGCTCGCCGAAATCAGGCAGTTCTTCGACAAGACGCTGCTACTGTCCGGCTGCCTGAACCATGGCCACGAGTTGCTGGCGGCGCAGATCCTCGGTGCGGACCTGGGCTACATGGGCACGCGCTTCATCGCCACGCGGGAGAGCGCCGCCAGCGAGGAATACAAGGCCATGCTGCTGGGCGCGCGTGCGGCCGACATCGTCCACACGGCCGCCGTGTCCGGCGTGCCCGCCAGCTTCCTGCGCCAGAGCCTGGAGCAGGCCGGCTTCGACGAGGGGCGCCTGCAGGGCAAGGGCCAGATGGACTACGGCGAAAAGCTCAAACCGGTGAGCGACGAGGCCAAGGCCTGGAAGACCGTGTGGTCGGCTGGGCAAGGCGTAGGCGGCATCGAGGATATCGTCGGGGTCGATGCGCTCATCACGCGGCTCGACGAGGAATACCGGGCGGCGTTCGCCCGGCTGCCGGCTCCGCCACGCCCCTGGGGTTGAGGCCGCAAGCGGCGACCGGCCCCGCCGCAAACCGCTTGTCGGAAAGGCAAAAGCCTCCTAGGCTTCGTCCACCCCAGACAGCGACAGGGACGTCCTGATGACTCACGCGCACTACAAGATCATGTTCGACGGCGAGCTGATGCCGGAAATGCCGCTGGACACGGTCAAGGACAATCTGGCCCGGCTGTTCAAGACCGACCGCCGGCAGATCGACAACCTGTTCGGGCGCGGCCCCGTGGCGCTCAAGCGCGCCCTGCCGGAAGAGCAGGCCGAGCGCTACCTTCAGGCACTGCGTCAGGCCGGAGCCGCGGCACGCAAGGAACCCGACCTCAGCGCCAGCCTGAGCCTCGAGCCGATCGTCGAGGAAAGCGCCGCCGCATCGGAAACGCAACCGGCGAACATGGTCTGCCCGAAATGCGGACATCGGCAGCCACGCACCGCCGAGTGCTCGAGTTGCGGCATCATCATCGAGAAATACCTCGCGCGCCAGGCCGAACTGGCAGCCCTTCCCGAGCGCAAGGCCGACGCGGGATCGCCTTATGCGCCGCCGCTCTCCCAGGTCGCCGGCAACCCCGACGAGTACTCCACGCTCAAGGTATTCAGCGTTGCCGGCCGAATTGGCCGCCTGCGCTATCTGGCCTGGTCAGGAGTGCTGCTGGCCGCGGCGAGCGGGCTCTTCCTGCTAGCCGCCCTGCTGATGTTCCTGTCCAGTACCCTGGGCATTTTCCTGATGGTGGTGATCGGCATCGCCATGGCGGTGGTCAGCGTGCAGATCGGCGCGCAGCGCCTGCACGACATCGGCTGGACCGGCTGGCTGCTGCTGGTCAACCTGATTCCCGTCCTCGGCACCCTGTTCGCCCTTGTCATGCTGGCCCTTCCCGGCAACAAGGAAGCCAACCGCTTCGGCCCGCCGCCGCCACCGAACACCCGGGCGGTCAAGGCGCTCGCCGTGCTGGGCCTGATCCTCGGAGCGATCCTCGGCGTGAGCACGGTCCTGTCGCCCCCGTCGCTGCCCGGCGTCGGCTAGCGCGAACACGCCATCGACCGGGCGTCTCCACACCACCGGGGGCGGCGCTTGTTACACTGAGAGCCGTATTCCACCGGAGAAACGCCATGGACTGTCTGTTCTGCAAGATCGTCGGCGGAGAGATCCCCGCCAACAAGCTCTACGAAGACGACCAGGTCGTCGCCTTCCATGACATAGCCCCGCAAGCGCCGGTGCATTTTCTGGTGATTCCGAAAAAACACATCGCCACCCTGCACGACCTGCGTGAAGAGGACGACAAGCAGCTCGCCGGACACATCCTCTTCACCGCCCAGCGTCTGGCCGAAGAGCAGGGCTGCCAGGAGGGCTTCCGCGTGGTCATGAACTGCAACGACCTCGGCGGCCAGACGGTCTACCACATTCACATGCACGTGCTCGGTCAGCGCCAGATGCACTGGCCGCCGGGCTGAGTTGACTTCGATCAGCCCCGCCCGAGACAGGCCGGTTACACTGGCCGCCACCGAGAGGATTCCGATGCCGAACGAACGCCATTACTCACCCACCGATCGCCTGCTCATGCAGTTCGATGCCGCGGCCCGCACCCTGCTGCCGTTCAGCGGCCAGCCCGGTCGCCCCTCCCCCGCGATCGTCAAGGAAGAGGCCGAACTGTCCGAAAGCGAAACGCGCCATGTCGCCGGGCTGATGCGCATCAACCATACCGGCGAAGTCTGCGCCCAGGCGCTCTACCAGGGCCAGGCCCTCACGGCCCGCCTGCCGCGAGTGCGCAAGGCCATGGAGAAAGCCGCCGACGAAGAGATCGACCACCTGGCTTGGTGCGATCAGCGCCTGCGCCAGCTCGGCAGTCACACCAGCGTGCTCAACCCACTGTTCTATGGTCTGTCGTTCGGAATCGGCGCGACCGCTGGGCTGATCAGCGACCGCATCAGCCTCGGCTTCGTCGCCGCTACCGAGGACCAGGTGTGCAAGCACCTGGACGATCACCTCACGCAGTTGCCCGCACAGGACGAAAAATCGCGCGCCATCCTGCAGACCATGCGCGAGGACGAGGCGCAGCACGCGACCAGTGCGCTGGCGGCCGGTGGAATCCGTTTCCCCGCGCCGGTGAAGTTCGGCATGACGCTGGTATCGAAGGTGATGACCAAGGCGGCCTACCGGATATAAGGCTGGACGGCTGGACGGCTGGACGGGTTTGCCCCTGCGCTAATGGGGATCAAGCTTTTTTGCCAGATCTCTCTCAGCCAAGCTCTTTCCTGCAGCTCGAAGTTTCTCCCCGTCCAGCCTTCCAGCCTTCAGCGCTCTTATCGGCTTTTCGCCTTTAACCCGGCATGTTCCGCGCGTAGAAGATCTCCAGCATCTCGTGCCGCAGTCGCGTTTCGACCTGTTGGCGCTGCTCGGCCGACAGGTTGCGGGTCGCATCGCCGAACAGGTAGTTCTCCAGTTCGAAATCCTTCAGCAGCATCTTCGTGTGGAACAGGTTCTCCTGATACACGTTGACGTCCGTCATCTGATAGGCCGCCCGCGTGTCGTCGGACAGGTAGTTCTGGATCGAGTTGATCTCGTGGTCGATGAAGTGCTTCTTGCCCTCGACGTCACGGGTGAAACCGCGCACCCGGTAGTCCACGGTGACGATGTCCGAGTCGAACTGGTGAATCAGGTAGTTCAGCGCCTTCAGCGGAGAGATCACGCCGCAGGTGGAAACGTCGATGTCCACCCGGAAGGTGGCGATCCCGTCCACCGGATGGATCTCGGGATAGGTGTGGACAGTGATGTGGCTCTTGTCGAGGTGTGCCAGGATGGTCTCCGGCAACGGGCCGGGCGACTCCTCGATCTGGCTGTCAGTCGGCGTGACCGGCTGCTCCGAGATGAGAATGGTCACGCTCGCGCCCTGCGGCTCATAGTCCTGACGCGCGATGTTCAGGATGTTGGCCCCGATGATGTCGACGACATCGGTCAAGATCTGCGTCAGACGCTCGGCATCGTACTCTTCGTCGATGTACTCGACGTAGGCCTGCTGATCTTCCGGCGTTTCGGCATAGCAGATGTCGTAGATGTTGAAGCTCAAGGTCTTGGTCAGGTTGTTGAACCCGTGGAGCTTGAGTTTGCTTTTCACCATTGGGAACTCTCTCAGTGCGGCTCTGCCGCTGGGTTGAGCATGCCCGTCAGGTATCCCGGATACCTGCGTAGGACGTTAACCACCTCTTCGCATCTGCGATTCTGGCTGTTCGTGGATTGGCCCCTTCGAGGGGGGCGCAATTATGCAGATCCGGCTTCGTCAATGCCAGCGCCGAGGCCGGCCCGATGAGGTTGGGCAGCCGCGTGCCGGCACTCAGCCGAGTTCGACGATCTCGTAGTCATGGGTGATTTCGACGCCCGCCCTGCCGAGCATGATCGAAGCCGAGCAGTACTTTTCCGCCGACAGGTCGACCGCGCGCTTGACCTGTGCTTCCTTCAGGCCGCGCCCCTTGACCACGAAGTGCAGGTGAATGCGCGTGAACACCTTGGGCTCCTCTTCGGCCCGCTCGGCCTCGAGAAAGGCCTCGCAGCTCTCGATCGGCTGACGGGCCTTCTTTAGGATGTTCACCACGTCGAAGTTGCTGCAGCCGCCCAGGCCCATCAGCACCATTTCCATGGGCCGCGCGCCGAGGTTGCGTCCGCCATGCTCCGGCGGACCGTCGAGCACCACCGCATGACCGCTGCCGGACTCGGCCACGAACAACGCTTCGCCGGCCCACTGGATTCGTGCTTTCATCGTTCACATCCCGCTGCTGGAAAAGGACGCGGAGCTTAACATGCTGCCGCCCGTCGCATGGGGCGTCGACTTCGGCCGAAGTTCCGTGGAACCTCTGATTTTTTCGTTGCCCCTGAAACACTGTCTGCTAAGCTGGCGTCGATTTAATGACGTACCCGGCAGAGTAATCGAGAACGGTCTCTCCACGAGTTTTTCCTGCTCAGGATCGAATGCATGGTAGCAATCACACTCACGCCTAAAATCAAACATATCGACAAACTGTTAGCGCACTGCCATCGCCGTCGCTATACAGCGAAAAGCACCATCATCTACGCCGGTGATCGTTGCGAATCGCTGTTCTTCATCACCAAGGGGTCAGTGACCATCCTGATCGAAGACGATGACGGCCGCGAGATGATCATCGCCTATCTCAATTCGGGCGATTTCTTCGGCGAGATGGGCCTGTTCGAGCAGGAGGGCAGCGAGAAAGAGCGCAGCGCCTGGGTGCGGGCGAAGACCGAATGCGAAGTCGCGGAAATCAGCTATGCCAAGTTCCGCGAACTGACGCAGCAGGACCCCGACATCCTCTACGCACTGGGCAGCCAGATGGCCGAGCGCCTGCGCAACACCACGCGCAAGGTCGGCGACCTGGCCTTCCTCGACGTCACCGGCCGCGTGGCCCGGACTCTGCTCGAACTGTGCAAGCAGCCCGACGCCATGACGCATCCGGACGGCATGCAAATCAAGATCACCCGCCAGGAGATCGGACGCATCGTCGGCTGCTCGCGCGAGATGGTGGGCCGCGTGCTCAAGAGCCTGGAAGAACAGGGACTGGTGCATGTGAAGGGCAAGACCATGGTGGTGTTCGGCACGCGCTGAGCCACACGCACGCAGAAACTAGAGGGCCGGCGCAAGCCGGCCTTCTAGTTTCTGCCTCGTCTACTCCGGATCGGCTACCGGATGGGGGTGGGCGCGCGCACGCTCGGGAAAGAACAGGCGTTGCAACTCCAGCCCCGGATCGTCGGCCCGCATGAAGGCCTCGCCGACGAGGAAGGCTCGCACCTCGTTGATCTCCATCAGTTCCACGTCGGCGCGCGCGAGAATGCCGCTCTCGGTGACCACCAGGCGGTCGCCCGGAATGCGCGGCAGCAGGTCCAGGGTGGTCTCGAGGCTCACCTCGAAGGTATGCAGGTTGCGGTTGTTGATGCCGATCAGCGGCGTATCGAGACGCTCCAGCGCACGCTCGAGCTCGGCGCCATCGTGCACCTCGACCAGCACGTCGAGGCCCTGCTCGCGTGCGACCTGGGCGAGCTCGACCAGGCGGCCGTCATCCAGCGCCGAGACGATCAGCAGGATGCAGTCCGCACCGAGCGCCCGCGCCTCGACCACCTGATAGGGGTCGACCATGAAATCCTTGCGGATCACCGGCAGCTGGCAGGCACTGCGCGCCTGCTGCAGATAGGCGTCGGCGCCCTGGAAGAAGTCGACGTCGGTGAGCACCGACAGGCAGGCGGCGCCGCCGGCCTCGTAGCTCCTGGCGATCTCCGCGGGCACGAAGTGCTCACGCAGCACGCCCTTGCTCGGCGAGGCCCTCTTCACCTCGGCGATCACCGCCGGTTCCTTGCGTTGCACGCGTTCGCGCAACGCATCGGCGAAGCCGCGCACCGGGCCGACGGCAGCAGCCATCCGCTGCAGTTCATCGAGCCCGAGACGGGCACGGCGTTCGGCCACCTCTTCGAACTTACGGGCGATGATCTTCTCGAGCACGGTCGGCACGCTCATGGGTTCGCTTCCTCACGGAACACTGCAGTGAAATCGACGAGTTCGCGCAGCTTTTCGCCGGCCAGCCCGGAATGCAGCGCATCCTGCGCCATGGCCACGCCCTGGCCGAAGCTGTCGGCACAGTCGGCGGCGTAGAGCGCAGCGCCGGCATTGAGCGCGACCATGTCGGCGGCCTTCTGTCCCGCCTCGCTGCGGCGCCTGCCCAGCGCATCGAGTACGAGTTCCAGCGACGCCTGCGGATGCTCCACGGTAAGGCCGATCAGGCTCTGGCTCTTGATCCCGAATTCCTCCGGCTGCACGCGGTATTCCTCGACCTTGCCATTGCGGAGCTCGGCCACGTGGGTCGGCGCCGCCAGGCTGATCTCGTCCAGCCCGTCCTGGGCATGCACCACCAGCACGTGATCGCTGCCCAGGCGCGCCAGCACCTCGGCCATCGGCCGGCACAGCGCCTGGCTGAAGACGCCGATGACCTGGTGACGGACGCCGGCCGGATTGGTCATCGGGCCGAGCATGTTGAACAGGGTACGCATGCCCAGTTCGCGGCGCGGACCGATGGCGTGCCTCATCGCGCCATGATGCGCGGGGGCGAACATGAAGCCGACCCCGACCGTTTCCACGCAGCGAGCCACCTGCGCGGCCGAAAGGTCGAGGTAGACCCCGGCGGCCTCGAGCAGGTCGGCACTGCCGCTCTTGCCCGACACCGCGCGATTGCCGTGCTTGGCCACCCGACCACCGGCCGCCGCCACCACGAAGGCCGCCGCGGTGGAGACATTGAACACGTTCATGCCGTCGCCGCCGGTACCGCAGGTGTCGACCAGATGGTCGGCGTCGATCGCCACCGGGGTCGCCAGCTCGCGCATCACCTCGGCGGCACCGACGATCTCGTCGATGGTCTCGCTCTTCATGCGCATGCCCATCAGAAAAGCGCCGATCTGCGCATCCGTGCAACCGCCGGTCATGATCTGGCGCATGACCGACTTCATTTCCTCGGTCGTCAGGTCGAGCTGACCGACGATCCGCCCCAGGGCTTCCTTGATGTCCATCAGCGGGTGCCTTTCTCGAGTTTCAGAAAGTTGGCGAACAGTTCGTGGCCGGCTTCGGTCAGGATCGACTCGGGATGGAACTGCACGCCCTCGATGTTCAACTCCCGATGGCGCAGGCCCATGATCTCGTCGAGGCGGCCATCCTCGTACTGCGTCCAGGCGGTGACCTCAAGGCAGTCCGGCAGGGTCTCGTGCCGGACCACCAGCGAGTGGTAGCGGGTGACCGTGACCGGGTTCGGCAGCCCGGCGAACACGCCCAGGCCTTCGTGGAAAACCGGGCTGGTCTTGCCGTGCATCACCTGCCGCGCGCGCACCACCTCGCCGCCGAAGGCCTGGCCGATGCTCTGGTGGCCCAGGCACACGCCGAGGATCGGCAGCCGGCCGGCGAAGTGGCGGATCAGCTCCAGCGACACCCCGGCCTCGTTCGGCGTGCAGGGGCCAGGCGAGATGACGATGCGCTCGGGCGCCAGCGCCTCGATCTCGGCAATGCTCATTTCGTCGTTGCGCACCACCTTGACCTCGGCACCGAGCTCGCCGAGATACTGGACGACGTTGTAGGTGAAGGAATCGTAGTTATCGAGCATCAGCAACATGACGGGGCTCCTTCACTCGGCGGGTTGTTCGGCAAGGCTCACCGCACGGAACATCGCGCGGCGCTTGTTGAGGGTCTCCTCCCATTCGAGGGCCGGCTGGGAGTCGGCGACGATGCCGGCGCCAGCCTGCACGTGCAGCCGGCCGTCCTTGATCACCGCGGTGCGGATGGCGATCGCGGTATCCATGTTACCGTTCCAGGCGAGGTAGCCGACCGCGCCGCCGTACACGCCGCGCTTGACCGGCTCGAGTTCGTCGATGATTTCCATTGCCCGAACCTTGGGCGCGCCGGAGAGGGTCCCGGCCGGCAGGATCGCGCGCAGCGCGTCCATCGCCGTCAGCGGGGTTTTCAGCCGGCCGATGACGTTGGAGACGATGTGCATGACGTTGGAATAGCGCTCGATCACCATCTTCTCGGTGACCTTGACGCTGCCGGTCTGCGACACCCGGCCGACGTCGTTGCGGCCGAGGTCGATGAGCATCAGGTGTTCCGCGACCTCCTTGGCGTCGCCCAGCAGGTCCTGCTCGAGCGCCAGGTCGGCCGCCTCGCTGGCACCGCGCGGACGGGTACCGGCGATCGGTCGCACGCTGACCAGCCCGTCCTCCACCCGCACCAGCACCTCGGGCGAGGAACCGACCACGTGGAAGTCGCCGAAATTGAAGAAGTACATGTAGGGCGTCGGGTTGAAGCAGCGCAGTGCCCGATAGAGGTCGATCGGCGCCGCGCCGAACGGGATCGACATGCGCTGGGAGATCACCACCTGCATGCAGTCGCCGGCGAGGATGTAGTCCTTGATGCGGCCGACGGCCCGCTCGTAGTCCTCGCGGGTGAAGCTCGACTCGAAAGCCGGCTCCTCGCCGCCGGAGGCCTCGAAGTCCAGCCCGAGGCGCGGCGCGATGGGCTGGCGCAGGCGTTCGCGCAGCGCCTTCAGGCGTTCATGCCCGCGCTCGAAAGCCTGGTCGTCCGCCGGATCGACAAGAACGATGCAGTGCAGCTTGCCGGCCAGGTTGTCGAACACCACCACGGCATCCGACACCATCAGCAGGATGTCAGGGGTGCCGAGCGGATCGGGATTGGGGCAACGTGCCAGTTTGCGTTCCACGTAGCGCACGCTGTCGTAGCCGAAGTAGCCCACCAGGCCGCCGTTGAAGCGCGGCAGCCCGTCGACCGGGGCGACGCGGTAACGCGCCTTGAAGGCCTCGACGAAGGCCAGCGGGTCCTCGACCTCGCAGCGCTCGGTGACTTCGTCGTCGACCGTGACGGTCACCTGGTGCCCGTGGACGCGCAGCACGGTGCGGCACGGCAGGCCGATGATCGAGTAGCGCCCCCACTTCTCCCCGCCCTGCACGGATTCCAGCAGGTAGGAGTTGGGCGCGTCGGCGAGCTTCAGGTACAACGACAGCGGGGTGTCGAAATCCGCCAGGGTCTCGAAGGACAGGGGAATGCGGTTGTGGCCCTGATCGGCCAGCCGCAGGAATTCTTCGCGGGTCATGATCAGCCTCGTGGCTAACAAAGGGGACGATGGTGCAAGCGCGCCGGACCGGGCCGGCCAGTACTGTTCAGGCGCGCCAGCGCCAACGCGCCAGGGCCTTGATGACCTTCATCCAGGCGCTGGAGTACCGATGCTTGCAGAAGTCCACCACGTGTCTGATCTCGCAGGGCGGGTAAAAATGGCGTCGGGCCACACTAGCGCAGCAGCCCGGCTGAATCAACCGCCGACGAGCTGGCGCAGGTCGTCGAGCACCAGGTCCGGCTCTTCTTCCTCGATCGGCCGGCCATGGTTGTAGCCGTAGCGCAGGGCGATGCAGCGGACGTCGGCGGCCCGCGCGGCGCGCACGTCGTTGCGCGAGTCGCCGACGAACAGCGCATCCCCGGGGGCGACCCCGGCCGCCGCCATCACGTGCTGCAGGCCGTCGGGGGCCGGCTTCTGCTGCGGCAGGGTGTCGCCGCCGACGATCCACTCGAAGCGTCCGCCGAGCCCCTTCTCCTGAAGCAGCGGGGCGACGAAGCGCTCGGGCTTGTTGGTGACCACCGCCAGCGGGATGCCCCGCGCGCGCAGCCAGTCGAGCGTCTCGGGCACGCCCGGATAGACCTGCGTCAGCGCGTGCCCGCCGGAGTAGGCCTCGAGGAACAGGCCGAGCGCCCGCTCGGCTTCCTGATCGTCCACGCCGGAGTGATCGATGTCACCGGCGAGCGCGCGTCTGACCAGGACCGGCGCGCCGTTGCCCACCCAGTTGCGCACCCGGGCGACCCCGGCCGGAGCGCGCCCCAGCTGCAGCAGCATGGCATCGACCGCAGCGGCGAGGTCCGGCACCGAATCGAGCAGGGTGCCGTCCAGGTCGAACATCACCAGCGCCGGCAGGCGGCCGCCGAACAGCCGCTCGAGCGCGGTCATTCGCCGGCCCGCGCCAGCTCGGCGCGCATGGCGTCGATCACTTCGCGGTAGTCCGGCGCATTGAAGATCGCCGAGCCGGCAACGAAGGTGTCGGCCCCGGCTGCGGCGATCTCGCGGATGTTGCCGACGTTGACGCCGCCATCGATCTCCAGGCGGATGCCGCGCCTGCTGGCGTCGATCAGCGCACGCGCCTCGCGCAGCTTCTGCAGCGTGCCGGGGATGAACTTCTGCCCGCCGAAACCGGGGTTGACGCTCATCAGCAGGACCATGTCGACCTTGTCCAGGACATAGCGAAGCACCTCCAGCGGGGTTGCCGGATTGAACACCAGCCCCGCCTTGGCGCCGCCGTCGCGGATCAGCTGCAGCGAGCGGTCGATGTGCTCGCTGGCTTCCGGGTGGAAGGTGATGTAGCTTGCGCCGGCCTCGAGGAAATCGCCGATGATGCGATCCACCGGCTTGACCATCAGGTGCACGTCGATCGGCGCCTGGATGCCGTACTTGCGCAGTGCCGAGCAGACCATGGGGCCGATCGTCAGGTTGGGGACATAGTGGTTGTCCATGACATCGAAATGGACGATGTCGGCCCCGGCCGCGAGCACGCGGTCGACTTCCTCGCCCAGGCGGGCGAAGTCGGCGGAGAGGATGGACGGGGCGATGGCGAACGGCTGCATGAGGCACCTCGGCAGATAACCAGGCGCGTAGTGTATCCGAGCCGGTCCCACGGATGGCACGCCGAAACCGACCGACGCAACCACGAGGACACGACATGGCCGCCCGTACCTGGCTCCTGCTGCCGCTTGCCCTGCTGGCGATGAGCGTTCGCGCCGAGGAGCCCGCCCCCGAAGCGACGCCCGCGCAGCCGGCAGTCGAGCGGGCGCCGCTGCCCGAGCGCAGCACGCTCGAGGCCTCGACCCTGGCGTCGGCCTATCCGGAACAGGCACGGCAGCTCGAGGCCTCTCCCGCGAACGGAGCCGGCGAGCAGTTCCTGGCGCTGTGGAAACCGGCCAACGCCCCCACCGCAAGGGGCGTGATCGTGCTGGTCCCGGGCACCGGCGAATCGGCCGACTGGCCGGAAGTGATCGGCCCCTTGCGCAAGCGCCTGCCGGACGACGGCTGGCACACCTTGAGCCTGACGCTGCCCGATCCTGCGTCCGATCCCGCCACGCGAGCGCGTCCGGCGGAGCCGGAGGGCCCATCGCCCGATGCGGATCATAAGCCCGCGGACGAGGAGGCCCCGGACAGCGAACCCGCCCCGCCTGCTGAGCAATCACCGAACGATCCAGGACGGGACGACGCGCCCGAGACTTCCCCGGCCGAACGCATCGCCGCACGCCTCGATGCCGCCCTGGCCTTCGCCGCCGAACAACAGGCCGCGACCGTGGTGCTGCTTGGCCATGGCAGCGGTGCCTACTGGGCGGCCCGCTACCTCGCCGAGCGCCAGCCGCCGGAAGTGGAAAGACTGGCGCTGATCGAAGCCCGCCAGCCGGCCGCCGTCGAGCCGAAGCTGGCCGGGCTGGCGGCCGCGCAGGAAGGACCGGTGCTCGACCTGTACCAGCGCTCCGAGCGCACCGATGCAGCCGCTCGAGAACGCCGGGATGCCACCCGGCGCGAGGATCGCAGCGATTACCGGCAGATCGGCCTGGCGCCGGCGGCCGGCGACCCGGAGCGGCTCTATCGTCGGGTGCGCGGCTGGCTGGACGGCGGCCCTTAGCGCCTGTTCACGATCTCGCGAGCTGGAGCGATGCAAGGCCGATGGCGGCCCCGCAAAAACAGGTGAGGAACGGTCGGAGTCCCACAGCAGCGCCGACGCGCAGCAGATCGTGAACAGCTTCTTAGCGGAAGCCGCGGCGCTCGCGCACCAGGTTATAGGCCTTCTGCAGCTCCCGGGTCCGCTCGGTGGCCTCGCGCACCTCGGCGGCCGATGCGCCGGCCCCGGCCAGCTTGTCCGGATGATGGCGGCTCAGCAGCCGCCGATAGGCGCGCTTGATCACCGCCGGATCGCTGTCGTGGCGCACGCCGAGCAGGCCGAGCGCCTCGTGGTAGGCACCGCCGCCACGGGGCGCGGGGGCCTCCGTTCGCGCCCGCGTCTGCTGATCGAGCGCCGCCACGGCGCTGGCGTCCCAGCCCATCCAGCGCCCCCACAGCAGCACCAGCTCGTGGGTGCGCGGTTCCACCGG
Organism: Stutzerimonas azotifigens DSM 17556; assembly: GCF_000425625.1. Taxonomy (GTDB): domain Bacteria; phylum Pseudomonadota; class Gammaproteobacteria; order Pseudomonadales; family Pseudomonadaceae; genus Stutzerimonas; species Stutzerimonas azotifigens. The sequence goes on from NZ_AUDU01000018.1 coordinate 20,076, forward strand.
ACCGTTGGCGCGCGCCATCCGCCAGCAGGCCTGCAGCAGCGACTTGGCCGCCTCGGGCCGCCCGCGCAGGCGCCGCAGCGCGACGCGCAGCCCCTCGCCGTCGGCCGCCTTGCCCTGGTAGAAGGCCTCGATCGCTTCGCGCTGGGCAGCCGGCTCCAGTTCGAGCCGGCGCATTTCCGCGCGAGCCATCTGGATGTGCGCCTCGCTCACACGCCCGGAACTCTTGGCCAGGCGTCCGAGCAGATAGAAGGTCAGCGCATTGCCCGAGGGCAGCGACGAGCGCCCCAGGCGCTCACGCAGCCGCGCCCAGGAGTCGAGGCCCAGGCGACGGTCGAGCACCTGCCCGAGCAAGCCGCCGAGCAGGGACCCGGGGATGCTCGCCAGCAGCCAGCCGGCGATCGCGCCGAGTAGCGTCAGGGGCCAGAACATCTAGTCGCGCGCCCCGATCAGCCGCTCGGCCTCGGCCAGTCGCTCGGGGGTACCGACGTCGACCCAGCGCCCGGTGAAATGCTGGCCTCCCACGCGGCCGGCGGCGATGGCACGGCGCAGCAGCGGCGCCAGCTTGAACGCCCCCGGCGTACAGCCCTCGAACAATGCGGGGTGCAGCACGGCCACGCCGCTGTAGGTCAGCCTTGCACCGGGCTCGTCGAGCAGGCGGCCGTCACGCAGCACGAAATCCCCCTCGGGATGGTGCGCAGGGTTGTCGACCAGTACCAGCTGGGCCAGGTCGCCCGGTCGGCAGGCGACCGCCCCCAGGTCCAGGTCGGTCCAGATGTCGCCGTTGACCACCAGGAACGGCTCGTCGCCAAGCAACGGCAGCGCCCGCTGGATGCCGCCGCCGGTCTCCAGCGGCTCGCCCTCGGGGGAGTAGCGGATATGCAGCCCGAAGCGGGAACCGTCCGCGAGATGCGCCTCGATCTGCTGGCCGAGCCAGGCGTGATTGATCACAACCTCGGAAACCCCGGCCTCGGCGAGTGCGCGCAGATGGTGCTCGATCAGCGGCACGCCGCCGACCGGGATCAGCGGCTTGGGCGTGTGCAGGGTCAGCGGGCGCATGCGCTCGCCCTTGCCGGCTGCCAGCAGCATGGCCTTCATGCGCGCGGCTCCCGGGGCAGTCCGGCGAGCAGCTCGCTCAACGGCGCCAACTCCGGCCGCCGTGCGAGCACGGTTTCGAGGTAACCGAAGAAGCGCGGCACGTCGGCAAGGTAGCGGGGCTTGCCGTCGCGGTGGCAGATCCGCGCGAAGATGCCAATGACCTTCAGGTGCCGCTGCACACCCATCAGGTCGCTGGCCCGGTGGAACGCCTCGAACTCGCCCTGGACCGGCACGCCGACGGCGCGCGCGCGCTGCCAGTAGCGCTCCAGCCAGCCGAGCACGCGCTCTTCGGGCCAACTGAGAAAGGCGTCCTTGAACAATGAGGTGATGTCATAGGTCACCGGGCCGATCACCGCGTCCTGGAAGTCCAGCACGCCGGGATTCGGCTCGCTGAGCATCAGGTTGCGTGGCATGAAGTCGCGATGCACCAGCACCTTGGGCTGCGCCAGCGCCGACGCCACCAGCAGCCGGCAGACCTCGCGCCAGGTCGCCTGCCGGGCGGCATCCAGTTCGACGGCCAGGTGACGCTCGACGTACCACTCCGGAAACAGCTGCAACTCGCGCATCAGCAGCGCCTCGTCATAGGCCGGCAGCGCTGCGTCGCCGCCATGCCGTTGCAGTGCCAACAATGCCGTGACCGCGTCGTCGAACAGCCGATCGGCGTTGTCCCCGTCGATCACCTCGAGGTAGGTCTGGCGCCCCAGGTCGTCGAGCAGCAGGAAGCCCTGCTCGAGATCCTGCGCGAGCACCTGCGGCACGCGCACCCCGGCCTGAGCCAGCAGCCCGGCGATCTGCACGAACGGACGGCAGTTCTCGCGCGGCGGCGGGGCGTCCATCAGGATCAGCGTACGACCCGCCCCTTCCCAGCGGAAATAACGGCGGAAGCTGGCGTCGCTGCTCGCCGGCACCAGCTCGCCCTGCCCGGGCTCGCCCCAGCCGCGCGCCCTGAACAAGGCGGGCAGTTGCTGTTCCAGCCAGGCGCGGGCGGCCTGCAGACGCGGGTCGGAATGGGGCATGCGGGGTCTCCACGGCGCTAGCCGATAGCGGGGTCATGCTTTATTATCCAGCATCTTTTCCCGCCCATCGAGAGGCCTGTGGCCAGCCGGCCGACGGCTCGCAGGAAGCCCGGACTAACAAACAAGATGGCAGTCAAGCACCCCGCGTTTCGCAAAAAATTCCCCCTCCTGGTCACCGGCAGCCTTCTTGCACTGCAACCCATGGCAGCGTCCCTGACGATCGCGGCGGAGCAGTTCGCCTGCCAGCCCGGCCCCTCGGGCGGATGGGCCTGCAGCCCCACGCAACCGGCAGCCGCGGTCCCGCCGCGGCCGGTGCACGAGGCCGGTGGCGCCGGCTCCGGCACGACGGCGGCACAGCGACAGGAAGCCCCGCCCGCGACCCGCCTGGTCACCGAGAGCGGCGGCAAGGTCCTGGCGTCCAGAAGTGCGGACTTCAGCCACCTGGACTGGGTACCGCGCGAGCGGCTGAGCGCCGCGCAGCTCGCCGAGATCGGCCCCTACTGCATGGGCACCTACGTGGAGCCGGCGCGCCCCGGGCAGTTCGACGACACGCCGATGAACGAGGCGCCGACCTACGTGTCGGCCAAGGCCTCGCGCTACGAGCAGCAGACCGAAACCGCGACCCTGGCCGGCAACGTGGTCCTGCGCCAGGGCAGCATCCAGGTGGAGGCCGACGAGGCCAGCCTGCATCAGCAGGAAAACCGCGGCGAGCTGATCGGCAACGTGCGCCTGCGCGACCGCGGTGCGCTGGTGGTGGGCGACCGCGCCGAGCTGATGCTGGACAACGGCGAGGCGCAGATCGACAACGCCGAATACGTGCTCCACGAGGGCCAGGTGCGCGGCAGCGCGCAGTACGTCAAACGCGAGGAAACGGCGATCATCCGGCTCAAGGACGGCACCTATACCCGCTGCGAACCGGACAGCAACGCCTGGTACCTCAAGGGCAACAACGTCACCCTGAACCGCGCCACCGGCTTCGGTTCGGCAACCAACGTGACGCTGCGGGTGAAGGACGTCCCGGTGTTCTACACGCCCTACATCTTCTTCCCGATCGATGATCGTCGGCAGTCCGGCTTCCTTACGCCGAGCATCTCGTCCTCGAGCGATGACGGCCTGTCGATCCAGACGCCCTATTATTTCAACCTCGCGCCGAATTTCGACGCGACCCTCTATCCGACCTACATGACCGATCGCGGCCTGCTGATGGAAGGCGAGTTCCGCTACCTGACGCGCAGCAGCGAAGGCCAGATCGGCGCGGCCTACCTCGACGACAGCGACGACGAACGCAAGCGCCAGTCCGAGTACGAGAGCACCCGCTGGATGTACAGCTGGCAGCACCGCACCGGGCTCGATTCGCGCCTGCTGGCCGAGGTGGACTACACCGACATCAGCGATCCCTACTATTTCCAGGACCTGAGCACCGACCTCGGGATCGACCAGCCCGACCACCTCGACCAGCGTGGCACCCTGACCTATCGCGGCGACACCTACACCGCGCGGCTGAACATGCACGCGTACGAGCGGGCGACCGTGCTGGACGTAACGCCCTACGACCGTCTGCCGCAACTGACGCTCAATGGCCGCGCGCCTTTCGAGCTGGGCGATCTGCAGTTCAACTACGCCACCGAGCTGGTGCGCTTCGATCGCGACCTGCGCGACGGCAACTTCATCAACGAGAACGGTCAACCGGAACGCTGGTACGACGACCGGCTCACCGGCCTCCGCCGCGCCAACGGCACCCGCCTGCACCTGCAGCCGGGCATCAGCCTGCCGCTGGACTGGACCTGGGGCTTCCTCAAGCCGTCTATCAAGTACGCCTACACCCAGTACGACCTGGATCTCGACTCACGAGGCCGCAGCCAGCTCGGCAACGATTTCGACGATGCCCCCGATCGCAGCCTGCCGATCGTCAGCGTCGACAGCGGACTGTACTTCGACCGTGACACCCAGTGGTTCGGCAGGCAATACCGGCAGACGCTGGAGCCGCGGCTGTTCTATCTCTACGTCCCGGAAGAGGACCAGACCGACATCCCGGTGTTCGACACCGGCGAATACAGCTTCAGCTATTCGTCGCTGTGGCGCGAGAACCGCTTCAGCGGCCCGGATCGCATCGGCGACGCCAACCAGGTCTCGCTCGGCGTGACCACCCGCTTCGTCGAACCGGACGGTTTCGAGCGGCAGCGCCTGAGCGTCGGCCAGATTTATTACTTCCACGATCGCGAGGTACAGCTGCCGGGCCTGGAAGGCAATCGCCCCGACAACACCTCGAACGTCTCCCCCTACGCGCTGGAGTACCTGTATCGCTACAACCGCGACTGGCACTTCACCTCGACCTTCAACTGGGATCCGGACGAGGGCCGCACCCGCTCGGGCAGCGCCATGTTCCATTACCAGCCGGCCGACAACCCGAACAAGATCGTCAACTTCGGCTACCGCTACCGCAACGACGTCATTCGCTTCGACCAGGCCAGCGGCAACTGGACCTACGGCGGCGACTTCGGCCGGCCGGAATACGCGACCGACAACGACCCGAGCACGACCTACATCAAGGACTACTACAAGATCCAGCAGCACGACTTCTCGGCCATCTGGCCGATCGTCCCGCAGTGGAGCGTCATCGGCCGCTGGCAGTACGACTACGCCCGCAACCGTACGCTGGAAGCCTTCGGCGGCTTCGAGTACGACAGCTGCTGCTGGAAGCTGCGCCTGATCAACCGCTATTGGATCGACTACGACGAGAGCAGCCTGAACCCCTCGCTCAACGAAGAGCCGGACCGCGGCATCTTCCTGCAGATCGTCCTCAAGGGGCTCGGCGGCGTGGTTGGCAACAAGACCGAGTCCTTCCTCGACCAAGGCATTCAAGGTTACCGTGAACGTGAAGACCAAGCTTTCTGACCGCCTGCGCCCCCTGGCGCTGGGCGCCCTTCTGCTCGCCGCCGCCGGCGCCATGGCACCCGCGCTGGCCCAGGTACAACCGCTCGACCGCGTGGTGGCCATCGTCGACAACGACGTGATCATGCAGAGCCAGCTCCAGCAGCGGCTGGACGAGGTGCGCCAGACCATCGAAAAACGCGGTGCGGATGCACCGCCGCAGGGCGTGCTCGAACAGCAGGTGCTGGAGCGCCTGATCCTGGAAAACCTGCAGCTGCAGATCGGCGAGCGCTCCGGCATCCGCATCTCCGACGAAGAGCTCAACCAGGCGCTGGTCACCATCGCCCAGCGCAACGGCATGACCCCCGAGCAGTTCCGCGCGGCGCTCGAGCGCGACGGCATGAGCTTCGACGAGGCGCGCGAGCAGATCCGCCGCGAGATGATCATCAGCCGGGTGCGCCAGCGGCGCATCGCCGAGCGCATCCAGGTCTCGAACCAGGAGGTGCAAAGCTTCCTCGCGTCCGATCTCGGTCAGCTGCAGCTGGCCGAGGAATACCACCTGGCCAATATCCTCATCCCGGTGCCGGACGCGGCCGACTCGCAGACCGTGCAGGCTGCCGAGGAACTGGCCAGCGACACCTACCGGCAGCTGCAGCAGGGCGTCGACTTCGCCCAGCTGGCCGCCTCCCGCTCGGCCAGCGAGAACGCGCTCGAAGGAGGCGACATGGGCTGGCGCAAGGCGGCACAGCTGCCGCCGCCGTTCGACGCCCTGGTTCGCGAGCTGGCGGTCGGCCAGGTTACCGAGCCGGTTCGCACCCCGCCGGGCTTCATCCTCGTCAAGCTGCTGGAAAAGCGCGGCGGCACCGAGCAGATGATCGACGAGGTGCACGTGCGCCACATCCTCATCAAGCCGAGCGAGATCCGCAGCGATGAGGAAAGCCGCCGCCTGATCACGCGCCTGCGCGAACGTATCCAGGCCGGCGAGGATTTCGCCCAGCTGGCGCGAAACTTCTCGGAAGACCCGGGTTCGGCGCTCAATGGCGGCGACCTGAACTGGATCGACCCGAATTCGCTGGTGCCGGAGTTCCGTGAGGTCATGGCCAACACCGCGGCCGGCGAGCTGTCCGAGCCGTTCCGCAGCCCCTACGGCTGGCACATCCTCGAGGTGCTCGGCCGGCGCGCCACCGACGCCAGCGAAGAGGCCCGCGAACAGCAGGCGCTCGCCGCACTGCGCAACCGCAAGTACGACGAAGAGCTGCAGGCCTGGCTGCGCCAGATCCGCGACGAAGCCTACGTCGAGATCAAGCTTTAAGCTGCAAGCTGCAAGCTGCAAGCTGCAAGCTGCAAGCCAAGCAGGATGCGGGGTGATGACCGAAGGGTCGCCACCCCGTTTTCATTTCAGGTGGGCAGGCAACCGCCCCCATGCCGAGAGCACGCCGATGACCGCTTCCCGCCCCTTCGTTCTTACCCCTGGCGAACCGGCCGGAATCGGTCCGGATCTATGCCTGCTGCTGGCACGCCAGGCCCAGCCAAGGACGCTGCTGGCCATCGCCAGCCGTTCGCTGCTGGCGCAGCGCGCCGTACAGCTGGGCCTGACCATCGAGCTGCTCGACGTCGGCCCGCACCGTTGGCCAAGCGAGCCGGCGCCGGCCAACAGCCTGTATGTCTGGGACACCCCGCTCGCCGCGCCGGTGAGCGCGGGGCAACTCGACCCGCGCAACGCCCCCTATGTACTGGAAACGCTGACCCGCGCCGGCCAGGGCTGCCTCGACGGCACCTTCGCCGGCATGATCACTGCCCCGGTGCACAAGGGCATCATCAACGAGGCCGGCATCGCCTTTTCCGGTCATACCGAGTTTCTCGCCGAACTGACCGCCACACCCCAGGTGGTGATGATGCTGGCAACCGAGGGGCTGCGTGTCGCCCTGGTCACCACCCACCTGCCGCTCAAGGACGTCGCCGCCGCCATTACGGCCGAGCGGCTGGAGCGCGTCACGCGCATTCTGCATGCCGACCTGGTGGAAAAATTCGGGCTGGCCGACCCGCGCATCCTGGTCTGCGGGCTGAACCCGCACGCCGGCGAAGGCGGCTACCTCGGACGCGAGGAGATCGAAGTGATCGAACCGGTGCTCGAGCGCCTGCGCGGCGACGGCATCCAGTTGGTCGGCCCGCTGCCGGCCGACACCCTGTTCACCCCCAAGCACCTGGCGCACTGCGACGCGGTGCTGGCGATGTACCACGACCAGGGCCTGCCGGTGCTCAAGTACAAGGGCTTCGGCGCCGCCGTGAACGTCACCCTGGGGCTGCCGATCATCCGCACTTCGGTGGATCACGGCACGGCGCTCGACCTCGCCGGGACCGGCCGGATCGATACCGGCAGTCTGCAGGTCGCGCTGGAGACGGCTTATCGGATGGGGGACATTCGGCCGTAAGCTGGAAGCCGCTGTGAAGAACATCGGTGCAACTTCGTCAAGCTTTGCTTTTCGGCTGGGGCCTCAGGCAGTCTGAATCCATCTTTTTGCGGCCCTCGCCTGCTAAAATGCGCTCCTTATTCGCTTTCAGCTTCAAGCTTCAAGCTTCAAGCTGCTCCTTGGAGCTTCGATGTCCGATTACCAACACCGCGCCCGCAAGCGTTTCGGCCAGAACTTCCTGCACGATGCCGGCGTGATCCACCGAATCCTGCGGGCGATCCATCCGAAGCCGGACGAGCACCTGGTGGAAATCGGCCCCGGGCAGGGCGCGCTGACCGGAGGGCTGCTGGACAGCGGCGCACGGCTGGACGTCATCGAACTCGACCTCGACCTGATCCCGATTCTCCAGGCCCGCTTCGCCACCCGTGAACGCTGGGCGCTGCACCAGGGCGATGCGCTGAAGTTCGATTTCGGCAGGCTCGCTGACCGGCCGGCGAGCCTGCGCGTGGTCGGCAACCTGCCCTACAACATCTCTACGCCGCTGATCTTCCATCTGCTCGAGCATGCCGCGCTGATCCGCGACATGCACTTCATGCTGCAGAAGGAGGTCGTCGAACGCCTTGCCGCCGAGCCCGGCGGCGGCGACTGGGGCCGGCTGTCGATCATGGTGCAGTACCACTGCCGTGTGGAGCACCTGTTCAACGTCGGTCCCGGCGCCTTCAACCCTGCGCCGAAGGTCGACTCGGCGATCGTCCGCCTAGTGCCCCACGCCGAGTTGCCGCATCCGGCACGCGACCCGCGCCTGCTCGAACGGGTCGTGCGCGAGGCCTTCAACCAGCGCCGCAAGACGCTGCGCAACACGCTCAAGGGCCTGCTCGACGCCGGCGCCATCGAAGCCGCCGGCGTGGACGGCGGCCTGCGCCCGGAACAGCTCGACCTGCCCGCCTTCGTGCGGCTCGCCGACCAGCTCGCCACCCTGCAGCCGGAGACCTCAGCCCATGGCCGATGATCGCTACCGCATCGACGTCAGCGTGGTGCCACGCTACCTCGACGCCCAGTCGCAACCGGAACAAAACCGGTACGCCTTTGCCTACACGGTAACCATCGAGAACACCGGCCGCGTCGCCGCCCAGTTGCTCAGCCGGCACTGGATCATCACCGACGGCGACGGCCGGGTGCAGGAGGTACAGGGCGAGGGCGTGGTGGGCGAGCAGCCGCGGATGGAGCCGGGCGAGCGACATGTCTATACGAGTGGCACCCTGATGCCCACCCAGGTCGGCAGCATGCAGGGCAGTTACCAGATGATCGCCGCCGACGGCCATCGTTTCGACGCGCCGATCGCGCCCTTCCGCCTGGCGGTTCCCGGTGCCCTGCACTGATTTCCTGACCCGAGGTACGAGCCGCCGATGACCCTTTACGCCGTAGGCGACCTGCAAGGATGCCTCGATCCGCTCGAGAGCCTGCTGCGCAAGGTCGATTTCAGCCCCTCCCGCGACTGCCTCTGGCTGGCCGGCGATCTGGTCAACCGCGGCCCGCAGTCGCTCGAAGCCCTGCGCTACGTGCGCGACCTCGGCAGCTCGGCGGTCTGCGTGCTCGGCAACCACGACCTGCACCTGCTGGCCGTGGCACACAACATCGAGCGCCTGCGCCGCTCCGACACCCTCACCCCGATCCTGACCGCCCCCGACTGCGCGGACCTGATCGACTGGCTGCGCCAGCAGCCGCTGATCCACCACGATGCCGAGCGCGACGCGACCCTCGTCCACGCCGGCATTCCGCCTCAGTGGGGGCTGGCCAAGGCGCTGCGGCGCGCCGCCGAAGTGCAGGACGCGCTGACCGACGACGCCCGCCTGCTGCCCTATCTCGACGGCATGTACGGCAACCAGCCGGCCAGGTGGGACAAGTCCCTGCGCGGCGTCGAGCGCCTGCGGGTAATCACCAACTACTTCACGCGCATGCGCTTCTGCACCGCCGACGGCACCCTGGACCTCGAGTCCAAGGAAGGCCTCGATTCGGCGCCGGCCGGCTTCGCGCCCTGGTTCAGCCACCCGAACCGCAAGATGCGCGGACGCACCCTCATCTTCGGCCACTGGGCCGCGCTGGAAGGCCGCTGCGACGAGCCCGGCGTACACGCGCTGGATACCGGCTGCGTGTGGGGCAACTGCATGACGCTGATGAATCTGGACACCGGCGAATACCATCGCCAGGACTGCAAGGGGATCAAGCCATGAGCGAGTTCAAACGCATCGACCCGGTCAGCGCCCGTGCGCTGATCGCCGAAGGCGCGGCAGTCGTGGACATCCGCGACCCGCAAAGCTATGCACTCGGACACATCGCCGGCTCGGCCCATCTGGACAACCATTCGTTGCCCGATTTCATCGCCGCGGCCGACTTCGACAGTCCGCTGATCGTGACCTGCTACCACGGCCATTCGAGTCAGAGTGCAGCCGCCTACCTGGCCCACCAGGGCTTTTCCGACGTCTACAGCCTCGACGGCGGTTTCGAAGGCTGGCGCGGCCTGTTCCCCGGCGAGGTCGAAGCCTCCGAGCCTCTCTGAAACAATATTTTTTCGCTTGCGCCCCGCTGTTCGCGGGGCTTTCCGGCCCGTTTCGCTTACGTCCGTCTGGCCAGCGTGACCGCCTCTTGCTTTCGCCACCCCAAACCGAACTATCCTTGAGACAAGGCCATCCAAAGAGAAAGGAAGCCGGCTACGGCTTCTGGCCTAAGGTTTCGACCATTAGGTGTTCGGGGGACTCCACAGGCCGGCCGCTCCGGCTCGCTCCAGAATGCCTGGTGATTTGCACCTGCCCTGAGCATCGACCGAGGTGAAATCATGAGCATTTTCAGTCACTTCCAGCAACGATTCGAAGCCACCCGCCAGGAGGAGTATTCGCTCCAGGAATACCTCGATCTGTGCAAGCAGGACCCGACCACCTACGCCACCGCCGCCGAGCGCATGCTGATGGCGATCGGCGAGCCGGAACTGATCGACACCAGCCACGATTCGCGTCTTTCGCGGATCTTCGCCAACAAGGTCATTCGTCGCTATCCCGCCTTCGCCGATTTCCACGGCATGGAAGACTGCATCGAGCAGATCGTCTCCTACTTCCGCCACGCCGCTCAGGGCCTGGAGGAGAAGAAGCAGATCCTCTACCTGCTGGGCCCGGTGGGCGGCGGCAAGTCCTCGCTGGCCGAGAAGCTCAAGCAACTGATGGAAAGGGTGCCCTTCTACGCCATCAAGGGCTCGCCGGTGTTCGAGTCGCCGCTGGGGCTGTTCAACCCGGCCGAAGACGCGCAGATCCTCGAGGAGGACTACGGGATCCCGCGGCGCTACCTCAGTTCGATCATGTCGCCCTGGGCGACCAAGCGCCTGCAGGAATTCGGCGGCGACATCAGTCAGTTCCGCGTGGTCAAGCTCTACCCCTCGATCCTCAACCAGATCGCGGTGGCCAAGACCGAGCCGGGCGACGAGAACAACCAGGACATCTCCGCGCTGGTGGGCAAGGTCGATATCCGCAAGCTCGAGGAATTTCCGCAGAACGACGCCGACGCCTACAGCTATTCCGGTGCGCTGTGCCGGGCCAACCAGGGCCTGATGGAATTCGTCGAGATGTTCAAGGCGCCGATCAAGGTGCTGCACCCGCTGCTGACCGCCACCCAGGAAGGCAACTACAACAGCACCGAGGGGCTGGGCGCGATCCCGTACAGCGGGATCATCCTGGCGCACTCGAACGAGTCGGAATGGCACACCTTCCGTAACAACAAGAACAACGAGGCCTTCATCGACCGGATCTACATCGTCAAGGTGCCCTACTGCCTGCGCGTGTCCGACGAGGTGAAGATCTACGACAAGCTGCTGACCAACAGCTCGCTGGCGCAGGCCCATTGCGCGCCGGACACCCTGAAGATGCTGGCGCAGTTCTCGGTGCTCAGCCGCCTGAAGGAGCCGGAGAACTCCAACATCTACTCGAAGATGCGCGTCTACGACGGCGAGAACCTGAAGGACACCGATCCCAAGGCCAAGTCGATCCAGGAGTACCGCGACACCGCCGGCGTCGACGAGGGCATGAACGGCCTCTCGACCCGCTTCGCCTTCAAGATCCTGTCGAAGGTCTTCAATTTCGACCCGCACGAAGTCGCCGCCAACCCGGTGCACCTGCTCTACGTGCTCGAGCAGCAGATCGAGCAGGAACAGTTCCCCGCCGAGGTGCGCGAGCGCTACCTGCGCTTCATCAAGGAATACCTGGCGCCGCGCTACGTCGACTTCATCGGCAAGGAGATCCAGACCGCCTACCTCGAGTCCTACAGCGAGTACGGGCAGAACATCTTCGACCGCTACGTGCTGTACGCGGACTTCTGGATTCAGGACCAGGAATATCGCGACCCGGAAACGGGCGAGATCCTCAACCGCGCGGCTCTGAACGAGGAGCTGGAAAAGATCGAGAAGCCCGCCGGCATCAGCAACCCGAAGGACTTCCGCAACGAGATCGTCAACTTCGTGCTCCGCGCCCGCGCCAACAACAACGGCAAGAACCCGAGCTGGCTGTCCTACGAGAAGCTGCGCGCGGTGATCGAGAAGAAGATGTTCTCCAACACCGAGGACCTGCTGCCGGTCATCAGCTTCAACGCCAAGGCCAGCAAGGAGGATCAGCAGAAGCACAACGACTTCGTCACTCGCATGGTCGAGCGCGGCTACACGGAGAAGCAGGTTCGGCTGTTGTCCGAGTGGTATTTGCGGGTACGCAAATCACAGTAACGCAAAAGCCGCTCGAGGCTGTAGGCTGGAGGCTGGACGAAAAAGCGGCCCCCTCGTCCAGCCTTCAGCCTTCAGCCTTCAGCCTCCAGCCTCAGCCCGGAGGGCTCGTATGAGTTACGTGATCGATCGTCGTCTGAATGGCAAGAACAAGAGCACGGTGAACCGCCAGCGCTTCCTGCGGCGCTACCGTGAGCACATCAAGAAAGCGGTGGAGGAAGCGGTCAGCCGTCGCTCCATCACCGACATGGAACACGGCGAACAGATCAGCATCCCCGGCCGCGACATCGACGAGCCGGTGTTGCACCACGGTCGCGGCGGCCGCCAGACCATCGTCCATCCCGGCAACAAGGAATTCACCGCCGGCGAGCGCATCCCGCGTCCGCAGGGCGGTGGCGGCGGGCAGGGGGCCGGCCAGGCCAGCAACAGCGGCGAAGGCATGGACGACTTCGTGTTCCAGATCACCCAGGAGGAATTCCTCGATTTCATGTTCGAGGACCTGGAGCTGCCGAACCTGGTCAAGCGCCACCTGACCGGGGCCGATACCTTCAAGACGGTGCGCGCCGGCATCGCCAACGAGGGCAACCCGTCGCGGGTGAACATCGTCCGCACCCTGCGTTCGGCGCATGCCCGGCGCATCGCCCTGTCGGGCAGCAGCCGCGCCAAGCTGAAGGAGGTCAAGGCCGAGCTCGAGCGGCTGCGCCGCGAGGAGCCGGACAACTACGGCGACATCCAGGCCGCCGAGCAGGAGATCGAGCGCCTCAGCGCACGGATCAACCGCGTGCCCTTCCTCGATACCTTCGACCTCAAGTACAACCTGCTGGTCAAGCAGCCCAACCCCAGCTCCAAGGCGGTGATGTTCTGCCTGATGGACGTCTCCGGCTCCATGACCCAGGCCACCAAGGACGTCGCCAAGCGCTTCTTCATCCTGCTGTACCTGTTCCTCAAGCGGAACTACGACAAGATCGACGTGGTGTTCATCCGCCACCACACCAGCGCCAAGGAGGTCGACGAGGAGGAATTCTTCTATTCGCGGGAAACCGGCGGCACCATCGTCTCCAGTGCGCTGAAGCTGATGCAGGAGATCATGGCCGAGCGCTATCCCATCAACGAATGGAACATCTATGCCGCACAGGCCTCCGACGGCGACAACTGGAACGACGACTCGCCGGTCTGCCGCGACATCCTGATCAACCAGATCATGCCGTTCGTCCAGTATTTCACCTACGTGGAGATCACTCCGCGCGAGCATCAGGCACTGTGGTACGAATACAACCAGGTGGGCGAGGCCTTCGCCGACTCCTTCGCGCAGCAGCAGCTGGTGTCGGCGGCGGACATCTACCCGGTGTTCCGCGAGCTGTTCCAGCGCCGTCTGGTCACTTGAGGTGAAGAATGAAGCGACAGCCTATTTCCACCGGGTCGGAATGGACCTTCGAACTCATCCGCACCTATGACCGCGAGATCGGCCGCATCGCCGAGCGCTATGCGCTGGACACCTACCCCAACCAGATCGAGGTGATCACCGCCGAGCAGATGATGGACGCCTACGCTTCCGTCGGCATGCCGCTGGGCTATCACCACTGGTCATACGGCAAGCAGTTCCTGCACACCGAGAAGCACTACACGCGTGGGCAGATGGGGCTGGCCTACGAGATCGTGATCAACTCCGATCCCTGCATCGCCTACCTCATGGAAGAGAACACCATGACCATGCAGGCGTTGGTGATCGCGCATGCCTGCTACGGCCACAACAGCTTCTTCAAGGGCAACTACCTGTTCCGTACCTGGACCGACGCCAGTTCGATCATCGACTACCTGGTGTTCGCCAAGCAGTACATCGCCGAGTGCGAGGAACGCCACGGCATCAGCGCGGTGGAGGACCTGATCGACTCCTGCCACGCGCTGATGAACTACGGCGTCGATCGCTACAAGCGCCCCTACCCCATCTCCGCCGAAGAAGAGCGCCGGCGGCAGAAGGAGCGCGAGGAACACATGCAGCGCCAGATCAACGACCTCTGGCGCACCATCCCGCGCAACCAGGACAAGAATTCCGAGCTGGACGACAGCCACCGCTTCCCGGCCGAGCCGCAGGAGAACATCCTCTACTTCATCGAAAAGCACGCGCCGCTGCTGGAACCCTGGCAGCGCGAGGTGGTGCGCATCGTGCGCAAGATCGCCCAGTACTTCTACCCGCAGCGCCAGACCCAGGTGATGAACGAGGGCTGGGCGACCTTCTGGCACTACACGTTGCTCAACGACCTCTACGACGAGGGGCTGGTCACCGACGGCTTCATGTTCGAGTTCCTGCAGTCGCACACCAGCGTGATCTACCAGCCCGGGTTCGACAGCCCCTACTACAGCGGCATCAACCCCTACACGCTCGGCTTCGCCATGTTCCAGGACATCCGCCGCATGTGCGAGAACCCCACCGAGGAGGACAGGCGCTGGTTCCCGGACATCGCCGGCGGCGACTGGCTGTCGACGGTCAAGTTCGCCATGAACAACTTCAAGGACGAGAGCTTCATCCTGCAGTTCCTTTCGCCCAAGGTGATCCGCGACCTGAAGCTGTTCAGCATCCTCGACGACGACCGCAAGGACGAACTGCTCGTCCCGGCGATCCACGACGAGGACGGCTACCGGACCATCCGCGAGCTGCTGGCCGCGCAGTACAACCTCGGCAACCGCGAGCCGAACATCCAGATCTGGAACGTCGACCGCCGCGGCGACCGCTCGCTGACCCTGCGCCACCAGCAGCATAACCGCAAGCCGCTGGGCGAATCGACCGAAGAGGTGCTCAAGCACCTGCACCGCCTGTGGGGCTTCGACGTCCATCTCGAGTCGCTGCAGGACGACCAGATCGTCGCCAGCCACCACATCCCGCCACGCGGCGACGCCGGGGGCGAAGGCAACTACCCGCGCCTGGACCTCGCCATCCCGCCGATCTGACCCACCCCCGCAGACCCTGCGCGCCAGCGGCGTGCGGGGTTTTTGCGTATCCTCCCGCGACGGAGGACATCAGCATGAAGATCTACACAGTCGGCGGCGCGGTGCGCGACCGTCTGCTCGGCCGCGAGGTGACCGAGGTCGACCACGTGGTGGTCGGCGCCACCGCCGAAGACATGCTCGCCCGGGGTTTCCGCCCGGTCGGCGCCGACTTCCCGGTCTTCCTGCATCCGCAGACCGGCGAGGAGTACGCCCTGGCGCGCACCGAACGCAAGAGCGGGCGCGGCTACGGCGGCTTCACCTTCTACGCCAGCCCGGACGTCACCCTGGAAGACGATCTCGTCCGCCGCGACCTGACCATCAACGCCATGGCCGAGGACGACGACGGCCAGGTGATCGACCCCTACGGCGGCCGCGCCGACCTGGCCGCGCGCGTGCTCCGCCATGTCTCGCCGGCCTTCGCCGAAGACCCGCTGCGGGTGCTGCGGGTCGCCCGTTTCGCCGCCCGCTACGCCGACTCGGGCTTTCGCATCGCCGAGGAAACCCTGGCGCTGATGCGCCAGCTGGCCGAATCCGGCGAACTGAAGGACCTGACGCCGGAACGCGCCTGGAAAGAGATCTCGCGCGCCTTGATGGAGCCGCGCCCCGACGTCTTCGTCCAGGCCCTGCGCGACTGCGGCGCGCTGGCCGAACTCTTCCCCGAACTCGAGCGCCTGTTCCAGGCGCGGCCCGAGGCCGCCGGGCCGCGCCTCGAAGTGCTGCGCCAGTGCGCCGGGCACGCGCAGCCGCTGCCGGTCCGCTGGGCCTGCCTGCTGCTCGATCTGGGAACGGACGAGACCTGCGCCTCGATCACGGCGGTCAACCAGCGCTGCAAGCCACCACGCGAGTGCCAGGAACTGGCCGTGCTGGCCGGCGAGCACCACGCCGAGGGGCACCGCGCTCCGGAGCTGCCGCCCGCGGACCTGCAGGCGCTGCTGCAGCATTTCGACGTCTACCGGCGCCCCGAGCGCTTCGAGCAGTTCATCGCCGTGTGCGAGATGGACGCCCTGGGTCGGCAGGACGCCAAACCGCGCACCTATCCCCAGGCCGACTACCTGCGCGGCGCCGCCCAGGCCGTACGCGCCGTGCAGGTCCAGCCGCTGCTGGAGGCCGGCCACCGCGGCGCGGAGCTCGGCGAGGCGCTCAAGCACGCTCGCCTGGCGGCGCTGGAAACCTACAAGGCGAACCGGGCGACCAGCTAGCCGCGGCCGTCCTCGAGCAGCGCCGCCGGCGTGAGCGCCTGCCCGCGCCACTCGAAGGGCACCGGCCACAACTCCTGGTCGATCCGGGCCTCGCGCCAGAGTTCGGCGAAGGATTGGCCCACGCCCGGATGCAGTCGCTGCGGGACGACCAGCGACAGCGGCCTGAGTACGAAGGCGTTGCGCAGGATTTCCGGGCGCGGCAGCACCAGGCCGTTGAACACACCGACCTGGTCGCCGTAGAGCAGCACGTCGATGTCCAGCGGCAGCCCCTTGCGCTCGGGCGCGTAGCGGCCATTGTCGGCCTCGATGAACTTGAGCTTGCGGTCCAGTTCCAGCAGGGGCAGCGAGGTCGTCCCGGCCACCACCAGGTTGTAGAAGTTGCCGCTGCGAAGGCCCACCGCCAGGCTCTCGAACACCGGCGAGCAGCGCATGTCGGCGAGCACCTCGGCCAGGGCCTCGAGCCCGGCCGTGAGGTGCCGCTCGCGTTCGATGTTGCTGCCCAGGCCGAGCAAGACCGGCGTCATGAACGGGACCGCTCGATCTCGACACCCATGCCGCGGGCGCGTGGATTCACCCCCGGCTTGGTCACCCGCAGGCGCATCCAGGCGATGCCGAATTCCTCCATCAGGTGCGCGGCGAGACGCTCGGCGAAGGTTTCCACCAGCTCGAAACGGGCCGCTTCGGCGAAGCCGTCGATGGCGGCGGCGACCTTGGCGTAGTCCAGCGCCTTGTCCAGCTCGTCGCGCTCGGCCGCCGGACGAATGTCCCAGCCGAAGGTCAGATCCAGACGCAGGCACTGCCGGATACCGCGCTCCCAGTCATAGGCGCCGATGACGGTATCGACCTCCAGCCCTTCGATGAACACCTTATCCACGCTACATTCTCCACACGGCTCGTCAGGCAGGACGCGTCGTTAGACCGGGAGCCCACGCCTCGATGCATTCTACGTTCTGGCTGCTGTTACTGCTCGCCTACCTGCTCGGCTCGTTGTCCTTCGCCATTCTGCTCAGCCGGCTGGCCGGTCTCGACGACCCGCGCGGGGCCGGCTCCGGCAATCCCGGCGCCACCAACATGCTGCGCGTGGCCGGCCGGCGGCTGGCCATCGCCACGCTGCTGGGCGACCTGTGCAAGGGGCTGCTGCCGGTGCTGGCGGCCGCCTCGCTGGGTTTGCCGCTGCAGCAGCAGGCCTGGGTCGGCGTCGCCGCGGTGCTCGGGCACCTGTACCCGCTGTATTTCCGCTTCCATGGCGGCAAGGGCGTCGCCACCGCCGCCGGCGCGCTGCTCGGCCTCTACCCCGCGGCCGCGCTGCTGGCGATCGTCAGCTGGGGCCTGATACTGGCCCTGACGCGCACCAGCTCGCTCGCCGCCCTGATCACCCTGCCGCTGTGCCTGCCGTTGCTGGCCTGGCAGCGCACGGACGCCCTGCTGCCGATCAGCCTGCTGGCCAGCCTGATCGTCTGGCGCCACCGCAGCAATCTGCGCGATCTGTTCGCGGGGCGGGAAAGGCATTTCTGAGCGGCAGGCGGCAGGCGAGGATGGCAAGACCGGGCGCCAATGAGCGTCCCGCATCCGCGCCGGCTAGATCGCTGGCAGCGTTTCCATCGCCCAGCGCGGCTGGACCTGGATTGCCGGGCCGTCGTGCTGGCCGGCCAGCAGGCGCTGGCAGCCGGCGTAGGCGATCATCGCGCCGTTGTCGGTACAGAACCGCGGGCGGGCGTAGAACACCTCGCCCTTGAGCTCGCCGAGCATCTTCTCCAGCGAGGTCCTCAGCGCCTGGTTGGCGCTCACGCCGCCGGCGATCACCAACTGCTTCAGGTGCGTCTGCTTGAGCGCGCGCCGGCACTTGATGGTGAGGGTCTCGACCACCGCCTGCTGGAATGCCAGAGCGATGTCGCAACGAGTCTGCTCGCCGTCGTCGCCGGCCGCCACGCACTGCTGCCAGGTATTGAGGGCGAAGGTCTTCAGCCCGCTGAAGCTGAAATCCAGGCCCGGCCGGTCGGTCATCGGCCGCGGGAAGGTGAAGCGCCCGGGGGTGCCCTGCAGCGCCAGCCGGGCGATCTCCGGCCCGCCGGGATAGCCCAGGCCGAGCAGCTTGGCGGTCTTGTCGAAGGCCTCGCCGGCGGCGTCGTCCACCGACTCGCCGAGCAGGCGGTAACGGCCGATGCCCTGCACCTCGACCAGCTGGGTGTGCCCGCCGGAGACCAGCAGGGCGACGAAGGGGAACGCAGGTGGCCGCTCCTCGAGCATGGGCGCGAGCAGGTGGCCTTCCATGTGATGCACGCCGACCGCCGGCACGCCCCAGGCCAGCGCCAGCGCCTGCGCGCAGGACGCGCCGACCAGCAGCGCGCCGACCAGCCCGGGGCCGGCGGTGTAGGCCACCGCGTCGATCGCGCGCGCCTCGACGCCGGCTTCCGCGAGCACCTGGCGGATCAGCGGCAGCATGCGCTTGACGTGGTCGCGCGAGGCCAGTTCCGGCACCACGCCGCCGTAGACGCGGTGCAGGTCGATCTGGCTGAACAGGGCGTCGGCGAGCAGGCCGCGCTCGCTGTCGTACAAGGCGACTCCGGTTTCGTCGCAGGAAGTTTCCAGCCCCAGAACCCGCATCGGACCTGACCTCGCCCAGTGAAAAATGAAGCGGCGAATATTAAAGGCCACGACCGCACGCCGGCCAGCGGTTTTCGATCGGAGGGGCTTTGCATTCGGGACCGGGAGGGGTTAACATCCGCAACCCTTAAAAACCAGCGTGCTTGCGAGTTATCTGCCGAAGCGCGTTGCCACCGGTAATCAAGTGAAGGTACGTCCTGGATGCCCGCTGTCAAAGTTAAAGAGAATGAACCCTTCGACGTAGCCCTGCGTCGCTTCAAGCGCTCCTGCGAAAAGGCCGGCGTCCTGGCCGAAGTCCGTTCGCGCGAGTTCTACGAGAAGCCGACCGCCGAGCGCAAGCGCAAAGCCGCTGCCGCCGTGAAGCGCCACGCGAAGAAGGTTCAGCGCGAGCAGCGCCGCAGCGTTCGCCTGTACTGATCCAGGACCGCTGACGTCCGCACCAGGCCCGGCAATCGCCGGGCTTTGCCGTTTGTGCGCTCGTCAGGCCGACGTCGCCAGCGACCGCTCGACACCTGGCAACCGGCTACGCTCGCGAGCCGATACACTGCCCGCATTCGCGTCGCCCCGGCGACAGCCTGGAAGGCCCGTCCTTCCAGCCCCGAATCCCTGAGCGCATCCTGTCCATGGCCGGCCTGATCCCGCAATCCTTCATCGATGACCTGCTCAACCGCACCGACATCGTCGAGGTGGTGAGTTCGCGCATCCAGCTGAAGAAGGCCGGCAAGAACTACACCGCGCGCTGCCCCTTCCACAACGAGAAGACGCCGTCCTTCAGCGTCAGCCCGGACAAGCAGTTCTACTACTGCTTCGGCTGCGGCGCCGGCGGCAACGCGCTCGGCTTCGTCATGGACCACGACCACCTGGACTTTCCCCAGGCGGTCGAGGACCTGGCCAGGCGCGCCGGCATGGAAGTGCCGCGCGAGGAGCGCGGCGGACGCAGCAAGCCGCGCCAGCCGACCGACTCGCCACTCTACCCCCTGCTGGCCGCGGCCGCCGACTACTACCGCCAGGCCCTGAAAGGCCACCCCAGCCGCAAGGCCGCGGTGGAATACCTGAAAGGTCGCGGCCTGACCGGCGTGATCGCCCGCGACTTCGGCCTCGGCTTCGCCCCGCCGGGCTGGGACAACCTGCTCAAGCACCTGGGCGGCGATGCCCTGCAGCAGAAGGCGCTGATCGACGCCGGGCTGCTGATCGAGAACGCCGACTCCGGCAAGCGCTACGACCGCTTCCGCGACCGCGTGATGTTCCCGATCCGCGACAGCCGCGGGCGGGTCATCGCCTTCGGCGGCCGGGTGCTCGGCGACGACAAGCCGAAGTACCTGAACTCTCCGGAAACGCCGGTGTTCCACAAGGGCCAGGAGCTCTACGGCCTCTACGAGGCACGCCAGGCCAACCGCGACCTCGACGAGATCCTCGTGGTCGAAGGCTACATGGACGTCATCGCCCTGGCCCAGTCCGGCTTGCGCAATGCGGTGGCGACCCTCGGCACGGCGACCAGCGAGGAACACCTCAAGCGGCTGTTCCGCCTGGTGCCGAGCGTGGTGTTCTGCTTCGACGGCGACAATGCCGGGCGCAAGGCCGCCTGGCGGGCGCTGGAGGCGACCCTGCCGAACCTGCAGGACGGCCGCCGCGCGCGCTTCCTGTTCCTGCCCGAAGGCGAGGACCCGGACACCCTGGTACGCGCCGAAGGCGTGGACGCTTTCCGCGCTCGCCTGCAGCAACAGGCCCAGCCGCTGGCCGACTACTTCTTCCAGCAGCTGAGCGACGAGGCCGACCCGCGCTCGCTGGAAGGCAAGGCGCACCTGGCGACCCTGGCCGCGCCGCTGATCGAGAAGATCCCCGGCACCAACCTGCGCACCCTGATGCGCCAGCGGCTGATGGAACTCACCGGGCTCAACCAGCAGGCCCTGCAGAGCATGAGCCACGAGCCGGCGCCGGCCGCGGCGAGCCACGACGATAGCGGCTACAGTGGTTACTACGATGCACTGCCGGCCTACGACGACGCCCCGGCTTACGAGCCGGCCGAGCCGACTGCGCGTCACGAGCACCAGGGCGAACGGAAATGGCAGAAGCGCAAGCAGGGCGAGTGGCGCAAGGGCGAGCGCAAATCCGGCGGCGACCAGGCCCCGCGCGGCCCGCGCACGCCGGCCACGGTGGAGCCACCGGCACTGACCACCCTGCGCACGCTGCTGCACCACCCCGAGCTGGCGCAGAAAGTCGAGGATGCCGCCCAGTTCGCCGAGGAGGAGGACACTTATGTACAGCTACTGATCGCCCTGCTCGGCACGCTGCAGAAGAATCCCAAGCTGCGCACGCTGCAATTGCTGGCGCGCTGGCATGGAACCGACCAGGGACGCCTGCTGCGCGCACTGGCCGCAAAAGAATGGCTGATCTCGGCCGACAACCTTGAACAGCAGTTTTTCGACACCATAACTAGCCTTGCCGCCCGCCAGCGCGAACGCAGCCTCGAACGGCTGCTGCGCAAAGCACGCCAGGGCGACTTGAGCGCAGAGGAAAAAGACCAACTGCGCCGGCTGCTCAGCCGTGACGTCTCATCTGCTGCACCGACCTCAACTGGCGCGTGAGGTCCTCCCTGAGCTATAATGCTCAGCTTGTTTTCAGCCCGCCAGAACCTTCAGTTGGATAGGGTTATATGTCCGGAAAAGCGCAACAGCAATCTCGCCTCAAAGAGTTGATCCAGCGTGGTCGTGAGCAGGGTTACCTGACTTACGCCGAGGTCAACGACCACCTGCCGGAGGATATTTCCGATCCGGAACAGGTGGAAGACATCATCCGCATGATCAACGACATGGGCATCAACGTATTCGAGAGCGCCCCGGATGCGGATGCCCTGCTTCTCGCCGAAGCCGATACCGACGAAGCCGCTGCCGAAGAGGCCGCGGCGGCACTGGCTGCCGTCGAGACGGACATCGGCCGCACCACCGACCCGGTGCGCATGTACATGCGCGAAATGGGAACCGTCGAACTGCTGACCCGCGAAGGCGAAATCGAGATCGCCAAGCGCATCGAGGAAGGCATTCGCGAGGTGATGAGCGCCATCGCCCACTTCCCCGGCACCGTCGACAGCATTCTTGCCGAATACGACCGCGTCACCACCGAAGGTGGCCGGCTGTCCGACGTGCTCAGTGGCTACATCGATCCGGACGACGATGGAGCCGCCGCGCAGGACGCCGAACCGGTCGTGCCCCAGGCCGCCGCCAAGCCGGCCAAGGACGACGACAAGGAAGACGACGAGGAAGAAAGCGACTCGGACAGCGAAGAGGAAGAAGGCGACGGCGGGCCGGATCCGGAAGTCGCGCGCCAGCGCTTCGGCGCCGTCGCCGAGCAGCTGCAGAAGGCCAACGTGGCGCTGGCCAAGCACGGCCGCGCCAGCAAGCAGGCCGAGGCCGAGCTGCAGGCGCTGGCCGAGCTCTTCATGCCGATCAAGCTGGTACCCAAGCAGTACGACGCGCTGGTCGACCGCGTGCGCGGCGCGCTGGCGCAGATCCGCCAGCAGGAACGCGCCATCATGCAGCTGTGCGTGCGTGATGCCCGCATGCCGCGCGCCGACTTCCTGCGCCTGTTCCCGGGCCACGAGACCGATCTGGGCTGGGCCGATCAGTTGGCCAGCGGCAAGAGCAAGTACGCCGAGGCGATCGGCAATGTGAAGGACAGCATTCGCGCCGCCCAGCAGCGCCTTGCCGAGCTCGAGGCCGAGTGCCGGCTGGCCGTGTCCGACATCAAGGACATCAACCGTCGCATGTCGATCGGCGAGGCCAAGGCCCGCCGGGCGAAGAAGGAGATGGTCGAGGCCAACCTGCGCCTGGTGATCTCCATCGCCAAGAAGTACACCAACCGCGGCCTGCAGTTCCTCGACCTGATCCAGGAAGGCAACATCGGCCTGATGAAGGCGGTGGACAAGTTCGAATACCGCCGCGGCTACAAGTTCTCGACCTACGCCACCTGGTGGATTCGCCAGGCGATCACCCGCTCGATCGCCGACCAGGCGCGCACCATCCGGATTCCGGTGCACATGATCGAGACGATCAACAAGCTCAACCGCATTTCCCGGCAGATGCTGCAGGAAATGGGTCGCGAACCGACGCCGGAAGAGCTCGGCGAGCGCATGGAGATGCCCGAGGACAAGATCCGCAAGGTGCTGAAGATCGCCAAGGAGCCGATCTCCATGGAGACGCCGATCGGTGACGACGAGGATTCGCACCTGGGCGACTTCATCGAGGACAGCACCATGCAGTCCCCGATCGACGTGGCCACGGTGGAGAGCCTCAAGGAAGCCACCCGCGAAGTGCTGGCCGGCCTCACCGCCCGTGAAGCCAAGGTGCTGCGCATGCGCTTCGGCATCGACATGAACACCGACCACACCCTCGAGGAAGTCGGCAAGCAGTTCGACGTCACCCGCGAGCGCATCCGCCAGATCGAGGCCAAGGCGCTGCGCAAGCTGCGCCACCCGACGCGAAGCGAGCATCTGCGCTCCTTCCTCGACGAGTGACACCGAGACCCCCGGCTTGCCGGGGGTTTTGCTTTGCGCCTGCCGGCCGGCAAGCGCACGACCCTATACTGCCGGCAGTGCCCTTCGATGGATGCCGCCATGCACGGACCCGACGCCAGGAACCTGCTCGACAGCCTGGACGCCCTGACCCAGGCGGCCCTGCTGCAAGGCTTCCACCGCCGCCAGGTGGTAGAGGGCGAGCTGCTGGGCAGCCCGAACGGCAAGCGCGACAGCGTGTTCATCGTGCACGGCGGGCGCATCCGCGTGTTTCTCGCCTTCGAGGACAAGGAATACACCCTCGCCTTTCTCGAAGCCGGCGGCATCTACAGCACCCACAGCCGCGCCTACGTCCAGGCCGTGCGCGCGAGCGAGGTATTGATGGGCGACACCTCGCAGATGGCCGCCACCCTCCGCTCGCTGCCGAGCGCCGCGCCGGCGATCATCCGCGTACTCGGCAGCACCCTCGACAACTGCATGCGCATCATCGAGGACCTGGCCTTCCGCGACGTCGAGGGCCGCCTGGCACGCTTCCTCGACGGCATGCTGGTGCGCAAGGGCCGGCCTCATCGGCACGGCCTGCGCCTGACACTGGAGCTCAATACCGAAGACATCGCCCGGCTGCTCGGCACCAGCCGCCAGACCGTCTCCTCCCTGCTCAACCGCATGGCCCGTGAAGGCATCCTCAGCCGGCCCGGCCGCGGCGTCTTCGACATCCATGACGTCGAACGCCTGCGTGCCCGCAGCCAGGTGTCCGCTGGCTGACAGACAGCCCCCGACTGCGTTCCTAGCATGGGCGTTTCAGACAGCCACCCTCACTGGCCTGCCGGAGGACCACTCATGTCCATGACCACCTATCGCAGCATCTGCGGCGAAGCATCCGTGCCCTACATCGATTGCGACCGCTGCATCCGCACCCTCTTCGCACGCCTCCAACACTACCTGCGGCAGGACCCGGGAAACTGTCCGATCTGCGAGTACGTCCGGCAGAAGATCGGCTCGCGCGACGGCAGCGAGAGCGATGCCCGCCTGCTGCTGCACGCCCAGGTGAACGTCATCCACGAACTCTTCTCCCGTCACGACGACCGAGAGGCACTGGCGCTGCTGGAGCGGGTCGAGGACGATTGCTGCTGAGCATGCACGCCTATGCCAACAAGGAATACGGCCTTTCCGCCTCCGCTGCGTGGCGCGGGCGCAAAGCCGCCGGTATAATCCGCCGGCCTTCTGGGGGCCTGTAGCTCAGTCGGTTAGAGCAGAGGACTCATAATCCTTTGGTCCAGGGTTCGAGTCCCTGCGGGCCCACCACATCGGAGCCGCGCACTGCGCGGCTTTTGCGTTGCTGGCAGCCGGAAAGAGTATCAGATGGCCACGGCCGTGCTGTTCCGCCGGCCCGCCGCGCACGTCCTGAGTGCCGATCCGGCAGCAACTGCTCCCCTCGCCTTTCCGTCCGCTCGAAATATTTCCGCTAAGATCGGCAAATTACCAATCCCGGGGCAGAGGAAATGGACTTCATTTCGATCATCACGCAAGTCTGGGGCACTTACAGCTGGCTGGTCCCGTTGTTGCTGTTGCTCGGCCTGCTCAACTCACCTTGGGCCAAAGGCCAGATCGGCGAACTGCTGGTGCGCCTGTTCGCATGCTGGCAGCTGGACAAGCAAACTTACCGTCGCCTGCACAACATCACCTTGAATACACCTGACGGAACCACACAGATCGATCACGTGTTTCTCTCGCCGTACGGTATTTTCGTGCTGGAAACGAAGAACATGCGTGGCTGGATATTCGGTGGCGAGAAACAGGCGCAGTGGACGCAAAAGCTCTACAAACACAGTTTCAAGTTCCAGAATCCGCTGCGCCAGAACTACAAGCACCTCAGGGCGCTGGAAGCCACGCTCGGCATTGCCCCGGAGCATCTGCATTCGGTGATTACCTTCGTGGGCCGCAGCACCTTCAAGACCGAGATGCCAGCCAATGTCACCCAGGGCATTGGTTTTATCCGCTATATCAAGTCATTCCGGCAGCCGGTATTCAGCGAAGCCGAAGTAGGCACCCTCACGCGCGCCCTGCAGAACGGCCGACGCGCACCCTCCCTGGCAACTCACCGCGAGCATGTGCAAAACCTGAAACGCCGCAACGATCCGACAGCCGAGCGGCATTGCCCGAAGTGCGGCAGCGCGCTGCTGATCCGTACCGTCAAAGCCGGCCCCAAACAAGGGCAGCAATTCTGGGGCTGTTCGGCATTTCCCAGATGTAGGTCCGTGCAGAATCTTTAAAACGCGCCGGTGCCATTGTTATCGCGGCCTTCGAGCGTGGCTACGGGCTGTTTACCGCTGAAGGGGGCTGGTGCGCCGAGACTGACGCTCGGAAAGAGGTGGCGCCCGCCGGTCGGCCGGCGCCATCTGGAGGGGTTTGGTCAGGCCACCCAGCTCTCGACGGTCTTGTCGCCGTACTGCTGCTTCCAGGCCTTGAGCACCTTGTGGTTGCCGCCCTTGGTTTCGACGGTCTCGCCGGTATGGGGATTGGTGTAGCGCTTCACGCGGCGCGCGCGGCGGGTCTGCTGCGGCGCAGCGGTGCTGGACCTGGCACGGGGCTCGGATTCGCCGAGTACGGCCTTGATGTCGCTCAGGCCCATGTCGTACTCGCGCATCAGCTCGCGAAGTTTTTCCTCGAACTCGATTTCCTTTTTCAGATCACGATCGTTTTTCAGATTTTCGAGTTCGGCCAGTTGCCGGGCCAGCTGTTCTTCGAGCCTGCGAAATTCCGCGAGTCTGGACATGGTCTAGTTATCTCCTAGTTGGTTGACTACCTGCAGCCCTGCAGCCGAGCGCCCGGATGGCAGCGTCGAAGACATCGACGCACGGAACCGTGATGAACGCAGCATGGGTATCGAGCGCGCCAGCATCCACCATGACCGCCGGCGAATCAAGGCGGCCGTGATAAAGGTTGGCGTACAGCCGCCTACAAGAACGACGCGGCTTCATGACGAACCTCGGAAAACCCTGTTTGCACATTTTCGAAGTTCGTCTGACCGCATTGGAACTACATAGTAGGCCGAGGTTCCTGAACAACTTGTGAAGCTGTCGAATCAGATCGAGGGCTGGTTCACACGCCGGGACAGTTCTTCCGCCGACTCCTTACGCTCGGAATAACGGTCGACCAAGTAATCCCGGCGATCGCGAAGCAGCAGGGTGAACTTCACCAGTTCTTCCATCACGTCGACCAGCCGGTCGTAATAGGACGAGGGCTTCATTCGCCCAGCCTCGTCGAACTCCAGAAATGCCTTGGGGACCGACGACTGATTGGGGATGGTGAACATGCGCATCCAGCGACCGAGCACGCGCAGCTGGTTGACCACGTTGAACGACTGCGAGCCGCCGCAGACCTGCATCACCGCCAGCGTCTTGCCCTGGGTCGGACGGACCGCGCCCATCGCCAGCGGCACCCAGTCGATCTGCGCCTTGAACACGGCGCTCATCGAGCCGTGGCGTTCGGGCGAACACCAGACCTGCCCTTCCGACCAGGTCATCAGTTCCCGTAGCTCGCGCACCTTCGGGTGGTCGTCCGGCACCGTGTCGGGCAGCGGCAGCTCGGCGGGGTGGAAGATTCGCGTCTCGGCGCCGAAGGTCTCGAGCAGGCGCGCGGCCTCCTGCACCAGCAGGCGGCTGAACGAGCGCTCGCGGTTGGATCCGTAGAGCAGCAGGATGCGCGGCCTGTGCGCGGACATCCGCGCGGCCCCTAGTTTCTCCAGCGTCGGGACGTCCAGCAGTTGCGGTTCGACGTTCGGCAGCGCTTCGTTCATGGCGTCGGTCTCCGGGTTAGGTCTCACAGGCGGCCGATCTCCGCCACGCGCGCCTTCAGCGCTTCGCCGTCCAGGCTGTCGAACGGCAGCGCGAGGAAGGCCTCGACGCGTCGGCGGATGATGGCGAGGGTGTCGGCGAAGGCGGCTTCGATCACGGCGTCGCTGCCGACCACCGCCGAGGGGTCGGCCAGCCCCCAGTGCACCCTGGTCGAGAGGCCGAGGAAGACCGGGCAGGCTTCGGCGGCGGCACGGTCGCAGACGGTCACCACGAAGTCCGGCGGGTTGCGCTCGAACAGCGCCGAGTCCTTGCTCGACAGCCCCTCGGTAGCGATCCCCGCGGCCTCCAGCGTACGTAGAGCGCGCTCGTTCACCCGACCGCTGGGCTGGCTGCCGGCGCTCGCCGCGCGCATCCCGGCCGGCGCCAAGTGGTTGAACACCGCCTCGGACAGGATGCTGCGGCAACTGTTGTGGGTGCACATGAACAGGATCTGCATGGAACCTCCAGGCTCAGAAACTCAGGCGTATCGCCAGCGCCGACAGGGTGGCGAGCAGGATCGGGAGGGTCAGCAGCGAGCCGACCTTGAAGTAGTAGCC
Organism: Stutzerimonas azotifigens DSM 17556; assembly: GCF_000425625.1. Lineage (GTDB taxonomy): Bacteria > Pseudomonadota > Gammaproteobacteria > Pseudomonadales > Pseudomonadaceae > Stutzerimonas > Stutzerimonas azotifigens. The sequence continues at coordinate 47,910 of NZ_AUDU01000018.1, forward strand.
CCAGCCGATGACGATCCGCTTGCGCGCCAGCACGTGCAGCCAGAGCAGCGTCGCCAGGCTGCCGATCGGGGTGATCTTCGGGCCCAGGTCGCAGCCGATGACGTTGGCGTAGACCATCGCCTGGTGGACGGCGCCGGTGGCTCCGGCGGCATCCACCGACAGCGCCCCAATCAGCACGGTCGGCAGGTTGTTCATGATCGACGAAAGCACTGCGGCCAGCAGCCCAGTGCCCAGCGCCGCGCCCCAGACCCCCTGCTCGGCGAACAGCTGCAGCAGCCCGGCGAGGTGGTCGGTGAGGCCCTCGTTGCGCAGCCCGTAGACCACCAAATACATCCCCAGCGAGAACACCACGATCTGCCAGGGCGCCTCGCGCAGCACCTTGTGCGTGGAAATCACGTGACCACGGGCGGCGATCAGGTAGAGCACCAGCGCGGCGACCGCCGAGATCACACTGATCGACACGCCCAGCGGCTCGATGACGAAGAAGCCGATCAGCAGCAGCGCCAGCACCCACCAACCCGCCTTGAAGGTGGCCGGATCGCGGATCGCCTCGCGTGGCGCCTTCAGCGCCGTCAGCGCGTAGCGGCCCGGCAGGTCCTTGCGGAAGTACAGTAGCAGCACGCCGAGGGTCGCGGCGATGCTCACCAGGTTCACCGGCAGCATCACCGAGGCGTATTCGGCGAAACCGATGCCGAAGTAGTCGGCCGAGACGATGTTGACCAGGTTGGAGACCACCAGCGGCAGGCTGGCGGTGTCGGCGATGAAACCGGCCGCCATGATGAAGGCCAGGGTCGCCGCCGGCGAGAAGCCGAGCGCCAGCAGCATGGCAATCACGATCGGGGTGAGGATCAGCGCCGCGCCGTCGTTGGCGAACAGCGCCGATACCGCCGCGCCGAGCAGGACGATGAAGGCGAACAGCCGGCGGCCGCTGCCCCGCCCCCAACGCGCCACGTGCAGCGCGGCCCATTCGAAGAAGCCCGCCTCGTCCAGCAGCAGGCTGATGACGATGATGGCGATGAAGGTAGCGGTGGCGTTCCAGACGATACCCCAGACCACCGGGATGTCACCCGGCGAAACGACGCCGCTGAGCAGGGCAATGACGGCACCCAGGCAGGCGCTCCAGCCGATGCCGAGCCCCTTCGGCTGCCAGATGACCAGCGTGATGGTGAACAGGAAGATCGGCAGGGCCAGCAGCATCGGAGGTTGGCGTCCTTGGTGAGGAGGAATCAGCGGCAGCCGGCGGCGCGCGCCGGCCGGTCGCCCATCTGGCGAAGGCGCCTGGCGTCGGCTTCGAGCCAGGCGTGGTTGGCTTCGGCGACCGCCGTCAGCATCTGCACGACCCACTCGGGCAGACCGGGATGCAGCCGGTAGTAGACCCACTGGCCGCTGCGGCGGTCCTCCAGCAGCCCGGCCGCGCGCAACGGCGCGAGGTGGCGGGAAATCTTCGGCTGGCTCAGGTCCAGCGCATGGGTCAGCTCGCAGACGCACAGTTCGCCTTCCCGGGCGAGGAGCAGGCTCATGCGCGCCCGGGTGTCATCGGCCAGGCACTTGAAGACGAGCGAGGGATTCAGCGGATCGGTCATGGGCGGACCAGGCTGCGGGTGAGCGGGCATCATATACGGATATCCGTATATACGGAAACTCGATTGGCTCATGGCTAAAGTCCGCGGGCCTGCCGGTCTACCTGGCGATCGCCGATGTTCGGGAACCTGGCCCTCCCCCCGTGGCTGAAGGAAGCCATCGGCCCTGGGGGGGGCCGGGCGGCGCACCGCTTCAGCCCACCGGCGCGATTGGTGGGCTGAAGCCCACCCTGCTGTGCCACGAGGAAGGTATCCGTGGTCGCAGGCAGAGCCGGCTCGCAGGATTTTTCGATTGCCTCGGCTGCACGGCCGGCGCGCTCGGACGAGCGGCCGGCCGGCTCGGCGTCAGAAGGACAGCCGCGCGCCCAGGGTGAGGTTGCGGCCGGGCAGCAGCACCTCGTCCTTGATGAAGGACGTGTGCTCGCGGGCCTTCTCGTCCAGCAGGTTGTTGGCCTTCAGGTACAGCTGGTAGTCCGTGCTGCGCAGCTGTCCGTGATAGCTGAGGCCGGCCGACAGCATGTTGTAGCCGGACGTCTCGGTCTCGTAGGCGGCGATATCGTCCTGGCGGTCGACCCGGTAGAACTCCAGGCGCCCGTCCAGGTTCGGCGAAAGGCGCTGGTCGACCCGCACGCCGAGGCGATCGGCCGGTATCCGCGGCAGGTCGCCGCCGTCGCGCAGCTTGCCGCGCACGTGGTCGCCGAACAGGGTCAGCGCCGTCGCCTCGGTGGCCTGGAAGCGCACCTCGCCCTCGGCCCCGGTGAGCACTGCGTCGGCCTGGCGGTACTCGATCTCGCGGTAGCCGCCGCCGACGTCGTGGCCGGTGTCCGCGGCGTGGATGAAGTCGTCGACCCAGTTGCGATACAGGCTCAGGGTGAAGGTAGTGCGGCCGGCGAACTTGCGCAGCGTGAGCTCGGCGTTGTGCGAGGTCTCCTCGTCCAGGTCCGGGTTGCCCAGTTCGACCGTGCGGGTCGCCGCGTGCGGGCCGTCGGCGTACAGCTCCTCGGCGGTTGGCAGGCGTTGCGAGCGGGTCAGCGAGAAGCCGAGCGAGTAGTCGGGGGCGAAGGTCCAGACGCTGCCGAGCGACAGCGAGTTGCCGCGGTGGCGGGTGTCCGGAGCGCCCTGGGCGTCGATCTCCTGCCACTCGTGGCGCAGACCGAATTCGTGCCGCCAGTCGCCGATGACGTATTCCTCGAGCAGGAACAATCCATGGTTGCGGGTGAGCGTCGGCGGCACGTAGGCCTCCTCGCCAAGCGCCTCGAAGTCGCGCCGCAGGGTCTGCGCGCCGAGCACGCCGCGCCAGCCGTACAGGGGCGCGTGGGTCAGCTCCACGCGGGCGTCGGTGGCCTTGTTCTCGAAACGCGTGCCGACCTCGCCGCCCTCGACCTCGACGTGCTGGTAGTCGCTGTGACCGACCCGCAGGCGCGCCAGTTCGAAGCCCGGCAGCGGGTCGGCCAGCTCGCCGCGCAGGTCCCAGCGCTTGCGCTGCATGTCGACGTAGGGCACGCCGCCGTGCTCGTGATCGTGTTCTTCCTCGTGGTCGTGGTCATGGTCGTCGTCATCGTGGTCGTGATCGTCGTGACCGGAGCAGTGCCAGTCGGACGGACCGTGGGTATGGCAGTCGGCGTGCTCGTGCGCCAGCAGCCCGTAGCGGTTGTTCTGCTCGCCGAAGGCGATGCCCAGGTAGCCGCGTTCACCGATGAAGCTGGCACCCAGGTTGTAGCTGTCGGTGTCGTTGTAGGAGCCTGCCTGCTTGCTCGGCGAGCCGGGAATCTCGTAGGCGTCGGCATCGCGCTTGACGCCTTCGGCGCGCAGCGCGAAATGACCGGCGCCGGCGGTGATGCCGAAGGCACCCGCGCCTTCGTTGGCGGCGGTGTTGCCGCGCAGCTCGAGCTCGCCCTCGTAACCGGCCTCCGGCACGTAGGTCGGGATCTTGCGGTCGATGACGTTGACCACCCCGCCGATCGCCCCGCCGCCGTAGAGTAAAGTCGCCGGCCCTTTCAGCACCTCGATACGCTCGGCCAGCAGCGGTTCGCTGGTGACCGCGTGGTCCGGGCTGATGGTGGAGGCGTCCAGCACGTCCACACCGTCGCTCAGCACCTTGACCCGCGCGCCGGACTGCCCGCGGATGACCGGCAGCCCGACCCCCGCGCCGAAACTCGCCGAGCGCACGCCCGGCAGCCCTTCCAGCGTCTCGCCGAGGGTCGCCTCGCGGCGCTGCACCAGTTCCTCGCCTTCGAGCACCTCGGCCGGGGTGGTCATCCGGTGACGCTGGCTGCCCAGGCCGCTGGCGCTGACCACGGTCGATTCCAGTTCCAGGGGCTCCTCGGCCCAGGCCAGCGGTGCCAGCGCCAGGGTGACGGCCAGGGCCAGGGGGTTCGGTCTGCATTGCATGGGGGCGTCTCCACACCGATGCCGGTGGCGCTCGCACCGGCTGTGAACGAAAACGGAACGCCGCATTCGGGCGCTACGGATTGGGCGAGCCGCGAATCCCACGCGGCTCGAATTGCGGTCGAGCGAATAAATGTTATGTTATAACAGTCACGAACGACAACCCGACGCCCATGACCATCCACACCGAAGCCGAACTGCTGGCCCAGCCACCCGAGGCCTACCTCAACGAAGAACAGCAGGCGTTCTTCCGCGCCATGCTGCTGCGCGAACGCCAGGCCCTGCAGGACCGCATCGAAAACGAATTCCGGAGCCTGCGCGAACAGGCGCCGGGCGGCGATCCCGCCGACATCGGCAGTGCCGAGGCCGACCGCCAGTGGCAGCTCAGGCTGCTGGAGCGGGAGAAGAAGCTGCTGGACAAGATCGACGAAGCGCTCGGCCGGCTCGCCCGCGGCGAGTACGGCTGGTGCGAGGACACCGGCGAGCCGATCGGCCTGCGCCGGCTGTTGCTACGCCCCACCGCGACGCTCTGCATCGAGGCCAAGGAGCGCCGCGAACGACAGGAGAAACACCACCGTGACACCTGAGGAACGCACCATGGATAACCGCCTGCCCGTCACCGTGCTGTCCGGTTTTCTCGGCGCCGGCAAGAGCACCCTGCTCAACCACGTGCTGCGCAACCGCGACGACCGCCGGGTGGCGGTGATCGTCAACGACATGAGCGAAATCAACATCGACGCCAGCGAAGTGCAGCGCGACGTCGCCCTCAACCGCGGCGAGGAACGCCTGGTGGAGATGAGCAACGGCTGCATCTGCTGCACGCTGCGCGAGGACCTGCTCGAAGAGGTGAGCCGGCTGGCCCGCGAGGGCCGCTTCGACTACCTGCTGATCGAGTCCACCGGCATTTCCGAACCGCTGCCGGTGGCCGAGACCTTCACCTTCCGCGACGAGCTGGGCCGCAGCCTCTCCGACCTCGCGCGCCTGGACACCCTGGTCACGGTGGTGGACGGGGTGAACTTCCTGCGCGACTTCCACGAGGCCGAGAGCCTGGCGAGCCGAGGCGAGACGCTCGGCGAGGAGGACCAGCGCTCGATCACCGACCTGCTGATCGAGCAGGTCGAGTTCGCCGACGTGCTGCTGATCAGCAAGATCGACCTCATCTCCCAGGCCGAGCGCGACGAGCTCACCGCCATCCTGCGGCGGCTCAACACCCACGCCGAAATCCTGCCGATGAGCATGGGCCGCGTGCCGCTGGCGGCGATCCTCGACACCGGTCGCTTCGACTTCGAGCGCGCCGCCCAGGCGCCCGGCTGGCTGCAGGAGATGCGCGGCGAGCACCTGCCGGAGACCGAGGAGTACGGCATCGCGTCCAGCGCCTACCGGGCGCGCCGGCCGTTCCATCCGCAGCGCTTCTTCGACTTTCTCAACCGCGAGTGGCGCAACGGCCGGCTGCTGCGCTCCAAAGGCTATTTCTGGCTCGCCAGCCGCCCGCAGGAAGCCGGCAGCTGGTCGCAGGCTGGCGGCCTGATGCGCTACGGCTACGCCGGGCGCTGGTGGCGCCACGTGCCGCGCACCCAGTGGCCGCAGGACGAGGAGGCGCGCGCCGCCATCCGCCGCAACTGGGCGCCGGAGGTTGGCGACTGCCGCCAGGAACTGGTGTTCATCGGCCAGAACATCGATTTCGACCGACTGCACCGCGAGCTGGACGCCTGCCTGCTGGACGACGCCGAACTGGCGCGCGGCGTGGAAGGCTGGCTGGGCCTGCCGGACCCGTTCGAGCCCTGGCTGGAGCAGGCCAGCTGAGCCGAGCGGCCTGCCCATCCGCACACCGACCGACGGCGAAACGCCTTTCTCGGGCTCTCTCGCCCTCCGTTGCGGTCTCAATAGGAACGTTGGGACTTCCCGGAGGGAACATGCAGCTGGAACCGGCTCCTCGGCGCTACCTGCTGGCGCTGCTCATGACCTACGCGGTGCTCTGGGCGATGTCGGCCATCGCCCCGTTCGATCGGCATGACTGGCTGCTGGAAAACCTCCTGGTGGTGGCGGTGGTCGGCGCGCTGCTGGTCGGCTACCGCCACTACCAGCCCTCACGCGCGGCGGCGACGCTGATCTTCGCCTACCTCTGCCTGCACCAGCTCGGCGCGCACTACACCTACGCCAAGGTGCCCTACGACGACTGGTGGCAGGCGCTGACCGGGCAGACGCTGAGCGAGGTCACCGGTTGGCAGCGCAACCACTACGACCGCCTGGTGCACCTGTGCTACGGGCTGCTGCTGGCCTACCCGATGCGCGAGATCATGCTGCGCCTGGGGCTGCGGCCTGGGCTGTGGAGCTACGTGCTGCCGGTGGAGGTGACGCTGTCGACCTCGGCGATCTACGAGCTGATCGAATGGACCGGCGCCGAGCTGCTCGGCGGCGGCCTCGGACGCACCTATCTCGGCACTCAGAACGATCCCTGGGATGCGCAGAAGGACATGGCCCTGGCCACCCTCGGCGCCCTGGCCGCAATGCTCTGGCTGGCGCTGCTGCACGCCTGGCAGCCGTTCCGTTCACCCTGCCGGAGCTCCGCCGACCCCGCCCCCGGCGGCCTTCACAGATAGCCGTTCTGGTACAGGTAACGGCCGATCATGGCGAAGCACACCAGTACGATGATCGGCCGGATCAACCGCGCGCCGCCGCCGACCACCGCCAGCGAACCGAGGTAGGCGCCGAGCAGCTGGCCGACCGCCATGACCGCGCCGACCAGCCAGACGATCTTGCCGCCGAACACGAACATCACCAGCGCCGCCGCGTTGCTGGCGAAGTTCATCGCCTTGGCGTTGGCGGTGGCGCGGATCAGGTCGCGGCCGCGCAGTGCCACCTCGCTGAGCGAGAAGAACGAACCGGTGCCCGGCCCGAAGAAACCGTCATAGAAACCGATCAGCGGCACCACCACGGTGCGGTGCAGTCGCGTGCCGATGCGCGGCTTGCGCTCCAGGCTCCCGGCCCCGGGCGCCAGCAGGAAATACAGCGCGATGAAGCCCAGCACGAAGGGCACCAGCACCTCGAGCGCCGAAACGTCGATCAGTTGCACGACCACCGCCCCCAGCGCCGCGCCGACGAAGGCGGCGATGCAGGGCACGCGGATCTCGGCCAGGGTCATCTGCCGCTTGTGCAGCAGGGTGAGGGTCGAGGTGAGGCTGCCGAAGGTGCCCTGCAGCTTGTTGGTGGCGATCGCCTGGAGCGGCGGCATCTGCGCCAGCATCAGCGTGGGAATGGTGATCAGCCCGCCGCCACCGGCCAGGGTATCGATGAATCCGGCGAACAGGGCGACGCCGCCCAGGATCAGCAACAGGGAAGGTTCGGCTACGAAGTCCATGTCAGGCTCGGTCAGGAAGGGAGTGCCCGGCGGGCAGCCAAGCCTACTCCCACGCCGTCACGCCCACCAGCCCGGGGCCCGGCGTGCAGGCAGACAGGCGAGCGGCCGAACGACGCAGCGGCGAGAAGGGTCTATACATACTGTGCTGAATGTAACGACCGACAGGAGCTTTCATGTCTTCTTACCGATCACCGGCAGCCCTGCCCCTCGCCTTGCTGCTCGCCCTGTCTCCCACCCTCGCGGCGGCGGACGCGCTCTCGCTGAAAATCGAAAACGACCTTCTCGCCAGCGGCGACGACGGCCATTACAGCAACGGTTTCGAGCTGTTCTGGAGCTTCGAGCCGGACAGCGGACACTGGAGCCGGCGCCTGGCCGGCAGCCTGCCCGGCTGGCGCGCCGACGAGGTGGACAACGTCGCCTACCGCTTCGGCCACCAGATCTACACGCCGAACGACATCGAGCGCGCCGGATTGATCGAAGACGACCGGCCCTATGCCGGCCTGGTCTTCGCCGGCCTGTCGGTGTTCGGCGACGTCCCGCACCAGGGCTGGCGCGAAGCCAAGGGGCTGCACCTGGACGTCGGCCTGGTCGGCCCGGGCGCCGGCGCGGAAAAGATCCAGCGGCAGGTCCACAAGGCGACCGACAGCGACGAGCCCAAGGGCTGGGACCACCAGCTGGAGAACGAGCCCTTCGTCAACCTCGCCTATACCCACCGCTGGCTGTTGCAGCAACGCCTCGGCGGGCTGGAGTTCGAGTACGGCCCAGGCCTGGGCCTGGCGGCGGGCAACCTCTACACCTACGCCTCCGGCAGCCTGGGCCTGCGTTTCGGCCAGCGGCTCGGGCGCAGTTTCGGCATTCCGGCGGTGACGCCGGCCAGCAGCGGCAGCCAGTTCTTCACGCCGGCCGAAAGCTTCGGCTGGTACGGCTTCGCCGAACTGGAGGGGCGCTACATGGCGCACAACATGCTGCTGGACGGCAACACCTTCGAGGACAGCCATTCGGTGGACCGCCGCGAGTGGGTCGGCGACGCCAAGGTCGGCCTGGCGCTGACCTGGAGCCGCTGGCAGCTGGCGTTCGCCACGGTCTGGCGGACCCACGAGTTCGAAGGACAGGACGAGCACGACCAGTTCGGCTCGCTGACCCTGTCCACCTGGCTGTAGCGCCGGCGCCAGCGGGAGCTTCAGACGCCGTTGAGCGGCAGCAGCACGCTGAAGGTGGCGCCGCGGCCCTCCTCGCTCTGCACCGTGATGCGCCCGCCGTGGGCGCCGACGATCTGGTCGGCGATGAACAGCCCCAGCCCCAGGCCGGCGCTCGACTCGCTGCCCTCGGCGCGCTCGAACTGGCAGAAGATGCGCTCCAGGTTCTGCGGGCTGATGCCCTTGCCCTGGTCGCGCACGAGGATGCACACGCGCTCGCCGTCGACCACCCCGAGCGCGACGTCCACCGGCTTGCCGCCGGCGTAGCGCAGCGCGTTGGTCAGCAGGTTGGCCAGCACCTGCTCGATGCGGAAGTCGTCCCACACGCCGATGATGGGCGCCGGCCTGCTGAAGCGCAGCTCGCAGCCATGCGCCGCCATCTGCGGCGTGAAGGCCTCGACCACCCGCGCCACCAGCTCGCTGAGGTCGATCCGGCTGGGGCGGATCGACAGCTTGCCGGTGCGGATGCGCGACACGTCGAGCATGTCGTCGATCAGGCGGATCAGGCTCTGAATCTGCCGCTCGTCCTTTTCCACCATCTGCTGCAGGCGCTCCTTGCCGAACGGCTCGAAATGCTCGCGCGACATCTGCAGCTTGCGCAGCTGCACCTCGAGGATCAGGGTGTTCAGCGGGGTCTTGAGCTCGTGCGAGACGATCGACATGAAGTCGTCGCGCATGCGCACCGCGTTCTCCAGCTCGGCCTGGGTGCTGCGCAGTTCGTCGAGCAGCACCTCCTGCTCGCGGCGGCTCTGTTCCAGCGCCTCGAGCTGGCGGTCCAGGCGCTTGCGGTTGAGATACAGGTCGACGAACACGTTGACCTTGCTGCGCACCGTGTGGGCATCGAGCGGCTTGTGCATGAAGTCCACCGCGCCGCTCTCGTAGCCCTTGAAGGCATAGTTGAGCTCGCGCCCGGCGGCGCTGACGAAGACGATGGGAATGTGCTTGGTGCGCTCGGTGCCACGCATCAGCTCGGCCAGCTGGAAACCGTCCATGCCCGGCATCTGCACGTCGAGAATGGCCAGCGCGAACTCGTGGCGCAGCAGCAGTTCCAGCGCCTCTTCGGCCGACTCGGCCTGGTGCACCTTGAGCCCCGGGGCCTGCAGCAGCGCGTTGAGCGCCAGGAGGTTCTCCGGCAGGTCGTCGACGATCAGCAGGTTCGCTTCATCGGTGTTGTGGGGCATGGTCGTCACTCCAGGGCACGCAGCAGCTCGGCGATGCCGCGCAAAGGCAAGAGATGATCGGGAACCAGTCGCTGCAGGGCAGCGAGGGGCATGATATCCACCTCGGCCTCCTCCGGGTCCTGGACGATGGCGATTCCCCCGGCCCGCTGGATCGCCAGCAGGCCGGCGGCGCCGTCCTCGTTGGCGCCGGTCATCAGCACGCCGGCCAGGCGTTCGCCCCAGACGTCGGCGGCCGACTCGAAGAGTACGTCGATCGACGGCCGCGAATAGTGAACCGGGTCGTCCTGGCTGAGCGCCAGGGTCAGATCCTGCTCGATCATCAGGTGATAGCCGGGGGCGGCGAAGTACAGCGTACCGCCGGCGATGGCTTCCTTGTCCTCGGCTTCCCGCACCCGCAGGGCGGTCTTGCGCGAAAAGATCTCGGCCAGCTGGGTCGGCCCGCTTTCCGGTACGTGCTGCACCACCAGCAGCGGCAGGCGGAAGTCGGCCGGCAGGTCGGCGACCACGGCGGACAGGGCCTCGAGCCCCCCGGCCGAGGTGCCGATGACCACGGCATCGACGCGACGTCCGGTCACCGAGGATCCAAGCGACGGGCTGCTCATGTCTTGCGGAAGATCCGCTCCTCCTTGGCGAAGGGTTCGAAGCGATCGGCATAGCCGGAGAATTCCACCGTTTCCTTGCTGCCGAGACCGAGGAAGCCGCGCCGGCACAGCGATTCGTGGAACAGACCGAAGGCGCGGTCCTGCAGGGCCTTGTTGAAATAGATAAGCACGTTGCGGCAGGAAATCAGCTGGGTCTCGGCGAACACGCTGTCGGTCGCCAGGCTGTGGTCGGCGAAGGTGACCTTGTCGCGCAGACGGCGGTCGATCAGCACCGAGTCGTAGGCCGCCGTGTAGTAGTCGGCGAAGCTGCGGGTGCCGCCGGCGAGCTGGTAGTTGCGGGTGTACTTGCGCACGTGGTTGATGTCGAAGATGCCCTGCCGCGCGCGCTCCAGCGAGCGCGGGTTGATATCGGTGGCATAGAGCATCGAGCGCTCCAGCAGCCCCTCCTCGTGCAGCAGGATGGCCAGCGAGTAGATCTCCTCGCCGGTGCTGCAGCCCGCCACCCAGATCTTCAGCGACGGGTAGGTGCGCAGCACCGGGACCACGTGCTCGCGCAGCGCCCGGAAGTAGGCCGGGTCGCGGAACATCTCGGTGACCGGAATGGTGAGGTACTGCAGCAGCTCGGCGAACACCTGCGGCTCGTGGAGGATGCGCTGCTGCAGGGCCGAGACGGTCTCGCAGCCGAATTCGCGCAGGGCCAGCAGCACGCGGCGCTTGAGCGAGGCGCCGGAATATTCGCGGAAGTCGTAGCTGTACTTGAGGTAGATCGCCTCGAACAGCAGCTTCAGCTCGATTTCCACGGTCCGGTCGACCATCTACAGCAGCTCCACCTTGGGCAACCACACGCGGATGAGGGAGAACAGCCGGTCCAGGTCGATCGGCTTGGCCAGGTAGTCGTTGGCCCCGGCCTCCAGGCAGCGTTCCTGGTCGTCCTTCATCGCCTTGGCGGTCACCGCGATGATCGGCAGCTTGGCGAAGCGCGGATCCTTGCGGATCTCGCGGGTGGCGGTGAAACCGTCCATCTCCGGCATCATGATGTCCATCAGCACCAGGTCGATGTCGCTGTCGCCCTGCAGCTTGGCGATCGCCTCGTGGCCGTTGCGGGCGATCTCGATCAGCGCGCCCTTGTGCTCCAGCGCGCTGGTCAGCGCGAACACGTTGCGCACGTCGTCGTCGACCACCAGGATCTTGCGGCCCTCGAAGGCCTTTTCGCGGCTGCGCGCGCTGCGCAGCATCTTCTGCCGCTCCAGCGGCATGTCGGATTCGACCTTGTGCAGGAACAGCGTGACCTCGTCGAGCAGCCGCTCGGGCGAACGCGCGCCCTTGATGATGATCGAGCGCGAGTACTTCATCAGCGCCGCTTCCTCGTCGCGCGTCAGGTTGCGCCCGGTGTAGACGATCACCGGCGGGAAGGAGCAGATCTCCTCCTGGGCCATGCGCTCGAGCAGCTGGTGGCCGTCCATGTCCGGCAGCTTGAGGTCGATGACCATGCAGTCGAACAGGGTGTCGCGCAGCAGCTGCAGCGCCTGCTCGCCGTACTCGACGGCGGTGATCTCGACGTCCACGTCCTCGATCAGGCGCGACACGCTCTCGCGCTGGCGGGCGTCGTCCTCGACCAGCAGCACGCGCTTAACCTTCTGCGCCAGCTTGGCCTCCAGGCGGCCGAACACCTCCTTGAGATCCTCGCGGCTGGTGGGCTTGAGCGCGTAGCCGACCGCGCCCATGTGCAGCGCCGTCTCCTTGCGATCCTCGACCGAGACCACGTGCACCGGGATGTGCCGGGTCGCGGGGTTTTCCTTGAGCCGCTCGAGCACCGTGAGGCCGGAATGGTCGGGCAGGCGCATGTCCAGCAGGATGGCGTCGGGCTGGAAGCGCACCGCGCTGTCGAAGCCGTCGTCGGCGGTCTGCGACAGCAGGCAGCTGTACTTCAGCTCGTGCGCCAGTTCGTAGAGGATCTGCGCGAACTGCGGCTCGTCCTCGATGACCAGCACGCTGCGTTCCTTGAACGGATAGGCGTCGCGGTCGTCCGGCAAGCGCGGCGCCTCGAACTTCTCCACCGGCACCGGGGGCGCCGCGGCAGGCGCCGGCGCTTCGCTCGGCCTCGGTGCCACGGGCGCCGGTGCGCTCGCCGCTGCCGGTGCCCGGGGTTCCTCGGCGGGCGCCTCGTAGCGCTCCGGCAGCAGCAGGGTGAAGGTGCTGCCCGCGCCGGGCTGGCTGCGGACTTCGATGGTGCCGCCGAGCAGCTGGGCAAGCTCGCGGGAAATCGACAGTCCGAGGCCGGTGCCGCCGTAGCGGCGGTTGGTGGTGCCGTCGGCCTGGCGGAAGGCCTCGAAGATCACCTCCAGCTGATCCGGGGCGATGCCGATGCCCGAATCGGTGACGCTGAAGGCGATCTGCCCGGACGGGTGGCGGTGCGCATGCAGCGTCACCGAACCCTGCTCGGTGAACTTCAGGGCGTTGGACAGCAGGTTCTTGAGGATCTGCTCGACGCGCTGGCGGTCGCTGTACAGGGTGGCCGGCAGGTCCTCGTCGATCTGCGCCTCGAAGCGCAGGCCCTTGTCCTGCGCCAGCGGCATGGCCACGCTCTTCAGGCTGTCGACCAGGCGCTGCAGGCTGGTCGGCTCCGGGCGGACCTCCAGCTTGCCGGCCTCGACCTTGGCGATGTCGAGGATGTCGTTGATCAGCGTGAGCAGGTCGTTGCCGGCCGCATAGATCGACTGGGCGTACTGCACCTGGTCGTCGCTGAGGTTGCCCTCGGGGTTGTCGGCCAGCAGCTTGGCCAGGATCAGCGAGCTGTTGAGCGGCGTGCGCAACTCGTGGGACATGTTGGCGAGGAATTCGGACTTGTAGCGGCTGGCCCGCTGCAGCTCCTCGGCGCGCTCCTCAAGCAGCAGCTGGACCATGCGCAGGCGCTCGTTCTTCTCGTCCATCTGGTCGCGCTGGTTGGCGAGGATGCGGGCCTGCTCGGCGAGTTGCTCGTTGGTCTGCTCCAGCTCGGCCTGCTGCTCCTCGAGATGGGCCTGGGATTCCTTCAGCGCGTTGGACTGTTCTTCCAGCTCCTCGTTGGCGGCGCGCAGCTCTTCCTGCTGCACCTGCAGCTCCTCGTTGAGCTGCTGGGTCTCGGCGAGCATGCGCTGCAGGCGCTCGCGGTAGTGGGCGGCCTCGATCGCCGAGCCGATGTTGTCAGACACACGCCTGAGCAGCTCGCCGTCCTCCTCGCGCAGCGGGCGCAGGAAGCCGAGCTCGAGCACCGCGTTGACCTGCCCGTTGTTGATGATCGGCGCGATCAGCACCGCCTGGCTCGGGGTGTCGCCGAGCGTGCTGCTGACCTTGAGATAGCCAGCCGGCAGCGCATCGAGCAGCAGCTGTTCGCGGCCGATCGCGGCCTGTCCGACCAGCCCTTCGCCGAGCGCCAGGGTGCGGTGGCGATCCAGCTGTTCGGGGTCGTAGCCGTACTCCGCGGTGCGTTGCAGCTTGCCGTCCTCGAGCACGTAGAGCGCGCCCACCGCCACGTCCAGATAGCGCGCGAGAAAGCCCAGCACGCCCTTGCCCAGCGCCGGCAACGCCAGTTCGCCGATGATCGTCTCGTTCAGCTGCATCTGTCCGGTGCGGTACCAGGCCTGCTTTTCCAACGCCTGGGCATGCGCCTGCTGCTTCTGCAGCGCGGTGCCGTAGGTGTCGGAGAGCGTCAGCAGGTCGCGCCGCCCCAGATACACCAGCAGTCCGCTGAACACCAGGCTGAACAGCAGGAAGCCGGCGATCAGCGCGGTGGTCATGGTCTCCGCCGTGTCGTTGCGCTGGGTGCGCACGCGGCGTTCTTCGTCCATGAAGTCGTTGAACAGCCCGCGGATCTGCTCGACCAGCAGGCGCCCCTGGTCGGAACGCACCAGGTCCACCACCGGCAGGTTCTCGGTGCGCAGGCGGATCGCTTCGCGGCTGTACTCCACCCATTGCGCATGCAGGGCCTCGACCTGATCGAGGCGGCGCAGCTGCTGCGGCTGGTTGGCGACGAATTCACGCAGGTTGTCGAACTCCTGCTGCAGCAGCGGCAGGCCGCGCTCGTAGGGCTCGAGGAACTTGCGGTCGCCCGCCAGCAGGTAGCCGCGCATGCCGGTCTCGAGGTCGATCATCACCCTCAGCGCCTCGTGCGCCACGGCCACGCCCCTGATGGAGCGGTCGACCCAGTGGGCGACGCTCAGCAGGTAGTAGACGATGGCACAGAAGAACACGGCGCTGAGCAGGCCGAACGCGAGCGGCAGGCCGACATTGCGGTTGAGGATGCGGTGAAACTGCTTCTGCTCGATGAAGGACTCGCTCATCTGGTTCCCTTGTTGGGGCTCGCCGCGTGCCGAGGCATGGCCGACAGGCGGAATAAGCCCGGAGGAGCGAACAGGTTCGCTCCGATTCCCGGCCATTCTTGAGTATTCGCCGCGGAAGAGGTTCCCTTCGCGGCAGGTGGAAAGGCGGAAAATCTACACCGATGTCGAGCGCAGCACAAAAGCGCAGCGGCAATGGACGACGAGAGGGAGGGAAAAGACGAGCCCGAACGGGCCGGCCTGTCGGCCCCGGAACAGAGCGATCCGGCGGCCAGAGGCGGGATGGGCGCAGAGGCCGTCGAGGGTATCCGGACCCGCGTCAGCGGCGGGCGATGACCCACACGGCGTGGATGATGCCAGGGATGTAGCCGAGGATCGTCAGCAGGATGTTCAGCCAGAACGCGCCGGCGAAGCCGACCTGCAGGAACACGCCGAGCGGCGGCAGCAGGATGGCGATGATGATGCGGATGATGTCCATGAAGCGCTCCAGAAGGCCGAAAAGGGCCGCGTGCGGCCTACGCTTCAATCGACCCGACGTCAGCGGAGGGGTTCACTGCACCTCGGGCGCGCGGGAAGGGCCTCAGGGAAAGCTTCGCGGTCAAGACCGCTCCCACGCAGGCTGTGTGAAAACTACTGCGCTCGGTCATGCTGCGTTGAAAACAGGCTCGGGCGCGAGTCCGATCAAAATGCTCATTTACCACTTGTAAACTGCGCTTCTTCGCCTGTTTTCGCCTTGCCTGACCTTCGCTCGCGACGTTTTCACACACGGCCTGCACAGGTCCGTCTCTCGGCTTTCGTGGGAGCGGGCTTGGCCGCGATTGTCTTTCGGCGAGCCTGGCCGGGGCCCACGCTACACCGCGTAGCCCATCACCCGCGGCAGCCACAGGGCGATTTCCGGGAACAGCGCCACCAGCAGCAGCGCCGAGCCCATCACCACGACGAACAGCAGCGCCCAGCCGATGGTCTGCTCCAGGCGGATCCGCGCCACCTCGGCGGTGACCATCAGGTTGATCGCCACCGGCGGGGTGAATTGGCCGATGGCGATGTTCATCGCCAGCAGGATGCCGAACCACACCGGGTTCCAGCCGAAGTGCTGCATCACCGGGATGAGGATCGGCATCAGGATCAGGTAGATCGAGATGGCGTCCAGCAGCATGCCGGCGATCAGCACCGCCAGCATCACCAGCAGGAGCAGCATGGCGCCGTTGTCCGACAGCGAGATCAGCCACTCGGCCAGGTGGCGGAAGGTCCCGAGCATGGTCCCGGCCCAGGCGAAGATGCCGGCCAGGGCGATGATCAGCATCACCACGCCGGAAACGATCGCCGCCTCGCCGCACAAACGCCAGAGGCTGCGCCAGTCCAGCTCGCGGGTGAGGAACAGGCCGACCACCACGCCATAGGCGACGCCGGCCACCGCCGCTTCGGTGGGTGTGAACAGGCCGCTGCGCAGGCCGCCGAGGATCAGCACCGGAGCGAACAGCGCCGGCAGCGCCTGGCGGAAGCTCGCGCCCAGCGGCGGGCGCTCGGCGCCTTCCGGCGACTCCCAGCCATAGCGCCGCGCCAGCAGCCAGGCCGGCACCAGCAACACCAGCCCGGCGAGGATGCCGGGGAACAGGCCGGCGGCGAACAGCGCGCGCAGGTCGACGCCCGGCACCACGATGGAATAGAGGATCAGCGCGATCGACGGCGGGATCAGAATCGCGGTCGAGGCCGAGGCGGCGATCAGCGTCGCCGAGAATGGCTTCGGGTAGCCCGCGCGGGTCATGCTGGGGATCATCACCATCGCCACCGCCGCCGCGTCCGCCGGGCCGGAGCCGCTCATGCCGCCCATGATCAGACACACCAGCACCGCCACCAGCGCCAGGCCGCCGTGGCGCGGGCCGATCAGCGCCTGGGCGAAGCGCACGAGGCGCAGCGCCACGCCGGCCTTCTCGAACACCAGGCCGGTGAGGATGAACAGCGGAATGGCGATCAGCGGGTACTTGGCCACGCCGTTGTAGGTGTTGGTGCCGAGCGTCGCCAGCATGTCCGGCGACAGCCCGGCGAGGATGCCGATGGCGCCGGACAGGCCGAGCGCGAAGGCCACCGGCACGCCGAGCAGCAGCAGCGCCAGGAAGCTCAGGATCATCCAGAGATCAGGGCTCATCGGAGAGCCTCCCGCGCAGACGATCGACAGTCATCTGGGTCAGCCGCACCAGCATCAGCAGTGCCAGCAGCGGCAGCCAGACCACGTACCACCAGTTCGGCAGGCCGAGGCCGGGCGATTCCGATTCCCACTGGTATTCCTCCAGGGCGAACTGGCCGCCGTACCAGAGCACCAGCCCCAGCACCAGCACGCCGGCCAGCCACTGCAGCAGGATCAGCGGTACGCGCAGGCGCGGGCACAGCCGCTCCAGCAGGCCGATGCGGATGTGCCGGTTGCGCCGCAGGGCCACCGAGGCTCCGGCGAAGGTCAGCACCACCAGCAGAAAGACGGACACCTCCTCGGTGAAGGCGAAGGAGGCGTCGGTGAAATAGCGCACGACGACGTTGGCCAGGCTGATGACTCCGACGACGGTCAGGGCCAGCGTGGCCAGCACGCGCTCGAGGCGCGCATCCGGTTGCTTGTCCATGGTTACCTCGAACCCCGGCGGGGACGGCCGCCGGGTCACGACATCAGGGCTGGGCGATGGCCTGGCGGGCGGCCTCGACCAGTTGCTCGCCGACCTTCGGCGTCCACTGCTCGCGCACCTTGGCGGTGGCCTCGGCGAAGGCCTGGCGCTGCTCGTCGGTCAGCTCGGCGACTTCCACGCCGCGGGCGCGGATGTCTTCCAGGCGCTTGGCCTCGAGCGAACGGGACAGCTCGATCTCCCACTTGCCGGCGTCGATGGCGGCCTGGCGCAGCAGCTCGCGGTCGGCCTCCGGCAGGCCCTTCCAGACGCGCTGGTTGACCGCGAATATCAGCGGATCGGCCATGTAGTGCCAGAGGGTCAGGTGCTTCTGCCCGACCTGATCGATGCGCGCCACGTCGAACACCGACAGCGGGTTCTCCTGGCCGTCGACGGCGCCGGTGGTCAGCGCCGGCTTGGCGTCGGCCCAGCTCATCTGGGTGGGGTTGGCGCCCAGCGCAGTGAAGGTGTCCTGGAACAGCGGCGAGCCGACCACGCGGATCTTCAGCCCGGCCAGGTCGGCCGGCGTGCGGATCGCCCGCGCCGAGTTCGACAGTTCGCGGAAGCCGTTCTCGGCCCAGGCCAGCGGCACGATGCCGCGCTTGTCGATGGCGGCGAAGGCCATCCTGCCCGCCTCGCCCTGGGTGATGGCGTCCAGGTCGGCGCTGTCGTTCATCAGGAAGGGCATGGAGAACAGGTTCAGTTCCGGCACTTGCGGCGACCAGTTGATGGTCGAGCCGACGGCCATGTCGATCAGGCCGGAGCGCATGGCGGAAAATTCCTTGGTCTGGTCGCCGGCGACCAGCTGGGCGTTCGGGTACACGCGCAGGGTGATGCGCCCTTCGGAGCGTTCGTTGACCAGGTCGGCCCACTTCTGGGCGGCCTGGCCCCAGGGGAAGGCATCGGAGAGCACCGTGGAGACCGAGTATTCCTTGGCCTGGGCGGTAACGGCGGCAGTCAGCGCGGCGGCGGTGGCCAGCGTCGCGAGCAAGCGAGTCAGTTTCATGAGAGCGTCCTTGTGGATCGATGTCTTGTTGTATGAACGACCGCGGCCGGTGAAGCGCACGGCAGATCCAGGGCAACCGGATGGGTTGCCGGGGCGCGCCGGATAGACGCAGGAAGGGACGCACGGCACGAAGCGGGGTGGGCTCCGGCGGTGGAAAGGCGTCTTGGGGCGACGGCCTTGTGGGCGGTCGCCGGACCGGGCGATGGCCCGGCTGGCCACTATCGCAGAAGACAACCGCCGATGCCATTCAGCGTGGCAGCCGCGCGCGCTCCCTCATCCGGCCCTGCGGGTCGCGGAAGAAGGGAAAAGCCGGCACGGCCTGACGGCTCGGTACGCCCCGCTGTAGGAGCAGGCTCTGCCTGCGACCGGGCATGCACCGCGGGTCTCGACCGCAAACGAGCCCCGACCGCCATTCGCGGCCAAGGCCGCTCCCACGAAGAACCATGTCCGGGGCCTTGGCTGGGCAGTGCCGCCGCGAGGACGCGCAATCCACACGGATGTGGTGAATGCCGCAAGCCCGTCGGGAGCGGGCGCGGCCTCCCACAGGGACTCGGTGGGCATCGCCTGCTTTTTGTGGGAGGCCCGACCTCGGGGCGATGCTCTTATGGGTCTCGACCGCGAACGAGCCCCGACCGCCATTCACGGCCAAGGCCGCTCCCACGAAGAACCATGTCCGGGGCCTTGGCTGGGCAGTGCCGCCGCGAGGACGCGCAATCCACACGGATGTGGTGAATGCCGCAAGCCCGTCGGGAGGGCGCGGCCTCCCACAGGGATTCGGTGGGCACCGCCTGCTTTTGTGGGAGGCCCGACCTCGGGGCGATGCTCTTATGGGGTCTCGACCGCGAACGCCCGGCGCGCGCCCCGATCGCATAACACTTCTGCTGCCCAGCTGTACCGCGCCGCATCCCCCGCCCTGCGGTAGATTGCCCGCGGCCCCCTTGGAGCCCTGCCGATGCGCGATTACCGCTTCCGTATTCTCAACGTCTTCGCCGAATCCACCTTCGGCGGCAACCCGCTGTGCGTCTTCGAGGGCGCCCGCGGCCTGAGCGATGCCGAGATGCTCGCCCTGGCGCGGCAGTTCAACCTGTCGGAGACCACCTTCATCCTGCCCTCCGAGCGCGCCGACGCGCGGGTGCGGATCTTCACCCCCGGCTACGAGATGCGCTTCGCCGGGCACCCGACGCTCGGCACCGCCGCGGTGGTCGGGCAGCTGCGCGGCGCCGGGCCGCAGGTGACGCTGGAATTCACCGCCGCGGTGGTGCCGGTGGCCTGCACCGAGGACGTCTGGACCTTCGAGGCGCCGGTCCCGGGCGAGCCGGCGCTGCGGCCGACCGCCGAGTCTCCGGCGACCATCGCCGCACTGTTCGGGCTCGTCGAACAGGACCTGGCCGCCCCGCCCTGCTGGGTCGACACCGGCGCCGACCAGTTGCTTATCCCGCTGCGCTCGCGCGACGCGCTGGAGCGCGCAGCGCCCGACTCCTCACGCCTGGCCGACTGGCCGCTGTGCAGCCTCGGCAGCCGCTGCGGCTACCTGTTCAGCCTCGGCGAGGAGCGCGACGGGCGCCTTGAGGCGCACGCGCGCTTCTTCTTCACCACCCACGGCAGCGCCATCGCCGAGGACCCGGGCACCGGCTCGGCCTGCGCCAACCTCGGCGGCTGGCTGCTGGGCAACGGCCATCCGGCTTCCCGGCTGCGGGTGCAGCAGGGCGCGCAGGTCGGCCGGCCCTGCACCCTGCTGCTGGACATCCAGCCGCCTCGCGGCATCCGCGTCGGCGGCCGGGTGCTGGAACTCGGCCGCGGCAGCGTGCGGCTGCCGGCCTGATCGCACGACGGCCGGTGCCCCGGGCGACGGCCGCTCACGGTGACGCCGGCCGCCCTGCGCGGTAGCATGAGGCCACCCTTCCGCTGGCTGTCCGGTCAATGCCCATCGCCCAATCGGTGCGCCTCTCGCGCCCGCTGCCGCTGATCCTTCTGCTGTTGCTCGGGGCCGGCTTTCTCGTCACCACGCTGCTGAGCTATCAGGCTTCGCGCACCGCTCTGCGCGACAGCATCGTCCACACCGAGCTGCCGCTGACGTCGGACACCGTCTATTCGGAAATCCAGAAGGACCTGATCCGCCCGATCCTCATTTCCTCGATGATGGCCCGCGACACCTTCGTCCGCGACTGGGTGCTGGCCGGCGAGCGCGACGTCTCGCAGATGACCCGCTACCTCGCCGAGATCATGGAGCAGTACGGCGCCTACACCGCCTTCTTCGTCTCCGACCGCAGCCACGTCTACTACCAGGCCAAGGGCGTGCTCAAGCGGGTGTCGCCACAGGAGCCGCGCGACCGCTGGTACTTCAACCTGCGCCAGATGAACGAGCCCTACGAGATCAACGCCGACCTCGACATGGCCAACGACGACCGGATGACCTTCTTCATCAACTACAAGGTCTTCGACTACGCGGGCAGCTTCATCGGCGCCACCGGCGTGGGGCTGAGCGTCGAGGCCGCGGTGGCCCTGATCGACCGCTACCAGCAGCGCTATGACCGTGCGGTGTTCTTCGCCAACCGCGCCGGCGAGATCACCCTCAGCGGTCGCGACGGTGGTCTGCCGGGGATCGGCAGCGGACGCTCGCTGCGCGACGTGCCGGGCATCGGCGAACTGATCGGCCGGCTGCCGACGCACGACAGCCAGAGCTTCGAATATGAACGCGACGGCTACACGCACTTTCTCAACGTGCGCTACATCCCCGAGCTGGACTGGTACCTGTTCGTCGACAAGCACGAGGGCCGGATGTTCGACGACATCCGCCGGGCGCTACGCGTCAACCTGCTGGTCTGCGCTCTGGTGGTGCTGCTGGTGATCGTGCTGGTGGGCCTGGTGCTGCGTCGCCACCAACGCCACATCGCGGCGATGGCCACCACCGACGTGCTGACCAGCCTGCCCAACCGACGCGGCTTCCAGCTGCTCGCCGGGCAGGCGCTGCAGGAGGCGCGCCGCGAGCAGAGCCCGCTGACCGCGGTGCTGCTGGACCTCGATCATTTCAAGCAATTGAACGACAGCCGCGGCCACTTGGCCGGCGACGAAGTGCTGCGGCGCTTCTCCGCCGACCTGCGTGACGCGCTGCGCCAGTCCGACATCGTCTGTCGCTGGGGCGGCGAGGAATTCATCGTGCTATTCAAGGACACCGACCTGCCGGTCGCCCGGCAGCTGGCGGAAAAGATCCGGCAGCTGGCCGAACACGCCCGCTATCCGTTCGACGGCCAGGACATCTCCCTGAGCGTCAGCCTCGGCCTGACCCGCCTGCGCCCGGACGACTCGCTCGACAGCCTGATCGCCCGCGCCGACCGCGCGCTCTACCGGGCCAAGCAGAGCGGGCGCAACCGCTTCTGCGTGGAAGGCGACTGAGGCCTCAGCGGCGCTCGTCGGCCTCGGCGCGCTTGCGGCGGATGTTGATCAGCGACAGCACGGCCAACGCCAGCATCAGCCCGGCCATGTCGTAGTCGCCCTGGCCGAGAAAACCGAGGGCGGCCAGCGAGCAGGCCACCAGCCCGACCCAGCGCACGTACTTCATCCGGCGCCCCCGACGGCCGCCTGCGGGGCGAGGCTCGGCGAGCGGCTCTGCAGGCGTTCCAGCTCGCGGGCGTCGTGGCTGCAGAACAGCGTCACCTCGCTCCTGTGCTCCAGCGACAGGGTCCACAGCCGGTGCTGGTTGGCCAGGCGCGCGGAGCGGTCGACTTCCATCAGCCGCTGGTAGAACGCCAGCCCGGGCGTGCAGTGGCGCTCCACCTGGCCGACTTCGTCACGGTAGAAGTAGGCATCGCCGGCGTGCAGCAGCCAGCCATCGCCGGTATCCAGTGCCACCCCGGCATGCCCGTGGGTGTGCCCGGTCAGCGGGATCAGCAGGATCTCCGGCGGCAGCCCCACGAGCTCACGCGCCGACTGGAAGCCGAACCAGGTGTCGCCGCCGGGCTCGTGGAACTGCCAGTGCCGCACCTCGTCCCACTGCCGGTGCCGGTAGCGGCGATGTCCGAGAAAGCCGTGGCTGCCGCGCGCCGCGTCGTACTCGCGCTGCAGCACGTGCACCCTCGCCTCGGGGAAATCCGACAGGCCGCCGGCGTGGTCGAAATCGAGATGGGTGAGCACGATATGGCGCACGTCGGCCGGATCGAAGCCCAGTTGGCGGACCTGCTCCAGCGCGGTCAGCCGGTGTTCGAAGTGGATGTTGTTGAAGGCCCTGAAGAAGCCGCTGAGCCGTTCGCCGGGCACAGCCACGTCACGGCTGCCGAAGCCGGTGTCCACCAGCACCAGCCCGTGCCGCTCGGTCTCCACCAGCAGGCAGTGGCAGACCAGCCGGGCGGTCAGGCCCTTGCTGAAGCCGTCGAACCAGGCGCCACCGATGGGACACATGCAGCCGCAGTTCAGGTGATGGACGCGCATGGACGGCTCCTCGCTGAAACGGAACACGGGCGCAGCCCAGAGCGGCCGCACTTGCTATGTGAGAGGCGGCCGACCGTCGCGGAGTTCAGCCGGCGGTCGAGCGGATCGCCGCACATGCCGGTCCAACGACCATCAGCCGCTCCGGAGTCGCCGATGCCCCGAATTCCCCTGCCGCGCCTCGTCTTCATCCTGCTGGCGAGCCTTTTGCTGAGCAGCTGCGCGCTGTTCGCCAACCGCGACCCGCTCAACGTCCAGGTGGCCGGCATCGAGCCGCTGCCCGGCGAAGGCCTGGAACTGCGCCTGGCGCTGAAGCTGCGGGTGCAGAACCCCAACACCAGCGCCGTCGCCTACGACGGCCTGGCGCTGTCGCTGGAGGTCAACGGCCGCGAACTGGCCAGCGGCGTCAGCGACCAGCGCGGCGAAGTGCCGCGCTTCGGCGAACGGCTGATCACGGTGCCGATGACCCTCTCGGCCTTCGCCGTGGCGCGCCAGGTGCTGGGCCTGGCCGACCCGACGCCGCTGGAGCGGGTGCCCTACGTGCTGCGCGGCAAACTCGCCGGCGGAGCCTTCGGCGTGCACCGCTTCGTCGAGAAGGGCACGCTGGAACTGGGCGACTTCGGGCCGTATCGGTCGGATATCTACCGGCCCTGAAGGCTCCCTCATCCGGCCCTGCGGGCCACCTTCTCCCGGAGGGAGAAGGGAAAGGCACGGCGCTGCCTGCTACCTCACGCTCCTGTGTAGGAGCAGGCTCTGCCTGCGACCTCAGCCTGCACGCGGGGGCGACGGGCATGACCTGTGGGGGCGGTCTTGAACGCGAACAGGCGCGCATACGATCGCGGTCGAGACCGCGCCCCCCGGAACCCTACCTGCGCCGGCAGGCCTTGCGGCCTGCATCGCCGCGGGGGCGCGCAATCCACAGGGATGTGGTGAATGCCGCAAGCCCGTCGGGAACGGGCGCGGCCTCCCGCAGCGTTTCGGTGCATGCGGGTCGCTTTTTGTGGGAGGCCCGCCCTCGGGGCGATGCTTTCCAGTCCGGGTGCAGGGCGGGTTGGACGGATCAAGTGAGAGGCCGGCTGACGAACACCACCGGCCTGGGACGAAGCAGGATGCGCAAGCCTACCGCCGCCGCCCCTGGCTGTCCTCCGCCCTTGCGCAGCCGGCGCGGCAGCGGTTGGCGGCGTGGCCCGGGTCTTCCCGGAGCAGCACGCGGGTGACGCCATTGGTCCAGCCGAAGCCGTCCTGCAGCGGGTATTCGCCGCCGCCGGCATGCTCGGCGGTGGGCCGCAGCACGTACTTCTCCACCAGCTTGCTTTCGTGTTCGAACAGGTGCGAGACGATCTTCAGCCAGCGTTCCTTGATCTCGCGCGCCAGGTCGCGGTGGCCGTAGTGCGCCAGCCCGAGGATGGCCATCCACTGCAGCGGCGCCCAGCCGTTGGGCTGGTCCCACTGCTGGCCGCTGTCGGCGAGCTCGGTGGTGGCCATCCCGCCGGGGGCGAGCAGGCGATAGCGCAGGGTGTCGGCCACCCGGGTCGCCTGGTGGCGGCTGGCGAGCTGTACGTACAGCGGTACCACGGTCGCCGCCGTGAGGTTGTCGCGCGGCTCGCCGCGCTGCCAGTCGTAGTCGAGGAAGGCGCCGACCTCTTCGTTCCACAGGTAGCGGTCTACCCCGGCATGCCGGGCAGCGGCACGCCGGCGGAATTCGTCGGCGGCCTCCTCGTCACCCTTGATCGCGCTCAGCCGGGCGATCTGCGCCTCGAGCTTGAAGAGGAAGGCGTTCAGGTCGCTCGGCAGGATCGCCGTGGTGCGGATGCTCGACAGCCGCTGCGGGTCGTCCAGCCAGCGCGAACTGAAATCCCAGCCCGACTCGGCCCCGGCGCGCAGGTCGCGGTAGACCTCGTGCGCCGGCCGGTCGCTGTCGCGGGCGGTGTGCACGTCTTCGCGGTAGGACTCCTCGCGCGGGATGTCGCGGTCGTCCCAGTAGCGGTTGAGCACCAGGCCGCAGGGCATGCGCACGCAGCGCCGGTGGGCGTCGCCCGGACGCAGCTCCTCGGCGCCTTCCATCCAGAAGGCGTACTCCTTGCGCAGCTGCGGCAGGTAGTCGCTGGCGCGGTGGATGCCGCGTTCCTCGAACAGGTCGGTCATCAGCGCGAACACCGGCGGCTGCGAGCGGCTCAGGTAGTAGGAGCGGTTGCCGTTGGGCACGTGGCCGTAGGTGTCGATCAGGTAGGCGAAGTTGTCGGCCATGGCGCGCAGCAGGTCGCACTGCCCGCTCTCGTGCAGGCCGAGCATGGTGAAGTACGAGTCCCAGTAGTACATCTCGGTGAAGCGGCCGCCGGGCACCACGTAGTCGTGCGGCAGCGGCAGCAGCGAGGAACGCCGCGGATGCTGTTGCGGCCTGCGGGTGAGCACGTCCCACAGGCGGTCGATGTGCTCGGTCAGGGTGTTGTCCGGGTCGGACTCGAACGCCTCCGGCAAATGCCGGAAAACCTCGAAATGCTCGTGGACGAAACCGGCCAGGTCGAACCCGGCTCGGCAGCGCTGCCGCCGGTAGGCCTCGAGGATGCGCTCGGGGTGGTCGCGCGGGGCGCAGTCGACGAAGGTCTTGCTGTCGTCGAAGACCCAGCCCATCTGCACATCGACGAACAGCTCCTGGTACCGGTCGGCCGGCGACAGGGTGTCGGCCGCGCAGACGCCAGCCAGGTCCTTTTCGAAGGGATCGTGCATACCATTTCCGTCGTCAGGTTCGCAGGGGTCGCGGCGCCATGCAGGCGCGCACTCCCTTGAGACGGAACAGCGCCGGGCATGTTCCCGGCGCGGCTCAAGGCTGCGGCTTGGCCGCCTCGCGCGCCAACAGCTGGCGCTTGCGCTCGATGCCCCAGCGGTAGCCGGACAGCGCACCGTCGTGGCGCACCACGCGATGGCACGGAATGGCCACCGCCAGCCGGTTGGCCCCGCAGGCCTGGGCCACCGCGCGCACCGCCGTGGGCGCGCCGATGCGTGCGGCCAGCTCGGTGTAGCTCAGCGTATGGCCCGGGGGTATCTCCCGCAGCGCCTGCCAGACGCGCTCCTGGAAGGCCGTGCCGCGGATGTCCAGCGGCAGCGCCAGACCGATCTCCGGCGCCTCGACGAAGCCGACCACCTGCGCCACGCGCCCTTCGAAGGCGGCGTCGCCGCCCACCAGCTCGGCCTTGGGGAAGCGATCCTGCAGGTCGCGCAGCAGCGGCTCCGGGTCGTCGCCGAGGAGGATGGCGCACACCCCGCGCTCGCTCTCGGCGACCAGCAGCGCGCCGAGCGCGCACTGCGCCACGGCGAAGCGGATGCGCTGGCGGGCGCCGCCGCCTCGGTAGTCGCCCGGCGACATGCCGAGCAGGCCGTCGGCCGACTCGTACAGACGGCTGCTGGAGCCGAAGCCCGCGGCATAGAGCGCGTCGGTCACCGAGCCGCCGCGCTCCAGCCCTTCGCGCAGGCGCTGCGCGCGCCGGGCGGCGGCATAGGCGCGCGGCGTGAGCCCGGTGATCGCCTTGAACAGACGGTGGAAATGGTAGGGGCTCAGCCCCGTCTCGCGCGCGAGTTCGGTCAGCTCGGGCAACTGTTCGCTGGCCTCGATGCGCCGGCAGGCGCGGGCGATCCGCTCGGCCTGCTCGGCCTGGCGCTGCGCCCGCGGCAGGCGCTTGCTCGGCCGGTAGCCGGCGGCTTCGGCGGCCTCGGCGCTGGCGAAGAACTCGACGTTCTCCGGGCGCGGCAGGCGCGCAGCGGCGCCGGGACGGGCGTAGACACCGGTCGATCTGACCGCGTAGACGAAGTCCTGGTCCGCCGGCAGCGGGCCGCCGACCAGCGCCTGCCAGCGCGGGTCGGCCTCGGCCGGATGACGCGACGATGGGGCACCCTGCAATGCTTTCATGGGCTCGGCCTCCTCTGATCCTGTCGCCGAGGATGCCGCCGCCCGCCGCCGACGGCACTCCGGGTCTTGCGCCGCAATTCGCTTCATCGTGCGGCCCAGGCCTCGGCCTTCAGCCGCTCGCCGAGAAAATCGAGGAGACAGGCGATGCGCGAGGCCAGCGCGGTGTTGCGGTAGTAGACCGCGTGGATCGGCTGGCGCACCTCGCGGGTGTGCTCGGCGAGGATCTGCACCAGTGCCCCGCGCTCGCGGTCGGCGTCGGTCATGAAGTCGGACAGGCAGACGACGCCGGCGCCGCCGAGCGCCAGCTGGCGCAGGGTCTCGCCGCTGGAGGCGGACAGCGCCGGGGCGATCGACCAGTCGTCGCCGCGCGCGTGGCGCAAGGGCCAGAGGTTGAGGCTCTCGGGCTGGGTGAAGCCGAGCAGGCTGTGCCCGGACAGCGCCTCGACGCTCGCCGGGGTGCCGTGGCGCCGGAGGTAGTCGGGGCTGGCCAGCACCCGCAGCCGGCTGCTGGCCAGCGGCCGCGCGTGCAGCGTCGAGTCGCGCAGCGTGCCGATTCGCAGGGCGACGTCGGTGCGCTGCTCGATCAGGTCGACGATGCGGTCGCTGCTGTGCAGCTCCAGCTCGATTTCCGGATAGCGCTCGCGGAAAGCGCCGACCAGCGGAACCACCACGTGCAGCATGAAGGGCGACGCGGCGTTGACCCGCAGGCGCCCCGCCGGGCGCTGGCGGCGCAGCGCCATCTGCTCCTCGGCGTCCTCCACCGCGGCGAGGATGCGCCGGGCCTGGGCGAGGAAGGTCTCGCCCTCCTCGGTCAGCTCCAGCCGCCGGGTGGTGCGCCGCAGCAGGGTGACGCCGAGCTTGCGCTCCAGGCGGCCCAGCGCGCGGCTGATGCCCGAGGCGGTCTGCTGCAGGCGCTCGGCCGCGGCGCTGATGGAGCCGCCGTCGACCACGTGGGTCAGAGCCTGGAGTTCGTCCAAGGTGGTTTTCATCGAGAGATCGTCCTGTGCCTCGCCGGCCGATTGTTGACTGCGAGGCAAGGATGCCTGGCCTGCGAGCCGGTTCATCCGCACGAGTCTGGCCTGGGCACCGAACCGCATCAACCTTTGCCGGCGCATCGGGTCCCGAGGCGCCCGCGGCAAGCGGCTGGCCACCCGGGCTTCGCCCCACGCCGGGACGAGTGCGGTCAGCCGGTCCGCAGGCCGCGTTTCCACAGCTCGACCAGCTCGCCGGGCGCGCGCTGTTCGGGCACGGTGATGATCCACTCGCTGGGCTGGTTGGCCTCGCGGTAGCGCAGCTCGACCTGGAAGAAGCGCTGGTCGGCGCCGCCCACGGCCCGTTCGGCCACCGGCAGGCAGCGTTCGAGCACCGCGCAGACTTGCCCGCGCTGGTCCTCGCTGCAGTCGCTGAACTGGATTTCCCGTGGCGCCGCCAGCCGCGGCATGGCGGCCACGCCGCCCTGGCGGGACAGCCGCACCACGGTATCCGGCCCCAACGGGGGCAGGGTTCGCTGATTCATGGATCGATCTCCACTCCAACGGTTTGCCAGGCTTCGGCCACCGCCCGCGCCTCCGCCGAGGCGTCGCCGAAACGGGCGCGCGCCTGGGTCAGGGTCAACCCGGCGAAGGTGGCGAAATCGGCATCGTTGGGCAGCCGGCGGTCGAGCAGGGTGTCGTACCAGATGCGCCCGGCGCGTTCCCAGGCCGGGCCGCCGATGGCCGTCGCGGCCAGGTAGAAGGCGCGGTTGGGAATGCCGGAGTTGAGGTGCACGCCGCCGTTGTCGTCGCGGGTGACGATGAAGTCGCGCATGTGCGCCGGCTGCGGGTCGCGGCCCAGCAGCGGGTCGTCGTAGGCACTGCCCGGCTCGGCCATGGAACGTAGCGCGCGGCCCCGCACGCGCTCGGTGAGCAGGCCGGCGCCGACCAGCCAGTCGGCCTGGTCGGCGCGCTGACCGAGCCGGTACTGCTTGGTGAGCACGCCGAACACGTCGGATATCGATTCGTTCAGCGCGCCCGACTGGTTGACATAGACCAGCGCCGCCTCGCTCTCGATCACGCCATGCGCCAGCTCGTGGGCGACCACCTCCAGCGCGCGGGTGAAGCGCTGGAAGATCTCCCCGTCGCCATCGCCGAAGACCATCTGCTCGCCGTTCCAGAAGGCGTTCTCGTAGCCGTCGCCGTAGTGCACGGTGCCGATCAGGGCAAAACCCCGGCCGTCGATGGAATCGCGGCCGTAGGCGTCCCAGAAGAACCGGTAGGTGTCGCCGAGCGCTTCGTAGGCCTCGTCGACCGCGGCGTCGCCGGTCTCGGCCTGGCCTTCGCTGCGGCGAGGCACGCCCGGCAGCTCCATGCGCTGCTCGGCGTCGTGGATGTGCCGTTGCGGCTGCCCGGGGCGACCGGGTGCCGGCGCCTGCCGTGCCTGCAGGCCCGGCGGGCCGGGGTTGGGCCGCAGCTGGCGCACGTGCTGCAGGGTGCCGCGGGCGCAGGCGCGCTGGCGCTCGGAGCCGCGCTCGATGATGCGGTCGAGCAGGTAGGGCGGAATGAAGCCGGCAACGGGTCGGAAGGGCGTCATGGCAGCCTCGCGGTTCGCGCAATGGCGACACAGGCTTCGACCGCGTTCCCTGCTTCCTGTTTACACTGTCGGACTAGCCGTCGCCGTCCTCGGCCGGCGAGGCCCGCCGCGCCATGGCCCCGGACGCGGGCACCGCCGGAAAGCGCGACGAGGCGAAGCGCACCACCAGGATGGCCAGCGCCAGCAGCAGGATCGCTCCGGAGACATAGAGCACCCCGGCATCCGGCCGGTGGTGGTGCGACACGTCGGAGATCAGCAGGCGGGTCAGCGCGGTGATGGCCACGTAGATCAGGAAGCGCACCGGCATGTGGTTGGTCTTGAAGTAGATGCCGACCATGGCGCCGAGTTCGAGGTAAATGAACAGCAGCAGGATATCGTCGACGCTGACCGAGCCCTTGGCCAGCATGCCGATGAAGGCATCCACCGCGGCCCAGGCGGTGATCGCGCCGATGCCGAACAGCGCCAGGTAGTGGAAGGACTCGACGAACAGGTTGCCGAGCGA
Source organism: Stutzerimonas azotifigens DSM 17556 (assembly GCF_000425625.1). Taxonomy (GTDB): domain Bacteria; phylum Pseudomonadota; class Gammaproteobacteria; order Pseudomonadales; family Pseudomonadaceae; genus Stutzerimonas; species Stutzerimonas azotifigens. Next base: position 77,581 of record NZ_AUDU01000018.1, read on the forward strand.
CTCGGCCAGGCGATGAACCCGGTGCCGAAGCGCTTCGGCCCAATCCGTGGTGCTCATGGGACAGCTCCTTGTGCAAGGCAGGCAACGATGGTTATGCATGCCTTATGCCGCAAAGTCGCCGGCCTGGCGACGCGACGCCCGGTCGCAGGCGCGCCGCGCGGGTTCAGGGCTGGCCCATGCCGCCGGAGGCGCCGTACACCTGGCCGGTGGTGTAGCTGGCCTCGGCCGAGGCCAGCAGCACGTAGACGTCGGCCAGTTCCACCGGCTGGCCGGGGCGGCCCAGCGGGGTGTCCTTGCCGAAGCTCGCCAGGTTCTCCATGGTCTGCCCGCCGGAGACCTGCAGCGGCGTCCAGAACGGCCCGGGCGCCACCACGTTGACCCGCACCCCGCGTTCGGCCAGCTGCTTGGCCAGGCACTTGCTGAAGTTGATGATGGCGGCCTTGGTCAGCGAATAGTCGAGCAGGTTGGACGGCGGATCGTAGGCCACCACCGAGGCGGTGTTGATGATGCTGGCGCCGGCCGGCAGGTGCCCGATGGCCGCCTTGGTCAGCCAGAACATCGCGTACAGGTTGGTCCGAAGGGTCCAGTCGAACTGCTCGGTGGAGATGTCGAGGATCGACTCGTGGCTCTGCTGGCGGGCGGCGTTGATCACCAGGATGTCGAGGCCGCCGAGGCCATCCGCCGCGCGCTGCACCATCTCGCGGCAGAAGCCTTCGTCGCGGATGTCGCCGGGCAGCAGCACGGCCTTGCGCCCGGCGTCCTGGATCAGCCGGGCGACATCCTGGGCGTCCGCTTCCTCGTCGGGCAGGTAGCCGATGGCGACGTCGGCACCCTCGCGCGCGTAGGCGATGGCCGCGGCCCGGCCGATCCCCGAGTCGCCGCCGGTGATCAGCGCCTTGCGCCCGACCAGGCGCTCGCGTCCCCGGTAGCTCCGCTCGCCGTGGTCCGGCGGCGGCTGCATCTTCTGCGCGAGCCCGGGCCAGGGCTGCGACTGCTTGTCGAAGGGCGGCTGTGCATGCAGCTTGCGCGGGTCGCTCAGGGCCGGGCCCTTGCCGCCGGCGGTGGCGCTGCCTGCGCTGCTCTGGGCGAACACCGGGCCGGACAGGCTGGCGGCGGCCAGGGTGGCGGCCGCGCCCTGCATGAGCCGGCGGCGTGACAGGTCGGGATCGTGGGGGTCCATGGGCGTCTCCTGTACGGGGGGGCGGTTGGCCTGCCCGCTCGCGCGCCGGCAGGCCCTCGCAAGGGCTGACTCCACCCCCCCGCACCGCGTTCCAACGGGCCGACCGCTGCCCGCCCTGCCCCGGTGGCTGGCGCCTGACCGAGATCAATCCTGCCGGCGCCGCGCCTTCCTATACTCGCAGCAGGCGCCGGAATGCCGCGCCCGATCCTGCAAGAGCCCCCTCGATGAACATCCTCAATCTCGCCTTCCTGCTGCTTCTGGCCGTGGGCCTGAGCCGCGTGCTCGCCCGTGTCGTGCGCCTGCCGCTGCCGATCCTGCAGATCCTGCTCGGCAGCCTGCTGGCCCTGCCGCCCTTCGGCCTCGAGGTGAGGCTCGACCCCGAGGTGTTCATGCTGCTGTTCATCCCGCCGCTGCTGTTCTACGACGGCTGGAAGATTCCCAAGCGCGAATTCACCGAGCACGGCACCGAGATGCTGGCGATGTCGCTGCTGCTGGTGCTGCTGGTGGTGGTCCTGGCCGGCTATTTCATCCACTGGCTGCTGCCGGACATCCCGCTGGCGGCCAGCTTCGCGCTCGCCGCGATCCTCTCGCCCACCGACGCGCTGGCGGTAATCGCCATCGCCCAGGGCCGCCTGCCCCGGCACATGGCGCACCAGCTGGAGGGCGAGGCGATGCTCAACGACGCCACCGGCCTGGTCTCGTTCAAGTTCGCCTTGGCCGCGGCCATCACCGGCAGCTTCTCGCTGGCCTCGGTCAGCGCCGAGTTCCTGCTGGTCGCCTTCGGCGGCGTGCTGATCGGCGGCGGCCTGAGCTGGCTGGTGGGCAAGGCCAAGCAGTGGATGACCGCACGCCAGCTGTACGATCCGGCGACCTACGTGATGACCATCCTGCTGCTGCCGTTCGCCGCCTTCTACCTGGCCGAGCACGCCGGCATGTCCGGCATTCTCTCGGCGGTGGCCGCGGGCATGGTGCAGAGCCGGGTGAACATGCTGCCGGTCAAGACCAGCACGCGAATCCTCAACCGCAGCCTCTGGGAAATGCTCGACTACAGCTTCAACGGGCTGGTGTTCCTGCTGCTCGGCCTGCAGTTCCCGCGCATCGTCGAAGGCGCCCTGAACGGCTCGCAGGCGGCCGGCCACGGCCTGCCGGGGCTGGTGTTCCACGCCCTGGCGATCACCCTGCTGCTGCTCGCGGTGCGTTTCGCCTTCGTCTATGCCTATCACTGGAGCGCCGGCTACCGGCGCCGCCGGCACGGCCAGGCGGCACCCGATGCACCGCTGCCGGTGCTCTCGGCGCTGAGCGCGGTGGCCGGCGTGCGCGGCGCCATCACCCTGGCCGGCGTGCTGTCGGTGCCGCTGACGATCGGCGACACGCCCTTTCCCGGCCGCGAGCTGATGGTCTTCCTCGCCGCGGCGGTGATCGTGCTGTCGCTGCTCGCCGGCGCGCTGGGCGTGCCCTACGTGCTGCGCTTCCTGCCGCAGGGCGCCGCCGAGGACCACGAAGAGGAGCTGCGCAACGCCAGGCGGCGGGCAACCGAGGCGGCGGTCGCCTGGCTGGAGGCGCGCACGCAGGCGACGCCGGACAACGAAACCGCGGTGCCGCGAGGCCAGGAGGTGGCGGCGCGCGTGCTGGAAAGCTACCGGCTCGACCTGGCGGCGCTGGTCGGCCGGGACGAACCGGCCCGGCAGGCCCGCCGCAGCCAGCTGCTGGAAGCGACCATCCGGCTCGACGCCATCGCGATCCGGCGCAAAGCGCTGTACCGCCTGCGCAAGCATGGCGAGATCGACGACCAGACCCTGCAGACACTCATTCGCGAGCTGGATTACGAGGAGGCGGCGCTGGGCTGACCGGAGCCGTTCGGCTTAACCCGAACGGTGGATTCTGCCAGCGGATGCCGGAAAAGAAAAAACCCCGCCGAAGCGGGGCTTTGCAGACTGTAATTCTGACGTCCTTGATCGTTCGCCATCCTGGCGGCGTTCCTCGTATGGTCCCTTTTTTTCGATTGCGGCTTCCTGCGCGAGGTCCATGGGTCGCAGATTACCGGGGAGCTCCATGCTCCTGAAGCGGCAATCGGCACCGCGTCTTGTAAGCCATTTCCTACAAGGGACCCTCCATGGCCCAAGGCTTGTAGTCAATGGCTTACCTGACGCGTAATCCTAGGACTAAGCTGATGGCAAAATCGTTCAGGCCGATGTCGAAATAATTTCAATCTGCTGGCGCGAATCGATTGATCGGCTTAGAACTGCGCGGCCTCAAGCAGGTAAAGCGGCGCGCTGCCGGCCTTCACCGAGGCACCCAGCGAGTGGATGCGCGGCAGCAGGCGGGCGAAATAGAAGCGCGCCGTGCCCAGCTTGCCGGCGTAGAAATCCTCGTCCTCGCGGCCCAGCGCCGCCTGCGCCATGCGCGCCCACATGTAGGCGTAGGCCGTGTAGCCGAAGGCGTGCAGGTACTCAACCGAGGCCGCGCCGATCTCGTTGGGGTCATGCCTGGCCTTTTCCAGCACCCAGGCGGTCAGCTCGTCGAGATTGGCCAGCGCCGCTTCCAGCGGCCCGGTGAACTCCGCCAGCGGCGCGCCGGCCGCGGCGATGAACCCGCGAACTTCCTCGGTGAACGCCTGGTAGAAGGCCCCGCCGCTGCCGACCACCTTGCGTCCCACCAGGTCCAGCGCCTGGATGCCGTTGGTGCCTTCGTAGATCTGGGTGATACGGCAGTCGCGCACCAGCTGTTCCTGGCCCCACTCGCGGATGAAGCCGTGGCCGCCGAAGATCTGCTGGCCGTGCACGGTGGTTTCCAGGCCCATGTCGGTGAGGAAGGCCTTGGACACCGGCGTCAGCAGGGCCACCAGTGCCTCGGCGCGCTTGCGCGCGGCCTCGTCCTCGCTGAACTTGGCGATGTCCAGCTGCATCGCGACGTAGGTCGAGAAGGCCCGGCCGCCCTCGTTCAGCGCCTTCATGGTCAGCAGCATGCGGCGCACGTCGGGGTGCACGATGATCGGGTCGGCGGCCTTGTCGGTGGCCACCGGGCCGGTCGGCGCGCGGCTCTGGATGCGCTCGCGGGCGTACTCGATGGCGCTCTGGTAGGAGCGCTCGCCGGTGGCCAGGCCCTGGATGCCGACGCCCAGGCGCTCGTAGTTCATCATGGTGAACATCGCCGCCAGCCCCTTGTTCGGCTCGCCGACCATCCAGCCGGTGGCGCCGTCGAAGTTCATCACGCAGGTGGCCGAGGCCTGGATGCCCATCTTGTGCTCGATCGAGCCGCAGGACACTGCGTTGCGCTCGCCGAGCGAGCCGTCCTGGTTGACCAGCACCTTCGGCACCAGGAACAGCGAGATGCCCTTGGAGCCGGCCGGGGCGTCGGGCAGCTTGGCCAGCACCAGGTGGATGATGTTCTCGGTCAGGTCGTGCTCGCCGCCGGTGATGAATATCTTGGTGCCGCTGACCCGGTAGCTGCCGTCGGCCTGCGGCTCGGCGCGGGTGCGGATCATCCCCAGGTCGGTCCCGGCGTGCGGCTCGGTCAGGCACATCGAGCCGGCCCAGACGCCGGCATACATGTTCGGCAGGTACTTCTGCTTCAATTCCTCGCTGGCGTGCGCGTAGATCGACAGGCAGGCGCCGGAGGTGAGCATCGGGTAGAGCCCGAAGGCCAGGCTGGCGGAGTTCATCATTTCCTCGACCTGCGCCGAGATCGCCTTGGGCATGCCCATGCCGCCGTAGGCCGGATCGCCGCCGACGCCGACCCAGCCGCCCTCGGCGTACAGCCGATAGGCCTCGGGGTAGCCGGCCGGGGTGGTCACCCGGCCGTCCTGCCAGTGGCAACCCTCTTCGTCGCCCGGGCGGTTGAGCGGGGCGATGGTGTTGCCGGTGATCTTGCCGGCCTCCTCGAGAATCGCCTCGGCGGTCTCGGCATCGACCACCTCGGCCAGCACCGGCACCGACTTCCAGAGACTCGGGGCGTCGAAAACTTCGTTGAGGAGGAAACGCATGTCGCGCAGGGGCGCCTTGTAATCAGCCATCTGAAACCTCTCGGAACGTCACCGACCGTTGCGGCCGCTTGTGCCTCCGAGTCTAGCCGACACCGAAAAGGGGCCGAAGCGTCCGTTTGTGACCGGCAGGTTTCCTGGCTGTCAGGGCCGCGCGTCAAATCCAGCGCGACCGCTAGGCCGAGCCGAAGAACTGTTCCGAGGTCAGGTCGTAGAAACGCTCCAGGCGTTCGACCAGCGTTGCGGTCAGGGCGACCTGGCGCACGCGCTTGTCGTCCTCCATCGCCCGTTCCTCCAGCAGGCCCCCTTCGATGACACGCTGTACGTATTTCACCGCCGTGCGGCGGCTGACGCTGGGCATGAAGGCATAGAGGTCGGTCTTGTGCAGGATCCGATCGCGCCGCAGCCACATGTGGATCAGCAGGTCGCAGTAACTCAGGTCGCCGAGCCCCAGGTCGCTGAACAGCTCGATCCAGATTTCGTCCATGGCGACGATCGCACGGGCGACGCCCTCCCGATTGCGCCTGCTGTTGCTCCTGTTCACCGTCGGGTCCTCTGAAGCGTTCGGATTAAAATAGTGCAATTTTGCACACTTCGCACTGCGCAGGTGCTCCAGGAACCTGGCCAGGAGAGAGTTCGCGCCCACATTATATGCAAAATTGCATGAAAATAAGCATGTTATAGCCGCTGCCCCGCTTCTGGCACAGCCGTTGCTCGGACCGCCTCCAGGCGCTCATCCGAAGCGCGGAGGGGAACCATCCCCCCTCCCGCCATCCACCGAGGAACCCGTCATGAATCCGATCCGCTCGCTTCGCCGTTGTGCCGTCATCGCCTGCCTGGGACTGCTGAGCGGCATGCTCCACGCCGCCGAACCCTTCCGCCTGGCCTGGACGCTCTATCCGGGCTACATGCCCTGGGATTACGCCCGCAGCGCCGGCATCGTGGACAAGTGGGCCAGGAAATACGGCATCGAAATCGAGACCGTACAGGTCAACGACTACATCGAGGCCATCAACCAGTACACCGCCGGCGGATTCGATGCCTGCATGATGGCGACCCTGGACGCCATGACCATTCCGGCCGCCGGCGGCGTCGACTCCACGGTGGTCGCCGTGACCGATTACTCCAACGGCAACGACGTGATCATCCTCAAGGAGGGCGACAGCCTCGAGGACCTTCGCGGCAAGCAGGTCAATCTGATCGAGTACTCGATCTCCCACTACTTCCTCGCCCGCGCCCTGGAAAGCGTCGGCCTGAGCGAGCGCGACCTGACGCTGGTGAACACCTCGGACGCCGACATGGTGGCGCTCTATGCCCAGCCATCCGTCGAAGCCATGGTGACCTGGAACCCGATGGCCAGCGACATCCTCGAGCGCGACGACGCCACCAACGTCTTCGATTCGCGCAGGATGCCCGGCGAGCTCACCGACAGCCTGGTCGTCAGAAGCGAAACCCTGGCCAAACACCCGGAGCTGGGCAAGGCGCTGACCGGCGCCTGGTTCGAGACCCTGGCGATCATGGGCCGGGACGACGCCGAAGGGCGCGCGGCGCGTGAAGCGATGGGCATCGCTTCCGGTACCGACCTGGAAGGCTACGAACGGCAGTTGGCGGACACCCACCTGTATGACGAGCCCGCCAGCGTGGCGGCGCTGATGAGCGATCGGGCGCTCCAGGATTCCATGGCCAGCATCGCCCGGTTCTCCTTCGACAAGGGCCTGCTCGGCAGCGGCGCCCGCTCGGCCGAGGAAATCGGCATCGCCTACCCCGGCGGCCGCATCTGGGGCAATGCCGGAAACCTGAAGCTGCGCTTCGACGACAGCTATGTACGCCAGGCCGCCGCCGGCCAGCTATGAACACACGGCTGCCGGGACGCCTCCATCGGTAGCCGAGCGGTTTTCACCCGCCGCCACAGGACCAGACAATGAGCAGAACCTTCACACAAATTCCGGTGCTGGATATCGGCCCGCTGCTGGCCGGGGTACAGCACCCGGGTTATCTGGCCACCGTCCGCGCATTGGCCGAGGCCGCGCACGAGGTGGGCTTCATGCAACTGGTCGGCCACGGCCTGGAAGCGCAGCAGGCGCGCCTGCTGGAGGTGACCCGGCGGTTCTTCGCCTTGCCCGAGGCGGAAAAGCGGAAGATCTACATCGGCCATTCGAGCAACCACCGCGGCTACGTGCCCTTCGGCGAGGAAATCATGGCCTCGGGGCAGCCGGATACCAAGGAAGCCTTCGACCTGTCGATCGATCTGCCGCCGGACCATCCCGCCGTGCTGGCCGGCACGCCCCTGCTGGGCCCCAACCAGTGGCCCGAGCTGGACGGCTTCAGGGAAACGGTAACGGCCTACTACGACGCCGCGTTCGCCCTGGGCAAGGTGGTATTCAGGGCGTTCGCCGTGGGGCTCGGGGTCGATCCCGAGCTGTTCCTGCAGAAGGTGAACGTCCCGCCGTCGCAACTGCGGCTCCTGCATTACCCTCACAACGCGGACGCCGTGGACCGTCCCGGCATCGGCGAGCACACCGACTACGAGTGCTTCACCCTGCTCAAGCCCACGGCGCCGGGGCTGGAGGTGTTCAGCCCGGACGGAAACTGGATTCCGGTTCCCTATCGAGAGGACGCGCTGGTGCTGAACATCGGCGATCTGCTCGAACTCTGGACCGACGGCTACTACGTGGCGACCAGCCACCGGGTCAGGCAGGTCAAGGAGGAGCGCTATGCGTTTCCGCTGTTCTTCACGGTGGACTACGAAACCGAAGTCGCGCCCCTGGAGGCCTTCCGGAAAAGCGACGCGGTCAAGCCCCTCAGGTCGGGCGACCATCTTCTCGCGCAGGTCATGCAAAGCTTTCGCTACCAATTGGAACGCCTGGAAAAGGGCGAGCGCAAACTCCCCGAGGGCGCACGGCCTTACTACTCCCTTGGCCGCGAGGCGGGCGCGACGGAAGCCGGCCGTGGCGCTTGCTAAGGTCGAAGCCACGCCGGACAGTCGCCTTACACCCCACCGTCGTACCGGGCCAGGCCGGTACCCGGCGGGGCAACGCCCGGGCATCGCCGTGGCGCGCGCGGTCAGGCCGCCGCCAGTTTTTTCCGCAGGCGATCAGTAACCGACGCTGAAACCCTCCTCGGCCATTTCCATCAGGTTGTCGGCGCCGGACAGCATGGCTTCGACATGCACGCGGGTGCGCGGCAGGAGGCGTGCGTAGTAGAAGCGCGCGGTCTGCAGCTTGGCCTTGTAGAAGGCCTCCTCGGTGGTGCCGGCGGCCAGCTTCTCGGCGGCGACGCGTGCCATGTCGGCCCAGAAGTAGGCCAGGCAGACGTAGCCGGAGTACATCAGGTAGTCGACCGCCGCCGCGCCGACCGTCTCGCGATCCTTCATGGCGGCCATGCCGATCTTCATCGTCACCTCGCCCCATTCCCTGTTCAGCCGGGCCAGCGGCTCGACGAAGGCCTGGATGCGCTCGTCGCCCTCGTTGGCCTTGCAGAACCCGTGGACCACCCGGGTGAAGCCCTTGAGCGCCTCGCCCTGGCTGCCGAGCACCTTGCGCCCCAGCAGGTCGAGCGCCTGGATGCCGTTGGTGCCCTCGTAGATCGGGGCGATGCGGCAATCGCGCACCAGCTGCTCCATGCCCCACTCGCGGATGTAGCCGTGGCCGCCGAATACCTGCATGCCGTGGTTGGTGACTTCCAGCCCGGTCTCGGTCATGAAGGCCTTGCAGATGGGCGTGAGGAAGGCCAGCAGCGCCTCGGCTTCCTCGCGCTTGCCCGCCTCAGGGCTGTGCAGCTGGTCGAGCAGCTGCGCGGTGAAATAGGCCAGCGCACGGTTGCCCTCGTTGAAGGCCTTCATGGTCAGCAGCATACGGCGCACGTCAGGGTGCACGATGATCGGGTCGGCAGGCTTGTCGGGAAACTTCGCGCCGGTCAGCGAGCGCATCTGCAGACGCTCCTGGGCGTACTTCACCGCGCCCTGGTAGCTCGCCTCGCCGTTGCACAGGCCCTGCATGCCGGTCCCCAGGCGGGCGTGGTTCATCATGGTGAACATGCAGTTCAGGCCGCGGTTGAGCTCGCCGATGAGAAAGCCACGGGCGCCGTCGAAGTTCATCACGCAGGTGGCCGAGGCCTTGATGCCCATCTTGTGCTCGATCGAGCCGCAGGACACCGCGTTGCGCTCGCCGACACCGCCGTCGGCATCCGGCAGGAACTTCGGTACGATGAACAGCGAGATGCCCTTTGTGCCGGCCGGCGCATCGGGCAGCTTGGCCAGCACCAGGTGCACGATGTTCTCGCTCAGGTCGTGCTCGCCGGCGGAGATGAAGATCTTGGTGCCGCTGACCGCATAGCTGCCGTCGGCCTGCGGCACGGCGCGGGTCTTGATCAGGCCGAGGTCGGTGCCGCAGTGCGGCTCGGTCAGGCACATGGTGCCGGTCCAGCGGCCCTCGGTCATGCGGCTGAGGTAGGTCCGCTTCTGCGCCTCGCTGCCGTGCGCGCCGATCGCCGCCATGGCGCCATGGGTCAGGCCCGGGTACATGCCGAAGGAGGTGTTGGCCGAGCCGACCATCTCGCCGACGACCAGCCCCAGCGAATGCGGCAGCCCCTGGCCGCCGTAGGCCGGGTCGGAGGCCAGCCCCATCCAGCCGCCCTCGGCGTACCGGGCGAAGGCTTCCTTGAAGCCCCTGGGCGTGGTCACCACCCTGTTGTCGTAGTGACAACCCTCCTCGTCGCCGCTGCGATTGAGCGGCGCCAGCACCTGCTCGCAGAACCTTGCGCCCTCTTCCAGGATCGCGCCGACCATGTCGGGCGTCGCCTCCGTGGCGCCGATCGCCGCGTAGCTGGCGGGGAAATCGAACACTTCGTCGATCAGAAAGCGCATGTCGCGCAAGGGGGCCTTGTACTCGGGCATGGGTGCATCTCCTGGAATCGGGCGCGTGCGGCGCGGGTCGAGGAGGCGAAGCTAGCGACGGCGGGAGGCGATCAACAACGACATTGCGGGCGCTGAATGCGCCGTCATAAGTGCCGTCCGGCTAGGGACGCGCCGGCGCCACGCGCACCGCACCGCGACGGTTCATGCCCTGCGCCCGTACGCAGTTGCGGCCGGCGCCCTTGGCCGCGTACAGCGCCAGGTCAGCGGCCTTGATCACCGCCTCGGGCGTGCGCTGGCCCTCCCCGACCTCGGCCACCCCGATGCTGATGGTCACCGATGCCTGCCCGGCTGCGCCCGCCCCGCGCCGCCGGCGGCCCTGCTGGTTGTCGCTCGGGCGGCTGCCCCTGTCGCGCAGCTGCAGCGGGTAGTCCGCCACCGCCTGGCGAATGGCTTCCAGATGAGGCAGGCAGGCCTCCAGGTCGCGTCCGGGAAACAGCAGGGTGAATTCCTCGCCGCCGTAACGGTAGGCCCGCCCGCCGCCACCGACCTTGCGCAGCCGGCTGGCGACCAGCTTGAGCACCTGGTCGCCGACGTCATGACCGTGGGTGTCGTTGAACGCCTTGAAGTGGTCGACGTCGGCCATGGCGATCACGTACTGCCGGCCGAGCCGCTGCAGCCGCTCGTTCAGCGCGCGCCGGCCGGGCAGCCCGGTCAGTTCGTCGCGGAAGGCCATCAGGTAAGCTTCCTGGGCGATCGCCACCACCAGGATGAGCATCACCTGGCTGGTCAGCACGTTCAGCGCGCCCGGCCGCTGGAACACCGCCGGCAGCATCAGCAGCAGCCCGACCAGCCCCACCAGCTGCGCCGCGTGCAGCGGCCGCGGGCGGCGCAGGTACTGCACCGCCAGCACCAGCGCCACCAGCAGGAACACCGGGTAGACGATCTGCGCGAGCGCCAGCCAGTCGGCCTGCAGTGCCGGCCAGCGCACCGCCACCAGCCACTCCAGCAGCCCGTCCGGGAAACGCCGGGCCAGGGCCGCCGCGACGCCGACCATGGCGACCAGCACCGCGACCCGCGCCAGGCCGTCCTGCACCAGGTGGGTACGCTCGCGCCAGGCCCCGAACAGGCCGTACAGCAGCGGCAGCAGCAGGCTGCAGAGGTGGAATATCAGCGGCGTCTCGGCCATCACCTGGCCATGCGCGTGATAGTGATCGGCCTGGGTGTCGAGCAGGAAGTAGCCGGCATAGGTGACGACCAGCAGGAACAGTTCGCGCTGGCGTCCGTAGCCGAGGCAGAAGGCGCCGCCCAGCAGCAGCAACAGGGTCGGCAGGACGTTGAACAGGGAGGTGAAGAACTCGTTCAGCACCGGTTGCCGGCTGGCCACCAGCCCGCCCGCCAGCAGGGCGAGCGGAGGCAGGAAGTGGCTCAGACGCACGGCGGCGAGTTGCGACACGAGGGCTCCAGCAAAGGCGCGGGAAGATGCGGCATTTTGCCCGCATGCCGATTGCGGAACATCCTTCGCACGCACGAAAAATGCGCTTTTTGACGCAACGCGCATAAAAAAGCCGCTGCCGGGCCGGCAGCGGCTTCTTCGCCGGACAGAAGATCAGTAGCCGAGGGCGAAATCTTCCTCGGCGATCTCCATCAGGTTGTCGGCGCCGGACAGCATGGCTTCGACGTGGGTGCGGGTACGCGGCAGGATGCGCGCGTAGTAGAACCGCGCGGTCTGCAGCTTGGCCCTGTAGAAGCCTTCCTCGGCGGTGCCGGCGGCCAGCTTCTCGGCGGCGACGCGCGCCATGTCGGCCCAGAAGTAGGCCAGGCAGACGTAGCCGGAGTACATCAGGTAGTCCACCGCGGCAGCGCCGACCATCTCGCGGTCCTTCATGGCGGCCATGCCGACCTTCATGGTCAGCTCGCCCCACTCCTTGTTCAGCCGGGCCAGCGGCTCGACGAAGGCCTTGAGGCTTTCGTTCTCTTCGTTGGCCTTGCAGAACTTGTGGACCACCTTGGTGAAGCCCTTGAGCGCCTCGCCCTGGGTCATCAGCACCTTGCGGCCGAGCAAATCGAGCGCCTGGATGCCGGTGGTGCCCTCGTACAGGCAGGAAATGCGGCTGTCGCGCACGTTCTGCTCCATGCCATGTTCGGCGATGAAGCCGTGACCGCCGTAGATCTGCACGCCGTGGTTGGCGGCTTCGAAGCCCACCTCGGTCATGAATGCCTTGGCGATCGGGGTGAGGAAGGCGAGCATGGCGTCGGCGGCCTTCTTCTGCTCCTCGTCCTCGCTGTGCTGGACGATGTCGACCTGCTTGGCGGCGTAGTAGAGCATCGCGCGGTTGCCTTCGGCGAAGGCCTTCATGGTCAGCAGCATGCGGCGCACGTCCGGGTGCACGATGATCGGGTCGGCCGGCTTGTCCGGCGCCTTCGGGCCGGTCAGCGAACGCATCTGCAGACGCTCGCGGGCGTAGGCGATGCCGCCCTGGAAGGCGACCTCGGCGTGCGCCAGGCCCTGCAGCGCGGTGCCCAGGCGGGCGGTGTTCATGAAGGTGAACATGCAGTTCAGGCCCTTGTTCGGCGGCCCGATCAGGAAGCCGGTGGCGCCGTCGAAGTTCATCACGCAGGTGGCGTTGCCGTGGATGCCCATCTTGTGCTCGATCGAGCCGCAGGACACGGCGTTGCGCTCGCCGACCCCGCCTTCGGCATTCGGCAGGAACTTCGGCACGATGAACAGCGAGATGCCCTTGGTACCGGCCGGCGCGTCGGGCAGGCGGGCGAGGACGATGTGGACGATGTTGTCGGCCATGTCGTGCTCACCGGCGGAGATGAAGATCTTGGTGCCGGTGACCTTGTAGCTGCCGTCGGCCTGCGGTTCGGCCTTGGTGCGCAGCATGCCGAGGTCGGTGCCGCAGTGCGGCTCGGTCAGGCACATGGTGCCGGTCCACTCGCCGGATACCAGCTTGGTCAGATAGGTCTGCTGCTGCTCCGGGGTGCCGTGCGCGTGCAGGGTATTCATGGCGCCGTGCGACAGGCCGGGGTACATGCCCCAGGACCAGTTGGCCGCGCCGATCATCTCGCTCATGGCCATGCCCAGCGATTCCGGCAGGCCCTGGCCGCCATGCTCGACGTCGTGCGCCAGGCTCGGCCAGCCGCCTTCGACGAACTGCCTGTAGGCCTCCTTGAAGCCGGTCGGCGTCTTCACGCCTTCCGGCGTCCAGGTGCAGCCTTCCTGGTCACCCACGCGGTTGAGCGGCGCGAGCACCTGCTCGCAGAACTTCGCGCCTTCCTCGAGGATCGCGCTGACCATGTCCGGGGTCGCATCCTGGCAGCCTGGCAGGCTCTGGTAATGCGCCTCGTAACCGAGGAGTTCGTCGCGTACGAAACGGATGTCGCGCAAGGGGGCCTTGTAGTCAGGCATAGCGTAAACCTCAGCGGTGAATTCTGGATTCGATCAACGGCCGGTGTGGAAGGGATAGTACAGACCAGCTCAAACATTCGTTTGAAACATACGTTTATGGCTCTTCGGCTGTCAAGGCCTCTGGCGCGGCCCCCGGGCGCTTCTTCGACCGGAGGCGCTCCTCGCGTTCAGGCATGGCGAAGCCGCCCGTCGCATTGCGTTGCGGCAGGCAGCCAAGCGATGGACAGAAGCGGGAGCGAAGAGAAAGGAGCGGCAGCGACGAGTGCGCTGCCGCAATGGAACGCGGTGTCAGGCGTGGGTATCGATGAGCGTGCCCATGACCTCGTCGGCGGTCTTCACCACCTTGGCCGCGCTCTCCACCTGCTGGCGACCGAGATCGAGCTGCACGAGCAGGCTGCCGAGGTCCTGGTTGCCGGCAGCCGGTGCGCTCGAGGCCGCCGCGGGCAGCGAGGCGAGGTCGCCGGCAGCCTGGGTGGCGGTCCGCTGCCCGGCCTGGATGCCGCTCGGCCCCGCCTGGAAGGTACTTGCGCTGACTTGCATGGATCACTCCTTGGCCGTGGGCCACATGAAGACACGCTTCGGACGACTGGAAGCCACGGATGTTAGCAGGCTCATCGCGTTCGGTGCGATCGACAGGAAACGGCGATCACGAAGCGACCGGCGACGATCGCTCACCTTGCCTTGGCGAACGCCTCGGCGAGCTGGTCGATGTTCTGCTGCAGCGCGGTCAGCCCGGCGCTGCCGAGCACGTACCAGTTGGCGGCATTGAGGTAGACCACCTGGCCCTTCTGCCACGCGGTGGTCTGGTGCACGAGCGCGTTGTCGAGCATCTTCCGGGCGTCCTTGCCCTCGCGGCCGACGGCGGCATCGCGGTCGATCACGAACAGCCAGTCCGGATTGGTCTTCTGGATGAACCCGTCGTCGATCGACTGACCGCGGTTGGACTGCTCGAGATCGGTCGCCGCCGGCTGCACGCCGAGCACGTCGTGGACCAGGCCGAAGCGCGAGCCGGGTCCGTAGGCGCTCATCCTGCCGCCGGTGGTCAGCACCACCAGCCCGGTGCCGGCCTCCGCCGCCTGCAGCCTGACGGCGGCGATCGAGTCGTCGAGGGCCTTGAGCTTCTGCTCGGCCTCGGCCTGCTTGCCGAACAGCATGGCGAGGGTCTCGGTATTGCGGCGCACGCTGCCGACGAGGTTCTTCGGGTCCACCGTGAGGTCGATGGCCGGCGCGACCTTCGCCACTTCCGCATACTTGTCGCCCGAACGGCCGCCGACGATCACCAGGTCCGGCGCGATGCGCTTGATCGCCTCGTAGTCGGGCTCGAACAGGGTGCCGGCACGCGCGTACTGCTTGTCGTCGTACTTGGCGAGCACCGGCGGCATGCGGTTGGTCTCGGGCACGGCGGTGACTTCGATGCCGAGGGTGTCCAGCGTGTCCAGCGAGGCGGTGTCGAGCACCACGATCTTCTGCGGATCGGCCTTGATCTCGGTCGTGCCCTTGGCGTGCTCGACGGGCACCGTGGATTGAGCCTGCGCCAGGCCCGCGGCGGCGGCGATGGCGGCGGCCACCGCGAGGCGGGAAAGGCGGTTGAGGGTCCCGGTGGTCGTATTCAAGGCGCTGACTCCTTTCTCGGCTGGATGAACGCGGCCCGGCCTCAGGATTGCCAGATGGCTGAAGGCTCGGCGTGATGGCTGGCAATGATAAGTATTCCCACCCAGGGCACGCCCGCCTCTTCTCATTATTTACATCTTGGCTGCGTGGCGGTCGGTCAGGGCAGCAGCGCCGCCAGGTCCAGGCAGGCGGCCACCGCGCCGGCGTCGGCACCGGGCAGGCGCGGCACATGGCCGAGGCAGGGCGCCGGCAGCCGCTCGCCGAGGGTGGCGAGGTTGTCTTCCAGGCGCGAGGTCTGCGGGTCGACCAGGTTGGCGACCCAGCCGGCCAGCTCCAGGCCGTCGCGGCGGATGGCCTCGGCGCTGAGCAGCGCGTGGTTGATGCAGCCGAGCCGCACGCCGACCACCAGGATCACCGGCAGGCCGAGGGCGATCGGCAGGTCGGACAGGCTCGCGCTTCCTGCCAGCGGCACGCGCCAGCCGCCGGCCCCCTCCACCAGGGTGAAGTCGGCCCCGAGCGCCAGCACCGCGCGTACCGGCTCGGCGAGCGCCTCCACGGTCAGCGCCACGCCGGCTTCACGGGCGGCCAGGTGCGGGGCGATCGGCGGCTCGAAGGCGATCGGGTTCACCTGCTCGTAGCGCAGCGGCAGGCTGCATTCGCCGAGCAGCGCCAGCGCGTCCTCGTTGCGCAGCCCGGCGGCGGTCCGTTCGCAGCCAGAAGCCACCGGCTTGGCCGCGGCAGTGGACAGCCCGCGCTGGCGCGCGGCGCGCAGCAGCCCGGCGGCGATGGTGGTCTTGCCGATCTCGGTGTCGGTGCCGGTGACGAAGAATGCCTGGCCCATCTCAGTGCTCCCGCTGCAGCACGCCGTAGACCACCTGGTAGGTGGCCGGCAGCCCGGCCGGCGTGCGGAATGCTTCGTAGGCCTCGAGCAGCGCGCGCAGCCGCGCCCGGCCGGTGAGGCCGCCGGGCCGGCCCGGGTTGAGGTTGTGCGCGCCGAGCGCCTTGAGTTCGTGGGTCAGCTGGCGCAGGTCGGAGAAGTGCAGCACCTCGGCCTCGAGCGCCAGCTGGCGCACCGCCAGCCCGCTTCCCTCGCACAGTTCGCGGTACGTCTCGAACGGGCGGAAGCGGTTGACGTGGGCGAAGCCGTCAACCGCCTGCCAGCTGTCGCGCAGCTCCTGCAGCGTGCCGGCGGCCAGGCTGCTGAAGGCGAACAGGCCGCCCGGCTGCAGTGTGCGGCGCGCCTCGGCGAGCACCGCGGCGAAGTCCGCGCACCACTGCACGGCCAGGCTGGAAAAGATCAGCTCCAGGCAACCGTCGCGCAGCGGCAGGCGCTCGGCGTCGCCGGCGGCGAAACTCCGCGCGCCGCCGAGCGGCCGGGCGTGGCGCAGCATGCCTTCGGCGATGTCCAGCGCCAGCCCGTCGGCGGCGGGAAAGCGCGCGGCTAGCGCACGGGCGAAATGCCCGGTGCCGGAGCCAAGGTCCAGCCAGCGAGATGGCGCCGGGTCGGCCGGCAGCCGCGCGAGCAGGCCCTCGCCGACCCGGCGCTGCAGACCGGCCACCGCGTCGTAGCTCGCGGCGGCACGGGAAAAGGAGGCCGCGACCTGGCGCTTGTCGGGCAGCACGGCGGCTGTCTCAGCCATCTTCGCCCTCGCGCAGGAAGGCCAGCAGCGTCGCCGCCACATCGTCCGGACGCTCCAGCGGCAGGCCGTGGCTCGCACCGTCGAGCACCGCCACCTCGGCATCCGGCACCAGGGCGAGCAGCGCCTCGGCGGCGGCCACCGGCACCAGCGCGTCGCAGCCGGCGAACAGGTGCAGCTGCGGGCCACGGAAGTCGGCGAGGGCCGGGCGCACGTCCAGTTGCGCGAGCAGCTGCAGGCCGGCGTCCAGCGCGGCCGGCGGCTGCCCGGCGAAGGTCACCTGCAGCTGTCGGGCCAGCGTGCGCGGGTCGTAGCCGCCGCGGCTGGTGAGCATGGAAAAGCGCTTGAGGGTCTCCTCGGCGTCGAGCCGGAAGGCCTGGTGGAAGGTGTCGAAGACCTCGGCGGGCATCGCCGTCGGCCAGTCCTCGCGGGCGCGGAACACCGGGTTGCTGGCCAGGGCGATCAGCCCGCGGCAGCGTTCGGCACGACGCGCGGCGAGTTCGGCGGCGAGCATGCCGCCGAGCGACCAGCCGGCCAGCCAGGCGTCGTCAGGCAGCCGGCGATCGAGTTCGTCGAGCCAGGCGGCGGGATCCGCCTGGTCCGGCAGCGGCAGGACTTCCACCGCCAGGTGAGGCGCCTGTTCGGCCAGCGCATCGCCCAGCGGCTGCAGCGCCGCCGGGCCGAACGCCCAGCCGGACAACAGGATCAGACGGTCACGCATGCGGGGCTTCCTCGCTCAGTCGGGACCAGCATTCGGCCAGCGATTCCAGCAGTCGTTCCAGCTGCGCGTCGGTGTGCGCAGCACTGAGGGTGACACGCAGGCGGGCGCTGCCGGCCGGCACGGTCGGCGGGCGGATGGCGCCGACCAGGATGCCTTTGCTGCGCAGCAGCGCCGAAAGGCGCAGGGCACGGGCGCTGTCGCCGACCAGGATCGGCTGGATCGGCGTCGGGCTGTCCATCAGCGTCAGGCCGATTTCCTCGGCGCCCCGGCGGAAGCGCGCGATCAGCCGGTTCAGATGCTCGCGGCGCCAGTGCTCGCGGCGCAGCAACTCCAGCGCCTTCAGCGTGGCGCAGGCGACCGCCGGCGGCTGGCTGGTGGTGTAGATGTAGGGCCGGGCGAACTGGATCAGCGTCTCCATCAGCGCGTCGCTGCCGGCGACGAAGGCACCGGCCGTGCCGAAGGCCTTGCCCAGGGTGCCGACCAGCACCGGCACCGCATCGATGCCGAGGCCGAAGTGCTCGACGATGCCGCCACCGCTGGCGCCCAGCGGGCCGAAGCCATGGGCGTCGTCCACCATCACCCAGGCGTCGCGGGCCTTCGCGGTGGCGCACAGGGCAGGCAGGTCGGCCAGATCGCCGTCCATGCTGAACACCCCGTCGGTCACCACCAGGGTGTTGCCGACCGCCCTGTCCAGCCGCTTGGCCAGGCTCATCGCGTCGTTGTGCAGGTAGCGCGAGAAGCGCGCACCGGACAGCAGCCCGGCATCGAGCAGCGAGGCATGATTGAGGCGGTCTTCCAGCACGCTGTCGCCCTGCCCCACCAGCGCGGTGACCGCCGCCAGGTTGGCCATGTAGCCGGTGGAAAACAGCAGCGCCCGCGGCCGTCCGGTGAAGTCGGCGAGCGCCTCCTCCAGTTCGTGGTGCGGCGTGAGGTGGCCGATCACCAGGTGCGAGGCACCGCCGCCGACGCCCCAGCGCTCGGCGCCCCGGCGCAACGCGGCGATCACCTCGGGGTGATTGGCCAGGCCGAGATAGTCGTTGGAACAGAACGCCAGCAGCCGCTCGCCGTCGACCACCACCTCCGGCCCCTGCGGTGTCTCGAGCAGCGGGCGCTGGCGGTAGAGGTGTTCGGCACGGCGGGCGGCGAGGCGGGATTGCAGGTCGAAGGGCATAGAGACTCGATAAAAGCGGCTTGAGGCTTGAGGCTGGACGCAGGCGCTCTCTCGTCCAGCCTTCAGCCTCTAGCCTTCCGCGGCTTTTTATAGCGCAGCGTTATAGAACAGCTGCGAATCGCGCTGCTCGACCAGTGCCTGCTCGATAGCCGCCTGGTGCACCTCGTCGTCGTGCTCCTCGCGGGCCTCCGGCTGGATGCCCAGGCGCTTGAACAACAGCATGTCCTTGTCCGCCTGCGGGTTGCCGGTGGTCAGCAGCTTCTCGCCGTAGAAGATCGAGTTGGCGCCGGCGAAGAAGGCCAGCGCCTGCATCTGCTCGTTCATCTGCTCGCGGCCGGCCGAAAGGCGCACGTGGGATTTGGGCATCATGATCCTGGCCACGGCCAGCATGCGGATGAAGTCGAACGGATCGACGTCCTGCTCCTCGGCCAGCGGCGTGCCCTTGACCTTGACCAGCATGTTGATCGGCACCGATTCCGGGTGCTCGGGCAGGTTGGCCAGCTGGATCAGCAGGCCGGCGCGGTCGTCCAGCGACTCGCCCATGCCGAGGATGCCGCCGGAGCAGATCTTCATCCCGGCGTCGCGCACGTAGGCCAGCGTCTGCAGGCGCTCGGCGTAGGTGCGGGTGGTGATGATGTTGCCGTAGAACTCCGGCGAGGTGTCGAGGTTGTGGTTGTAGTAGTCGAGCCCGGCCTCGGCCAGCGCACGGGTCTGGCCCTCGGTCAGCCGGCCGAGGGTCATGCAGGTCTCCAGGCCCAGCGCCTTGACGCCCTCGACCATCTTCAGCACGTAGGGCATGTCCTTGTCGGACGGGTGCTTCCAGGCCGCGCCCATGCAGAAGCGGGTCGAGCCGATGGCCTTGGCGTCGGCAGCGGCCTTGAGCACCTTCTCCACCTCCATCAGCTTTTCCTTGTCCAGCCCGGTGTTGTAGTGGCCGGACTGCGGGCAGTACTTGCAGTCTTCCGGGCAGGCGCCGGTCTTGATCGACAGCAGCGTCGAGACCTGCACGCGGTTGGGATCGAAATGCCCGCGGTGGACGGTCTGCGCCTGGAACAGCAGGTCGTTGAACGGCAGCTCGAACAGCGCCCTGACTTCCGGAAGGCTCCAGTCGTGACGCAGTGCGGGAGTTTGGGTGGCGCTCATGGGCGTTCCTTGTAATACAGTGGCGGCCGCTGCATCGAACGCGGGCCGTGTCAGGGAAGGCATCGCGGCGGCGCCAGCGCGGCGCCGACAGGGGTGATGCAGCGAATGGTTAGCCAACGCCCCTGCGCTGTCAACCTGGAACGGATGCCATGGTTTACAATTGGTTATTTAATGAACAATCGTGTCTCTTGTGCGATGGTCCGGCCGAAGTCGGCGCCTCGCTGTGCACCGGCTGCGAAAGCGAGCTGCCCTGGCTGACCGGCCAGTGCGCGGTCTGCGCCCTGCCACTGCCCACCAGCGGGCTGGTCTGCGGCGCCTGCCTGAAGCGTCCACCGGCCTTCGAGCGGGTCGAGGCGCCATGGCGCTTCGCCTTCCCGGTCGACACCCTCATCCACCGCTTCAAGCACCAGGCGCGCTGGCCGCTGGGCCGGCTGATGGCCGAATGTCAGGCGCGGCACCTGGCGCACGCCTTCGACGAAGGCCTGCCGGTGCCCCAAGCATTGCTGCCGGTGCCGCTGGCGACCCGGCGGCTGCGCCAGCGCGGCTTCAACCAGGCCGGGCTGCTGGCCGACTGGCTGTCGAAGGCGCTCGGCATTCCCGTCCGGCCCGGCCTGCTGCGGCGCGTGCAGGACACCCCGGCCCAGCAGGGCCTGGACGCCCGGGCGCGGCGACGCAACCTGCGCGGCGCCTTCGCCCTCGCCGAGGGGGCCGACGTGTACGGCCAGCACCTTGCCCTGGTCGACGACGTGGTCACCACCGGCGCCACCGCCGAGGCCCTGGCGCGCCTGCTCAGGCGCGCCGGCGCGGCCAGGGTCGACGTCTACTGTCTGGCGCGCACGCCGAGACCCGGCGATTAGCGGCTGCGCCGCGAGGGTTCTACACTGTGCCTCCAACCTGCGGAGCGCACCATGTCCCACCCGTTCGAAAACCTCACGCCCGACCTCGTGCTCGATGCCGTGGAAAGCCTCGGCTATCTCAGCGACGCACGCGTTCTGGCGCTCAACAGTTACGAAAACCGGGTGTACCAGGTGGGCCTCGAGGACGAGGCGCCGCTGATCGCCAAGTTCTACCGGCCGGATCGCTGGAGTGACGCGGCGATCCGCGAGGAGCACGCCTTCACCCTCGAACTCGCCGAACACGAGGTGCCGGTGGTGGCGCCTCTGGCGCGCGACGGCGAAACCCTGTTCGAGTACGCCGGCTTTCGCTTCGCGCTGTTCCCGCGCCGCGGCGGCCGCTCGCCGGAGCCGGGCAATCTCGATCAGCTCTACGCGCTCGGCCAGTTGCTCGGGCGCATGCACGCGGTCGGCGCGACCCGGCCGTTCCAGCATCGCGAGACGCTGACGGTCGCCGGCTTCGGCCATGCCTCGTTGCAGACGTTGCTCGAGGGCAACTTCATTCCGCGCAGCCTGCTGCCGGCCTACGAGTCGGTGGCGCGCGACCTGCTCGCCCGCCTCGACCGCCTGTTCGCCGCCACCCCGGCGCCGAGCATCCGCCTGCATGGCGACTGCCACCCGGGCAACATCCTGCACCGCGACGAGGCCTACCACCTGGTCGACCTGGACGACTGCCGCATGGGACCGCCGGTACAGGACCTGTGGATGATGCTGGCCGGCGAGCGCCACGAACGGTTGTCGCAGCTCGCCGAGCTGATGGACGGCTACCGCGAGTTCAACGACTTCGATTCGCGCCAGCTGCCGCTGATCGAGGGCCTGCGCTCGCTGCGGCTGATCCACTACAGCGCCTGGCTCGCCCGCCGCTGGGACGACCCGGCCTTCCCGCCGAGCTTCCCCTGGTTCGGCAGCGAGCGCTACTGGGGCGATCAGGTCCTGACCCTGCGCGAGCAGATCGCCGCGCTCGACGAAGAGCCGCTGAAGCTGTTCGGGTGAGGCCCCCCGAACCGCTGCCTCGGCAGAGGGCGGGATCACATCAGGCGTGGGCCTGAAACAGCAGCCGACGCCGATGCTCAGCGGCCCGGGTACGGCTACGACGGCCTCAGGACCGCTTCGGCTTACCGCGTTTCTGGCCCGGCACCGGGCCGGGCTTGTTCTCCACCGGCTTGGCCGTGGGCGCGGCCTGCTCCTCGATCAGCCAGTCGAGCTGCCAGCCGCCGGCGCTCTGAGCGAGTTGCGTGGCCAGCCAGGGCAGCAGTTCGCGCAACTCGTCTTCCAGCCCCCACGGCGGATTGGCGATGGCCAGGCCCGAGCCGTTGAGGCGCTCCGGATCGTCGGTGGGATGCACGTAGAGTTCGGCCTGCAGCAGCTTCGGCGCGCCGCTGCCGGCCAGCGCCTGGTGGAAGCGCCTGAGCTGGCGGCTGGCCTTGACCGGATACCAGATGATGGCGACCGTCTGGCGCATGCGCCCAAGCGCTTCCTTCAAGGCTTCGACGCAGCGCGCCAGCTCGTCGGCCTGCTCGAACGGCGGATCGATCAGCAGCACCACGCGCTTCTCGGCGGTTGGCATCAGCGCTCGCGGCACGTGCCAGCCCTCGCCGAGGTGCACGGCGAGGCGCGGGTCGTCCGCCATGTTGGCCTTGAGCAGCCGGCCGTCCTCGGGGTGCTTCTCGTTGAGCTGCAGGCGGTCCTGCGGCCGTGTCAGGCGGCGCGCCAGCTCCGGAGAACCGGGGTAATAGCGCAGCCGGCCGTCGGGGTTCAGCGCGCGCACAACGTCCAGGTAGCCGGTCAAGGCCGCCGGCACCTGCGGCAGGTTCCACAGCCGGCCGATGCCCTGCTCCCATTCGCCAGTGCGGCTGGCCTGCTCGCCGGCCAGGTCATAGAGCCCGACCCCGGCATGGCTGTCGAGGTAGGCCAGCGGCGCCTCCTTGCGCGACAGCAGCGCGAGGACACGCGACAACACCAGGTGCTTGAGGACGTCGGCATGGTTGCCGGCATGGAAGGCGTGGCGGTAGTTCATCGAGGGCTCCAGGCTGGGCGCGCAGTGTAACGGTAGCCGTGGCGCCGGTCAGGAGGGAGGAGACGGCGCAAGCCGATCATCCGACGATCGCCAACGAGGCGCGTCCGTGCCTACCAACTGCCGTAGGGAATGCCGTAGCGTTCGATGTAGCGTTTGGCCTTTTCGCTTGGCTGATAGCCATAGCGGCCTTCGTTGCGTCCAAGATCGGGGCCAAGCGGCTCGATCTCAGCTTGTGCACGCGCGACCCTGACTGGCCGATAGCATTGGTTCCAGACCCACACCTGGACGATACCGCCAGGGGCCAAGCCCAAGCTCACCGTCGCCCTGTATGGCGATGGCAACGTTGGAGTCTCTGAGCATCGGAAGCTAATGGACTGGCGCATGAGTTGCCTGGCGTGTTCCGGAATCTCGACCCAGGCCCGATATGTTTCGGGTTCGACAATGGATTGCCAACGAACGTATATGCGTTGAGGAAGGTCCGCGCCAACGACTGCCACTCCATCTCCACCTACTCCGTCCCAGCCCCGGGCAACCTCTCCGTCCCGATCGGTCTCTGCGCCTGCGGCACGTCCTCTGCTTATGCGACGAACGAGGAGCCCGTTGATGTCGACGACTGCGCTGTCTTCAACCCAAACGGTCATGAAGTTGGGCTCTGTAAAACCTAGTGACCACCATCGAGCATGCGGGTCCTGCTGACCTGAAAGCGGGTCGCCACTTTGGCAGCCGTATAACAGCAGAACGACAAAAGATGCGGCAATCGCTTTTGTCATTACCATCCCCTCGAAGACGCATGCGGATGCAATACCCGCTGAGCATCACTCGCTGGAGCATTGATGAAGGTGAGGGCCAAGCCGGTGCGCGGAGTGTTTCCTCGCAACCTGGCCGGTGGATTCCAGTTGGCAGACATGTGGATATAGGTCCGTAGCAAGACCGCGTCTTCTTTAGGCAAAACCTCATAGTCCCCTTTTTCGAAACGTTCACTTAGCGGAGCCAACTCGGCAGGCAGGTGAAAATCCGAAATATCGGGAATGTCCATGAAACGGACTCCAGCCGCCCTGGCCAGCGCATACATCACCCTCAGATATACGCGTGACAGCTCGCCACGCACCGGCCTGGTCAACTGCAAAGCGGCATAGACCCGCTTTCGAGGCGGGGCCATGAGGTCGTCCGAAGGCGGCTCGAGCGACTGCGGCTCAGGCGTGACGATCGTCAGCATTTCGGCGGGCCAGCCCTGGGTGATCCAGCGGTCCCTGGCCTGTGCCGCGTCCCGGTAAATTGAAGTGGCTTCGACGGGCAGACCGAGCGGCACGTCCAGCGCCTGCATGGGGCTCACCAGAACCCGCTCGTTCACCAGTGGCAGATAACCACCGCCAATATCGGAATGCGCACCCGGGAGAACGATCTCGGTATGCTCCGGCGCCACGCTGTTGAGCGCGAAGTTCGCCCGATACTCGTCGCGCGCCACCAGATGCACGACCTTGCCGAACAGGTTCCGAGGGAGCTGCAGCCGCAGCCCCGCGGCCACCGCGCTGCGCACGTTACCCAGGTTGCTCATCCCGCCGGTGGAGGCCACCGTGTCGAACAGGCCGATGAATCCCATGTGCACGTCCCGCTGGTAGCCATCGACGAACAGCCGACTGAAGGCGGGCCTGGCCGTGGCGATGGCAATACCAAGAGGCCCGGCCCCGCCAAGCGCTACCAGGTTGGCAAAGTGCCGCGCGGCTGCGGCTCCGCGGCTAAACCCGAAAGCATCGAAGGTCAGCGATACGATTTCGCAGTCAGGGTTATCGCCACGGAAACGATTGAGAAGGCCGCCGATATCGGTGAACGCTCGCTGCACGCATTGCACGACGCCCGTTTCGCCCCGCCCCATGGCCATGCCGAGCAGCCTGTCCGCTTCGCCCGTGGTCGTACCGATTCCTTCTATGTAGAGCACCCGGTAGCCATGCTGGAAATCGCCGCTCCCCTCGGGACGACGAGGCGCATGGTAGAGCTCGCTCAGCTTCTTGATGTTGGTGACGTCGTTGCCGTAGCTGCTGTCCGGATCGGACATGTACGGCTTGCAACTGATTTCCAGGTCGCGCGGCTCGATCGGATGCTGGGCCCCGCAACGCAGGCCTAGTGCCGAGTTGCCGGCATTGTTGAGCGTGCCGTCGAAGAACACGCCAATGCGCAGCGCGACCTGGGTCTTGCGCGCTACCGGCGCGGGGTTGCCGGCGTGGCGCTCGTATTCCGCCCAGAGCGCCTGATGCGGGCTGGGCGTCGGCACGTCCCTGAGTTTCGCCTCGCGCTCGGCCTTGGGTAGGTTGGGCACATATCCACTCATATCCCTGAGTCCTCGTCTTGCGACACATCCTGTGCCGGAGCGAGACCATGCCGCACACGCACGCCCCAGGCAAATGGCGAAGGCGGAAAATTTGCGCCGGGTCACCCACCCGGCCGTGTGACTCAGGTCTCGTCCGTTGTCGACGAACCCACCAGCGGCGCCCGCGCCAGCGCCGCGAGGTCCGCCGAGCCGGTGCAGAAGCAGGCCACACGCAACTGCTGGATCAGCACCTGGAAGTGCGTCACCACCGCCTCGCTGCTTTCCACCGCGCAGCCCAGCACGCCGGCCGCCTGGCCCACCAGGTCGGCGCCGAGGCGGATCGCCCTGGCCGCGTCCAGGCCGTCGCGGATGCCGCCGGAGGCGATCAATGGCGTGTCCGGGCAGGCTGCTCTGACCTCGCGGATCGCCTGCGCGGTGGGAATGCCCCAGCCGACGAAGGCCAGCGCCACCGCGCGCTGCTGCGGGTCGGCGGCGCGCTCGGCCTCCACCGCTGCCCAACTGGTGCCGCCGGCGCCGGCCACGTCGAGCACCGCCACGCCGGCCTCGACCAGCCGCCGGGCGATGTCCCCCGACAGCCCGGCGCCGACTTCCTTGGCGACCAGCGGCACCTGCAGCTGTCGGGCCAGCCGCTCCAGCGCCTTCAGCACGCCGCGCCAGTCGTGGTCGCCACCGTGCTGAACCGCCTCCTGCAGCGGATTGAAGTGGATCACCAGCGCGTCCGCGCCGATCATCTCCACCGCCCGGCGCGCCTGTTCGAGACCATAGCCGGCAGCCAGCTGGGCGGCGCCGAAGTTGGCCAGCAGCGGAATGGTCGGCGCCAACCGCCGCAGCTCGGTGGTCAGGCCCTGGTCGGCGCCACTTTCCAGCGCCACCCGCTGCGAGCCGACCGCCAGGCCGATGCCGAGCGCCTCGGCTGCCTCGGCGAGGTGGTGATTGATGCGCCGGGCGCGCTCGGCGCCACCGGTCATGGCGCTGATCAGCAGCGGCGCCGCCAGTCGCTTGCCGACCAGCGAGGCAGACAGGTCGATACGCTCCAGGCGCAGCTCCGGCGCCGCGCAGTGGGCGAACCTGACTGCCTCCAGCCCCGTGTCCACCTGGCGGTGCGCCCGCGTGGGGTCCAGCACGATGTCCAGGTGGTCGTCCTTGCGTCGTGACAGCGAATCGTCGCGCATACCGAACTCCTCCGTCGCACGGCCGACCCGGCGACACCGGGTACGCAGGATTGGACAGGCACTGGCATGCAGGTTCGCCCGCTGGCCGCCCGGAGGCGTGTTGACCCTTCATCAGCGGGATGGATGGAGCTAGGCAGCCGAAAAGCCGGCTCCTTAGACTCGGGAGACAAGAAACGGAGGCTCCCCCATGTCCGAGACCCTGCTCAGCTCGCGCAACCTGGCGTTCGAGCTCTACGAAGTGCTGGACGCCGAGGCGCTGACCCAGCGTCCGCGCTACGCCGACCACAACCGCGAGACCTTCGACGCCGCGCTATCCACCGCGCGCAGCATCGCCGAGAAGTTCTACACCCCGCACAACCGCAAGGCCGACGAGAACGAGCCGGTCTACAAGGACGGTGAAGCCATCCTCATCCCCGAGGTCAAGCCCGCGGTCGACGCCTTCATCGAGGCCGGCTTCCTCAATGCTTCGCGCAGCTTCGAGGACGGCGGCATGCAGCTGCCGAACCTGCTGGCGCGGGCCTGCTTCGCGCACTTCCAGGCGGCCAACGTCGGCACCTCCTCCTACGCCATGCTGTCGATGGGCGCCTCGCACCTGATCGAGGCGTTCGGCAGCGAGGAGCAGAAGCGGCGCTTCCTGCAGCCGATGATCGAGGGCCGCTTCTTCGGCACCATGGCGCTGACCGAGCCGCACGCCGGCTCCTCGCTGTCGGACCTGCGCACCCGCGCCGAGCCGGCCGGGGACGGCAGCTACCGCCTCAAGGGCAACAAGATCTTCATCTCCGGCGGCGACCACCCGCTGTCGGAGAACATCGTGCACATGGTGCTGGCCAAGCTGCCGGACGCCCCGCCGGGGGTGAAGGGCATCAGCCTGTTCATCGTGCCCAAGTTCCTGGTCAACGACGACGGCAGCCTGGGCCCGCGCAACGACGTGCTGCTGGCCGGGCTGTTCCACAAGATGGGCTGGCGCGGCACCACCTCCACGGCGCTGAACTTCGGCGACAACGGCCAGTGCGTCGGCTACCTCGTCGGCGAGCCGCACAAGGGCCTGTCGTACATGTTCCAGATGATGAACGACGCGCGTATCGGCGTCGGCATGGGCGCGATCATGCTCGGCTACGCCGGCTACCTCTATTCGCTCGAATATGCCCGCGAACGCCCGCAGGGCCGCCTGCCGGACGGCAAGGACCCGAGCTCGGCCCAGGTGCCGATCGTCCAGCACACCGACGTCAAGCGCATGCTGCTGACGCAGAAGGCCTACGTCGAAGGCGCCTTCGACCTCGGCCTGTATGCCGCGCGCCTGGTGGACGACCAGCGCACCGCCGAGGACGAGGAAACCCGGCAGAACGCCCACGAACTGCTCGACCTGCTGACCCCGATCGTCAAGTCCTGGCCCTCGGAGTTCTGCCTCAAGGCCAACGAACTGGCCATCCAGGTGCTCGGCGGCCACGGCTACACCCGCGAATACCCGGTGGAGCAGTACTACCGCGACAACCGCCTGAACCCGATCCACGAAGGCACCCATGGCATCCAGTCGCTCGACCTGCTCGGCCGCAAGCTGACGCAGAACGGCGGCCGCGGCCTGCGCCATTTGCTGGCGCTGATCCAGGACAGCTGCCGCCAGGCCCGCGAGTTCGATTCGCTGACGGCGCTGCGCGAGCCGCTGGAAGCGCTGCTGGCCCGGCTGGTGCCGATCAGCCAGGGTCTGCTCGGCGATCTGGCGGCCGGCAAGGTCAACCTGGCGCTGGCCAACTCGGCGCTCTACCTCAAGGTGTTCGGCCACACGGTGATCGGCTGGCGCTGGCTGGAACAGGCGATCCGCGCAGCACAGGGGCTGGCGCGCGGCAATCCGGCCGATGCGGCCTTCTACAGGGGCAAGCTGCAGGCCGCGCGCTTCTTCCTGACCTGGGAGGTACCGGGCTGCCACCACGAACTGGACCTGCTGGAACGCCGCGACGCCACCGCTCTGGAGATGCAGGAAGACTGGTTCTGACGGGTTGACCGACGACGCGCGAACCACGCGGCGTTGTTTTGACAGCCCGTCAAACCCTCGGGTTAGAATCCCTGCTGGCACACCCCCTGCATACGGCAGGGTTTTCCTTCCAGCGGGAGAGCTCATTTGGACGTCAGCAACATCAACCAACTGTTTCTGATCGGTGGTTTGCTGGTTGCCATGAGCATCCTCATGAGTTCGCTCTCGACCCGCCTCGGCGTGCCGATCCTGGTCATCTTTCTCGGCGTCGGCATGCTCGCCGGGGTGGACGGTATCGGGGGCATCGTCTTCGAGGACTATCGCCTCGCCTTCCTCATCAGCAACCTGGCGCTGGCGATCATCCTGCTCGACGGCGGCATGCGCACGCGCAAGGCCACCTTCCGGGTCGCGCTCTGGCCCTCCATGTCGCTGGCCACCCTCGGCGTGGCCATCACCGCCGGCCTCACCGGCGTGGCCGCCGCCTGGCTGTTCGACCTGCGCCTGATCGAGGGCCTGCTGATCGGCGCCATCGTCGGCTCCACCGACGCCGCGGTGGTGTTCAACCTGCTCAACGGCAAGGGCCTCAACGAGCGGGTCGGGCCAACCCTGGAAATCGAATCGGGCAGCAACGACCCGATGGCCATGTTCCTCACCGTCACTCTGATCGGCATGATCGCCTCCGGTGAAACCAGCTTCAGCTGGACGGTGCTGGTCAGCCTGATCCAGCAGTTCGGCATCGGCATCGTGCTCGGCCTCGGCGGCGGCTGGCTGCTGCTGCAATTGATCAACCGGCTGTCGGTGGCCGACGGCCTCTATCCGCTGCTGGCGGTCAGCGGCGGCATCATGATCTACGCGTTCTCGGGCGCGGTCGGCGGCAGCGGCATCATTGCCGTCTACGTCTGCGGCCTGCTGCTGGGCAACCGGCCAATCCGCAACCGCCACGGCATCCTGCACATGTTCGACGGCCTGGCCTGGCTCAGCCAGATCGGCATGTTCCTCGTTCTCGGCCTGCTGCTGACGCCCAGTGAGCTGCTGCCGATCGCGGTCCCCGCGCTGCTGCTGTCGCTGTGGATGATCCTCTTCGCGCGGCCGATCTCGGTGTTCGTCGGTCTGCTGCCGTTCAGGAGCTTCAATCTGCGCGAGCGTCTTTTCATTTCCTGGATCGGCCTGCGCGGCGCGGTCCCGGTGATCCTCGCGGTGTTCCCGCTGGTCGCCGGCCTGGATCATGCGCAGCTGTTCTTCAACGTAGCCTTCTTCATCGTCCTGGTGTCGCTTCTGCTGCAGGGCACCACCCTCACCTGGGCGGCCAAGAAGGCCAAGGTCGAGGTCCCGCCCGCCCCCTCACCGATTTCCCGCACCGGGATACAGATCCACACCACCAGCCAGTGGGAACTGTTCATTTACAAGCTAAGCCCCGGCAACTGGTGCATCGGCGCGGCGCTGCGCGAGTTGCGCATGCCCGAAGGCACGCGCATCGCCGCCGTGTTTCGCGGCAAGGAACTGCTGCACCCCTCCGGCAGCACGCGGCTGAAGGTCGGCGACATCCTCTGCGTCATCGGCCACGAGTACGACCTGCCGGCACTCGGCAGGCTGTTCAGCCAGGCCCCCGGACGCGCCCAGGACCTGCGCTTCTTCGGTGATTTCATCCTGGAAGCGGAAGCCGATCTCGGCGCCATCGCCGCGCTCTACGGACTCAAGCTCGGCGACGTCAGCGGCGAGCAGACGCTCGGCACCTTCATCACCGAGCGCCTCGGCGGGCGACCGGTGGTCGGCGATCAGGTGGACTGGAACGGGCTGACCTGGACGGTGGCGACCATGGAGGAAGGCCAGGTCCGCAAGGTCGGCCTGAAGTTCCCCGACGGCCAGAAACCGGGCCCGTCGCTGATGTTCTAGCCGTACGGTCGCGACCGCCCGCCGGGCGGGCTCGCCCTGCTGCCGAAGACCCCTTAGACTCGCGGCCATTTTCAGCTTCGAGGCCGCGTTCAGCTCAATGTCTTCCTTGCGCTCCTTCCTGGCGGCGAGCCTGCTCGCCTTCACCCTGCCGCTGTCCGGCCTGCTGGCCGCACCGGCCCTGCCCGGCACCGGCGAGGCCACCGCCCCGGAGGACAGCGCGCCGAAGACCTCCTCCGCCGACCAGACCCAGCGTCTGCAGGAGCAGGCGCGCAGCGCCGAGCAGGGGCTGGCCGATCTCAAGCGGCAGCTGAACGAGGCGCCGAAGCAGATCCGCCAGGCCGAAACCGAGCTGGCCAAGCTCAAGGCCGCGCCCGAGCAGGACCTCTCCGCCCAGCTCAGGCGCAGGAGCGTCGACGAACTGGAGCAGCGCCTGACCGAGCGCATGGCGCAGATCGCCGACTGGCAGAAGGGCCTGACCACTGCCAACAGCCTGATCATTTCGGCGCAGACCCGGCCGGAACGCGCCCAGGCGGAAATTGCCACCAGCCAGACGCGCATCCAGGAGATCGGCTCGCTGCTCAAGAGCGGGCGTGAGGCCGGCAAGACGCTCAGCGACGAGCGGCGCGCACTGCTCAACGCCGAGCGCGCCGCGCTCACGGCGCAGATCGAGCTGCGCCGCCAGGAACTGAGCGGCAACAGCCTGCTGCAGGACCTCGGCAAGAGCCAGCGCGACCTGCTCAGCGAGAAGATCCGCCGCGCCGAACAGGAAACCCTGGCGCTGCAGACGCTGATCAACGACAAGCGCCAGGAGCAGTCGGAGAAGACCGTCGCCGAGTTGTCGGCCAAGGCCCGCAGCGCCAGCTCGGACAAGCTGCTGGCCGCGCAGAGCGCCGAGAACCTGAAGCTCTCCGACTACCTGCTGCGCGCCACCGAGCGCCTCAACCGCCTGACCCGGGAAAACCTGCAGACCCGCCAGCAGCTGGACGCCCTGACCCAGGCCGACCAGACCCTGGAAGAGCAGATCGCGGTCCTGGAGGGCAGCCTGCTGCTGTCCAAGATCCTCTACCAGCAGCAGCAGGCGCTGCCGCAGATCAGCCTGGACGCCAACCTGGCGGACGAGATCGCCGACATCCGCCTGTACCAGTTCGAGCTCAACCAGGAGCGTGAACGGCGCGGCACCCCCGAGGCCTACGTCGAGCGCTTGCTGGCCGACCAGCCGCCCGAGGACATCACCCCCGAGCTTCGTCGCGCCCTGCTGGAACTGGTGGTCGCCCGCAGCGAGCTGCTCGACCGCCTGAACGGCGAGCTGACCGCGCTGCTCAACGAATCGATCACCCTGCAGTTGAACCAGAAGCAGCTGCAGGATCGCGCCCATGCCCTCAGCGAAACGCTCGAGGAGCAGATGTTCTGGATTCCCAGCAACAAGCCGCTGGACTGGGCCTGGCTCAAGAGCGTGCCGCGCCTGCTGGAGAACCAGCTCACCGCGATGCCCTGGGCCTCGGCGCTGGAGAAGCTGGCCGACGGCCTGCTGGAACGGCCGCTGTTCTTCCTGCCGCTGCTGCTGGTGATCGCCGCCCTGCTGTGGCGCCGTCCCGCGATCAACGGCAAGCTCGGCGCCCTCAGCCAGGACGTCGGCCACTACCGCCGCGACAGCCAGCTGCATACGCCGCTGGCCCTGCTGCTCAACCTGTCGCTCGCTCTGCCGGTCGCCCTGTTCCTGGCGCTGTGCGGCTACGTCCTGCAGATGGATGCGCGCGGCCAGAACTACAGCCTCGGCGCCGCCTTCTACGAGATGGCCCAGGCCTGGCTGGTGTTCTATACCGCCTACCGCATGCTGTCGCCGGGACGGGTGGCGGAGCTGCACTTCGGCTGGTCGAAGCCGCAGGTGGCCTTCCTGCGCCAGGAGATGCGCCGCCTCGGCCTGGTGGTCATGGCGCTGGTCGCGGTGGTCACGGTGGCCGAGCACCAGCCGGCCAACCTCGCCGAGGACGTGCTCGGCATCGCCGTGGTGATCACCTGCTACGCGCTGATGGGCTGGAGCCTGTTCCGCCTGCTGCGCAAGGGCCCGTCGAGCGAGAACGCGCCGCCGCTGCGCGTGCTGCTCGGCCTGCTGTTCACCCTGCTGCCGCTGGCGCTGATCGTGGTGGTCGGCCTCGGCTACTACTACACCGCGCTGAAGCTGACCGACCGCCTGATCGACACGCTCTACCTGCTGATGATCTGGGTCGCGCTGGAAGCGACCGTGGTGCGCAGCCTGACGGTGGCCGCGCGGAGGCTGGCCTACCAGCGCATGCTGGCCAGGCGGCAGGCGCAGGAAGAACACGGCGGCGAGATCGTGGAAGGCGTCGACGACGCCATGGACATCGAACAGGTCAACCAGCAGTCGCTGCGCCTGGCCCGGCTGGCGCTGTTCGGCCTGTTCCTGGCGGCGCTTTACTGGGTCTGGTCCGATCTGATCTCGGTGGTGTCCTACCTGGATAACGTGACCCTGTACGAGTTCCTGGCCGCCGACGGCACCACCACGGACGCGATCAGCCTGTCCAACCTGCTCAGCGCGGTGCTGATCGTCGCCATCACCGTCGCCCTGGCGCGCAACCTTCCCGGCCTGCTGGAGGTGCTGGTGCTGTCGCGCCTGCGGCTGGCCCAGGGTAGCGCCTACGCCACCGCCACCCTGCTGTCCTACCTGCTGGTGGCCATCGGCGCGGTATCCACGCTGTCGACCCTCGGGGTCAGCTGGGACAAGCTGCAATGGCTGGTGGCCGCGCTCTCGGTGGGCCTGGGCTTCGGCCTGCAGGAGATCTTCGCCAACTTCGTCTCCGGCCTGATCATCCTGTTCGAACGCCCGGTGCGCATCGGCGACGTGGTCACCATCGGCAACCTGTCGGGGACGGTGAGCCGGATCCGCATCCGCGCGACCACCATCACCGATTTCGACCACAAGGAAATCATCGTCCCGAACAAGACCTTCATCACCAGCCAGCTGATCAACTGGTCGCTCAGCGACACCGTCACCCGCGTCACCATCCGCATCGGCGTGGCCTATGGTTCGGACCTGGAGCTGGTGCGCCGCCTGCTGCTGCAGGCGGCCGAGGAGAACTCGCGGGTGCTGCGCGATCCGGAGCCGCAGGTCTTCTTCCTCGCCTTCGGCGAAAGCAACCTGGATCACGAACTGCGCATCCACGTGCGCGATCTGGGCGACCGCAACCCGGCGACCGACGAGATCAACCGCTTCCTCGACCGCGAATTCATCCGCCATGGGGTGATCATCGATTTCCGCCGGGTGGACGTATTCCTGCGCGACGGCAAGGGCCACGAGCTGCACCTCGACGGCCCGCTTCCGGCGCAATCCGCCGCCCAGGCGCCGGATACCGGCAGCGGTCGGCAGGGATGATGAACGGGCGGCTGTACGCGGGCTCGAAGCTGGTGGAGCATTCGTCCATCGACACCGGAGCCCGCCCGTGAAACCGCTCGACGAACTCAGTTTCGACAACCGCTTCGCCCGCCTCGGCGACACCTACTCCACGGCGGTGCTGCCGCAGCCGCTGGACGAACCGAAGCTGGTGGTGGCCAGCCCCGAGGCGCTGACACTGCTGAACCTCGACCCGAGCGTGGCCGAGGACCCGCGCCTGGCGCAGATCGGTGCCGGCCATGCGCTCTGGGCCGAGGCCGAGCCGCGCGCCATGGTCTACTCCGGCCACCAGTTCGGCGTCTACAACCCGCGGCTCGGCGACGGCCGCGGCCTGCTGCTTGGCGAGGTGGTCAACGACGCCGGCGAGCACTGGGACCTGCATCTGAAGGGCGCCGGCTCGACGCCCTATTCGCGCATGGGCGACGGCCGCGCGGTGCTGCGTTCGTCGATTCGCGAATTCCTCGCCAGCGAGCACCTGCACGCGCTCGGCATCCCGACCTCGCGGGCACTGTGCGTCACCGCCTCGAGCACGTCGGTGTACCGCGAGCGGCGGGAGCGCGGCGCCATGTTGATCCGCCTGGCGCAGAGCCACGTGCGCTTCGGACATTTCGAATACTTCTACTACACCCGCCAGCACGACGCCCTGCGCGAGCTCGTCGACCAGGTGATCGGCTGGCACTACCCGGACTGCCTGGAACACCCGGAGCCCTACGGCAGCTTCTTCCGCCAGGTGCTGGAACGCACCGCGGCGATGATCGCGCGCTGGCAGGCCTACGGCTTCTGCCACGGGGTGATGAACACCGACAACATGTCGATCCTCGGCATCACCTTCGATTTCGGCCCCTACGCCTTTCTCGACGACTTCGACGCCCGCTTCATCTGCAATCACTCGGACGATACCGGCCGCTACGCCTTCGAGAACCAGGTGCCGATCGCCCACTGGAACCTGGCCGCGCTCGCCCAGGCGCTCACCCCGCTGGTCCAGGTCGAGGCCCTGCGCGCGAGCATGGAACTGTTCCTGCCGATCTACGAGGCCGAGTGGCTGGACCTGATGCGCCGCCGCCTCGGCTTCGCCAGCGCCCGCGACGAGGACAAGACGCTGGTGCAGCGGCTGCTTCGGCTGATGCAGGGCAGCGCGGTGGACTACACACGCTTCTTCCGAGAGCTGGGCGACAGCCCGGCGGACGAGGCGCTTCGCCGGCTACGCGAGGACTTCGTCAATCTTCCCGGCTTCGATGCCTGGGCCGCCGACTACCGGGCGCGCCTGGCGCTTGAAGGCGGCGACCCGGCCGGGCGGCGCGCGCGGATGCATGCGGTCAACCCGAAGTACATCCTGCGCAACTACCTCGCCCAGCAGGCGATCGAGGCCGCCGAACAGGACAACTTCGGCCCGGTGCGCGAGCTGCACCGGGTGCTGGCGCACCCCTTCGACGAACAGCCGGGCATGCAGCGCTATGCCGAACGCCCGCCGGAATGGGGCAAGCACCTGGAAATCAGCTGCTCGTCCTGATCAGCTTCCCCCGGCCGCTTCCAGCATCCAGTCGAGCCCCATGCGCACGTGCTCGGCGGCGCTGTCGACCAGCGGCAGCGGGCTGGACGCTCCGTCCAGCAGCAGGCCGATCTCGGTACAGCCGAGAATCGCCGCCTCGGCGCCGGCCTTCCGGCCGCGAGCGAGCACCTCGAGATAGAAGGCGCGCGCCGCCTCGGTGAAGCGCCCGAGGCACAGTTCCTGGAAGATCACCCTGTCGATTTCCGCCCGCGCCTTCGTCTCCGGCACCAGGACCTCGATGCCGTGGCGCCGGTGCAGGTAATCGCGCAGGAAGGCCTCGCGCATGGTGAAGCCGGTGCCGAGCAGCAGCGCGCGGCGCCAGCCGTCGGCGGCCAGCGCCCGACCGATCGCGTCGCCGATGTGCAGCAGCGGAATGCGCGTGCCGGCGGCGATCGTCGGCGCGACCTTGTGCATGGTGTTGGTGGCCAGCAGCAGCGCGCCGGCCCCGGCCCGCTCGAGCCCGCCGGCGGCCGCGGCCAGTTGCCGACCGGCCGCGTCCCACTCGCCCGCCCGCTGCTGCGCGGCGATTGCGGCGAAATCCACCGAATGCAGGACCAGCGGTGCGGAATGCAGGCCACCGCAACGCTGTCTGATGCCTTCGTTGAGCAGCCGGTAGTAGAGCGCCGTCGACTCCCAGCTCATGCCGCCGAGTATGCCCAGTGTTCTCATTGCCGCCTCCCGTTTCGCCAGACCACAGCCTGGCCCGGACGGACGCGGATGACGCAGTACAGTCAGGGACAGGCTTGGCGGTACAGTCCGCCTAATAACCGTTTGGAATAGAAACCGCATTAAACGATTCTGGACTCTCTAAGAGGCCCTCACTATCGTGCCTCGCTGATTTTCCACCGCCTGCCTCATCAGGATGCTCCATGACCGGCGATCTGCTGCCCTTGCTGTTCCTTTCGGCCTTGCTGGTCTGGGTACTCGCCTCCTTCGTACGGGAAAAGTGGAGCCCCGACGTGGTAGCGGGCATCGCCGTCGCGGTGCTGCTGGCGACCCAGCTGCTCGAGCCGGCCGACGTGCTCGGCGTGCTGTCGAACTCGGCGCCGGTCACCATCGCCTGCATGTTCGTCATCTCCGCGGCGCTGGAGCGCACCGGCTGCATCGATGCGCTCGGCAACTGGCTCGGAGGCCTGGTCGGCACCAGCCCGACCCGCGTGCTGGTCGGGCTGACCGTCACCGCGCTGGCGATCTCGGCCTTCCTCAACAACACACCGGTGGTGGCGATCCTCACGCCGGTGGCCATTTCGCTGGCCAAACGCGCCGGCACGCAGCCGTCCAAGCTGCTGATCCCGCTGTCCTACGCGACCATCCTCGGCGGCACACTCACCGTCATCGGCACTTCCACCAACATCCTCGTCGACGGGGTGGCACGCAAGGCCGGGCTGGCGCCCTTCGGCATCTTCGAGATCACCGGCGCCGGGCTGATCCTCGCCGCCGCCGGCATGGCCTACATGCTCACCGTCGGCAAGCGCCTGCTGCCCGAGCGCGACACCCTGTCCAAGCAGCTGCGCCCGGACCTGGGCCGCACTTTCATGACCGAGCTGCTGGTGCCGCACGACTCGCCGGTGATCGGCAAGACCCTGGCCGAGGCCAACCTCAACGGCGGCAGCGGCCTGCAGGTGCTCAAGCTGTTTCGCGAGGACCGCCAGTTCAGCGCGCCGGCGCACGACACCACCCTGGCCGCCGGCGACCTGCTGGTGCTGCACGGGCAGGTCAAGGACGTGGTCGAGCTGCGCGAGAGCGGCTACCTGACCTTCAACCGCAACGAGGCCTTCGAGACCATCTCCAGCCACGACGTGATCCTGGTCGAGGCCATCGTCGGGCGGAACTCCCGTTACTGCCACCGTCCCATGCGCGACCTCGACCTGACCGCGCGCTACGGCATCGCCGTGCTCGCCGTGCACCGCCAGGACGAAAGCATCCAGGGCAACCTCGACGACTTCGAGCTGCAGTTCGGCGACGTCATGCTGGTGGAAGGCACCCCGGCGCAGATCAAGCGCTTCGCCGACAACGGCGAGCTGATCAGCCTGAATACCGTGCAGGAGCGCGCCTACCGCCGCGACAAGGCACCGATCGCCCTGATCTCCGCGGCGGCGGTGATGCTGCTGGCGGCAATCGGCCTGATGCCCATCGAGGGCCTGGCGATCATCGGCGCTGTAGTGGTGCTGGCCACCCGCTGCCTCGACGTCGAGGACGCCTACAAGGCGGTGGACTGGAAGATCCTCACGCTGATCTTCGGCATGCTGGCGATCAGCATCGCCATGGACCGGGTCGGGCTGGTCCGGCTGATCGTCGAGCAGACGATGGGCGCGCTGCCCTGGGCCGGGCCGCTGCTCATGCTGTCGTTCATCTACCTGTTCACCTCGGTGCTGACCGAGCTGCTGTCGAACAACGCGGTGGCCGTGCTGGTCACGCCGATCGCCATCGGCCTGGCCCAGCAGCTCGGCGTCGACCCGCGCGCCTTCGTGGTCGCGGTGATGTTCGCCGCCAGCGCCAGCTTCGCCACGCCGATCGGCTACCAGACCAACACCTTCGTCTACAACGCCGGCGGCTACCGCTTCGCCGACTTCCTCAAGGTCGGCATCCCGCTGAACCTGCTGCTGTGGCTGGTGGCCACCCTGGTGCTGCCGCTGTTCTGGCCGCTGACGCCGGTCTGACCGGGCGGGCTTGATATCCGCCGGGCGGACGGCCAGATTGCGGGAAAGTCGTCCCACGGAGTCCCGACCATGACCGACCCGCTGCTCGTCCCCTGCGCCCAGTGCGCGGGCCTCAACCGTATCCCGGCCGAGCGCCTGCAGGATCGCCCGCGCTGCGGGCGCTGCAAGGGCGAAGTGCTGCCGGCGCATCCCTTCGCCCTCGAGCAGTCGGCCTTCAGCGCCCAGCTCAAGGGCGACCTGCCCCTGCTGGTAGACGTCTGGGCCAGCTGGTGCGGCCCCTGCCGCGCGTTCGCCCCGACATTCGAACAGGCCGCCGCGCGCCTGCAGGGCCGCTGCCGGCTGGCCAAGCTCGACAGCGAAGCCAACCCGCAGCTGGCGACGCGCCTGGGCATCCGCTCGATTCCCAGCCTGCTGCTGTTCCGCAACGGGGTGGAAATCGGCCGGCAGAGCGGCGCTCTGCCCCTGCCGCAACTGCTCGCCTGGCTGGCGCAGCAGGGCATCGCGGCCTGAGGGCGGCATGGGCCGCAGGGTGGGGAAACGGCGAAGCCTTTCCCACGCGGGAGAGGTCGCCGGTGCAAATGGCCAGGTTCGATTCCGAAAGACAAACGCGTGGATAAGCCGCTGCGCGGCGTTATCCACCCTACGATGGGTGCAGCTGCGGATCGCCGCCCGGCCCAAGAGAAAGTAACCAAGAGAACGACTCCCGGCATCTGGGTCCGGGGGCCGTCACGACGGGGAACGGAATCCAGGCCAGGGATGCACTCTTGGTGGGCTGAAGCCCACCCTACTGCTGTCAAGGACTGAAAAGCGTCGCCCGGGGCGGGCCTTCCACAACAGCAGCCGGTGCATGCCGAACCCCGTGGGAGGCGCCCTCGCGGCGATGCAGGCCGGCAGGCCTGCCAAGGACTGAAAGCATTCCCCCGGTCGGCCCCCCACTGGTCCAGTGCCGAAAAGCGTTACGGCTCTCGGCAGAGGCATGCCGCCTCCACCGAAGAAAAAGCCGACTTCGACAACCCTTTACACAAAAAGTGCCATCAAAAAGCCATGACCTCTTGTCCGGATTTTTCAGGCAACGTTTGCCTGGCGTCAGAACCGCCTAGATAATGCCGGCACCTTCTGGCAGCAGGCCGGATGCTTGTGGGGCAAGGACGTCGTCACGCCCGTTGAGAATGGCTCATCCGGAGCGCTGAGAGTCAAGCATGGTTGAATTCAACATCGAGCGGTGGCAGGCATGGGCACCGGGACTGGAGTGTCCCGCATCCTGGTCACGCTGGGCCGCGGCCCCCTGGCCGCTGGAGCCGGCCGACGCCCAGCCCGCCGTCGACTTCCTGCCGGCCATGCAGCGCCGCCGCCTGAGCCGCCTGGCGCGCATGGCCTTCGCCGTGGCGGCCCCGCTGGCCGACGGCCGCCCGCCGATGCCGCTGGTGTACGTCTCGCGGCACGGCGAAACCCCTCGCAACTACGCGCTGCTCGCCGAACTGGCGCGCGAGGAGCCGCTCTCCCCGACCCAGTTCAGCCTCTCGGTGCACAACGCCTTCATCGGCCTCTGGTCGATCCTGCGCGGCGACCCCAGCGAGATGACCGCGCTCGCCGGCGAAGGCGACGGCCTCGAGCATGCGGTGCTGGAAGCCGCGATGCTGCTGGCCGAGGGCGCCCCGGCGGTGCTGCTGGTGGTCGCCGAGGACCAGCCGCCGGCCATCTATGGTCCCTGGATCGACGACGTGCCCTGCCCCTACGCGGTCGCCCTGTTGCTGACCCCGGGGCAGGACTGGCGGCTGGCCCTGGAGCCACCCAGCGCAGACGCCGAGCCGAGCGCCAGGCCGCATGCCCTGGAGCTGGTGCGCGCGCTGGCGCTCGAACATCCTCAGATTCGTCACTCGTGGAAGAGCCGCCAATGGAACTGGCAACGGACGCACTGAATTCCCGCCCCGGCCCCCCCTGGCTCTGGCGCCTGGTCGCCACCGGCCTGTCGTTCCTGCTGTTCGGGCTCGGCGGCCTGTGCCTGCGCCTGCTGATCTTCCCGCTGCTGGCGCTGCTGCCCGGCGACGCCACGACCCGCCGCCGGCGTGCCCGCGCCACGGTCAGCCGTCTGTTCTGGTGCTTCGTGCAGTTCATGTACCGCGCCGGCGTAATGACCTATCAGGTGGAACACGCCGAGCGTCTGGGCCGCCCCGGGCAGTTGGTGATCGCCAACCATCCCTCGCTGATCGACGTGGTGGTGCTGATCGGCCTGATCCGCGACGCCAACTGCGTGGTCAAGCAGAGCCTG
This sequence comes from Stutzerimonas azotifigens DSM 17556, assembly GCF_000425625.1. Classification (GTDB taxonomy): domain Bacteria; phylum Pseudomonadota; class Gammaproteobacteria; order Pseudomonadales; family Pseudomonadaceae; genus Stutzerimonas; species Stutzerimonas azotifigens. The sequence continues at coordinate 117,447 of NZ_AUDU01000018.1, forward strand.
TGGGACAACCCCTTCACCCGCGGCCCGATCCGCGGCGCCCGGTACATCAGCAACAGCGGCAGCGCCGACATGCTCGACGAGGCCGCCGCGGCGCTGCGTGAAGGCCAGACGCTGATCGTCTTCCCCGAGGGGACGCGCACCACGCCCGGCGAGCCCCCGCGCTTTCACCGCGGCGCCGCGGCCATCGCCCTGCGCGGCGCGCAGGTGGTGACGCCGGTGGTGATCAGCGTGACGCCGACCACCCTGACCAAGGCCGAGCCCTGGTACCGCATTCCGTCGCGACGCTTCCACTTCCACCTGCGGGTCGGCGAAGACATCGACCCGCAGGCCTTCGCCGCCCGCGGAACGGCACCGATCGCCTCGCGGCAGCTGAACGAACATTTGCACCGACACTTCATAAAGGAGCTCGCACTGGATGAGCCGACTGCAGCTTGAAATCAAGCAACTGATCATCGACGCGCTGGGGCTGGAAGACATCGCACCGGAGGACATCGTGGCCGACGAGCCGCTGTTCGGCGACGGCCTCGGGCTCGACTCGGTGGACGCGCTGGAGCTCGGCCTGGCGATCCAGAAGCGCTTCGGCATCAGAATCGACGCCGAGGCCAAGGACACCCGCAAGCATTTCGCCAACGTCGACAGCCTGACCGCCTTCGTCGAGGCCAACCGGCCCGCGGTCGCCTGAGGAGGGAACATGGACAGCCGCAACGAGATTTTCGAGACCCTGCGCGAGGCGCTGGTCGAGCTGTTCGAGCTGGAGCCCGAGCGCATCAGCCTGGACGCCAACCTCTACGAAGACCTGGAGATCGACAGCATCGACGCGGTCGACCTGATCGACCACCTCAAGCGCCAGACCGGCAAGAAGATCGCCGCCGAGGATTTCAAGTCGGTGCGCACCGTGTCCGACGTGGTCGAAGCCGTCCATCGGCTGACCCATCCAGAAACGGCCTGAGCCGCCGATAACCCGGCAGCCCCGCCGCCGCCCGGCGCATGGACCGGTCGGCAGGCGCCCTGCGTGGAACCGAGATGAACGCAACCCACCCCGGGGCCAGGACGCCCTGGCGCCGCCTGACCGGCGCGGCCTTGCTGGCCGCCGGCCTCGCCTACCCCTTCGCCGTCTACTTCGGCGCCGCCGCGCTGTCGCCGCGCGTATTCGCGCTGCTGCTCGGCGCGCTCTGGCTCGCCCGCGCGCTGCTCGGCGTGCGCTCGCCGGGCGGGCGCTGGGCGGCACTGGCGGCGCTCGGCTTCTGCCTGGCACTCGGCCTGGCCGACGACCCGACGCTGCTGCGCGGCTATCCGGTGGCGATCAGCCTGGCGCTGCTCGGCCTGTTCGCTGCCAGCCTGGTCAGCGGGACGCCGGTGGTCGAGCGCCTGGCGCGCCTGCAGGAGCCGGAGCTGTCCCCCGCAGCGGTGCGCTACACGCGCAAGGTGACCTGGCTCTGGGTCGGCTTCTTCGCCTTCAACGCCGTGGTCGCCGGCGCCCTCGCGCTCTGGGCGCCGCTGGCCTGGTGGACGCTCTACACCGGGCTGATCGCCTACCTGCTGATGGGCCTGCTGTTCGCCGGCGAGTGGCTGGTGCGCCAGCGCGTGAGGGCCCGCGCATGAACTGGACGCCGCTGCAGGAGCTGCTGCTCGAAGCGCCCGCCGACGCGCTCGCGGCCCTGCCCGAACTGACCCGCGACCGGCTGCGCGAACGCGCCCTGGCGCTCGCCGGTGCGCTCCAGGCCCGCCGCATCACACGGCTGGCGGTGCACCTGGACGATGCCGGCGACCTGGCCATCGCCCTGCTCGGCGCCTGGCGGGCGGGCGTGCGCGTGCTGCTGCCGGCGGATCTGCGGCCAGCCAGCCGGCAGCGCCTGGCGCAGCACGTCGACGCCTGGCTCAGCGATGCCGCCGGCGACCTGCGAATCACCGATCTGCAAGGAAATCCGCTGCCAGCCGCCGCGCTCGATCTCGACTTCGAGGGCCTGGTGCTCTGCACCTCGGGCTCCACCGGGGCGCCCAAGCTGATCGCCAAGCAGCTGCGCCAGCTGGCCAACGAGGTGGCCACCCTGGAAGCGCTCTGGGGCGCCGAACTGGGCAGCGCCTGCGTGATCGGCAGCGTCTCGGCGCAACACATCTACGGCCTGCTGTTCCGCGTGCTCTGGCCGCTCTGCGCCGGGCGCCCGTTCCTGCGCCAGGCACAGCCGTTCCCCGAGGACCTGCAGCAGGCGAGCCTGGTCCGGCCGGCGTTCTGCTGGGTGGCCAGCCCGGCGCTGCTCAAGCGCATGGGCGACAACCTCGACTGGCCGGCGCTGAGCGCCGTGCGCCGGGTGTTCTCCTCCGGCGGCCCGTTGCCGGATGACGCCGCGCGACAGCTCGAGCGGCGTCTCGGCCAGGCGCCGACACAGATCTACGGCAGCTCGGAGACCGGCGGCGTGGCCTGGCGCCAGGCCGACGACTACTGGCAGCCCTTCGCCGGCGTCGAGCTGAGCCAGGATGCCGAGGGCGCGCTGCGCATCGCCTCGCCCTGCCTGCCCAACGGCCATGTCGAACAGACCGCCGATGCCGCCGAGCTGCAGAGTGATGGCCGCTTCCGCCTGCTCGGCCGCCTCGACCGCATCGTCAAGCTGGAAGAAAAGCGCATCTCGCTGCCGATGCTGGAGCAGGCGCTGGCCGGCCATGCCTTCGTCAGCGAAGCGCGGCTCGGCGTCATCCAGGACAACCGCGCCTACCTCGGCGCGCTGGTGGCGCTCAGTGCCGAGGGCTTGCACGCGCTGCGCAACGGCGGCCGCCGGGCACTGATCCAGGCGCTGCGCCAGCACCTCGGCCGCTACTGCGAGGCGCTGGCGCTGCCGCGCCGCTGGCGGCTGCTGCTCGAACTGCCCGGCAACGCCCAGGGCAAGCTGCCGCAGACCGAGGTCGACGCCCTGCTGCAGGCGCCACGCACGCTCGGCCCGGACTGCCTGAAGCGGCATCCCGACGACGCCGGCGGCTGGCTGCTGGAGCTGCGCGTGCCGCCGGACCTCGCGCATTTCGGCGGGCACTTTCCGGCCACGCCGGTACTGCCGGGTGTCGTCCAGATCGACTGGGCGCTGGGCCTGGCACGTGAATTGATGGATTTGCCGTCGCGTTTCCGGGGCATGGAGGTGCTGAAGTTCCAGCAGCTCGCCCGCCCCGGCGACCGGCTGGCGCTTGCCCTGCGCTACGACCAGGCGCGCGGCAAGCTCTATTTCGCCTACCGCAATGGCGAAACGCCCTGTTCTTCAGGGCGCATTTTACTGGGGGAGTAGTAATGACCGAGTACAACGAAACGGCGCTTGCGCCAGCCACGGATGGTTCGAAGACCGATGCCGACCTGTCGGCTTCGCACGCCAGGGTACCGGCGGCCCATGAAGAGGACTGGTTCAAGCCGTGCGCGGTGATCCCGGTCTACAACCACGAACGCACGCTGCCCGAGGTGGTCGCGGTGCTGCTCGCCGAGGACCTGCCGTGCATCCTGGTCGACGACGGCTCGCACCCGGTCGCCGCCAAGGTGATCGACGCGCTTGCCGCGCAGCCTTCGGTGCACCTGGTGCGCCATGCCCATAACCGGGGCAAGGGCGGCGCCGTAGTCAGCGGCCTGCGCGAAGCCGCACGGCTGGGCTTTTCCCATGCCCTGCAGGTGGACGCCGACGGCCAGCACGACCTGAGCGCCGTGGGCCGCTTCCTCGACCGCGCCAGCCAGGCGCCCGACGCCGTGGTCTGCGGCTATCCGCAGTTCGACGCGAGCATCCCGGCCAGCCGCCGCTACGGCCGCTACCTGACCCAGGCCTGGGTCTGGATCAACACGCTGTCGATCTCGATCCGCGACTCCATGTGCGGCTTCCGCGTCTACCCGCTGGCCACCACCCTGGCGCTGACCGATTCGGTGCAGATGGGCTCGCGGATGGATTTCGACAGCGAGATCCTGGTGCGCATGCACTGGCAGGACCAGCCGATGGTCTGGCTGCCGACCCGCGTGCGTTATCCGGCCGATGGCGTGTCCCATTTCCGCCTGTGGCAGGACAACCTGCTGATCTCGGCGATGCACGCGCGGCTGTTCTTCGGCATGCTGGTGCGCGCCCCGGGCCTGATCTGGCGCCGTCTGCAGGGATGAGCCAAGGCCCGGCGACCAGCCCGCACTGGGCCGATCAGCGCGAGCGCGGCAGCTTCGCGCTCATGCGCCTGACCGCCTGGCTGGTCCGTCGGCTCGGGCGCCGCGCCATGGCCCCGCTGATCCATGGCATCGTCGCCTACTTCTTCCTGTTCGGCCGCCAGGCGCGGCGCAGCGCCTGGCAGTACCAGGCGCGCCTGGCCGCCTGGAGCGGCCGCGCCGAACTGCAGCCGACCCGAGCCTCGGTGTTCGGCCAGTTCCGCGCCTTCGCCGACGCGCTGCTGGACAAGCTCGACGTGTGGAACGGCCGCCTCGGCCGCGAGCGGCTGGTGATCCATCATCCCGAGCAGGTGCACGCACGGCTGAACCAGGGCCGCGGCCAACTGCTGGTCGGCTCGCACCTGGGCAACCTGGAAGTCTGCCGCGCGCTGGGCGAACTGGGGCGCCAGGTACGGATGAACGTGCTGGTGCACACCCGCCACGCCGAACGCTTCAACCGCCTGCTCGGCGAAGCCGGCGCCAGCCACCTGCGCCTGATCCAGGTCAGCGAGCTGGATCCGGCGGTGATGCTGCAGCTGTCCCAGCGCCTGGACGACGGCGAATGGCTGGCGATCGCCGGCGACCGTGTCCCGTTGCACGGCGGGCGCGTCACAGAGGCCAGCTTCCTCGGTCACCCGGCGGCCTTCCCGCAGGGGCCCTGGCTGCTCGCCGGGTTGCTGCAGTGCGGCGTCAATCTGCTGTTCTGCCTCAAGCAGGGCGAGCGGTACCACGTGCACATGGAACCCTTCGCCGAACGCATCGGCTGGCGCCGCGCCGAGCGCGAGGCGGTGATCCGGCAGTGGGCCCAGCGTTATGCCGACCGCCTTGCCGCGCGCTGCCTGGAGGCACCGCGGCAATGGTTCAACTTCTACCCGTTCTGGATGGACCATGAACAACCCTGACCCCGTGATCTTCGGCGACAACCACCTGCGCATCGAGGACGTGCTGGCGGTGGCCGAGCAGCGCCGGCCGGCGCGCCTGCCCGGCGACCCGGCGTTCCGTACCCGCATCGCCCGCGGCGCGGAATTCCTCGACACGTTGCTCGACCGCGAGGGGGTCATCTACGGGGTCACCACCGGCTACGGCGATTCCTGCGTGGTGGCCGTGCCACTGCAGCAGGTCGAGGCACTGCCGCGGCACCTCTACACCTTCCACGGCTGCGGGCTCGGGCGCCTGCTCGAACCCGAGGCCACCCGCGCGGTGCTCGCCGCGCGCCTGCGCTCGCTCACCCACGGCGTGTCCGGCGTGCGCTTTGAACTGGTCGAGCGGCTGCAGCAGTTCCTCGCCCACGACCTGCTGCCGCTGATACCGGAGGAAGGCTCGGTCGGCGCCAGCGGCGACCTGACGCCGCTGTCCTACGTGGCCGCGACCCTGTCCGGCGAGCGCGAGGTGCTGTTCCGCGGCGAGCGCCGCAGCGCCGCCGAGGTGCACCGCGAGCTCGGCTGGGAACCGCTGGTGCTGCGCCCGAAGGAAGCGCTGGCGCTGATGAACGGCACCGCCGTCATGACCGGCCTGGCCTGCCTGGCCTACGCGCGCGCCGACTACCTCCTGCAGCTGGCGACCCGCATCAGCGCACTGAACCTGGTGGCGCTGGAGGGCAACCCCGAGCATTTCGACGAGCGTCTGTTCGCCGCCAAGCCGCACCCTGGCCAGGCCCAGGTCGCCGCCTGGCTGCGCCAGGACCTGGCGATCGACGGCCCGACGCCGCCGCTGCACCGCCTGCAGGATCGCTATTCGCTGCGCTGCGCCCCGCACGTACTCGGCGTGCTGGCCGACAGCCTGGGGCTGCTGCGTCAGTTCATCGAGACCGAACTCAACAGCGCCAACGACAACCCGATCATCGACGCGGAAAACGAGCGCGTGCTGCATGGCGGACATTTCTACGGTGGGCACATCGCCTTCGCCATGGACAGCTTGAAGAATCTGGTCGGCAACCTCGCCGACCTGCTCGACCGCCAGCTCGCGCTGCTGGTCGACCAGCGCTACAACCACGGCCTGCCGAGCAATCTGTCCGGCGCGCCGGCCGAGACCGCCATGATCAACCACGGCTTCAAGGCCGTGCAGATCGGCGCCAGCGCCTGGACCGCCGAGGCGCTGAAGAACACCCTGCCGGCGAGCGTGTTCTCGCGCTCTACCGAATGCCACAACCAGGACAAGGTGAGCATGGGCACCATCGCCGCGCGCGATGCCCTGCGCAGCCTGGAGCTGGCCGAACAGGTCGCCGCCGCCACGCTGCTGGCGGCCAACCAGGGCGTCTGGCTGCGCCAGCGCGAGGCCGGCGCGCGGCCGCTGCCGGAACCGCTGGCCGCCATGCGCGCGCAGCTGGCCGCAGACTTCCCGCCGGTGGTCGAGGACCGTGCCCTGGAAGGCGAGCTGCGCCTGTGCCTGGCGCGCATCCGCGCCCGTGCCTGGAGGCTCTATGCGTAAGGACGGGGTGTTGCGGGCGGAGGTCGACATCCTCGTGCCCTTCTTCGACGTCGACTCGATGGACATCGTCTGGCACGGGCACTACGTGAAATACCTGGAAGTTGCGCGCTGCGCCCTGCTCGAGCGCATCGGCCACAACTACCAGCAGATGCGCGCGGCCGGTTACGGCTGGCCGATCATTGATCTGCAGCTGCGGTATGTACGCCCTGCACGCTTCAACCAGTGGGTGCGCGTGCGTGCCGACCTCGTCGAATGGGAGCACCGGCTGAAGATCAACTACCTGATCAGCGACCCGGCCACCGGCGAGCGGCTGACCCGCGGCAGCACCGTGCAGGTGGCGGTGGAGATCGCCAGCCGGGAGATGCAGCTGGCCTCGCCGGCGGTGTTCGTCGAGGCGGTGGAGCGGGCGATCGGCCGGGAGCCGGGCGATGCGCGCTGAGCCGGACGCCGAATCCTGTTGTAGGAGCGAGCTCGCTCGCGAATGCCGTGGATACGGGGCTCCTGCCACAGCGTCTCGGAAAGGCGCCGGTGCACGCTCCCGTCTGCTTGGAATACTTTCTCGTCGTAAAGCATCCAGAAGCCCCCTGACCAAACTCCTCGCCCCCCTCATCCTCCTGCTGGCGACCCAACCCGCCTGGGCCTTCGGCCTCCCCGAGCTGACCCGCCAGCTCAGCGCCCCGGCCGTGGTGCGTGGCGAGTTCGTCCAGGAAAAGCACCTGCGCGCGCTGCCCAATCCGCTGGTCAGCCGCGGCAGCTTCGTGCTCACCCGCGACCGGGGCCTGCTGTGGTTTCTGGACAAGCCGTTCGCCCAGCGCTACCGCATCACCGCGGCGGGCATCGCCCAGTACACGCCCGCTGGCTGGCAACCGACGGGCCAGCAGGACGCGGGACGGCAGAACCGCCTGTTCCTCGCGGTGCTGAGCGGCGATACCGAGGCGCTGGCCGAGGATTTCGAACTGGCGCTGTCCGGCGATGCCGCCGACTGGCAATTGCAGATGACGCCCCGCTCGCGCCTGCTGGCGGAAATCTTCGAAGGCATCCGCATCGAGGGTGGCGCCACGGTCGAGCGCATCGAACTGAACGAAACCCAGGGCGATCGCACCCTGCTGCGTCTCGAGGACAGCCAGCCGGGTGAGCGGCTGAGCGACGACGAACGCCATGCCTTCGCCGACTGACCGAGCGTCCCGGCGCCGCTACGCAGCACCCGGCCTGTTTCTCCTCGGCCTGCTGGCGCTGCTCGCCGTCACGGCCTGGCAATGGCGCGGCGGCGCGCCGATCAGCGCCAATCTCCTGCAACTGCTGCCGGAGCAGGCCTCGGATGCGCTCACGCGCCAGGCCGAGGCGCGCATGCAGGCGCCGCTGAACCGCGAGCTGGTCCTGCTGGTCACCCACCCGGAGGCCGTCCGGGGCACGCAACTGGCGGACGAGATCGCCGACCGGCTGGACGACAGCGGCCTGTTCTCCGAGGTGCGCACGCGCCTGACGGGCAACCTCGCGGACCTGCGCCGGCAGTTGCTGGAGCAGCGCCTGGCCCTGCTGCACGCCGACGATCGCCGCCTGCTCGCCGAGCAGCCGGTGGCCTTCGTCGAGCAGCGTCTGGCCCGGCTCTACGACCCGCTGCAAGGGCAGCCGCTGGTGCCGGCGGAACAGGACTGGTTCGGCCTCGCCGAACGGGCCCAGGCGCATCTGCCGCAGACCGGCCGCCTGCAGATCGACGCCGATGGCCGGATGCTGAGCGAAGAAAGTGGCCGACGCTGGTACGCGCTGCGGCTGACGCTGGCCGGCGATGCCTTCGACGACCTTCTGCCCGAGCGGGTGGCGGCCGAGATCGAGGCGGCGAAGGCACAGGTCGCAACTCGCGGCGGCGAGGCCCTGGCGGCCGGCGGCGTGCTCTATTCGGCACACGCGCAGGCCCAGGCTCGCCGCGAGATGAGCCTGATCGGCGGACTTTCGCTGATCGGCGCGCTCGGCCTGCTGCTCTGGCTGTTCCGCACGCCGCGGATCTGGCTGGTGGCGCTGCCGGTGGCGGTCGGTGCGCTGGCCGGCAGCGCGGCCTGCGTGGCGCTGTTCGGGCAGATCCACGTGCTGACGCTGGTGCTCGGCGCCAGCCTGATCGGCGTCAGCCTCGATTTCCCGCTGCACTACCTGTCCAAGAGCTGGACGCTCAGCCCCTGGCGCAGCACGCAGGCGCTGCGCCGCACGCTCCCGGGGCTGGCCCTGGCGCTGCTGAGCAACCTGATCGGCTACCTGGCGCTGGCCTTCACCGCCTTCCCGGGGCTGACCCAGGTGGCGGTGTTCTCGGTGGCCGGGCTGCTCGGCGCCTTCCTCTGCTCCACCTGCCTGCTGCCGCTGCTGTTCCGCCGCCCGCTGCGGCCCTGGCCGCAGCCGCTGGCCTGGACCGCCACGCTGCTCGAGGGCCGTACCCGGCTGCTCGCCGCGATCCGTACGCCCTGGCTGCTGGCCGGGTTCCTGGTGTTCGTCCTGCTGGGCATCGGACGCGTCGATTTCGACGACGACATGCGCCAGTGGGTCGAGCGCGCGCCCGCCCTCGACCAGGAAGCGCAGCGCGTGGCGACGCTCACCGGCCTTCAGCCGACCAGCCAGTACTTCCTCGTCCGCGCGCGTAACGCCGATGAGCTGCTGGAGCGCCAGGCGCAGCTCGCCGAACGCCTCGAGGCGCTGGTGGGGGCAGGCCGACTCGGCGGCTACCAGGCCCTGAGCCAGTTCGCCGCACCGCTGCAGCAGCAGCGTGCGACCCTGCGGGCGCTTCCGGCGCTGCTCGCCGCAGCCGGCCCGTTGCTCGAACTGGGCGTCACGCCCGAGGCCCTGCGTGCGGAGCTGGATGCCCTCGCCGAGCGCGGCCCGATTTCCCTCGAAGAGGTCCTGGCCGGCCCGCTGGGTGAGCCCTGGCGCGCGCTCTGGCTCGGCAGCCAGGACGGCGGGGCGGCCGGCATGGTGCGGCTGCAGGGCCTGCGCGACCTGCGCGCCCTCGGCGGTCTGGACGAGGGCCTCGATGGCGTGCGCCTGATCGACCGCCCGGCGCAGCTGAACGCCCTGTTCGGCCAGACCCAGCGGCAGGCGGCGCTGCTCAAGGCATTGGCCTGCGTGCTGATCGTGCTGCTGCTGTGGCGACCGTTCGGCTGGTACGGCGCGTTGCGCTGCCTGGCGATTCCGCTGCTGGCCGCGGCCGGCAGCCTGGCGACCCTGGGCTGGCTGGGCCAGCCGCTGACCCTGTTCGGCCTGTTCGGCCTGCTGCTGGTGACCGCCATCGGCGTCGACTACGCGATCCTCATGCGCCAGGCGGTCGGCGGCCCGGCGGTCAGCCTGCTCGGCACGGCGCTGGCCGCCGTCACTACCTGGCTGTCGTTCGGCCTGCTGCTGCTCTCCGCCACCCCGGCGGTGGCGAACTTCGGCCTGGCGGTGAGCATCGGCCTGCTATTCAGTTTCCTGCTCGCCCCCTGGGCCAGCCCGTCCCTTTCTCCATCCCCCCTGGCAAGGAGCCGACATGGCACCGCTTGAGCTGCAACACCGTACTGTCGTGGTCATCGGAGCCGGCCCGTCCGGCGCAATCGCCGCTGCGCTGCTCAAGCGACGGGGGCATGACGTGCTGGTCATCGAACGCCAGCGCTTCCCGCGCTTCTCCATCGGCGAGAGCCTGCTGTCGCACTGCCTGGACTTCATCGAGCAGGCCGGCATGCTCGAGGCGGTGCGCGCCGCCGGCTTCCAGACCAAGCACGGCGCCGCCTTCGGCTGGGGCGAGCGCTACACCGAGTTCGACTTCCGCGACAAGTTCACCCCGGGCCACGGCAGCACCTACCAGGTGGTGCGTGCCGATTTCGACAAGCTGCTCGCCGACGAGGCCGAGAAGCAGGGCGTGGAGATCCGCTACGAGGAAGAGATCGTCGCCGCCGACTTCGACGGCCCGCAGCCGTGGCTGCAGGTGCAACGCGCCGATGGAAGCGGGTACCGCGTGGAGGCGCGCTTCGTCCTCGACGCCAGCGGCTATGGCCGGGTCCTGCCGCGCCTGCTGGACCTGGAGGCGCCGTCCAGCTTCCCGGTGCGCCGCGCTGTGTTCACCCATATCGAGGACCGCATCGACGACCCGCGCTTCGATCGCGACAAGATCCTCATCACCACCCATCCGGAACTGCGCGACGTCTGGTACTGGACCATCCCCTTCAGCAACGGCCGCTGCTCGCTGGGCGTGGTGGCTGCGGCCGAGCGTTACGAGGGTCGCCCGCTGGACCTGGACGCCTGCCTGCGCGAGTTCGTCGGCGAGGCGCCGAACCTGCGCCGCATCCTCGCCAATGCGCTGTGGGACACCCCGGCACGGCTGATCGGCGGCTACTCGGCCAACGTCAAGCAACTGCACGGCCCGGGCTATGCGCTGCTGGGCAACGCCGCGGAATTCCTCGACCCGGTGTTCTCCTCCGGGGTGACCATCGCCATGCATTCGGCGGGGCTGGCCGCCGGCCTGCTCGACCGGCAGCTGAACGGCGAACCGGTGGACTGGGCGGGCGAGTTCGCCGCGCCGCTCAAGCGCGGCGTCGATACCTTCCGGGCCTACGTCGAGGGTTGGTACGATTGCACCTTCCAGAACGTCATCTACTACGAGCACGCCCAGCCGGAGATTCGCCGCATGATCTGCTCGATTCTCGCCGGCTACGCCTGGGACGAGAACAACCCCTACGTCGCCGACCCGAAGCGGCGCCTGCGCGTGCTCGCCGAACTCTGCGCCCCGGCCTGACCCGATGACCGTTCGCGCGCCCCTTTCCGTCCTGCTCTGCCTGCTGCCGGCCCTGCTGCTGGCCGCCTGCGCCGGGCGCCTGCCGCTGCCGGCCGTGCCGGTCGCGCTGCAGACGCCGTTGCAGCTGCACCTGCAGCGGGACGACGGCGCCAGCCGGACGGACCGCCTGCTGGTGATCCAGGCCGAGGCCGACGGGCTGCGCTGGACGCTGCTCGATCCGCTGGGCATTCCGCTGGCGCGGCAGCGCCTGGCGCACGGCCGCTGGCATGCCGACGGCCTGCTGCCGCCGAACGCCGAGGCCCGCGAACTGTTCGCCGCCCTGCTGTTCGCGCTGACGCCGGAGCGGCAGCTGGCCGACGCCTACCCGCAGGCACGGGTCGCGCCCGGCGGGCGCACGCTGTCGGTCGACGGCGAGCGCCTCTGGCAGGTGCGCTCCGCCGCGGACGGATTCGAACTCGACGTCGGCGGCGGCTTGACCTATGGTGTCGCCCCCCTCGCCGGAGCCGCCACGCCATGACCGCCTATCTGAACGCCCTCGGGGTGATCTGTGCGCTCGGTCGCGGCCAGGCCGAGGTCTGCGCGCGCCTGCTGGCGGGCGACACCTCCGGCATGCGGCCCTACCCCACGCCGGTCGCCGGGATGAGCCTGCCGGTGGGCGCGGTGAGCGGCGCGCTGCCGGCGCTGGCCGATCCGGCGCCGGGCGAGGACACCCGCAACAACCGTCTGCTGCTGGCGGCGCTGGAGGAAATCGATGCCGACGTGCAGGCGGCCATCGCCCACTACGGCCGCGCGCGCATCGGCGTGGTGATCGGCACCAGTACCACCGGCATCCTCGAAGCCGCCGCGGGCATCGCCGGCGAGATCCGCCAGGGCGCGCTGCCGGCCGACTATCACTATGCGCAGCAGGAGCTGGTCGCCCCGGCGCGCCTGCTGGCCGACCGCCTCGGCCTGGGCGGCCCGAGCTACAGCCTGTCCACCGCCTGCACCTCGAGCGCCCGCGCGCTGATCAGCGCCCGTCGCCTGCTGCGCGCGGGCGTCTGCGACGCCGTGCTGTGCGGCGGCGTGGACACCCTGTGCGACCTCACCCTGCAGGGCTTCACCGCGCTGGAAGCGACCAGCCCCGCACTGTGCAATCCGTTCTCGCGCAACCGTGCCGGGATCAACATCGGCGAGGGCGCGGCGCTGTTCCTGATGACCCGCGAACCCGCGCCCGTCGCCCTGCTCGGGGCCGGCGCCAGCTCCGACGCGCACCACATCTCCGCGCCCGATCCGCGCGGGCGCGGCGCCATTGCGGCGATGCGCCAGGCGCTCGCCGACGCCGGGCTGGCGCCGGCCGACATCGACTACCTGAACCTGCACGGCACGGCGACCCGGCACAACGACGCGATGGAAAGCCTGGCGGTCGACGCGGTGTTCCCCGCGGGCGTGCCCTGCTCGTCGAGCAAGCCGCTGGCCGGACACACCCTGGGCGCCGCCGGTGCGCTGGAAGCCGCCTTCTGCTGGCTGGCGCTGTCGGCGCACAATCCCGCCCGGCGGCTGCCGCCTCACCGCTGGGACGGCGAAGCCGATCCGGCGCTGCCGCCGCTGGCCCTGACCGGCACCGACAGCCGCCTGCCAGAACGCTCGAGATACCGGATGATGACCAATTCCTTCGCCTTCGGCGGCAACAACAGCTGCCTGATCCTCGGGAGCGACGCATGATTGCCTGGCCGGTCGCCGAACTGCTGCCGCACGCCGGCGACATGGTGCTGCTCGACGCCGTGGAGCGCTTCGACGCCGATAGCATCGAGGCCAGCCTGACGGTCGTTCCGGGCGGCCTGTTCAACCTCCCGGACGGCAGCCTGCCGGCCTGGGTCGGCGTCGAGATCATGGCCCAGTGCGTCGCCGCCTACGCCGGCTGCCAGGCCCGCCTGGTCGGCCAGCCGGTGGAGCCCGGCTTCCTGCTCGGCACCCGCCACTACCAGTGCGACGTCGAGCGTTTCCCGGCCGGCGCCCGGCTCAGCGTGCGCGCCCTGCGCTCGCTGCAGGACGACAACGGCATGGGCGTGTTCGAATGCCACCTCGACGGCCCCGGGCTGCACGCCGAGGCCCGCCTGAACGTGTTCCGCCCGCCCGAGGTGGCGCGCTACCTGCAGGAACCCCATGTGTGAGAAGAAGAAAGAACCGTCCATGACTGACAGCATCCTGGTCACCGGCTCCAGCCGCGGCATCGGCCGCGCCATCGCCCTGCGCCTGGCCCGCAGCGGCCATGACATCGCCCTGCATTGCCGCTCGCGCCGCGACGAGGCGCAGGCCGTGCAGGCCGAGATCCTCGCCCTGGGGCGGCAGGCCCGCGTGCTGCAGTTCGACGTGGCCGACCGCGACGCCTGCCGCCAGGCCCTGGAAGCCGACATCGAGACCCACGGCGCCTACTACGGCGTGGTCTGCAATGCCGGCCTGACCCGCGACGGCGCCTTTCCGGCCCTCAGCGAGGACGACTGGGACCAGGTCCTGCGCACCAACCTGGACGGCTTTTACAATGTGCTGCACCCCGTGACCATGCCCATGGTGCGACGCCGCAAGCCCGGGCGGATCGTCTGCATCACCTCGGTCTCCGGCCTCATCGGCAACCGCGGCCAGGTCAACTACAGCGCCTCCAAAGCCGGCGTGATCGGGGCCGCCAAGGCCCTGGCGATCGAACTGGGCAAGCGCCGCATCACGGTCAACTGCGTGGCGCCCGGGCTGATCGACACCGACATGCTGGATGCCGGCCTGCCCCTTGAGGAGATGCTGAAGATGATCCCCGCCCAGCGCCTGGGCACCCCGGAGGAAGTGGCCGCCGCGGTCGATTTCCTGATGTCCGCGGATGCCGGCTACATCACCCGCCAGGTGCTGGCGGTCAACGGCGGGCTGTGCTGATGAAGCGTGTGGTCGTCACCGGCATGGCCGGGCTCACCTCCCTCGGCAACGACTGGGCCGGCATCGAAGCGGCCTTCTCCGCCGGCCGCAGCGGCATCCGCCGGATGCCCGAGTGGGATCGCTACACCGAGCTGAACACGCGCCTGGCCGGCCCGGTCGACGACTTCGCCGTGCCCGGCCACTGGACCCGCAAGCAACTGCGCAGCATGGGCCGCGTCTCGCGCCTGGCGGTGGCGGCGGCCGAGCGGGCGCTGGCCGATGCGGGACTGCTGGACGACCCCAGCATCCGCGATGGGCGCATGGGCGTGGCCTGCGGCTCCTCCACCGGCAGCACGGAAGAGATCAAGGCGTTCGGCAACATGCTGCTGAACTCGGTGGCCGACGGCCTGAACGCCAACTCCTACATCCGCATGATGCCGCACACCACCGCCGCCAACGTCAGCATCTTCTTCGGCCTCACCGGGCGGGTGATTCCCACGTCGAGCGCCTGCACCAGCGGCAGCCAGGGCATCGGCTACGCCTACGAGGCGATCAAGTTCGGCCGCCTGCCGCTGATGCTCGCCGGCGGCGCCGAGGAGCTGTGCGCCACCGAGGCCATGGTATTCGACGCGCTCTACGCCACCAGCCTGATGAACGACGCGCCGCAGCGCTCGCCGCGTCCCTACGACCGCGACCGCGACGGCCTGGTGATCGGCGAGGGCGCCGGCATGCTGGTGCTCGAGGAGCTGGAACACGCCCTGGCGCGCGGCGCCACCATCCACGCCGAACTGGTCGGCTTCGGCAGCAACGCCGACGGCCAGCACGCCACCAAGCCGGAACAGGCGACCATGCGCCGGGCGATGGAACTGGCCCTCGAGGACGCCGGCCTCGCCCCGCAGGCGATCGGCTACGTCAACGGCCATGGCACCGCCACCGAGCAGGGCGACATCGCCGAGACGCTGGCCACCGAGGCCCTGTTCGGCCGCGGCATGCCGATCAGCTCGCAGAAGAGCTTCCTCGGCCACACGCTCGGCGCCTGCGGCGCGCTGGAATCCTGGTTCACCATCGAGATGCTCAACCGCGACCGCTACGTGCCGACGCTCAACCTCGACAACGTCGACCCGCGCTGCGGCGAACTCGACTACGTGACCGGCAACCCGCGGGCGATGCAGCACGAATACGTGATGAACAACAACTTCGCGTTCGGCGGCGTGAACACCTCGCTGGTGTTCCGGCGCTGGACGTGAATTCCACGGCAACACACGCACGCAAGGAGATCGCAATGAAGAAAGCAACATGGATCGGCGCCGCATTGCTGTTGAGCGCCCTGCCCTCGCTGAGCCAGGCACGCGATACCACCCACTACCTGCCGTTCGACCAGGTGGTGACCGAGGCCGTCAACGCCGGCCGGCTGGACGGCAGCGTCAAGTTCTACCTGGCCGGCAACCAGCCCGCCGGCAAGGTGAGCGTCGTGCGTTCCGGCGTCACCACCAGCAAGAAGACCAACGCCTTCAACAAGTCCGACGAGGAGGCCTGCAGTTGGGTCCTGCAGTCGGCGCTGATCGCCATGCAGAAAGAGGCGAAAGCCGCTGGCGCCAATGCCGTGGTCGACCTGGCGAGCAACTACAAGCACGTCGAGTACAAGGATCCGCAGAAGTACGAGTGCCATGCCGGCGCAGTGATGGCTGGCGTCGCGCTCAAGGGCAACCTGGCTATCGTCAAGTAACGCCCCCGCCGGTATCCGCGCGCGGGTACCGGTGGCCGGAACGTCTCGTCCGCCGGTCAGTCAATTGCTGAAGCAGGCCCAGGCCGCACACGGCGGCCCTGGCCGTTTCCGGCCAGCGGCGACGAGACACGGGAGACCGGCATGACCACGCGCGAGCACAAGTTCGAGATCAACTACATCTTCCGCAACGATCCGATGGCTTCGGTCATCGACGCCGAAGACGAGACCCTTCCGCAGCACCTGGCGGCCTATCACCTGCTGCAGGTACATCGTGGCGACCTGCCGGATGCCGGCGCGATGCCGACGGCGGATGCCAGGCCCGAGGACATCCTGCACTTCGCCGAAGCCAACCAGATCCACGACATTCGCGTGTCCAAGGTACACGCCCATCCGGACGGCGAGACGCCCGGGCACTACCAGCAGCCCTGAGCGTCCCGTCCAGGCGACGGGCTCAGCCGTGGTAGCGCGCCGACAGCTCGTGTACCGCCTCGATGAAGGCGCCGGCGTGGGCCGGATCGACCTGCGGCGTGATGCCATGGCCGAGGTTGAACACGTGGCCGGTTCCGCTGCCGTAGGCGGCGAGGATGCGCGCCACCTCGGCGCGGATCGCCTCCGGCTTGGCATAGAGCACCGAGGGGTCCATGTTGCCCTGCAGCGCCACCTTGTCGCCGACCCGACGACGGGCCTCGCCGATGTCGCACATCCAGTCCAGCCCCAGCGCGTCGGCACCGGCCTCGGCCATTCGCTCCAGCCATAGACCACCATTCTTGGTGAACAGGATCACCGGGATGCGTCGGCCGTCCTGCTCGCGGATCAGCCCGGCGACGATGCGCTGCATGTAGACCAGAGAGAACTCCTGATAGGCCGCTGCCGACAGGTTGCCACCCCAGGTGTCGAAGATCTGCACGGCCTGGGCGCCGGCGCGGATCTGCCCGTTGAGGTAGGCGGTCACCGCGTCGGCGAGCTTGCCGAGCAGCGCGTGCATGGCCTGCGGGTCGTCGTAGAGCATGGCCTTGGACAGGCGGAAGTCCTTCGACGAGCCGCCCTCGACCATGTAGGTCGCCAGCGTCCAGGGGCTGCCGGAGAAGCCGATCAGCGGTACCCGGCCGTTGAGTTCGCGGCGGATGGTGCGCACCGCATCCATCACGTAGCCGAGGTCCTTGTCCGGATCCGGCACCGGCAGCGCTTCGATGTCGGCGGCGCTGCGCACCGCCTTGCGGAAGCGCGGCCCTTCGCCGGTCTCGAAGTACAGGCCCAGGCCCATGGCGTCCGGTATCGTCAGGATGTCGGAGAACAGGATGGCGGCATCCAGTGGATAGCGCTCCAGCGGCTGCAAGGTCACCTCGCAGGCCATCTCCGGGTTCATGCACAGGCCCATGAAATCGCCGGCCCGCTCGCGACTGGCGCGGTATTCCGGCAGGTAGCGGCCGGCCTGACGCATCATCCACACCGGCGTGACGTCGACGGGTTGCTTGAGCAGGGCGCGCAGGAAGCGGTCGTTCTTCAGGGGGGCGGTCATGGGCAGTGTTCCGGGTAAAAAAGTGCCGGCATTGTCGCAAAGCCAAAAACAAAAGGCACGGCGGGCGCCGTGCCTTTCATCCAAGCCTTGATTCAGATCAGAGGCGGCAGGCGGCAGGCGGCAGGCGGCAGGCGGCAGGCGAATCAGTGTTCAGGCTGGTGCCGAGCTCTCGTGAAGCTTTTCCTGTGGCCTGTGGCCTGCTGCGCTGCCTTAGACGCCCAGGTAGTCGAGGATGCCGTTGGCCGCCTGGCGGCCTTCGAACACCGCGGTGACCACCAGGTCCGAGCCGCGCACCATGTCGCCGCCGGCGAAGACCTTCGGGTTGCTGGTCTGGTGCTTGAACTCGCCGATCTCCGGCGCGACCACGCGGCCCTGGTTGTCCATCCGGATGCCGAACTGCTCGAACCAGGGCGCCGGGCTCGGGCGGAAGCCGAAGGCGATGACCACCGCCTCGGCCGGCAGGATTTCCTCGGAGCCGGGAATCGGCTCGGGGCTGCGGCGCCCGCGCGCGTCCGGCTCGCCGAGACGGGTCTCGACCACCTTCACGCCCTCGACCTTGCCGTTGCCGACGATCTCGATCGGCTGGCGGTTGAAGAGGAACTTCACGCCCTCTTCCTTGGCGTTCTTCACCTCGCGGCGCGAGCCCGGCATGTTGGCGGCGTCGCGGCGGTAGGCGCAGGTCACGCTCTTGGCGCCCTGGCGGATGGATGTGCGGTTGCAGTCCATCGCCGTGTCGCCGCCGCCGAGCACCACCACGCGCTTGCCCTTCATGTCGACGAAGTCCTCCGGCGACTTCTCGAAACCGAGGTTGCGGTTGACGTTTGCGATGAGGAAGTCCAGCGCGTCGTGCACGCCCGGCAGGTCCTCGCCGGGGAAGCCGCCCTTCATGTAGGTGTAGGTGCCCATGCCCATGAAGATGGCGTCGTATTCCTCGATCAGCTGCTCCATGGTCACGTCCTTGCCGACCTCGGTGTTGAGGCGGAATTCGATGCCCATGCCGGTGAAGACCTCGCGACGACGGCTCATCACGGTCTTTTCCAGCTTGAATTCGGGAATGCCGAAGGTCAGCAGGCCGCCGATCTCCGGGTTGCGGTCGAACACCACCGGGGTCACCCCGTTGCGCACCAGGATGTCGGCGCAGCCGAGGCCGGCCGGACCGGCGCCGATGATCGCGACCTTCTTGCCGGTCGGCTTGACCTTCGACATGTCCGGGCGCCAGCCCATGGCGAAGGCGGTGTCGGCGATGTACTTCTCCACCGAGCCGATGGTGACCGCGCCGAAGCCGTCGTTCAGCGTGCAGGCGCCTTCGCAGAGACGGTCCTGCGGGCACACGCGGCCGCAGACTTCCGGCAGGGTGTTGGTCTGGTGCGCCAGTTCGGCGGCGGCCAGGATGTTGCCTTCGGAAACCAGCTTGAGCCAGTTCGGAATGTAGTTGTGGACCGGACACTTCCACTCGCAGTAGGGGTTGCCGCAGCCCAGGCAGCGGTGCGCCTGGTCGGCGGCCTGCTGCGGCTTGAAGGGCTCGTAGATCTCCACGAACTCCTTCTTGCGCTGGCGCAGCAGCTTCTTCTTGGGGTCCTTGCGGCCGACCTCGATGAACTGGAAGTCGTTGTTCAGACGTTCAGTCATAGCAAAACCTCGTTACAGCAGCCATGAGCCGGGCCCTGGCTGCAGGTCAATCACGGTGAGCGGCCGGCGCGCACAGGCGCGTCCGGCCGCTCGAAGCTGCGTTTATTGTGGGTTGGCGCGGGTGGTCGACAGCAGCGAGGCCAGGCTCGCGGCCTTCGGCTTGACCAGCCAGAAGCGACGCAGGTAGTCGTCCAGGTTCTCCAGCAGCTCGCTGCCCCACTCGCTGCCGGTCTCGGCGACGTACTCGCGAAGGACCTCCTGCAGGTGGCTGCGATAGGCCTCCATGGCCTCGCCGGTGATGCGCTGGATGGCCACCAGTTCGTTGTTCAGGCGATCGACGAAGGTGTTGTCCAGGTCGAGCACGTAGGCGAAGCCACCGGTCATGCCGGAACCGAAGTTGTGTCCGGTCTTGCCGAGCACGCAGACGAAGCCGCCGGTCATGTATTCGCAGCAGTGATCGCCGGTCCCTTCCACGACCGCGTGGGCGCCCGAGTTGCGCACCCCGAAGCGCTCGCCGGCGGTGCCGGCGGCGAACAGCTTGCCGCCGGTCGCGCCGTACAGGCAGGTGTTGCCGATGATCGCCGAGTCGCGCGACTCGAAATGGCTGCCCTTGGGCGGGGTGATCACCAGCTTGCCGCCGGTCATGCCCTTGCCGACATAGTCGTTGGCATCGCCCTCCAGGCGCAGCACCAGGCCGCCAGCGTTCCACACGCCGAAGCTCTGCCCGGCGGTTCCCTTGAAGTTGAAGGTGACGGGCGCGTCGGCCATGCCCTGGTTGCCGTGCAGGCGGGCGATCTCGCCGGAGACGCGGGCACCGATGGAGCGGTCGCAGTTGCAGATCTCCAGCGAGAACTCACCGCCCTGCCGGGCTTCGATCGCCGGCTTGGCCAGCTTGACCATTTCCTCGGCGAGCAGGCCCTGGTCGAACGGCGGGTTCTTCTCCACCAGGCAGAACTGCGGCTTGTCGGCCGGGATGTGGTCGCTGCCGAGCAGCGGCGACAGGTCCAGGTGGCCCTGCTTGGCGGTCTCGCCCGGCAGCATCTCGAGCAGGTCGGTGCGGCCGATCAGCTCGGCGAGGCTGCGCACGCCCAGGCGGGCCAGCCACTCGCGGGTCTCGGTGGCGACGAAGGTGAAGAAGTTCACCACCATGTCCACCGTGCCGATGAAGTGTTCCTTGCGCAGGCGGTCGTTCTGGGTCGCCACGCCGGTGGCGCAGTTGTTCAGGTGACAGATGCGCAGGTACTTGCAGCCCAGGGCGATCATCGGCGCGGTACCGAAGCCGAAGCTCTCGGCGCCGAGGATGGCCGCCTTGATCACATCCAGGCCGGTCTTCAGGCCGCCGTCGGTCTGCACCCGGACCTTGCCGCGCAGGTCGTTGCCGCGCAGCGTCTGGTGCGTCTCGGCCAGGCCCAGTTCCCAGGGCGAGCCGGCGTAGCGGATCGAGGTCAGCGGCGAGGCGCCGGTACCGCCATCGTAGCCGGAGATGGTGATCAGGTCGGCGTAGGCCTTGGCCACGCCGGCGGCGATGGTGCCGACACCGGGCTCGGCGACCAGCTTCACCGAGACGAGCGCAGCCGGGTTGACCTGCTTGAGGTCGTAGATCAGCTGCGCCAGGTCCTCGATCGAGTAGATGTCGTGGTGCGGCGGCGGAGAGATCAGCGTCACTCCCGGAACGGCGTAGCGCAGCCGGGCGATCAGGCCGTTGACCTTGCCGCCGGGCAGCTGACCACCCTCGCCGGGCTTGGCGCCCTGCGCAACCTTGATCTGCAGCACCTCGGCGTTGACCAGGTATTCCGGGGTCACGCCGAAGCGGCCGGTGGCCACCTGCTTGATCTTCGAACTGCGCACCGTGCCGTAGCGGGCCGGGTCTTCGCCGCCCTCGCCGGAGTTGGAGCGCGCGCCGATGCGGTTCATCGCCTCGGCGATGGCCTCGTGCGCCTCGGGCGACAGCGCGCCGAGGGAGATGCCGGCCGAGTCGAAGCGCTTGAGGATCTGCTCCAGCGGCTCGACCTCTTCCAGGGACAGCGGCTTGTCCGCCAGCCTGACCTTCAGCAGGTCGCGGATCATCGCCACCGGACGCTGGTCGACCAGTGCGGTGTATTCCTTGAAGCGATGGTAGTCGCCGTGCTGCACGGCGACCTGCAGGGCGCTGACCACGTCGGGGTTGTAGGCGTGGTATTCGCCGCCGTAGACGAACTTCAGCAGGCCGCCCTGCTGGATCGGCCGGCGGTTGTTCCAGGCCTCCACCGCGAGCGCCTTCTGCTCGGCCTCGAGGTCGGCGAAACGCGCGCCCTTGATGCGGCTGGCCACGCCGCGGTAGCAGAGCTCGACGACCTCGTCGGACAGGCCGACGGCTTCGAACAGCTGCGCGCCACGGTAGGAAGCGACGGTGGAGATCCCCATCTTCGAGAGGATCTTCAGCAGGCCCTTGGAAATGCCCTTGCGGTAGTGCTTGAACACCTCGTAGAGGTCGCCCAGCACTTCGCCGGTGCGGATCAGGTCACCGAGCACCTCGTAGGCGAGGAACGGATAGACCGCGGTCGCGCCGAAGCCGATCAGCACGGCGAAATGATGCGGATCGCGCGCGGTGGCGGTCTCGACCAGGATGTTGCAGTCGCAGCGCAGCCCCTTCTCGACCAGGCGGTGGTGCACCGCGCCGACCGCCATGGAGGCGTGCACCGGCAGCTTGCCGGGGGCGATGTGGCGGTCGCTCAGTACCAGCAGGACCTTGCCGCTGCGCACCGCTTCCTCGGCCTGGTCGGCGATGTTGCGGATCGCCGCCTCGAGGCCGATCTGCTCGTCGTAGTTCAGGTCGATCAACTGACGCTCGAAGCCGGGGCGTTCGAGGCTCATGATCGAGCGCCACTTGGCCGGCGAAATCACCGGGCTGGTGAGGATCGCGCGGTTGGCGTGGTCGGCGGTTTCCTCGAAGACGTTGCGCTCGGCGCCGAGGCAGGTCTCCAGCGACATGACGATGGCTTCGCGCAGCGGGTCGATCGGCGGGTTGGTGACCTGCGCGAACTGCTGGCGGAAGTAGTCGTAGGGCGAGCGGACGCGCCGCGACAGCACGGCCATGGGCGTGTCGTCGCCCATCGAGCCGACCGCTTCCTGGCCCTGCTCGGCCAGCGGTCGCAGCACCTGGTCACGCTCCTCGAAGGTGACCTGGAACATCTTCATGTACTGCTTGAGCTGGTCCGGGTCGTAGAACGGCGAGCCGTGATCGTGATCCTCCAGCGTCGCCTGAATGCGCAGGGCATTCTGCCGCAGCCACTTCTTGTAGGGCTGCTGCGACTTCAAGCGGTTGTCGATGTCGCTGGTGTGCAGCACCTGGCCGGTCTGGGTGTCGACCGCGAGGATCTGCCCCGGGCCGACACGGCCCTTGGCGATCACGTCCTCGGGCTTGTAGTCCCACACGCCGATTTCCGAGGCCAGGGTGATGTAGCCGTTCCTGGTGGTCACCCAGCGCGCCGGGCGCAGGCCGTTGCGGTCGAGCAGGCAGACCGCGTGGCGGCCGTCGGTCAGCACCACGCCGGCGGGGCCGTCCCACGGCTCCATGTGCATGGAGTTGAACTCGTAGAAGGCGCGCAGGTCAGGATCCATGGTCTCGACGTTCTGCCACGCCGGCGGAATGATCATGCGCAGGCCGCGGAACAGGTCCATGCCGCCGGTGACCAGCAGTTCGAGCATGTTGTCCATGCTCGAGGAGTCGGAACCGGTCCGGTTGACCAGCGGGTCCAGGCTTTCCAGATCGGGCAGCAGGTCGTTGACGAACTTGGTGCGCCGGGCCTGGGCCCAGTTGCGGTTGCCGGTGATGGTGTTGATCTCGCCGTTGTGGGCGAGGAAGCGGAAGGGCTGGGCGAGCGGCCACTTCGGCAGCGTGTTGGTGGAGAAACGCTGGTGGAAGACGCAAATGGCGGTGGCGAGACGTTCGTCGCCGAGATCCGGATAGAACTGCGCCAGATCGGCGGGCATCATCAGGCCCTTGTAGACGATGTCCTTGGCCGAGAGGCTGCATACGTAGAACGCTTCGTCGCCCTTGAGCGCCACTTCGGCGCGGCGGCGGGCGAAGAACAGCTTGACCGCGAACTGCTGGGCGGTCAGCTCCGGGCCGCTGACGAACACCTGCTCGATGCGCGGCAGGCGATCGAGCGCGAGCCGGCCGAGCACCGAGGTATCGACCGGCACCTCGCGCCAGCCCACCAGGGTCAGACCCTGCGCGGCGATTTCCTCGTTGAGGCGCGCGCGGGCGGCATCGGCCCTGGCCGAGTCCTGCGCGAGGAAGATCATGCCCACCGCGTACTGTTCGGGGAGTTCGGCGGCGAACTGCTCCTGGGCGACAGCGCGCAGGAAGGCATCCGGCTTCTGCATCAGCAGACCGCAGCCGTCACCGGTCTTGCCGTCGGCATTGATGCCGCCCCGGTGCGTCATGCAGGTGAGCGACTGGATGGCCGTCTGTAGCAGGTGATGGCTGGCCTGCCCCTCCATGTGGGCAATCAGACCGAAGCCGCAGTTATCCTTGAACTCTTCAGGACGATACAAACCTGCTCTCATAGGCGCTCCACCAGTAACTCGTTATATATCAATCCTTTACCAAGCGGACGAGTCTTTGCCCGTCTTTTGCGCAGGCAAAAGGGGGAGCAGTTTACATAGCGGCTCGACGATAAAACAATCCTTTTCAGGAGCCGCAGGGCGGCTGCCCCGCCTGGGAACGGCGGGGGTGCGACGATTTGCCATCAGCGGGCGGTGCCGGCTTCCTGCTGAATGCTGCCGAAGCTGCGCACCCAGGGCTTGCCCGTCTGCAACGCCGCAGGCAAGGCGGAAACGGCCTTCTGCGCACTGGCGCGATCGGTGAAGTTGCCGTAGGTCACCACGTACAGCGGCTTGCCCTGGTGCTGTTTGGTGTAATAGCGGTAGCCGCTACCCTGCTCGCGCACGATGGCCTTCGCCCGGTCCTCGTTCGAAGTGCCGAGCACCTGCACCAGGTAGTTGCCAGCCGGCTGCGCGCGATACCAGGCCATGCCGTCGGCGGCGCGAGCCTCCTGCGCCGGGCGCGGCGTTGTCGACGCCGGAGCGGCAGGCGGTGTAGAAGCGGCCGGCCGAGCAGGCGGCGCAGGCTGTGTGCTTTCCACCGGCTCTTCGGGCCGGACGGCAGGCGCCGGACGGGGCGCTGCCCCGGTGCGCGCCTCGCCGGCGGGCGCCGTTTCCACGGGACGCGGCGCAGTGCTCGGCTCCGGCAGCCTCTGCTCGACTTCATCACCATCATCAGCCGCGGCCGCGGCGAGCGGCTCGCGAATCACCGGCTGGGCATCGCCGGCCAACGGCAGCGGCG
Organism: Stutzerimonas azotifigens DSM 17556; assembly: GCF_000425625.1. Lineage (GTDB taxonomy): Bacteria > Pseudomonadota > Gammaproteobacteria > Pseudomonadales > Pseudomonadaceae > Stutzerimonas > Stutzerimonas azotifigens. The sequence continues at coordinate 141,851 of NZ_AUDU01000018.1, forward strand.
TCGGGCGATCGCCGCCGTCGAACTCGATCGCCGGCGCCTCGGCCGAAGAAGGCGAACCGGCCGGCAACGGCAGGGACACCACCGCGTCCTGCTCGACGATTTCTTCATCGTCACCGCCCAGCATGAGCAGCGCCGCGATCACCACCAGGGCGACCAGCCCGACCGCCGCCAGATGCTTGAGCGGCAGCCAGGCAGGAAGCGCGATCCGGCGCCCGGCGCCCTTTCGCCCACGCGCGCGGTCGGCGTGCATGCTGTCGATCAGTACGTCTCGCGCGGCCTCGTTGATTGGGCCCGGCCAGCCGCCGGAAAGCTCGTGAATTTCTTCGACCTGCTCGTCGCTGAGGCAGTCGACGTCGCGCCCCGCCCCTTCCAGCCGCGCCGCGAGGTAGCCCTCGGTCTCCTCGAGGGTGTAGGGCTGCAGCTCGATGACGTGATAGCGCTCCTCGTCACCGGCGAGCGCTTCGAGCCGTGACGCCAGGGCTGGCTGGCCGAACAGGAACACGTGGGGCCGGCCTTCCGGGCTGCCTTCGGCCAGGCGCAGCAGCAGCTGCAGTCCCGAATCGCTCAGGCGCTCGGCATCGTCGACCAGCAGATAGATTTCCTGCCCGGTGAGACCGAGCTGGACGACCTGGGCCAGCACCGCCTCGAGCCCAGGCACGCTGACGCCGAGCGCCTGAGCGACCTGCTGCAGCAGGTGCTCCGGCGTGCTGGTCGACTGCGCGGCAACCACCACGCTCTGCACCGACTGCTTGTTCGTGCTGGCCACCAACGCCTGGCGCAGCAGCGTCTTGCCGCTGCCCTCCGGGCCGGTGACCACCAGCAGCAGCTGGCTGTAGCGCGCCAGATGGTGCAATTGCCCGAGCACCGGCTTGCGCTGCGCCGGGTAGAACTTGAAGCCGGGCACGCGGGCCGCGAAGGGATCGTGACTGAACTGGAAATGCTCCAGGTAGAGTTCGTCGGCGCTCAGCTCGCTCATCGGCGCACCCCGGCTTGCTCGCTCAACGCGGCGTAGTCGGTCGCCAGCGTGGCGTCCAGCACCTCGCGGGGGAAGTCACCGGTCACCACGGCCTCACCCATCGTCTTGAGCAGCACCAGGCGCAACCGGCCATCGAGCACTTTCTTGTCCACCGCCATGCGCTCGATGAAGTCGGCGGGCGTCATGTCGGCCGGCGGAACCGTCGGCAGCCCCGCCCGGGCGAGGAGGCGAATGCCGCGATCGCGCGCAGCAGGATCGATCCAGCCAAGCCGGCAGGACATCTCCAGCGCCATCACGGTGCCGGTACCCACTGCCTCGCCATGCAGCCAGCGGCCATAGCCCTGGTGGGTCTCGATCGCGTGTCCGAACGTATGGCCGAGGTTCAGCGTGGCGCGAACGCCGGTTTCCCGTTCATCGGCGGCGACCACCCGGGCCTTGGCCTCGCAGGAGCGGTAGATCGCTTCGGTCAAAGCCGATCCATCGAGCGCGAGCAGGTCATCCAGGCGGCTCTCCAGCCAGGAGAGGAAGGGGGCGTCGCAAATCAGGCCGTACTTGATGACCTCGGCCAGCCCGGCGGACAGTTCGCGGCGCGGGAGCGTCGCCAGCGTGGCGGTATCGATCAGCACGGCGCGCGGCTGGTAGAACGCGCCAACCATGTTCTTGCCGAGCGGATGATTGATGCCGGTCTTGCCGCCAACCGACGAATCGACCTGGGAAAGCAGCGTGGTGGGCACCTGAATGAAGTCGACACCGCGCTGGTAGCAGGCCGCCGCGAACCCGGCCATGTCACCGATGACGCCGCCGCCGAGGGCGACGACCGTGGTGCGCCGGTCATGGCGCGCCTGCAGGAGGCCATCGAAGATCCGCTGGAGCGTCTGCCAGTTCTTGTAGGCTTCGCCGTCGGGCAGGACGATTGGGGTCACGGAGAACCCTTCGAGCGCGGCGACCAGCGTTTCCAGGTAGAGCGGTGCGACCGTCTCGTTGGTCACCACGGCCACCTGCCGCCCTGCAATGCGCTCCCGCAACAGCACACCGGCCCGAGCCAGCAGCCCGTGGCCTATATGGATGGGATAACTCCGCTCGCCGAGTTCGACCGTAAGCGTCTGCATGGGGCCCCCGTGACAAAGAGCGCTAGGATAGCGCAGATCGATCGGGGCTTTCACCGGCACTCAAGACCTTGAGCCGGTCGAGGATTTCCAGCACCACCAGTCGAGGTGGACGTTCGTCCGTCTCGACGGTGATATCGGCGATGGCACGGTAAAGCGGATCCCGGATGGCCATCAGCTCGGCCAGCACCTGGCCGGGATTCGGCTTCTGCAGCAGCGGGCGATTGCGATCACGACTGGTGCGTTCGAGCTGCTGCTCGACGGAGGTGCGCAGGTAGACCACGCAGCCACCGCCCTTAAGCGCCTCGCGATTGTCCTCGCGCAGAACGGCGCCGCCGCCGGTCGCAAGCACGATACCGCGTTGCCGGCACAGCTCGGCGATCACCGCGTGCTCGCGCTCTCGAAAGCCCTGCTCGCCCTCGACATCGAAGATCCAGGGAATGTTGGCCCCGGTCCGCTGTTCGATTTCCTTGTCGGAATCCTTGAACGGCAGTCGCAGTTCCTTGGCGAGCAGGCGTCCGATGGTGCTTTTGCCAGCGCCCATCGGACCCACCAGTATCATGTTTCGCACCTAATCAGCGGCTCACCGCAATGGCTTGGTGGCTGATTATAGAGGGGGTGAGGAAAATCAACAGCTCGGTCTTCTCGTCGGTGACCGTATCCTGGCGGAACAGCCGGCCCAGATAGGGCAGGTCACCGAGGAAGGGCACCTTGGCGGTCGACTTGCTCTGGGTGTTGGAGAACACGCCACCGATGACCACCGTCTCACCATCGTTGACCAGGACCTTGGCGTTCACCTCATTCTTGGTGATCGGCGGCACCCCGTTGAGCTGGTTCTGGTAGTCGGGCGCGTCCTTGGTGACCTTCACCTCCATGATGATGCGGTTGTCCGGCGTAATCTGCGGCGTCACTTCCAGCGACAGCGCCGCCTCCTTGAACGAGGTGCTGGTCGCACCGCTGGACGAGGCTTCCTGGTAGGGAATTTCCGAGCCACGCAGGATCTTCGCGGTCTCCTTGTCGGACGTCATGACCTTGGGCTGCGACACGATCTCGCCGTTGCCGGAGGCCTCCATCGCGCTCAGCTCCAGGTCCAGCAGGAGGTTGTCGCGCACGTAGGCGATGCCGATACCGGAAGTCGCACCAAGAGCGCCCAGGTCGACGAACGGAACGTTCGGGCCGAGGTCGTCGCCAGTGTTGCCCGCCTCGTCACCATTGTCGTCAAGGCCATAAATAGTGGTATCGCCACCGATGCGGGTCCCGCCCCAACGCACACCCAGGCTCTTTTCGTAACCGACGTTCGCTTCGACGATGCGCGCCTCGATCATCACCTGGCGCACCGGGATGTCCAGCTGCGCGACGATGCGGCGCAGCTCGTCCAGGCGATCCTGGGTCTGGTAGGCGATGATGTTGTTGGTCCGGTCGTCGACCGCGATCGAGCCACGATCGTCCGGCGTACCGCCGGCGTTGGTCACCGACTGGAACAGCCGTGCGATGTCCGCCGCCTTGGCATAGTTGACCTGAACCACCTCGCGGCGCAGCGGCGCGAGTTCGGACAGTTGCCGCTTGGCTTCCAGCTCCTGGCGCTCACGCGCGGCGATTTCCTCGGCCGGCGCCACGAGCAGCACGTTGCCCACCTGACGCTTGTCCAGCCCCTTGGTTTTCAGCACCAGATCCAGCGCCTGGTCCCAGGGTACGTTCTGCAGACGCAGGGTGATGTTGCCCTGCACGGTATCGCTGGCCACCAGGTTGAGATCGGTGAAGTCGGCGATCAGCTGCAGCACCGAGCGCACGTCGATGTCCTGGAAGTTGAGCGACAGCTTCTCGCCCGAATAGGCGAAGCGTTCGGCCTTCTGCTTCTGCAGATCGTCCTCGCTGAGCGGCTTGACGCTGATCGTCAACCGGTCGTCGGTCTGATAGGCCAGATAGTCGTAGCTGCCGGTCGGCTCGATGGAGATGACGGAACCGCCCTTTTCGCCCCGCGAATCGACGAACCGCACCGGCGTGGCGAAGTCGGTCACGTCCAGCCGCAGCCGCAGCGCGTCAGGCAGCGAGGCATTGGGGAAGGTCACCTGGATCTTGCCGCCGCGCTCCTCGATCACCGGCGTCAGCGACGAATCGGACAGGCTGATGACCACGTTGCCGGCACCGTCCTCGCCCCGCTGGAAATCCACGTTGCTGATGGCCTTCGGCGCACTGACTGCCCTGACCGGCTGAGCCGGCGCGCTCACCTGCGGGGCTGCGCTGACCAGGGTCGGCGCCACGCCTTCGCCAAGGGTGACGAACAGGTTGTTGCCCTCGCTGCGCGTCGCATAAGGCACCAGCGAAGTCAGGTTGACGATCATCCGCGTGCGGTCCTTGGCCTCGACCACGGTCACGCTCCGCGCATTACCGATGCCCAACTCGCGGTTCTTGGTGCCGAGCTTGTTCGATACGCCCGGAAGATCGAGGGCGATGCGGGCCGGCTGCTCGATGGTGTAGCCGCGCGGCGCGGCGACGGGTTCGTCGAACGCCAGGCGCAGCTCCACCCGGTCGCCCGGCAGCGAAGCCACGTCCAGCGCGGTGAGATTGGCCGCCAGCAGGACGGGCGAGCCGAGCGCTGCCAGCAGCGAGATACCCAAACGAGCAAAGGAACTGTTCATGAACTGCTTCCGTTGTGCAGACCCCAAGTGTCTTTTCATAGTCGTCCTGTCCATCAGGAGCGCTCCTTCAACGACAGGCTGCGCGGGCGCTCCAGCCAGCCACCTTCGCCATCGGGCACGATTTCGATCACCTCGACGGACGCCTCGTCGATATTGACGATGCGCCCATGATTCCTGCCGACGTAGTCGCCGACCTTCACCCGATGCACGCCGCCACCGCCGTGCAGCAGCCCGAACACCGAGCCGTGGCTGGCGAGCGTGCCCACCATGGTGAAATTCTCGATGTTGAACCCCTCGAGGAACTGCCTGACCCGGGTTTCATCCGGATGGATGTCCTGCGAACCCTTCTGCCGTTGCGCCAGATCGATCTTGACCGGCGGCTGGAACGGACTGCGCATGTTCGCGGCGCTGTAGGTGAACGCTTCGTAGGGCTGGAACGACGGCAGCGGCTCGATCGTGCCCTTGGGCTTGGCCCGCACCTCGTCCATGTAGGCCTGCAGATCGGCGAATTCGGCCCCGCCCCCGCAACCGGCGGCGAGCGAAACGGCGAAAGCCAGCGTGAAGAAACGGGCGCCTTTCATTTCTGCAGCCCCTTGTCGTTGTAGCGGTAGGTTTTCGCGATGATGCTCATGCGCAGCTTGGAGTTGCTCTCCGCGCTCACCGGCTTGATCTCGAAGTCATGCAGGGTGACGATCCGCGGCAGGCTGGCCACACCGCTGACGAAGGTCGCCAGGTCGTGGTAGGTGCCGATCGCCCTGATCTCGATGGGCAGTTCGATGTAGAACTGCTGGGTGACCTCGGGCTGCAGCTTGATCTCCTCGAACTCCAGGCCGCTTCCCAGCCCGGTGCGGGTGATGTCTTCCAGCAGCCCGGGGACCTCGGTGTCGCTCGGCAACTGCCGCAGCATCGCGCCGAAGGAGGTTTCCATCTCCACCATCTGGGCCTTGTAGGCCTCCAGGTTGGCGGCCTGGAACGCCTTGGTCGAGAACTGCTGCTTCAGCGTCGCTTCCTGCGCTTCCTGCTGTTCCAGCCGGGACTGCAGGTCCTTGAGGTGGAAGTTGTATCCGAGAGCGAGGACGGCAATCAGCAGCAGGATGCAGGAGATGATCCTGACCGGCAGCGGCCACGAGCCCAGGTTGTTCAGATCCAGCTCGGCAAGGTCGATCTTGCGCAAGCTTTCCATGGAATCGGCCAGACTCATGGCTTAGCTCCTTCGGCGGCGCCCGGCTGTGTTTGCTGAACGGTCAGCTGGAAGACGTTGGCCTGATCGACCGCGCCGGACGTGACGGCTTTCACCTCGGTCAGGTTCGGCGCCTGCAGCCAGTCGGAGCCGTCCAGGTTGCGCATCAGGTTGGAGACGCGGTTGTTCGATTCCGCCGCCCCGACGATGGCGATGTTCTTCCCGGTCATCTTCAGGCCGGTGAAATACACGCCGTCGGGCAGCGTCCGGACCATCTGGTCGAACACACGCCCGATGATCGGCCGGTTGCCCTGCAGGTCCTGGATGATCTTCATGCGCTCGAGCAACTGCTGGCGGCGCTCCTTGAGCTCCTTGATCTCGGCGATGCGCGCGTCGAGCACGGCGATCTCCTTGCGCACGAACTCGTTGCGCGCGTTCTGCCGTTCGATGCTGCTCTCGAAGTACTGGTCGCCCAGAAAGATCAGCGCGGCGCCGCCGAGCAGCACGGCTCCGAGGGTCGCCAGGAAACGCTGCTTGCGCTCCTCGCGAAGCTGCTCGCGCCAGGGGAGTAGGTTTATCCGCGCCATCAGTCGAAACTCCTCATGGCCAGCCCGCAGGCAATCATCAGGGCGGGCGCGTCACTGGCCAGCGCGCCGGCATTGACCCTGTTGCTCAACGCCATGTCGGCAAAGGGGTTGGCCACCAGGGTCTGGGTACCGATCTTCTGCTGGATCAGCCGATCCAGGCCGGGGATCGAGGCGGTGCCGCCCGCCAGCAGGATGTAGTCGACATCGTTGAACTGGCCGGCGGCGAAGAAGAACTGCAGGGAACGCGACACCTGCTGCACGACCGCCTCGCGGAACGGCTGCAACACTTCGCTGTCGTAGTCATCCGGGAGGCCTCCCTGCTTCTTGGCGAGACCGGCCTCTTCCACGGACAGCCCGTACCGCCGCTGGATCTCCTCGGTCAGCTGGCGCCCTCCGAACAACTGCTCGCGCGTATAGATGGTACGACCGTTATGCAGCACACTCAGCGTGGTCATGGTGGCGCCGATGTCCACCACCGCGACCGTCAGTTCGTCATGGCCGCCGGCGAGCTGCGGGGACAGCAGGCCGTAGGCGCGCTCCAGCGCATAGGCCTCCACGTCGACGACCTTGGCGTTGAGGCCGGCAAGCGCCAGCGCCGCCTCGCGAACCTCGACATTCTCCCGGCGGCACGCCGCCAGAAGCACCTCGGCCCGCTCCGGGTTACGCGGCGAAACGCCTTGCACCTCGAAATCGAGGGCGACCTCTTCGAGCGGGTATGGAATGTATTGATCGGCTTCGATGCGCAGCTGGTTCTCCAGCTCGTCGTCGCTCAGCGAAGCGTCCATTTCGATGGTCTTGGTGATCACCGCCGAGCCCGCGACCGCCACGGCCGCCGCCTTGGTGCCGCTGCGGGCCTTGGCGACGACACGGCCAAGCGCCTGCCCGACTCCTTCCATGTCGGCGATATTCTTTTCGACGACCGCGTTCGGCGGCAGGGGCTCGACGGCATAGGCTTCGACCCGGTACCTGCTGCCCGAGCGGCTTAATTCCAGGAGCTTGACCGAAGTCGAACTGATATCGATCCCAAGCAGCGAGTTCGCTTTCTTAGTGAAGAGCCCTAGCACGATCGATTTCCTATCTGGATCCGATACTTACGGATTAATTATGTTTAACGACATTAGATAACAGTCTTGACAGAAGCGCAAAGGCCTCTCTAGCAAAAAAAGCGCCTATAATGTGATCGATTTTTCTCTTTCTGCATCTCCTGCGGCTTAATCCCCCACACCACCTGGAACCCCCCGAATCTGATGCGTTTTCTGAAGTTCATTTGCTGGTCGCTGGTCGCGATGTTCTGCGGGTTGCTGCTCGCCGTGAGCGGCGCCTTCCTCTACCTGAGCCCGACACTTCCTTCGGTCGATACGCTGCGCAACATCCAGCTGCAGATTCCGCTGCGGGTCTACAGCCAGGACGAGAAGCTCATCGCAGAATTCGGCGAAATGCGCCGCACGCCGATCCGTTATGAAGAGATTCCGGAAGATTTCATTCACGCGCTGCTCGCCGCGGAGGACGACAATTTCGCGAATCATTATGGCGTCGACGTGAAGAGCCTGATGCGCGCTGCCACCCAATTATTGAAGACGGGGCATATCCAGACCGGCGGCAGCACCATCACCATGCAGGTGGCCAAGAACTTCTTCCTGACCAACGAACGCAGCTTCTCGCGCAAGATCACCGAGATCCTGCTGGCCCTGCAGATCGAGCGCGAGCTGACCAAGGAGCAGATCCTCGAGCTCTACGTGAACAAGATCTACCTGGGCAACCGCGCCTACGGCATCGAGGCTGCCTCGCAGGTCTATTACGGCAAGCCGATCGGCGAACTGAGCCTGGCACAGCTCGCCATGATCGCCGGCCTGCCCAAGGCGCCCTCCGCCTACAACCCGCTGGCCAACGCCGAGCGGAGCAAGGAGCGCCGCGACTGGATCCTCGGGCGCATGCTGCGGCTCGGCCATATCGACCAGGCCCGCTACCAGGCGGCCCTGGCCGAGCCGGTCAACGCCCGCTACCACGTCGCCAGCCCCGAGCTGCATGCGCCCTACATCGCCGAAATGGCACGCGCCGAACTGGTCGGCCGGTACGGCAGCGAGGCCTACACCGAGGGCTTCCGGGTCTACACCACCGTCTCCAGCGAACGCCAGGAGGCGGCCAACCGGGCGCTCGACCTCGGCCTGATCGAATACGACCAGCGCCACGGCTACCGCGGCCCGGAGGCGCGCCTGCCGGACCGCTCGCGAGAGGAGTGGCTGGCCGAACTGGCCAAGCACCGGCCGATATCGGGCATGGCGCCGGCGATCGTCACCCAGGTGGAGAAGAGCGGCGTCATGGTCTTGACCCGCGACGGCAGGGAGCATCCGGTCACCTGGGAAAGCATGCGCTGGGCACGCCCGCAGCTGAACGTCAACAGCCTCGGCCCCAGGCCGCAGGGCCCGGCCGACGTGGCGAAGGTGGGCGACCTGGTGCGCATCCGCTGGGTCGAGGACAGCGCCCTCTTCACCCAGATCCCGGCCGCCCAGAGCGCCCTGGTTTCGCTGGACCCGCAAGACGGCTCCATCGAGGCGCTGATCGGCGGTTTCTCATTCGAGCAGAGCAACTACAACCGTGCGATCCAGGCCAAGCGCCAGCCGGGCTCGAGCTTCAAGCCCTTCATCTACAGCGCCGCGCTGGACGCCGGCTTCACCGCCGCCACCATGGTCAACGACGCCCCCATCGTCTTCGTCGACGACCTGGAGCGGGTCTGGCGCCCGAAGAACGACAACAATACCTTCCTCGGTCCCATCCGCCTGCGCGAGGCGCTGTACAAGTCGCGCAACCTGGTATCGATCCGCCTGCTGCAGGCGATCGGCATCGATTACACCCTCGACTACATCACCCGCTTCGGCTTCAGCCGCCAGGACCTGCCGCGCAACCTGTCGCTCGCGCTCGGTACCGCGACCCTTTCGCCGATGGAAATCGCCACCGGCTGGACCGCCTTCGCCAACGGCGGCCACAAGGTCATGCCCTACCTGATCGAGCGCATCGAAGACCGTGACGGCAAGGTGCTGTACCAGGCCAACCCGCCTCGCGTTCTGAGCGCCGATGCCAAGGCCGAGGCCGAGGCCGGGGAAGCCGCGCCGGAACGACCGCTGCAGGCCGCCGAAACGCAGGCGCCAGGCACCACGGAGGCCGAGGGCACGCCGGCGCCGGCCGAGCCGGTGGCCGCCGACCGCATTCTCGACGAGCGCACTGCCTTCATCATGACCAGCATGCTGCAGGACGTGATCCGCCGCGGCACGGGGCGTCGCGCACTGGCGCTGGAGCGCAACGACCTGGCGGGCAAGACCGGCACCACCAACGACTCCTTCGACAGCTGGTTCTCCGGCTACAACGCCGACCTGGTCACCACCGTCTGGGCGGGTTTCGATCAGCCGCAAAGCCTGGGCAGGCACGAGTACGGCGGCACCGTGGCACTGCCGATCTGGATGACGTACATGGGAGCCGTGCTGAAGGGCCAACCCGAACACCTGCCGGCCGAGCCGGACGGGCTGATCACCATCCGCATCGACCCGGTCAGCGGCCGGGCGGCCTCGCCGGGCACCCCGAACGCCTACTTCGAGCTGTTCAAGAGCGAGGACACGCCGCCGCCGATGAGCGAGCTCGACTCGGACTACCAGGCCCCGGGCAGCCCGCTGCCGGCACCGGAAAGCGCCCCGCTCGACCTGTTCTGATGCCCGCCCCCTGCCCGGACACCGGTGCAGGGGCGCGCCTCTTTCCACCCGCATCGCCCCGCGCCGCGGCAGGCTAGCGCTGGCGTGCTTGTGCGGCGCAAAAGAAAACGCCCCGACGTATCGGGGCGTTTCTCCTGGTCACTCGACGGTGCGGGCTCAGCCCTTGAACACGTCGTCCACCGACTTCAGCGGATAGTTCGCCGGGTAGGGCTGGGTCGCCACACCGGTCTCGATCGCGGCTTTCGCCACGGCATCGGAAACCAGGGTCAGCAGACGCGGATCCATCGGCTTCGGAATGATGTACTCGCGGCCGAATTCCAGCTTGATGCCGCCGTAGGCGTCGCAGATTTCCTGGGGCACCGGCATCTTGGCCAGGTCGCGCAGCGCTTCGGCGGCAGCGATCTTCATCTCCTCGTTGATGCGGGTGGCCCGCACGTCGAGCGCCCCGCGGAAGATGAAGGGGAAGCCCAGCACGTTGTTGACCTGGTTGGGGTAGTCGGAGCGCCCGGTCGCCATGATCACGTCATCGCGGGTCGCGTGCGCGACCTCCGGCTTGATTTCCGGGTCGGGGTTGGAGCAGGCGAAGACGATCGGGTTGGGCGCCATCCGCTTGAGGTCTTCCGGGCTCAGCAGGTTGGCCCCGGACAGCCCGACGAACACGTCGGCGCCTTCGAGCGCCTCGGACAGGGTGCGCTTGTCGGTCTCGTGCGCGAACACGGCCTTGTACTGGTTCAGGTCATCGCGGCCGGCGTGGACCACGCCCTTGCGGTCGATCATGAAGACGTTCTCGACCTGCGCACCCATGCTCACCAGCAGCTTCATGCAGGAGATCGCCGCGGCGCCGGCGCCCAGGCAGACGATCTTGGCTTCGGCCAGGGTCTTGCCGGCGATTTCCAGCGCGTTGAGCATGCCGGCTGCGGTCACGATGGCGGTACCGTGCTGGTCGTCATGGAACACCGGGATGTTGCACTGCTCGATCAGCGCGCGCTCGATCTCGAAGCACTCGGGCGCCTTGATGTCTTCGAGGTTGATGCCGCCGAAGGTGATGGAGATGCGCTTGACGGTGTCGATGAAGGCCTGGGGGCTCTCGGCGTCGATCTCGATGTCGAACACGTCGACCCCGGCGAAGCGCTTGAACAGCACGCCCTTGCCTTCCATCACCGGCTTGGAGGCCAGCGGGCCGAGGTTGCCCAGGCCGAGGATCGCGGTGCCGTCGGAAATCACCGCGACCAGATTGCCCTTGCCGGTGTACTGGTAGGCGAGTTCCGCGTCACGGGCGATCTCGCGTACCGGCTCGGCCACGCCGGGGCTGTAGGCCAGCGACAGGTCGCGGGCGCTGGCGGTCGGCTTGGTGAGCTCTACGCTCAGTTTTCCGGGACGGGGCTGGGCGTGGTATTCGAGCGCGGCAGTCTTGAGATCGGTCATGTTCGTTTCCGCTTGTTCTTGGGACAGACAGGCGGTCGAGCATACGCAAGATGCCCGACCCGAACAAGCGGGCCCCAAAAGCGCTGTCAAGCCCCGAAACTACGACTTTCGGCGCATGCGACACAAACTGACCACAGGTTCATTTTCAGTACCGATCTCGAACGTTTTATCCAAACCGGGTTCAGCTCGGCGGTGATCGTCGCGTCACTGGCGCACCGGCTGCAGCATGGCCGGGGCGCTCAGTCGCATCATCCAGCGCGCCCGACCGTCGCGCCGACGGCGCTCGCTGACCCAGCCCCGGGCCTCGATCCGCCGCCCCTCCAGGGCCTGCAGCCGGCGCAGATCGAAGCCCTTGGCGTCCGGGGGCACTTGCAGCACTACCGGGCCGTCGAGCTCCAGCCAGATGCCACCACGGTTGCGCTCGACCTGGCGGACGTGCCCGCGCAGCACGGCGAAACCGCCACGCGACAGCGCCCGCGCCTCGATCACCGGCGATCTCCGCCAGAGGCCCTTGCCGGCGGATCGGGCGCTCTGCTCGGCTGCCCGATGGCAGTCGACCAGCCGGGTATTCGGCGCGACTGCGACAAAATAGCCCAGCCCTTCGGCCAGCAGGACGGCTTCGAGATTGTTGCCGCCGGCGTCATAGGCATGGGCGAGCGTGCGGCCGTAGCGATCCTTGGCCTCGCGCCCGGAAACCAGGCCGACACGACCGCCGTTGGCCTGCACCAGCGCATCGAGACGCCGCCGAGCGGCTTCGGCGAAGGGCTCGGTGGGCTTGCCCTTGCGCCCGAGCTCGGGCGTGTTCACGCCGATCAGCCGGACGCTGCGCCCGTCGGCCAGCCGCAGCGTATCGCCGTCGACCACCGACGCGACCGGCAGCTGGCGCGGCGGCTTGACGACCGGGCAGAAGGCGAAGGCCTGGGCGCCGCTCAGCAGCGCAATAAAAAAGGCGCCCACCAGGGACGCCTTCTTCAGGTAGCCGGACAACCTCTCGGGTTTCCTGCCGGGTGGCCGCTTACTGCTTGCCACCGAACACGCCGAAGCGCTGCTTGAAGCGGTCGATACGGCCGCCGGTGTCGAGCACCTTCTGCTTGCCGGTGTAGAACGGGTGGCATTCGGAGCACACGTCCAGGGAGATGTTCTTGGCCAGTGTGGAGCGCGTCTTGATGACGTTGCCGCAGCTGCAGGTGGCTTCGATTTGTTCGTACGTCGGATGCGTATCGGCTTTCATGATGAATCCTCATGTCTGGCGTGCCGCCACACGACCCTATGTCGAGCACCGCACGGTCAAGGGCGCGAACTATACCAAAGCGTGGTCCCGATGCAAGTCGGCGACGGCAACGGCGACGACCGGCCAGGGCGACCGCAGCCGGCACGGCTGCTAACATCGCCGCTCGCCCATCAGGATCGACCGCGTGCCCTCTCCGATTCTCCGTCTCGCCCTGCCCTCGCCGCTGCGCCGGCTGTTCGACTACCGCGCGCCCATGGGCGTGCCGCCGTCGGCCCTGCGCCCCGGGGTGCGCCTGCGCGTCCCCTTCGGCCGGCGCGAACTGGTCGGGGTGCTGGTCGAGCTGGCCGAGACCACCGATGTGCCGGAGAACAAGCTCAAGCCGGCGCTGGAACTGCTCGACGTCGAGCCGGTGCTGCCCGGCGAGGTGCTCGCGCTCTGCCAGTGGACCGCGCAGTACTACCAGCACAGCCTCGGCGACACCCTGAGCTGGGCGCTGCCGACCCTGCTGCGCCAGGGCGAACCGGCCGAAGCCCGGCAGGAGCGCTACTGGCACGCCGCGCCCGACGCCCGCCTCGACGATCCCCGGCTGGCGCGCGCGCCCCGCCAGCGCGAGGCCCTGCGGGCCCTGGCGCAGCATCCGCACGGCGTGCACCATGCCCTGCTGTCCAAGCTGCAGCTGAGCAAGGACAGCCTCGACCTGCTGCTGGCCAAGGGCCTGGTGACCATCGAGGTGCGCCGCAGCCAGCCCGTGCGCCATCAGGGCAGCTGGCTGCTGCAGCCGGAGCTGGTGCTGAACGACGAGCAGCGCCTGGCGGTGGAGTCGGTGCGCGCCGGCTTCGGTGGCTTCCAGGCGTTCCTGCTCGCCGGGGTCACCGGCAGCGGCAAGACCGAGGTTTACCTGCAGCTGATCCACCAGGCGCTCGAGGCCGGGCGCCAGGCGCTGGTGCTGATCCCGGAGATCAACCTCGGGCCACAGACGCTGGAGCGCTTCGCCCGGCGCTTCAACGCGCGCATCGCCCTGCTGCACTCGGGGCTCAACGACCGCGAACGGCTGGATGCCTGGCTGGCCGCGCGCGACGGCGAGGCGGACATCGTCATCGGCACCCGCTCGGCGCTGTTCACCCCACTGAAGAACCCCGGCCTGATCATCGTCGACGAGGAGCACGACGCTGCCTATAAACAGCAGGAAGGATTGCGCTATCACGCCCGCGACCTCGCCGTGGTCCGCGCACGCCAGGACAAGGTGCCGGTACTGCTCGGCTCGGCCACGCCCTCGCTGGAGAGCCTGCACAATGCCCACGCCGGCCGCTATGCGTTGCTGCGGCTGAACCGGCGCGCCGGCGGCGCCAGCGCGCCGCGCTTCCTGCGCCTGGACGTCAAGAGCCGGCCGCTGGATGCCGGCCTGTCCATGCCGTTGCAGCAGGCGATCGGCCAGACGCTCGCCGCCGGCCAGCAGGTGCTGGTGTTCCTCAACCGGCGCGGCTTCGCCCCCACCCTGCTCTGCCACGACTGCGGCTGGCTCGCCCAGTGCTCGCGCTGCGACGCGCGCATGACCCTGCACCAGCGCGCCAACGAACTGCGCTGCCACCACTGCGGCCACGTCGAGCGACCGCCGAGCAACTGCCCGAAGTGCCGGCACGTCGATCTGCGCCCGGTCGGCGCCGGCACCGAGCGCGCCGAGGAGCGTCTGGCGCTGCTCTTCCCGGACTACCCGGTGCTGCGCATCGACCGCGACAGCACCTCGCGCAAGGGGGCGATGGAGCAGCTGTTCGCCACCATCAACCGCGGCGAGCCCTGCCTGCTGGTCGGCACCCAGATGCTCGCCAAGGGCCACCACTTCCCGCGCGTGACCCTGGTCGCCGTACTCGACGCCGACGGCGGGCTGTTCTCCGCCGACTTCCGCGCCAGCGAACGCATGGCCCAGCTGATCGTGCAGGTCGCCGGGCGTGCCGGGCGCGCCGAGGAGCCGGGCAAGGTGATCATCCAGACGCACCTGGCCGACCATCCGTTGCTGGTCCAGCTGACCGAGGACGGCTACTTCGCCTTCGCCGAGCAGGCGCTGTCCGAACGCCGCGCCGCCGGCCTGCCGCCGTTCTCCCATCTCGCCCTGCTACGTGCCGAGGCGCACCGTCCCGGCCAGGCCGAGGCCTTCCTCGACGAGGCCTGCAGCCAGGCCGAACGCCTGACCGCCGAGCTGGGGTTGCCCGGCATCGAGCTGCTCGGCCCGGTGCCGGCGCCTATGGAACGGCGCGCCGGGCGCTACCGCGCGCAACTGCTGTTGCAGGGCTCCGCGCGACCGCCGCTGCAGCGCCTGCTGACGCGCTGGCTGCCGGAGGTCGAGCAACTGCCCGGCGCGCGCGCGGTACGCTGGTCGATCGACGTCGACCCGATCGACCTGTTCTAGCTGCCAGGGCCCGGCAGCGGTTGGCAAGGTTGCGGCCGGTGCGGATAATGCCCGGTTTTCACCTCACGCGGCGCCGGCCGCGGCCCGATGAGCAGACCATGAAAGACACCATTCGCCAGCTGATCCAGCACGCTCTGACCCGCCTGACCGACGAGGGCGTGCTGCCCGCCGGGCTGACGCCGGCGATCCAGGTCGAGAACACCAAGGACAAGGCGCACGGCGACTTCGCCAGCAACATCGCGCTGATGCTCGCCAAGCCGGCCGGCCTGAAGCCGCGCGACCTGGCGCAGAAGCTCATCGAGGCGCTGCCGCAGGACGAACAGGTGAGCAAGGTGGAGATCGCCGGCCCGGGCTTTCTCAATTTCTTCCAGAACAGCCAGGCGCTGGCCGAGCGCCTCGAGGCGGCGCTGGCCGACGACCGGCTCGGCGTGCGCAAGGCGGGCGCCGCCGAGCGCGTGGTGGTCGACCTGTCGTCGCCGAACCTGGCCAAGGAGATGCACGTCGGCCACCTGCGCTCGACCATCATCGGCGATGCCGTGGCGCGGGTGCTGGAGTTCCTCGGCGACGAGGTGATCCGGCAGAACCACGTCGGCGACTGGGGCACCCAGTTCGGCATGCTGCTGGCCTATCTCGAGGAGCAGCCGGCCGCCGCGGAAAGCGAGCTGAGCGACCTCGAACAGTTCTACCGCGCGGCCAAGAAGCGCTTCGACGAGTCGCCCGAGTTCGCCGACCGCGCGCGCCAGCTGGTGGTCAGGCTGCAGGCCGGCGACCCCGACTGCCTGCGCCTGTGGCACCGCTTCAACGACATCTCGCTGTCGCACTGCCAGAAGGTTTACGACCGCCTGAACGTCCGCCTCACCCCGGCCGACGTCAAGGGCGAGAGCGCCTACAACGACGAGCTCCCCGGCATCGTCTCGGCGCTGCGCGACCAGGGCCTGCTAAGCGAAAGCGAGGGCGCCCAGTGCGTGTTCCTCGACGAATTCCGCAATGCCGAAGGCAACCCGCTGCCGGTGATCGTGCAGAAGGCCGGCGGCGGCTACCTCTACGCCACCACCGACCTGGCCGCCATGCGCCATCGCAGCGAGGCGCTGCACGCCGACCGCGCGCTCTACTTCGTCGACCAGCGCCAGGCCCTGCACTTCCAGATGGCTTTCGAGGTCGCCCGCCGCGCCGGCTTCGTGCACCTGGGCATGCGCCTCGAGCACATGGGCTTCGGCACCATGAACGGCCCGGACGGCCGCCCGTTCAAGACCCGCGACGGCGGCACGGTGAAGCTCATCGACCTGCTCGACGAAGCCGAGCAGCGCGCCTATGCGCTAGTCAGGAGCAAGAACCCCGAACTGGACGAGACCGAGCTGCGCCAGATCGCCCGTGCCGTCGGCATCGGCGCGGTGAAGTACGCCGACCTGTCCAAGCACCGCACCAGCGACTACAGCTTCAACTTCGAGCAGATGCTGAGCTTCGAGGGCAACACCGCGCCCTACCTGCTCTACGCCTACACCCGCGTGGCCAGCGTGTTCCGCAAGCTGGGCCGGGGCATGGACGATGTGGAAGGCCACATCCAGCTGGAGGCCGAGCAGGAGCAGGCGCTGGCCGCCAGGCTGGCGCAGTTCGGCGAGGTGCTCAATGCCGTCGGCGAGAAGGGCGTCCCGCACCTGCTGTGCGGCTACCTGTACGATCTCGCCGGGCTGTTCTCCAGCTTCTACGAGCATTGCCCGATCCTCGCGGCCGAGCAGCAAGCGCAGAAGAACAGCCGCCTGCGCCTGGCCGCGCTGACCGGACGCACCCTGAAACAGGGCCTGGAACTGCTCGGCCTGGAAACCCTCGAGCGCATGTAACGGACGCACCATGGCGAAGAGGAAAGCGACACCCAAGCGCGGCGCGAGCCGCTACCAGGTGCCGAGCAAGAAGCCGGTGCCGGGCTGGATCTGGCTGGCCTGCGGCCTGGTGGTCGGCGCCTTTGCCGTGTTCCTGCTCAATCTCGGCCCCAGCGGCGAAGAGATCAAGCGCCCCAGCGAGCAGGCCGCCAGGCCGGCGAGCAAGCCGCAGCCGGCCAAACCGGCCGAGCAGCCGCGGCCGAAATACGACTTCTATACCCTGCTGCCGGAATCGGAAGTCATCGTGCCGCCGGATGCCCTGCCGCCGCCGCCGAGCAAGCCGGTGACGCCGGAGGAAGCGGCGAAGATCGACGCCGCCCGCGCCCAGGCCGCGCTCAACGGCGAGACCCCGCCGCCACCGCCGACCATCGCTAAGGCGCCGGCAGTCACCCAGTTCTTCCTCCAGGCCGGCTCGTTCCGCAAGCGCGAGGACGCCGACCGGGTGCGCGCGCAGATCCTGCTGCAGGGCCACGACGTGCGCGTCGAGGCCGGCACGGTGCGCGAGGAGACCTGGTACCGCGTGCTGGTCGGCCCCTACGCGGACCGCGAGCAACTGGCACAGGCGCAGAAGAAGCTCGCTGCCGGTGGCTATACGAATCTGCTGCTGCAACAGCGCAGGGGCGGATAGGCCGTCCCCGGGTGGCAGGCGGCAGGCGGCAGGCAAGAGCATCCCGCCTCTAGCCTCTAGCCTCTAGCCTCTAGCCTCTAGCCTCTAGCCTCTAGCCTCTAGCCTCTAGCCTCTAGCCTCTAGCCTCTAGCCTCTAGCCTCCGACCGCCCCCGGTTGAAATCCCTCCGCCCCTCCCCCATATCTCCCGAAACCCGGGCCGCTCGGCCCCGTAGCGTGGAGATTTCCCCTTGACCACCATCGTCTCGATTCGCCGCCACGGCAAGGTCGTCATGGGCGGCGATGGCCAGGTTTCCCTGGGCAACACCGTCATGAAGGGCAACGCCAAGAAGGTCCGACGCCTGTACCACGGCCAGGTGCTGGCCGGCTTCGCCGGCGCCACCGCCGATGCCTTCACCCTGTTCGAACGCTTCGAAGGCCAGCTGGAGAAGCACCAGGGACACCTGGTGCGCGCCGCCGTCGAACTGGCCAAGGACTGGCGCACCGACCGCACCCTGAGCCGCCTGGAGGCCATGCTGGCGGTCGCCAACAAGGACGCCTCGCTGATCATCACCGGCACCGGCGACGTGGTCGAACCCGAACACGGCCTGATCGCCATGGGCTCCGGCGGTGGCTTCGCCCAGGCCGCGGCCATGGCGCTGCTCAAGCACAACGAGGCGATGTCGGCACGCGAAGTGACCGAGACCGCGTTGAACATCGCCGGCTCGATCTGTGTCTTCACCAATCAGAACCTGACCATCGAGGAGCTGGACAGCGCGGTCTGAGAGCCCGCTCACGATCTCGCGAGCTAGCGCGATGCAAGGCAAAAACAGGTGAGGAAGCGCAGTTTACGAGTGGTAAATGAGCTTTCCGAACTTGTTTTAACGCAGCAGCGCCGACGCGCAGCAGACCGTGAGCAGGCTCTGAGCCGCCGTCCAGCCCTGGAGCATTACTACATGTCCATGACGCCCCGCGAAATCGTCCACGAACTCAACCGTCACATCATCGGCCAGGACGATGCCAAGCGCGCCGTCGCCATCGCCCTGCGCAACCGCTGGCGGCGCATGCAGCTGCCGGCCGAACTGCGTCCCGAAGTGACGCCGAAGAACATCCTGATGATCGGCCCGACCGGGGTCGGCAAGACCGAGATCGCCCGGCGCCTGGCCAAGCTGGCCAACGCGCCCTTCATCAAGGTCGAGGCGACCAAGTTCACCGAGGTCGGCTACGTCGGCCGCGACGTCGAATCGATCATCCGCGACCTGGCCGATGCCGCAGTGAAGATGCTGCGCGAGCAGGAGATGGTGCGCGTGCGCCACCGCGCCGAGGACGCCGCCGAGGAGCGCATCCTCGACGCCCTGCTGCCAACCGCGCGGCCGGTCGGTTTCTCCGACGAGCCGGTGCAGGCCAGCGACTCCAACACCCGCCAGCTGTTCCGCAAGCGCCTGCGCGAGGGGCAGCTCGACGACAAGGAGATCGATATCGAGGTCGCCGACCATCCGGCCGGGGTCGAGATCATGGCGCCGCCCGGCATGGAAGAGATGACCAGCCAGCTGCAGAACCTCTTCGCCAACATGGGCAAGGGCAAGAAGAAGACCCGCAAGCTGAAGATCAAGGACGCCCTCAAGCTAGTACGCGACGAAGAGGCCGCACGCCTGGTCAACGAGGAAGAGCTCAAGGCGCGGGCGCTGGAGGCGGTCGAGCAGAACGGCATCGTCTTCATCGACGAGATCGACAAGGTCGCAAAGCGCGGCAACACCGGCGGCGCCGACGTCTCCCGCGAAGGCGTGCAGCGCGACCTGCTGCCGCTGATCGAGGGCAGCACGGTCAACACCAAGCTTGGCATGGTCAAGACCGACCACATCCTGTTCATCGCCTCCGGCGCCTTCCACCTGTCCAAGCCCAGCGACCTGGTGCCCGAGCTGCAGGGCCGCCTGCCGATCCGCGTCGAACTCAAGGCGCTGTCACCGCAGGACTTCGAGCGCATCCTCACCGAGCCGCACGCCTCGCTGACCGAACAGTACCGCGAGCTGCTGAAGACCGAGGGCCTGCACATCGAGTTCGCCGAGGACGGCATCAAGCGCATCGCCGAGATCGCCTGGCAAGTGAACGAGAAGACCGAGAACATCGGCGCCCGCCGCCTGCATACGCTGCTCGAGCGCCTGCTGGAAGAGGTCTCGTTCAGTGCCGGCGACCTGGCCGGGGAACGCAACGGCGAGCCGATCCGCATCGACGCCGGCTACGTCAACGACCACCTCGGCGAACTGGCGCAGGACGAAGACCTGTCGCGGTATATCCTATAAATCGGCTGGAAGGCTGGAAGGCTGGACGAAAAAGCGTCCCTCGTTCAGCCTTCCAGCCTTCCAGCCTCTTTTCGGTTTTTTAACATGCGCCTTCCCACCGCCGTCAAACTGCACAAGGCCTCGCGCGTCCTGGAGCTGGAATACGGCCCCGACGAACGCTACCGGCTGGATGCCGAATTCCTCCGCGTGCATTCGCCGTCCGCCGAGGTCCAGGGCCACGGCCGGCCGGTGCTGCAGACCGGCAAGCTGAACGTGGCGCTGGAGCGCATCGAGCCGGCCGGGCAGTACGCGCTGAAGCTGACCTTCAGTGATGGCCACGACACCGGGCTCTATACCTGGGACTACCTCGAGCAGCTGGCACGCAACCAGGAGGCGATGTGGCAGCGCTACCTCGACGAGCTGGCGGCCGCCGGCAAGTCGCGCGACCCGGAGGTTTCGGCGGTCAAGCTGATGCTCTGAGGGTGTACCGCTGCGGGGCCGGCGCCCGGCAGCCTGCTCGCAGCCGAGACCGTTCCCGCAGGGTCGCTCGCTCGGCCGGCAAACCGTGGCATCTGTGTGAACGGGCAGTTGCCAAGAAGAAGCCCGCTCGGCTTGAGCGGGCTTTTTTTTGCAAGCAGAGCTTTGTCGTCAGGGTTTCTCGGGTGGGATGTAGAACGTGCCCTCGACCTCGAGAATGTCGTCCTGGTTCAGCCGCTGGACCTCAATAATGGATCGCGGAGGATAGGGCCCTTTTCCCCACAGCTCCTCTTGGATCTTGTTCGCGATAGGACGGAAACGGAACATGTCTGTCACGTAGACGGTGATACGAACGGCATTCTGCAGTGACGTGCCCTGACTCTCCACGACATGCTTCATGTTCATGTAAGCCTGTCGGATGCGGGCTTCATCACCCTCGACCAGCTTGTTGGTCTGTGCATCGATGCCTCGCATACCGGCGACGTAGAGGAAATCTCCCGCCTTCGTGGCCAGGCCCCAGGGGCCTGTTGCCGTGATGCCGCCGGGAATCGTCAAGTGCTCGACAGCCGTCGGGACCGATTCCCGCGCCTGGGCCATCGCGCCCGAGGCGGTGGCCATGACTGCGGTGACAAGCAGCGCTCTTGCCAAATGCTTCATTTCATATCCTTAAAGGGATCGATGCGGAAAGCTGCCTAAGCAATTTACGTACCGCCCCTTGGCGCAGCTTCAAAATCTCGCAAGATGAGCCGCCAGGACTCATGCTTGGAAAGAGGATTGCAAGGAACGTCGAAGCACTGCGTGCACTCAGGAAACGGCGGTAAAGATCGCCCGCATGACAAGAATGCTCTTCCTCGGTGCACTGCCCCCATTGGCAAGGCGGCCTATTGCGACGTGGCGGAGTGGGCCTGCAAAGCCAATGGGATGCAATATGTCGGGGCGGGAAAAGAGCATGCCGTACGCATTCGCCTCAGGGCGGAACGCCCACGGCCATGCTGCTCATGGTCGCAGGCAGCGCCGCGCCTTTCCCTTCTCCCTCCGGGAGAAGGTGGCCCGCAGGGCCGGATGAGGGAGAGCTAGGCCTGCAGTGCCTTGTCCAGCGAGCGCTCGATCTGCGCCTGGATGCCGGCGCTCATCGCCGACAGCAGCAGGCCGAGGGTCAGCTCGACCCGCACCCGGTCCTCGCCCACCTCGATGCGGCCATCCGCGCCGCTGCGACTAATCGCCAGCACGTCGCCCTGCCAGGCATGACTCACGGCGAAGTCGCGCTCGAGCTTCTCGGCGAGCTTTTCCGCCCGCTGCCGTGCGACCTCGCGACCGAGCGAATGGGAGCGTTCAACGACGATACGTGCCATCGGCAATCCTGCAGTCGAAAAAAGAGGGGTGCGATGATAGCACCGTGCGACCGCCGGCGGCGCCGCGCCCGGGCCTGCGACAACCTTGCGCATGGCGCTTGCCGGGCGCGTTTGGGTTTAGAATGCCGGCCACATTCTTCCGGCGAAAGTGACATGACCGATCCCCGCAAAGAGCGTGACGCAGAACCGACCACCCATTTCGGCTACCAGAGCGTGCCGGAAAGCCAGAAGGCGCAGAAGGTGGCCGAGGTGTTCCACTCGGTGGCCGCCCGCTACGACCTGATGAACGATCTGATGTCCGGCGGCGTGCACCGGCTGTGGAAGCGTTTCACCATCGAGCTGTCCGGCGCCCGCCCGGGCAACCGGGTGCTCGACATCGCCGGCGGCACGGGCGACCTGACCCGCCAGTTCTCGCGCATCGTCGGCGCCACCGGCGAGGTGGTGCTGGCCGACATCAACGCCTCGATGCTCAAGGTGGGCCGCGACCGCCTGCTCGACAAGGGCGTGGCCGGCAACGTCAAGTTCGTCCAGGCCGACGCCGAGAAGCTGCCGTTTCCGGACAACCACTTCGACGTGGTGACCATCGCCTTCGGCCTGCGCAACGTCACCCACAAGGAAGACGCCATCCGCTCGATGCTGCGGGTGCTCAAGCCCGGCGGCCGGCTGCTGGTGCTGGAATTCTCCAAGCCGACCAACCCGCTGTTCTCCAGGGCCTACGATACCTACTCGTTCAGCCTGCTGCCGCTGATGGGCAAGCTGATCACCAACGACGCCGACAGCTACCGCTACCTCGCCGAGTCGATCCGCATGCACCCGGACCAGGAAACCCTCAAGGGGATGATGGTCGAGGCCGGCTTCGATCGCGTCACCTACCACAACATGACCGGCGGCGTGGTGGCGCTGCATCGGGGAATCAAGCCCTGATGCTGATCACCGCGCTGCTCGCCGCTGTCGAGCGCGGCATCAACCGCGTGCTGCAGCTCGACCCTACCGCCCTGGCGCGGCTCGGCCGCCTCGGCGGCCAGCTCATCGAGGTGCAGTGCAGCGCGCCGGACTGGCGTCTGTTCGTCATGGCCGACGAGCAGGGCCTGCGCCTGGCCGCGCACTGGGAAGGGGCGCCGGACTGCCGTCTGCGGGCACCGGCGTCGAGCCTGTTGCGCCTGGCGCTGGCGGCGAACAAGACCGAGGTGCTGCACGAGCCGCAGGTGCAGCTCGAGGGCGACACCGCGCCGCTGATGACGCTCGCCGAGGTGCTGCAGGACCTGGAGCTCGATTGGGAATACGAGCTGTCTCGCTGGCTCGGCCCGGTCGCCACCCAGCTGCTCGGCAGCGGCCTGCGCGGCTCGACGCGCTGGGCCAGACAGAGCGCCGACAGCCTGCGCCAGGACCTGGCCGACTACCTCAGCGAGGAAAGCCGCGCGCTGGTCGGGCGCGAAGAAGCCGAAGCCCGGTTCGAAGAACTGGACGACCTGAAGATCCGCCTCGATCGCCTCGAAGCGCGCCTCGCGCGCCTGGCCGCGGCGCCGGAGCCGCGTGACCCAGAATGAAGCTGTTCGCCGCCACTCGCCGCCTGTTCCGCATCCTCCTGGTGGTGATCCGCTATCGCCTGGATGACATCGTCTACGAATTGCCGATGCCCTGGTGGCTGCGCGCCAGCGGGCTGCTGCTGCCCTGGCGCTGGATTCCCCGGCCACGCCCGCGGCTGAGCCGCGGCGCGCGCGTGCGCCTGGCGCTGGAGGGCCTGGGGCCGATCTTCATCAAGTTCGGCCAGTTACTGTCCACCCGCCGCGACCTGATGCCGCCGGACATAGCCGACGAACTGGCGCTGCTGCAGGATCGCGTGCCGCCGTTCGGCTCGGACAAGGCCAAGGCGCTGATCGAGGCGCAGCTCGGCGCCCGCGTCGAGGCGATCTTCGCCCGCTTCGACGAGAAGCCGCTGGCCTCGGCCTCGGTCGCCCAGGTCCACGCGGCCCGCCTGAAGACCGGTGAGGAAGTGGTGGTCAAGGTGATCCGCCCGGGCCTCAAGCCGATCATCGCCCAGGACATCGCCTGGCTGTTCCTGCTCGCCAAGACCGCCGAGCGCGCCTCCGCCGAGGCCCGCCGCCTGCACCTGGTCGAGGTGGTCGACGACTACGCGCGGACCATCTACGACGAACTCGACCTGCTGCGCGAGGCGGCCAACTCCAGTCAGCTCAAGCGCAACTTCCAGGACTCCACGCTGCTCTACGTGCCGCAGGTGTACTGGGACTACTGCCGGCCCAAGGTGCTGGTGATGGAGCGCATCTACGGCATCCCGGTGACCGACATGGCGGCGCTCGCCGCCCAGCGCACCGACATGAAGCTGCTCGCCGAGCGCGGCGTGGAGATTTTCTTCACCCAGGTGTTCCGCGACAGCTTCTTCCACGCCGACATGCACCCGGGGAACATCTTCGTCAGCACCGCACAGCCGTGGAACCCGCAGTACATCGCGGTCGATTGCGGGATCATCGGCAGCCTGACGCCCGAGGACCAGGACTACCTGGCGCGCAACCTCATGGCCTTCTTCAAGCGCGACTATCGCAAGGTCGCGCAGCTGCACATCGACTCCGGCTGGGTGCCGGCGGAAACCAAGGTCAACGAGTTCGAGGCGGCGATTCGCACCGTCTGCGAGCCGATCTTCGAGAAGCCGCTGAAGGACATTTCCTTCGGCCAGCTGCTGATCCGCCTGTTCCAGGTGGCGCGGCGCTTCAACATGGAAGTCCAGCCGCAGCTGGTGCTGCTGCAGAAGACCCTGCTCAACATCGAAGGGCTGGGCCGCGAGCTGTACCCGGAGCTGGACCTCTGGGCCACCGGCCAGCCCTACCTGGAGCGCTGGATGCGCGAGCGCATGAGCCCCAGGCAGCTGATCAAGAACGTGCACGCCCAGGTCGAGCAACTGCCGCACCTGGCCAACATGACCCGCGAGCTGCTCGAGCGCATGGCCCGCCCGCACGCCGACAACCCGCCGCCGCCCTGGCGCGAGCGGCACGACGGCTGGACCCTGCGTCTGGTCGGCGCGGCGCTGCTCGGCAGCGGCGCGACCCTGGCCGCCACCGCCGAGGCGATCCACGACCTGACCGCCTGGCCGGCCTGGGTGATGCTGCTGGCCGGCCTGTTCATCGTCGTGCGCCGATAGCCAGCGACCGACGCTGCTGGCACACTTGGCAGCCACTGGAGAGAGAACGATGAGCTGGCTGGACGAAATCAACTGGAACGCCGACGGCCTGGTCCCGGCGATCGCCCAGGACCACCGCACCGGGCGCATCCTGATGATGGCCTGGATGAACCGCGAGGCCCTGGCGTTGACGGTCGAGCAGCAGCGTGCCATCTACTGGTCACGCTCGCGTGGCAAGCTGTGGCGCAAGGGCGAGGAGTCCGGCCACGTGCAGCGGCTGCACGAGCTGCGGCTCGACTGCGACGCCGACGTGGTCGTCCTGCTGGTCGAGCAGATCGGCGGCATCGCCTGCCACACCGGGCGCGAGAGCTGCTTCTACCGCGTCTACGAGAATGGCGGCTGGAAGACCGTCGAGCCGGTCCTGAAGGACCCCAAGGCCATCTATGCGGAGCACAGCCATGAGTGACACCCTAGCCCGTCTGGCCGAGGTGCTGGAGGCACGCAAGGGCGCCGCGCCGGACTCGTCCTACGTGGCCAGCCTGTACCACAAGGGCCTGAACAAGATTCTGGAAAAGGTCGGCGAGGAGTCGGTGGAAACCATCCTCGCCGCCAAGGACGCCGCCACCAGTGGCCAGTGCGACGACCTGATCTACGAAACCGCCGACCTCTGGTTCCACAGCCTGGTCATGCTCGCCGCGCTCGGCCAGCATCCCCAGGCGGTGCTGGACGAACTGGAACGGCGCTTCGGCCTGTCCGGACACGCGGAAAAAGCCGCGCGTTCCCAATCCTGACGTTTACGGAGAGCACCACCATGGGTTTAGGCGGAATCAGCATCTGGCAGCTCCTGATCGTACTGCTGATCGTCGTCATGCTGTTCGGCACCAAGCGCCTCAAGGGCCTGGGTTCCGATCTCGGCGATGCGATCAAGGGCTTCCGCAAATCGATGGGCACCGAGGAAGACAAGCCTGCGGTGGAAGAGAAGCGCAGCCACACCATCGACGCCGAGCACCGCAAGGTCGAAGAGCCGGCACGCAAGGACTGAGCCTGTCGCGGTGCCACCCGCCCCAGCGACGCACCGCAGCGGAAAATCCCCTGGCCTGACGCCGCCCCGCGCCTGCCCGGCGCCGCGGCGCCAGCCCTGCCAATCGTGAGCACGCCCCGATGTTCGATGTCGGCTTTACCGAACTGCTGCTGGTCGGGCTCGTCGCCCTGCTGGTGCTCGGACCCGAGCGCCTGCCCGTCGCGGCGCGCACCGCGGGCCTGTGGATCGGCCGGATCAAGCGCAGTTTCAGCTCCATCAAGGCGGAGGTCGAGCGCGAGATCGGCGCCGACGAAATCCGCCGCCAGCTGCACAACGAACGCATCCTCGAGCTGGAGCGCGAGATGAACCAGAGCGTGATGCCGCCGAAGACCACCAGGCCGGCGGCCGACAGCGCGCCGGCCAGTCCGCCGGCCACGCCTTCGGCCAATCCGCCGGCGGCCCACCCGGCCGAACCCGCGTCCACTCCCCGCCCGGACCAGTCGCCCGACACATGAGCCAGCTGAATCAAGACGACCAGGAAATGCCGCTGGTCGCGCATCTGACCGAGTTGCGCAAGCGCATCCTGCGCTGCGTGATCGCCATCTTCATCCTGTTCGCCGGGCTGTTCTACTTCTCGCAGCAGATCTACGCGCTGGTCGCCGCGCCGCTGCGCGCCTACCTGCCGGAAGGCGCGACCATGATCGCCACCGGCGTGGCCTCGCCGTTCCTGACGCCGTTCAAGCTGACGCTGATGGTCGCGCTGTTCCTTTCGATGCCGATCATCCTGCACCAGATCTGGGGCTTCATCGCCCCGGGGCTGTACAAGCACGAGAAACGCATCGCGGTGCCGCTGCTGATCTCCAGCATCTTCCTGTTCTACGCCGGCATGGCCTTCGCCTATTTCGTGGTGTTCCCGATCATGTTCGGCTTCTTCGCCAGCGTGACGCCGGAGGGCGTGGCGATGATGACCGACATCGGCCAGTACCTGGATTTCGTGCTGACGCTGTTCTTCGCCTTCGGCGTGGCCTTCGAGATCCCGGTGGCGACCTTCCTGCTCATCTGGGTCGGCATCGTCGATGTCGCCGCGCTGCGCAAGGCACGGCCCTACGTGATCGTCGGCTGCTTCGTGGTCGGCATGGTGCTGACCCCGCCGGACGTGTTCTCCCAGGCGCTGCTGGCCATTCCCATGTGGCTGCTGTTCGAAGCCGGGGTGATTTGCGGCAGCCTGCTCGGCAAGCGCGAGCAGGAAGGCGAGGAAGACCAGGGGCCTGCCGAAGAGCACCACGACCAGCCGCCCGCACCACACCCGTGAACCTGCTGCTGCTCGAGGACGGCGACTTCGTCGAGGACGGCCTCGCGCTGCTGCGCGACCGCCGCCTGCGCCACATGCAGGATGTCCACCGCCTGGAAGCGGGCGACAGCCTGCGGGTCGGGCGGCTCGGCGGGCTGATCGGCGAAGGCCGGGTGCTTCGCCTGGAACCAGGCGAGGCCGAACTGGCGGTCACCTTCGACCGGCCGCCACCGGCCAAGCTGCCGGTCACCCTGCTGCTCGCCCTGCCGCGCCCGAAGATGCTGCGCCGCGTGCTGCAGACGGTCGCCGCCATGGGCGTACCGCGCCTGGTGCTGCTCAACAGCTACCGGGTGGAAAAGAGCTTCTGGCAGACGCCCTTCCTCGAACCCGCCGCGATCCGCGAGCAACTGCTGCTTGGCCTCGAACAGGCCCGTGATACGGTGCTGCCAGAGGTGATCGTAGAAAAGCGCTTCAAGCCCTTCGTCGAAGACCGGTTGCCGGCGCTGGCTGCGGGCACCCGCGGGCTGGTCGGCCACCCGGGCGACCACCCGGCCTGCCCACGCGCGCTGGACGAGCCGGTGACCCTGGCGATCGGCCCCGAGGGCGGCTGGATTCCCTACGAGGTGGAAAAGCTAGCCGCGGCAGGGCTGCACCCGGTGCAGCTCGGCGAACGCATCCTGCGGGTGGAGACGGCGGTCGCCGCGCTGCTGGCGCGGCTGTTCTAGCCGCGCAGTCCCTCGCCGAACAGCCGTGTCACCGCTTCGATCATCGTTCTCCGGCTGGATTCGTCCAGCGCGCCGAGTTGCTGCGCCAGCAGCAGGTGCGCCAGTCCATGCACCAGGCTCCAGGCGGCCGTCGCCACGACCTGCGGATCGCGCGACGGAGCAACCCGGCTGACGCCCGCCTCCAGCAGGTCATGCAAGCGCTTCGAGGCCTGCGCCAGATCGGGATGCCGTGCCTTGTCCAGCTCCGCGGAAAACATAAGGCCGAACCGGCCCGGCTGCTCCAGCGCGAACTCCACGTACAACCGGCCGAAATCCGCCAGGTCGGCGACCTGCCCGGCGCGCGCGCCGAGTTCGGCGAACCCCTCGGCCGCCAGCGCGGCCAGCAGGCTCTGGCGATCGGCGAAATGCCGATAGGGCGCGCTGTGCGAGACGCCGGCCCGGCGCGCCGCCTCACGCAGGCTGATCGCCCCCGCGCCCGATTCGACGAGCAGCGCGCCCGCGGCCTGCAGCAGCGTGGCCCGCAGATCGCCATGGTGGTAGCCGCGCGGCGGTTCTCCGGCACTTGATGTTGACATCGACAACATTCCCTCTATGTTGACACTGAAAACATTCTAGCGGACAGCCGCTCCGGGAGGTGCCCCATGTTGTTCGTCGCTCTGCTCGTCGTCTTCACCCTGCTGGCAGCCGGCACCGATCGCCTGGGCGTGCCTGGCCTGCCCGACTGGCGCGCGCGCATGCGCCTGGCCATGGTCCTGGCGTTGCTTCTGATCGGTGCCGACCACTGGCTCACGCCCGCGCGCTACCTGGCGATGATGCCCGGCTACCTGCCGCTGCACCGGCCGCTGGTGCTGTTCACTGGAGCCTGCGAGATCGCCGGCGCGCTCGGCCTGCTACTGCCGCGGACACGTCGGCTGGCCGCCACGATGCTGGCCCTGTATTTCGTCTGCGTATTCCCGGCGAACCTGCACAATGCGCTGCACGGGCTGGCGGTCGACGGCCTGCCACGCGCCCAGTGGTACTACTGGCTGCGGCTACCGTTCCAGCCGCTGATCATCGCCTGGGCACTATATGCAGGCGGCCTGCTGAATCCCCGCGGCCGGTGCGAAGAGCCGGCCGCGCTGCGCGCGGCTGGATGAAAGGCGGGCACCGGCCCGCGCCGTCCGGGGTCACAAGGAGACGTTGCACACACCGGACCCAGCAAGCACCATGCGCCCACTGACCATCGACCTCGACCGTCTCGAATACGCGCTCGACAGCCGCGACGCCGCCGAGTACTACCTCGACCAGGAAACCGGGGAGATCCATGCGGTCTTCCCCGGCGACCCCGCGCCCGGGGCCGAGGACAAGTACGACGTCCAGCCCGACCGCTACCTGCATATCGAACGCCTGGACCTGGCCCAGTCGCTGGCGATGCGCGAGGCCTTCCTGTTCACCATCCACGATCCGGACGCGCACGTGGCGCACGCCGTACTGAGCGACGCGCTGTCCGGGCGCAGGCCGCTGCGCACCTTCGACTTCAAGCTTGAGGACTTTCCGCGCATCCGCGAACGTTGGCTGCGCTACCAGGCCACCCAGCTGCGCGAATACGCCATCACCTGGCTGCACGACAAGGGACTCGAACCGGCGCACCGCTGAGCCGGCCATACGGCTAGGCTGCCAGCTTTTCAGGACCACGGAAAAGCGGCGATGACCGTCGACCAGATCGAGCGTTTCTGCCTGCAACTGCCGGGCGCGCACAAGCGCGTGCAGTGGGGCGGCGTGCACGTCTTCTCGGTGGGCGAGCGCAAGATGTTCGCCACCCTACACCTGTCCGGCGGCGGCGCGCTGGCGTTCAAGGTCGACGACGATGCCTTTCTCGGTTTCTGCGATCGCCCGGGATTCCGGCCGGCGCCTTATCTCGCGCGGGCGCGCTGGGTCAGCCTGGACGACCCCGGCGTCGTCGCCGCAGCAGAGCTGCGGGAGCTGCTGATGCGCTCGCACCAGCTGGTGGTGGCCCGTCTGCCGAAGCGGCAGCGGCTCGGGCTGCTGCTCTGAGCGCTCAGGTCTCCAGCAGGAAGGTGACCGGGCCGTCGTTCTGCAGGTGCACCTGCATGTAGGCGCCGAAGCGCCCGCAGGCCACTTGCGGATGGCTGGCGCGCGCCCGCTCGACCAGGTAGTCGTAGAGCCGCTCGCCCTCGTCCGGCGGCGCGGCGGAGGAGAAGCTCGGGCGCATGCCGCTGCGCGTGTCGGCGGCGAGGGTGAACTGCGAGACCAGCAGCAGCCCCCCGGACACATCGGCCAGCGAGCGGTTCATGCGCCCCTCGTCGTCCGGGAACACCCGGTAGTTCAGCAGCCGGTGCAGCAGCTTGTCGGCTCGCGCCGCCTCGTCGCCACGCTCGACACCCACCAACACCAGCAGGCCCCGGTCGATCGCCCCTACCGTTTCGCCGTCGACCTCCACCCGCGCGTGCTGCACGCGCTGGATCAGCCCCTTCATCAGGCGTCCGCCGGCGGCAGGTCGAGCAGGCGGTGGGCGATCTCGTCGGCGGCGCGCACCAGCGCGTCGGTGATGCCCTGCTCCGAGGCCGAATGGCCGGCATCGCGGATGATCAGCAGCTCGCTGTTCGGCCAGGCGCCGTGCAGCGCCCAGGCGTTGTCCAGCGGACAGATGACGTCGTAGCGGCCATGCACGATGATCCCCGGCAGGTGGGCGATCTTCGGCATGTCGCGGATCAGCTGGTCCGGTTCGAGGAAGGCGTTGTTGACGAAGTAGTGGCACTCGATGCGGGCGATCGACAGTGCCCGGTGCGGCTCGGTGAAGCGCTCGACCACCTGGGTGTTCGGCCGCAGCGTGGCGGTGCGTCCTTCCCAGCATGACCAGGCCTTGGCCGCGCTCATCTGGGCGATCTGGTCGGTGCCGGTCAGGCGCCGGTAGAAGGCCTGCATCAGGTCGCCGCGTTCCTCGTGCGGGATGGGCGCGACGAAATCCTGCCAGTAGTCCGGGAACAGGCGGCTGGCGCCTTCCTGGTAGAACCAGTGGAAGTCCTGCGGGCGACACAGGAAGATGCCGCGCAGGATCAGCGCGTGCACCTGGTCCGGACAGGCCTGGGCGTAGGCCAGCGCCAGGGTCGAGCCCCAGGAGCCGCCGAACAGCACCCACTTGTCGATGCCCAGGTGCTCGCGGATGCGTTCCATGTCCTGGATCAGGTGCGCGGTGGTGTTGTTCTCCAGGCTGGCGTGCGGCATGGAGCGACCGCAGCCGCGCTGGTCGAAGGTGATGATCCGGTACACGGTGGGATCGAAGAAGCGCCGGCTCAGCGCATCGCAGCCGGCGCCCGGGCCACCGTGGACGAAAAGCACCGGCAGGCCGTCCGGAGTACCGCTTTCGTCGACATAGAGCACGTGCGGGTGTTCCACCGCCAGCTCATGCCGGGCGTAGGGCTTGATCTCCGGATGCAGGCTGTACATGGGTTGCGCTCCCGATTTCGCTGCGTGGCAAGACGTGATGGCCAGGGTTGCGGGCCATGATAGCGGGGAATGGGAGCTTAGGCATGCCGCTCGGAGATTGGCGGCGATCGAGGGTTGCCCGGGCGCCTGGCGAGGCCTGGCGCCCGGTTGAAATCACGCGCGCGAAAACACGCCCATGCCCCATGGGAGGCCCGCCCTCGAGGCGATGTTCTTTTGCGGTCTTGACGCAGACCAGCCCTACGGCCCATTCGCGGCCGAGGCCGCTCCCACGAAGAGCGAGCCCGGGGCCTTGGCTCCCGGATGTCGCCGCGAGGGCGGCAAAGGGTGGGCGTAGGGTGGGC
This sequence comes from Stutzerimonas azotifigens DSM 17556, assembly GCF_000425625.1. Classification (GTDB taxonomy): domain Bacteria; phylum Pseudomonadota; class Gammaproteobacteria; order Pseudomonadales; family Pseudomonadaceae; genus Stutzerimonas; species Stutzerimonas azotifigens. The sequence goes on from NZ_AUDU01000018.1 coordinate 173,648, forward strand.
TTCAGCCCACCAATACAGGCCAACACCGGAGCGCACGACATGGTGGGCTCAAGCCCACCCTACGCGGAACGCCGCCCGGCCCACTCTACGGGGCCGCCTGCAGTCTCACAGCCGTCCCCGCGCGAGGCGGCAGAACGTAGGGCGGGCCGCGGCCTCAATCGCCCGGCACCTCGGCGCGCCAGATCAGCTTGCCGACGTCGTAGCCGCGCTCGTGGGCCAGCGACAGCAGGCGTGCCTGGGTCTGCGCGGAGACTTCCGGCGTGCGCGACAGCAGCCACAGGTAGTCGCGGCTGGGGTGGCCGACCAGCGCTGTCTGGTAGTCGTCGTCCACGTAGAGCACCCAGTATTCGCCGCGGGTCAGGCGCGGCATCAGGCGGCTGAACCAGTTGTCGAAACGCACCCAGAGCTTGTCGGTCTCACCGGCCACCTGCGGCCAGGCCTCGCCGGTGGCCGCCTCCCAACTACCGTCCAGAGTACGGCAGCGGTTCACCACGGCGAGCCGGCCGTCCTCGCGCAGGCGGTAGTCGGCCTGCGACTGCACGCACTTGCGCTGGAAGAACATCGGCAGCCGCGCCAGCTCGTACCAGGTGCCCTGGTAGCGCTCGAGGTCGACATGGCCGACGGTGAGCGGCGGAATGTCCGGCGAGCTGGCGCAGGCGGCGAGCAGTAGCAGCATCCCTCCGGCAAGCACGGTGCGCATGGCCTCTCCCCGCAGGCCGTGCATGTCCGGACCGCCAGAGCGGCGCCGGTGCGGACGTGGCCTGCTACTTCAGTCCCTTTCCGGAGAACATCATCACCTTGTCGCCGGCGAACTGAATGCTGATGAATTGTTCCTTGTCGCCCCACAGGCAGCTGGACATGCCCAGCGCGCCGGCGCACTCGCTCGGCTTGCCGAGCAGACGCTCGACCTCGGCGCGCGGCATGCCGGCCTCCAGCCTGGCGAAATTGTCCTGGGTCACGGGGCTGCAGGCGCCGAGCAGCAGCGCGCAGGCGATCAGGGCGGGGAGTCGTGAAGACATGAAGGCTCCTGGCACTGAAGGGTGGCGAGATCGCCCCGATACCCATCAGGCTTTAGTGGTGTTCCGTTGGCAGAGGTTCCGTGCGCGGTTTCGCTAGAAGCGCGAACCGGGCTCTTCGAGGAAGGCGCGCTCGGCGTCGCTCGAAGCGCGGCCAAGGATCGCATTGCGGTGCGGAAAACGCCCGAAGCGGGCGATCACATTGCGATGACGTTCCGCATAGTCGAGGAAGCCTTCGAACAGCGGCCGCTCGGCCTCGCCCGCCAGGTCGCACAGCTGCCGGAAATACGCCACCGCCTGCTCCTGCGCCGGCAGCTGCTCGGCGTGCTCGAGCACCAGGTAGACGAACACCCGCTGGATCGGCGCGAGGAAGACGTCGCCGCCCTGCGCCAGGCCGTCGCGCACCAGTTGCTGAGCCCGTTCGTCACCGGCGAAGGCGCGCGGCGTGCCGCGATGAATCATGCGCGGCAACTGGTCGAGCAGCAGGATCAGGGCGAGCCAGCCGGCCGGCGTTTCGCTCCATTCCTGCAGGCCGCCGGCGAGCGCCCGCTCGGTCAGCTCGCCGAAGCGCTGGCGCGCCTGCTCGTCCTGCTCGGGGCGATAGCCGAACCACAGGCGCTGCTTCTCGGCGGCGATCTCGGGCGCCGCGGCGGCGTCGCCGAACCACCAGTCCAGCAACGGCTGCCAGGGCGCCTGCATCGGTCAGCTCCGGTGGTAGCCGGTGACCCGCTCGACCTCTTCCTTGGAGCCGAGGAACACCGCGACCCGCTCGTGCAACGCCTGCGGCTGCAGGTCGAGGATGCGCTCGTGTCCGTTGGTGGCGGCGCCGCCGGCCTGCTCGATGATCATCGACATCGGGTTGGCCTCGTACATCAGCCGCAGCTTGCCGGGCTTGCCCGGCTCGCGGGCGTCGCGCGGGTACATGAAGATGCCGCCGCGGGTGAGGATGCGGTGCACGTCGGCCACCATCGAGGCGATCCAGCGCATGTTGTAGTTCTTGCCCAGCGGCCCTTCCTGGCCGGCCAGCAGCTCTTCGACGTAGCGCTTGACCGGCGCCTCCCAGTGGCGCTGGTTGGACATGTTGATGGCGAACTCGGCGGTGCGCTCCGGGACCCGGATGTCGTCGTGGGTGAGTACGAAGCTGCCCAGCTCGCGGTCGAGGGTGAAGCCCTTGACGCCGTTGCCCAGGGTCAGCACCAGCATGGTCTGCGGGCCGTAGATGGCATAGCCGGCGGCGACCTGGCGGGTGCCGGGCTGGAGGAAGGCGTCCTCGCCGAGCATGTCGTTCTGGCTGAAGCACTCGCCGGGGCAGCGCAGCACCGAGAAGATGGTGCCGACCGAGACGTTGACGTCGATGTTCGAAGAGCCGTCCAGCGGGTCGAACATCAGCAGGTAGGCGCCCTTGGGGTACTGCCCGGGAATCTGATAGGCCTTGTCCATCTCCTCGGAGGCCATGCCGGCCAGGGTCCCACCCCATTCGTTGGCTTCCAGCAGGATCTCGTTGGACATCACGTCCAGCTTCTTCTGCACTTCGCCCTGCACGTTCTCGGTCTCCATGCTGCCGAGCACGCCGCCGAGGGCGCCCTTGGAAACCGCATGGCTGATCGCCTTGCAGGCCCGCGCCACGACCTCGACCAGGAAACGCAGGTCCGCCGGCGTGTTATGGCTGCGGGTCTGCTCGATGAGGTAGCGGCTCAGGGTCGTACGTGACATGGAAAGGCTCCAGAGGTGGGAAAACCGGCGCAGTGTAGCGCGCCGGCCGGGCAATATCTCCCCTGAGACCGGGCGGTCGGGCCCTGAGTTCAGCGGCGGATGGCAGATCGCATCCGTCGCCGCCCGCGTCACTTGTCGTCGAGCACCTTCCAGATCTCGCCGGCGTACTGGCGGATGGTGCGGTCCGAGGAGAACCAGCCGGTGCGCGCGGTGTTGAGCACCGCCGAGCGCCACCAGCGCGCCGGGTCGCGCCAGCGCGCCTCCACCTCCAGCTGCGCCTGCCAGTAGGCCTCGAAATCGGCGCAGACGAAGAAGGTGTCGTGCCACTTCAGGCCGTCGATCAGGCCGGTGTAGCGTCCCGGGTCATCAGAGGAAAAGGCACCGTTGCGGATCGCCTCGAGTACCTCGTTCAGCCGCGGCGACTCGATGGCGATGGCTTCGGCGTTGTATTCCCCGGCCCGCTTGCGCGCCTCCACCTGCTGGGCGGTGAGGCCGAAGATGAACATGTGTTCCAGGCCGATCTGCTCGCTCATCTCGACATTGGCGCCGTCCAGCGTGCCGATGGTCAGCGCGCCGTTGAGGGCGAACTTCATGTTGCTGGTGCCGGAGGCCTCCAGGCCGGCGGTGGAGATCTGTTCCGAAAGGTCCGCCGCCGGGATGATCTGCTCGGCCAGGCTGACGTTGTAGTTCGGCAGGAACACCACCTTGAGCAGGCCGCGCACGGTGGGGTCGTCGTTGACCGTGCGGGCGATATCGTTGGCCAGCTTGATGATCAGCTTGGCCTGGTGATAGCTGGCCGCCGCCTTGCCGGCGAGGATCTTCACCCGCGGCACCCAGGGCGCGCCCGGGTCGTTGCGGATCGCGTGGTACAGCGCCACGGTGTGCAGCAGGTTGAGCAGCTGGCGCTTGTATTCGTGGATGCGCTTGACCTGCACGTCGAACAGCGCGTTGGGGTCGACCGTGACGCCGACTCGCTCCCGGATCAGCCGCGCCAGCACGCGCTTGTTCTCCAGCCGCTGCTCGGCGAAGCGACGGCGGAACTCGGCCTGCTCGGCGAACGGCTCCAGGCCGCGCAGCAGGCTCTCCGGCGAGTCGAGCACCGCTTCGCCGAGCGCCTCGACCACCAGCCCGGTCAGCTTCGGGTTGGCCTGGTACAGCCAGCGGCGGAAGGTGATGCCGTTGGTCTTGTTGTTGATGCGCTCCGGATACAGCCCGTACAGGTCGCGGAACACCGTCTTGCGCATCAGCTCGGTGTGCAGCGCCGAGACCCCGTTGATGCTGTGCGAGCCGAGGAACGCCAGGTTGCCCATGCGCACCCGGCGGCCGTGGTCTTCCTCGATCAGCGACACCGAGCGCAGCAGTTCGATGTTGTGGTTGTCCCTGGCCCGCAGCGAGTCGATGTGGTGGGCGTTGATCAGGTAGATGATCTGCATGTGCCGCGGCAGCAACCGCTCCATCAGGCCGACCGGCCAGGTCTCCAGCGCCTCGGGCAGCAGCGTGTGGTTGGTGTAGGACAGGGTGCCGACGGTCAGCTCCCAGGCCCGTTCCCACTCGTAGCCATGCACGTCCACCAGCAGGCGCATGAGCTCGGCGACGGCGATCGCCGGGTGGGTGTCGTTCAGCTGGATCGAGGCGAACTGCGGCAGGCTGTCCAGCGTGCCGCGCTGCTTGAGGTGCCGGCGCAGCAGGTCCTGCAGGGAGGCGGCGACGAAGAAGTATTCCTGGCGCAGGCGCAGTTCCTGGCCGGCCTCGGTGCTGTCGTTCGGGTAGAGCACCCGCGAGATGCTTTCGGCGCGCGCGCCCTCGGCAAAGGCGCCGATGTGGTCGCCGGCGTTGAAGCGCTCGAGGTGGAAATCCGCCTCGGCGCGGGCTCGCCACAGGCGCAGGGTGTTCACGCTGGCGCCGCGCCAGCCGACGATGGGCGTGTCGTAGGCGATCGAACGCACGCCTTCGGCCCAGTGCCAGAAATGCTTTTGCCGGCCATTCTCGTTCACCGCCGTCACGTGGCCGCCGAAGCCGATCAGGTAGCTCACCTCGGGCCGTTCGAACTCCCAGGGGTTGCCGAAGTCCAGCCAGGTCTCGGTCTGCTCGTGCTGCCAGCCGTCGACGATCACCTGGCGGAACAGCCCGTGCTCGTAGCGGATGCCGTAGCCGTGGGCGGCGATGCCGAGGGTCGACATGCTTTCCATGAAGCAGGCCGCCAGGCGCCCGAGGCCGCCGTTGCCGAGCGCGGCGTCCGGCTCCAGCGCACGGATGCGTTCGATGTCGACGTCCAGCTCGGCGAGCGCCTGGCGCGCCGTGTCGAGGATCCCGAGGTTGCTCAGGCTGTCGATCAGCAGGCGGCCGATGAGGAATTCCAGCGAGAGGTAGTAGACACGCTTCTGGCCTCCGCGATAGGACTGGCGGGTATGCTCCATCCAGTGGTCGATCACGTGATCGCGGGTGGCCAGGGCGATCGCCTCGAACCAGTCGTGATCGAAGGCATGCTCGGGGTCCTTGCCCACCGAGTAGGTGAGCTTCCTGAGCACGGCCTCGCGGAAGGCGGCGACATCATTGACGGAAACGGTGGGCTCCTGCGTCATCAGCGGACCTCTGGGCAGCGTGGAGACCGGGAGGCCATGGCGCGAGCGCGCACGCGCCTCCCACGAAGAATTGGACGGGCGAAGCTTTGCAGCTTTGCGAACGTCATGGGCGACCATTCGTCCGGGTTCCGACCGTCGAATGCACTGGTAATTCAGCCAGGGCTCGCTATGATCCGCGCCTTCGCCAACTGCCCTGCCCCCGATGAAGCGCCCCCTGATCGCCCCCGCCGACCCCGACCGCCTGGACACCTGGGCCCGCTACGCCAAGGGCCTGTGCCGCGACTGCCGCGCGACCTGCTGCAGCCTGCCGGTGGAAGTCGGCATCGAGGACCTGATCCGCCTGGAGCTGGCCGATCCCTTCGAGCGCGACGAGCCGCCGCGGCAGATCGCCCGCCGGCTGATGAAGGCCGGCGTGGTCGAGCACTTCAACCAGAAGCAGGCGCGTTTCACCCTGGCGCGCCACTCCAGCGGGGACTGCCTGTTCCTCGACCGCCAGACACGGCTGTGCACGGTCTATGCCAGGCGCCCGGACACCTGCCGCAATCATCCCCAGATCGGGCCGCGCCCCGGCTACTGCGCCTACCAGCCGAAAACTGGCTGACCCGAGGCCGTTCACTCGCCCCACGGCGAAATCATCAGCCCAATACCGGGCACGTTCCGTGGGAGCGGCCTTGGCCGCGAATGGGGAGTGGGGGCTCGTTCGCGGTCGAGATCGCTCCCACGGGTTCGTGTCCGTCGCCGCGGCGCCTTTCCCTTCTCCCCGCGGGAGAAGGTGGCCCGCAGGGCCGGATGAGGGAAAGTCC
>NZ_KE384412.1:0-54692 GCF_000425625.1 Stutzerimonas azotifigens DSM 17556
CCTCGGGGCGATGCTCTTGTGGGTCTCGACCGCGAGCTGGTGGGCTGAAGCGGAACGCCGCCCGGCCCACCCTACGGAACGCGTTCCGGCCAACCTGCGCCTGCAGAGCTCCCGGCTTTCGTGGACAGTCGCCGCGAGGGCGCGCCTCCCGCAGGTCCGTGCAGCACCGCTTGCTTTTGTGGGAGGCCCGACCTCGGGGCGATGCTTTTGTGGTCTCGACCGCGAAACCGCTCCTCAGTCGTCGGCGAGATGGCCGCTCAGCAAGCGGCCGATCGCCGCCGGCGAATAGCCGCGATAGGCGAGAAAGCGCCCTTGCCTTGCGCGCTCCCTGGGGTCCTGCGGGAGTTCGCCGAACCTGCGTTGCCAGATTTCACGCAACTGTTCGTTCCAGTCGAAGCCGCTCTGCCGCAACGCGGCTTCGATGGCTTCGCGCGGCAGGCCGCGCTGGGCCAGTTCCTCGCGAATGCGCAACGGCCCGTAGCCGGCATTGCACCGGCTGCGCACGTAGCTTTCGAGATAACGGGCTTCGGAGAGCAGGCCTTCCTCGGCCAACCGGTCGAGTGCAGCCTCGATGTGCTCGGACTGGGCGCCGCGCTGGCGCAGCTTGCGCGAAAGCTCGACGCGGCCATGCTCGCGTCGAGCCAGTAGATCCATTGCCGCGCGCCGTACCGCAGCGGTGCTGTCGAGCACGACGGGCATGGACTTAGAGGTCGGCGTCGACCAGGTCGTCGGCGGTCGAAGCCGCCGCGGCGGCCGCCTTGCTGCTGCCGCCAGCGGTGACCAGCAGCTTGTCGCGGATCTGCTGCTCGATGGTACGGGCCACTTCCGGGTTGTCTTCCAGGTACTTGGCAGCGTTCGCCTTGCCCTGGCCGATCTTGTTGCCCTGGTAGCTGTACCAGGCACCGGACTTCTCCACCAGCCCCTGCTGCACGCCGAGGTCGATGATCTCGCCGTTGCGGTAGATGCCCTTGCCGTAGAGGATCTGGAACTCGGCCTGGCGGAACGGCGGGGCGACCTTGTTCTTCACCACCTTGACGCGGGTTTCGCTGCCGACCACCTCGTCGCCTTCCTTCACCGCGCCGGTGCGGCGAATGTCGAGACGAACCGAGGCGTAGAACTTGAGCGCGTTACCGCCGGTGGTCGTTTCCGGGCTGCCGAACATCACGCCGATCTTCATGCGGATCTGGTTGATGAAGATGACCAGGCAGTTGGCGTTCTTGATGTTGCCGGTGATCTTGCGCAGCGCCTGCGACATCAGGCGGGCCTGCAGGCCGACGTGGGCGTCGCCCATCTCGCCTTCGATCTCCGCCTTGGGCACCAGCGCCGCCACGGAGTCGACGATGATCACGTCCACCGCGTTGGAGCGCACCAGCATGTCGGTGATTTCCAGGGCCTGCTCGCCGGTGTCCGGCTGCGAGACCAGCAGGTCGTCGACATTGACGCCCAGCTTGCCGGCGTAGTCCGGGTCGAGGGCGTGTTCGGCGTCGACGAAGGCGCAGGTGGCGCCGAGCTTCTGGGCCTCGGCGATGACCGACAAAGTCATAGTCGTCTTGCCCGAGGATTCCGGACCGTAGATCTCGACGATCCGGCCCTTCGGCAGGCCGCCGATGCCCAGCGCGATGTCGAGGCCCAGGGAGCCGGTGGAAATGGCGGGAATCGCGGGGCGATCGTGATCGCCCATGCGCATGACCGCGCCCTTGCCGAACTGGCGTTCGATCTGGCCCAGGGCTGCAGCCAAGGCGCGCTTCTTGTTCTCGTCCATTGGAATCCTCACTTGATCAAGAGGGCCGGAGGCCACGACAACTGTATAAGTAGCCAGTATTTAAACACAGGCTCCGGGAACTCGCCTAGCCCTCGACCGGATTTTCTCCGGCCGTCAATCGGATCAGCCCGGCCAGCGCGCGCTCGGCCGTCTGCCTCCTGACCGCCTGCCGATCGCCGTCGAACAGGCAGCGCTGGGCGAACGGGCGGTCGCCGTCGGCCCAGGCCAGCCACACGGTGCCCACCGGCTTCTCGGCCGAGCCGCCGCCGGGGCCGGCGACACCGCTCACCGCCACGGCGAAGCGCGCCCCGCTGTGCCGGCGGGCCCCGGCCACCATGGCCTCGACCACCTCCCGACTGACCGCACCGACCTGCTCGAACAGCACCTCCGGCACCTGCAACTGGCGGGTCTTCTGAACATTGGAATAGGTCACGTAGCCGGCTTCGAACCAGGCCGAGCTGCCGGCCACGCGGGTGATCGCCTCGGCGATGCCGCCACCGGTGCATGATTCGGCCGTGGTCACCTGGGCGGCGCAGGCCTGCAGCCGCGCCCCCAGCTCCTCGGCCAGGCGGGTCAGTTCATCCATCGGTCGCTCCTGTGCAGACGGCCAGACCGAGCACCCTACCGCATTTCCCGGCCACGATCAGGCGTCCGTTCATCGGTGACGGCCAGGCGCAACGGCCGCTGCGGCCTTCGGACGAACGGCCGGGATAAAAACCCTTTCTTCTTCATGGACTTGTATTTTCGTCCCGGTAGGCCTGGTGGGATAACGGCCAAACACCGGTGAACGGAAGGAACCGTTTTTCTGGCCATCCGATCAATAAGGTCAGCGATGAACGCAACAGGGAGGTGCAAGATGCAGAAGATGTCCTTTGGTGTCCGCGAGAATAATTTCGATTTTCTTCGCTTCCTCGCCGCCAGCCTGGTGCTGGTCGGGCACTGCTACTGGCTCAGCGGCCGCTTGCCCGAAGAGCCGCTGCGCCAGCTCACCGGGAACACGGACGTCGCCGACCTGGCGGTGGACGTCTTCTTCGTGATCAGCGGCTTCCTGGTGACCGCCTCCTACCTGCACGGCAGCGGCAACGTCAGCTTCGTGGTCAAGCGGGCGCTGCGGATCTTTCCCGGCCTGGCCTTCTCGGTGATGTTCGCCTTGCTGATCATCGGCCCGCTCTCCACCCAGCTGTCGCTGGTCGAGTACTTCACCCATCCGCAGACGGCCGCCTTCCTCACCAACCTGTTCATGCTCACCAACTACAACCTGCCCGGGGTGTTCGCCGGCAATCCCTTCCCCGAGGCGGTCAACGGCTCGTTCTGGACGCTGCCGCTGGAGGGCCTGATGTACTGCGGCGTGCTGTTCCTGGGCATGTTCCGGCTGCTGCGCGGGGACATGGTGTTCGTCGCCCTGGCCGCCGCCGTGGTGGGCTACTTCATGCTGCTGCCGGCGCTGGAAATCGACAGCCTGACCCTGACCAAGCTGTCCCGGCTGAGCATGTTCTTCCTCGCCGGATCGGCGCTGTACATCTGCCGCAACTCGATTCCCTGGGACGGCCGCATCGCCGTGGCCCTGCTCGCCGGCTGGCTGCTCGCCCTGGGCAATGACGGCTGGTTCGCCGTGCACGTGGTGACCCTGCCCTACCTAGTGATCTACTTCGCCTACATGCCGGTGCCCCACCTGGCCAGCTTCGGCAGGTACGGCGACTTCTCCTACGGCATGTACATCTTCGGCTTTCCGGTGCAGCAACTGATCATGCACTGGTTCGGCCCGCACATCGGCATCCCCGGCTTCGCCCTGCTGAGCCTGGCGATCACCCTCTGCTTCGCCGTGCTGTCGTGGAAGCTGGTGGAAGAACCGGCGCTGCGCCTCAAGCGTCTGGCCAACCTGCCGCACATGCGTTCGGCGCACTGAGGCCCCGTCGCAGACGGAAGGCTCCCGGCCGCCCGTCTGCACGACGGAAGGCCGGCGAACCGCCGTGAAAGTCGAACTCTAACCGTCATCTTCCAGTGACACCCATGCCATGGGCGCTGGAACAGCCAGAAAAGTCCAGAAAAAGAAAAGGCGCCGGCAACCTGCCGCGCGCCATGCCGAGGTGTTATGGACAAGTTGCGTGCAGACCGCGAGCGTCTCCTGGCGCTTGCGAACGAACTCGTGCGGCTCGACCCCGACGCCATTCCCGGCATGCGGGTGTACGACCTCAAGCCCTATGGCGACCGCTTCGAACTGCTGGGCGAATGGGACGTCGGCGACGGCGCCGAAGAGACCTGGGCCCGCGCCAAGGCGATCTACCGTTCGATCGCCGACGAGCTGTCGAGGGCGTACATCCTCCAGGAGTGAGCCCCGCCCAACGGGCATCCGCCGCGCAGCGCCCGCCGAGGCGGCCACGCGAGCGCCGGCCCGCTGCCGCGCTTGCGACGCAACGCCGCGAGTTGTTCACCGGGTAAGGAAATGACCGGCCCGGGCAGGTAGTATTGGCGACTTTTCCCGATCGACCTGCGCAGCCAATGGACGACCTTTCCCAGCACACCCCGATGATGCAGCAGTACTGGAAGCTCAAGCGCGAGCATCCGGACCAGCTGATGTTCTACCGCATGGGCGACTTCTACGAACTCTTCTACGAAGACGCCAAGCGCGCCGCCGCGCTGCTGGACATCACCCTCACCGCCCGCGGCCAGTCGGCCGGCAAGGCGATCCCGATGGCAGGCATTCCCTTCCACTCGGCGGAGGGCTACCTGGCGCGGCTGGTGAAGCTCGGCGAGTCGGTGGTGATCTGCGAACAGATCGGCGACCCGGCCACCAGCAAGGGGCCGGTCGAGCGCCAGGTGGTGCGCATCATCACGCCGGGCACGGTCAGCGACGAGGCGTTGCTCGACGAACGCCGCGACAACCTGCTGGCCGCCGTGCTGGGCGACGAGAAGCTGTTCGGCCTGTCGGTGCTGGACATCACCAGCGGGCGCTTCAGCGTGCAGGAACTCAAGGGCTGGGAAACCCTGCTGGCCGAGGTCGAGCGCCTCAACCCGGCCGAACTGCTGGTGCCTGACGACTGGCCGCAGGGCCTGCCGCTGGACAAGCGCCGCGGCGTGCGCCGCCGCGCGCCCTGGGACTTCGACCGTGACAGCGCCTTCAAGAGCCTCTGCCAGCAGTTCGCCACCCAGGACCTCAAGGGCTTCGGCTGCGAGAAGCTGACCCTGGCCATCGGCGCCGCCGGCTGCCTGCTCGCCTACGCCAAGGAAACCCAGCGCACCGCCCTGCCCCACCTGCGCAGCCTGCGCCACGAGCGGCTCGACGACACCGTGGTCCTCGACGGCGCCACCCGCCGCAACCTGGAACTGGACGTCAACCTCTCCGGCGGCCGCGACAACACCCTGCAGTCGGTCATGGACCGCTGCCAGACCGCCATGGGCTCGCGCCTGCTGACCCGCTGGCTGAACCGCCCGCTGCGCGACCGCGCGGCGCTGGAGGCCCGCCAGGATTCGATCATCTGCCTGCTCGAGCACTATCGCTTCGAACTCATCCAGCCGCAGCTCAAGGACATCGGCGACCTCGAGCGCATCCTCGCGCGCATCGGCCTGCGCAACGCCCGCCCGCGCGACCTGGCCCGGCTGCGCGACGCGCTGGCGGCGCTGCCGGCCCTGCAGGAGGCGATGCAGGCGCTGGTCGCCCCACACCTGAGCGCGCTGGCCGCCAGCATCCGCACCTATCCGGAGCTGGCCGACCTGCTGGCGCGGGCGATCATCGACAACCCACCGGCGGTGATCCGCGACGGCGGCGTGCTGAAGAGCGGCTACGACGCGGAGCTCGACGAACTGCTGTCGATCAGCGAGAACGCCGGCCAGTACCTGATGGACCTGGAGACGCGCGAGCGCGAGCGCACCGGGCTGGCGAACCTCAAGGTCGGCTACAACCGCGTGCACGGCTACTTCATCGAGCTGCCCACCCGGCAGGCCGAATCGGCGCCGGCCGACTACATCCGCCGGCAGACGCTCAAGGGCGCCGAACGCTTCATCACCCCCGAACTCAAGGCCTTCGAGGACAAGGCGCTGTCGGCCAAGAGCCGCGCGCTGGCGCGCGAAAAGGCGCTGTACGACGCGCTGCTGGAAACCCTCATCGAGCACCTGGCGCCGCTGCAGGAAAGCGCCGCGGCGCTGGCCGAGCTGGACGTGCTAAGCAACCTCGCCGAGCGCGCGCTGAACCTCGACCTGAACCGCCCGCGCTTCGTCGACGAGCCCTGCCTGAAGATCGACCAGGGCCGTCATCCGGTGGTCGAGCAGGTGCTGGACACGCCCTTCGTGGCCAACGACCTCTCGCTCGACGACAGCACCCGCATGCTGGTGATCACCGGGCCGAACATGGGCGGCAAGTCCACCTACATGCGCCAGACCGCGCTGATCGTGCTGCTGGCGCAGATCGGCAGCTTCGTCCCGGCCAGGGCCTGCGAACTGTCGCTGGTGGACCGCATCTTCACCCGCATCGGCTCCTCCGACGACCTGGCCGGCGGGCGCTCGACCTTCATGGTGGAAATGAGCGAGACCGCCAACATCCTGCACAACGCGACCGACAGGAGCCTGGTGCTGATGGACGAGGTCGGCCGCGGCACCAGCACCTTCGACGGCCTGTCGCTGGCCTGGGCGGCGGCCGAGCACCTGGCCGGGCTGCGTGCCTTCACCCTGTTCGCCACCCACTACTTCGAGCTGACCGTGCTGCCGGAGAGCCAGCCGGTGGTGGCCAACGTGCACCTGACCGCGACCGAGCACAACGAGCGCATCGTGTTCCTACACCAGGTCCTGCCCGGCCCGGCCAGCCAGAGCTACGGCCTGGCGGTGGCGCAGCTCGCCGGCGTGCCGGCCCCGGTGATCCAGCGTGCCCGCGACCACCTGTCGCGGCTGGAGACCACCAGCCTGCCGCACGAGGCGCCGCGCGCCGAACCCGGCCAGCCGGCGCCGCCGATGCAGAGCGACCTGTTCGCCGCGCTGCCGCATCCGGTGATCGAGGAGCTGTCGCGGCTGAACCCCGACGAACTGACGCCGCGCGCGGCACTGGAGCTGATATACGGCCTCAAATCGCGTATCGGGGCCTGATAAAGCTGCTAGAATCGCGCGCATTTTTTCGATGGCGCGGCTGCCTGGGCCGCGCCTCCGGGGGCGACTGCCATTGCCACCGACACGCATGAGGAGATAGCTGGAATGACCTTCGTCGTCACCGACAACTGCATCAAGTGCAAATACACGGACTGCGTGGAAGTCTGTCCGGTGGACTGCTTCTACGAGGGCCCCAATTTCCTCGTGATCCACCCGGACGAGTGCATCGACTGCGCCCTCTGCGAGCCCGAGTGCCCGGCGCAGGCGATCTTCTCCGAGGACGAGGTGCCGGACGACATGCAGGAATTCCTCGAGCTCAACGCCGAGCTGGCCGAAGTCTGGCCGAACATCACCGAGAAGAAGGACCCGCTGCCGGACGCCGAGGAGTGGGACGGCAAGAAGGGCAAGCGGCAGTACCTGGAACGCTGAGTCCTTCCCCCCGACGCGCGAATGCCCGCTCACGCGGGCATTCGTCTTTCTGGGCGGGCGTGCTGTCAGGCGCGATCGATGCCGCGCTTGATGGTGTCCTTCACCTCGCCCTTGAGCTGCTGGGCCTCGCCCTTGGTTTCCTGACGCTGGCCTTCGCCCTTCAGGCGCGGATTGTCAGTGGCTTCGCCGACACCCTGCTTGATCTTGCCGACGGCTTCGTTGGTGTTGCCCTTGAGCTTGTCTTCGGAGCTGCTCATATCGGGTCTCCTCTCTCGTTGTCAGGTATTCGATTGACCCGCCGAAGCGCCATCGGTTGCGTTTTTACGACTGACGGGCACGAACCAGCCGCGCCAGCAGCGGCCGCCCGGCCAGATGCAGGAATACCGGAGCCCCGGCGATGAGGTAGAAGTAGTAGGTCACGAAGCGCCAGATGAGGATCGCCGCAGCCGAAGTGGAAGCGCCGACCAGCGGCGTCAACAGCGCCGCCGAGGCGAGCTCGGCGCTGCCCGCCCCGCCGGGCAGCAGGCTCAGTTGGCCGGCGGTGAGCGCCAGCATCTGCACCAGGAAGGTCCAGGCCCAGGCGAGTTCGCTGCCGAGGCCGCGCAGGGTCAGGTAGAGCACGCTGTAGCGCAGCAGCCAATGCAGCACGGTCACCGCGAACACCGCGAGCAGGATGGGGTACGGCAGGCGCAGCGAGGCGCGCAGCGCGTTGCGGAAGCCCAGTACCTTGCGCGCCCAGCGGTGCTTGCGGCGCCGGCTCACACCCAGGCGACTGGCCAGCCGGCCGTTGAGCCGGAACACCTGCCGGTGGAAGCGCCCGAGCAGCCCCAGCAGCGCCAGGCCGCCGACCAGCAGCGCCGCGGCGAGCCCCAGCAGGCTGCCGATGTAGGGATTGAGCGCGTGGGTCAGTGCGTAGATCAGCACGCCGATCAGCGCGCAGAGGAAGAACAGCAGGTCGCACAGGTGCTCCACCGCGAAGATCGCCGTGCCGCGCGCCGGCGGCACGCCGTCGCGCATCAGCAGCGCCATCATCGTCAGCGGCCCGCCGGCGCCGCCCGGCGTCGCGCAGATGGCGAATTCGGTGGCCATGACGATGCCGACCGAGCGCCCGGCGGCGATGTGCCGGCGGCCGAGCAGCAGGCGCAGGCGCCAGGCGTTGAGGTACCAGCCGAGCGCGATCATGCCGAGCATCGTCAGCAGCAGCTCCGGCGGAAAGCTGAGCAGCCTCTCGAACAGGCCGGTGCCGCCGAGCAGCAGGGGAACCAGCGTCGCAGCCGTCAGTCCGCAGAGCAAAAGCCAGAAGCCACGACTCATGCCACCGCGCCTGCCAAGGCGACCTGGCGCTTCATCCACTGGTGCTTGGTGGTCGCCGTGCGGCCCTCGCGCAGCAGGCGCACCAGCAGTTCGAACCAGTAGCGGCGGGAGAACTCGTGGCGCATGTCCACCGGGTGCAGCCCGAGCCGCAGCAGGGGAACCTGCTGGTAACGCAGCCGCAGGGATTCGCAATACAGCCGCGACAGCCCGCGGCGCCAGGCCGAGCCGGCGCTCCATACCAGCCCCGGCGCGGGCACCGCCTCGAAGTCCGGCAGCTGATAGAGCCGGCGCGTGTCGCTGGTGTAGGCCAGTCCCGTCCGGGCCAGCGCCTGGCGGGTTCCGGCGCTCATCAGCCAGGCCGGTGCGACGAAGCCCTGCAGCGGCCAGCCCAGCCGGCCGAACAGCGCCATGCCAAGCGCCAGGCGACGCGCCGCCTCGTCCCGGTCGAGGACGTAGAACTCGCCCTCGTGGGTGAACACCCGGCGCATGAACCATTCCCGCGGGGTGCGTGGCGACGGCCCGTTGTCGGCATGGAAGCAGCCGTGCAGGATCAGCTCGTCGCCGCGCGCCAGCCGCGCATCGAGCATCCGGCAGAAGCCCGGGTGCCGCTCCAGCGGGTTGCGCCGGTGGAAATCGGGCACCACCAGCCAGTTGATCGGCACCTCGCCCAGGGCATCGACCGCTTCGACGAAAGGCTGGTAGTCGGGCCAGGTCTCCGGCGCCACGTCGTGCAGCACCAGCACCAGCTCCCGCTCAGCCATGCACGGCGACCGGCAGGTCGAGCGTCCCGCGGACCGCCTGGTAGTGGGCGAGCAGCCCGGCCACCACCGCGTCCCAGGCGTGGTGCGCCTCGACGTGCTGGCGCGCCTGCTGGCCGAGCAGCCGCACGTTGCCGGTGAACAGCTCGCGCACCGTCTGCGCCATGCTGCGCGCATCCAGCGGCCGGCACAGCCGCCCGCAGTGGAAGGGTACGATCTCCGGCAGGGCGCCGGCCCGCGCGGCGACCACGGGGATGCCGCTGGCCATGGCCTCGAGCGCGACCAGGCCAAAGGTCTCCTGATCGCCGGCGTGCAGCAGCAGGTCGCTGCTGGCCATGTAGGTCGCCACTTCCTCGCGGCCACAGAAGCGGTCGATCACCGTGACGTTGTCCGGCACCTTTCGCGGCATGGTCGAACCGACCAGCAGCAGGTGATACGGCCTGCCCAGCAGGCGCGCGGCCTCCAGCAGCACCGGCAGGTTCTTCTCCCTCGAGCCGCGGCCGGCGAAGATCAGCAGGCGGGCGTCATCGGCGAGCCCGAGCCTGGCGCGCAGCTGCGGATCGCGGCGCTGCGGACGGAACGTCTGCAGGTCGACGCCCAGCGGCTGCACGTGCACGTTGTGCACGCCCAGGCTGTCGAGCTTGTCGGCCATCACCTGGCTCGGCGCCAGCACGCGGTCGAAGCTGCGGTACAGGCGCGAGACGTACTGCGCCATGTTCGCGCCGAACCAGGCGCCCATGCGCTTGGACGCCAGCAGCGGCAGGTCCGAGTGGTAGAAGCCGATCACCGGAATGTCCAGGCGCCGGCCGGCGTCGAGTGCGGCCCAGGCCGTCATGTAGGGATCGCCGACCTCGATCAGGTCGGGGCGCAGCGCCCGCAGCTGCTCGCGCCAGGGGCCGCGGCGCACCGGGAAGCGGTGACCGCGCCCGAACGGCAGCATCGGCGCCGGGATCTCGTAGACGCCATCGTGCTGGCGATAGTCGCTGCCGGGCACCAGCACGCTGTGTCGAACGCCCGGATAGAGTCGGAGCCGGCGATGCTTTGCTTCCAGATAAGTACGCACGCCACCGCTTGCCGGGGCGTAGAACATGGTCATATCGGCGATATGCAAGGTGAAGCGTCTCCGTTTGGCCATAGCGCAGAGCCGCGCACGGCGCGAGAAGACATCGATCGGCTCGCTCGCCGTGAAGGGCCCTGTGATGGAATCAATGGACCGTTCGGAACGACAGACGTTCGAGCGCCGACGCTGGGCTGGTCAGGATTCCAGGCGCTTGTCGCCCGGGTCCTTGCCCTCGGCCGAGGCATGCTCGATCACCGCGTTGAGCTCCGCGCCGAACAGCAGCACCGCGGCGGAGATGTAGAAATACAGCAGCAGCACGATGATCGCGCCGATGCTTCCGTAGGTGGCGCCGTAGTTGGAGAAGTTCTGCACGTAGATGCCGAAGCCCAGCGAGGCGATGATCCACACCAGCACCGCCAGCACCGAGCCGGGCGTGAGGAAGCGGAACTGCTGCTCGACGTTCGGCGCGAAGTAGTACAGCAGCGCTACCGCCAGCATCATCAGCAGCACCACCACCGGCCAGCGCAGCCAGGTCCAGAGCACCACTACCACCTGTTCGAGCCCGACCTGCCCGGCGAGCCACTGCATGACCTGCGGGCCGACGATCATCAGGCCTGCCGCCAGCAGCAGCATGATCGCGATGCCGATGGTGTAGACGAACGAGAGAATGAAAAGCTTCCACGACGGCCGCTCCTCCTTCACGTCGTAGGCCGCGTTCATCGCGTTCATCAGCGAGCGCACGCCGGTCGAGGCGGTCCACAGGGCCACCAGGATCCCCAGCGAGAGGAAACCGCGCTCCTGCTGCTGCAGCTGGTCGATGACCCCGTTGACCTGGTCCACCGCCATCGGCGGCAGGGCCAGCGCCGCCTGCTCGCGCAGCCAGTCGAAGAAGTTCGGCAGATGCAGGAAGCCCAGCATGGACATCAGGAACAGCACGAAGGGAAACAGCGAGAACAGCGCCCGGTAGGCCAGCGCCGACGCATAGGTGGACATGTCGTCGTTGTTGAATTCCCGGAGGGTGCGCTTGAGAATCTCGAAAGGACCCACGCCCCGCATGTTCAGAAAAGCCATCGTCTGCAGCCTCTCGTTAGCCGACTCTGTCCTTTTCCGACGATGGCCGTCCGTAGGAGTTCGGCGTCCCAGACGGCCCGCCCTGCCCTGCGTGCCGGCCAGGGAACGTCCCGCCGTGACGCCTGTCTCACCTCTGGCAGTACACGTATCGGGCGTTGCACCGCGGCCCTGGCCGCGCGCCACGCATCGCACAAGGGAACGCGCAACCGATAAGGGACAACAACGATGCTGACCGACATTCACGACCTGCTGCTGCTCTACAGCCTGATCTTCGCCTCCGCCGGGTTCGTGCTCGGCCTGTTCTACAACCACCGCCGGGTGTTCAGGCTGGAAGACAAGGTGACTCGCCTGAGACGCACCGTCGCGCACCTGCAGCGCAAGCTCGAGCAGACCGAAAGCCCCGCCCTCATCGAACTTCCCGGCCGCGCCCTGCCCTTCGAAGCGCCCGACCGGGCGATGCAGCAGCGGCTGCTGCCGCTCGGGGCCGATCCGTTGGATTGACCGCCGAACGGACGCCATAGTGAAGGCGATGGCTGGTGGGCTGAAGCGGAACGCCGCCCGGCCCACCCTACGGCCAAGCGTCCTGCTTTCCCCGCGGTCATGGCACCGGCGACCCTGGGTTCCTCACCACCAGGCGGCTAGCCCCAGGCCCAGCAGCCCAAGGTAGAACAGCCGTTGAAAGAGCGCCTCGGTAATGTGCCGGCGCAGCCGCTGGCCGAGGTACATGCCCAGCAGCGTGGGCGGAACCATCGCCGCCGAGCCCCAGAGATCCAGGCGGCGGCCCTCCCCGTGCAGCCACAGGCCCGCGCCCAGCGCCAGGGTGGCGACCAGGAAGCAGATCGCCAGGGCCTGGACGAGGTCGTCCTTGCCCAGGCGCAGTGCCTGCAGCCAGGGCACCGCGGGGATGACGAATACCCCGGTGACGCCGCTCAGCGCACCGGTCGCCAGCCCCACCGGGAACGACAGCCAGCCTTCCAGCCGCCCGGGCTGCGGCAGGCGGAGGCGAAAGAGCCCCGCCAGGGCGTAGGCCATCAGGACAGTGCCCAGCACGGGATGGATCACCTCGCTGTTGCCCTGCGTCAGCCAGCGCGTGGCGACCAGGGTCGCCAGGGTGATGCCCGCCAGTAGCGGCAACAGCCGCCGGCACATCCGCAGCGCCGACGCCGGCGCGCCCATCTGCCAGAGGTTCGTCAGCACCGAAGGCAGCAGCAACAGCGCCGCCGCCTCGGGCGACGGCATGAGGATCACCAGAAGCGCCATGGCCAGGGTCGGCAGGCCCATGCCGAGCAGCCCCTTGACCAGGCCCGCCATCACGAAGATCAACCCGCACAGTGCGACGAACATGACCACTCCCAGATCGGAAACCGCGCCAGTGTCGGGCCGCCCCGCAGGCTTGACCAGCGGTATGCGGCGAAGCGAGCCTTAGGCAAATCCAAAGGCTTACACCATGACCTACGACCTCACGGACCTGCGCCTCTTCATCCACGTGATCGAAGCCGGCAGCATCACCCACGGCGCCGCGCGCAGCCATCTGTCGACGGCCTCGGCCAGCGTGCGCATCAAGGGCCTGGAGGATGCCGTCGGTGCGCCCCTGCTGGTGCGCAACGCCCGGGGCGTCCGTCCGACGGTCGCCGGGCAGACCCTGTCCAGCCATGCCCGGGCGGTGCTGCATCAATTGCAGCTGATGGCCGACGAGCTGGCCGGACAGGCCTCGGCGCTGCGCGCCCAGGTGCGCCTGCTGGCCAACAGCGCCGCGCTGGTCGAGCACCTGCCGGCGCCCCTGGCCGACTTCCTCGCCGCCGAGCCCACGACCGACGTCGAGCTGGAAGAGCAGCCCAGCGCGCTGATCGCCCAGGCGCTGCGCCGCGGCCAGGCGGAACTGGGCGTGCTCGCTGCCCACGTGGATACCCAGGGCCTGCAGACCCGCCCCTTCCGTACCGACCGGCTGGTGGCGGTGCTGCCGCCCGGCCATCCCCTGGCCGGGCAATCCGCCCTGCCCTTCGAAGCGTTGCTGAAACAGCCCTTCATCGCCCTCGGCCGCGGCTCGGCGCTGCAACGTGAACTCCTCGCCCGCGCACTGGACGCCGGCGCCCCGCTGCGGCTGCGCGCCACTGTCGGCGACTTCGCCGCACAGTGCCTGCTGGCAAGCCGCCTGGTAGGCATCGCAGTGATGCCGGAAAGCGCCGCCGGACGCCACGCCTCCACATACCGATTGAGCTGCACCCCACTCGCCGACGGCTGGGCCACCCGCGCCCTACGGCTCTGCGCACGGGATTTTTCGCGATTGTCGCCGGCGGCGCGGAGGCTGGCGGAGTGTCTGACGGATAGCGAGGCCGGCAAGTGCCGGGCCAGTAATGAGTAAAACCCGGCCTCGCTCACACAGCCTTCAGCATGTCGATGAACGCGCGTAGCGGGGCCGGCACCTGCCTGTGGCCCGAGTAGTAGAGGGCCAGCCCCGGTTCCGGCTGAATGTGAACCAAGCGGTTTCGCTCGCTCGGTTCACAGGTCACTATCGGACAGATCGAAGCAAAGCACGTAGGCGCTGATGACGTTGGCCCGCTGAACCAACCGAGAGTCGGCCTGCCGGACTGATTTATAAGAAGTTTCATGGAAAAGGACGACCTCAAGGCCCTGGCCTACCCGTTCGATCGGGACTGGGATTTGGACACTGGCTGGAAGACCGGTAGCACCGAAACCGCGACGCCAGCTGGGGGCCTGATCGTGGGTGGAGCCGTCAGGCCGAATTACCGCAGACCAAGCCTGGAAACGGTGGTGCCTCGTTTGCCGCCTGGGAACAGAAAGCCGAAGCCACGCCCGAGCTTTCGGACTGGCCGCCGCCCGACATGCTCAAGCTCCCCGAGCCCCTGCCTCCTGGCTTCTACGTCGTACCGCGCAGCATGTCCGGCGAGCAGGTGCTCGCCAGGCTGTTCACCGACAGGCCTCACACTCATCTGGTCAACCGCATCAAGTCGCTCAATCCCACCTTCGCCCAAGGCTTCAAGGCGGGCGAAATGTTCATCATCGGCAACCTGCTCAACCCGACCGCCTGCTTGCGCGAAGAAGCCGACCTGATGGCCGCGGCCACCAAGGTGCGTGACGCCCTGGAACCGCTGAGCGAAGACGAGGCCGACTTCATGACTGAGCATCAGGCCGAAATCGCGCTGATGCTCGGCGGTGCCGGTGGAGCGCTCGGGGTCGGCAAGGACGTGCTGGAGAACGGGCTGAAACAGATCGCAGGCACCCTGCGTGACGTCGAATACCTGCATCAACGTGAATTCACCACCCACGGCCACCTGAAAAGCCCGCAGTTTTTCGCCACACGCCAACAGCTATACCGCCAGCTCGACAACCAGCTGAAGGCGACCTTGCTCGGCAAGCAACTGGGCCTGGGCAGCTACCCGACGCTGCGCCGCGACCTCGGCATCTCCACCCGCAGCCTGGTACACCACTGGAGCAAAGGCGGCGCTCCCGGCCAGATACCCGGCTACGCCACCCACATGGATGAGGTCGCCAAAGCGGCCAAGTACCTCAAATACGGCGGCCACATCGGCATCGCCCTGTCCGGAACCGCCTCCGCCATGACGGTTCAGGACGTCTGCCGCGCCGGGGAGGCCGAGGCCTGCCAGAAGATCCGCTTCACCGAGGCGGGCAGCTTTGGCGGGGGGGTGGGTGGTGGATCGGCTGCCGCGGCGTTGACCGGATCCGTAGCTGGCTCGATTTGCGCAGCCATTGGAATCGGTTCGGGAGGTATAGGCGGAGTCGTTTGCGGCTTGATCGTAGTCGGTGGAGCTTCGATGGCTGGCGGAGCTGGTGGAGCGGCAGCTGGGGAATGGATGGGCGAGTTCTTATACGAGCAGACCAAGCAATGAGTACGTTCTGGAACTCTTGGTGGGCATTTGCCTTTATGTTGGCCCCCTTCGTGATCGCGCTCTCTGGCGTGTTCATGTTTCTTTTCATGGCCTACCGAAATCTCGAAACGCTCCTCTGGCTGTTCCCTAACAGTACGTATGTCAAAAGGCAAAAATTGCTGTGGGGTGGCAATGGCTTGCGCTCGCGCTTCATGCTGACCAGCAGCTTGGCGGCCGTAGCCTTGTGGCCAAACGGGCATATCAAGCGCGGAGAGCTCGATGAGGATGAAGTCCGAAACCTGCCTCACTCGATTAGGCGCCGAATGGTTGTTGCCTGGTGGCTTTGTGCTGTCGGCATGGCCTGGCTGTTCCTGGCGGTTGGTCTGCTCAAGCTCACCAGAGGCTAAACGGCTTTGCGGCCAAGGACTGGGCGATCACGATTCCTGACCGGCAAGGTCCCGGGGTGGCTCTGCGAACGGACGTTCGCCTTCCCGCTCAATCCGAACCGGACGACCTGAGCGTCCTGATGATCAGGTCCCTGAGGCTGTCCACGGCCTTGGAGCCTTGCGAGGCGCGGCTTCGGTAGACCGCGACCTGCATCGGTTCCAGCGGGCCCAGGCCGTGCTCGCTGCCGAGGATCTGCAGGTGCTCGGGTGCGCTGCACTGGGTCAGCACCGCCACCGCCAGGCCGCTCTCGACCGCGGCGATCTGGCCGGCCAGGCTGGAGCTGTTGTAGACCACCTTGTAGCGGCGCCCCTGCAATGCGAGTGCGTTGATCGCGCTGCGGCGCGCGAGGCTGGCGGCCTCGTAGACGGCGATCGGCAGCGGGTCGCGGCGCCACAGCTCGAAGTGCGCCGAGCCCACCCACACCATCGGCTCGTGGAACAGCAGCGTGCCGCGACGGGCGTGATCGCGGGAGACCAGCGCCAGGTCCAGGTCGCCGCTGGCCACCCGCGGGATGAGCGCCGTCGACTGTTCGCAGTTCAGCTCGATCTCGACCCCGCCGTGCCGCGGGGCGAAGCGCTTGAGCACCGGGGTGATGTAGCGGGTGGCGTAGTCGTCGGGCACGCCGAGCCGGACCCGACCGGTGAGCGTCTCGCCACCGAAGGCGGCCTGGGTCTCGGCGTGCAGGTCGAGCATGCGCCGGGCGTAACCCAGGAGCGTCTGCCCGTCGGCCGTCAGTTGTAGATGCCGTGGGCCGCGCACCAGCAGTTGGCGCCCGAGGGCCGTTTCCAGCTTCTTCAGTTGCATGCTCACCGCGGACTGCGAGCGATGCACCTCGCCGGCCGCGCTCGACAGCGAGCCGGCGTCGACCACCGCGACGAAGCACTTGAGCCAGTCCATCTGCAAATCGCGGGGCATCATCGGCGCCGTCCTTCCATTCGATATTCGAATACCTGCCTGAAAGATTATGCGCTTCTCGCCTCGGCGAGCCAGCCCGATGATGAGCGCATGAACACCGACCAACAGAACCCCGGGGCACTCGGCAGGCACGACAGGCGGCACGCAGGCGGCGCCCTGCCCTTCATCCTGGGCAGCGTCATCCTGGGCACCATCGGCATCTTCGTGCACGAGGCCGGCACCGATCCGCTGACGGCGACCTGGTTCCGCTGCGCCTTCGGCCTGCTCGGCCTGACGCTCTGGATAGGCTGGCGCCGGCAGCTCGGCCGCCTGCGTCCGAGCCGGGCGAGCTGGCGCGGGGTGCTCGCCGCCGGGGGGCTGATGGTGCTGGGCTGGGGGTTGTTCTTCGCCGCCATCGAACGCACATCCGCCGGGGTGGCCACCGTGCTGTTCCACATGCAGCCGCTGTGGGTGCTGCTCCTGGGGGCCTGGTACCTGAAGGAATCCGTCGCCCCGCAACGCATCGCCTCGGTGGGGATCGCCATGCTGGGACTGGTGCTGGCCACCGGGGTGCTCGAACGCCTTTCGCCGTTCGGTGCCGGCCAGCCATCGCAGGCGGGCTACTGGCTGGGCGTGGGCTTCTGCCTGTTCGGCGCCCTCTGCACGGCCTGGGTCACCATCATCGCCCGCCAACTGCGGGACATGCCGACCGGCATTCTGGCATGGTGGCAATGCGCGATCGGCACGTTGGCCCTGCTGGCCTGGCCGACGCTCAATGGCTGGCCCGAATGGGGCGCGTCCTGGGTCTGGCTCTCGAGCCTCGGGCTGATCCACACGGGGCTGGCCTATGCGCTGCTGTATGCCGGCATGGCGCGCCTGAGCAGCGACCGTATCGCGGTCTACCAGTTTCTCTACCCGGCGGTCGCCATCCTCATCGACTGGCTGGCCTACGGGCAGCGCCTGGGGACGCTGCAACTGATCGGCGTCGCGATCATGGTAGTCGCCATCTGGTTCACCGAGCGCGCGCCGAAGCCCTAAGCGACAGGGCCGCCCGCCTGCCCGGCCGTCAGGGTCTCATCGCGTCGAACAGCGCGGCGTAGTCGCTCTGCCGCTCCAGGCTGGCGACGAATCCCAGGACCCGATCCTGCGCCGACGGGTCGAGGTGCGGCGCCGCCATGCGGCGAAACTTGCGCTCGAAGTCCCCGTCGGTCATCGGCGTTTCCAGGGAGCCGGGGCCGCTGATCATCTCGCAGGTCAATCGTTCGCCCGACACCAGGGTCACGCTCACCCGGTTCGCCAGGTAGCGGGGGAACAGCCGGGTCAGCCCGGCGTCCTCGCTCACCGTCGTCCTGCCCATCAGGGCGATGGCGCGCGGGTCGCAGATCCGCTCCATCGAATAGGAATCCAGGGTGATGTCCCCGTCCAGCAGCGCCCGCGCCACGTTGTAGGGCAGGCTGTGGTCGGCCGTCTCGCGCGTTCTGGGCTGCCATTTCTCCGGGTCGGCCAGCACCCGGCGATTGAATTCGGATGTCTCGATCCGAATGGACTCGATGGCCTTGAGGTCAGGGATTCGCGAGCGCAGGTCGATGGCCGCCCATACTGCCGTGTGCAGCTCCCCATTGGTGGGGAAGGTCTTGGTGAGCGAGCGCAGGATGGCGAAGTCGCCGTTCGCACGGTTTCCGAAACCTTCGACGTCAAGTTCGAACTCGCCCGACACCTGCCGGAAGAAGCCCATCTCGCCTTCGAACGCCGGGGCTGGCCCGGTCATGCCGTGGCGCGCCAGCTGCGCGGCGAAGATCGCGCTGCGCGCCGCGTTGGCGGCCGAGCAGCCCTTCCAGTCCGACAGCGAGCCCGAGCGCACCTGGCGCGTGGCCAGGTGTGCGCCAAGCGCGATGTTGATCGCCTGTTCCGCCCGCGCTTCGTCCAGCTGCAGCAGCCGGGACGCGGCCGCGGCCATGGCGACGTTGATGTAGTTGACGTGATCCCAGCCGCGCTTGTTCAGACTGGCCGCGTCCTGCAGCCGCATCTGGATCTCGTAGGCGACCACGATGGCCGCGATCAGCTCGCTCCCAGTCGCGCCCTCGGCCTCCGCCAGGGCGAGGCAGGCGGGAATGTTGTCGCTCGGATGGCCCGGCTCGCGGCCCATGTAGCCGTCGTTGTAGTCGAGAAAGCGCACCATGACGCCGTTGGCGAACGCCGCCAGCTCAGGCGTGGTGCGCAGGTTGGTGCCGAACACGCTGGCAGCCGGCAGCGGCGTCTGGGCAGCCATCGCCAGCGCGACCTGCACCGGACCGGCGCCGTAGGCACCCAGGATGCAGGCCAGGCTGTCGACCAGGCGCCGGCGCACGCAGGCGGTCACGGATTCGGGTATGTCCTCGGCGGACAGTTCGCAGGCATAGCGTGCGAGATGCCGGGCCAGTGTAGGGTCGGACATGGGAATTTCTCCATTGCTCCTCTGCGCGCTGCATCGAGCGCTCGGGGGTTCGGGAACCAGGCCGGCAGCGCGGACCCGCCGGGATCGCGCTGCCGGCAGCCGCGCCGGTCAGACGCCGGCCCGGGCCAGTTCCTCCGCCAGCACGTAGCCCCACTGCGCGCCGTGCATGTCGCGATCGGCCACCGAACCCTGTACCACCGGGCGCGGCAAGCTGATCTTGATCACGTTGAGCGGCGCCATGTGGAAGATCCGCACCTGCTCGGGGTCGCTGTGGAACAGCGCGGCCATGGACGGCGCGCTCAGGTGCGGGTCGCCGCACAGCCTGCCGAAGGTCTCGGCGTCGGCACAGAAGACGTCGAAGGTCAGCCAGAACGGCCCGGCGCTCTTCGAACGGATCTCGTAACCCTGGGAACGGCTCATGTTCAGGCTCCTGTCACGGTGAAATCGAAACGGAACGGGCTCAGCGGGTCCGGCACCACCATCACGTGATTGAGGGCGAACTCGTAGATCAGCCCGCGATCCATGGACGCCGGCGACAGCGGGAAGGCGTGGGTCGGCAGCTCTTCGTCCTCGGGCAGCGGGAAATGCAGCATGTAGGGGTTGAGCAGCGCTAGGATGTCGCGGGTACGCGATTCGTCCGGACTGGTGGCGATGGCCAGCACGCCGATTTCCACCGGCGTGCCGACCTGCGGCTCCAGCGCGCCCAAGGCCGAGTTCTTGCCGATGGCGCGGAACTGCAGGTCGTAGTCCGCCGGGCCGATGCCCAGGTTCTTCTCGATGCGCTTGCGCATCACGTCGTCCAGCTGCCCCAGCCATTCATCGAAACGCGCGATGTATTCCGGCCCGCGCACCACGCTCAGCAGCACCGACTGATAGCCGGCCGGCGCCGCCCCTTCGAGCTTGACCGTGTAGCGCTCGGCCGGCTCCCAGACCGAGCCTTCCACCCGCACGCTCCGCTCGCTGAGCGCGGTGTAGGTGGCCGCCTCGACGTTCAGCGCGCCGCCCGGCTCGACCAGCAGCAGCGGGTTGCTGTTCTCGTAGAGCATGTGCGCCATCACCGACTGCGGGGTCAGGCGCGCCTGGTCGCCGATCGCGGTGATGGTGAAGCCGCGGTCGTCGATCTCGGCCATGACCATGGCGTCGGCCGGCGTGGTGGTGCACTGGGCGCCGCACTCCATGGTCTTGCCGGCGTGCCAGGCCGGCCCCGCCGGCGCGCCGCGCATGACCGGCAGGCAGGCGAGCACCGCGGTGTCGGTGGCGCGGCCGGCGACGATGATGTCCGCGCCCTGCTGCAGCGCGTGGATGAAGGGCTCGACGCCCATCGCCGCGACGATGTGCGTGCAGCGTTCGATCAGCGCCTCGTCGATCGGGCGCACCGGATTGAGCGGCAGCACCCGGCCGTCGGCCAGCGCCTGGGTCACCGTGGCGGCGTCCTGCTCGCCGTAGATGGCAGCGATCTTGACGTTCTGCCCCAGCTCGGCGGCCACTTCCAGGCACAGCCCGCGCAGCAGGTCGACGCCGGCGTCGGAGCCGCAGGTGCCGCTGCTGCCGATGATCAGCGGCACGCCCAGCTCGGCGCGGGCGCGCATGTACACCAGCAGCTCGGCCTTGAGCACGGCCGCCGAGCCCTTGGTCTTGCCGGTGCCGAGGTAGTAGGGGCCGGAATCCGTCGAGCCGCCGTCCATGGCAATCACGTCCGGTTTTTCCAGCAGGGCCTGTTCGAACAGGTCCAGTCGTAGGCCCGAGCCGATGCAGCCGGTCGGGACGAGCACCTTGATGCTGTTTTTCATCGTCATTCCTCGTGTGAAAGCTGGCCGCGCCCGTCGGCGATGACGCAGGACGCTGGCGGCGTGTCGCCGTTCAGCACCGCGACGACGCACTGCGCGGCGATCAGGTTGGTGCGCTGCAGGCCTTCGTGGGTCGAGGCGCCGCTGTGCGGGGTGGCCACGACGTTGGGCAGGGCGAGCAGCGCCTGGGTGGTGGGTCGATGAAGGTGATCGGTCTCGCTGAGGAACACGTCCAGGCCGGCCCCCGCGATGACGCCCGCCTGCAGGGCTTCGAGCAGCGCGCCGTCGTCCACCAGGCCGCCGCGGGCGGTGTTGATCAGGAAGGCCGTGGGTTTCATCCGGCGCAGCGCATCGGCGTCGATGAGAAAGCGCGTGTCCTCGCGCAGCGGCGCATGCAGCGTCACGTAGTCGCTCTCGGCCAGCAGCGTGTCCAGCTCGACGTAGTTCACCCCCAGGGCCCAACCGGGGCGCCGGTCCGGGTGCGGGGTGCAGGCCATCACCAGGGCATCGAAGCCGACCAGGCGCTTGGCGACCCCGCAGCCGATGCGGCCCAGGCCGACGATGCCGACGGTCTTGCCGCAGAGGTCGTGGCCGAGGGTGATGGACCAGTCGCCAGCCGCCATGCGCGCCTTCGATTCGCCCAGTCGGCGCCCGAGCGCCAGCATCATGGCCACGGCATGATCGGCCACGCTGGCATCGTTGCCGCCCACCGCGATGGTCGCCACCTTGCCGCTGGCGCGCACCGCCTCGACATCGACGCGCTCGTAGCCGACGCCGCGGCGGGCGATCACCTTCAGCCGCGGCAGCCCGGCCAGCAGCGAGGCGGTGATCCAGGCGTGGCCGACGATCCAGGCGTCGGCATCGGCCAGCAGCGCCAGCAGCCGGGCTTCGTCGAGATCGCCATCGGCCTGCCCGTCGGCCAGCGGGGCGATCTCTACCTCGCAGCCGTTGGCCTGCAGGTAGGCCAGGCTTTCAGGATCGAAGAAGCGCTGGGTCACCACGACCTTGCGCGGGAATTGCTCGCTCATGGTGTCGCTCGTCCTTCCGCGTGGTTGCCGTCCCGCCAGGGCCCGGCGTTTCTTTCGGCAAGCCGCTCCCCGTCCCGGCGTCAGCGGCCGGGCGCGTGGCGGTTCTCTGTACAGGGGCTCGCTAGAGGATGGCGCCGGTGACCAGCGCACCCACGATCAGCACCCCGGAGCAGCCCAGGGCCCAGCCCAGGCAGTAACGCTGCAACTCGCCCAGGTCGCGCTTGAGCAACCCCGCCAGCAGGTAGGGCGCCGCCACCAGCGGGCTCATCGCGTGCACCGGCAGCCCCAGCACCGAGGCGCGGGCGATGTGGATCGGGTCCACGCCGTACTCCGCGGCGGCGACACCCAGGATCGGCAGGATCCCGAAGAAGAAAGCGTCGTTGGACATGAAGAAGGTGAAGGGCACGCTCGCCAGCGCCGTGATGAAGCCCATGTAGGGACCGGCGTGTTCCGGCACCACCCTGAGCAGCGCCTGGGACATGCCGTCGACCATGCCCGAGCCGGTGAGGATGCCGGTGAAGGCGCCGGCGGCGAAGATCAGGGCCACCACGCTCAGCACGCTTTCGGAATGGGCGGCGATCCGTTCGCGCTGCTCGGCCAGGCGTGGGTAGTTGATCACCAGCGCCAGGGCGAGGCCGATCATCATCAGCATCGGCAAGGGCCCCAGCCCCGCCCCCATGGACACGATCAGCCCCAGGGTCAGCGCCAGGTTGACCCAGAACAGCCTGGGCCGGTGGCTGGCCTTGGGCTCGCGCACCAGCAGCGGGCCCGCGTCCGTCGCCCGGCCGGGCACCCAGCCGAGGCGCTTGCGCTCGCGCATGCCCAGCCACCAGGCGGCGGCGAAGGCATAGACCAGGCCGATCACCATGGTCGGGATCAGGCCGAGGAACACGTCCAGCGCGTCCAGGTGCAGCGCACTGGCAGCCCGCGCCGTCGGCCCGCCCCAGGGCACGATGTTCATCACCGTGTTGGTCAGCAGCAGCATCACCGCCAGGATCAGCGGGTTCAGGCCCAGCCGCAGGTACACCGGAAGGAACGAGGTCACCACCACCAGCACCGTGGTCGCGCCGTCACCGTCCAGCGAGATGATCGCCGACAGCGCGGCGGTGCCCAGGGTGATGCGCAGCGGGTCGTCACCGACCCAGCGGATGATCCGCTTCACCGCCGGCTCGAACAGGCCCGCGTCGAACATCACCGCGAAGTACAGCAGCGCGAACATCAGCATCATCGCGGTGGGCGTCACCTTGAGGACGCCGTCCATGATCATCTCGCCCATCTGCGGACCGAGCCCGATGCCGAGGCCGAAGACCACCGGCACCAGGATCAGCGCGACGATCGCCGACAATCGTCGCGTGAGGATCAGCAGCATGAACACCGAAACCATCGCGAAACCAACCCAAGCCATTATTTTTGTCCTTGTTCTTAGGAATTCAGGTGGGGGTGCGAACCATCAGGCGGCTAGGAAGCCGGCCAAGATGTACGACGGGACAAACATACACATTGACGTTTTTCCCGTAAATCTTGATTTTTTCCGTACACCATTCAGTCGAACAGCCAGGACACTCCCAACCTGAATCCGACGTGGCTGGAATCACTGTCCACCAGCGGGCTGTCGGTGATGCGGTCCGGCAGCCTGCGGTAGCTGGCCTCGGCACTGAGCAGCCAGCGCTCGCCGAGCGGCTTGGCCAGGCCCAGCGCCACGCCGGGCACCACGGCGCCGCCCGGACGATAGCGGCTCACGCCGCGCGCCTCCTCGTCGCTCAGGGTGCCGTAGTAGTAGTCGGCGAGCTTGTCCGACAGGTAGCTCACCGCCAGCGACGGCGTCACCGTCATGCCCGCCAGCTGCATCGGATAGCCATAGCCCAGGGTCAGCTCGTAACCCTCGCTGGCGCCGCTGACGTCGGCACGGGCGGACAGGCGCACCTCGCCCCGAGGCTTTTCCAGTTCGCCCGCAAGCCGAGGTCGACGCCATCGTCACGATCGTCCAGCAGGTCGCGGTCGATGCCGTTCCTGGCCAGTTCGGCGCGCCCGAAGTCGCTGCGGTCGATCCCCTCGAAGCGCCCGGCGACGATCGCCTCCAGGCCGAAGCCCTCGCGCTCGACCAGCCGCATGCCGGCCGTCACGCCCCGCACGAAGAAGCGCTCCCCTTCGTAGTGCAGCAAGGGCAGCACCGATACGGATCTGTCCGCGCCGGCGTAGAGGCTGTCCGACGCCGCTACCCCCAGACCGATGGACTGGAAGCCGGGCTCCCTATCCGCCAGGGCCGTAAGGGGCAGCAGCAGAGCAGCCTGAGCGACAGACACAGCAAGACACAGCGATTTCATGAGGAAAGCCTCTGATCAGGGGGTGGATTATGCGCGGAGTGCCCCGATCTAGACGTTCCGAAGGAGGATTTGCAGGACTGTATACAGAGGACTAAGATCGGTAAATCTGTACGGAAGTCGTCTACATAAGGGCGCCATGGCCAATCAAGATGAGCTCTACCTCTCCGCCGAAGAGGCCGCCAGCCTGCTCGGCGTCAACCTGACGACCCTGTATGCCTACGTGGGCCGCAAGAACATCCGCTCGATGAAGGTCGAGGGCTCGCGCAAACGGCGCTACTGGGCCGCGGATATCCACCGCCTGGTCAAGGGCAACCGGGGCGGCGACAGCCCATCGACCCGACGCGCCAGCCCCGACTCCAACAGCTCGCTGACGCTGCTGACCGAAGACGGCCTGTATTACCGCGGCCGGGACGTCAACGAGCTGGTGGAACAGGCCACCGTGGAAGAAGTCGCGGAGATGTTCTGGCAGGTGCCGGGCGCCTTCGGCGACACCCTGCCGCACATGCCCGAGGGGGTCGCGCCGCTGCTCGAGCTGTACGCCCACACCACGGTGACCGAGAAGGCCATCGCCCTGTTTCCGCTGGTGGAGCGGGAAAACCCGAAGGCGTTCGACCTGTCACCGGAAGGCTACGCACGCACCGGCGCCGACGTGGTGCGCTGGTTCGCCGCGCTGGTGGTCGGCGCGACGGCTCCCGACACCCGCCCGCTGCACGAATTCATCGCCTCCTCCTGCGGCGTCGATGAGCGCTTCGCCGACCTCATCCGGCGCCTGCTGATCCTCTGCATCGATCACGAGCTGGACCACTCCACCTACAGCGTGCGCGCGGCGGCCAATACCGGCGTCACGCCCTACTACGCCGCGATCACGGGCCTGGCCGCCGCTCGGGGCCGGCGCATCGCCTATGGCCGCAGCGAGGCGGTCAGCCGCCTGCTGTCCGATGTGTGCAATGCCAAGGATCCGGCCGAGCCCATCCTGCAGTACTACAGCCAGGGTGGGGACATCCCCGGGTTCTGCGCCAACGCGCACTCGGCGCACCGCGTGCACAGCATCGCCGACCCGCGCGCCATCAGCCTGAAAAGAACGCTGGACGCGATGTTCGCCGAGGACGCGGAGTACCTGCGCCTGCTCAAGGCGATGAAGGTGGCCGAGGAACTGGTGCAGCGCCCGGCCGAGTTCATCCTGCTGGTCAGTTTCGTCGGTCGCAAGCTGGGCCTGGATGGCCAGGAACTGACGCTCGCCGCCGTCGCCCGCCTGATCGGCTGGATCGCCCACGCCTGCGAGCAGTACAACCAGCAGCCGCTGGTCCGGCACCGCGCCCGCTATACCGGCGCGCTGCCGGGCTGAGCTTCGGCGAGTGCGGGCCGACGCCCCGCCCCTCATGCTGGGCTCAGCGCACCTCAGTCATCGTTGAAGGGCGCCAGCGGGTCCCGCTCGCCGGGAGGGCCGGGCGGTTGAAGGTCGGCGCAATTGGCGCTGACCGCTCTCCCTTCGAGCCGGGCGCTGGCGAACGCGAAGGCCTCGTCCAGGGAGCCGTGCATCGCCCCGTCATGCCCCATCCCCTCGAGAAGCCGCCAGGTGACCTCGTTGCCGGCCGCGCACAAGGCGGCGGCGACCGCGTACTGCTCCATGGGCGTGATGGTTCGGTCGGCCTTGCCGGTTGCGATCAGCAGCGGAAAGCGGATCGACGACAGCGGCATGTCGGTGGTGGGCACGCGCAGGGGCGCCAGCTCCTGCGGGCTAATGGCCAGCAGATCCTCGAACGAGCCGACCTCGAACTCCCGCGCCTTGCGCGCGATATCGCCCGTGCAGCCCTGGCGCGCAACGCCGAGCAGCGCCCGTCCCTTGGCGCTCAGAATGTCCTCTATCGGAGGCGCCCCGTCCTTCAATGCGCCGGTCGCGAATCCCAAGAACATGGTCAGCGAGTTGCGCCTCGGCAAGGCGATCGGCCCTTCGGGAAAGGTACTGTTGGGTCCGGTGATCACCGCGCCGCGGATATCCAGGTCCCTGGCATGGGTGTCAGCCAGCGTCGCAGCCCCCAGCGCCGCCCCTCCGCCCTGGGATTGCCCGGCGAGCAGCGTCCGGCCCGAAAGCGCGCCGGGCGCGACGGCCTGGGCGGCGCGGATCGAATCCAGCACCGAGCGCCCTTCCGCTTGCCAGTAGGAATAAGGGTGCGGCCCGGGTCCTCCCAGGCCCTGGTAGTCGGTAGCGACCACCGCAAAGCCCTGCGCCAGCCAGCGGTTCAGGTAGGACGCATCGCGGCGCCTGAACCCCGCCCAGGACGGCGCGCAGCTGTCGGCTATGCCCAGCGTGCCGTGCGCCCAAGCCAACAGCGGCCAGCCACCGGCAGGCGGTTCCCCTGCCGGCAGGAACAGGGTGCCGCTGACGGGAATCGCCCCCGAGTTCCAGCGCTCGTCCCGCGAGCTGTAGAGGATGCGGATGGCTGCCGATGCTGCCGGCATGTCCTCCTGACGCGCCACCGCCTCCTGTCTCAGCAGGGTTCCAGGGGTATTCGGCACCGGGCCGGACCAACGATAAAAGGGCGACAGCTCCATGTCCCCCGCGTCGGGACCGACGGGCAGCGCCGGCCCCTTCGCCTGAGCCGCCACGACCAGGCAGAGTGCAGCGATGGCCCCGAGTCCGAATCGAACGATGGCCGGTGCCGCCTGGAAAATTCCGAATATCCGCATCATGTAGCCGTCCCTTCCTCAAGCGCGGCCGGGATCCAGCCGCGGCAGCTTGTGAGAACTCACTCGACCTTGAGGCCAACTCGGCAGGCAAACCTGACCGGGGCATCGCCTGCCGGCTCGAACGCTTTTCGCGGTCAAGACCGCTCCCACAGGGTTCTGCGCAGCTTTTGTGGGAGCGGTCGGGGCGCCTAGTCTCGACCGCGATCGGGCGTAACGCTTCTCCCTAGAACTAGAAGGCGTAGTCGATATAGGTCCGCAGTTCCTTGCCCGTCACCACGTTCTCCGGTTGGGCGGAGACCAGGGAAACGAAGCCCTCGTCGATCCGGTAGTCCGTATAAATGATGCCCACCGACAAACCGGCATAGTCCTTTTCATCGAAACGATAATAAAGACGATATTCCGTTTGACGCTCAGTGATATCCGTCGACACCCCTGTAAAGGGATTGTCCGCATCGAACTTCCCTCGCTTGTGGATGACCATTGCCTTTACGCCATCAAGAGGCACATCGAACAAGGAAAGCCCGCTGAAGTCATATTCGGCCCCGACCTGCCAGGTTGTTTCGCCGTCATTGTTGAAGTCATTTCCTGCTTCCGTCCAGGCGTCCATCAGCCCGTCGACGTTATCGCCATGATCGTAAAAGGCGTAGCCAAGTAGCCCGTTGCTCAACTTCGCATCCGTTTCGGAGTAGGAAAGCCCGAGGCGCAGGCGATTCATCAGAATGCCGAGATTCACGTTCAACCAACTGGCCTTGTCGTCGTAGGCGGCCTCACCCTCCAACCAGTCACGCCGCCATATATCGCCCGCACGTTTGAAGTCGTAATACTGGGTATTCAATACGATTCCCCCGTTTTCGCCGACCGGGGCCTGCAAGGTGAGTTCATAGCGCCTGTTCTCGTTGAAGTCCTTCGCCACACCATGCCGGTAGCTGAACTCAACGGCCTTCAGGTCATAATTGAAGCCATAGGTATACAGGCCACCTATCGTTTCGCCGGTGTTGCTCATCAGGCGCTCGAAGTCTTCCCGGTCCCGGGGCGAACTGCGGTTGACGTAGGCGACGTCGAAGTCCAGTTCGCCCGGCAGCGGGCCGACTCCGAGGTCGGTGAAGCTGAGGCGCGCACGCGCGCCCTGATAGGCCCCCGGTGCGATCCGGGTGTCCAGCGTTGCCAGCGTGCCGGCATCGAAGCGACCCCGGCCGACCTGCATGTCCGCCTCCCAGTCCGTACCGCCATGCCGAAACTTCAGGTAGCCCTGCCCCAGCTTGGCGAAGCCCTTGTTGCTTCCACTCGTATCGTCAAAGATATCCCGGCTGTTCTGCCTGGAATCGATCTTGGCCACGCCATAAAGCGACGCATCGAATCCGACGAATCCGCCCCAGTAACCGGAGCTGTAATCCACGATGGCGCCGATACCGGTACCCCCCAACTTCGATCCGTCCGGAAATCCCCCAAACTGGTCCTCCACCAGGTCGTTGTATATTTCGGTGTCTATCTGCAAGGCGCGGATATAAAGATTCAACTTCCCTTCATCCTGGAGCCGCTCGGGATATTCGATGGTTGCCGCCAGAGAACTACCGGCACTCGCAAGCAATACCGAACAGGCCATCAGCGTCATTCTTTTCGCCAGCATACGAACCTCTTCTATTGTTTTTATTTGAACAAGGCTTTCCCTGCAGGCCTGTGCGAAGCCCGCAACGATCAAACAACTACTCTTACTTATCCAGACATTCACAAGCGCCCGCACAAGCAACCATCGAGTTAAAAAACCTCCCGACATGCCTGGAAACAGAACCTCTTTAGAATGCCGCTCGTTGATTAAAAAGACGCAGCCGACGAACTTCTCACATCGAACCCAAAAAACGCCTGACGAGAGCGCAGGAGCCCGAAACACAATGGTGAGAACATCGACATGAGTGCAGTGGGCGCAACTTCAGTCCCCCCACTCAGGACCATATCGCCAGGGTCGGAACCCATACCGCCAGTCAAACCGAATGCGAGCGGCACCGGTATCGGCACGGTCAGCGCTGACGATCGCTTGCCAACGATCGGCGCCATGAAGGTGGCGACTTTCGCAAAACCCAACCAAGCCATGCGTTGTACCTTCTTATTTTTGTCAACGTGGATGGAAATAATCAACATATACAGAGAAATTCTCTCTGTGAATCTATATTCGAGAAACCCTTCGTGTAAATATTGATTTTTTCCGTCAACTAATCATCAACTGGCGTGAAGCGATAAAAGTGTTGGAGAGGCGTGGTCGTATCCGACAGGCTGGTCGGAGAGCCCGGCTACAGATGCCTGAAAGGCGAGAAGGTCGGCCGGGCTGTCCGGGCGGCACTGGGGGCTGGGGCTGAGACCCGGGATGCTGGTCACGCCGTTGTGAAGAACTCCTGACCACGACAGCTCGGCCCCAAGAACCCGGATCGTTGTCAGTAGGCAGGCAGGAGCGGAGCAAGGTGCATGGCAGTGCTGCAAGCGCCTGTAGCGAGAACGGCCCTCAAAGAGACACCGTCCCAAAAGGAAAAGGGCCAGCTTGCGCTAGCCCTTTTCGAGATCCGTGGTGCCGGTTAGAGGAGTCGAACCCTGACCTTCGCATTACGAAAGATCGGCACCTGTCATCGCCAAAGCTGGAAGCCAGTAAATTCCGGGCGCTTCCAGCGCACCCTCTATACAACCGGATGTGGCTATCGGCATGCCTCGGCCGTTTTAGGGGCTCCTACTCACCGGCCCCCAGCGTAGCCGAGTCGCTCCAAAAAGATCTTCAAGAGTGCTTTTAATGGGGCTACTATTCATCTACCTACCCTTCACAGGTGACCTTACGAAGACTTTGATCAAGACAGCCCGGCCACAATAGAGAACCCGGATTAGCTCAACGAAGCTTGATGGTTCGGCCCTGTGGATATGAGCTCGGGCACCCTAGAAGCGCGGATAGTAGAGAACAGGGGATATGGCGATGACTTACACGGTACTGGCTGACATTGCGGCGTCGGTGACAGAACTAAAAAAGGACCCAATGGGTACCATCCGAGAAGGTGGCGGCGAGACGATCGTGATCCTCAATCGAAACGAACCAGCGTTTTATGCCGTGCCACCCGCACGCTACGAAGCCATGCTGGAACTGATCGACGATCTGCGGCTAGCTGAAATCGTACGCGCTCGTGCTGGTGAACCTACTGTACGAGTAGATATCGATGACCTCGTTGCGCAAGCCGGCGGAGCCGACTAAGTACGCCCTGGAGTTCAACGCCCAGGCACTCAAGGAGTGGGGCAAGCTGGGTAACACCATCCAGCTACAGTTCGCCAAGAAGCTCAAAGAGCGCCTCGAGAACCCTCGAGTGGAGGCCGACAGGCTCAGGGACATGCCCGACTGCTACAAGATCAAGCTCCGTGCCATTGGCTACCGCTTGGTCTACCAGGTGATCGACAGCCGTCTGGTCGTCACAGTGATCGCCGTAGGCAAGCGAGAGCGAAGCAAGGCATATGGCAGTGCCGCAAGCCGCCTGTAGGGAGCGTCGAACCATGCGCAGCCTGCCGCTGAGAGTTGACCGGCTAATGCATCGTCCCAGGCCTAGGGGTCCCGCACATGCCACGAATGTACCGGCTGGCATAGGCGAAGGGCGTCGAGAGACGCGATCCCAAAAGAAAAAGGGCCAGCTTGCGCTAGCCCTTTTCGAGATCCTTGGTGCCGGTGAGAGGAGTCGAACCCCCGACCTTCGCATTACGAATGCGCTGCTCTACCTACTGAGCTACACCGGCGACAGGCGGCGCATTATCGAAGTTTGTTGGGCCGGACTCAAGCCCCGTAAGCCATGGAAAACAACGGAAAAACGCCCGTCAGCCAGGCTGGCGGGCGTTTTTCCGTGCCGGCCCGGTCAATGCGGGCGCGAGGCGCTGGCCTGGTGCTGGGTGGCACCGTCGTTCATGTCGCGCTTGAGCTCGTGCTTGACCTGCTCGGCGACGTCCTGCCCGACCGCCGAGGCGCGCTCGTAGCCCTCCTCCGCTTTCTCGCGGGCGCGATGGGCCATCTCGTCTCGAGCTTCGCCCATCAGCTCGTCCTCGCGCCGGGTCGGCGGGATGCAGGCGGCGACCAGCGCACCCAGCGCAACGCCGATCGCCCCGAGGGCCAGCGGCTGCTCGTTGAGCATGCGGTTGAAGCCGCCGCGCGCCTGGTCGGCACGGTAGCGCAGGTTCTCGCCGGCATGCCGGCTGGAGTCGCTGAGCCGTGCGCGCGTACTGCTGACCGAACTGGACAGGTTGTGGGTCATCTGCCCGGCGCGGTCCTTCAGGCTCGCCCCCTGCTCCTTCAGACCGGTGGTCTTCTCGGAGAGGCGGTCGCGCATCGAGGGGCCGGTCGAGGTCGAGTAGGTCGAGGCTGGCTGGCGGTTCTGCCCGGCCATCAGCCAGACCAGGCCGACACCGGTCAGGACGGTGGGTACCGGATTGGCCTTGAGCGTATTGCCGAGGTTGGTGACGAACTCGCCCCCGTTGCCCTTGGCGTAGCCCAGCACCGTGTCGATCATCTGCCCGGGCGACAGCTTGTCTTCCAGGGCATGGACGATGTTGGAGATGTCGGCGCGCTGCTGGTCGATCTCGCGCTCGAGCGTTTCCGGGTCCTTCTGTGCTTCGCGGTCGATATCGTTGGCTGTGCTCATGCTTTATGCCCTCTCACCACGTCCTTGTCCTTGTTGATCGAATCGATGGTGCGTTCGGGTTTGAAATTCGTGGCCTCGAACTTTTTCTTGCCGGCCGAAACCATGACCAGCCCGACGATCACCACCACGCCGCCGACGATCAGCGCTGCCAGCCAGGGCGCCATCACGTTGCTCAGGCCGTAGACACCGGCCATCAACAGCACGATGAATCCGGCCAGAAGCACGGCGCCACCGGTAGCGACACTGGCCGCGCCGGCCTTGGTGGAGCGGATCGACTCGCTGAGTTCGGCCTTGGCCAGCGCCAGCTCCTTGGTGAAGAGCGACGGCACCTCACGGGTCAGCTGGCGCAGCAGGCCGCCGACCGAGTTGTCGTATTCCGGGTGATCGGAAAGATGGCTGGTGGTCGCAGTGTGACGTTGCTGTTCGTTCATGGCAGGAGCCCTCCGTCAGTACCTTTGCCGTTGCGCCCGGCGGTGGAGCCGGAACCGGTGGTCAGGGGTGAACCCGCGGCGCTGGCGCCGGCCGGGGATGTCGGGGTCGGCCGGGTCAGGTCGGAATGGCCGGCATTGCTGACGCTGCCGACCGTGCCCACGCCGGCGCCGCTGCCGATGTGCTCGTCGAGCTCGCGCTGGCTCGGCAGGTGGCCGGCATCACCGTAGTGCGTCGACGCGCGATCATGGTGATCGCGGCGCAGGTGCGGACGATGCGAGCCGTAGTCACCGCTCTGCGCGCGCTCGCTGGAGGCCTTGGCGAAGCGCATCAGGCCGAAGCCGAGCGCCACGCTGCCGGCGATGAACAGCCCCGGGTTGTTGCGGGCCATGCGGGTGACGTCGTGGAACAGTTCGTCGGCATTCTTGGCACGCACGTCGTCGGCAAACTCGCTGAGGTACTGCGCGGCGCTGGTGACGTACTGCGAGAGGCCGGGCCGGTCCTGGTTCTCGAGCTCGGTGGCGGCAGCCTTGGCGCTCTGCGCGATCTTCTCGATCTCGCCCGCGGCGCTGCCGCGATAGCGCTCGAACTGCTCCCTGCCCTGCGTCTTCGCCTGCTCGGTGAGGTGCTGGCTGGCCTCGTGTGCCTTGTTCTTCATGTCTTCCGTCGCCGGAGCCGAAGAATGGCGTGGCGTATCCATGCTCGATGACGTCGAGAGGCCGGTCTGAGGCTGGCCGCCATAACCTGTGATGTTTTCATCGGGTGTCGCCATGATCATTCACCTTCTATTGGGCTTTGGCCGGTTGACCGTGTCCGTGGATACATGACAGCGCAGCTTGTCGCGCGCCATGCCAGTTGGTGTGCACATAAAAGGTGACAGGGGCGCTATATGTGAGTTCCGTCAAGCCGATATGCGCAACGGCATGCGTCTGGCGAGCCTGCCGAAGTTGTCGGACGGAAGTTCTAGTGGCCACTTGATACAGATACGACGAACGGTAGCGAATGTTCGAAAAAGAGCTCGTCGCGCCCTGGAAGGAGGCACGTACGCAGCGTTCTAGAGGGGTTTTCGGCGACCAGGGAAGGCACCGCATGCCGCACTTGGCATTATGCGATTACAAGCGAAACGGAAAGCGCCGGCGGGGTTGGTAAAAAATGGAAAATATATAAAGCAGCAAACAACAGTCGAATCGAAGTTCCTTTTTTCGCGGGCAAAAGAAAACGGGCCCGAAGGCCCGTTTCTTTTGTCTACCGACTCGCGATTACATCGGGCCGATAGTGGAGCAGCTGCTCTTGGCGGCTGCATGCTTCTGGAGAACCGGAAGCTGCGGACGGGCCTTGTTGCTCGACACATCCAGGCTCATCGAGTACTCGCCCCACCACGGACCGGCCGCCCAGTAGGTCATCGGGATGCAGTTCTCGCGCAGGTAACCCAGCAGGTTGTCCATTGCAGTCACTGCCGACGGTGCGAAGTCCGGGATACCGTGCTCACCGATGTAGCCGCGCAGTTTGTTCTGCTTCAGCCAGGTGACGAACGGCTTGACACGATCTACACCGATGTTCGGAGCGAAGGTCTCGTTACGGTTCGCGTAAGTACCCGAGGTGTCGCTGTCGATGTACATGTGTGCTTCGTACACCAGGTTGTTGCTCGCGTCACGCATCCACGGATCGTTGATCAGGCTGCCGTTGAACTGAGGCCAGTGCATGGCGCTCGAGTAGCGGTCGCCGGCCACGAAGATCCAGCGCTGCTTGTCCACGTTGCGGATCGCCTTGGCAGCTGCCGCGGCGGCCTGCGGCCAGTAACCGTTGGTGTCGTGCGGCTCGTTCATCAGGCCGTAGCCGTACACAGCCGGGTGGTTCATGGTCTTCTGCACGATCCGCTGCCAGGCGCTGGCGAACGAGGCGATCGGCACTTCGCTGGTGGCGATCAGCTTGTTGTAGTAGCGGTAGTAGTTGTGCATGTCGAGGATGACCTTCACGCCGTGCTTCTGCGCGAAATCCAGCGACTGCATCAGGCGAGCCAGTTCGGCCGCGTTCAGTTCGGTGTCCAGCTTGGGCTGGATACGCTCCCACAAGAACGGCAGGCGGACCAGGCCCATCCCCAGGTCGGCGTACTTCTTGTAGTACGACTCGGCCGGGTAGGTGTAGTTGACGCCATGCACACCCGGAACCACCGAGGGACCGAAACCGGCGCCCGACAGGTTCACGCCCACCAGTTGGATCGGGTTGGCGACCGGAGTGGTCGAACCCGAACCGGTGCTCGGTGCGGTGCTATCACTGGTGCTACCGCTGCTGCTGCCACTCGTGCTACCGCTGGTGCTGCCGCTGGTAGTGCCACTGCCACTGGTGCTGCCGCTGGTGCTGCCGCCCGTGCTGGTGGAAGGGGTCGACGAACTGGTGCTGCCGGTGGTGACCACGGCCAGGGTCTTCGGGTAGCCCACGGCGCTGGCGTTGACGGCGGCACCATCGAGGGCGACGCTCATGTTGGCGCCCGCCATGTAGATGGCCGCGACCTTGCGCACCTGGCCGTCGGCCAGCTTGACCGAGGCACCGGCCTTGAACGCGCTCTGGTTGGCGGTGCTGGCAGCGATGGAGAACATCGGCTTGGAACGCCACACACCATTCAGCCAATCGGTGTTGGTGAAGTTGTTGATCGCGCTGGTAGCCAGTACCTGTTCGGTGACCGTCGTGCTCGACTCAGCGGTATTGGAAGTCGAAGTACCAGTGCTAGTGCTGGTGGCTGTGCCGGCAACCAGTGTCTTCGGATAACCCACGACGCTCGCGTTCACGTTGGCGCCATCGAGTACGACGCTCATGTTCGTGCCGGACGGATAGATGGCCGCGACCTTGCGCACCTGGCCGTCAGCCAGGGTGACCGAAGTACCGACCTTGAAGGCCGCCTGGTTGGCAGCGGTGGCCGCGATGGAGAACATCGGCTTGGTACGCCATACACCATTCAGCCAATCGGTGTTGGTGAAGTTATTGATGGTGGCGGCGACACTGCCGGCCGTCTGAGTCGAGCCACTTTGTGTCGAGGTAGTAGTGGTAGAGGACGAACTGGTTGCAGTGCTGCCAGAACCGATGGTTACAACATTCGGATAACCAACTTTGCTGGCGTCGAGTGCAGCGCCTTCAGTGAAGATGCTGATGTCGCTACCAACTACATAGCCTTTGGTGATCTTGCGAACCTGGCCGTCGGCGAACTTCACCGAAGCACCAGCAACAAAGGCGGCCTTGTTTGCAGCAGTTGCCGGAACGGCAAAACCGCCAGCACTACGCAGAACACCGTTGAGCCATTCCGCATTGGTGCGGTTGGTCAGTACGGTGGAAGCGGAAACAGAAGCAACAGCAGCGGTGGTGGTGGCGGCCTGAGCCTGGCCCACGGTGGTCACGCTGCCCAGAACTACGGCCATGGCGACAGCAGCGACGAGTGCTTTACGGGCACCAGCAAATGCATTAACAGACATTGAAATCTCTCCGAAACTTAATACTGCAAAAGGGCGTCATGCCTTTTAAAAAGTGGGGAGCATCTAATTAACTGGCGCCAGACCTTTGCACGACCAGCCAAGTACGCAACCGGATTAAAACAGCGCGCCGATCCGAACTAGTGAACTCTTTAAGTGTTGGGATGAGTCGCGGTGCGGGGCGAATTATTAGGCCTTCCGGAGAAAAAGCAAAATTTTTTTGACGCCACTAAAGCGTCAGAAAGCCGGCAAAAAACAAGGTTTAATATCGTGCTGATATCGCGACATGGCTTAGTGCCACTAATAGGCACGAGCATGGATGCCTTGATTTAGCGCGGTTTTTAGTCGAAGAGCTGGCGTCAATTTTTCGAAAAGACATCGAAAAGAGTCGGCAGAGGGCGCTTTTTTTGCCGACGAACGGTAGGCGCTGAAGGCGTTTCCCACGCGCAAACCCCTCTAGAACGCCGTTTCGCTTGGTGTGCCGCGGCAGGGGTGACGTGGCTATCGGCGGGCGGACGATTGTCTTGAGGGGCTCATTCGGTCGAGAGAACAGGCGACCGTGCAAGGGCATGGGTGGCGTTTCATGCGCAGGCGGACGTTGTGCAGACCTGGTTCGCGAGCAAGCTCGCTCCTACGGACCCGCGCCGAATCCCCGGGCCGCGCCCATGCTTTTCCCCTCTTCCCTCCGCGAGAAGGTGACCCGCAGGGCCGGATGAGGGAGGGCTCCAGCACGCCAGCCTTCGCCCGGCCATCTCCCGGGACGGAGAGAGGGCCGGCTCCGTGCTGATATCTGGCATGGCGCTGGCCCGGTCGCAGGCAGAGCCTGCTCCTACAGGTGCCCGCCGAAGTGGCAGGCAACGCCGCGCCTTTCCCTTCTCCCCTCGGGAGAAGGTGGCCCGCAGGGTCGGATGAGGGAGGGTTTCTGCACGCCAGCCCTCGCCCCGGCCATCTCCCGGGACGGAGAGAGGGCCGACTCCGTGCTGATATCTGGCATGGCGCTGGCCCGGTCGCAGGCAGAGCCTGCTCCTACAGGTGCCCGCCGAAGTGGCAGGCAACGCCGCGCCTTTCCCTTCTCCCCGCGGGAGAAGTGGCCCGCAGGGTCGGATGAGGGAGGCAAGGCCATGCGAGCCCACGCTCCCCCGGCCTTTTCCTTCCGAGCCATGGCGTCGCAGGCAGAGCCCCTGCCCCACTCCACAAAAAAGCCAGGGGCCGTCCCCTTTCGGAAGACGGCCCCTGGCTTGAGGGTCCCGGGGTGCCTGGCGGGCGTGAACCGGTCAGGCATGCCGGCGGCCGGCGTTACCGGAGCGGGCCGATGCTGGTGCAGCTGTGGCTCGCCGCGGCCTGCTTCTGCAGCATCGGCAGTTGCGGGCGGTGCTTGCCGCTCGACACGTCCAGCGACAGCGCGTACTCGCCCCACCACGGGCCGCCGGCCCAGTAGGTGCTCGATACGCAGTTCTGCCGCAGGTAGGTCAGCAGGTTGTCGGTCGCGACCACCGCCGACGGCGAGAAGTCCGGGATACCGTGCTCACCCAGGTGACCGCGCAGGCCGTTCTTCTTCAGCCACTCGACGAAGGGCTTGACGCGTTGCACGCCGACGTTCGGATCGTAGACCGCGTTGCGGTCGGCGAAGCTGCCCGAGAAGTCCTTGTCGATGTACATGTGCGCTTCGTATACCAGGTTGTTCTTCGGATCGCGCATCCAGGCGTCGGTGGCCAGCTTCGGGTTATACGCTTCCCAGTGGTAGGCGCTCGAGTAGCGGTCGCCGGCGACGAAGATCCAGCGGTTCGCGTCCACGCTGCGGATGGCCTTGGCCGCGGCCATGGCCGCCTGCGGCCAGTAACCGTTGGTCGAGTACGGCTCGTTCATCAGACCGTAGGCGTACACGGCCGGATGGTTGACCACTTTCTGCGCGATGCGCTTCCAGGTGTCGGCGAACGAGGCAATCGGTACTTCGCTGGTGGCGATCAGCTTGTCGTAGTAGCGGTAGTAGTTGTGCATGTCGAGGATGACCTTGACGTTGTACTTCTTGGCGTAGTCCAGCGTCTGCAACATGCGCGACAGTTCGGCCGCATTCAGTTCGGTGTTCAGCTTCGGCTGCAGGCGTTCCCAGCGGAACGGCAGGCGCACCAGGTTCATCTTCAGGTCGGCGTACTTCTTGAAGTTGGCCTCCGTCGGATAGGTGTAATGCTTGTTGTACACACCCGGCAGGATCACGTGGTGGCCGAACTCGGCGCCAGCCAGGTTCACGCCGACCAGGGTGATGGGCTGGCCGCCGGTGGCCGGGTTGCCGGGCGTCGGAGTGGGCGTCGGGGTCGGAGCCGGGGTCGAGCCGGTGTCGCCGGTCGAGCCTCCGGTGGAACCGCCAGTGCTGCCGCCAGTCGAGCCACCGGTCGAACCGCCGGTGCTACCGCCCGTGCCGCCGGTGCTGCCACCGCTGGTGGTGCCGCTGACAACCGCCACGGTCTTCGGATAGCCGACCGTGCTGCCGTTCAGGGCAGCGCCTTCGAGCATCACGCTCATGTTGCCGCCGACCACGTAGACGGCAGTGATCTTGCGCACCTGGCCGTCGGCGGCCTCGACCATGGCGCCGGACTTGAAGGCGGCCTGGTTGGCGCTGGTGGCCGGGATGGAGAAGCCGGCGGACTTGCGCCACACACCGTTCAGCCAGTCGGTGTTGGTGAAGTTATTGATCGCGCTGCTGGCCAGGACCTGGCCGGTGCCGGGCGTCGACGGAGCCGGGGCCGGGGTGCTCGGCGTGTTGGCGCCGGACGAGGTGCCCGCCGCCAGCTTGTTCGGATAGCCGACCTTGGCGGCGTCCAGGGTGGCGCCGTCGAGCATGACGCTCATGTTGGCGCCCGACAGGTAGACGGCCACGACGTTGCGCACCTGGCCGTCGGCCAGGGTGACGCGCGCGCCCTTGACGAAAGCGGACTTAGCCGCGTCGGTCGCAGGGACGGAGAAGCCGGCGGACTTGCGCCAAACGCCGTTCAGCCAGTCGCTGTTGGTGAAGTTGTTGATCGCGCTCGAGTAGCTGATGCCGGTCGAAGGCGTGGA
Source organism: Stutzerimonas azotifigens DSM 17556 (assembly GCF_000425625.1). Lineage (GTDB taxonomy): Bacteria > Pseudomonadota > Gammaproteobacteria > Pseudomonadales > Pseudomonadaceae > Stutzerimonas > Stutzerimonas azotifigens. The sequence continues at coordinate 38,511 of NZ_KE384412.1, forward strand.
CGGGCTCGGAGCCGGGGCCTGGCTGCCGCTGCCGGTATCGGCGCCGACGGCCACGGCCGCCTGCGGAGCGCCGACCTTGTTGCCGTCGAGGGTAGCGCCGTCGAGCATGACGCTCATGTTGGCGCCCGACAGATAGACGGCCACGACGTTACGCACCTGGCCGTCCGACATCTTGACGCTCGCACCCTTGACGAAGGCGGCCTTGTTGGCGGCGGTCGCGGGGATCGAGAAACCGGCGGACTTGCGCCAGATACCGTTCAGCCAATCGGTGTTGGTGAAGCTGTTGATGCCGGCGCTGACGCCGGTGGTCGCCGAGGGCGTGGATGGCGCAGGCGCACTACCGGCGGCAACGGTCGCGACAACATTGGGATAACCCACTTTATTGCCGTCGAGTGCGGCGCCTTCGGTAAATACGCTGATATCGCTACCGACGACATAGCCCTTGGTGATCTTGCGAACTTGGCCGTCGGCGAACTTGACCGACGCGCCCACTACGAACGCGGCCTTGTTGGCGGCAGTTGCAGGTACGGCGAAACCGCCGGCACTGCGCAGAACGCCATTGAGCCATTCGCCGTTGGTGCGGTTGGTCAGTTGAGTGGACACTGCAGCGGAAGTGACGGCGGCAGTAGTAGTTGCGGCCTGGACCTGACCGACAGTGGTTACGCTACCCAGTACGGCAGCCACGGCAACGGCTGCGACGAGCGCCTTGCGGGCGCCAGTGAATGCATTGATAGACATTTAACAACTCCGAAACTTAATACTGCAAAAGGCCGGGGCGCCTTTAAAAAGTACGGGAGCATTGAACCTGGAATATTTGCGTAGACCGCCTTGCCCCAAGTAAGCAACCGAATTCGACACAGTGACTATTCCGAACTAACCGAAGCCTGATCTTTTGGAATCAGCCGCTGTGTGGGGCGCATTTATATCGGTTTCCGCCAGCAAAGCAAAATTTTCCTGGCGCCACAAAATTGTCGAAACCGGTCTGAAATCAAGCATTTGCTATCAATTGGATATCAATTTCAGGTAATGCGGGTTCGCCATCACCGCAAACCGGAACGGCTCTAGTTTGGGCGCTGCGGCGGCGATAATTCGGCGTCAATCAAGTGACAAGCGTGCGCAGGAGATGCCGAAAGGGCTTTGGAAAACCGGACGAACGGTCGGGCTGTCAGCGGGCCGGCCGCGTCCTGGGCCCTCCACGGGAAGGACGCGCGCAGGCGGCTGCACGCCTGGCAGCGCGCCAGGCGTGCAGTGATGCAGTGAACGGTAGGGAAGGAAAGCGCGCCGGGCTCAGACGAGCTCGATGCGGTCGTCGAGGATGCGGATGCGGCCTTGCTTGTACAGGCCGCCGATGGCTTTCTTGAAGTTGCCCTTGCTGACGCCGAACAGCCGCGCGATCTCTTCCGGCGGCGTCTTGTCGCTGACCTTCAGCACGCCCTGCCCGGCCTCGATTCGCTCCAGGATGAGGGTTTGCAGGGCGTCCGCGGCTGCGCGCCCCTGCGCCTGCAGGGTCAGGCTGATCTTGCCGTCGGGGCGCAGTTCACGGATGAAGCCCTTCTCGCGCTGGCCGGGCCGTAGCGGCTTGAAGGCCTCGTTGCGATGGATCAGGCCCCAGTGGCGCCCCTCGATGATGGCCTTGAAGCCGAGGTCGGTCGCCTCCACCACCAGCAGCTCGACCGGCTGGCCGGCCCGGTAGCGCGCCGGCGTGCGGTCGAGGAAGCGATCCAGCCGTGCGGTGGCGGTGATGCGGCCGGTGCGCGGGTCCAGGTAGACGTAGACCACGCAGGTGTCGCCCACCTGCAGCGGGCGCTTTTCCTCGGAGTGCGGCAGCAGCAGGTCCTTCGGCAGGCCCCGGTCGAGAAACAGCCCGACCCGGTTGATCTCCACCACCTTGAGGCCGGCGAACTGGCCGACCTGCGCGCGCGGCCGCTCGGTGGTGGCGATCGGCTTGTCCTCGCTGTCGAGGTAGACGAACACTTCCAGCACCTCGCCGACCTCGGTGGACCGGTCGCCGGGGATGTAGCGCTTCGGCAGCAGGATCTCGCCCTGCGCGCCGCCGTCGAGGTAAAGGCCGAAGCCGGTGTGCTTGACGATCGCCAAGCGGTTGTATTGCCCGATGTCGGCCATGTGCTGCTCCGGTTGCGAAGGCGGCGATTGTAGTGGCCCGTCCGCCGAGTTCAATCGTTCGGCCAGCCGGTCGCGCTCAGTCTTGCTGCAGGCCGACCCGCAGCAGGCGACCGTCGCCGGCGCCGGTCAGCAGATAAAGATAGCCGTCCGGCCCCAGCCGCACGTCGCGGATGCGCTGGTTCAGCGCCAGGCGCTCCTCGCCCACCACCCGCTCGCCATCGAGCTGCAGGCGGATCAGCTGCTGCTGCGCCAGGGCGCCGACGAACAGGTTGCGCTGCCAGGCGGGGAAGCGCTCGGCGTCGTAGAAGGCCATGCCGCTGACCGCCGGCGAACGCTCCCAGACGTGCAGCGCCGGTTCGGTGCCCTCCACGGTCTTGCCCTTGGCCTGCGGGATCCGCTCGCCGCTGTAGTCGATGCCGTGCGTGGCCAGCGGCCAGCCGTAGTTCGCCCCGGCCTGGATCCGGTTGACTTCGTCGCCGCCGCGCGGGCCGTGTTCGTTGAGCCACAGCTCGCCGCTCCACGGATTGAGCGCGGCGCCCTGGGCGTTGCGATGGCCGTAGCTGTAGATTTCCGGGCGCGCGCCCTGGCGGTCGACGAAGGGATTGTCCTCGGGGATGCCGCCGTCGGCGTGGATGCGCACCAGCTTGCCCTGCAGCTTGTCGAGGTCCTGCGCGGCGGCGTTCTGGTGGTTGTCGCCGAGCGTCACGAACAGGTCGCCCTGGCGGTCGAACACCAGGCGCGAGCCGAAGTGGAAGCCGCTGGAGAGCTTCGGCTCCTGGCGCAGAATCACCTGGAAGTCCTCGAGCGTCGCCAGGTCCTCGGCCAGCCGCCCGCGCCCCACCGCCGTGCCGGCCCGGCCGCCCTCGCCGGCCTCGGCGTAGCTCAGGTAGACCAGCCGGTCCTGGTCGAACGACGGCGACAGCCGCACGTCCAGCAGCCCGCCCTGGCCCTGGGCGAACACCTCCGGCACGCCGCCCAGCGGCGCCGAGACGCTGCCGTCGAGGCCGACCACCCGCAGCCGCCCAGGGCGCTCGGTGACCAGCATGCGCTCGCCATCCGGCAGGAAGGCCAGGCCCCAGGGATAGGCCAGCCCCTCGGCGAGGGTCGCCACCTCGAGCGCGCCGAGTTCGCTGTCCAGCCGCTGGGGCGCGGCGGTGGCGGTGGTGGTCGCGGCGCCCAGCACGAGGCCGCAGAGGAAAAGGCGGAGCAATGGCTGCATCGGTCGTCTCCCTGCAAGTGATCGGTCGCAGCCGCCCGGCCGCGGGGCAACCGGGCGGGCGGCAGCTATAGTTGTCGCAAGCACCTGGAACGCGGCTGCCGCGCGCTCGTCAGGTCGGACCCTCGATGAACAGAAGGCGTTCCGGCAGGTCTCAAGCTGGCCAGAACCCGCTCGCCCCGGAACCACCCGCCCAGAAGGAGACTCGCGTGCGCTCGAAGAATGCCCTGGCCCTGGCCGTACTGCTCGCCCTCGGCGGCTGTGCCAGCCCTTCCTGCGACACGCCCTGGAGCGACTCGCCCTGCCGCGAACAGCACCTGCTTTACCAGAACGACCTGATCCAGGCCAAGATCCTGATCTCCGCCGCCGACGAGGAGGGTTACGAACTGGCCCATGCCCTGCTCAAGCGCGCCGAGTCGCATGACGAGCTGGGCGAGGTGGATTTCTACCGGGCCGTGCTGATGATCCGCGAAGGCCCGCAGCCACACGACGTGATCGCACAGCTGGAACGGGCGGCCAACAAGGGTCATCCGCACGCCATCGCGTTGCTCTACAGGATCTATGACGAGCCCTACCTGCTGCCCACCCGCGATCCGGAGCGGGCGGCCCGCTATCGCGACGCCTATGCCGCGCTGGACGTGGCCCAGAGTGGCTATCCGTCGTTCGACAAGGCGGTCGAAGTGGTCGGCCTGCTGATCGAGCCGCCGCCGCGCGGCGAGGAAGCCCGGGCCCAGGCCGCGCTCGACGGCTCCTGAGCCGCCCGCCCCGCTTCAGCGCAGCGGGGTCTGGAACTCGTCCGGCCGCTTCTCGCTGTCGGCCACTGCCTGGGCCTCGCTCTGCGAGGCATAGGGTCCGGCGACCACTTTGCCGTCCAGCTCGACCACCCAGCAGACTTCCCATGCCGGGCGCCAGGCGTCCGGGATTTCATCGCCTCTCAGTTGTCGGGTCTGTGGCTTCATCGCGTCCTCCTCGGTTGTCCCGATGCCTGCGTCCGCGAGCGGACTCAAACAGCAGACCACGCGCGGCCCGGTTTGCTCGACGCGCACGACCAGCCGAACCCCTGACGCCGCTTCGACTCTCTAGATCGACTGTGGAGAAAACGAGGTGGCCATGCCCCGCCCGCCGATTGCCCGCTATCGATCGCTGCTCTGCCTGCTGACCACCGCCCTGCTGCTGGCCGCCTGCACCCGCGTGGGCCTGGTCTACCGCAACCTGGACACCCTGATCCCTTGGTCGGTCGACGACTATGTGGACATGAGCCGCGACCAGGAAAGCGACTTCCGCGGCTACCTGCGCGATCACCTGGCCTGGCACTGCAGCACCCAGCTGCCCCGCTACCTCGAGTGGCTGGACCGCCTCGAGCACGACCCGGTCACCCACGAAAACCTGCGGGCGCGCTACCTCGAGGCGCGCGAGGCGCTGGGCGTGATCGCCCGCGAAGTCACCCCGACCACCGTCGACCTGCTGGGCCGGCTGGACGACGAGCAGGCCCGCAGGCTGCTGGCCAAGCTCGACGAGGACCACCGCAAGCGCCTCGACGAGTACCTCGACCCGCCGCTCGACGAGCAGATCGAAAAGCGCGCCGAACGGGTGGAGAAACGCCTGGCCGACTGGCTCGGCCGCCTCAACGATGCCCAGCGCGCGCGTATCCGCCAGTGGGCACAGGCACTCGGCGACCACAACAGCCGCTGGCTGGCCAGCCGCGCGCTCTGGCAGCAGGCGTTCAAGGAAGCCATCGAGCAGCGCCACGCGCCGGACTTTCCCGCCCGCATCGAGCGCCTGCTGCAGGACCGCGAGGCCTTCTGGGCGCCGGACTACCGCGAGGCCTTCCACCGCAACGAGACCGCCGGCATCGATCTCGCGGTCGACGTCTACGCGCTGGCCGACGAGCGCCAGCGCCGTCACCTGGCGGGCAGGATCGACGCCATCCGCCGCGACCTTTCGGGGCTCGAATGCCTGCAGAAGTCCGCCGCGCGACCGCGCTGAAACGCGGGCGCGAAGGCCCCGCCGTGACTGCAACCCGTCGGCCGGATGAATCGCAGCCGGCCGGCGGCGGTCTCTAGTGAACCCACCAAGCTTCGATCGGAGGCGCCGCATGACCCCCACACCGCCCGGACTGGATACCGCGATGAAACTAGTGTCCGAAGCGTTCGTGCCGCTCGGCTGCGTCACCGGCGCCAACCCCGACGGCGAGAGCTTCGGCTTCTCGGTGGTCGACGGCGACGGCGACACGCTGCTCAGCGTGGCCCAGGTGTCGCCGGAAGACTATGCCGACGACACCCGCCTGGCGGCGGTGATCGGCCAGGCGCGGCGGGACCTCGAGGAGCGCGGCTGCCGGCTGGAACCCTGGTCGCCGGCGCTGCGCGACGACACCGGCATCCCGGAAACCACACCGAACTACTGAGCGGGGGATGCACGGGGACGATGCGGCACTGCGGGTTCGTCCCTTGCCGCCCGTGCAGGACGCCCGAACCGCATCGGCCGGACACGACCGTCCGCCGCTTCGATGGATCCGATGAAAGGGAGAACGCCCATGAGTCAACCGGCCTACCGGCCCAGGATGCAGCCGGCACTGGACCAGCTCGAGCACCTGCTCGCCTGCTACCGCCAGGTGCGCGCCACCAGCGAGGCGCTCTGCGCCCCGCTCAGCGCCGAGGACCACGTGGTCCAGAGCATGCCCGACGTCAGCCCGCCGAAGTGGCACCTGGCGCACGTCAGCTGGTTCTTCGAGGCATTCCTGCTCAGGCCCTACCTGAACGGCTACCGGCCGCTCGACGAAGCCTACGACCACCTGTTCAATTCCTATTACGAAACCCACGGCACGCCGTTCCCGCGGGCCCGCCGCGGGTTGATCTCGCGCCCCGGCACCCTTGAGGTCTACCAGTTCCGCGCACACGTCGACGAGGCCATGGAGCAGTTGCTGTCGCGGCCGCCGGTCGAGCACGCCGGCGAGATCGTCCGCCGCGTCGAGCTGGGCCTGCAGCACGAGCAGCAGCACCAGGAACTGCTGCTGATGGACATCAAGCACATCCTCGCGCAGAACCCGCTGCACCCGGTCTACCGCGACGACCTGAGCCCGCCGCCGCTCGGGCACGAGCACCTGCGCTGGCTGGGCTACGCCGGCGGCATCTACAACATCGGCCACGGTGGCGAGGGCTTCGCCTTCGACTGCGAGCGGCCGCGCCACCGCGAGTTCGTCGAGCCGTTCCAGCTGGCCAGCCGCCCGGCCACCAACGGCGAGTACCTGTCCTTCATCGCCGACGGCGGCTACGCCCGCTCCGACCTGTGGCTGTCCGACGGCTGGGCGCAGGTCATCCAGGGCGGCTGGCACGCCCCGCTGTACTGGCAGCGGCGCGACGACGCCTGGCACGAGATGACGCTCGGCGGGCTCCGTCCGCTGGACCTGGACGCCCCGGTCTGCCACCTCAGCTTCTACGAGGCCGACGCCTACGCCCGCTGGTCCGGCGCGCGGCTGCCGACCGAGGCCGAGTGGGAAGTGGCCGCCAACGGCCTGGCGGTGCGCGGCAACTTCCTCGAGAGCGACCACCTGCAGCCGGTCGCCGCCGAACCCGAGGGCGAGGGCCCGCTGCAGCTGTTCGGCGACGTCTGGGAATGGACCGGCAGCGCCTACCGCCCGTATCCCGGCTTCCGGCCGCTGGAGGGTACGCTCGGCGAATACAACGGCAAGTTCATGTCCGGGCAGATGGTGCTGCGCGGCGGCTGTTGCGCCACCCCCGAGTCGCACATCCGCAGCAGCTACCGCAACTTCTTCCAGCCGGCCATGCGCTGGCAGTTCGCCGGCGTGCGCCTGGCACGGGAGGCCTGAGATGGCGACCAGCGTGCGTTTCCACGACGACCTGCAGCCGGCCGGGCCGTCCCTGCGTGACGCCGCGCTCGCCGGCCTGGCGGCGACGCCCAAGGCGATTGCGCCGAAGTTCTTCTACGATCGCCGCGGTTCGGAACTGTTCGAGCGTATCTGCCAGCAGCCGGAGTACTACCTGACGCGCACCGAGGAGGCGATCCTCGCCGCCGCCGCCAACGACCTCGCCGGCCGGGTCGGCCAGGGCGGCGAACTGGTCGAGCTCGGCAGCGGCGCCAGTCGCAAGGTACGTCTGCTGCTCGACGCGCTGCGCCCGGCGCGCTACCTGGCGATCGACCTGTCCACCGACTTCCTGCTGTCGAGCACCCAGCGCCTGGCCGCGGACTATCCCTGGCTGGAGGTCTCGGCGGCCTGCCTGGACTACAGCCAAGGCCTGCGCCTGCCGGGCGAGTTCACGCTGACGCGCCCGCTGCTGTTCTTCCCCGGTTCGAGCATCGGCAACTTCGCCCCTGAACAGGCGCTGGCGTTTCTGCAGCACCTGCACGCCCTGCTGCCGGCCGGCGGCGCGCTGCTGGTCGGGGTCGACCTGCCGAAGGACAAGGCCGTGCTGGAGGCGGCCTACAACGACGCGGCGCAGGTGACCAAGGCCTTCAACCTGAACCTGCTCGAGCGTCTGCGCGAAACGCTGGCCTGCGACATCGATCCGTCGCGCTTCGAGCACCGGGCCTTCTTCGACGAAGCCGAATCCTGCATCGAGATGCACCTGGTCAGCCGCGAGCCGCAGGAAGTGACGCTCGAAGGCCGGACGTTCCGCTTCGAGGCCGGCGAAAGCCTGCTCACCGAACGCTCGTACAAGTACAGCGTCGAGGGCTTCACCGCGCTCGGCCGCCGGGCCGGCTTCGTCCCGGCGGCGGTCTGGACCGACCCGCAGCGGCTGTTCAGCGTCCATCTGCTGCGGCGGGAGGCGCCCGGGGCTTGATCGACCACAACCTCCTGCGCGCCGCCCTGCTCTGCTGCCTGTCCGCCTCGCCATTGGCGTCGATGGCGGCGCCCGAGCCACGCATCGCCGGGCTGGTGCGTTGCGGCGACCTGCTGGCCCGCGAACCGGTGCAGTTCTGCCTGACCGCGCGCGGCCTGTCCGACGCGCCCCTGCAAGTGTTCGTCGGCGACCAGCCGGTGGCCGACACGCGCATCCGGCGCGACGGCGAGCGCCTGCGCATCGACTTCGGTCGCGACGACCGCCGCGGCGCGCCGCTTTGGCTGGAACAGGACGGCCGGCGCAGCAACCCGGTCTGGCTCACCGCCGGCGACGCCCACGTGCTGGCGGCCGGGCCCGAAGGCATCGCCCGCAATGACGACGGCATCGAGACCTACCGCAACCTGGTCGGCGTGGTCATCGAGGAGCGCTACGACGGCCTCGAGGAAGCCCGCAACCTGGCGCGCGAGTACGGTGCCGAGGTGGTCGGGGCGATCCCCCCGCTGAATACCTACCAGCTGCGCCTGCCGGCGCGCGACCTGATCGAGCGCGACGCGCTGGTGCTGCGTATCGGCAACGAGGTCACGGTCGATGCCGTGGTGGTCGAGGATTCGTCCGCCGAGCCGGCCGAAGGCGGCGAGCGGCCGCACGCGCCGCAGGAGGGCGAGTGGGCCGCCAACCGCTTTCTCGACGCCGTGGCCTACTACCGCCACCGCATTCCCGCCCAGCGTGACCCGGTGCCCACCGAGCCGGTGCGCATCGGCCTGATCGAACGCGACCTGGATTTCGACCTGCCGGCCTTCCGCCGCTACCTCGGGCCCTGCGAACGCGCCCGCGACCACGGCTGCCTGTATGCGCGCGACGCCGCCGAGCCGGACAGCCACGGCACCCTGGTGGCCGGCATCCTGATGGCCGACGACCGCTCGACGCCGGGTTTTCTCGCCGCGCTGAAACCGGCCGGCGCCGGCTTCGAGGTGATCGTCGACCGCAACTCGGACGCCGGCATCACCGCCAACGTCGCCGCCTCGGTCAACCTGGTGGAGGATGGCGTGCGCATCCTCAACTGGAGCTGGGGCATCCACCGGGTCGGCATGCGCGACGTCGAGGGCGATCCGGTGGATTCGCTGATCCGCTCCGGCGTGGCCATGAGCGGCTACGAGGAACTGCTGGAGGAATTCTTTCTCTGGCTGCGCCGCGAGCATCCGCAGGTGCTGGTGGTCAACTCGGCGGGCAACGGCTCGACCTTTTCCAGCGCCGACGACTACCGCCTGCCCTCCTCGTTCGTCACCGAGCAGCTGCTGGTGGTCGGTGGCCACGAGCGCAGCGAACGACACGACCTGCCGGTGGACCACCCGGACTACAGCGTGCGGCGCCGCTCGTCGAACCTCGATACCCGCGTCGACATCGCCGCCGCGGCCTGCCTGCATGCCTGGACGCCGACCGGCGAGCCGGGCGCGCCGCACTGCGGCACCTCCTACGCCACGCCGATGGTCGCCGGCGTGGTGGCGGCCATGGCCTCGATCAACCCCTCCCTGAGCCCCGAGCAACTGCGCGAACTGTTGCGTCGCAGCGCGCTGACCATCGGCCGTGATTCGGATTTCGAGGCCGCCGACGCCGATGACCTGACCGCGCCGATCCTGCCGTCGGAGCGTGGCTACCAGCTCGACGACCGCGACGTCGGCCGCTCGGCGCGGCTGGACATGCGCCAGGCGCTGGAACTGACGGTGCGCAGCCGCGACCGCGCACGCTGATCCGGCCGGCTAGCGGCCCTCGGCCAGCGGGTCGAAGACTTCCGGCACCAGCACCGCCTCGCCCTTCTCGTCGAGCAACCGGCGCATGGACGCGCCGCCGGCATCCTTGTCGAGCATGCCCAGCAGGCGGGCGCCGCGCTCGGTGAGCACGAAGTTCTCGCCAATGCCGCCGGCTTCCTCCGGGCGCGGCTGGATGAAGCCGCCGTTCAGCAGCAGATCTTCGTAGTCGGCCGCCTCGGCGCGCAGGTGGTCCATGTTCGGCAGCGGCTGGCCGGCGTCTTCCTGGGCCAGCGCGAAGGCTTCGGCGGCCAGGCGCGGCTTGAAATTCTCGTTGGCCGAATGCTGCACCTCGTGCAGCAGGTACTGGATCAGGTCCCAGTTGTAGCTCATGGCGTCCTCCGTCGAATGGTGCCCGGCGCCGCGACGGCAACCGTTACTGTTCCGACCGCCGGGCGGCGGACGCGGTTCGGGCCGCCCGGCGCCGGGGCTGAACTCAGGCCCGCCGGGCGCCGTCCACTGGGAAAGGCAGCGAGCGAGGAACACGCCCATGAAAGCACTGCAAACGGTTATCGCCGGCGTCCTGGTCGCCATGAGCGCCGGCGCCTACGCCCAGGCGCCGACCAGCGCGAACGAGGACTGCACGACCGACGTGGTGGAGCGCAAGGCCCAGGAACTGGCCGACCGGGTGAGCGAAATCAGCAAGAGCGATCCCGACCGGGCGGCGAAGCTGAACGAGGAAATCCGGCAGATGAACGTCAAGCGCACCCAGCGGAGGCTGGGCAATGAATGCGAGGCCTACGACCAGCGCATCCGCGATCTCGAGCAGGCCGAGCAGCAGTCCGGCATGCCCAAGTCCGAGCAGCGCTGAGCGCGCCCGGCCGAACGGCCGGAGCCTTTCATTCGGCTGCCGGCTTGCGCCGTCGCAGCGGCGCCAGGCCGTCCTGGCTGACCACCACGGTCGGCTCCGAGCGTTTCGGGGCCTTCGGTCGCGCAGCCTTGGCCTTCTTCTCGCCGGGTTTCCTGTCGGTCTTTTTCTTCTTGGCGCCGGCCGCCTTGCCGGACGCCTTGAGCTGCTTCGGCCCCTGGTAGCTGCCCTTTAGCCCCTTGATCACCCGCCGCTCGAAGTGCTGCTTGAGGTAGCGCTCGATGCTGGACATCAGGTTCCAGTCGTTGTGGGTGATCAGCGACACGGCCAGGCCCTCGCCGCCGGCACGGCCGGTGCGGCCGATGCGGTGCACGTATTCGTCGCCCGAGCGTGGCATGTCGAAGTTGATGACCAGGTCCAGCCCCTCGACGTCCAGCCCGCGCGCCGCCACGTCGGTGGCCACCAGCACCTTCACCCCACCCTGCCTGAGCCGCTCGATGGCCAGCTTGCGCTCCTTCTGGTCCTTCTCGCCGTGCAGCACGAACACCTTGCTGCCGCTGGCCACCAGGTGCCCGTAGAGGCGGTCGGCCTGGGCGCGGGTGTTGGTGAAGACGATCGCCTTCTCGTAGGTCTCGTTGGCCAGCAGCCAGTGCACCAGGCGTTCCTTGTGCGCCGGATCGTCGGCCGTGATGATCTGCTGGCGGACGTTCTCGTTCAGCTCGCTGACCCGGTTGAGCATCAGGTGCTGCGGCTCGCGCAGGATGCGCATGCTCATCTCGCGCAGCCCGGCGCCGCCGGTGGTGGCGGAGAACAGCAGGGTCTGCTGGCGCCTGGCGCAGGCCTCGGTCAGGCGCATGACGTTCTCGGCGAAACCCATGTCGAGCATCCGGTCGGCCTCGTCGAGGATCAGGATCTCGACGTCGCCGAGCACCAGGTTGCCGGCGTCGAGGTGCTCGATCAGCCGTCCCGGCGTGCCGATCAGCACGTCCGGCACGCGCCGCAGCATGGCCGCCTGGACCTTGAAGTCCTCGCCGCCGGTGATCAGCCCGGCCTTGAGGAAGGTGAACTGGGCGAAGCGCTCGACTTCCTTGAGCGTCTGCTGGGCCAGTTCGCGGGTCGGCAGCAGGATCAGCGCGCGCACGTCGACCCGCGGCTGGGCGTCGCCGATCAGGCGGTTGAGCATGGGCAGCACGAAGGCGGCGGTCTTGCCGCTACCGGTCTGGGCGGTGACGCGCAGGTCGTGGCCTTCGAGCGCCGGGGGAATGGCCGCGGCCTGCACCGGCGTCGGGTCGGCGAACCCCAGTTCGGCGACGGCCTTGAGCAGGCGTTCGTGCAGCTTGAATTGGGCGAACAAGGCATCACCTCGGCAGGGCTGGAAAAAACGGGCGCATAGGTTACCCCGTCACGATAGGAAATAAAGCGGCCTATCGGGAGAAGTGGGAGCGCGGGTAAGCTTGCGCCTCCGCGGCACGGCCCTGCGCTAGGACTGCGGCTCGCAGGTGAGCTTCACGCGCAGGCGGATGATGTCGCGCTTGAACTTCACCGTCATCGGAATGCGCTCGCCGGGCTGGATCTGCGCGCGGCGCGTGCGCGCCGGCTCGGGGCCGTTGCTGAACACCCCGGTGCAGGTCGCCGGGGTGGCGCCGTAGTTGTACAGCAGCAGGCCGGCCAGGTCGCGGTCGATGGTCTCGGTGGTGACACCGATCTCGCTGCCGTTGAGCGACTTGTCCACCTCCACCGGATAGGTCGCGGCGAAGGCAGCGAGCGGCAGCATGGCAAGCAGGACGGAGCAGAGTTTCTTCATGTGGACGGCGTCTCCTCGACAGAGCGGCGGCCAGCTTAACAGACCCGCATGCACGGCGAAGGCAGGCCCGCGACGATGAAAGCCCCTCGTGTCACCCTCGATCAATGGCGAACGCTGCAGGCGGTGGTCGACCACGGCGGCTTCGCCCAGGCCGCCGCGGCGCTGCACCGCTCGCAGTCGTCGGTCAGCTACACGGTGGCGCGGATGCAGGAGCAGCTGGGCGTGCCGCTGCTGCGCATCGACGGGCGCAAGGCGGTGCTCACCGAGGCCGGCCAGGCGCTGCTGCGCCGCTCCCGGCAACTGGTCAGCCAGGCCAGCCAGCTGGAGGACCTGGCCCACCACATGGAACAGGGCTGGGAAGCCGAGGTGCGCCTGGTGGTCGACGCCGCCTATCCCAACGCCAAGCTGATCCGCGCGCTCACCGCCTTCATGCCCGACAGCCGCGGCTGCCGCGTGCTGTTGCGCGAGGAGGTGCTCTCCGGGGTCGAGGACGTGCTACAGGACGGCACCGCCGACCTGGCGATCAGCGGCCTGGACATCACCGGTTACCTCGGCGCCCAGCTGGGCAGCGTCGAGTTCGTCGCCGTGGCCCAGGCCCACCACCCGCTGCACCAGTTGCAGCGCAAGCTCAGCGCCCACGACCTGCAGCACCAGATGCAGATCGTGGTGCGCGACTCCGGCCGCCGCCAGCCGCGCGACAGCGGCTGGCTCGGCGCCGAGCAGCGCTGGACGGTCGGCAGCCTGGCGACCTCGGTGGCCTTCGTGCGCAGCGGCCTGGGCTTCGCCTGGCTGCCGCGGCACATGATCGAGCGCGAGCTCGCCGAGGGCGTGCTCAAGCCGCTGCCGCTGGTGCAGGGCGGCATCCGCCGGCCGACCTTCTACCTTTACAGCAACAAGGACAAGCCGCTCGGTCCGGCGACGCGGATTCTCATCGAACTCATCAAGGCCTACGATGCCGAACCGCTCGTCACCCGCGCGAGCTGAATCACCCATCCAGGAAAACGTCCCATGTTCAAACGTCTTCTTCTCGCTGCCTGTTCCCTGCTGATGGCCGGTCACCTGCTGGCCGCCGACAACCCCCATGTGCTGCTGAGCACCAGCCTCGGTGAAATCGAGATCGAGCTGGCCGCCGACAAGGCGCCGGTGTCGGTCGAGAACTTCCTCGGCTACGTCGACAGCGGCTTCTACGACGGCACCGTGTTTCACCGCGTCATCCCGGGCTTCATGGTCCAGGGCGGCGGCTTCACCGAGGACATGCGGCAGAAGGACACCCGCGCGCCCATCCGCAACGAGGCCGACAACGGCCTGCACAACGTGCGCGGCACCCTGGCGATGGCGCGCACCCAGGCGAAGGATTCGGCGACCGCGCAGTTCTTCATCAACCACCGCGACAACGCCTTCCTCGACCACGGCAGCCGCGACTTCGGCTACGCGGTGTTCGGCAAGGTGGTGCGCGGCATGGACGTGGTCGACCGCATCGCCCAGGTGCCCACCGGCAACCGCGGCATGCATCAGAATGTGCCGAGCACGCCGGTGACCATCCTCTCGGCCAAGCGGCTGTGACGATTCACGCCGTCGTGATCCACGACGGCCTCTGCCGAGCGTGCGCATGCTATTCCGACGCTTCGAACGCCTGATCGATCCTTTCCGCGAAGGCCCGGCGGGGATGCCGCCGGCCGGGATCATCGGCTTCTACCTGCACTACCTGCGGCAGGTCTGGCCGGTGATGCTCGGCCTGCTGGTGATCGGCTTCTTCGTCGCGCTGATCGAGGTGGCCCTGTTCGAGTTCCTCGGCCGCCTGATCGATCTGGCGCAGACGACGCCGGCCAGCGAATTCTTCGCCGAGCACCGCAACGCACTGATCTGGATGGCGGTGGTCACCCTGCTGCTGCGCCCGCTGGCCTTCGCCCTGCACGACCTGCTGCTGCACCAGGCGCTGACGCCCAACCTGACCAGCCTGATCCGCTGGCAGAACCACCGCCACCTGCTGCGCCAGAGCCTGGCCTTCTTCCAGAACGACTTCGCCGGGCGCATCGCCCAGCGGGTGATGCAGACCGGCCCGTCGCTGCGCGACTCGGCGGTGCAGGTGGTCGACGCGCTCTGGCACGTCATCGTCTACGCCGGCAGCGCGATGGTGCTGTTCGCCGGCGCCGACCTGCGCCTGATGCTGCCGCTGATGCTGTGGATCCTCGGCTACCTGCTGGCGCTGTGGCTCTTCGTGCCGCGCGTGCGGCGGCGCTCGGCCGAGGCCTCGGCAGGCCGCTCGCGAGTGACCGGGCGGGTGGTGGACGGCTACACCAACATCATGACGCTCAAGCTGTTCGCCCATACCCGCGAGGAGGAAGGCTATGCCCGCGGCGCCATGCAGGACCTGGTCGAGCGCTTCCGCCGCCAGTCGCGGGTGATCAGCGGCATGGACATCAGCATCACCTGCCTCAACGGCCTGCTGATCGCCAGCACCGTCGGCCTGGCGCTGTGGCTGTGGAGCATCGGGCAGATCTCCACCGGCGCCATCGCCCTGGCCACCGGCCTGGTGATCCGCATCATCGGCATGTCGGAATGGATCATGTGGGTGGTCAGCGGCATCTTCGACAACGTCGGCACGGTGCAGGATGGCATGCGCAGCATCGTCCAACCGCTGGACGTGACCGATCGCCCGGACGCCCGGCCGCTGGAGGTCCGGCACGGCGAGGTGCGCTTCGAGCAGGTGCGGTTCCGCTACGGCGGCGAGGCGGCGCAGGGTCAGCCGGCGGTGATCGACGGGCTCGAACTGAGGGTCACGCCGGGCGAGA
Source organism: Stutzerimonas azotifigens DSM 17556 (assembly GCF_000425625.1). Taxonomy (GTDB): domain Bacteria; phylum Pseudomonadota; class Gammaproteobacteria; order Pseudomonadales; family Pseudomonadaceae; genus Stutzerimonas; species Stutzerimonas azotifigens. The sequence continues at coordinate 53,859 of NZ_KE384412.1, forward strand.
AGATCGGCCTGGTCGGCCCGTCCGGCGCCGGCAAGTCGACGCTGGTCAATCTCATGCTACGCCTGTACGACCTGTCCGGCGGGCGCATCCTGCTCGACGGCCAGGACGTCGCCGGGGTGACCCAGGAAAGCCTGCGCGCGCAGATCGGCGTGGTGACCCAGGACACCTCGCTGCTGCACCGGTCGATCCGTGACAACCTGCGCTACGGGCGGCCGTATGCGAGCGACGCCGACATCCTCGAGGCCCTGCGCAAGGCGCGCGCCGATGGCTTCGTCGCCACCCTGCGCGACGCCGACGGCCGCACCGGGCTGGACGCGCAGGTCGGCGAACGCGGCGTGAAACTCTCCGGCGGCCAGCGCCAGCGCATCGCCATCGCCCGGGTGCTGCTGAAGAACGCGCCGATCCTGATACTCGACGAAGCGACCTCGGCGCTGGATTCGGAGATCGAGGCCGCCATCCAGGAAAGCCTGGAAACTCTGATGGAAGGCAAGACGGTGATCGCCATCGCCCACCGGCTGTCCACCATCGCGCGCATGGACCGGCTGGTGGTGATGGACCGCGGCCGCATCGTCGAGACCGGCACGCACGCCCAGCTGGTGGCGCTCGGCGGCCTCTACGCGCGGCTTTGGCAGCACCAGACCGGCGGGTTCGTCGGAGTCGACTGATCCACGGGCGGCCGGTCCAGTCTCGATGCCGTTCGCAGCCAAGGTCGCCCGACCCTGTCGCCGCGAGGGCGCGCCTCCCATAGGATTCGGTGGGCACCGTCTGCTTTCGTGGGAGGCCCGCCCTCGGGGCGATGCTCTTGCGGGCGGTCTCGACCGCGAACGAGTCCCC
>NZ_KE384412.1:55079-108305 GCF_000425625.1 Stutzerimonas azotifigens DSM 17556
CGGCTGAGATGTCGCCGCGAGCGCGCGCCTCCCGCAGGATTCGGTGGGCACCGTCTGCTTTCGTGGGAGGCCCGCCCTCGGGGCGATGCTCTTGCCGGTGCTGGATGAGGAGTTCGTTGGGCTTCGCTGTGCTCAGCCCAACCTACCGGTTGTGGCGTGGCGCCGTAGGTTGGGTTGAGCCGCGCAGCGGCGAAGCCCAACGAATGGCAGGCGTTCAGCCGGACATCAGAACTTCATGTCGGACAGACGCCAGACGTCGAACGCCGGTGTCTCGTAGGGATGGGCCTTCTTCATGGCCTTGACCACGTCGTGGATGAGTTCGTCGGCGACCACCAGCTCGACCTTCCACTCGGCGACCTTCTGCACCTGCCCGAGCTGCCCGAGATAGGGCTGGCTGCCCTCGAGCGGACGGTACTGGCCCTGGCCGAGCACCTGCCAGCAGCAGTTGTCATAGGCGCCGATACGGCCGGCACCGGCGGCGAACACTGCCTTCTTGACATCTTCCAGATGGGATTCCGGCACATAGAAGCACAGCTTGTACATCGAGGTCTCCAAGTCGAGGGTGCCAACAGGTCAGAGCCTGCGGCGTGCGGCATCAATTTGCCATAACGCGATGACAAGTAAATACGGGCCGCAGTGAATCCTTGGACCTTGCGCACGGAAAGCGTTCGCCCTGCCCCTCGGCAATGTGCCGGACCGTGAGGTCCGGCACATTCGGGCGGCGGGTAAGCCTTGCCGGGTTCAGCCGACCCACACCCGCGCGTTGCGGAACATGCGCATCCAGGCGCCGTCTTCCTGCCAGTCATCCGGGCGCCAGGAGTTGGTCACGGCGCGGAACACCCGCTCCGGGTGCGGCATCATGATGGTCACCCGGCCGTCGCGGGTGGTCAGGCCGGTGATGCCGCGCGGCGAGCCGCTGGGGTTGGACGGGTAGCGTTCGGTGACCTTGCCGTGGGTATCCACCAGGCGCACCGCGACGCAGCCGGACAGGTCGGCCTCGAGCAGGGCTTCCTCGCTCTCGAACTCGGCATGCCCCTCACCGTGGGCGATGGCGATCGGCATGCGCGAGCCGGCCATGCCCTGCAGGAAGATCGACGGCGACTCCTGGATCTGCACCATGGCCACGCGCGCCTCGAACTGCTCCGAACGGTTGCGCACGAAGTGCGGCCACATGTCGCTGCCCGGAATCAGCTCGTGCAGGTTCGACAGCATCTGGCAGCCGTTGCAGATGCCCAGGCCGAAGCTGTCCTTGCGCTCGAAGAAGGCGCTGAAGGCCTCGCGGGCGCGGCTGTTGAACAGGATCGACTTGGCCCAGCCCTCGCCGGCACCGAGCACGTCGCCATAGGAGAAGCCGCCGCAGGCGACCAGGCCCTTGAAGCGGTCGAGGGTGACGCGCCCGGCGAGGATGTCGCTCATGTGCACGTCTACCGCGGCGAAGCCGGCACGATCGAAGGCCGCAGCCATCTCGGTCTGGCCGTTGACGCCCTGCTCGCGGAGGATCGCCACCTGCGGCCGCACGCCGGTCTTGATGTAGGGCGCGGCGACGTCCTCGTTGACGTCGTAGCCAAGCTTGACCGTCAGGCCGGGGTTCTCCTCGTCCAGCAGCAGCTCGTACTCCTCGTCGGCGCACTCGGCGTTGTCGCGCAGGCGCTGGATGCGGTAGCTGGTTTCGGCCCACTGGCGCTGCAATTCGCGGCGGTCGGCAGCGAACACTTCCTGGTCCTCGAAGAGGATGCGCACGTGGCCGTTGTTGACCGGCTGGCCGAGCACCGTGACGCAGTCGGCCAGACCCGCGGCGCTGAACTGCGCCAGCACTTCCTCGGTGTCGTCCTGGCGCACCTGCAGCACGGCGCCGAGTTCCTCGTTGAACAGCAGCGCGGCGATTTCCTCGCGGCCGTGCACCAGCCCGTCGAGGTTCAGGTTCAGCCCGCAGTGCCCGGCGAAGGCCATCTCCAGCACGGTGGTCAGCAGGCCGCCGTCGGAGCGGTCGTGGTAGGCGAGCAGCTTGCCGTCGCCGTTGAGGCCCTGGACCACGGCGAAGAAGGCCTTGAGGTCCTCGGCGTCGTCGACGTCCGGCGCCTGGCGGCCGAGCTGGCCGTAGACCTGGGCGAGGATCGAGCCGCCCATGCGCTGCTGGCCACGGCCGAGGTCGATGAGGATCAGGTCGGTCTCGCCCTTGTCCAGCCGCAGCTGCGGCGTGAGGGTGCCGCGCACGTCGCTGACCGGGGCGAAGCCGGAAACGATCAGCGACAGCGGCGAGGTGACGCTCTTGTCGGTGCCCGCCTCGTTCCAGCGGGTCTTCATGGACATCGAGTCCTTGCCCACCGGGATGGTGATGCCGAGCGCCGGGCACAGCTCCATGCCGACCGCGCGCACGGTGTCGTACAGGCGCGCATCCTCGCCCGGGTGGCCGGCGGCGGCCATCCAGTTGGCCGACAGCTTGATGTCGCCGAGCTTGCCGATCGGCGCGGCGGCCAGGTTGGTCAGCGTCTCGCCGATCGCCATGCGCCCGGAGGCCGGCGCGTCGAGCAATGCCAGCGGCGTGCGCTCGCCCATCGCCATCGCCTCGCCGGTATAGACGTCGTAGCTGGTGGCGGTCACCGCGCAGTCGGCCACCGGCACCTGCCAGGGGCCGACCATCTGGTCGCGCACCACCTGACCGGTGATGCTGCGATCGCCGATGGTGATCAGGAAGCTCTTGCTGGCCACCGCGGGATGATGCAGCACACGCGAGATGGCCTCGGCCAGTTCCACCTGCGCGGGATCGAAATCGTCGCCGGGCAGGGTTTCGCGCACGGCGCTGCGGTGCATGCGCGGCGGCTTGCCGAGCAGCACTTCCAGCGGCATGTCCACCGGATCGTTGCCGAAGTGGCTGTCGGAGACGGTCAGGTGCGGCTCGGCGGTGGCTTCGCCGACCACCGCGAAGGGGCAGCGCTCGCGCTCGCAGATGGCCTTGAAGCGCTCGAAGTCGGCGGCGTCGACCGACAGCACGTAGCGCTCCTGCGACTCGTTGCACCAGATCTCGTGCGGCGCCATGCCCGGCTCGTCGTTGGGGATGTTGCGCAGCTCGAAGCGGCCGCCGCGGCCGCCATCGCTGACCAGTTCGGGGAAGGCGTTGGACAGGCCGCCGGCGCCGACGTCGTGGATGAACTTGATCGGGTTCTGCTCGCCGAGCTGCCAGCAGCGGTCGATGACTTCCTGGCAGCGACGCTCCATTTCCGGGTTGTCGCGCTGCACCGAGGCGAAATCCAGGTCCGCCGCGCTGGCGCCGGTGGCCATCGACGAGGCCGCGCCGCCGCCGAGGCCGATCAGCATCGCCGGGCCGCCGAGCACGATCAGCTTGGCGCCGACCGAGATCTCGCCCTTCTGCACGTGGCCCTCGCGGATGTTGCCCATGCCGCCGGCGAGCATGATCGGCTTGTGGTAGCCACGCACTTCCTCGCCGCGCGGCGTCCGCACCGACTGCTCGAAGGTGCGGAAGTAGCCGTTGAGCGCCGGACGACCGAACTCGTTGTTGAACGCGGCGCCGCCGAGCGGGCCTTCGATCATGATATCCAGCGGGGTGACGATGCGCTCGGGCTTGCCGTAGGGCTTCTCCCAGGGCTGCTCGAAGCCGGGGATGTTCAGGTTGGAGACGGTGAAGCCGGTCAGGCCGGCCTTCGGCTTGGCGCCGCGGCCGGTCGCGCCCTCGTCGCGGATCTCGCCGCCGGAGCCGGTGGAAGCGCCGGGAAAGGGGGCGATGGCGGTCGGGTGGTTGTGCGTCTCGACCTTCATCAGGATGTGCACCGGCTCGCGGCTGGCGGCGTACTGGCCGCTGGCCGGATCGGGGAAGAAGCGCCCGGCCTCCTGGCCGACGATCACCGCGGCGTTGTCCTTGTAGGCCGAGAGCACGCCTTCGCCGTGCATCTGGTAAGTGTTCTTGATCATGCCGAACAGCGACTTGTCCTGCGCCTCGCCGTCGATGTCCCAGCTGGCGTTGAAGATCTTGTGCCGGCAGTGCTCGGAGTTCGCCTGGGCGAACATCATCAGTTCGATGTCGTGCGGGTTGCGGCCCAGCCCCTGGAAGGCCTTGACCAGATAGTCGATCTCGTCGTCGGCCAGCGCCAGGCCGAGTTCGACGTTAGCCCACTCCAGCGCCGGACGCCCGCCGCCGAGCACGTCCACCGCGGTCAGCGGCCGGGGCTCGGCATGGCTGAACAGATTGGCGGCGTCCTCGAAGCGCGCCAGCACCAGCTGGGTCATGCGATCGTGCAGCAGCGCCGAGGCTTCGGCGACGTCGGCCTCCGACAGCTCGCCCTCGAGGTAGTAGGCGATGCCGCGCTCGAGCCGCTGGATCCGGCCCAGGCCGCAGTTATGCGCGATGTCGGTGGCCTTGCTCGACCAGGGCGAGATGGTGCCGAAGCGCGGCACCACCAGCAGCAGACGGCCGGCCGGTTCCTGCACCGGCACGCTCGGGCCGTATTTCAGCAGCCGGGCGAGCACCTGCTGCTCGCCCTCCCCCAGCGCACCGGAGACCTCGGCGAAGTGAGCGAACTCGGCGTACAGGCCGCGAACCGCGGGCACCTTCTGGGTCAGTTGGGCCAGCAGTTTGCCGTGACGGAAGGCAGAAAGAGCGGGAGCGCCGCGCAGGATCAACATCGTCGGAACAGCCTCGGAAGGGGGATGGCGTGGGGCCGTGCATTCTAGCCCATCGCGGGCGTGGAGGCTAAGCAGGCTTGAAGGCTTGAAGGCTTGAAGGCTTGAAGGCTTGAAGGCTTGAAGGCTTGAAGGCTTGACAGGTTGGGTTATCCCAAGGGGCTGTCAAGCCTCAAGACCTGAAAACCGACGGCAATCATCACCGGCTGGTACTCGCTGCGGCCCAGACGCGCGCCAGCCGTCCAGCCGTCCAGCCTCCAGCGGCTTCTCTATCAATGCAATATCTGCCCCAGGAACAGCTTGGTCCGCTCGTTCTGCGGGTTGGTGAAGAACGCGTCCGGGGCGGCCTGTTCGACGATCTCGCCCTTGTCCATGAAGATCACCCGGTTCGCCACGGTGCGGGCGAAGCCCATTTCGTGGGTCACGCAGAGCATGGTCATGCCGTCCTCGGCCAGGCCGATCATGGTGTCAAGCACTTCCTTGACCATCTCCGGGTCGAGCGCCGAGGTGGGTTCGTCGAACAGCATGATCTTCGGCTTCATGCACAGCGCGCGGGCGATCGCCACGCGCTGCTGCTGGCCGCCGGAGAGCTGGCCGGGGTACTTGCTGGCCTGCTCCGGGATGCGCACGCGCTCCAGGTAGCGCATGGCGATCTCCTCGGCCTCGCGCTTGGGCATCTTGCGCACCCACATCGGCGCCAGGGTGCAGTTCTGCAGCACGGTCAGGTGCGGGAACAGGTTGAAGTGCTGGAACACCATGCCGACTTCGCTGCGGATCGCCTCGATCTGCTTGAGGTCGCTGGTCAGCTCGTGGCCGTCGACCACGATGCGCCCCTGCTGGTGTTCCTCCAGCCGGTTGAGGCAGCGGATGGTGGTCGACTTGCCCGAGCCCGACGGGCCGCAGAGCACGATGCGCTCGCCCGCGGTCACCTGCAGGTTGATGTCCTTGAGTACATGGAACTGGCCGTACCACTTGTGCACGCTGTCCATGATGATGGCCGGCTGCGACGCGGCCGCTTGCTTGAGAGGTTCGTTCATGGTGGCTCCTAACGCTTGTGGCCGGTGTCCAGCTTGCGCTCCAGGTGCATGGAGTAGCGGGACATGCCGAAACAGAAAATCCAGTAGACGAGCGCGGCGAACACATAGCCCTCGGTCGACATGCCGAGCCAGGCCGGGTCGGTGGTCGCGCGCTTGATACTGTTGAGGAAGTCGAACAGGCCGATGATGATCACCAGGCTGGTGTCCTTGAACAGCGCGATGAAGGTGTTGACCAGGCCCGGGATGACCAGCTTCAGCGCCTGCGGCAGGATCACCAGGACCATGCTGCGCCAGTAGCCCAGGCCCATCGCCGCCGCCGCCTCGTACTGCCCCTTGGGAATGGCCTGCAGGCCGCCGCGCACGACTTCGGCGACGTAGGCCGCCTCGAAGAAGACGACCATCAGCATGGCCCGCAGCAGCTTGTCGAGGTTCATCTGCTCCGGCAGGAACAGCGGCAGCATCACCGAGGACATGAACAGCACGGTGATCAGCGGCACGCCGCGCCAGAACTCGATGAAGGTCACGCAGATCACCCGGATCGCCGGCATGTCCGAGCGCCGCCCCAGGGCCAGCACGATGCCCAGCGGCAGCGCGCCGGCAATGCCGACCGCGGCGATGACGATGGTCAGCATCAGGCCGCCCCACTGGGTGGTGGGCACGGTGTCCAGGCCGAGGAAGCCGCCGTGCAGCAGCCAGTAGGCCAGCAGCGGATAGGCGATCAGGTAACCGATGCCGTAGCGCACCTTGTGCGGCATCGCCTTGAGGAACAGCGGTGCCGCCCCGACGATGGCCAGGATCGCCGCCAGGTCGACCCGCCAGCGCAGCTCCGCCGGATAGAAGCCGTACATGAACTGCGCGAAGCGGGTCTGGATGAACACCCAGCAGGCGCCCTCGCGGGTGCAGTCGGCACGCGTGCTGCCGCTCCAGTCGGCCTTGAGCAGGGCCCAGTCGACCAGCGGCGGCACGATCAGCCAGACCAGATAGAGGCCGAGCAGCGTCAGCAGCGTGTTGTACCAGGAGGAAAAGAGGTTGGCCCGCGCCCAGCCGAGCGCCCCGACACTGGTCGAGGGCGGCGGCAGATCGGGCTTGAAGGTATGTGACGTCATGCTGCCTTCCTTAGCGCTCGATCAGGGCGATGCGCTTGTTGTACCAGTTCATTAGCAGCGAGATGCTGATGCTGATGGCCAGATACACGCTCATGGTGATCGCCATGGTCTCGATGGCCTGGCCGGTCTGGTTGAGGACCGTGCCGGCGAACAGCGAGACCATGTCGGGATAACCGATGGCGGCGGCCAGCGAGGAGTTCTTCGCCAGGTTCAGGTACTGGCTGGTGAGCGGCGGAATGATCACCCGCAGCGCCTGCGGGACGACCACCAGGCGCAGGGTCTGCCCGGAGCGCAGGCCGAGCGAGCTGGCGGCCTCGGTCTGCCCGTGGCTCACCGACTGGATGCCGGCGCGCACCGTCTCGCCGATGAAGGCGGCGGTGTAGATCGACAGCGCCATGACGATGGACACCAGCTCCGGGATGATCACCCAGCCGCCGCGGATGTTGAACCGCTGCAGCTCCGGGACCTGCCAGCTGAACGGCTGGCCGGCGACCAGCACGGCCAGCCCCGGCAGCAGGATCAGCAGCGCCACGCTGCTCCACAGCACCGGGAAGCGCTCGCCGGTGGCATGCCGCCGGGCACGCGCCCAGCGGTACAGCAGCAGCACGCCGGCCACGGCGATCGCCAGGGCGACGAGGAAGGGCCACAGCCCCTCGCCCGCCGAGGGTGCCGGCATCTGCAGGCCGCGGTTGTTGAGGAAGAAGGCGTCCCACAGCGAGATGCTGTTGCGCGGGCCCGGCAGGGGCGCCAGCACCGCGAAATAGAAGAAGAAGATCGTCAGCAGCGGAGGGATATTGCGGAAGATCTCGATATAGACGGTGGCCAGTTGGCGGATCAGCCAGTTCGACGACAGCCGGGCGATCCCGAGGATGAAGCCGAGGATGGTCGCCAGCACGATGCCGATCACGCTCACCAGCAGGGTGTTGAGCAGGCCGATCCAGAACACGCGGCCGTAGCTGTCGCTTTCCGAATAGTCGATCAGGTGCTGGGAGATCCCGAAACCCGCCGCGTTGTTCAGGAAGCCGAAGCCGGACGTGATGCCCCTGTGGGCGAGGTTGGTCTGGGTGTTGTGGAACAGGTACCAGCCGAACGCGACCACCGCGACGACTGCAACGATCTGGAACAGCCAGGCACGCGCCTTCGGGTCGCTGAGCAGCGAACGTCGGGCGGGCGTGGCGTCAAGGGTAGTACGCATCAAAAGCCCCCACGCAACGCAACCAGCACAGAGACTGTGCCGGTTGCGTCTTCAACGGAATGTCAGGGCCGCCCGCAGACGGGGCGGCCTGGCGGTCAGCGCACCGGCGGTGCGTACTGGAGGCCGCCGTTGGTCCAGAGGGCATTGAGGCCGCGCTCGATCTTCAGCTCGCTGCCGGAGCCGATGTTCCGCTCGAAGATCTCGCCGTAGTTGCCAACCTGCTTGACGATCTGCACCGCCCAGTCCTTGGGCAGCTTCAGATCCTTGCCGTACTCGCCTTCGGCGCCCAGCAGACGGGCGACGTCGGGGTTCTTGGTGCTCTTGGCGGTCTCTTCGACGTTGCTCGAATCGACGCCCAGTTCCTCGGCGTTGAGCATGGCGAACAGCGACCAGCGCACGATGTCGAACCATTCCTCGTCACCCTGGCGCACGGCCGGACCGAGCGGCTCCTTGGAAATGACTTCCGGCAGCACCACGTAGGCGTCCGGGTCGGCCAGCTTGATGCGCTGGGCGTACAGCTGCGACTGGTCGGAGGTCAGCACGTCGCAACGACCGGACTCCAGCGACTTGGCGCTTTCGTCGGAGGTGTCGTAGGTGATGGGGGTGTACTTGAGGTTGTTGGCGCGGAAGTAGTCGGACAGGTTCAGCTCGGTGGTGGTGCCGGCCTGGATGCAGACCGTGGCGCCGTCGAGCTCCTTGGCGCTCTTGACGCCGAGCTCCTTGTTCACCAGGAAGCCCTGGCCGTCGTAGTAGGTCACGCCGGTGAAATTCAGGCCCATGGCCGCGTCGCGCGAGCTGGTCCAGGTAGTGTTGCGCGACAGCATGTCGACTTCGCCGGACTGCAGCGCGGTGAAACGTTCCTTGGCGGTCAGCGGGCTGTACTTCACCTTGCTGGCGTCGCCGAATACCGCAGCGGCGACCGCGCGGCACACATCCACATCGATTCCCTTGTACTGGCCCTCGGCGTCGGCATAGGAGAAGCCCGGCAGGCCGTCACTGATGCCGCACTGCACGAAGCCTTTGCTCTTCACCGCATCCAGGGTCGCACCCGCCTGGGCCAGCTCGCTGATACCGAGCACCGCTGCAGTGGACAGCACGGCCAGTGTGGATTTCATCTTCATCGATACCTCCAGTGTATTTTTATTCTCGCGGAGAGGATCGGCGCGTCGACTCGTCCCGGGGTGTCCTTTGCGAACGCCGGCGCGCAAACCTGCGTGGAGTCTAGTTGCTGCGCGACGAACGGTAAAACGCCGGCTCACCCCCGCGGTCGAAGCTTGATCGACACGCGTTTCCTCCCGCGAAACTCTCGCCGTCCGCCCAGTGTCCACTGGCCCGGTCCGGCGTGCAGGGCATGTCTAGCAAGCGGCGTACCAGCCGCCATCGAGCACGGCCGGCAGCGCTGGCCGACGGGTCTGCCGCCGCACCGCTACCGTGCCGGCTGCCCCGTTTGGTCGCCGACGGGGTAAAACGGTAACCTTCAGCGCTCATAACCGCCCTCACGCATGCCCCAAAGCGATGCATGCCGCCCTGAACTGGAGCCGACATGACTTCACCCCTGATCATCGAACCGTCCCGCACCGCCGATGCCTGCGTCATCTGGTTGCACGGCCTGGGCGCCGACCGGCACGATTTCGAGCCGGTCGCCCAGCTGCTGCAGCGCAACCTGCCGACCACACGCTTCGTGCTGCCGCAGGCGCCCACCCGGCCGGTGACCATCAACGGCGGCTGGTCGATGCCGAGCTGGTACGACATCCTGGCGATGGCGCCGGCCCGCGCGATCGACCACGGACAGTTCGAGACCTCCGCCCAGACCGTGATCGGCCTGGCCGAGGCGCAGCGCGACGGCGGCATCGACCCGGCGCGCATCGTGCTCGCCGGCTTCTCGCAGGGCGGCGCGGTGGTGCTGCATGCCGCCTACCTGCGCTGGCAGGGCCCGCTCGGCGGGGTGATGGCGCTGTCCACCTACGCCCCGACCTTCGGCGAGGAACTCACGCTCGAACCGGCGCGGACGAACTGTCCGGCGCTGTGCCTGCACGGCACCCAGGACCAGGTGGTGCCGACGGCGATGGGCCGCGCCGCCTACGAGCGCCTGCAGGCCTGGGGCGTCCCGGCGCGCTGGCACGAATATCCGATGGGTCACGAGGTGGTCCCGCAGGAAATCGCCGACATCGCCGCCTGGCTCGGCGAACGCCTCGACTGAAGCGGCCCCTGGCGGGCGCGGCGGCGCGGTGCGGTGCTTCGCCGCGCCCCGCTCTTGGATTACACTGGCGCGCGACCAATTTCGATCGATGAAGAGAAAGCCGTGCTCAAAGCACTCAAGAAGCTGTTCGGCGCCAGCGAAGCCCCGGAAACGACTCCCGCCCCCAACCCCTCACCCGCCGCAACCGACCGGAAAGAACAGACTCGCCCCGAGCGCCCCGCGCCGACCGAGGACGCGGCAGCCACCGCCGCACGGACGCCGAAGCCCGAGCGCAAGGCGAAACGTCCGCGGCGCGAGGTACCGGCGGAGCCGGCCTGGTCGATCGAGGACTTCGTGGTCGAGCCGATGGAGGGCAAGACGCGCTTTCACGACTTCGACCTCGACCCGCGCCTGATGCATGCCATCCACGACCTCGGCTTCCCCTACTGCACGCCGATCCAGGCACAGGTGCTGGGCTTCACCCTCAAGGGCCAGGACGCCATCGGCCGGGCCCAGACCGGCACCGGCAAGACCGCCGCCTTCCTCATCTCCACCATCACCCAGCTGCTCACCACGCCGCCGCCGAAGGAGCGCTACATGGGCGAGCCGCGCGCGCTGATCATCGCGCCGACCCGCGAGCTGGTGGTGCAGATCGCCAACGACGCCCTGGCGCTGACCAAGTACACCCCGCTGAACGTGATGAGCTTCGTCGGCGGCATGGACTTCGACAAGCAGCTCAAGCAGCTCGAGTCGCGCTTCTGCGACATCCTGGTGGCCACCCCCGGCCGCCTGCTGGACTTCAACCAGCGCGGCGAGGTGCACCTGGACATGGTCGAGGTGCTGGTGCTCGACGAGGCCGACCGCATGCTCGACATGGGCTTCATCCCCCAGGTACGCCAGATCATCCGCCAGACGCCCTACAAGGGCGAGCGCCAGACCCTGCTGTTCTCCGCCACCTTCACCGAGGACGTGATGAACCTCGCCAAGCAGTGGACGGTGGACCCGGCGATCGTCGAGATCGAGCCCGAGCATGTCGCCAGCGACACGGTGGAGCAGCACGTCTACGCGGTCGCCTCCAGCGACAAGTACAGGCTGCTGTACAACCTCATCACGCAGAACGACTGGACCCGGGTGATGGTCTTCGCCAACCGCAAGGACGAAGTGCGCCGCATCGAGGAACGCCTGACCAAGGACGGCGTCAGCGCCGCGCAGATGTCCGGCGACGTGCCGCAGCACAAGCGCATCAAGGTGCTGGAGGGCTTCCGCGAGGGCAAGATCCGGGTGCTGGTGGCCACCGACGTCGCCGGCCGCGGCATCCACGTCGAGGGTATCAGCCACGTCATCAACTTCACCCTGCCGGAAGTCCCGGACGACTACGTGCACCGTATCGGCCGCACCGGCCGGGCCGGCTCCAGCGGCACCTCGATCAGCTTCGCCGGCGAGGACGACGCCTTCGCCCTGCCGCCCATCGAAGAGCTGCTCGGACGCAAGATCAGCTGCGAGATGCCACCGGCGGAGCTGCTCAAGCCGGTGCCACGCGGGCGAAGGGACTGAGGATTCGGAAACGAAAAAGCGAAGCGCCGGCTTCGCTTTTTCGTTTAGGGGCCACCGTTTTTGCTGAAGGTTCATGGCGCGAGCAGAAGGCTCGGAAGGGATTGGTGGGCTGAAGCGGAACGCCGCCCGCCCCCCCCCCCCACAGGGGCATGGCCTGGCTGTTGGAGGGTGGGCTTCAGCCCACCCTCCAGCGCAGGCGCGCCTTTTTCCGATTCCGGAACCGATGCGAACCCCTTCTCCTGATCTGACTCAATAAAGAAAAGGGCCGCCGGGCCCAGAGTAGAAGCTCACCCGGCAAGGAGAACCGTATGGAACCCTTCCTCAAGCTGCTGCTGATGATCGTCGCCGGCTTCGTCATCCTCGGCGTAGGCTTCAACTTCCGCGATCGTCCCTGGGGCATCGCCCTGCTCACGGTCGGTGCGGTGAGCATGTTCTCCCTGCTGTTCTACAAGCTGGCCCTCAGCTTCGGCTGAGGTCTCAGCGCTGCCAGCGCTCGACCGCCTGCTGGTCGCTCGTGCGGCCTTCGACCCAGCGCGGCCCGTCGGGGGTGTCTTCCTTCTTCCAGAACGGCGCGCGGGTCTTCAGGTAGTCCATGACGAAGCGGCAGGCGTCGAAGGCCGCGTCGCGGTGCGCGCTGGTCACGCCGACGAAGACGATGGGCGCGCCGGGCTCCAGTTCGCCGACCCGGTGGATCACTTCCACGCCGAGCAGTGGCCAGCGCGCCTGCGCCTCGGCGACGATCCGCTCCAGTGCCTTCTCGGTCATGCCGGGGGCGTGTTCGAGGAACATCCCGGCCACCTCGCGTCCGTCGTTGAAGTCGCGCACGTAGCCGACGAAGACCGCCACCGCGCCGACCCCGAGGTTGGCCGCATGCAGGGCGCCGAGTTCGACGCCGGCGTCGAAGGCCTGGGGCTGTACCCGTATGCCCATGTCAGCCCCCGGTCACGGTGGGAAAGAACGCCAGCTCGTCGCCGTCGGCGACCGGCTCGTCCAGCCCGCACAGGTCCTGGTTGCGGGCGCACATGATGTTCTGCTCGGCGAGCACGTCCCAGGCCCCGCCCCGCTCGAGCAACTGCCGGCGAACGTCGTTCAGGGTGGCCAGTGCCGGGGTCCACTCGAGGGTCTCGCCGTCGCGCCCGAGCGCCTCGCGGTAGCGGGCGAAATACTGGATGCGGATCATGCCTCGGCCTCCCAGTGCCCGGTCTTGCCGCCGGATTTCTCCAGCAGCCGCACGCATTCGATGGTCATGCCGCGGTCGACCGCCTTGCACATGTCGTAGATCGTCAGCGCCGCCACGCTGGCCGCGGTCAGCGCCTCCATCTCGACGCCGGTCTGGCCGGCCAGCCGGCAGCGCGCGACGATGCGTACGGCATCCTCGCCCAGCGGCTCGAGTTCGACCTTGATGCTGGTCAGCAGCAGCGGATGGCAGAGCGGAATCAGTTCGTGGGTCTTCTTCGCCGCCTGGATGCCGGCGATGCGCGCGACCGCGAAGACGTCGCCTTTCGGGTGTCCGCCAGCCTGGATCATCGCCAGGGTCGAAGGCAGCATGCGCACCCGCGCCTCGGCCACCGCCTCGCGGGCGGTCACAGCCTTTTCGGTAACGTCGACCATGTTGGCGCGGCCCTGGGCATCGAGATGGGTCAGCATCGCTAAACCTTGATCAGTCGTTGGGGCCCAGCAGTCTAACCGATAGAGGCTGGAGGCTGGAGGCTGGAGGCTGGAGGCTGGAGGAAATGAAACCCTCCCCCTCGTCCAGCCTCAAGCGCTCTTGTCGGCTTTTCGCCTTGTTACATATGCGCCTCGGCATATTCGGCGAGCACCGAACGCGGCACGCCCTGCAGGGTGATGTGCACGCCGTGGGGGAAATCCTTGAAGCGCTCGGTCAGGTAGGTGAGGCCGGAGCTGGTGGCCGACAGGTAGGGTGTGTCGATCTGCGCCAGGTTGCCGAGGCAGACCACCTTCGAGCCGCTGCCGGCGCGGGTGATGATGGTCTTCATCTGGTGCGGGGTGAGGTTCTGGCACTCGTCGATGAGGATCAGGCTCTGCTGGAAGCTGCGCCCGCGGATGTAGTTCAGCGATTTGAACTGCAGCGGCACCTTGCTGAGGATGTAGTCGACGCTGCCGTGGGTGCTTTCGTCCTCCATGTGCAGCGCCTCGAGGTTGTCGGTGATGGCGCCGAGCCAGGGCTCCATCTTCTCCGCCTCGGTGCCGGGGAGGAAGCCGATGTCCTCGTCGAGCCCCTGCACGCTGCGGGTGGCGATGATGCGCCGGTAGCGCTTGCTGACCATGCTCTGCTCGATGGCCGCGGCCAGCGCCAGGATGGTCTTGCCGGAGCCCGCCGCCCCGCTGAGGTTGACCAGGTGGATGTCCGGCTCGAGCAGCGCGAACAGCGCCAGCGCCTGGTAGATGTCGCGCGGCCGCAGGCCCCAGGCCTCCTGGTGCAGCAGCGGCTCCTGGTGCAGGTCGAGCAGCAGCAGTTCGTCGCCGCGGATGCCCTTCACCCAGCCGACGAAGTTCTGCTCGTCGAGGATGAACTCGTTCATGTGCAAAGCCGGCAGGTTGTCGGTCAGCTGCACGCGGTGCCAGGTGCGGCCGTGGGTCTGGCGCGTCTCGACCTTGCTCACGCGGTCCCAGAAGGAGCCGGAGAGGTTGTGGTAGCCACGCGACAGCAGGCCGACGTCGTCGATCAGCTGGTCGGTGTGGTAGTCCTCGGCGGCGACCCCGCAGGCGCGCGCCTTCAGCCGCATGTTGATGTCCTTGGTCACCAGCACCACCGGCGTGCCGCTGCGCCGGGTCTTCAGCTCGACCACCTGGTTGATGATCTTGTTGTCGTTCAGGTCCTCGGGCAGCCAGGTCGCCGGCTGCGCGCGCTTGCTCATGAGGATCGACAGGCTGCCGCACGGACCGTTCTTGCCCCGCTGGATCGGCACGCCCTCCTCCACCTCCTCGGGCGTGGCCTCGCCAAGCACCTTGTCGATCAGGCGGATGGCCTGCCGGCATTCGGCGGCGACGGTGTGCTTGCCGGTCTTGAGCTTGTCCAGCTCCTCGAGCACGGTCATCGGGATGGCGACCTGGTGCTCCTGGAAGTTGAGCAGCGCGTTGGGGTCGTGGATCAGGACGTTGGTGTCGAGGACGTAGAGCGTGGGCTTGGTCGAGCGGGAACTGCCGTAGTCATCCATTCGCGATCACCTTTTCTTTGGCCTGGCAGCGGCGTGCACGCTACGCCGCGTTGAACCGCCGAGGACAAGGTGAGCGGGCTGGGAAGCCAGTGGGTTCGGAGCGTCCCGAGGCCGCCACCTGTGTCGCAGGGTTCGGCGGTCTGCCTTCGGTAATACCGCAAAAAAGATGACAGGCAAAAGACTTTTCTGCCCGATGACGCTTTTTTCCGTCAGCCTGAAGAAACCTGTTGGCGAGCCCCTGGAGGCTCGCTAGATTGTTTGTCCCCCATGCGCCGGCTCGCGGCACAGGTTGACCTCCGCGGTGATGTGCACCAGTTCGTCGAACTCGGCCAGCGCGGCCTTGTAGCGGTCGGGCGAATGCCCCTGGTGGGTCACCAGACTGAGGATGCAGGTGTATTGCGCCTTGCCCACTCGCCAGAGGTGCAGGTCGGTGACTTCGGTGTCCGGAATCCGCTCCAGGCGATCGCGCACGCGCTCGACCAGCGGGTCGTCCATCTCCCGGTCGAGCAGCGCCTTGGCCGTCTCGACCAGCAGCCCCTTGGCCCAGAAACCGATCACCAGCGCGCCGATCACGCCCATCAGCGGATCGAGCCAGGCCCAGCCGAAGAACTTCCCGCCCAGCAGCGCGACGATGGCCGCCACCGAGGTCAGCGCGTCGGTCAGCACGTGGATGAAGGCCGCGTGCCGGTTGAGGTCCCGGCCGCCGGAACGGGGGGCGGCCGGGTGGTCGGCATACGCGTCATGGTGGTGGTCGTGGTCGTGGTCGTGGTCGTGGTCGTGGCCATGATGATGGTCGTGCTGATCGCGAAGCAGCCAGGCCGAGGCGAGGTTGACCAGCAGGCCGATGATCGCCACCCAGAGCGCCTGGTCGTAGGCGATCGGCGCGGGCTCGAGCATCCGCCACAGCGATTCGCCGAGCATGCCCACCACCACGACCACCAGCAGCAGCGCGCTGGCGAAGCCGGCCAGGACCTCGATCTTCCAGGTGCCGAAGGCGAAGCGCCGGTCGTCGGCATAGCGCCGCGCGAGCAGGTAGGCCAGCGCCGCCAGGCCGATGGCGACCATGTGCGAGGCCATGTGCCAGCCGTCGGCCAGCAACGCCATGGAACCGAACAGGGTCCCCGCGACGATCTCCGCCACCATGGTCACGCCGGTCAGCACCACCACCGCCCAGGTCCGCCGTTCGGCCTGACGCTCGAGCGGACGGTAGTCGTGGGAGGGGCGCCAGTGGGCGTGGTTGCAGTCGGTCATCGGCAAGGTCCTCATGCTGCGTGGAGCTCAGCTTGCACCCTGTCCCGGTGGCAAGGTCAAGCACACCCTGCCGCGCCCGGGAAGCGGCCCCTGTTAGAATCGCCGCCGGCCACTTCTGGAGACAATACATGCTGATGGTGATATCCCCGGCGAAGACGCTGGACTACGAGACCCCGCCCGTCACGGACCGTGCGACCCAGCCGGAACATCTGGACGACGCCCAGGCGCTGATCGAGGTGCTGCGCGCCTACAGCCCGGCGCAGATCGGCGAGCTGATGCACCTCTCCGACAAGCTCGCCGCGCTCAACGTGGCGCGCTACGACAGCTGGAGCCGACCCTTCACCACTCAGAACGCCAGGCAGGCGCTGCTGGCGTTCAAGGGCGATGTCTATACCGGCCTGCACGCCGAGGACTTTTCCGAGCACGACTTCGACTTCGCCCAGCGTCACCTGCGCATGCTGTCCGGCCTGTACGGCGTGCTGCGACCGCTGGACTTGATGCAGCCGTACCGCCTGGAAATGGGCACGCGCCTGCCGAACCCGCGCGGCAAGGACCTCTACGCCTTCTGGGGCGAACGCATCAGCGGCTGGCTGAACGAGGCGCTGCAGGCCCAGGGCGACGACGTACTGCTCAACCTGGCATCCAACGAGTACTTCGGCGCGGTCAAGCGCAACGCCCTGAAGGCGCGCCTGATCCAGGTCGACTTCAAGGACCTGAAGAACGGCCAGTACAAGATCATCAGCTTCTACGCGAAGAAGGCGCGCGGACTGATGGCGCGCTACGTGATCAAGGAGCGCGTGACCGATCCCGCGGCGCTGAAGGACTTCGGCTACGACGGTTATCGCTTCAGCGCCGAGCATTCCCGCGACGATCACTTGGTATTCCTCAGGGATGCCCCGCCCGCCTGACCTCTCGAGCCCAACGGCACCTCGCCTGTTGGGTTTCGTCGCTGTGTGCCGACCCATGGCTTCATGAGGCCGGCTCGGGCGGTCGTCGTGAGGGCTGCGGCCTCCGTAGGAGCGAGCCTGCTCGCGAACCTCTCCCTCATCCGGCCCTGCGGGCCACCTTCTCCCGCGGGGAGAAGGGAAAAGCGTACCCCGGCGCTGCCTGTGGTCGCGCGCGCCATACACCTGCGGGAGCAGGCTTTCAGGCGGAGATTTCGGTCGAGACCACGCAAGAAGACGACTCCGGGCTCGTAGGTTGGGTTGAGCGAAGCGAAGCCCAACGCGGCCGTCTGTAGGGCTTCCTCTCTGCCGTGACTCAACCCACCCCACTCTTTGCAAGTGAAACACGCTTCACCCGCTCGTCCGGCCGGACGGACGCTCCGCCCGGGGAACTATCGAATGGCCCCGCACTCATAAGCGCGTACCGACAATTCCAGTCCGGAAAGGGAAGTCGCACATGAACGTGCTTCGGGTCCTGAAACATTCGCGAGCCCTGTCTCGTTCCGTTATCGGGTTCGCCATGCAGGACCGGCCGGCCGTCGCCGGCCGCACGACGACAGGGATATCTCCAATGGCCACCGCGGCGCCGTCGCGCGCGCGGCCCAAGACTCCCGGACAGCAGCCCGACAGCCGACAGGACAACGTCGGTGTCGGCCACGGTGCTCGCGCGCTGCAGGCCCTTGCCGCGTGCACGACGGCACCCGGAAGCCTCGCCGGTCGGCGGGCGTTCCCTTTCAGATCAGTCGCATACGGGCGACGACCGACTTCGGCCCCGGGGATGGACGTTCCCGGGCGGGGGAGTGTTTTGCCGTGAAGGCGGGACGAGCGTCCCGAGCCACGGCCGGACCGATCGAGATGCCGGATGGGGCATCACAGACGAACAAAGAAGAAGACCTTCAGACGATTCAGGAGACAAGCATGATCCCGGTCATTCTCTCAGGCGGTAGCGGCTCCCGGCTCTGGCCCCTCTCGCGCAAGCTGTTCCCCAAGCAGTTCCTCGCCCTCACCGGCGAGCAGACGCTGTTCCAGCAGACCGTCGAACGCCTGGCCTTCGAGGGCATGCAGGCGCCCCTGCTGGTGTGCAACAAGGAGCACCGCTTCATCGTCAAGGAGCAGCTCGCCGCCCGCAAGCTGAGCGTGCAGGGCCTGCTGCTCGAGCCCTTCGGCCGCAACACCGCCCCGGCCATCGCCATGGCGGCGATGAAGCTGGTCGAGGAAGGCCGTGACGAGCTGCTGCTGGTGCTGCCGGCCGACCACGTGATCGAAGACCAGAAGGCCTTCCAGCGCTCGCTGGCACTGGCGACCAACGCTGCGGAAAAGAACGCGATGGTGCTGTTCGGCGTACCGGCCACCCGCCCGGAGACCGGCTTCGGCTACATCAAGTGCGACCTCTCAGACCGCAAGGGCCTGCCCGAAGGCGTCAACCGCGTGATCCAGTTCGTCGAGAAGCCCGACGAGGCGCGCGCCCAGAGCTTCGTCGAATCGGGCGACTATTTCTGGAACAGCGGCATGTTCCTGTTCCGCGCCAGCGTCTTCCTCAACGAGCTGAAGAAGCACGACCCGGACATCTACGACAACTGCGCGCTGGCGCTGGAGCGCAGCCACCGCAACGGCGAGGAGCTGCTGATCGACCCGGCCAGCTTCGCCTGCTGCCCGGACAACTCCATCGACTACGCGGTCATGGAGAAGACCCGCCTCGCCTGCGTGGTACCGATGTCCGCCGGCTGGAGCGACGTCGGCTCCTGGTCGTCGATCTGGGACGTCCACGAGAAGGACGAGAACGGCAACGTGATCAAGGGCGACGTGATCGCCGAGGACACCCACAACAGCCTGATCCACGGCAACGGCAAGCTGGTCACCGTGCTCGGCCTGGACGACGTGGTGGTGGTGGAAACCAAGGACGCCATGATGGTCGCGCACAAGGACAAGGTGCAGGACGTCAAGAAGCTGGTGGCCAAGCTGGACGCCGAAGAGCGTTCCGAAACCCAGAACCACTGCGCCGTCTACCGTCCCTGGGGCTGGTACGACTCGGTCGACATGGGCAGCCGCTTCCAGGTCAAGCGCATCTGCGTGAACCCGGGCGCCAGCCTGTCGCTGCAGATGCACCACCACCGCGCCGAACACTGGATCGTCGTCTCCGGTACCGCGCAGGTGACCTGCAACGACAAGACCTTCCTGCTGACCGAGAACCAGTCGACCTACATCCCGGTGACCTCCATCCACCGTCTCGCCAACCCCGGGAAAATCCCGCTGGAAATCATCGAGGTGCAATCCGGCAGCTACCTGGGCGAAGACGACATCGAGCGCCTGGACGACGTCTACGGACGGGCCGAGAGCGATGCCGAAGCGGCCGCCAACAGCGCTCGCTGACGCACGAACGCGCTAGCCAGCCTGCAAACAACCCCCCGCCAATGTGCGGGGGTTTGTTTTATGTGCAGGAGAGACGGCCCCTCCCCTTACCGGTAGCGCATGGCGAGCGACAGGTTGTACTTGCAAAGCAGCTACGGTGTGCACCGCTTCTGTAGGAGCGAGCTTGCTCGCGCAGCTTTTGGCTTCTTGCTCTCGCCTGCCTCCGGGGAAACCTCTCCCGCCTCGTCCTCGACCCGTGCAGCCTCGTCCAGCATGGCCTGCCAGAGCCTGGCGGCGTCCTCGAACGCGGCACCCGCCCCGCTCGGCAGGCGTTCCAGATCGTAACGTTGCAGGCAGCCCTGCCCCAGCATGGGCGGCGGGCTGGCGGTCGCCTTGTCGAGGATGTCGGCCATCGGCGCCCTCCCGGGTGGAATCAGTCGAACACGACCGTCTTGTTGTCGTGCACCAGCACGCGGTCCTCGAGGTGATAACGCAGCCCGCGCGAAAGCACCATCTTCTCTACGTCCTTGCCGAGGCGCACCATGTCCATGATGCTGTCGCGATGCGTCACGCGGACCACATCCTGTTCGATGATCGGCCCGGCATCCAGTTCCTCGGTGACGTAGTGGCAGGTCGCGCCTATGAGCTTCACCCCGCGCAGCGACGCCTGGTGGTACGGCTTGGCGCCGACGAAGGATGGCAGGAAGCTGTGGTGGATGTTGATCACGCGCTGGGCATAGGCCTGGCACAGCGCCGGCGGCAAGATCTGCATGTAGCGCGCCAGCACGATGACGTCCGCCCGGTACTGCTCGACGAGCCGGGTGACTTCGCCGAAGGCGCCTTCCTTGTTCGCCGGGTCGACCGGCACGTGGTGATACGGAATGCCGTGCCACTCCACCATGCTGCGCAGCGCATCGTGATTGGCGATCACGCAGGGAATCTCGCAATCGAGCTCGCCGCTGTGCCAGCGGTGCAACAGGTCGGCCAGGCAGTGCGACTCGCGGCTCGCCATGAGCACCACGCGCTTCTTCTGCTCGGAATCGGTGATGCGCCATTCCATCGAGAACTCGCGGGCGATCGGCGAAAACGCCTGGCGGAAACCATCGAGGTCGAACGGCAGCGAGTCGGCGCGTATTTCGTGACGCATGAAGAACCAGCCACTCTGCTCGTCGGAGTGGTGGCTGGCTTCGGTGATCCAACCGTTGTATGTGGCGAGGAAGTTACTGACCTTGGCAACGATACCCACGCCGTCGGGACAGGCGATGACCAGCCTGAAAGTTCGCATTATCGAGACTCCGCCCTAAGGAAGCGGCGATTCTATCCGCCGACCACAGTTCCGGCCACCGCCATCGGCCGCATGTCGCTAAAAACCATGCCCCTGCAAAACGCGCTGTTATTCAAGCAGCGACGGAATAACGGGACTTTGTTCTAGCTAAAACAAAAGCTACAAATTCATATTTACTTGCATACTAGCCGTGACTATGATTGACGCACTTGATTTCTAACTTTTCCAAACAAGGACGCCAAATGTCACTCATCAGCGAATACCGCGCCACCGAAGAGGCCATCAAGGAACTGCAGGAGCGCCTGAAGAACCTGTCGCAGGACGACAAGTTGAAGAAGGAGCTTGAGTTCGAAGGCAAACTTCGCGAGCTCATGGCCCAGTATCAGAAAGCCCTGCCGGACATCGTGGCCCTGCTCGACACCGAAGGCAAAACCCGCAAGGCCGGCGGCCGCGGCGGCAAGACCCAGGCGGCACCGAGCAAGCGCGCCCGTCGCGTCAAGCAGTACAAGAACCCGCACACCGGCGAAACCATCGAGACCAAGGGCGGCAACCACAAGACGCTCAAGGAATGGAAGGGCAAGTGGGGCGCCGACACCGTGGAAAGCTGGGCCACCCTGCTCGGCTGATCGCAATACGCGTGGCGCGTCCGATGCCGCCGCCACGCGCCTTTCCCTCCCGCCATTCCGCCGCCGTCTCTTTCCGCCCTTACTCCAGCCGGTACTGCCGCCGAAGCGCCACGGCATGTTCGATCCACTCGCGCAGCAACGCCTGCTGTTGAATCGACGCCGTTTGCAGCAGTTGTTCGGCGTTGGACATGAACTCGATCACAGTGACCGGTGCGCCAACTTCCTCGCCACTCA
This sequence comes from Stutzerimonas azotifigens DSM 17556, assembly GCF_000425625.1. Lineage (GTDB taxonomy): Bacteria > Pseudomonadota > Gammaproteobacteria > Pseudomonadales > Pseudomonadaceae > Stutzerimonas > Stutzerimonas azotifigens. Next base: position 76,654 of record NZ_KE384412.1, read on the forward strand.
ACCGGCGCCGGCACAATTCGAACCAGGCCAGGCTGTCCGCCTCGGAAAGACACTCCGGAAAGTTTCGCGCCCTGTAACGAAACAGTAGCTCCGGCAGGCGTGCATCGCTGAATGCCCATTGCCGGCACGCCAAGTCCTCACTGGAACAATTGCGCACTTGTTCGCAGAGCGCACGATCGCGGTCATCGAGAAAGGCGTCGTACAACTGCTGGTCCGGATCGGTCTCGGCAACTACCGAGTCGCGCCCGTAGATGAGCTCGAGCTTGGGCAGCCAGTCCGGGCGATGCGCGCGAAGTTGTTCCGCGCGGCCCAGGCAGGCCGGCACATCAAGTTGCAGGCGCTCGGCATCCTGCGGCCGGAGCACTTTCAGCGGCGCCACTACCGGGCAGCGATTTACATGTATCAACTTCAAGGGCACCGGCAGCGTGCCCTCCGGCAACTCCTCACGACGGGTATAAAGGCGCTCGCGCAATATTTCGGCCGGCTCGTTCAGCAGCACATCCGTGTGTCCCGCCAGGTCGCAGACGATCAGCGCATTTCGATTGCGCGGATGCCAGGCCAGCGGCAGCACCACCGAGAGGAAATGACGCTCCGCGGAAAACCGCCCCGAGACGTGCACCACCGGCTCCAGCAGGCGCAGCTCGTCGCAGACCGCGTGCTTGCGGCGCAGCCTATAGAGGTAATCGAACAGGCGCGGCTGCCGCTGGCGAACCAGCCGGGCCAGGGCGATGGTCGCCCGCACGTCCGACAGCGCATCGTGCGCCTGCTGGTGGGAAAGCCCGTTGGCTTCGGTCAGGCGCTCCAGCTTCAGGGTCACCCGGCCCTCCTCCTGCGGCCACTGCAGGCCTTCGGGGCGCAGCGCGTAGGCCGCCCGCACCAGGTCGATCAGGTCCCAGCGGCTGTTGCCGCCCTGCCATTCCCGCGCATAGGGATCGAAGAAGTTGCGGTACAGGCTGTAGCGCGTCATCTCGTCGTCGAAGCGCAGGTTGTTGTAACCCGCCACACAGGTGCCCGGCACCGCCATCTGCGCGTGCAGGCGGGTCATGAACTCCGCCTCGCACAGCCCCCGCTCGGTCAGGATCCGCGGCGTGATGCCGGTCACCAGGCAGGCGACCGGATGCGGCAGCACGTCGTCGGCCGGCTTGCAATACAGATTCAGCGGCTCGCCGATCTCCTCCAGCGCCTCGTCGGTACGGATGCCGGCGACCTGCAGCGGCCGATCCCGGCGCGGCGAGATGCCGGTGGTTTCGTAGTCGTACCAGAAAATGCTCGCGGCCAATGCCCTGCTCCTCGTCGAATGCCCGGGCAGTGTACCGCGCCTCGGCGACCGTCGATCGCACGCCGACTGTGCACCAGCGCACTGCCTGCGATGTCCGCCCGACGGCGAATTGATCGCCGCGTCGCCGGCGCTTAGCATCGCCCGATGCCCGTGATGCCAGGACGCACGCCTTTGCCCCGCTCTCCCCTCGCCCTGCTCGACAACTGCCACCGCGTCGAGACCCCGGAAGGCATCGACCTGGTGCTCAAGCCGGCGGGGCTGGTGCCGCGGGCGCTCGCCTTCGCCATCGACCTGGTCCTGCGCGCCGCCATCCTGCTGGTGCTGGGCTCCCTGCTGGCGATGCTCGGGCAGTTCGGCGCGGGCTTCGGGGCGATCCTGCTGTTCGTCGTGCAGTGGTGGTACATGGTGCTGTTCGAGGTGCTCAACCAGGGCCGTACACCCGGCAAGCAGTGGCTTGGCCTGCGCGTGGTTCACGACGACGGCACGCCGGTCGGCTGGGGCGCCTCGCTGGTGCGCAACCTGTTGCGTTTCGTCGATCTGCTGCCGTTCGGCTATCTGTTCGGCGCCCTCAGCTGCCTGGCCCATCCGTCGTTCAAGCGTCTCGGTGACATCGCCGCGGGCACCCTGGTGGTGCATCGCGAGCGGCCGGCGGCGCCTCCGGCGCTGCCGGAGGTCGCGCCCGAGGCCGCCCCGGTACGCCTGACGCTGGACGAACAGCGTGCGCTGATCGCCTTCAGCGAGCGCCATGCCGGCCTCTCCGCCGCGCGTCGCGAAGAGCTGGCCGGCATCCTCGCCGCCCCGCTGGGTACGCCGCCCGCCCTCGCCGAACGCCGCCTCCACGCCATCGCCCGCGGGCTGCTGGGGCAGGCATGAAGCAGCAGTCGTTCGAACGTCGCCATGCGCAGGAGTGGCAGGCCTTCACCGTCACCCTGGAGGCGCTGGAAGCCAACCGTGCCGAGCCCGAATCCAGCGCCGCCTTCCCGGCCGCCTATCGGCGCCTGTGCCAGCAGCTCGCCCTGGCACAGGCGCGTGGCTACAGCAGCCACCTGGTCGACCGCCTGCAGACGCTGGCCATGCGCGGCCACCAGCAGTTCTACCGTCACCGCGGCCATCCGGCGGCGGATTTCCTCGGCTTTCTCCTGGCCGGCCTGCCGCAGCTGGTGCGGCGCGAATGGCGCAGCGTGCTGCTGGCCTCGCTGCTCTTCTATGGCAGCCTGCTGGGCATGGGCGGCCTGGTACTGGCCTTCCCGGACCTGGTGCACAGCGTGCTGCCGGCCGAGCAGATCGGCGAGATGGAGCGACTCTACGATCCGGAGGCCCGCCGCCTCGGGCGCTTCGCCGAACGTGGTTCGCTGGACGACTGGGCGATGTTCGGCTTCTACGTGATGAACAACATCGGCATCGCTTTCCAGACCTTCGCCAGCGGCCTGCTACTGGGCGCCGGGACGATCTTCTACCTGCTGTTCAACGGCCTGACCATCGGCGCGGTGGCCGGCCATCTCACCGCGATCGGCTACCATGAGCCGTTCTGGTCGTTCGTCATCGGCCATGGAGCCTTCGAGCTGACCGCCATCACCCTGGCCGGCGCGGCCGGCCTGAAGCTCGGCGCCGGCCTGCTGCGCCCCGGCCAGCTGCCCCGCCTGGAATCGCTGCGCCTGGCGGCGGCCATCGCCGTCCGCCTGGTCGGCGGCGCCACCCTGCTGCTGCTCGTCGCCGCCTTCGTCGAGGCCTTCTGGTCGTCAATGACCTACACCTCGGCCAGCGTGAAATACGCCGTCGGCGGGCTGCTCTGGCTGCTGGTCGCGCTCTACTTCGGCCAGGCGGGCAGGAGGCGACATGCGCCTGAGTGACGCCAGCCTGGCGATCCGCCCGCGTCCGCCCTGGGAGGCCTGCGACCTCGGCGTGCTGCTGGCGCGCCGTCACGCCGGCGTGCTGATGGCCAGCTGGGCGGCCCTGACCCTGCCGCTGTACGGCCTGCTGACGCTCGTATTGTGGGACCAGCCGTCGCTGGCATTCCTGCTGTTCTGGTGGCTCAAGCCGCTGTACGAACGGCTGCCGCTCTTCATCCTCTCCCGCGCGCTGTTCGGCGAGGTGCCGGGCGTGCGCCAGAGCCTGCGCGCGCTGCCGGGCGAGCTGAAGGCGCAGCTGTTGCCGAGCCTGCTCTGGCGGCGCTTCAGCCCGGTACGCAGCTTCGCCCTGCCGGTGCAGCAGCTGGAGAAGCTGTCCGGCCAGGCCAGGCGCGAACGGCTGGCGCTGCTGCTGCAACGCGACGGCGCCCCGGCCAGCTGGCTGACGATCGTCGGCATGCACCTGGAGATGGCACTCTGGCTTGGCCTGCTGGGCCTGCTGTACCTGATGCTGCCGGCGCAGGTCGAACTCGCCTGGAGCTGGCAGGACCTGCTCGGCCTCACCAGCGACTGGCTGTGGATCGAGCACCTGTCCAACCTGCTCTACGTGCTGGTGCTGATCGTCTGGGAACCGGTCTACGTGGCCTGCGGGTTCAGCCTCTACCTCAACCGCCGCACGCAGCTGGAGGCCTGGGACATCGAGCTGAGCTTCCGCCGCCTGCGTGACCGCCTGGCCGCGGCGCTGCCGATCCTGCTGGCTTCGCTCTGCCTGCTGCTGCCCGGCCCGGGCGGCACGGGCCTGCTGCAGGCCGCCGAGAGCGAGCCGCCGTTCGCCACCGAGTCCGCGGCGGCGCCCGCGTTCAGCCGCGCGCAGGCACGCGAGCGGATCGGCGAACTGCTGCAACAGCCGCCCTTTCAGAACCGCGAGACCGTCACCCGCTGGCGCCTGGAGTCCGCTGCCGAGGACGAGCACGACGGCTCCGGCCTGCTGGAACGCCTGGGCAGGCTGCACCGGCTGTGGCAGTCGCTCGACGGCGTCGCGCTCGCGCTGGAGGTGCTGCTCTGGACCGGGCTGCTGCTGTCGGTCGGCTGGCTGCTGTGGCGCTACCGCGCCTGGCTACAGGCCTTCGGTCTACGCCGCCGGGCGCAGGCACCCGCCGCCGGGCGGCCGCCAGCCCAGCTGTTCGGCCTGGAGCTGGCGCCGGAGAGCCTGCCCGCCGACCCGGCGGCCGAGGCGGCGCGGCTGTGGGACAGCGACCCGCGCGCGGCCCTGGGCCTGCTCTACCGCGGCATGCTCAGCGAACTGCTGCGGCAGCGCCGGGTGGTGCTGCGCGCGTCGGATACCGAAGGCGAGGTGCTGCGCCGCCTGGAGCAATTGCGGGAGCCGGACCTGCAGGCCTTCGCCGGCCGGCTGACCACGCTCTGGCAAAACCTCGCCTACGGCCACCGGGCGCCGCCGACGGCCCTGCGCGAGCCGCTCTGCAGCGAATGGACACGGCTGTTCGGCCGGGGCGTGCAGGCATGAGGCGCGACCTCTGGCTCGGCCTCCTCGCCCTGGCCACCCTCGCCGGGCTGCTGCTGTTCCTGCTCGGCCGGCTGCAGCCTTACGAGCAGCAGGTCGATCACGGCCCGGCGCCGGAAGCGCGGCAGAACCCCTACCTCGCGGCGGAGCGCTTTCTCGCCGGCCTGCAGACGAGCGTCGAGCGCCACCCCGACCTGCTGCTGCCCGAGCAGGCCGACGGCCACACACTGCTGCTGCTCGGCGAACGCGACGGCCTCGGCCCGGCACGCACCGAGCAGGTCCTCGACTGGGTGCGACGCGGCGGCCGGCTGGTCTTCGTCGCCGAGCGGCTGTGGGACGAACGCCAGGGCCACAGCGGCGACCTGCTGCTCGATCGACTGGGCATCCAGCAGTTCGAGAGCAGCGACGAAGGCGATACGGCCGGCCCGCCCGAAGACGCCACCAACAAGCCCGAACGCTATCCGGAGCTGGCCCGCTTTTACCGGCAGGGCGAGCAGTTGCCGGCCTACCTCGCCTTCGATACCGGCTTCCACCTCTATGACGCGAACGGCCGCGCGCATGCCTGGGCCAACAGCGCCAACGCGACCCACCTGCTGCAGCTCAGGCACGGGCAAGGCGTGATCACCGTGCTGACCGATGCCTGGATCTGGCGGAACGACCAGATCGGCGATTACGACCACGCCTGGCTGCTCGGCTACCTCACCCGAGGCACGGCGGTCAGCCTGGTGCACCGAATCGACCGCGAAAGCCTGCTCTCGCTGCTGCTCGAGCACTTCCCGCAGGCGCTGGCCGCTGCCTCGCTGGCCCTGCTCCTGCTGCTCTGGCACCTGGCCCAGCGCCGGGGGCCGGTGCATCCGCCGGCGCCGGCGGCGCGCCGGCAGCTGTTCGAACACCTGCGCGGCAGCGCCGATTTCCTGTTCCGACGCGGCGCGCAGCAGCGCCTGATCGAAACCCTGCAACGGGACATCGCCCAGTGTGCGCGCCGGCACCACCCCGGCTTCGAGCGCCTGCCTGCCGATGCGCGGCTCGAGGCGCTGACCCGGCTCAGCCGCTTGCCGGCCACATCCGTCGGTCAGGCCATGCGCCCGCCCGGCGCCAAACCGCTCGGCATGGTGGAATTCACCCGCCAGGTCGCCCAACTGCAAACCCTCAGGAACGCCCTATGAGCGAAAGGAACCCACCCACAGGCACAACCGTGCCCTCCGAGCCGGGCGCCCAGCGGCCGCGCGCGATCCAGCTGGTCCAGGCACTGCGCCAGGAACTGCGCAAGGCGGTGATCGGCCAGGGCGCGGTGGTCGACGGCGTGCTGACGGCCCTGGTCGCCGGCGGCCATGTCCTGCTCGAAGGCGTGCCGGGGCTCGGCAAGACCCTGCTGGTGCGTGCCCTGGCGCGCTGCTTCGACGGCGAATTCGCGCGCATCCAGTTCACCCCCGACCTGATGCCGAGCGACCTCACCGGGCATGCCGTCTACGACGTCAAGAGCGAACGCTTCAAACTGCGCCGCGGCCCGGTGTTCACCCACCTGCTGCTGGCCGACGAGATCAACCGCGCACCGGCCAAGACCCAGGCGGCGCTGCTGGAGGTCATGCAGGAGCGCCAGGTCACCCTCGAGGGCCGCGCGCTGCCGGTACCGCAGCCTTTCATGGTGCTGGCCACGCAGAACCCCATCGAGCAGGAAGGCACCTACCCGCTGCCGGAAGCCGAGCTCGACCGCTTCATGCTGATGCTGCGCATGGACTACCCGGAGCAGGACGACGAACGAGAACTGGTGCGCCAGGTGACCCGCTCGGCCAGCGCCGACATGCTCGAAGTCACGCCCCTGCGCAACCTGCTGCAGCCGCAGGACGTGGCGATGCTGCAACAGGCCGCCAGCGACCTGCCGGTGGACGACCAGGTGCTCGACTACGCCGTGCGGCTGGTCCGCGCCACCCGGGACTGGCCGGGGCTGACCCTCGGCGCCGGGCCGCGCGCGTCCATCGCGCTGATCCGCTGCGCGCGGGCGCGGGCGCTGCTGCGCGGCGGCGACTTCGTGGTGCCGGACGACGTCAAGGGCGGCGCGCTGGCCGTGCTTCGGCACCGCGTGCGGCTGGCGCCGGAGCTGGAGATCGAGGGGCGGAGCGTCGACCAGACCCTGCTGCAACTGCTCGACCAGCTCCCGGCACCCCGCCTGTGAGCCGGCCGGACGCCGCGGCGGGCCGCCGGCCATGAGCCCGTCCCCCCGCCTGATCGGCCTGCTGCTGGGCGTCGCCGCCCTGGGCCTGCCGCTCGGCGTCTGCTCGGCGTTCGGCATCGCCCTGCCGGGCGTGCTCGGCAGCCTCGGCTGGGCCCTGCTGCTGGCGCTGCTGGCCGTGGCCCTGGCCGACGCCCTGCGCCTGCGCCGGCTGCCGAGCCCCCAGGTGATCCGCCACCTGCCCGGCCACCTGCCGCTGGGCCGCAACACCGAGGTCAGGCTGGAACTGCGCCACGCCTACGCACGGCCGGTCATCGTGCAGGTGCACGACCATGCGCCGCCGGGCATGGCGGTCGAACAGCTGCCCCAGGCGGTGACGCTGCGTCCCGGCGAGCGGGCGAGCCTCGGCTATCGCCTGCAGCCGCATTCGCGCGGGCATTTCCGCTTCGAACGCTGCGAACTGGTGCTGCCCAGCCCGCTCGGCCTGTGGCGCGGCCGCCGCCTGCTGGCGCTGCCCGGGCAGACGCGGGTCTATCCCGACTTCGCGCGCCTGTACGGCGCCGGGCTGCAGGGGCTCGACGCCTGGCTCGACCGCCTCGGTGTGCGCCAGCGGCAGCGACGCGGGCTCGGCCTGGAATTCCACCAGCTGCGGGAATTCCGCGAAGGCGACAGCCTGCGCCAGATCGACTGGAAGGCCACCGCCCGCGCGCGGCTGCCGATCGCCCGCGAGTACCAGGACGAGCGCGACCAGCAGGTGCTGTTCCTGCTCGACTGCGGGCGGCGCATGCGCAGCCAGGACGACGCACTCTCGCACTTCGACCACGCCCTCAACGCCTGCCTGCTGCTCGCCCACGCCGCGCTGCGCCAGGGCGACGCGGTGGGCCTGCTGACCTTCGCCACGCCCGCGCCGCGCTACCTGGCGCCCGGCAAGGGGCCGGGGCAGTTGCGCGCGCTGCTCAATGCCGTCTATGACCTGGACAGTTCCCGCCAGCCGGCGGATTTCACCGAAGCCGTCACGCAGCTGCTTGCGCGGCAGCGCCGCCGGGCGCTGGTGGTGGTGCTCAGCAACCTGCGCGACGAGGACGACGAGGAACTGGCGGGCGCCATGCAGCGTCTCGCCCGTCACCACCGCGTGCTGCTGGCGAGCCTGCGCGAGGAAGTGCTCGATCGCCTGCGCCAGCAGCCGGTCGAGCACTTCGAGGACGCCCTGGCCTACTGCGGCACGCTGGATTACCTGCAGGCCCGCACGGCGCTGTTCGAGCGCCTGGCCGGCAGCGGCATCCCGGTCCTGGACAGTCGCCCGCAGGCGCTTGGCCCCGAACTGGTCAGCCGCTATCTGGACATGAAGAAAGCCGGCGCGCTCTGAGCGAGCGGGCTAGCGCCCGACGTGGGAGGATTCCGAACGCCCGCCGGCGCCGTTGACGATCTTCGGCTGAAAGCTGAAGTAGTGCTGCAGCGCGGTGCACATGTCGGCGATGTCGGGCGGCGGCGAGACCATGGCGAAGCCCGAGTCGAAACTGCCGGGGGTCACGTCCTCGCGCGACCACATGCAGCGCGCCTGGAAGTCGATGCAATGCAGGCGGCCTTCCTGGCCGGGAATCTTCAGCCGCATGCTGAACACGGCATCGACCATCATCGGGTAAGGGCTGATGAGCATCAGACCGTTCTCCGACAGGTTGCCGATGAATCCCAGTGGCTTGTCGGTGATCCGGTTGAAGACCTTGAGGTAGTACGGCAACTGGTGCCGTTCGATGCGACGCTGTTCTGCCATGATCGTGCTGTCCCCTAGCCACTACCGAGTATGGCCGCCCGAGGAGGTTCCGGCCAGTCAGCCGCAGCTACCGTTCATCCGATCGGCGAGGCCCTGGCGCGCGGCGCGCAGCTGTTCCTCGGAATAGTAGTGGCGCTCGCCGGAAGCGTCGGTACGGAAATGCCGCCCGCCCTGCGAAAGCCACTCCAGGCGCTGGCGCAGCTGCGCGCATTCCTGCGCCCGTTGCTGCCGCTGTTCGGCGTCCGCCTGCGCCTGGGCCTGGCGTTCCTCGCGGCGCGCCTCGAACCACCTGGACGCCTGCGCCTGGCGGGCCGCGTCCTGCTCGACCACCTGCGGGCGCACCTCCACCCGCTCGGCGCCGGCCGCCGCCCGCTCGGAAAAATGCACCCGCCCCTGCTCGTCGGTCCAGCGATAGATCTCGGCCGTGGCCAGGGCGGGCCAGAGGCTCGCCAGCAATATCCATGTGCGCACCGTTGCTCCTTGACGGCCGGATTCCGCCGCTAGGGTCTGTTGCCGTTTCGTCGCGAGCCGCGTTGCCGCGCCAAATACGAAATGGCAACAGCCCCTAGGGTTTAGCCGGACGGGCAACCGCCGGCTCGTCGGCACGATAATGCCCCAGTTGCTCCAGCGTCTGCAGCCTGGCGCGGGCGCGATAGGCGTATTCGCTGGCCGGGTAGCGCGACTGGATGAACAGGTAGGTCTGGGCCGCGTCGACGTACAGGCCCTGGCGTTCCAGGCACTGGCCGCGCAGCAGCGAGATCTCGGGCTGCACCTGGCTGCGGGTGCGGCTGTGCCGCTCGGCCTGCGACAGTGCCAGCAGGGTCCGCTCGCAGTCGCCGGCGTCGTAGCGTTCGTAGGCCGCATCCAGGTGGCGGTCGAGCGCGGTGCGGCTGCTGCAGCCGGCCAGCGCCAGGGCGAGAAACAACAGAATCGATACACGCATGTGAAATCCTCCTGCCGCTGTATCGACCGCGCGGCCGGCTTCTACAGCCCCGCGCGCAAATGTTCGCCGGGCGCGAAGAGTAGTCGTGGCGGAGCATGACTACACCCTCGGCCCGTAGTAGCCTCGCGGCAGTCAGATCAAGGAGTCACTGCATGACCTCGCGTCGTACCAAGATCGTAGCCACCCTCGGCCCGGCCAGCAGCTCGCCGGACGTGCTCGAAAAGATGATTCTCGCCGGGCTGGACGTCGCCCGCCTGAACTTCTCCCACGGCTCGCCGGACGAGCACCGCGCCCGCGCCCAGCTGGTGCGCGACCTCGCCGCCAGGCACGGCCGCTTCGTCGCCCTGCTCGGCGACCTGCAGGGGCCGAAGATCCGTATCGCCAAGTTCACCGACAAGCGCATCGAGCTGAAGGAAGGCGACAGCTTCCGCTTCTCGGTCACCCACCCGCGCGACGCCGGCACCCAGGAAGTGGTCGGCATCGACTATCCGGACCTGGTCAAGGACTGCAGCGTCGGCGACGAACTGCTGCTCGACGACGGCCGCGTGGTCATGCGCGTCGACGCCACCACCGCCGACGAGCTTCACTGCACGGTGCTGATCGGCGGCCCGCTGTCCGACCACAAAGGCATCAACCGCCGTGGCGGCGGCCTCACCGCGCCGGCGCTGACGCCCAAGGACAAGGCCGACATCAAGCTGGCCGCCGACCTCGAGCTCGACTACCTGGCCGTCTCCTTCCCGCGCGACGCCGCCGACATGGACCTGGCCCGCCGCCTGCGCGACGAGGCCGGCTCCAAGGCCTGGCTGATCGCCAAGATCGAGCGTGCCGAGGCGGTGGCCGACGACGAGGCGCTGGACGGCCTGATCCGCGCCAGCGACGGCGTGATGGTCGCCCGCGGCGACCTCGGCGTGGAAATCGGCGACGCCGAGCTGGTCGGCATCCAGAAGAAGATCATCCTGCACTCGCGACGCGCCAACAAGGTGGTGATCACCGCGACCCAGATGATGGAGTCGATGATCCACAGCCCGATGCCGACTCGCGCCGAGGTGTCCGATGTAGCCAACGCGGTGCTCGACTACACCGACGCGGTGATGCTCTCCGCGGAAAGCGCCGCCGGCGAATACCCAGTCGAGGCGATCAAGGCCATGGCGCGCGTGTGCGTCGGCGCCGAGAAGCACCCGACCAGCATCAAGTCCGGCCACCGCCTGGGGCAGAGCTTCAGTCGCTGCGACGAAAGCACCGCGCTGGCGGCGATGTACACCGCCAACCACTTCCCCGGCGTGAAGGCGATCATCAGCCTGACCGAGAGCGGCTACACCACCCTGATCATGTCGCGCATCCGCTCCTCGGTGCCGATCTACGCCTTCACCCCGCATACCGAGACGCAGGCGCGCGTGTCGCTGTTCCGCGGCGTGCAGACCGTGCCCTTCGACCCGGCCGCCCTGCCGGCGGACAAGGTCAGCCAGGCCGCGGTGGACGAACTGCTCAAGCGCAACGTGGTGCAACCGGGCGACTGGGTGGTGCTGACCAAGGGCGACAGCTATCACGACGCCAGCGGCGGCACCAACACCATGAAGATCCTGCGCGTCGGCGACCCGCTGGTCTGATGCGTTCCGGCCGGGATGCCCCCGCATCCCGGCTTCCCTGCGGCGGCGATCGCCGCTAGCGCTGCCCCGCCTCGGCGTGTGTGAGAAACGCATCCGCCAGGATCTGCCCGCGCGGCACCCCCTGCATGTACAGACGACGACTGCAGGCCTCGACGAAGGCCGGCGGCCCGCACACCAGTGCGCGCAGCTGGCGTGCCTGCAGCCGCGGCACGGCCAGGGCCGCATCCAGTTGCTCGCGCCGCAGCAGCTCGACCTGCAGGTTGTCATGAGCGGCGGCCAGCGCCTGCAGCGGCTCGCTCAGGTAATGTGCCTCGCGGCTGGCGTGCAGCACACGCAGCGGCCCCTGGTGCCCGGCGGCCAGCGCCTGGCGCAGCAGGGCCCAGAGCGGCGCCAGGCCGGTGCCGCCGGCCAGCAGCCAGAGCGGTTGTGCCGCCCATTCCGGCTCGTAGCGCAGCGCGCCGCTGGCCAGCGCGCCGAGGCGCAGTTCATCACCCACCTGCAAGGCCTGCGCGGCCTGGCTGAAAGCGCCAGGCGCCGAGCAGTCGATGTGAAATTCCAGCCATGGCTCCTCTCCGGGCAGGCTGGCCAGCGAATAGGGCCGCGCGACGCCTGCCGCGGTCCAGAGCAGCAGGTGCTGCCCGGGCCGGTAGCGCAGCGGGCGCTCGGGCTCGAGCCACAGGCGCAGCACCCTGCCCGCCGGCCAGTCGAGCCGCGCGACCCGCGCGGGCGCACCGTCACGGAGCGGATCGAAGGTCTCCACGGCGAGGTCGTCGACCACCCGGCACTGGCAGGCCAGCCGCCAGCCGGCCGCGCGTCGCTCCGGGGTCAGCGCCTCGGGCTGCGCGTCCAGCGGCTCGCCCGCCGTGCAGCGCACCAGGCAGGCCTGGCAGTGGCCGGCGCGGCAGCTGTAGGGCACGCCCAGGCCGGCGCCATTGAGGGCGTCGAGCAGGTTGCTGCCGGCCTCGACCGGCCAGGCACGGGTGCCGCAACGCAGTTCAGGCACGAGGCGCGAGCCAGTCCGCCTCGCAGCGATTGCGGCCGAGACGCTTGGCGCGATACAGCGCCTGGTCGGCGCGCTGCAGGGCGAGGTCGAGGTCGTCTTCGGGCAGCAGCAGGGTCATGCCGATCGACAGGCTGAGTTGTCCGCGACTGATTCCGGCATCCGCCGGCTCGGCGGTGGCGAAGGCCTCGCGCAGGCGCTCGCAGCAGGTCGCCAGCTGCTCGGGGTCGGTGTCCGGCAGCAGCAGCACGAACTCCTCGCCACCGTAGCGCGCCAGCAGGTCGGTTTCCCGCAGGCAGGTGCCAGCCATCCCGGCGAACGCCTGCAGCACCTTGTCGCCGGCGGCGTGGCCGTGCAGGTCGTTGATGCGCTTGAAGTTGTCCAGGTCGATCAGGGCCAGGCCGCTCTGCTGGCCGCGACGCAGGCGCTTGAGCTCGGCATGCGCCTGGGCGATGAAGTGGCGGCGGTTGTGCAGGCCGGTCAGGCCGTCGGTCGAGGCCAGGTTCTGCAGCTGGTTCATCATCCCGCGCAGGGTCTCCTGGTGCGCCTGCAGCGCCATGCGTCGCTGCCGCATGCGCTGGCGCAAACGATAGACGTAGCCGACGAACAGGCACATCCATACCAGCGTCACCAGCAGGATGCAGGCCTGCAGGAAGGCGATCTCCGGCTTGAGCAGATGGCCCCGCTGGAAATCCCACAGGTTCAGGCCGACGAAACTGAGGAAGGCCAGCGTGGCGTAGCGGGCGAAGACCGCCGGGCGCAGGAACACGGCGAACAGCAGCACGAGGATGTACAGGACCATGAAGGACCCGCGCACGCTACCGAGGCTGGACAGGAAGAAGGTGAGCCAAAGCAGCCCCACCAGCACCTGCGCCTCGGTCAGGCTGGGGTCTTCGAAGCGTTGGTTGAGGCCGGTGGCGAACACGTAGAGGAACCCCAACTGGCTGGCCACGATCAGCACCACGCCGGTCCATGCAATGGATACGGGCGCCTGGTAGAAGCCGCCGAGCACCGTGATCCAGGTGAGCAGGAGGGCCAGCGCGTAGCTGCCTGCCGCCATGCCGAAGCGTTTCATCACCAACTGCTGGAGCGCTGCCCGATGTCCTGAAGCACGCGTCGGGGTCATGAGGTCCGTCTCTATATGGCCATGAGCCATCACTGTATCGTCACTGTACATGGAAACCTAGCCTGCGATTCTGACTTCCGTGCCGCTGGGTGTGCCGTTCGACGCCCCGCGCTATACTGCCGCGCCCTTTCCTGGAGAGCGCGCCAGCGACCAGGCTCGACGCGCCTCCCGATTCCGCCCCGACAGAGGACGCGCTGCATGACCGAGATCAAGCAAGACGACCTGATTCAAAGCGTCGCCGATGCCCTTCAATTCATTTCCTACTACCACCCGGTCGACTTCATCCAGGCCATGCACGAGGCCTACCTGCGTGAGGAGTCGCCGGCCGCGCGCGACGCCATGGCGCAGATCCTGATCAACTCGCGCATGTGCGCCACCGGGCATCGCCCGATCTGCCAGGACACCGGCATCGTCACCGTCTTCATCAAGGTCGGGATGGACGTGCGCTGGGACGGCGCCACCATGAGCGTCGACGACATGATCAACGAGGGCGTGCGCCGGGCCTACAACCTGCCGGAGAACGTGCTTCGCGCTTCGATCCTCGCCGACCCGGCAGGTTCCCGGAAGAACACGAAAGACAACACCCCGGCGGTCATCCACTACTCGATCGTCCCCGGCGACAAGGTCGAAGTGGACGTCGCGGCCAAGGGCGGCGGCTCCGAGAACAAGTCGAAGATGGCCATGCTCAACCCGTCCGACTCCATCGTCGACTGGGTGCTCAAGACCGTGCCGACCATGGGCGCCGGCTGGTGCCCGCCGGGCATGCTCGGCATCGGCATCGGCGGCACCGCGGAGAAGGCCGCGGTGCTGGCCAAGGAGTCGCTGATGGACGAGATCGACATCCACGAGCTGAAGGCCCGCGGCCCGCAGAACCGCCTGGAAGAGCTGCGCCTGGAGATCTTCGAGAAGGTCAACCAGCTCGGCATCGGCGCCCAGGGCCTCGGCGGCCTGACCACCGTGCTGGACGTCAAGATCAAGGACTACCCGACCCACGCCGCCTCCCTGCCGGTGTGCATGATCCCCAACTGCGCCGCCACCCGCCACGCGCACTTCGTGCTCGACGGCTCCGGCCCCGCCGCGCTGGAAGCGCCGCCGCTGGACGCCTACCCGGAAATCGTCTGGGAAGCCGGCCCGAGCGCGCGCCGCGTGGACCTCGACACCGTCACGCCGGAAGAAGTGCAGAGCTGGAAGCCGGGCGAGACCCTGCTGCTCAACGGCAAGATGCTCACCGGCCGCGACGCCGCGCACAAGCGCATGGTGGACATGCTGAACAAGGGCGAGCCGCTGCCGGTGGACCTCAAGGGCCGTTTCATCTACTACGTCGGCCCGGTCGACCCGGTCGGCGACGAAGTGGTCGGCCCGGCCGGCCCGACTACCGCCACCCGGATGGACAAGTTCACCCGGCAGATCCTTGAGCAGACCGGCCTGTTGGGCATGATCGGCAAGTCCGAGCGCGGCCCGATCGCCATCGAGGCGATCAGGGACAACAAGGCGGTGTACCTGATGGCCGTCGGCGGCGCCGCCTACCTGGTCGCCCAGGCGATCAAGGGCTCGAAGACGCTGGCCTTCCCGGAACTGGGCATGGAGGCGATCTACGAGTTCGAGGTCAAGGACATGCCGGTCACCGTCGCCGTGGACACCAACGGCGAGTCGGTGCACATCACCGGCCCGGCCGTGTGGAGCAAGAAGATCGCCGAAAGCCTGGCGGTCGAAGTGCAGTAAGCAGTCTTGCTGCCATGCGAAAAACCCGGCCTTGGCCGTAATGCCCTTCACTTAGGCAAGCTCGCCCCGAGGTCGGGCCTCCCACAAAAGCGGAGTTGTCCGCCGAGCCCCGTGGGAGGCCGCGTCCGTTCCCGACGGGCTTGCGGCATCCACCACATCCCTGTGGGAGGCGCGCCCTCGCGGCGATGCAGGCCGTAGGCCTGTCCGAGGCCAAGGGTCCATTACTTAAGTGAACAGCATTTCGGCCTTGGCCGGGTTTTTCGTTTTATAGGTTCAAGCCACCGTTGGCCGGGGATCAAACTCCACGGTGCGCACGGCTCACCTATGCCGCTATGGGACTGCGGTTCGACCGTAGCCGCTCATGGTGAAAAAGCGCTTCGCGGTTTTCCACCCTACGATCGTGCACGAACCCCACAGGCAACCAGGATCAGTCCCCCGTCAGGAGGCCGAGCGCAGGCGTTGCGCAGGGGCCGCGAGGCATGGACGCCGAGCGAGGAACGATGGACGGGGCCGCCGCTCACGGCTCGATACGCGTCCCCAACCGCACGAGAAACTGCGCCAGCCAGGCCGGATGCGCCGGCCACGCCGGCGCCGTGACCAGGTTGCCGTCGGTGTGCGCCTGGTCCACCTCGAGCTGGACGAACTCCCCTCCGGCCAGCTCCACCTCCGGCGCGCAGGCCGGGTAGGCGCTGCACGCCCGCCCCTTGAGCACGCCGGCGGCCGCGAGCAGCTGGGCACCGTGGCAGACCGCCGCGATCGGCTTGTCGGCCTCGGCGAAGGCGCTGACCAGGCCCAGCACACGGGTGTTCAGGCGCAGGTACTCCGGCGCGCGGCCGCCGGGGATCACCAGGGCGTCGTAGTCCTCGGCACGCACCTTATCGAAATCGAAGTTGAGCGCGAACCGGTGGCCCGGCTTCTCGCTGTAGGTCTGGTCGCCCTCGAAGTCGTGGATCGCCGTGCGGACGTGATCGCCCGCCTTCTTGTCCGGGCAGACCGCGTGCACGGTATGCCCGACCATCAGCAGTGCCTGGAAAGGCACCATGGTTTCGTAGTCCTCGGCGTAGTCGCCGACCAGCATCAGGATCTTCTTGGCGGCCATCGGTTCGTCCTCCACAGGGTCCATGAATGTGCGCGTCCGGACCGATAACCATAGTCGCGGCCCGGCGCTTTTCCATTAGGGTCCGTTGCCGTTTCGGCGCGGCCGCGAACGAAATGGCAACAGACCTAGCCATTGCGGTTGAAGAAGCCCATCACCAGCCGATCGAGCCGGCCCCAGAAGAACTGCTTGACCCGCTCGGCCAGCGGGCGCGACTTCCAGCTCCGCAGGTCGACCCGCTCGCTCAGCGCCATGTCGCGCTCGAAGCAGTCCACCACCTGGCTGCAGAATTCCGGGTCGAGCGCTTCCAGGTTCGCCTCCAGGTTCCAGCGCAGGTTCCAGTGGTCGAAGTTGCAGGAGCCGATGCTCACCCAGTCGTCGACCAGCACCATCTTCAGGTGCGAGAAATGCGGCTGGTACTCGTAGATGCGGATCGGCGAACGCAGCAGCCGCGGGTAGAAGCGCTGGCCGGCATAGCGCACCGGCGGATGGTCGGTGTTGCGCCCGGTGAGCACCAGGCGCACGTCGACGCCACGGCGGGCCGCGCGGATGAGCATCCGCCGCAGCTTGCGGCTCGGCAGGAAGTAGGGCGTGGTCAGCCAGACGCGCCGGCGCGCCTGGGCCACGCTGAGAACCAGGCTGCGCAGCACGTCGCCGTGTTGCCGGGCGGCGGCATAGGCGACGCGCCCCATGCCGCGCTCGCCCCAGGGCGTCGGCGGGATGTTCGGCGCCCGCTGCGGCAGCGGCAGCTGCCAGATGCGCCGCTGCAGGCAGTTCATCCACTGCGCCTCGAACAGCTCCTGCCAGTCCTGCAGCACCGGCCCCTGGATCTCCACCATGGCCTCGTGCCAGAAGGCCCCGTCCTTCTCCTGCGGGTTCCAGAACTGGTCGGTGACGCCGGTGCCGCCGACGAAGCAGACGCGCCCGTCCACCAGCAGGATCTTGCGATGGTCACGGTGCAGGTTGCGAAAGCGCAGCCGCCAGGACAGCGGGTTGTAGATGCGCAGTTCGACGCCGGCCTCCTTGAGCAGGTCGCGTTTCCCGTCGCTCAGGTTCAGGCAGCCGAAGCCGTCCAGCAGGCAGCGCACCTGGACGCCGCGGCGCGCCGCGTCCGACAGCACCTCGACCATGTGGTCGGCGCAGTAGCCGTCCTCGACCAGGTAGAGTTCGATGTCGACCCGCTGCCGCGCGGCGCGCACGGCGTCGGTCATCACCGGGAAATACTGTGGGCCGTCCACCAGCAGGCGGAACCGGTTGCCGCTGCGCCAGGGATACACCGGCCCGGCGAGCTTCACGACGGCGCTCCGGAGAATGCCCCGGGGCTCGGCAAGCACACGGGCGCCTGCCCGTATCCACTCATCGGGCAGGCTGGAACGGCTGGCGTTCGGTACTCCCGTCCATCCATGAAATCCCTGTTACCCCCAGTTGATGGCCGCTGCCCAGCATACAGCAGGGCCGAACCCGGTACGTCCGACGCAACGCGCGGCGGCGAGCGACGAATCGCTGCGTATAGGCCCGGCGGCGCCCGGCAGAGTTCCCGTCGCCAACGGCCGATAACACTCGCCGGCCGCTAGCGCGTGGTGCGCGGCAGCTGGTAGTCCTCGGGGCCGAGCAGATCGAGCCCGCATTCCAGCGTCTCGATCCAGTCGAGGAAGGTCGTCACCATCTCGGGGCCGATGAAGGGACGGCCGTGCTGCGGCACGATGCGCTCGACGTCCATCTTGCGGACCATCTGCGCCCACAGCCGGCAGGCCTTGTTGCCGGCCATGTAGCGGCGGTGGAAACCCTCCATGTGCGGCAGGTGGCTGGCGAAGTCGGTCACCGGCGAGGCGTCCTCGACCAGGCTGGCGCCCATGTCGCCGGAGAACAGGATGCGGCTGACCGGATCGTAGAGCTGGAAGTTGCCCACCGAGTGCAGGAAGTGCGCCGGCACCGCGTACAGCCGGTTGCGCCCGAGCGGGAAGGCAGCGCCGCCGTCGGCGAGCGGGATCACCCGGTCATAGGTGGAAATGCCGTGGCTCAGCGCCAGGTAGCCGGCGGTCAGGTGCGGCAGGAAGCGCGCCCAGAGCTTGGAGCAGATCACCTTGGCACGGGTGTGCAGCAGCCATTTGTCCAACGAGGCGATGATGTCCGGATCCTGGTGGGAGGCGAAGATGTAGGTCAGCTCCTGCACCGGGATGTGCTTGGACAGCTCCAGCGACAGCGGCGTGTAGGTCAGGTCGCCGCCCGGGTCGAGCAGCAGGTACTGGCCGTTGTCGACGATCAGGAACTGGTTGGACTGAACCCCGTCGCCAGTGACCAGATCGTCGAACATCAGGCATTTGTGGTCCCCGTTATCGAACAGAACGATGGGCTCTCGTCGCATGGCTACCTCGGCTGGCTGAAGCGCCGAATGGTAGCCGTGCCCACCGCGGCGCCTACTGATGCAGGTCAATCCCCAGCTCGGCGAGCGCCTTGTCCAGCCGCCGGGTGCGGGCCTCGCCGGCCATCAGCAGCAGGCCGCGGTCGCGCAGCCACAGTTGCCCCAGTTCCGGCGAACCGGCCGCCAGCGCCGTCGCCACCTCCGGCTCCAGCGCCCGCCGCTGCGCTTCCAGGCCGGCGAGCAGCAGGTGCGTGGCGGCCGCGCCCGCCGGTTGCCGCGCCGCCTCCGCCACCCCGGACAGCAGGCCGACCAGGCGCAGGGGCAACTCGCCGGGCCAGTGCTGCTCCAGCGCCAGGCCGTAGAGCCAGGCCACCAGCGCCGCGAGGACGTACAGGTCCTCGTGGGTGCGGAAGGGTTTGACGTAGTCGTCCCAGCCGTCGCCGGCCAGGCGCTCGCAGGGCGCGTGCTCGAGGCGCAGCCGCGCGTGCGGGATGTCCGGGATCAGCGACAGTGGCGGGCCCGGCAGCAACCGAACGCCCGGATCGCCGACGCGCACCACGGCGACGGCGAGATGCGCGGCCGCACCGGGCGCCTCGTCGCGAGCCGGCACCAGCAGCCACTGCGCCGCGGGGCCGGCAGTGACGAAATCCTTCTCGCCGTCGAGGTGGCGGCCGTCGAGCCGTGTCCGCAGCTGCGCCGGGCGCAACTGCCGCCCCTCGGTGGCGCAGAAGGCGCCGAGGCCGGCCGGCGCCGCCGGCCAGAGCGCACGCAGGGCGGCCTGGTAGCCGGCGAGAAACGCCAGCCCCGGCGTGCTCGCGCGGCGGCCGCCGCCTATCGCCAGTTCCAGCGGCGAGGCTGCCGGACATTCGTCGAGCAGGGCGTCGAACCAGTCGTCGAGGGCGGCGGCCGGTCGCCGTTGGACGGGGCCGAGCAGGGTGTGCCAGGGCATGGGGCAATCTCCTCGATGGCTGTCATCAGAGCATCACCGTCCTGTCATGGGCATGCCACTGCGGCTGCCTAGCCTGAGCCTGCACCTGCGGACGGCGACTCACCATAACAATCCGTCGGCGCCGGTGCACTGCCAGCCACGCCCCGAGGCGTCACAGGAGAGAGAGCATGAGCATCACGGCCCCGAACACCACCCCGACGCCACGTCAGCTGCAGGCCGAGCGCCTGCTGGGCGAGGCCGCCCTGCGCGAGGCCCAGGCGCTGCGCTACCGGGTCTTCAGCGCCGAATACCAGGCGCGCCTGGAAGGCGAGGAGCAGCAGCTCGACCGCGACGCCTACGATCCCTACTGCCGCCACATCGGCGTGCGCGACCTGGCCAGCGGCGCCCTGGTCGCCACCACGCGCCTGCTGGACCACCAGGCGGCGCTTAAGCTGGGCGGCTTCTACAGCGAGGCGGAATTCAGCCTGCAGGGCCTGGCGCAACTGCCCGGACCGGTGCTGGAAATCGGCCGGACCTGCGTCGACCCGGCCTACCGCAACGGGGCGACCATCGCCGTGCTGTGGAGCGAGCTGGCAGAGGTGCTGAACGAGGGCAGCTACGGCTACCTGATGGGCTGCGCCAGCATTCCGATGCGCGACGGCGGCGTGCAGGCCCAGGCGGTGATGCAGCGCCTGCGCGAGCGCTACCTGTGCACCGACCCGGTCCGCGCCGTGCCGCGCAACCCGCTGCCGGACCTGCAGTTGCCCGGCAACGTCACCGCGGAAGTTCCACCGCTGCTCAAGGCCTACATGCGCCTGGGCGCGAAGATCTGTGGCGAACCGAGCTGGGACCCGGACTTCCAGGTCGCCGACGTGTTCGTCCTGCTGCGCCGCACCGATCTGTGCCCACGCTACGCCCGCCACTTCAAGGCGGCGGTCTGATGCGCCGGCTCCGCCTGACCTGGCGGTTGCTGCGCATCGCCGGGCTGCTGGCCCTTGGCGGCGTGCTCGCCGTGGCACTCTCGATCCGCTATCGCCGGCTCGACGCCGGCAATGACAGCCGCCGCCAACTGACCCGCTGGTGGCTGGCTCGCCTGGCCCGCGCCCTGCCCTTCCGGGTGACGGTGTACGGCGAGGCGCCGTCCGGGCCCATGCTCTGGCTGGCCAACCATGTGTCCTGGTCGGACATCCCGCTGCTCGGGCAGCTGGCACCGGTGACCTTCCTGTCCAAGGCCGAGGTACGCGGCTGGCCGCTGATCGGCTGGCTGGCCGCGCAGGCCGGCACCCTGTTCATCCGCCGTGGCGCAGGCGACGGCGTGCGGCTCTGCCAGGTCCTGGCCGAGCAGCTGCGGCTCGGTCACGGCGTGCTGGTGTTTCCCGAGGGCACCACCACCGCCGGCGACCGGCTCAAGCCCTTCCACCCACGCTTGATGGCCGCCGCGATAGAAACCGGCGCCGCGGTGCAGCCGGTCGCCATCCGCTACCGGCGCGACGGCGTCCTGGATCCGATCGCGCCCTTCGTCGGCGAAGACGAGCTGACCGATCACCTGCTGCGCCTGCTGGCCAGACCGGTGGCCGAAGTGGAGATTCACCTGCTGCCGCCGATCGACAGCTGCGGCCTGGATCGCGGCGGCCTGGCACGCCGGGCGCAGGCGGCGATCGAGGCGGTGATCCTCGAAACGACGGTCGAGGCGGAGCGGGAAGCGGCCTGAGGCAGAGGCGGAGGCCATCTGTGGGAGGTGCGCCCTCGCGGCGACGCCATTCGGGTCGGCACACGGCGCCTCCGGCATCGGCCCACCCGATGCGTGGATGAGGCTTCGCCGTCATCCACCCTACGCTGGCACGATACCTTTCCGTTGAGCTTCGCTGCTCCGCCACGAAGACGCACCGCGGCCAGGTCTCACGACGCAGGGTGAGCGTGGGGTGGGCGTAGGGTGGGCCGGGCGGCGCTCCGCGTAGATACCGTCTTGAATCTCAGTTCGCAATGGCCAATTTGGAGTCAAATGGCAGGCCGGATTTGAGTACACCGTAAGCGATGCACAGCAACTTGCGCATGGCCGCGCAAACGATCTGTTTGCCGGCCTTGCCCTTGGCGCGCATACGGTCGGCCATCGCCCGGATAGCCGCATTGTGCGTCATGGATACGACCGCTGGCAGGTAGAGCCCTGCCCGCAACGAAGCTGACCCCATTCGCGATATGCAGACATGGCCCTTGAGCTTCCCTGACTCCTGCAGCTTGGGATTCAAGCCTGCAAATGCCGTAACGCTTCGAGTGCTTTTGAAGCGTCGGATATCGCCCAGCTCGGCTAGCAACAGTGCTGCCGTTTTGTCGGCAATACCATCGATGCTGGTAAGCAAATCTCGCTGCCCTTTGAGGTCATCGTTGTCATCGAAGTGTTTTTTGATCGCATCCAGCGTGTCCTGGATCTGTTGACGTATGTGCTTGAGCATCGATTCGATCAACGCGACAGCTTTGGCATCATGGGTGACATCCAGGCGGTTCTGTTCTATCTGCTCCAACTCCTGAAGATCCCTGAGGCGTTTCACGAGGGCTCTGAGACGGCGAATTTCAGGCTTCTCCGGCTCCCAGGAGCGCAGCTTGTCCAGATGCCTGAGGCCATAATCGGCAATCAGCTTGGCATCGACCTTGTCGGTCTTCACGCGCTGCAACTGGCTACCGGCATAACGCGCAGTCTGGGCCGGGTTCAACACGCAGACTTTGTAGCCACGCTTGTGCAGCCACTGAGCGAGGGCTTCGTGGTAAATACCCGTTGCCTCCATCACGACCCAAGCCTTGGGCTCGGCATGCTTGTTCAACCACTGCTGCAAGAGCTCGAATCCGCTTTGGGTGTTGGCCAACTTGGCCTTGGTGCGGAACTTGCCATTGGCCTGCAGGGTGGCAATGTCGAAGGTGTGCTTGGCTATGTCGATGCCGACAACCCTAGTCATCATGTCCTCCTGTAAGTGGCTGATCGTCACTGCATCCGTCCTACCTTGTCGATGCGAGCTCGTGGCTCTGGATACCGTTCGGACTTACTGGATGAGTGCGGAGGAGTGCAGCGCAATCTACGTTACAAGCTCGAAGCTTTAGGGTGGGCACGACCTACACTTCCTCCCCCGATGATCAGTCGGGGACTCTCGCCTCCGAAGAGCCTCAAGTCGAGATACAAGGGTGGGCTTTAGCCCACCAGAGAGGCCACGGCTTTCAGCAGTTGGTGGGCTAAAGCCCACCCCACGGGGAGCGCGCCGGGCCCACCGGCTGCGCCCCTTGGAGTATGCTGGCGGCATGAATTACCTCGCCCATCTCCATCTCGGCGGTTCGCGGCCGGACGAGTTGCTCGGCAGCCTCTATGGCGACTTCGTCAAAGGGCCGTTGCACGGCCGCTGGGGCCCAGGCATCGAGGCCGGCATCCGCCTGCACCGGCGGATCGACGCCTTCACCGACGCCCATCCGCTGGTGCTGCGCGCCAAGGCGCGCTTTCCAGCCGGGCGGCGGCGTTTCGCCGGCATCCTCGTCGACCTGTTCTTCGACCACTGCCTGGCCGCGCACTGGAGCGCCTATGCCGACGAGCCCCTGGACGGCTTCACCGCGCGCGTCTACCGGGCCCTGGCCGACACGCCCGAGCTGCCCGGCCGGCTGGCGCTGATCGCGCCGCGGATGGCCGCGCAGGACTGGCTCGGCAGCTACCGCGACTTCGCCGTGCTGGAGGCGGTGCTGGCCGGCATGAGCCGCCGGCTGTCGCGCCCCGAAGGGCTGGCCGGCAGCCTCGCCGAGCTGCAGCAGCTGTACCGTCCGCTGACCGAGGACTTCCACCAGTTCTACCCGCAGCTGCAGGCCTTCGCCCGGGCGCGGCCCCACGCCTGACTAGCCCGCCAGACGCTGACGAAACGCCAGGTAGTGCGCGAGCACCTGCTCGGGGGCCTCCACCTGCGGGTAGTGCCCGACGTCCTCGAGCAGCACGCAGTCCGGCTCGTCGATCAGTTGCCGGTAACGCTCGACCATGTGCGCGCCGGACACCGGGTCGAGCGCGCCGTCGATCACCCGCAGCGGCACGCCGGCCTGCCGCATCGCCGCCAGCCAGCGCTCGCGCTGCCGGCGGCGCTCGGGGATGTAGCGGATCAGCCGGTGCATGACCTGCGGGCCATCATTGGCCTGCAGCAGCGACCAGAATCCTTCCAGTTCCTCCTCCGAAGGCGGCCGCTGCGGCGCGAAAACCTTCCTCAGGCCGTCGTCCAGCCCCCGGCGACCGAAGCCGCGGGCCAGCAGCGGACCGAGCGGGCCGAGCAGCAGCTTCTGCAGCAGCACCGGGCGGTGCGTCTCGGGAAACAGCCCGCCGTTGAGGAACACGCAGCTGGCCACGGCGCTGCGGCCTTCCCGGTGCCGCGCCAGCAGTTCCTGCGCCACGCTGTCACCGTAGTCGTGCGCCAGCAGGTGCACCGGACCGGTGATGCCCAGGTGCTCCAGCAGGCACTGGTGCAGCTCGGCCTGCTCGACCAGCCGGTAGTCGTGCCGGGGCGGCTTGTCCGAGTCGCCGAAGCCGAGCATGTCGCAGGCCACCACCCGGTAGCGCTCGGCCAGCGGCCGCCAGAGGTACTGCCAGTCCCAGGCGGCGGTCGGAAAGCCGTGGATCAGCAGCAGCGGCTCACCCTCCCCGGCCTCCCGGTAACGCACGCGGTGCCAGTGGAAGGCGAACGTCCGCCCGGCTTCGCGCCATTCGGCCAGCGGGATGCCGGGCAGCGCCATCAGTTGGCGTAGCCCGGGTTCTGCCGGTCGAGTCTGCGCAGCAAGGCCGGCCAGGCCAGCGCGCCGCCCATGCCGGCCTTGCTGCGGGTGACGGCGGCGGCCATGGCCCGGGCGCCGTCGAGGATCGGCTGCGGAATGGGGATCAGCTCGCCGCCGCCGGCCTGCGCCATGATCTGGATCTCGCAGGCACGCTGGAAGGTGAACATCATCAGGAAGGTATCGGCGATGCTGCCGCCGCAGGTCATCAGGCCGTGGTTGTGCAGCAGCATGAAGCCGGTCTCGCCGAGGTCGGCCTGCAGGCGCGCCTTCTCGTCATGGTTCAGCGCCACGCCTTCGTAGCCGTGGTGCGACAGGCTGGAAAGCACGAACAGCGACTGCTGGCTGATCGGCAGCAACCCCTGGCGCTGGGCCGACACGGCGATGCCGGCCGCGGTATGGGTGTGCAGCACGCAGGCCACGTCGTGGCGCACCTCGTGCACGGCGCTGTGGATGGTGTAGCCGGCCGGGTTGATGTCGTACGGGCCGTCCATCAGCTTGTTGCCGACCAGGTCGATCTTCACCAGGCTCGAGGCGGTGATCTCGTCGAAGGTCATCCCGTAGGGGTTGATCAGGAAATGCTCGGTACCGGGAATCTTCGCCGAGATGTGGGTGAAGACCAGGTCGTCCCAGCCGTGCAGGGCGACCAGTCGGTAACAGGCGGCGAGATCGACGCGGGTCTGCCATTCCTCGGGGCTGACCAGGTCCTTGACGGCGGGAAAGCTGTGCTGAGCGGTCATGGGGCACCTCGTGTGTTGTTCTTGTGGCGTGCCCTGCCGAGTCTAGCGCTCGCGCGTCGGCCGGAAAGTCGCCTTCCCAGCCAGCCTGATGGCCGTGCGGGACAACCTCAGCCGCGCACGGCCGCGGCGAAGGCGTCGAGCCAGGGTTCGGCATCGGTCTGCGGCGTCACCGTCTCGCTGGCATCCAGCCGCAGCATCGGCTGCACCTCGCGCAGGCCGAGCTCGGCGTACAGCTCGCGCACCAGTTCGCCGCCGCCGCAGAAGGTATCGCCGTAGCTGGCGTCGCCCAGGGCGATGACCCCGGCCGGCATGCCCTGCCAGGCCGGGCAGCGGTCGCGGATCTGGGTATACAGCGGCAGGAAGCTGTCGGGCAGCTCGCCCATTCCGGTGGTGGAAGTCACCACCAGCAGCGCATCGGGCGCGAACGCCAGGATGTCCACCAGCCCGGCGCGCGGGCCGTGCCAGGCCTCGAAACCTGCCGCGCGCAGGTAGTTGGCCGCATGCCGGGCGACGTCCTCGGCGGTGCCGTAGACGGTGCCGGATAGAATGGCGATCTTCATTTCGGTACTCCTCTCGTTCAGCGCGAATTATGCCGCATCGCGCGCCGTCGCCCGCACACGCATGGCGGCAAACCAATTCCGCCGTTCGTTGTCTATCGCCTGCCGCCCCGGGGGATGTCGGAGCGGCCGTCGGCCGAACGCATCGGTCGACAGCGGCCTGTCTTCATTGACCGCCCTCGAGAAGGATACCCGTATGGCGGACGACAACATTCTCTCCAGCGAAGAGCTGGAATTCATCAACAGCCTGATGGCGGGCAACGGGCGCAGCCCGACGTCGACCACACCGAACTACCTGATGGACGGCGGCCCCCAGGCCAACGAACTGCTGCTGCGCATGGCCAATCATGCGGAGCTCGCCCTGCAGGCGCAGTTCGACACCTACAGCCTGTCCTTCCCGCTGCAACTGACCGAGGACGACTTCCACAACCTGCACCTGACGCTCGCCGCCCCGGTGATCTACGAGCGCGGCCCGGTGTTGCGCGCCTGGCGGTTGCCGCTGGACAAGCCCCTGCCGCTGCTCGATGCCGACGGCGCCAGGAGCTCGCTCAGCGTGCACGAGCTTTCGCCCAGCGGCGTGCTGGTGCGCAGCACTCAGCGCCGCCGGCCGCCGGAAGCCTTCAATCTGATGCTGGCCCTGCCGGACGGCGACGCCATGCCGGTGGAGGGCCACCGGGTGCGCGATCTCGACAGCGGCCTGAGCGCCTACGAGGTGGACTTCGACGAGCGCGATGCCGAGCGCGTGCGGCGCTTCCTGTTCCGCCAGCACCGCCGCCTGCACCCGGAGCTGGTGGCCGAAACCAGCGACGACATGGTGTAAGCTGCGGGCGCCGCCGTCGCCGACGGTGCCCGTTTCCACAACACTGGCGTCGCTCATGCCCGATTCGCTCCCCCTGCTCATCACCGGCGCCGGCCAGCGCATCGGCCTGTACTGCGCCGAACGCCTGCTCGACGACGGCCAGCCGGTGATCGTCAGCTACCGGCGCGAACGCGAGGGCGTCGAGCGCCTGCGCCAGCGCGGGGCCGTGACGATCCAGGCGGACTTCTCCAGCGAGGCCGGCATCCTCGCCTTCATCGACACGCTCAAAGGCGCTGCGCCGCGCCTGCGTGGCATCGTGCACAACGCCTCGGCCTGGCTGCCGGACGCGCCCGACCCCGCCGAAGCCTTCCGGCAGATGGTGCAGGTGCACATGCTCGCCCCCTACCTGATCAACCTGCATTGCGCCGAGCTGCTGCAGCACGGCGGCCCGGCCGACATCGTGCACATCAGCGACGACGTCACCCGCAAGGGCAGCACCCGGCACATCGCCTACGCCGCGAGCAAGGCCGGGCTGGACAACCTGACGCTCTCCTTCGCCGCGCGGCTGGCGCCGGGGGTCAAGGTCAACGGCATCGCCCCGGCGCTGATCCAGTTCAACGAGGGCGACGACGAGGCCTACCGGCAGAAGGCGCTGGACAAGTCGCTGCTCGGCTTCGAGCCCGGCGCCGCGGTGATCTACCAGAGCCTGCGCTACCTGCTCGACATCCCCTACCTCACCGGCAGCATCCTGGCCGTCAATGGCGGCCGTCACCTGCGCTGACCCGTCGCCTGCTCCGCCCGCGGGCGGTAGACTGCCGCTACGCGCGGGCGCGATGCCCGCTGGAACCGATCGACTGGAGTACCCGCATGCCCCGACTCGAGCCCGGCATGGCCCGCATCCGCGTCAAGGACCTGAGCCTGCGCACCTACATCGGCATCAAGGAAGAAGAGATCCTCAACAAGCAGGACGTGCTGATCAACCTGACCATCCTCTACCCCGCGGTGGACGCGGCGCGCGAGAACCACATCGAGCACGCGCTCAACTACCGCACCATCACCAAGGCGATCATCGCCCACGTCGAGGAGAACCGCTTCGCCCTGCTCGAGCGCCTGACCCAGGAGATCCTCGACCTGGTGATGCAGTACCCGGCCGTGCGCTATGCCGAGGTCGAGGTCGACAAGCCGCACGCCCTGCGCTTCGCCGAGTCGGTGTCGATCACCCTCGCCGCGGGACGCGACTGAGCGTCAGCTCCCGTAGGCCAGCGTGGTCATCAGCGCCAGCGCCTGGGGCCGGGCGTCGAGCCGGGTGTGCTGCACCACCACCGGCACGTCCGAGACGAACACGCTGGCATAGTCGGTCTCGCGCGGCACCGGCGCCGGGTCGGCCAGGTCGTCGAAGCGCATGTGCAGGGTGCGCCGCGGCGGCACCCGCAACCGGTAGGGCCCGGCCGGCTCGCGGTCGCTGAAATACAGCGTCAGCTCGATCTGCGCCTCGCGGTCGCCGGGGTTGAGGATGCAGGCCGACTCGTGGCTGCGCAGGGTGGGATCGTCCGGGTTGGGACCGAACGGGGGCAAATAGCCCTCGGCGATCACCCAGTGGCGTTGACCGATCGTCATCGGTGGCTCCTTCTCGCTGCGGCGTGGCCGCCCTTCCCTACCGGAGGCGGATGCACGGGGGAAAGTTCCGCGGCTGGTCCGGTCACATGGGCGAGGTTATGATCCGCGCGTCTGCGCCCAACGAGACCGATGAGATGAACGACGAACAACGCACCGAACTCGAAGCCGCCGCCTTCCGCCGCCTGGTCCAGCACCTGCGCAGCCGGCCGGACGTGCAGAACATCGAGCTGATGAACCTCGCCGGCTTCTGCCGCAACTGCTTGTCCAAGTGGTACAAGGCCGCCGCCGACGACCTGGAGCTGGACGTCAGCGTCGAGCAGGCGCGCGAAGCGGTCTACGGCATGCCCTATGCCGAGTGGAAAAGCCGCTACCAGAAGGAAGCCACGCCCGAGCAGCAGGCGGCGTTCGACAAGGGCAAGCCGGCATGAGCGCGCTCGATACATTCCGCCAGGGCCTGCGCGACGGCCAGCCGATGTTCGCCGATACCCTCGCCTTCATCGAGGCCCACTACGACTACCAGCCCACCGCCTTCACCAATGGCGCCGTGCACAACGCCGCCGGCGAGAACGCGGGCTCCTGCAAGACGCTGGGCCTGGCCCGGCTCGAGGGGCTGTCCGACGAAGAGGCGCTGCTGGCGTTCGGCGAGCATTACCGCGCGGTGCAGGCCACGCCCGACGGCGATGACCACCGCAACATCCGCGCCTTGATGCGCCACGGCCTGGCCGGGGTTCGCTTCGAAGGTACGCCATTGACGCGCAGGTTGGGTTGAGCGAAGCGAAGCCAACACGCACTGCCAGTCGCCTGGTCATGCCGGGGCTAAACCGCCTCGCTGGGCTGAAGGCCACGAGGCGGAAGCGACGCCTCCTATGGGCAAACGGCACCGGATGTAGGAGCGACCTTGGTCGCGAATGGATTCGATGCCGGCGCTGCGCTCCTTCGCGAGCGACGACTCGGCGCCCCCTCGCGCCTACGGGGGCGCAGCCAGAGATGGGCCCCATGGGACTCTGCCGGGTAGAGTGGGCTAAAGCCCACCCGCCGCCATCCGCACGCAGGCCGGTCACTCCGCCGGATAGCGCGCCTGCCTGAGCAGCCCGGCCAGGTGCGCACAATGGCGCGCCATCATCGCCGTGGTCTGCGCCACCTTCTCCGGCGTCTGCGGCAGGTCCTTGTAATCGGTGCCCTGCATCGCCTCGCCCACCCAATAGGTCGAGCCGACCGCCGGGATGCTGAAACCCACGTCGTTGAGACCCTGAAACAGGTTGGCGGCGACGTTGTGCGCGCCGTCCTCGTTGCCGACCACCGCCACGCAGGCGACCCGGTCGACGGCGATCATGCGCCCCTGCCCATCGGTCTCGCCGAGCATCGCGTCGAGCCGCTCCAGGACCCGCTGGCAGAGGCTGGACGGGTGGCCGAGCCAAATCGGCGTGCCCAGCACCAGGATGTCCGCGGCCAGCACCTTCTGACGGAACATCGGCCAGTCGTCGCCCTCGCCTTCGTCGGAGGTGACGCCCGGCTTGATGTCGTAGTCCGCCACCCGCAGGCGTTCGCCCGCGACGCCGTGCTTGTGCAGTTCGGCGAGCACCTGCGACAGCAGCAGATCGCAGGAAGATTCGGCGGGAGAACGCTTGAGCGTGCAGTTGATTGCCAGTGCGGTGAGGCCCATCGGGATGCTCCTTCGTTCGGTGAGCATCTAGAGAGCCCTGCCGCGGCGAGGGTTCAACGCCTGGCCAGCGCCTGCCCGCCGCCCTCGCGGACCCAGAGCACGGTCGCGCCGGCCACCGCCGCCGGCATCACCAGCAGGTTGAGCCCGGGGACCAGCAGCGCGGCGTAGGTCACCGCGCCGAAGCTCAGGCTGCGCCAGCGGCGCTCGCGCAGCCAGGCGAGCATGTCCTGCCAGCTCATCTTGTGGTTGTCGGCCGGGTAGTCGATGTACTGCACGGCC
Source organism: Stutzerimonas azotifigens DSM 17556 (assembly GCF_000425625.1). Classification (GTDB taxonomy): domain Bacteria; phylum Pseudomonadota; class Gammaproteobacteria; order Pseudomonadales; family Pseudomonadaceae; genus Stutzerimonas; species Stutzerimonas azotifigens. The sequence continues at coordinate 106,461 of NZ_KE384412.1, forward strand.
ATCATCCAGACGCCGAACAGCAGCCACAGCGGCGCGGCGACCAGGTTCAGCCCGGGAATGAACGACAGCACCAGCAGCGCCAACGCGCGTGGCGCGTAGTAGGCCAGCTTGCGCGCCTCGCGGGCGAAGGTGCGCGGCAACATCGCCAGCAGCTCGGCCCAGCTGAACGGCGGGAAATCGTCCTCGCCGCGCACCACCACCTCGACCTTCTCCGAGAGGAAGCCATTGAAGGGCGCGGCGATCAGCGTGCTGAGCAGGGTGAAGGAGAAGAACACCATGACCAGCACCAGCAATACGAACAGCGGCCACAGCAGGTATTCGAGAAACGCCAGCCACTCGGGCAGCGACGGCATGAAGGCGTCGACCCAACCGTCGAACTGCCGCACGCCGAGGTAGATCAGCCCGCCGAACAGGATCAGGTTGACCAGCACCGGCAGGATCACGAACAGCCGCAGGCCCGGGCTCAGCACCAGGCGCAGGCCTTCGCGCAGGCATTCGGGACCGGTCAGGGCGGCGGTGGGCATACGAAAGCTCCAGTCGAGACGAACGCTCGGACCTTACCGGCTTTGCCGGGCGGGCGGAAGCGCCGACGGCGTCAGGCATAGCCACAGCCTATCGGAGGCATGCAGGATTGAAATTATCGCCGCGGCAGTCGCGCCACTATCCTCTGCAACCATCGTTTTCCGGGGTCATCCACCTCTCAAGCCTTCCCCAAGTGCCGGATGACTCCCTTTTATTCCGCTGGAGGCCCCATGTCCGACCGTCATGCACGCCTGATCATCCTCGGCTCGGGCCCGGCCGGCTACAGCGCGGCGGTCTACGCCGCGCGCGCCAACCTCAAGCCGCTGCTCATCACCGGCCTGCAGGCCGGCGGCCAGCTGACCACCACCACCGAAGTGGACAACTGGCCCGGCGATCCGCACGGCCTCACCGGCCCGGCCCTGATGCAGCGCATGCAGGCCCACGCCGAGCGCTTCGACACCGAGATCCTGTTCGACCACATCAATGCGGTGGACTTCGCCGGCCGTCCCTTCATCCTGCGCGGCGACAGCGGCACCTATACCTGCGACGCGCTGATCGTCGCCACCGGCGCCAGCGCCCGATACCTCGGCCTGCCCTCGGAAGAGGCCTTCATGGGGCGCGGCGTATCGGCCTGCGCCACCTGCGACGGCTTCTTCTATCGCAACCGCCCGGTGGCGGTGATCGGCGGCGGCAATACCGCGGTCGAAGAGGCGCTGTACCTGGCCAATATCGCCAGCCAGGTCACCCTCGTGCATCGCCGCGAGAGCTTCCGCGCCGAGAAGATCCTGCAGGACAAGCTGCGCGAGCGGGTCGCCGAAGGCAAGGTGGTGCTCAAGCTCAATGCCGAACTGGACGAAGTGCTCGGCGATGCGTCAGGCGTGACCGGCGCGCGGCTGCGCCGGCAGGATGGCGGCACCGAGGAGATCGCCGTGGATGGCGTGTTCGTCGCCATCGGCCACACGCCGAACACCGCGCTGTTCGAACGCCAGCTCGAGCTGAAGGACGGCTACGTGGTGGTCAACGGCGGCCGTGACGGCAATGCCACCACCACCAGCGTGCCCGGCGTATTCGCTGCCGGCGACGTCGCCGACCACGTCTACCGCCAGGCGATCACCTCGGCCGGCGCCGGCTGCATGGCGGCGCTGGACGCCGAGCGCTATCTCGACGGCCTCGTCTGAGGCCAGAGCAGGCGTTGCCTGCGACCGGGGCCTGTACGATAGGTGCGGACCAGCACCAGGCATCCCCCTCTCCCACGCAAATGCGCCCCTCATCCGGCCCTGCGGGCCACCTTCTCCCGAGGGGAGAAGGACAAAGCAGCCTGCG
>NZ_KE384412.1:108780-172943 GCF_000425625.1 Stutzerimonas azotifigens DSM 17556
CACCTTCTCCCGAGGGGAGAAGGACAAAGCAGCCTGCGGCCACGGCATCCCTTGTAGGAGCAGGCTCTGCCTGCGAACGGGCCCCACACGGCGCCGCGTCCGATGCCAGACATCCCCCTCTCCCTCCGGGAGATGGCCGGGGTGAGGGCTGGCAGGGCACGTTGCCCACACCCTCATCCGGCCCTGCGGGCGGACTTCTCCCGGGGGGAGAAGAGGCTCGTTGCAAAGGCGGAGTCCACCCGCTCCCGCATCACACCAGCGTCTTCAACGCCTCGCGGCTGAACGGCAGGATGTCCCGCTCGCGCCCTTCGCGGACCTTGGCGGCCCAGTCCGGGTCCACCAGCAGTGCGCGGCCGACCGCCACCAGGTCGAACTCCTGCTGATCCAGGCGCTCGAGCAGGCCTTCCAGGCTCGACGGCTGGGCGATCTCGTCGGTCTTGCCGAAGAACTGGGTGAACTCGCTGCCATCGAGCCCGACGCTGCCCACGGTGATGGTCGGCTTGCCGCTGAGCTTGCGCGTCCAGCCGGCCAGATTCAGCTCGGAGCCTTCGAACTCGGGAATCCAGAAGCGCCGGGTCGAGCAGTGGAAGATGTCCACGCCGGCCGCCGACAGCGGTTCGAGGAAGGCCTGCAGTTCTTCGGGGGTCTGCACCAGGCGGGCGCTGTAGTCCTGCTGCTTCCACTGCGAGAATCGGAAGATGATCGGGAAATCGGGACCGACCGCGGCGCGCACCGCCTCGACCAGTTCGATGGCGAAGCGCGAACGCGCGGCCAGGCTGCCACCGTATTCGTCGCTGCGCTGGTTGCTGCCTTCCCAGAAGAACTGGTCGATCAGGTAGCCGTGGGCGCCGTGGATCTCCACCCCGTCCATGCCGATCGCCTGGGCGTCGCGGGCGGCCTGGGCGAAGGCGCCGATCACGTCCTGGATGTCCTGCCGGGTCATGCCGTGGACGATCACCTGGCCGTCCTTGACCTTCTCCATAGGCCCGAAGCCGGGCACGCTCGGGTCCGGTTCGGTGCCCAGCCGACGCACGCTGCCCACGTGCCAGAGCTGCGGCACGATCTTGCCGCCGGCCGCATGCACCGCCTCGACCACCTGCTTCCAGCCAGCCAGCGCATCTTCGCCGTAGAAGTGCGGCACGTTCGGATAACCGTTGGCCGCCGGATGCCCAACCGTGGTGCCCTCGGTGATGATCAGCCCGACGCCCGCGGCCGCGCGGCGCCGGTAGTACTCCACCACTGCCGCGTTCGGCGCGCCGCCGGGCGAGAAGGAACGCGTCATCGGCGCCATGACGATACGGGTCGGCAGGTGCAATGCACCCAGTTCGAAAGGCTGGAACAGAGCCTGAGCGGCGGTCATCGACGAAACTCCATGAGAAGAGGGCCCACCCGGCGCGCGGCATCGGCGGCGGCCAGGGCAACATTCGGATCGCGGCAAGGATAGGACCCGCCCGTCGGGCAGGCACAGCAATATAGACGTGGTTTATCGAGCCTTAACCACGGTGGGCATCCTTCCGGGGATCAGCGCTGCAGCAGGGCGCGCTCGATGGCCTGCACCAGCTGGGGGTCGTCCGGCGCAGTACGCGGGGAGAAACGGGCGACGATCTGACCGTCGCGGCCGACGAGGAATTTCTCGAAGTTCCAGGAGATGTCGCCGGGATGGGCCGCGCCCTCGCCGGCCAGCAACTGGTACAGCGGATGCCGGCCGGGGCCGTTGACCTCGACCTTGGCGGTCATCGGGAAACTCAGGTTGTAGTTCAGGCTACAGAACCGGGCGATTTCCGCCTCGTCGCCCGGCTCCTGCCCGGCGAACTGGTTGCAGGGCACGCCGAGCACCTGGAAGCCCTGCTCGCGGTACTGCTGGTGGAGCGTTTCCAGCCCCGCGTACTGCGGTGTCAGGCCGCACTGGGAGGCCACGTTCACCACCAGCACCACCTGGCCGGCGAACTCCGCGAGCGGCAGCGGCTGGCCGTCCAGGCCGGTCAGCGTCAGGTCGTGGAACGTGTGCATGGCTCGTTGCTCCCTTGGCGGGCGAACGCACGGGCGGGCGTCCCGGGAGGAATCGCCCGCCCGCCGCGTCGATCAGTGGTGGTGGCCGCCTTCGCCGTGGATGTGACCATGGGCCACTTCCTCGGCGCTGGCCTCGCGCACGTCGACCACCTTGACGTCGAAGTTCAGGCGCTGGCCGGCCAGCGGATGGTTGCCATCGACCACCACGTCGTCACCCTCGACGTCGCGGATAGTGACGATCTGCATGCTGCCGTCCGGGCCGGAGGCGTGGAACTGCATGCCCACTTCCAGCTCGTCGACGCCTTCGAACATGGCGCGGTTGAGGGTCGCGACCAGCTCGGGGCTGTATTCGCCGTAGGCATCCTCCGGCTCGATGGCGACCTGCAGCTGGTCCCCCGGCTGCTTGCCTTCCAGGGCCTTCTCGAGCCCGGCGATGATGTTTCCGGAACCGTGCAGGTAGACCAGCGGCGCGCCGCCGGCGGAGCTGTCGATCACCTCACCGGCGTCGTTGGTGAGGGTATAGTCGATGGAGACAGCCTTGTTGGCGGCGATCAGCATGGGGCAAAACCTTTCTGACTAACGATGATGAACGAATGAGTGTAACCGTGGCTTGCCGCGAATGCGAACCGGAGCGGCGCTGCGCGGTCGACAGCAGCACCGGCGCCGCGCCGCATGCGATTGATTTCCGTCAGGATGACGATGGCCACTGGGTGGCAGTCTTGTCCTGCGGCCATACCCAGCACCTGCGCCACGATCCGCCCTGGCAATCGCGCCCCTGGGTGCTCGACCCGGCCGCCCGCCGCGCCCGGCTCGGCCAGCCCTTCCCTTGCGGCTGGTGCGCCAGGGCGCGACCCGAATCCTAGGAGGCTCGATGCCCGCGCGTAACATCCTCGTCGTCAACTGTGGCAGCTCGTCGATCAAGTTCGCGCTGGTCAGCGAGGCCCACTCGCAGTTCCCCCTGAGCGGCCTGGCCGAACGCCTGAGCACGCAGGACGCAGTGATCCACTGGCAGTGCAGCGACCAGCGGCAGGACAGCATGCTGGTCTCCGGCGCCGACCACCGGGCGGCGCTGTCGCAGCTGCTGCCGATCGTCAACGGCGCGGCCGGCGGCGAGCTGCACGGTATCGGCCACCGCGTGGTGCACGGCGGCGAGCTGTTCACCACCGCCACCCTGATCGATGCCAGGGTGGTGCAGGCGATCCAGGCCACCGCGCCGCTGGCGCCCCTGCACAACCCGGCCAACCTGCAGGGCATCGAAGCGGCGATGAAGCTGTTCCCCAACCTGCCGCACGTGGCCGTGTTCGACACCGCCTTCCACCAGACGCTGCCCGAGCACGCCTATCGCTACGCGGTGCCGGAAACGCTCTACCACCAGCACGGCGTGCGCCGCTATGGCTTCCACGGCACCAGCCACCGCTACGTCAGCCGCCGCGCCGCGGAAATGGCCGGCCTGTCGGTGGGCGACAGCAGCTGGCTCTGCGCACACCTGGGCAACGGCTGCTCGACCTGCGCCATCGTCGACGGCCACAGCCGCGACACCAGCATGGGCCTGACCCCGCTCGAGGGCCTGGTGATGGGCACCCGTAGCGGCGATATCGACCCCAACCTGCACGGCCACCTGGCGCGCACGCTCGGCTGGAGCCTGGAGCGGATCGACCGCATGCTGAACAACGACAGCGGCTTGCTCGGGCTGTCCGGCCTGTCCAACGACATGCGCACCCTCGAACAGGCCCGCGAGAAGGGCCATGCCGGCGCGACCCTGGCGATCGAGGTGTTCTGCTACCGCGTGGCCAAGTCGCTGGCGGCCATGGGCTGCGCGCTGCAGCGCCTCGACGGGCTGATCTTCACCGGCGGCATCGGCGAGAACTCGCCGCTGGTCCGCCACAAGACGGTCACCCACCTGCGCCTGTTCGGCCTGGCGCTGGACTGCGAGGCCAACGCCCGCTGCGTGCGCGGCGTCGGCGGCCCGATCCAGGCCTACGGCCATCCGCGGGTGCTGGTGGTACCGACCAACGAGGAGCGCCAGATCGCGCTCGACACCCTGGCGCTGCTGCCGGCCTGAATCCGCGCCCCGCTTTCCGAGGATTTCCGATGCACACCTTTTTCATCGCCCCGACCGGTTTCGGCGTAGGCCTTACTTCCATCAGCCTCGGCCTGGTCCGGGCGCTGGAGCGCGACGGCCTGAAGGTCGGTTTCTTCAAGCCCATCGCCCAGCCGCACCCCGGCGACGAAGGGCCCGAGCGTTCCAGCGAACTGATCGCCCGCACCCACGGGCTGACGCCGCCGAAGCCGCTGGCGCTCGGCCACATCGAGCGCATGCTCGGCGACGGCCAGGTCGACGAGTTGCTCGAGGAGATCGTCAGCCTCTACCAGCAGGCGGCCCAGGGCGCCGACGTGGTGATCGTCGAAGGCATGGTGCCGACGCGCCACGCCAGCTACGCGGTGCGGGTCAACGCGCTGGTGGCGCGCAGCCTGGATGCCGACGTGATCGTGGTCAGCGCGCCGGAGGACGAGAGCCTGACCGAGCTCTACGACCGCATCGAGATCCAGGCGCAGGGCTTCGGCGGCCCGCGCGACCCCAAGGTGCTCGGGGTGATCCTCAACAAGGTGCGCCACGAGGGCCGTGTCGAGGAGTTCGTCGAGCGCCTGAAAGCCCATGCGCCGCTGATCAAGAGCGGCCAGTTCCGCCTGCTCGGCTGCATCCCGTGGCGCGACGAGCTCAACGCGCCGCGCACCCGCGACATCGCCGAACAGCTCGGCGCGCGGGTGCTCAACGCCGGCGACTACGAGCAGCGCCGGGTCGGCAAGATCGTGCTCTGCGCCCGCGCGGTGGCCAGCACCGTGCCGCTGCTCAAGCCGGAGGTGCTGGTAGTCACTCCGGGCGACCGCGACGACATCATCCTCGCCGCCAGCCTGGCGAGCATGAACGGCGTGCCCCTCGCCGGGTTGCTGCTGTGCAGCGACTTCGCCCCCGACCCGCGGATCATGGAACTGTGCCGGGGTGCGCTGCAGAGCGGCCTGCCGGTGCTGACGGTGGCCACCGGTTCCTACGACACCGCCACCAACCTCAACCGCATGAACAAGGAAATCCCGATCGACGACCGCGAGCGGGCGGAGAAGGTCACCGAGTTCGTCGCCGGGCATATCGAACACGGCTGGCTCAAGCAGCGCTGCGGCAACCCGCGCGAGCTGCGGCTGTCGCCGGCGGCGTTCCGCTACCAACTGGTCAAGCGCGCCCAGGCGGCGAACAAGCGCATCGTTCTGCCGGAAGGCAGCGAGCCGCGCACCATCCAGGCCGCGGCGATCTGCCAGGCGCGCGGCATCGCCCGCTGCGTGCTGCTGGCCAAGCCCGACGAGGTGCGCCAGGTGGCCGAGGCCCAGGGCATCGCCCTGCCGCCGGGCCTGGAAATCCTCGATCCGGACCTGATCCGCGAGCGCTACGTCGAGCCGATGGTGGAACTGCGCAGGGGCAAGGGCCTCAACGCCCCGATGGCCCAGGCGCAGCTGGAGGACTCGGTGGTGCTGGGCACCATGATGCTGGCGCTCGACGAGGTCGACGGGCTGGTCTCCGGCGCCATCCACACCACCGCCAACACCATCCGCCCGGCCCTGCAGCTGATCAAGACCGCGCCGGGCTACAACCTGGTCTCCTCGGTGTTCTTCATGCTGCTGCCCGACCAGGTGCTGGTCTACGGCGACTGCGCGGTGAACCCCGATCCGAGCGCCACCGAGCTGGCCGAGATCGCCATCCAGAGCGCCGACTCGGCCGCCGCCTTCGGCATCACCCCGCGGGTGGCGATGATCAGCTATTCCACCGGCAGCTCCGGCAGCGGCGAGGAAGTCGAGAAGGTCCGCGAGGCCACCCGCCTGGCCCGCGAGCGGCGCCCGGACCTGCCGCTCGACGGCCCGCTGCAGTACGACGCCGCGGCGATCGAGAGCGTCGGCCGGCAGAAGGCGCCGGACAGCCCGGTGGCCGGCCACGCCACGGTGTTCGTGTTCCCCGACCTGAATACCGGCAACACCACCTACAAGGCCGTCCAGCGCAGCGCCAACGTGATCAGCGTCGGGCCCATGCTACAGGGCCTGCGCAAGCCGGTGAACGACCTCTCGCGCGGGGCGCTGGTCGACGACATCGTGTTCACCATCGCCCTCACCGCGATCCAGTCGGCCAGCCAGCCGCGCTGAGGCCATCGAGGTTCGAGGCGTGGCCCGAGGTCATGCCTCCCGTTGCCGATCGGCCCGCATCTATGGTGCAGGCCCGTTCGCGGTCGAGACCGCACACAAGAGCATCGCCCCGAGGTCGGGCCTCCCACAAAAGCAAGCGGGGCCCCACCGATCTTTGTGGGAGGCGCGCCCTCGCGGCGACTGCGCGCCGAGTGACCGGCGATCGGGGCTCGTTATGCGGTCAAGGACAGCTGCTCCCACCAAACCGGCGGTGTTTCCGTGGGAGCGGTCTTGACCGTGATTGCTTGGGCTCCGGCGGCGTTCACCTCGCGCCTACAGGTTTGTGCCCAGCCTTCAGGCCGCGCCGCGCCCTTCCCTTCTCCCCCCCGGGAGAAGGTGGCCGGCAGGCCGGATAAGGGAAGGCCCGAACACGGCGCCCTCTCCCCGAGGAAGAACGTCCGGCACTTGCGCGCGGACGCGCAATCGGTACGCTTGCCACCCCGTTGTCCGAGAAATCGAGATTCATGCTGAGCTTTCTTCCCGCCCCGCTGCGCGGCGTGCTCGCCGGCCTGCTGCTGGCGCTCAATACCCTGTTCTGGTGCTGGCCGCTGTTCGCCCTGTCGCTGCTCAAGCTGATGCTGCCGTTCGCGCCGGTACAGCGCTCGCTGCGTTCCGGCATGCACTGGATCGCCGAATCCTGGATGGCCTTCAACAGTTTCTGGATGGACCTGATGCGCCGCATCGAGTGGGATGTACAGGGCATCGACCGGGTCGACATGCGCCACTCCTACCTGGTGACCAGCAACCACCAGAGCTGGGCCGACATCCTGGTGCTGCAGTACCATCTGAACCGGCGCATGCCGATCCTCAAGTTCTTCCTCAAGCAGGAGCTGATCTGGGTGCCGGTCATCGGCCTGTGCTGGTGGGCGCTGGAGTTCCCCTTCATGAAGCGCTTCAGCAAGGAATACCTGGCAAAGCACCCGGAGAAGCGCGGCCAGGACCTGGCCACAACCCGTCGCGCCTGCGAGCGCTACCGGAGCAACCCGGTGTCGGTGTTCAACTTCCTCGAGGGCACCCGCTTCACCCCGGCCAAGCACGACCAGCAGGGCTCGCCCTACCGGCACCTGCTCAAGCCGCGCGCCGGCGGCATCGCCTTCGTCGTCGACGCCATGGGCGAGCAGCTCGACGCGCTGATCGACGTGACCCTGCACTACCCCGACGTCCAGCCGAGCTTCTGGGACCTGCTCGCCGGCAACGTCCGCCGGGTGGTGATGCGCCTCGAGCCGCGGTCGATCCCGAGCGAGTTCCTCGGCCGCAACTACGACCAGGACGACGCCTACCGGCTGGCCTTCCAGCAATGGGTGAACGCACTCTGGGCGCAGAAGGACGAGACCCTGGAGGCGCTCAGGCGCGACTGACCGCCGCGCCTCAGGAGCGGCGGTCGAAGGTCTGCCAGTCCAGCTGCGAGGGAAAGCGGCTGGCCTGCTCGGCCTGCAGCCCCGGCGCCACCAGGAAGCCCTGCATCACGTCGCAGCCGTGCTCGATCAGCCAGTCGCGCTGGGCCATGGTCTCCACGCCCTCGGCGATCACCTCCAGGCCGAGATTGCGTCCCAGGTCGATGATGGTGCTGACCACCGCGGCATCGCGCGGCGAGTCGAGCATGTTGGCGATGAACAGCCGGTCGATCTTCAGGGTGTCGAGGTCGAAGTTGCGCAGGTAGGCCAGTGACGAGTAGCCGGTGCCGAAGTCGTCGATCGCCACCCGCACGCCCAGGTCGCGCAGGCTGCGCAGCTTGGCGCAGCTCTGGTCGAGGTCCATCATCAGCGCGCTTTCGGTGAGTTCCAGCTCCAGCTGCGACGGCAACAGCCGGTATTCGTCGATCAACCGGCCGAGCATGTCGACCAGCCCCGGGCGGGCGAACTGCACCGGGCTGACGTTGAGGCTGAGCACCAGCCCATCGCCGAACTGCGCCAGCCACTCGCGGCACTGCGCGATGCCTTCGCGCAGCACCCACTGCCCGACCCGCTCGATCAGCCGGGTTTCCTCCAGCAGCGGCACGAACACGCCGGGCAGCACCCGGTCGTTCTCGTTCTGGCCCCAGCGCAGCAGCGCCTCGAAGCCGCGCAGGCGGCCGCTGTCGAGCCACACCTGCGGCTGGTAGACCAGATCGAAGTCGTTGTGCTCGATGGCGCTGCGCAGGTTCTCCTCCATCATCAGCCGGGCATGCGCGCGGCCGTTCATCTCCTGGGAGAAGAAGCGGAACTGCTGGCGGCCGGCCCGCTTGGCCTCGTACATGGCCATGTCCGCGGCGCGCAGCAGCTCCTCGACGTTGTCGCCGCATTCCGGGAAGGTGGCGATGCCGATGCTGGCGCCGAGCGTCACCTCGGTGTCCTCGATGCGATGGCGCACCGAGATCAGTTCGATCAGTTTCTCGGCGACCTTGGCGGCGTCCTCGGTGTGGTCGAGCGAGTCGAGCAGGGCGGTGAACTCGTCGCCGCCCATGCGCGCGAGGATGTCGTAGGGGCGCATGCAGGTTTCCAGCAGCCGCGCCACCTTGCAGAGGATGGCGTCGCCGGCCTCGTGGCCGAGCGAATCGTTGATGCGCTTGAAGCCGTCGAGGTCGATGTACAGCACCGCCATGCTCTTGCCGTTGCGATCGGCCCGCGCCACCGCCGATTCCAGCGCCTGGTTGAAACCGCGCCGGTTGAGCAGCCCGGTGAGCGAATCGGTGACGGCCTGGGTCTCCAGCTGCGCATGCAGGTTGCGCACCACCGACATGTCCAGCGCGATCACCACCATCGAGCGCTGCTGGCGCGGCAGCGGCGAGCAGGAAATCGCCACTGGCAGGGTGCCGCCGCCCTCCTTCTTCAACTGCGCCTCGTGCAGGCGGTAGGTCGCGCCGCTGCGCCAGTGCAGGTAGAAGTCGCTCTCGCGCCAGGGCTGTTCGAACACCGGCTCGGCGATGTGCGCCAGCAGCGGCGTGCCCTTCAGCCCGTCCACCGTGCCGCCGAGCATCTGCGCGATGGCTGGGTTGGCGAAATTGATGTAGCCGTCCTCGCCGACCACCAGAATGCCCTCGGCGGCGTTGTTCAGCACCGAGGCGTTGAACGCGCGGGCGCTGTCGAGCTGCTGGGTGAGCAGCTGCAGGTCGCGGCGATTGTGCTCGTGCGCCAGCAGGGTGTTGATCTTGTGCTTGAGCACCTGCGGGTCGAACGGCTTGAGGATGAAGTCCACCGCCCCGGTGGCGTAGCCCTCGAGCACCGAGTCGCGGGTATGCGCGATGGCCGAGACGAAGATGATCGGCGTGTAGCGGGTCTGCGGGTTGCCGCGCATCAGCCGGGCGACCTCGAAGCCGTCCATGCCGGGCATCTGCACGTCCAGCAGGACCAGCTCGACGTCCAGCTCCAGCAGCGCCTGCAGCGCCGCCTCGCCGGAGTTGACCGTATGGACCTGCCAGTCGCCGTCACCGAGCAGGGCCTCCATCGCGACCAGGTTGGCCTCGCGATCGTCGACCACCAGCAGGGTGCGGCCGCGCGGCTGGGGTTGAAGCTGCGTGCGGCTCATCGTGGGACGTTCCGTCTGCGAGGAAGGAGCCGGCGCGCGTGCCGTTCCAACCGATAGCGCCTCGACGGGCAATGCCTGTGGCCGGTCGCCCCCGCGAGCGGCCTGGTTAGAGGGTGCAACACAACAAGCTTCTCCTGTTCCTATCGGTTCTGGTGCAGGTCCAGCGCACCGTCCAACCACTGCCGGATGCGTCCGGCGAGCGCCTCCCGTCCGACCGGCCTGGCCAGGCAGTCGTCGGCGCCCGCCTCGAGCAGACTGTCGCGCCGTACCGGTTCCTCGGTGCCGACCAGGGCGATGATCGGCACCTGGCAGCCGTGCTCGTCGCGCAGCCGGTGGATCAGCGCCAGGCCGTCCAGCCGCGGGCTGTCCACGTTGCACAGCACCAGGTCGAACACGCCCTCGTCGAACTCCGCCAGCGCCTCCGCGCCCTGGGTCACCGTGGTGACCTGCAGGCCGAGCTCGTCGAGCATCGCCGCCAGCGCGTAGATCTCGCGCACGTCGTCGTCGACCAGCAGCACCCGCTGCCCGAGCAGCGGGTAGTCCAGCGCTCCCTCGCCGATCGCCGTGTCGCTGGCCGACCCCCTGAGCGCCTGGCCGACCCGCTCGAGACCGTCATCCTTGGACAACGTGTTCGCCGAATAGCGCCGCGCCCGTTGCTGATCCGCCTCGCTCCATGGCTGGCTGCTGTAGAGCAGCACCGTCATGCCGGCCACCGGCCGCAACCGATCCAGCGAATCCAGCAGGTCAAGGCCGTTCTCGTCGGGCAGATCGAAGTCGATCACCAGCGCGCTGAACGGCTGCTCGGCGAACGCCAGCCGGGCATCCTGCGCGCCCAGCGCGACGGTGACGCTGTAGCCCTGCTGCTCGAAATAGTCGCGCAGGCGCTGGCGCCGGGCCTGCTCGCGTTCGACCAGCAGCAGGCGCAGCGGGTTGTCCTTGCGCCGCACCAGTTCCACCAGCAGCCGCTCGATCTCGCTCCGGTTGATCGGCTTGACCCGGTAGCGCGAGCCGTTGTCGGTCCAGTCCTGCGGCTGCGGCACCGAGGAGGCGATGATCACCGGCACGCCGCGATGGCGGACGTCGTCCTTCACTTCACGGTAGACCTGCCAGCCGCTGATGTCAGGCAGGAGGATGTCGAGGATCACCCCGGCCTGGCGCTCCTCCTTGAGCAGTTGCAGCGCCTGTTGCCCCTCGCGGCAGACGCGCGGGGAGAAGCCGTGGGTCTCGGCGACCTCGGCGACCATGGTGGCGAAGGCCGGGTCGTCCTCGACGATCAGCAGCGGCGCGCCGGCGCCGCGGGCCGGCAGTGCCGGCGCCGGAACCGGGATGGCCGGCGGGGAACGCCGCGCCGCCCGCACCGGCAGCTCGACGGTGAACACCGAGCCCTCGCCCGGTGCGCTCTGCAGGCTGATCCGGCCGTCGAGCACCTCGACCAGCTGGCGGGTGATCGCCAGGCCCAGGCCGGTGCCCCCGTAGCGGCGGCTGATGGAACCGTCGATCTGCTGGAAGGCCTGGAAGATCCGTTCGTGCTGGTCGGCCGGAATCCCGATGCCGGTGTCGCGCACGACGATCTGCAGGGTGTCGCATTCTTCTCCTTCGCGCGTCTCCTGCTCGGAACGGGCGCAGCGGAGGCGCACCTCCACCTCACCCTTCTCGGTGAACTTCAGCGCGTTGCTGAGCAGGTTGCGCAGGATCTGCTGCAGGCGCGCCCGGTCGCTGTAGACCACCGCCGGCAGGTTCGGATCCACCCCCGTGGTCAGCTGCAGGCCCTTCTCCTCGGCCATCGGCCGCAGGCTGCCTTCGGCCTCGGCGAGCAGTTCCTGCAGGTTCACCGCTTCCTTCTTCAACTGCATGGCGCCGGCCTCGATGCGTGCGAGGTCGAGCACGTCGTTGATGAGCTGCAGCAGGTCGTTGCCGGCCCGGTACATGATGTCGGCATGACGCACCTGCTTTTCGCTGAGGTTGCCGTTGGCGTTCTGGCGCATCTGGTCGCTGAGGATGAGGATGCTGTTGAGCGGCGTGCGCAGCTCGTGCGACATGTTGGCGAGGAACTCGGACTTGTAGCGGTTGGCCAGCGCCAGCTGGTCGGCCTGGTCGCGCAGACGCAGCTCGGCGGCGCGCCTGTGGCTGATGTCCATGATCACTGCCTGCACCAGCAGCTCGCTGCCGCTGCGCAGCGGCGACAGGCCGATCTCCAGCGGGATCTGCGAGCCGTCCTTGTGCCGGCCGAACAGCTCGCGGCTGCTGCCGAAACGCCTCGGCTCGGGGTTGCGCATGTAGTCGGCGACCATGCGCTTGTGCATCTCGCGCAGGGATTCGGGGATGAGGATCTCCACCGGCTTGCCCACCAGCTCCTGGCGCCCGTAGCCGAACAGCAGCTCGGTCTGCCGGTTGACCATCACGATGGTGCCGTCGGAGTCGATCAGCACGAAGGCGTTCGGCGAGGCCTCGACCACGTTGCGAAAGCGTTCTTCGGCACGCTTGCGCGCCTGCATGTCGACCAGGTTGAGCAGGTGGTGCATGCCGTCGTCGCGGCGGAAACTGGTGAGGCTCACCGCCACCGGCACCAGCTCGCCGTCCTCCCGCTGCGCCAGCAGCTCTTCCTGGTCGGTGCGACGCGGGCCGTGCAGGTCGGTCTCGCTGAGCACGCCGGGCACGTAGCGGCTGACCCGTTCGCCCACCAGGTCGGCGACGTCCGCCCCGAGCAGCGCCGCTGCGCTCTTGTTGACCAGTTCGATGCGCCCGTCCGAGTTGCTCAGCAGGGTGGCGATCGGCAATTGCTCGATCAGCTGGCGAAACAGCGCCTCGCGCTCGTGCAGCTTCAGGCTCAGCGCCTCGCTGCTGGCCAGCTGGCGTTCGCGCAGGTAGAGGTAGCCGCCGACCAGCAGCGAGAACAGCAGCACCGCCGCCATGGCCGAGAGCAGACTGAAGGCCATCCGCTCGTCGCGCAGCAGCGAGCTGTAGTCGGGCGTGCTGCCGACCACCAGTTGCCAGCTGCGGCCGTATAGATAGATGTTGCGCACGCGCTTGTAGGCAGCGTCGGCGGCGACCTCGCCGCGATCGGCCAGCAACGGCAGTTCCGGCGCTGCCGAATCGTACAGCTGGATCTGGAACTGCTTGCCGCGCGCGCCGAGCACCCCGTCCATCAGGTCGGACAGGCGAAAGGCCGCATGCAGGGTGCCGACGAAGGCCGCCTCGCGTTCGGCCTGGGTGGTGACCGGTGCGTCGATGTCGTAGATCGGCAGATACAGCAGCACGCCGACCTGGGTGTTCTGGTCGGTTTCCTGCTTGAGCCGCACCGGCGCGGTCAGCACCGGCTCGCCGGTGACGCGCGCGGTGACGATCGCCTCGCGGCGGGTCGGTTCGCTGAACATGTCGTAGCCGAGTACGCGACGGTTGCGCCAGTCGAGCGGGTGGATGTAGTCGACCACCACGTACTCGTCGCGCTCGCCTTCGGGGAACACCCGGAAGTGCGGCCTGCCGGTCTCGCGAATGATGTCGAGCAGCCCGGGCAGCGTGCCCTGCCGGGCATAGCGCGCAAGGCTCAGCGCCTGCACGCCGGGATAGGTGTCCTGCAGCCGCAGCTGGTCGACGGCGCGCATCCAGTCGTCGGAGGTAACGCCCTCGCTGCCGACGATCAGCCCCGCGAGCCCGCGCAGCACCATCTCGTAGGCGTGCATACGCTCGCGCAGAGCGCGCTCGACATCGTTGACGACATAGGTGAAACGCTGTTCCCGATCGATACGGCTACGCGTCTCGAGGGCCTGCCATTGCCAACCGACCCATCCTCCCAGCCCTGCCAGCAGTGCCAACGTCACGAGCAGTGGCAGCCAGGGCTTGCGGGAATGGAGAGCGGGACGATCTTCCATTCGACCTCCTGTGCCACTACTGGCGCGCTATCACGTGTTTCAGAGTGGCAAGGGCTTGTAGAGGTTCCGGAGAATCAGGCGACGGGAGCAGAAAAAGAGAAAAAGTTGACGTCGTTAAAATGGCGAGAGCGAAGCCATTGCGACTTCGCTCTCGATCATGGTTCACAGCGGGCGCAGGTTGATTTCCACGCGGCGGTTCTGGGCACGGCCTTCCGTGGTCGCGTTGCTGGCGATCGGCTGGTTTGGGCCGGCGCCGTAGGCGGAGATGCGTGAAGCCGCGACGCCGTTGGCGGTGAGGTAGGAGGCGACGCTCTGCGCGCGGCGGTTGGACAGGTCCTGGTTCAGCTGCGCCGAGCCGGTGCTGTCGGTGTGGCCGGTGATGTCGATGCCGTTCTTGTCGAACTCGCGGAACACCGTGACCAGCGAATTGAGCGTCGGGTAGAAGCTGCTGGAGATGTCGGCGGAGCTGCTGCCGAAGGTGATGTTGCCGGGCATGATCAGGGTCAGCTGGTCGCCGTTGCGCTGCACCTGCACGCCGGTGCCCTGCAGGGTCTGGCGCAGCTTGGCTTCCTGGGTGTCGACGTAGTAGCCGTAGCCGCCGGCCGCGGCGCCGCCGACGGCCGCGCCGATCAGCGCGCCCTTGGTGCGATCCTTTTTGCTCGAGGTGGCGGCGCCGACCACGGCGCCGCCAAGTGCGCCGAGACCGCCGTAAACGCCGGCCTTGCCGGCTTCGCGCTCGCCGGTGTAGGGGTTGGTGGTGCAGCCGGCGAGGATGGCCAGGCTGGCCGCGAACGCGGTCACGCGACCGTACTTCTTCATAGAGGATTACCTTGTTGCTCGGGTTGGAGTGCGGATGCCGCCCAGTGCCGCATCCCATGACGCGCGACAGGGTAGCAAGCGGCAGGCTGCCAGGGTGAGCGCTGGCCGACAGTTCGCGCGTCCGCCCAGGCCCAGGCGAAGGAGGGCGCGAATTTCGGGGTGGCTAATGGCAGCCTCATCTACGCGTGGACCAGGGCCGGTACCGACCTCTCCGCACCGCGTGACGCCATGGCGAGGTGGAAAACGCTTCGCGGTTTTTCACCCTACGGCCGGCCACCGGGCCCGCGCCCCATGCCGCTTCGAGCATCAATGCAAGGCGTGGGGTTGATGCCGGCGCAAGCCTCATCCGCGCGTGGACCAGGGCCGGCACCCAACCTCGCCGCACCAGCGTGATCACGGCTCGGTGGAGCACTTCCATCCCTACAGTCTATGGGCATCCTCGCGCCGGGAAGGCCGTATTGCCCTCATCAGCTAGCGGGGAGAAGAAATGTATTGAATGCAATTATTTTGATCAAAAAGCGCATTTTTATTCGTTTGAGCTAAGTGCTCTACGGTCGCACACTTTTGCTACCCCGCCTGGACAGCCTCGCGCTCACAGCAACCTGGCGCCTGCCTGTCGAGCAATCGCGCCGCCTCCCGGCGGACGCCCAGCCACTCACCTCTCGTTTGATGGAAGTACCCATGACCGATGCGATCCTTGATGACGCGGCCTGCGCATACAATTACCAGGTCGTCCGCCGCTTCACCCTGATGACACTGTTCTGGGGCGTCCTCGGCATGGGCATGGGGGTTTTCATCGCTGCCCAGCTGGTCTGGCCGGCGCTCAATTTCGACCTGCCGTGGATCAGCTTCGGGCGGATCCGTCCGATTCACACCAACCTGGTGATCTTCGCCTTCGGCGGCGGAGCACTGTTCGCCACCTCGTTCTACGTAGTGCAGCGCACCTGCCAAGCGCGGCTGATCTCGGACGCGCTGGCTAACTTCGTGTTCTGGGGCTGGCAGGCCGCCATAGTCGCCATGCTGGTGAGCTATCCGCTCGGCTATACGACGTCCAAGGAATACGCGGAGATGGAATGGCCGATCGCGATCTGGGTGACGCTGGTCTGGACCGTCTATGCGTATCTGTTCTTCGGCACCATCGCCAGGCGCAAGATCAAGCACATCTACGTCGGCAACTGGTTCTACGGGGCCTTCATCGTGGTCACGGGGATGGTGCACGTGATCAACCACGCCGCCGTGCCGGTCAGTCTGCTGAAATCCTACTCGGCATATTCCGGTGCGACCGACGCCATGATCCAGTGGTGGTATGGCCACAGCGTGGTGGGTTTCATTCTCTCGGTGGGCTTTCTCGGCATGATGTACTACTTCGTACCGAAGCAGGCCGATCGGCCGATCTATTCCTACCGCCTGTCCATCGTGCACTTCTGGGCGATCATTTCCATCTACATCTGGGCCGGCCCGCACCACCTGCACTACACTGCCCTGCCCGACTGGGCGCAGAGCCTCGGCATGGCGATGTCGATCATCCTGTTGGCGCCGAGCTGGGGCGGCATGATCAACGGCATGATGACCCTCTCCGGTGCCTGGCACAAACTGCGCACCGACCCGATCCTGCGCTTCCTGGTGGTGTCGCTGGCGTTCTACGGCATGTCTACCTTCGAAGGCCCGATGATGGCCATCAAGACCGTCAACGCGCTCTCGCACTACACCGACTGGACCATCGGCCACGTGCACGCCGGCGCCCTCGGCTGGGTGGCGATGATTTCCATCGGCACGCTCTACCACATGATCCCCAAGCTCTACGGTCGCGAGCAGATGCACAGCGTCGGCCTGATCAACGCGCATTTCTGGCTGGCCACCATCGGCACCGTGCTCTACATCGCTTCGATGTGGGTCAACGGCATCACCCAGGGCCTGATGTGGCGTGCGATAAATGACGACGGCACCCTCACCTATTCCTTCGTCGAGGCACTGGAAGCCAGCCATCCGGGCTATATCGTGCGCCTGATCGGCGGCTCGACCTTCGCCAGTGGGATGCTGCTGATGGTCTACAACACCTGGAGGACGGTGCGTGCCGATGCGCGCGACCGCCAGGCCGTCTCAACGCCCGCACTGGCTTGAGGAGGGCGTGCACATGCTGATGTTCGTCTGCGGCCTCGCCGTTCTCCTGGCCGGCAGCTACTGCTGCATCCACCTGCCCGACGCCGAGGCGCTCGAGCAGGCCGCACTGCTGCCCTTCGCCGATGATCCGCAAGCCGCCCGCAGCATGAGCCGGGCCACCGGACGGGTATGCCAAGAGGTCGTCTCGCCAGCCGTCGAACCGATACCCCGCGCCGAGACCTGGGCATTCGAAGCCTGAGCCTCGAACGCATCCGCGCGCCGCATCGGGCGCCTGCCCGAGACCGCCGCAAACGCATGCCTAAATGGGCAGTGCCCAGCGCTGGGACCAGTCGTTGTCCGACTTCACCAAGTCGCGCAGCAGCCCGAAGGCCCGCTGCAGAACCGGCGAATAACGATCGCGGGAGTACACCAGGTAGGTCGGATAGGTGAACTCCGGCGCCCGCGCAACGGCCTCGAGCAGGCCGCCATCCAGGTAGGCCTGGACGACCCGGGTACGGAAATAGCCGGAGCCGCCGGTTTCCAGGATGTACTGCAAGGCCATCGGCCCGAGGTTGAAACTGAGCGCTGCCCGGGCCTTGTCCGGCAAGGCGGAGTCGTGCTGGCGGCGGAACTCGTCGCCCCAGTCGACATACACATAGGGGTCCGGCCGGGCGACCGAGCGCACCATGACCAGCTTCTCTTCGAGCAGTTGCTCCACCTGCAGGCCGGGCCAGTAGGCCGGCTGGAACACCAGTGCGGCGTCGAGCACACCGAGCTCGAGCTGTCGCAGCAATGCCTGACCGTCCCCGACTTCGCCACGAATGGCGTGCGTAGGAATGGCTTCGCGCAGGCAGCGCACCCACTTGAGCATCAGTGGATTGCACAGGCTGATCTCACCCCCTACGCGCAGCACGTTGCTGTAGCCGTCCGGCAACGGCAGATCGCGCTGGGCGGCGTCCCAGGTCTGCGTCATCTGGGTGGCGTAGACGACGAACGCCTCGCCGTCGGCGGTCAACCTGGCCCCGGCCCGGTTGCGCACGAACAGCCTGCAGTTGAGCTGGCTTTCGAGACTCTGAATGCGCGCAGTGATGGCCGTCTGGGTGACGTGCAGGCGCTCGGACGCGGCGACGAAGCTGCCGCTGCGGACGATCTCGAGAAAAGTGCGGGCGAGTTCTATGTCCATGGGCCGGGCCGGCGGAAAGGAGTCGGTATTGTAGCGGTCCACCGATTCCTTCGCGCCGCCATTGGCTCAGGCAGGACGCTCAGAGCGCCGAGATCGCCGGATTGCCCTCCTCCAGCCAGCGGGCGATGTCCTGCCGGATGACCTTCTTGTCGAGCTTGCCGACGCTGGTCTTGGGTATCTCGCCGACAATGGCGATCTGGCTGGGGATCGCCCACTTGTTGATGCTGCCGTCGGCCACCTGCGGTTCCAGGTGCGCGGCCAGGGTGCGGGCGTCGAGCCGCTGCCCCTCACGCGGCACGATCAGCGCGAACGGCCGCTCGCCCCAGCGCTCGTCCGGCACGCCGACCACCGCCACCTCGCGCACCGCCGGATGACGGCTGATCAGGTCTTCGAGGGCGAGCGAGGACAGCCATTCGCCGCCAGTCTTGATCACATCCTTGATGCGGTCGCGGATATCGATGTTGCCCATGGCATCGAGCGTGGCGACGTCGCCGGTGTGCAGCCAGCCACCCTGCCAGAGCTCCTCGCTCTTCTCCGGCTCGCGGAAGTAGCCCTGCGTCAGCCAGGGGGCGCGCAGCACCAGCTCGCCCTGGCTGCTGCCGTCGGCCGGCAGGAAGCGGCCGTCAGGGGTCTGGATGGCCGCCTCGACCAGCGGCACCGGCACGCCGGCCTTGAGCCTGAAGTCGGTGCGCGTCTCCTCGTCGGCGGCGAGCAATTCGGCGTTGAGGTGCGCGCTGGAGATCAGCGGGCAGGTCTCGGACATGCCGTAGGCGGCGTACAGCTGCATGCCGCTGGCCTTGGCCGCCTCGTACAGGCCACGGTTCAGCGCGCTGCCGCCGATGATCACCTTCCAGCCGCCGAAATCGGTGCCACGCGCAGCCTGGCAGTTGAGCAGCATCTGCACGATGGTCGGCACGCAGTGCGAGAAGGTCACCGCCTCCTGGCGCCACAGCCCGACCAGCAGGTCCGGGTCGTAGCGGCCGGGATACACCTGCTTGAGGCCGAGCATGGTGGCCACGTAGGGCAGGCCCCAGGCGTGCACGTGGAACATCGGCGTGATCGGCATGTACACGTCGTCGCTGCCGAGCAGGCGCGGGTTGTCGCGATTGCCGACGGTGACCGCGGTGGTCAGGGTGTGCAGCACCAGTTGCCGGTGGGTGAAGTAGACGCCCTTGGGGTTGCCGGTGGTGCCGGTGGTATAGAAGGTGGTGGCCACCGAGTTCTCGTCGAAATCGGGGAAGTCGTAGTGGGGTTCGGCCTCGGCCAGCAGCTGCTCGTACTCGCCGACGCAGTCCGGCAGGGCGCACTCGCGCTCGCCGTCGTCGCTGATCAGCAGGGTCTTGTCGACCGTGCTGAGCTGCCCGGCGATGGCCTGGTAGAGCGGCACGAAATCGCTGTTGACCAGGACCAGGCGGTCTTCGGCGTGGTTCATGGTGTAGAGGACCTGCTCGGGCGACAGCCGCACGTTGATGGTGTGCACCACCGCCCCGATCATCGGGATGGCGAACATGCATTCGAGATAGCGATGGCTGTCCCAGTCCATCACCGCCACCGTGTCGCCGGCCTTCACCCCGGTTGCGGTCAGCACGTTGGCCAGCCGCGCGATGCGCTCGTTGAGGGTGGCGTAGTCGAAGCGCCTGAGGTCGCGGTAGACGATTTCCCGCGTGCGCTCCCAGCGCTGGCCGGACAGCAGCAGGCGCTTGATCAGCAGCGGATAGCGGTAGGCATTCTCGGCGGGCGGGATGATGCGGGTCTGCAGCATCGTAGGCGTCCTTTTTGTTGGAGTTTACGCCAGCACTCTAGAGGGCCGACCCGGCTCGCTTAATCAGCCCAAAGTGCGATTTTCCTTTCAGCCCGTTTCGACCATGCCCCGGCGCGTGCATTCGCCGTCGGCAACAGGCTGTCGCTCTCTGGCACGCGGCCGGCTCAGCCCATCCGGCTCAGGGCCAGGCGCACGCCGAGCCCGATCAGCACCGCACCCATCAGGCGGTCGAACCAATGGCCCATGCGGGAGAAGCCGGCCCTGACCCGCTGCCGGCTGAACAGCCAGGCCACCAGGCAGAACCAGAGACCGGTCGCCGCCGCCAGATAGAGGCCGTAGCCGGCCTGCACCGACAGCGGCGTGTGCGGGTCGATGACCACGGTGAACAGCGACAGGAAGAACAGCGTGGCCTTGGGGTTCAGCCCGTTGGTGACGAAGCCCTGGCCGAACGCGCGCCAGGCCGAGCGGGCCGCCGGCGCGTCGGGCTCGCCGGCCTGCAGCGTCACCGGCCCGGCGCGCAGGGCCTTGAGCCCGATGTAGATGAGGTAGCCGGCCGCCAGCCACTTGAACAGGTTGAACAGCACGATGGACTGCGAGACGATCAGGCCGATCCCGAGCAGCGAATAGGCCACGTGCAGCAGGATCGCCGTACCCACGCCGAAGGCCGTCCAGCTGCCCGCCACCCGCCCGCGGCTGACGCTCTGGCGCACCACCACGGCGAAATCGGGCCCCGGGCTGGCCACGGCCAGCAGGTGAACCAGCGCCACGGTCAGGAATTCGCTCCAGTACACGTCTTCTCTCCAATCGTTCCGAAGCCTTACGCTAACCCGCTTCGCACCCCCTTGAAAGGTACAGTTGATGCCCAATCGCAACGCCGTCTTCCTCGACCTGCAGCCGCTCGATCAGGGCGACCTCGACCTGGCCCTGCTCGAAGGCGCCTTCGACCGCCTGGACCACTACCCGGCCTCCAGCCCGGAGCAGCTCGTCGAGCGCCTGCGCGGCGCCCAGGTCGCCATCGTCAACAAGGTGGTGCTCGACGCCCGGACGCTGGCCGCCTGCCCTGAGCTGAAGCTGGTCCTGGTCTCCGCCACGGGCGTCAACAACGTCGACCTGGCCGCTGCCCGCCAGCATGGCATCACCGTCTGCAACTGCCAGGGCTACGGCACCGCCACGGTCGCCCAGCACACCCTGGCGTTGCTGCTGGCGCTGGCCACGCGGCTGCCGGACTACCAGGCCGCGGTGCGCGCAGGGCGCTGGCAGGAGGCGCCGAACTTCTGCTTCCTCGACTTCCCCATCGTCGAACTGGCAGGCAAGACCCTTGGCCTGCTCGGCCATGGCGAACTCGGCGGCGCGGTGGCCAGGCTGGCCGAAGCGCTGGGCATGCGCGTGCTGGTCGGCAACCTGCCGGGGCGCCCGGCGCGTCCCGACCGGCTGGCGCTGGACGATCTGCTGCCGCAGGTCGATGCGCTGACCCTGCACTGCCCGCTGACCGAACAGACCCGCAACCTCATCGGCGCGCGCGAGCTGCAGCTGATGAAGCCCACCGCCTTCCTGCTCAACAGCGCGCGCGGCGGCCTGGTCGACGAACAGGCGCTGGCCGATGCGCTGCGCCGTGGGCATCTCGGCGGCGCAGCCACCGACGTCCTCACCCAGGAACCGCCGGTGGACGGCAACCCGCTGCTGGCGACCGACATCCCGCGGCTGATCGTGACCCCGCACAGCGCCTGGGGCAGCCGCGAGGCGCGCCAGCGCATCGTCGGCCAGCTGGCCGAGAACGCCCAGGCCTACTTCGCCGGCAAGCCCGTGCGCCAGGTCGGCTGAGCGACCGGTACAGCGGCCGCCGCGGGGCTGGTATGCTCCGCGGCTTTTGCCCGGAGGCATCGTGGACCCACGTAGCGAAGTACTGTTGCGCCAGGCCGAGCGGTTCGGCGGCGCGCTGCTGCTGGCCGGGCTGCCGGCCGACGACCTGCTCGGCCGCCTGCCGCGCGCCCGTGGCTGGAGCTGGCACGCCGGCGAGCGGGCGGCGCTGGAGGCACGCTTTCCCGGGCGCGCCGCGTTCGACGTGAACATGCCCGACGGTGAATTCGACGCCGCGGTGCTGTTCCTGCCGAAGGCGCGCGAACTGGCCGAGCACCTGCTGCAGACGCTGGCCGCGCGCCTGGCCGGGCGCATGCTGTACCTGGTCGGCGAGAAGCGCGGCGGCATCGAGGGCGCCGCGCGCAGGCTGGCGACGCTGGGCCAGCCGCGCAAGCTGGACAGCGCGCGCCACTGCCAGCTGTGGGAAGTGCAGGTCGAATGCGCCCCCGAGGCGCCCTCGCTGGACGCCCAGGCGCGGCGCTTCGCGCTGGAAGTCGCCGGCGAGCGCCTGGAGGTCGTCAGCCTGCCCGGGGTGTTCAGCCACGGCCGGCTGGATGCCGGCAGCGCGCTGCTGCTCGAGCAACTCGACGGGCTGCGCGGCGGCCGGCTGCTGGACTTCGGCTGTGGCGCCGGCGTGCTCGGCGCCACACTCAAGCGCCGCTACCCGGACAGCGAGGTGCTGCTGCTCGATGTCGACGCCTTCGCCCTGGAAAGCAGCCGGCGGACCTTCGAGGCCAACGGACTGCAGGGCACGCTGATCGCCGGCAGCGGCATCGAGGACGCCCCGGACGGGCTGGCGGCGATCGTCAGCAACCCGCCGTTCCACCAGGGCGTGCGCACCGACTACCGTGCCAGCGAGGGGCTCATCGAACAGGCCGCCCGCCACCTGGCGCCCGGCGGCGAGCTGCGCCTGGTGGCCAACAGCTTCCTCAGGTATCCGCCGCTGATCGAGGCCCACCTGGGCGCCTGCCAGACGCTCGCAGAAGGCGCCGGTTTCCGCGTCTATCGCGCCGCCCGGCGCTGAGTGTCCCCGGACGACCGGTGAACTTCGACTTGCGCTGCCCGGGCGGCTTGGGCAAACTCGCGCCCGTCCTGGGGGAGTAGTCTCCGGCGAGCACCCTGCCCGCCCGGCATGCGTCAACACACTTGGTCCGCAGACCATGGCGCATGCGACCCGTTCAGGCTGCCAGCAGCCTGCGCCGGTTTGACAAGACCTGTGACGAACATGCCGGCCCGGGGCGGGACGGTCTGCTCGTCATTGGTATTGATCGAACCCGCCCCTCAAGGATGTCCGTTTGGAATCGCTGTTCATTCCGACCCTGGTGGTTGCCCTTGCCGAAATCGGCGACAAGACCCAGCTGCTGGCCCTGCTGCTCGCCGCCCGCTATCGCCGCCCCTGGCCGATCATCTGGGGCATCGTGGTCGCCACCCTCGCCAACCACCTGGCCGCCGGCGCGGTGGGCAGTTGGGTCGCGCGCGAGCTGTCGGAGGAAACCCTGAGCTGGATTCTCGCCGCCGCGTTCGGTGCCATGGCGCTGTGGACGCTGGTGCCGGACAAACTGGAAGACGACGAAACCCGCCGCGTCAGGCGCTTCGGCCCGTTCATGGCTACCCTGGTGGCTTTTTTCCTGGCCGAAATGGGCGATAAGACACAGGTCGCAACCGTGATGCTGGCGGCACAGTATCCTGACTTCCTGATGGTCATCCTGGGTACCACGTTGGGGATGCTGGTGGCCAACGTGCCGGTCGTTCTCGCCGGCAACTTCGCCGCCGACCGCCTGCCACTGGCGCTCATTCGCCGCATCGCGGCCGCGGCCTTCGCCGCGCTGGCCCTGTATGCCATCTATCAAGCGCTGAAACTCAGCGGGATGCTGGCCTGACGTCGTCGCGGCCGCACCCGATCCGCCATTCGAATGCGCCAGGGAGAACACGGGCCGCATGTCACCGGAAGAACGAAAACGCCGCGTCCAGAACCACGTGGACCTGAGCTGGAACAAGGGCCGCCTGGCACTGGCCGAACGCCTGCAGAGCCGCTACTTCACGTACAAGGGCTCGCTCTTCGGCCAGCCCATGGACAGCGCCGGGTTCGCCCGGGTGGTGCGCCAGGTGCGCGACGCCATGCCGACGCTGGAAGTGCTGATCGACGAATGCCTGAGCGAAGGGGACAAGGTGGTGACCGCCAGCACGCTGATCGGCACGCTGGAAAAGCCGCTGTTCGGCTTCCAGCCCAGCGACCGCGTGCTCGCCGTGGCGGCCATGTCGATCTGGACCCTGACGCCGACCGGCGACATTCTCGAACTCAACACGCTGCTCGACCTGGGCAGCGTGCACCGGCAGCTCACGGTCGCCCCGGGAGCGCCGGTGGTCCTGGACTGACCGCTAGAGGGCCTGCTCGTACAGCGGCGTGACCTTCGGAATGGTCGCCTTGAGCGACTCGATGCGCGAGCCGGACGAGGGATGGGTGCTGAGGAATTCCGGCTGCTCCGAGCCGCCCGCGGCGTTCATCTTCTGCCACAGACTCACCGCGGCGTTGGGGTTGTAGCCGGCCCGCGCGGCGAGCTCCAGCCCGATCAGATCCGCCTCGTTCTCGTTGCTGCGGCTGTTGGGCAGGGTCATCAGGTACTGCACGCCGAGGTTGGCCAGCTGCAGGCTGCCGTCGCCGACCCCGAGGATCGAACCCACCTGGGTGGCCATCTGCACCCCGTAGGCCTTGGACATCGCCTCGCGGCCGTGCTCGCGCAGGGCGTGGGCGATCTCGTGCCCCATTACCGCGGCGATCTCGTCGTCGGTGAGGTCCAGCTTCTCGATCAGGCCGGTGTAGAAAATGATCTTGCCGCCGGGACCGCAGTTGGCGTTCAGCTCCGGGCTGTCGATCACGTTCACTTCCCAGCTCCACTGCGCCGCATCCGGCCGGAATACCCCGACCTGCTTGATCAGCCGGTTGGCGATCGCATTGACCCGCTGGCTGATCGGCGAGTTCTTCTCCAGCACGCCCTTGCTCTGAGCCTCGGCGAGCGTCTCGCTGTAGGACTGGGCGTACATCTGGTTGACCTGCTCGCTGGACAGGGCGCTGAACATGTACTGCTTGCGCTCGACCCCGACGGCACCGCCGCTGGTGGTGTTCACGCTCTGACAGGCCGCCAGCAGCGCGGCCGCCAGCAGCATGGGCAAGGGTTTGAACTGGAACATGGAGGCTCTCCGGAACGATCGGCGCCTATGCTAGAGCCCGCGTGCCTGGCGGAGCAACCGGCGGAACTTTGGCGTTATAGTTACGACGCATGTGGCCGATAACAACACACACCGGTCACCCACTGGAGCCCAACAATAATGTTCAAGTCCATCCAGACCTCCTTCGCCGCGCTCGCCGGGGCGAGCATTCTTGCCGTCATCGGCGCCCTCCTGCTGTACGTCTACATCGCCGGCAGCCGCAGCCAGGAGCTGGTCGAGTCGAGCACCCGCGCGCTGATCGGCGACATGGTCGAGCAGCGGGTGACCAACCTCGCCCGCTACCAGGTGACCCGCATCCAGTCCCAGTTGCAGGCGCCCCTGGTGATCGCCACCGAACTGGCCCGGGTGAACAAGCTCACCGGCATGACCGATGACGACGGCATGCCCATGGCCAACCTGCCGCGCGGCGAGCTGATCAACCTCGCGCGGGCGACGCTGGACGACAACCCGTTCCTTTCCAGCCTGTACATCGCCTGGGAACCGAACGCTATCGACGCCAACGACATCATGTACAAGCGCGGCGAGCCGGGGATGATCGACGGCCGCTTCGTCGGTCGGCTGTTCCGCGACGAGCAGGGCAAGCTGCAGATCGACACCCTCGAGAATACCGAGGACACCCAGGTGCTGCCGAGCGGGGTGCGCGCGGGCGAGTACTACCTGTGCCCGAAGGAAACGCTCAAGCCGTGCGTGGTGGACCCGACCGCCCACGACGTCTCCGGCGTGTCGACCCTGCTCTCCTCGTTCAACGCGCCGATCATCCTCGACGGCAAGTTCCAGGGCGTGGTCGGCACGGACCTGCGCGTGGACTTCATCCAGAAGCTGCTCGAGGAGGTCAACGGCCAGCTCTACGACGGCGCCGGAGAGATCTCGCTGATCTCCACCAACGGCCGCCTGGCCGCCTACAGCCGCGATCCGAAGCTGCTCGGCAAGCCGGCCAGCGAGATCCTCGACGCCAAGGACCTCGAGGCCCTCGCCGCCCAGCCGATCGACCAGCCGCACTACCGGATCGATGCCGAGAAAGGCAACATCGTGCTGTTCATGCCGTTCTCCTTCCCCGGCACCGATGCGCGCTGGACGCTCTGGCTGGAGCTGCCGCAGAACGTGGTCATGGGCGAGCTGGAAGCGCTCGTCGGCGAGCTCAACCGGGAACAGACCGGCAGCCTGACCGGCATGCTGCTCATCGGCCTGCTGTTCGCCGCCGTCGGCCTGGCCGTGCTCTGGGTCATCAGCAGCCGCATCACCCGCCCGCTGCGCCAGATGGTCACGATGCTCGACGACATCGCCCAGGGCGACGGCGACCTGACCCAGCGCCTGAAGGTCGACAGCCGCAACGAACTCGGGCAGATCGCCTCCGGCTTCAATGCCTTCCTGACCAAGCTGCAGAAGATGATCGGTGAGGTGGTCGGCTCGGTGCAGCAGGTCAGCGACGCCTCGGAGAACACCGCCGACATCGCCATCCGCACCGACAAGGGCGTGCAGAAGCAGCTGGCCGAGATCGACATGGTCGCCACCGCGATCCAGGAGATGACCGCCACCGCCCAGGACGTCGCGCGCAATGCCACCCAGGCGGCCGCCGCGGCGCAGAACGCCGACCAGGCGGCGAACGACGGCAAGCACATCGTCGAGGGCACCGCCGGCGCCATCGTCAACCTGGCCAGCGAGATCGGCCGCGCGGTCGGCGTGGTGCAGACCCTGGCGCGCAACAGCGAGAACATCGACGCCATCCTGGTGACCATCCGCAGCATCGCCGAGCAAACCAACCTGCTGGCGCTCAACGCCGCCATCGAGGCCGCGCGCGCCGGCGAGCAGGGCCGCGGCTTCGCGGTGGTGGCCGACGAGGTGCGCAACCTGGCGCAGAAGACCCAGCAGGCCACCGGCGAGATCCAGAGCATGATCCAGCAATTGCAGGACGGCACCCGCGACGTGGTGCAGGTGATGGAGCAGAGCCAGGCGCGCACCGACCAGAGCGTGGAGCAGGCGCACCAGGCGGCCCAGGCCCTGCAGGCGATCACCGAGGCGGTGTCGGTGATCAACGACATGAACAACCAGATCGCCAGCGCCGCCGAGGAACAGAGCGCGGTCGCCGAGGACATCAACCGCAACGTGGTGAGCATCGGCGAAGTGGCGCACGAGGTCGCCGCCGGGGCGGACGAGGCGAGTCAGGCCAGCGCCGGGCTCACTCGCCTGGCCGAACAGCAGCGCCGGCTGATCAACCAGTTCAAGGTCTGAAGCCGACGCCGGCTCAGGCCGGCGTCAGGCACTCCGGCGCGTCGAGCCGGGGGTCGTTCACCAGGGTCGCCAGCGGGCGCTCGCGCAGCGGCGGCGCCGGCCGGGCGAGCAGTTCGCGCAGCTGCGTAGGCGGCGTGTCGGCCGCCAGCCAGGCGGCCTGCGCGGCCTCGTCGAGAATCAGCGGCCGGCGCAGCCCCGCCGCCGGCACCGTCACCAGCGCGGCGCTCAGGTAGACGTGGCCCTGCACCGGGTAGGCCTCCCAGAGCGCGGCGAAATGCAGCAGCGAGGCCTCGCCGGTCATCCAGAACGGGCGCTTGAGCTGAGTGCCGCGCCACTCGTAGAAGCCGTTTGCCGGCAGCAGTCCACGGCGCAGCAGGAAGGGTTCGCGAAACATCGGCTGGTCGGCCAGCGTCTCGGCGCGCGCATGCGCCGGGGTCTTCGACAGGTCGGTCAGCCACGCCGGCGTCAGGCCCCAGCGCACCCGGTCGAGGCGCACGCCCTCTTCCCCTTGCCGCAGCAGCAGCACCTGAGCGCCGGGCGCAAGGCTCCAGTGCGGCTCCTGGTCGGCGGGAAAGCCGGGCAGACGGGCAAAGTCGGCGTTCCAGCGGAACAGGGCGTAGCGACCACTCATAAGGAGGACTCTCGGGCGGGACGACGGGCCGCGGCGCGGCCCGCGCTAGCAGAGCAGTTCGCCCGGATAGCTGTCGGGTTCGTCGCCGGGCAGCGGCAGGGCGCCATTGTACCCGGCGATCAGCTCGCTCGCCCGCGCCGCCTGGTCGTCGCTGACCATCAGCGCCAGCAGCCCGCTGACCGGCAGTTCACCCACCGCCCCGATCAGGTGGCGGCCGGTGAGGAAGGCGTCGATGCCCTCGCCCGCCAGCATGCCGATCAGCATTTCCGCTTCCAGCAAGTCCCTCGGTTCGTAGATACGCCGCATCAGTCGTCCTCCCGATGAACATCCAGGGTCCAGTCGACACCGTCGGTGTACAGCGCGAATACGATCGGCCGGCAGCATACCGGGCAATCTTCGACGTACTGCTGATCACCACCGCTGAGGTCGAGTACGGCCTCGGCCGGCTCGCCGCAGTAGGGGCAGTCGTATTCCTGGGTCTCGAGCATCGGCCGTCCCTCTGTGACTTGTCGTTATAATCGCCGTCTCACTCCGGGCGGCCAGTCAGGCCGGCCGCCTCAACCCTTACCGAGAGCATGATGGACGCATTCGAAGCCATTCGACCCTATGCCGACGCCGAAGTCCCGGCGGTCATGGCGCGCCTGTTCGCAGACGAAACCTTCCTGGCCATCCTTGCCCAGTTCCGCTTCCCGCGCCTGTCCGGGCCGATGGGCTGGCTGCTCAAGCCGCTGATCGCCCAT
Organism: Stutzerimonas azotifigens DSM 17556; assembly: GCF_000425625.1. Taxonomy (GTDB): domain Bacteria; phylum Pseudomonadota; class Gammaproteobacteria; order Pseudomonadales; family Pseudomonadaceae; genus Stutzerimonas; species Stutzerimonas azotifigens. The sequence goes on from NZ_KE384412.1 coordinate 136,937, forward strand.
CGCCTGCGCCGCGAATTCGCCGGCATCCACACCGTGGAGGCCCTGCAGAACAAGATCGAGCCGTACATCGACCGCACCATCGAGCGCGCCACCGACGGGGTGACCTACTCCGGGCTGGAAGGCCTGCAGCACGGACAGGCCTACCTGTTCCTGGCCAACCACCGCGACATCGTGATGGACCCGGCGTTCGTCAATTACGCCGTGTACCAGGCCGGCATCCGCACGCCGCGCATCGCCATCGGCGACAACCTGCTGCAGCGCCCCTTCGTCAGCGATCTGATGCGCCTGAACAAGAGCTTCATCGTGCACCGCTCGATCACCGGGCGCCGCGAGAAACTGGCCGCCTACCAGCTGCTGTCGGCCTACATCAACCACTCGATCCGCGAGGACCGTGAATCGGTCTGGATCGCCCAGGCCGAGGGCCGCGCCAAGGACGGCGACGACCGCACCGATTCGGCGATCCTGAAGATGCTGCACATGAGCCGCAAGGACGAACCCTTCGCCGAGGCCATGGCCGCGCTGCGCCCGATCCCGGTGTCGATCAGCTACGAGTACGACCCCTGCGACCAGGCCAAGGCGCGCGAGCTGTACATCCGCGCCACCACCGGTGGCTACAGCAAGACGCCGGGCGAGGACGACGCCAGCATCGCGCTCGGCATCACCGGCTACAAGGGCCGCGTGCACCTGAGTTTCGGCCGGCCGATGGATCGGGTGGCCGAGGACGCCAAGCAGATGGCGCTGGAGCTGGACCGGCAGATCATCGGCAACTACCGGCTGTTCCCGGTGCACTACCTGGCCTACGCCATGTGGGAAGGCCGCGACACCGAACTCGAGGTGCCGACCGCCGAGGCGCTGTTCGACGCCGAGGAAGTGGCCCGCGCGCAGGCCGAATGGAGTCGCCGCCTGGCGGCCTGCCCCGGCGTGCAGCAGCCCTATCTGGTGCTGCAGTACGCCATGCCGGTACGCAACCAGTACCGCCTGAAGGCCGGGCTCCCGCTCTGACCCGGCGGCGGCCGGCTCAGATCAGCCGGCTGCCCCAGGACACCATCAGCGCCAGCGCCAGGCCGGCATATCCGACGCAATAGAACATCTGGTTGAGCCGTGCGGTCGCCGCCGCTTCCGGACCGCCCGGCGCCTGCTGCCCGGCCGGCACCCGCGCGGCCGCCAGCCATTCGCGCCAGCGCGTGGCGAGCAGCAGCCAGCTACCGGCGATCGCCAGCAACATGGCCAGGGTATTGAGCAGTTGGGACGGGTCCATCAACCCGAATTGCGCCTGCAGCGACATCTCGACCTCCGCCTGGGCTGGAATGCAGAAAGGCCCACCCGCAAGCGCGCCACGGCAGCGAGTCTATCCGCGCGCCTGGCTACGCCCCGCGTCTTTCCGACGGGTGGCACCCCGTCGGCAGGGGCGTATGCGCCGACGTCAACCGCCGCACGAGCGTTTCGTTCGTGGCAGGGTTCCCCTATAGTCGCGCCCTCTTCCGAAGCCGAGGCCCTGCTCCAGAGCCCCTCGAGCCAGCCGAGAAGCGCCCGGCGGCATGGCGGAGCAGGCGGCGAGGCGGTCATTCCGTATCTGAAGGCCGTAGGGCCGCCGCCCGGCGGGGCCGTTGGACAGGCTCGGCGACGGAGGGTTCACGCAAGCACCGAAGGACACAGGCACGAGATGAAACTGAAGTTGACCCTGGCGCTCTCCCTGCTGACGACGAGCAGCGCCATGGCCGCGGTCTCCGCTACCGAGGCGGCGGCCCTGGGCGACACCCTGACCCCGGTCGGTGCCGAGAAGGCCGGCAATGCCACGGGCAGCATCCCGGCCTGGACCGGCGGCCTGGCCACCGACACCGGCAACGTCACCGCCGAGGGTTTCATCAACGATCCCTTCCCGGACGACACGCCCAGGTTCGTCATCACCGCGCAGAACTACCGGCAGTACCAGGACCACTTGGCGCCCGGCCAGATCGCGCTGCTCAAGCGCTATCCCGACACCTACCGCCTGCCCGTCTACGAAACCCGGCGCACCGCCGCGATGCCCCAGGCGATCTACGCCGCCGCCGCCCGGAACGCCACCACCGCCCGCCTGGTGCGCGGCGGCAACGGGCTGGAAGGCTTCGATACGGCGATCGCCTTCCCCATCCCCAAAAACGGCCTGGAAGCCATCTGGAATCACATCACCCGCTACCGGGGCGGCTCGGTGCGCCGCGTCGTGGCGCAGGCGACGCCTCAGGTCAACGGCGCCTACAAGCTGGTGAAGTTCGTCGACGAGGTGGTCTACACCAGCAACCTGACCGACTACGCCCCGGAGAAACACGGCAACATCCTTTATTACTTCAAGCAGCAGGTGACCGAGCCTTCGCGCCTGGCCGGCAACGTGTTGCTGGTGCACGAGACCCTCGACCAGGTGAAGCAGCCGCGCATGGCCTGGCTCTACAGCGCCGGCCAGCGCCGCGTCCGGCGCGCCCCGCAGGCCGCCTACGACGCCCCGATCGCCGCCGCCGACGGCCTGCGCACCTCCGACAACCTCGACCTGTTCAACGGTGCGCCGAACCGCTACGGCTGGGAGCTGATCGGCAAGAAGGAGCTGTACATCCCCTACAACGCCTACCGCCTGGATTCGCCGACGCTGAAGTACGGCGACATCGTCCGACCGGGCCACATCAACCAGGACCTGACCCGCTACGAGCTGCACCGCGTCTGGGAAGTGGTGGCGACCCTGAAGGAAGGCGAGCGCCATATCTACGCCAGGCGACACTTCTTCATCGACGAGGACAGCTGGCAGATCGCCCACGTCGACCATTACGATGGCCGCGGCACCCTGTGGCGCGTCGGCGAGGCGCATGCCGAGCAGTACTACGATGTCCAGGTGCCGCTGTATGCCGTGGAAACGCTATACGACCTGATCTCGGGCCGCTACGTGGTCATGGGGATGAAGAACGAGGAGAAGAACCCCTACACCTACAACTTCACGGCCGGTTCCGGCCAGTACACACCGGCGGCCCTGCGTAATTCCGGCGTGCGCTGACCCGCTGCGCGGTCAGCAAACCGTGGGGTGGAACCGCGCAGTGTTTTCCACCGTCTTCGGCGTGACGACCGCTCTCGCACATGCAGGCATCCGCCGAACCCTGCGCGTGGATGAGGCTGCGCCGTCATCCACCCTACGTCTCCATCGGCATCGCAGGGTGCGCCTGCACCGTGGCCGGCACATCACTGCGCCAGCAATTCTCCAATGCTCTGGTCGCGGAACACCCGCGACAACGCATCGCTGAGCACGTCGCTCACCAGCTTGGTATTGGTCTGCTCGTTGGGCGACATGCCGAACCGCTGGTTCAGCGTTGCGCCGTAGCGCCCGTTGTAGCGGCGGCCGCCGTTGACCGCCTCGACACGGAAGGTGGCGCCGATGGTGGCCTCGGTGACGTACAGCCCTTCCTTCGGCGACTGGTACTTCAGTTCGGCCAGGGTCAGGGTCAGTTGCGGCGCGTTGTAGGCGTTCGGGCTGGGGGTGAAGCCCAGCAGCCGCACCGCGGCCTCGGCCTGGGTCTGCAGCTTGGGTATCACGTTGGCGCTGGGCACCGAGACCGCGCTGGTCTCCGGGTACAGGCCGCCACGGGTGCCGAGCACCGGCGAGGACCGGCCATCGACCACGCGCACGACGACGGGCTGGCCCTGCCCCACGGCGTTGATGGTGCCGGTGAGCTTGGGGTTGGGGTCGAGCTGCTGCGGGCTGTGGGCACAGCCGACCAGAGCCAGCCCGAGCAGAGCGATGAGACCGAACGACAGGCGTTTCAGCATGCGGCTTTACTCCAGGTTAAAGGGCGATGAACGGCCGGCAGTATAGCCACAGCCGGATGTCGCCAACAGACTGCCATCACGCGCGCGTGCAGGCGCTCGATGCAAGTGAGACTGGCGCGCCGACCCTCCCGTTCCAGCCACGCGGTGCCGGCCGCAGAACGCAAAAGGCCGCCTGCACGACGGTGTGCAGGCGACCTTCGGGCAACGGCGGGGCTTAGTGCGCCAGGTCCAGGGCCGCGTCGGACTTGGCGCGAATCTCCCGGTAAGCCTCGGCGTCCTGTTCCAGCTGTTTCTCCCTCGCCGGGAAGATCTCCGCCAGCTTGCCGGCCCACTCCGCCGAGGCGGCGCGCTCGGGGAAGCAGCGCTCGATCAGGCTGAGCATGATCGAAACGGTGACCGAGGCACCCGGCGAGGCGCCCAGCAGGGCGGCGATGGTGCCGTCGTTGGCGGCCACCAGCTCGGTGCCGAACTGCAGGATGCCACCCTTGTTCGGATCCTTCTTGATGATCTGCACGCGCTGGCCGGCCACTTCCAGGCGCCAGTCCTCGGCGCGCACTTCGGGGTAGAACCTGCGCAGGGCGGCCAGGCGCTGCTCCATGGACTGCATCACCTCCTTGATGAGGTAGCGGGTCAGGTCCATGTTGTCGCGCGCCACCGCCAGCATCGGGCCGAGGTTGCCGGGGCGGATCGACATCGGCAGGTCGAGCAGCGAGCCGTGGCGCAGGAACTTGGTGGAGAAACCGGCGTAGGGCCCGAACAGCAGCGACTTCTGGCCGTCGACGACGCGGGTGTCGAGGTGCGGCACCGACATCGGCGGCGCCCCTACCTCGGCCTGGCTGTAGACCTTGGCCTGGTGCCGCTGGACCACCGAAGGGTTGTCGCAGCGCAGCCACTGGCCACTGACCGGGAAGCCGCCGAAGCCCTTGCCTTCCGGAATGCCGGACATCTGCAGCAGCGGCAGCGCGCCGCCGCCGGCGCCGAGGAAGACGAAGCCCGCGTCGACCTGGCGGGTGCCGCCGCTGCGGGTGTTCCTGACTTCCACGCGCCAGCCCTTGGCGGTGCGCTCGAGGCCGGTGACCTTCTGGTTGTAGGTCACCTTCACCCCGGGACGGGTGGCCAGGTACTGCAGCAGCTGGTTGGTGAGGGCGCCGAAGTTGACGTCCGTGCCGTGCAGCGAACGGGTCGCGGCGACCGGCTCCTCGGCCGGGCGGCCATCCATCATCAGCGGCATCCAGTCGGCGAGGGTCACATGGTCCTCGGAATAGGCCATGTCGGCGAAGGCGTGATGGCGACTCAGCGCATCGTGCCGGCGGCGCAGGTAGCTGATGCCCTTGTCGCCGCGGACGAAGCTGAGATGGGGAACCGGGCTGATGAAGCTGCTGGCGCTGCCGAAGCCCTCGCGCCCGATCATGTAGGCCCAGAACTGCTTGGAGACCTCGAACTGGGTGTTGATGGTGATCGCCTTCTTGGTGTCGATCGACCCGTCCGCGTTCTCCGGGGTGTAGTTCAATTCGCAAAGTCCGGCGTGGCCGGTGCCGGCGTTGTTCCAGGGATTGGAGCTTTCGATGGCTCCGGATTCCTGCAGCTCGACGATCTCAAGGTTGATGGAAGGATCCAGCTCCTTGATCAGGACCGCCAGGGTCGCGCTCATGATGCCGGCCCCGACCAGCACCATGTCGACCGTCTCGCTTTCGTGTTGCGTCATCCACGCATCTCCAAATCGCAGCAAAAAACTTCACGGCCGCAGTACGCGGCACGCGCGAAACCGTCATGGCCGCGCCGAGGGACTGGAGGGACGGTCCTTCGGCACGGCGCGGGGCGCTTGCCCCGCTCAGCTGCACTGGAAGGCTTTTGGCCTTCCTCTCGCACATACCACCTGCCCGGAGCAGGCAGGGCCTCATGGCTCTACGGTCGGGTGTACCTGCGAGATATTCCTTCACGTACCGCATGGACATCATCGATGCGGCACCTGCTTACGTTTCATGCGTCGAGCGTTCGGGCGGGATCGGACCTCACTGCCGTGCCGACTGCACGAGCTCGATGTACGGCGCGGCCTGGCGCTGATCGGCGATCAGGTCGATGAAGCTGCGCCCCTGGGCGTCGCGTGCGTCCAGGTCGTATCCCGCCTCGACGAAGAATTTCAGAAAGCGCTCGAAGTCATCGACGCGCAGGCCCCGGTAGGCCTTGACCAGCTTGTGCAAGGACGGCGGCGTGTCGTCGGCCGGCTCGGGTTGCAGAAACAGCTTGATCGACTCGTCAGCGATTTCCTCGCCGATCACCTGCTTCTTGTCTTTGCGCATGCTGCTCTCCGGAGGTAACGGGGTATTACGGGGGCGGCAGTTTACCCCCGGGCGGCGGCGCGCTCAACGCGATAGACGCGCTTGCTACCAAGGTATTACTGTGCCGGCAGCGGTTTGCGGGCGGCAATCGCCCAGGCCCGGCAGCATGCTCGCCGGGGCGGCCGCATCATCGGTTCTGCCGTTCAGGGAGTGTCGGCATGAGGCTTCCATCATTGTTCTCCGCCTGCCGCGAATCCTGGCGCGCCGGCTATGGTGCGGCGCAGCTGCGCCGCGATCTGATCGCCGGCCTGACGGTGGGCGTGGTCGCCATCCCCCTGGCGATGGCGCTGGCGATCGCCGTCGGGGTGCCGCCGCAGCACGGGCTGTACACCGTGCTGGTGGCCGCTCCGCTGATCGCCCTCAGCGGCGGCTCGCGCTTCAACGTCTCCGGCCCCACCGCGGCCTTCGTCGTCATCCTGCTGCCGATCACCCAGCAGTTCGGCCTCGGCGGGCTGCTGCTGTGCACGGTGATGGCCGGGCTGATCCTGATCGCCCTGGGGCTGCTCGGCGCCGGGCGGCTGATCGCCTTCATCCCCTACCCGGTCACCCTCGGCTTCACCGCCGGCATCGCCGTGGTCATCGCCACCCTGCAGCTCAAGGATGCCCTGGGCCTGACGCTGGCCTCGACACCGCAGCATTATGTCGAACAGGTGCAGGCGCTGGCGTCCGCGTTGCCGACGCTTCAGGCCGGCGACGCGCTGATCGCGACCGTTTGCCTGGCCGTGCTGATCGTCTGGCCGCGCCTGGTGCCGCGGGTGCCCGGACACCTGGTGGCGCTGACGGTGGGTGCGCTGCTCGGCCTGCTGCTGGAGCGCAACGGGCTGCCGGTGGCGACCCTGGGGGAACGCTTCAGCTACAGCCTCGATGGCCAGTCCCTCCCGGGCATTCCGCCGCTGCTGCCAACCTTCGCCTGGCCCTGGCAACTGCCGGGGCCGGACGGCCGTCCGCTGGTCCCGAGCTTCGAACTGATCCACCAGCTGCTGCCCTCGGCCTTCGCCATCGCCCTGCTCGGCGCCATCGAGTCGCTGCTGTGCGCGGTGGTCTCCGACGGCATGGGCGGCACCCGCCACGACGCCAATGGGGAACTGATCGGCCAGGGCATCGGCAACCTGGCCGCGCCGCTCTTCGGCGGCATCCCGGCAACCGCCGCCATCGCCCGCACCGCGACCAACGTCCGCGCCGGCGCCTTCTCGCCGCTGGCCTCGATCATCCATGCCGGGGTCATCCTGCTGGCGATCCTCTGGCTCGCGCCGCTGTTCAGCTACCTGCCGATGGCGGCGCTGGCGGCCCTGCTGCTGATCGTGGCCTGGAACATGAGCGAGGCCCCGCACGTGCTGCACACGCTGAAGGTGGCGCCGCGCGGCGACGTCGCCGTGCTGCTGGTATGCCTGCTGCTGACGGTGCTGTTCGATATGGTGCTGGCGGTGGGCGTCGGCCTGCTGCTGGCCGCCGGCCTGTTCATCGGCCGCATGAGCGCGCTGACCGACGCCGTGCCGGTCGAGCACCCGCGCGAGGCGGACACGCCCGAGCTGCCGCCGGAAGTGGCCGCCTTCAGCATTCGCGGCCCGCTGTTCTTCGGCGCTGCCGACCGGGCGCTGGGCGTGCTGCGGCGCTTCAACCCGCGGGTGCGGATCGTGCTGCTGGACATCAGCGCGGTGCCGCTGCTGGACATGACCGCGATCAGTACCCTCGAGCGCCTGCTGCGCGACTACCGCCAGCAGGGCGTCGGCCTGATCGTCGCCGGCGCCAATGCACGCCTGCGCCTGAAGCTGCGCCGCGCCGGGTTGCGCGACATCCGCCACGCCCCCGACCTGACGCGCGCACGGGCCAAGGCCCTGGCGCAGCTGCAGGCCGCGGACCAGGAGGCCACGGCCGATGCCGGACTCGGCCGGCCGGCCGGCTGAGCGCCGGCGGCCGTGCCGGTGCTCAGCCGGCGTGCTTCTGCAGGTTGGCCATCATTTCCCTCAGCGCCTCGATGTTGTCCGCCGGGTGCGCGGCATTCTCGAAGTCGCAGATCCGCGTCCACTGCGCGGCAACGTCCTCGGCATCGAATCCGGCCCTCGGGTCGAAGCCGACGCCGAGGCTGCGCTCCCAGCGCACCTTGCCCATCCAGCCGCCGCCGACCTCGTAGAGGCCGCCGGTGTCCTGGCAACGCTCGCTGCCGAGGTACACCACCAACGGGCTGACCAGCTCGGGCTTGAGCTGCTCGAACACCTGCGGCGGAATCAGCCCCTCGGTCATGCGCGTGCCCCCGGTCGGCGCGATGGCGTTGACCAGGATGTTCTGCTTGCGCCCCTCGAGCGCCAGGGTGCGGGTCAGGCCGTACAGCCCGAGCTTGGCCATGCCGTAGTTCGACTGCCCGAAGTTGCCGTAGATGCCCGAGGTCGAGGCGGTGAAGATGACCCGCCCGTAGGCCTGCTCGCGCATGTGCGTCCAGGCCGCCCGGGTGACCTTGTAGGCGCCCTCGACGTGCACCCGGTAGACCAGGTCCCAGTCGGCGTCGTCCATCTTGTGGAAGGTCTTGTCGCGCAGGATGCCGGCGTTGTTGACCACCACGTCGACCCGCCCGAAGGCGTCCAGGGCGTGCTGCACGATCTTGTCGCCGTCGGTGACCGAATCGGCGTTGGCCACCGCGGTGCCGCCGGCCCGGCGGATCTCCTCTACGACCTGCTCCGCCGCGGCGCTGCTGGCGCCCTCGCCGGCCTTGCTGCCGCCCAGGTCGTTCACCACCACCCGCGCGCCATGCCTGGCGAACAGCAGCGCATGGGCACGGCCCAGGCCGCCGCCGGCACCGGTCACGATCACGACCTTGTCTTCGAAGCGAATGGCTTCAGTCATTGTTCTGCTCCTGTCGGCAGGCTGTGAAAGGCGTCGGCGCCGAGTGTCGGCGAGCCTTCGGCCGCCCACAACGATACGCCCGCGAATGAATGGGCGATCATCACGCCCCCGCATGGCGCCAGTGAGAACCCCCGCACCTTTGCCGGAACTGCAGGCGCCGCCGCCTTGTTGCCCTCCCGCACGCATGCGCATACTCGTCCGTCACTCACGATCGGATAACCGAATGCTGCGCAGTCTCCGTTTCCTGCTCGCCCCCGTCCTGGTGATCGCCGCCGTCCTCGGTCTGCTCGGGCTGACCAGCCGCCCGGTCGCCGAACCGGCCGTGCTGGCGCCCTTCGACGGCGACCGGCCGCTGGTGATCGCCCATCGCGGCGGCATGGGCCTGTGGCCGGAGAACAGCCTGTTCGCCTTCCAGCGCGCCAGCGAAATCGGCGTCGACATGCTGGAAATGGACGTGCGCCTGTCGCGCGACGGGCAGGTGGTGGTGATCCACGACGAGACGCTCGAGCGCACCACCGACGGCCAGGGCCCGGTCGCCGAGCACGACCTCGCCGCGCTGCGCCGCCTGGATGCCGGCTACGCCTGGAGCGCCGACGGCGGCCAGAGCTACCCCTACCGCGGCCAGAGCATCGGCATCCCGACCTTCGAGGAGGTGCTGCAGGCCGTGCCGCAGATGCCCAAGGTGGTGGAGATCAAGGTGCCGGACGTCGGCCTGGAGGATCGGCTCTGCGAACTGATCAGGGACAGCGGCCAGCGCGACCGCATCGTCGTCGGCAGCTTCCACGACCGCAGCCTCGAGCGCTTCCGCGGCCTCTGCCCCGGAGTCGCCACTTCCGCCGGTGCCAATGCCGTGCGGCTGCTGGTGCTGCTCGAGCACCTCGGGCTGGCCGGGCTGCTTTCGCCGAACTACCAGCTGCTGCAGATTCCGCCCCAGCACGACGGCCAGCCGGTCGCCACGCCAGGGCTGCTGGCCAGCGCACGCGAGCGCGGGCTGCACACCCAGCTGTGGACGATCAACGAGCAGCCGCAGATGCGCCAACTGATGGACATGGGCGCCCAGGGGCTGATCACCGACTACCCCGACCGCGCCTTGCAACTGCTCAACGCACGCAGGCAGCAGTACGCCCGGACCGAACGCGAGCCGGCGGAAACCGAGCAGCCCTGAGCAAGCGCCCGGGCGGGGCCGCCCGACTGAACGTTTTTTGCGCAAGCCGGTCGTGCGCCCCGGCCGACGGGCGCCTGCGCCGACTGGCCCCAACTTATCCACAGCGCTTTCCACAGTAACCGTGGATAACGCAACGCCGCCCGGGACCCACTCCGGTCGCTCAAAAAACTCCCCCGTATCGCTTGACGCCGCGCCCCAGGCTCGTTCCGTGATGCCGACAGCCATGATGCTCATTATTTGAGCGCCTTTCGCCAGACCCCGGGCGGCCCTGGCTGCCTGGGTTGTTCCCAAGCTTATCCACAGGATGGTTCACAGCTGCTGGGGATAACAGCCAGACGCCTGGCTGGCTGGCGATAGACCGACCGCTATCAGGACGATGGGGACAATCAAGCGGACCATGGACAGGTGCCGGCGTAGGCTGCTGCTCAACCAACCGCAATGGGAACCGTGGCCATGTCGCTCAACGAACTGATCCGCAACCTGCTCGCCGCCTATGCCGAAGGTGCCAGCGGCAGCTGACTTGATCCAGCGCTGACAGGCGCTCCGCCGATCGGTACCCTGCCGGCTTCATTTCCCGAGGAGCCCGGCGATGTCCCTTCGATCGATCTGCGTATTCTGCGGCGCCAGCACCGGCGTCAATCCGGTCTACCGCGAGGCGGCTGTGGCCCTCGGCCAGACCCTCGCCCGGCAGGGCGTGCGCCTGGTCTACGGCGGCGGCGCCGTGGGTCTGATGGGCATCGTCGCCGACGCGGCGCTGGAGGCCGGCGGCGAAGTCGTCGGAATCATTCCGCGCAGCCTCAAGGATGCCGAGATCGGCCACGCCGGGCTGACCCGCCTGGAGGTGGTCGACGGCATGCACGCGCGCAAGGCCCGTATGGCCGAGCTGTCCGAGGCCTTCATCGCGCTACCCGGCGGCCTCGGCACGCTGGAGGAGCTGTTCGAGGTCTGGACCTGGGGCCAGCTCGGCTACCATGGCAAGCCGCTCGGCCTGCTCGACGTCAACGACTTCTACGGCAAGCTGGCGCATTTCCTCGATCACCTGGTCGACGAGGGCTTCGTCCGCGAGCGCCATCGGGCGATGCTACAGCGCGCGGACTCGGCCGAAACGCTGCTGCAGCTGCTCAATGACTGGCAACCGACGGTTGTGCCGAAATGGAGCGAACCGGCGCCGAACTGACGCGGAACCCTGGGGGCGTGCGCGGTCAGAGCGTTATGGCCACCCCGCGCTTGCTTGCCGACGCGATGCTGGGCGGGCTCGTGCGCTGGCTGCGCGTGCTCGACCTCGACACCGTCTACCGCCCCGAGCTGGACGACCACGCGCTGGTCGCCCTGGCCGCACGCGAAGAACGCATCCTGCTGACCCGTGACCGGCACCTGATCACCTTCCTGCGCCCGCCGCGTTACCTTGCCATCGCCTCCGATCGCCCGCTGAGCCAGCTGCGCGAGGTGGTCGCGGGCTGTGCATTGCAGCCGCCGCCGGCGCTGTTCCAGCGCTGCCTGGTGTGCAACACGCCCCTGCGCGACGCCACCGAAGCCGAAGCGCTGGAACTCGCTCCGCCCTCCTCGCGCGCCTTCTCCGACCCGATCCGCCGCTGCCCCGGCTGCGGCCGGGTCTACTGGCTCGGCTCCCATACCCGACGCATGCGCGCCACGCTGGGCCAGGCGCTGCCGGAGTGGTTCAGGTGAACCGCGCCCGTACCACGATGTACGAGCAACGGAGTTGGGACGAGTCTTCGGCGACAAGCCGCAGCCACACCCGCGCCCAGGCCCTACACCAATCCGTCGCCCCGGCGCAGGCCGGGGCTCAGTTGCCAACGCCAACCACCATGCCCAGCGCCCGACAACAGGCCGCGCCGAATAACATAGGGACCGGAAAGGGGAACACGCATGAATCACCACGCCTTTTGCCTGTCCAACAGGTCATCCGAACGAGTGAACGCCATGTCCCGTCGCGCCCATCGTCCCGATGCGCAGCCCCTCGCGGGGTATGCGCCATGAGCTGGCTGGCCGTCATGCTGGCGGCGTTCGCCTGCTTCGTCCTGGTGTTTCTGATCAAGCAGCGGCAGTTCAGCCACCCCGCCGTGCAGTTTCCCTACGCATTGAAGAACGAGCCGTTCGACGAGCACGAGCGGCAACTGCTGGACATGCTGCAGCAGACCGTGGGCGAACGCTTCCTCGTGCTGGCCAAGGTCCGCGTGCTCGACGTGCTGGACATCACCGCGCTGCCGCGACGCTCGGCCTGGTACCACGCCAACAACCAGGTCAGCGGCCGGCGCTTCGACTTCCTGCTGATCGAACGCGGCCGGCTCCGTCCGGCCTGCGCGGTCACCCTCGATCGCGGCAGCGATGCCCGCGACGACTTTCTCGCCGAACTGTGCCAGCGCATCGGCCTGCCGCACGTCAGCCTCACCCCGCAGCAGGCGCAGGCCTATGCGGTGGTACGCGAGTCGATCGAACGGGCACTGACCTGAGCGCGCCGCGGGGTTACACTCCCGCGCCTCCGGCAACCCGACCGCCATGGATTTGAAAGCCGCCGTTTCTCGCCTGTACGCCCTCGTCGCCCGCCTGGTCGCCCGCTATCCCGGGGTGATCGCGCTGTTCGGCTTCGCCTCCGGCGTGGCCAGCTTCGTGCTGGTGGACCGCCAGGCCGGGCTGGCCAAGGTGCTGTCGCTGATCATGCTGGTCAGCTGGCTGTGGCTGATCCTGGAAAGCAGTCTGCGCCGCGCCATCGAGCGCTGGTTCGGCTGGAAGGTGCCGGCGCCGCTGCTGCACTACGCGACCCAGTTGGTGCACCAGGAGACGTTGTTCTTCATCATCCCGTTCTTCTTCGTCACCACCGCCTGGAACAGCGGACAGGCGCTGTTCACCGGCCTGCTCGGCGCGGCGGCGCTGGTCTCGCTGATCGACCCGCTGTACTACCGCTGGCTGGCCCGCCGGCGCTGGCTCTATCTCGGCTTCCACGTACTGACGCTGTTCGCCGTGCTGCTGACCGCGCTGCCGATCATCCTCCACCTGTCCACCCCGCAGAGTTACCAGCTGGCGCTCGGCATCGCCGTGCTGCTGGCGCTGCCCAGCCTGGGCGCGCTCTTCCCCGGCGGTGGCTGGCGCCGCGCGCTGTCGGTGCTGGGGCTGGCGCTGGTGGTCGGGCTCGCCGGCTGGTTCGGCCGCACCTGGGTACCGCCGGCCACCCTGTGGCTGACCGACGTCGCGGTGACCACGGATTTCGACGGCGCCACGCGCCAGCCCGGCGACAGCCTGGACCAGTTGACCAATGCGCAGCTGCACGCCAACGGGCTCTACGCCTATACCGCGATCAATGCCCCGCGGGGCCTGAAGGAGCGCATCTACCACGACTGGCTCCACGATGGCCGGCGGGTGGACCGCATCGCGCTGGACATCAACGGCGGCCGCGAAGCCGGCTACCGCGCCTGGAGCCACAAGCGCAACTTCCCGCGCGACGCGGCTGGCCGCTGGCGCGTGCGGGTGGTCACCGAGGCCGGCCAGATGATCGGCCAGCTGAGTTTCAGGGTTGCGCCGGACCGTCCATCGCCTCCCTGAGCGAACCATACGCGCCAGGCTCGTTCGAAACCGATATGCCCCGAAGCCGAAGGAGGCGTCATGGACTGGTGGCAGACCCTCACGAGCACGGTGGCTTCGGAGTTCAGCGACCTGAATGATCTGGAAGACACCGTCAGAGTCAGCATCCGGCTGCTGCTGGCCGCCCTGCTCGGCGGCGTGCTGGGCTACGAGCGCGAGACGAAGGGCAAGTCGGCCGGCTTGCGCACGCACATGCTGGTCTGCGTCGGCGCCTCGCTGTTCGTCGTCGTGCCGCTGCAGGCCGGGCTGGATCTGGATCAGCTGGCGCGCGTGATCCAGGGGATCGTCACCGGCATCGGCTTTCTCGGCGCCGGCACCATTCTCAAGGGCAACAGCGTCAGGGATGTCCACGGGCTCACCACCGCCGCGGGCATCTGGTTGACCGCGGCGATCGGCATCGCCTGCGGCCTGGGCCGTGAAGCCACCGCGGTACTGGCCACCGTGCTGGCGCTCATGGTCCTGATGCTGATGCCGGCGCTCGAGCGGAACGCCGAGCGCACCTATGCACGGCGTAGCGACGAAGAGCGTGAACGAGGACGGGCACCACCGGACGCGGACTGATCGGTCCGTCCAGGAACCGAGATTGAAGGGGACGACTCACGATGCGCTATTGGGCGTTGCCGATGGTCTGCAGTCTCGCCAGCCTTCTCGCCGGCTGCGGCGACATCGCCAAGCTGCCGGTCCAGGCCGGCTACGGCCCGGATCCGGCGTTGCCGAAGCCGGACAGGAGCCTGATCCCCACGGTCAACATCGCCCCCGCGGTGGGCTGGCCGGACGGACGCCAACCGCAAGCCGCGCCCGGGCTGCGGGTGGAGGCCTTCGCCCGCGACCTGGACCACCCGCGCTGGCTCTACACCCTGCCCAACGGCGACGTGCTGGTCGCCGAAACCAACGCGCCGCCCAAGCCCGAAGACCAGAAGGGGCTCACGGGCTGGTTCACGAAGAAGGTCATGGCCCGCGCCGGGGCCGGGGTACCCAGCGCCAACCGCATCGCGCTGCTGCGCGACGCTGACGGCGACGGCCGGGTCGACCGGCGCACGGTGTTCCTCGAAGGGCTGAATTCGCCGTTCGGCATGGCGCTGGTCGGCGACGACTTCTACGTGGCCAATACCGATGCCCTGCTGCGCTTTCCCTACCGGGAAGGCGCCACGCGGATCGAGGCCGAAGGCGAGAAGATCGTCGACCTGCCGGCCGGACCGATCAATCGCCACTGGACCAAGAACCTGCTCGCCAGCCCGGACGGCACCAGGCTCTACGTCAGCAGCGGCTCGAACAGCAATGTCGCCGAGAACGGCATGCCGGCCGAGGAAAACCGCGCCGCGATCCTCGAGGTGGACCTCGAGACCGGGACGCTGCGGCTGTTCGCCTCCGGACTGCGCAACCCCAACGGCATGGCCTGGCAGCCGGACAGCGGTGAACTCTGGACAGCGGTCAACGAACGCGACGGGATTGGCAGCGACCTGGTGCCCGACTACATGACCTCGGTACAGGACGGCGGCTTCTACGGCTGGCCCTACAGCTACTTCGGCCAGCACGTCGACGAGCGCGTGCAGCCACCGCGGCCCGACCTGGTGGCCAGGGCCCTCGTCCCGGACTATGCCCTGGGCCCGCACACCGCCTCGCTCGGCCTGGCCTTCTACGAAGGCGGGCGGCTGCCGGAGCATTATCGCAACGGGGCTTTCGTCGGCCAGCACGGTTCGTGGAATCGCAAGCCGCACAGCGGCTACAAGGTGGTCTTCGTGCCCTTCGAGGACGGCGAGCCGAGCGGGCCGGCCGAAGATGTGCTGACCGGTTTCATCAACGAGAACGACGAAGCCATGGGCCGCCCGGTGGGCGTCGCCGTGGACGGCACCGGCGCGCTGTTGGTGGCCGACGACGTGGGCAATGTGATCTGGCGGGTAACGCCGGCGCAGTGACAGGGCGATGCGGGATGGGATGTGCGCCGATCGCGCCTGGAGAGGGCCGGGGGTAAGGGCCGGGGCGCAGGCGTCCCTCATCCGGCCCGGCGGGCCACCTTCTCCCGGGGGAGAAGGGAAAGGCATGGCGGCGTTGCCTGCAACTTCGAGGCACACCTGTAGGAGCAGGCTCTGCCTGCGACCGATGCTGAGCGCAATACAAGCCAAAGGCTCGCGGTCGAGACCGCTCCCACACCTGTCTCCACCCGGCGCAGGCCGGGGCCCGGTTGCCCGCGCCAACCATTCCGCCCCTCGCCTGACTACCGGCCCAGGCCGGCATGACCTTCAGACGATCACCGGCAGGCGCCTCTCCAGGCGGATCTCCTGCGGGCTGATGGCCGCCCCGTAGGCGAGCACCTCGACCCCCGCGCCCAGCGCGTCGTCCAGCGCGCGACCGTAGGCCGGGTCGATCTCCACCGCCGGGCGCACCGCCTCGACGCCGGTCAGGTTCACGCAATACAGCTGCACCGCCCGCACCCCGGCGCGCGCCAGCGCCGCCAGTTCGCGCAGGTGCCGCGCACCGCGGGCGGTGACGGCGTCGGGAAAGGCCGCCACGCCTCCTTCGGGGAACCCCAGCGTCACGCTCTTCACCTCGACGTAGGCCGCACCGTGTGGATACTCCAGGCGGAAGTCGGCGCGGCTGTTCTCCTCGCCGTAGGCCACCTCCCGCCGGAGTCCGGTGAAGCCGGCCAGCTCGACGATCGTCCCGTCGCGCAGCGCCTCCTCGACCAGCGGGTTGGCGCGCGCGGTGTTGACGCACGCCAGGCGCCCGTGCGGGGTTTCCACCAGTTCCCAGGTGCCGGCCAGCTTGCGCTTCGGGTCGTTCGTACGGCTGAACCACACCCGCGCGCCCTCGCCCATGCAGTGCAGCATCGAGCCTGTGTTCGGGCAGTGAATGCACAATGCCTCGCCCTCGGCGGTCAGCACGTCGGCGAAGAAGCGCTTGTAGCGCCTGACCAGCCGCCCCTCCTCCAGTGCCTGCGGATAGCGCATCAGGGCCGCCAGCTCGCCAGCCCGCGGGCGATGCGCTCGACCGCCTGCTCCAGGCGCGGCAGGTCCTGCGTATAGGCGAAGCGCACGTGGTGGCCGGCCAGGTGCCGGCCGAAATCCAGGCCGGGGGTGAAGGCCACGTGCTCGGTTTCCAGGAAGTGCCGGCAGAAGGCGAAGGCGTCGCCACCGAAGGCGCTGATGTCCGCATATAGATAGAAGGCGCCCTGCGGCTCCACGGCGATGCGGAAGCCGAGCTCGCGCAGGGCCGGCAGCAGGAAGTCGCGGCGCCGCGCGAAGGCCGCCCGGCGCTCCTCGAGGATTTCCAGGGTAGCGGGCTCGAAGCAAGCCAGCGCGGCGTGCTGGGCCATCGAGGAAGCGCTGATGTAGAGGTTCTGCGCCAGCTTCTCCAGATCGGCGACCGCTCCGGCCGGCGCCACCAGCCAGCCCAGGCGCCAGCCGGTCATGCCGAAATACTTGGAAAAGGAATTGAGCACGAAGGCGGCGTCGTCCACCTCGAGCACGCTGGCGGCATCCACGCCGTAGGTCAGCCCATGGTAGATCTCGTCGACCACCAGGTGGCCGCCGCGCGTCTCGAGCGCCTGCGACAGCGCGGCCAGCTCGTCGCGATCGAGCAGCGTGCCGGTGGGGTTGGCCGGCGAGGCGACCAGCGCGCCGACGCTCTGCGCATTCCAGTGCCGCTCGACCAGCGCCGGCGTCAGCTGATAGCGCTCGGCCGGCCCCACCGGCACCAGCTGCGCCTCGCCCTCGACCAGGCGCAGGAAATGGCGGTTGCACGGATAGCCCGGGTCGGCCAGCAGCCAGTGGCGGCCGGGATCGACCAGCAGGCTGCTGGCCAGCAGCAGCGCGCCGGAGCCGCCGGGAGTGACGAGGATGCGTTCGGGGTCGACGCTCAGCCCGTAGCGACTGGCATAAAAACCGGCGATGGCCTCGCGCAGCTGCGGCAGACCGCGCGCGGCGGTGTAGCGGGTATGGCCGGCAGCCAGGGCGGCCTGCCCGGCGGCGACGATGGGCGCGGCCGTGGTGAAATCCGGCTCGCCGATCTCCAGGTGGATGACGTCGTGCCCCTGCGCCTGCAGCTCGTTGGCGCGGGCCAGCAGGGCCATGACGTGGAAGGGTTCGATCGCACCGCTGCGCGCGCTGTAGGTGGGGGTCATGGGGCGCTTCCGGCAAAAGCGCGAATTCTATCAGGCAGGCCCGTTCGTACCCACCGACAGAATGATTTCGCTGCGCCAGGGTCCTAGTGCCACGGCTGACGAAAAGCCTGAAGTAGCGGTTCCGAACAAGGCTGCGGGGCTTGACCGCCGGGAGTAGCGCACCCCGGACGGTTCTGGTAATTTCGCCCGCTTGCAGCCGCAGGGCCGGCCCGGGCCGGCAAGGGACCTTGAACCTGCGCAATGGACATAGCGAGAGGCGGACATCCATGCCCATCACCAAGACGACACAAACGAGCAACCAACTGGTCCGTGGCTTCCAGCCCTACGAGGAAACCAAGGGCGAGGAATACATGAGCGAGCGGATGCGCGCTCACTTCACCGCCATCCTCAACAAGTGGAAGCAGGAGCTGATGGAAGAGGTCGACCGCACCGTCCACCACATGCAGGACGAAGCGGCGAACTTCCCGGATCCGGCCGACCGTGCCAGCCAGGAAGAAGAATTCAGCCTCGAACTGCGGGCCCGTGACCGCGAGCGCAAGCTGATCAAGAAGATCGACGAAACCCTGCAGATGATCGAGGACAACGAGTACGGCTGGTGCGAGTCGTGCGGCGTCGAGATCGGCATTCGCCGCCTGGAGGCCCGCCCCACCGCCAGCCTGTGCATCGACTGCAAGACCCTGGCCGAGATCAAGGAAAAACAGCTCGGTTCCTGATCCTGACGGGGCGCTTCGGCGCCCCGCTTCGTTTCCGACGTCCGATGACTTCCCCGTTCGCCGTCCCCACCGAAGCCCGTGCATCCGCAGGCGCCTACGTCGGCCGCTTCGCTCCCACCCCCAGCGGCTACCTGCACTTCGGCTCGCTGGTCGCCGCCCTCGCCTCCTACCTCGATGCCCGCGCCGTCGGCGGCCGCTGGCTGGTGCGCATGGAAGACCTCGACCCGCCACGCGAGATGCCCGGCGCGCAGGCGGCGATCCTGCAGACGCTGGAGGCCTACGGCCTGACCTGGGACGGCGAGGTCGCGCGCCAGAGCGAGCGCCATGCGGTCTACCGGCAGGCCGTCGAATGGCTGCTGGACAACCGCCTGGCCTACCCCTGCACCTGTTCGCGCAAGGACCTGGCCACCTACCCGGGCGCCTATCCCGGCTTCTGCCGCGACGCCGGGCATCCGCTGCAGGATGCGGCCATCCGCCTGCGCGTGCCGGATCGCGAATACGGCTTCGTCGACCGCGTGCAGGGCCGTTATGTCCAACACCTGGGAATGGATGTCGGCGACTTCGTCATCCGCCGCCGCGACGGCCTGTTCGCCTACCAGCTGGCGGTGGTGCTGGACGACGCCTGGCAGGGCATCACCGACGTGGTGCGCGGCGCCGACCTGCTCGACTCGACCCCGCGCCAGCTCTACCTGCAGGAACTGCTCGGGCTGCCGCAGCCGCGCTACCTGCACCTGCCGCTGCTGATCCAGCCGGACGGCCACAAGCTCGGCAAGCGTTACCGTTCGCCGCCGCTGCAGCCGCAGGAGGCCGGCCCGCTGCTACTACGCGCCCTGCGTGCCCTCGGCCAGCGGCCGGACCCGGCGCTGGCCGGCGAACGGCCCCCGGCGATCCTGGAATGGGCGGGACGTCATTGGAATGCCGAGCGCATCCCGTGCACCCTCACCCTGGCCGAGGCGCAGTTGCGCTGATTCGACCGACGCCGTACCTGCAGGAGCAGGCTCTGCTTGCGACCCTGGCGCCAGGCCCATTCCCGCCGGGCCTGGCAGGTACGGTGGCATTCGCGAGCAAAGCTCGCTCCTACAGAAAAGCGCCTCCGACAACGCCTGCGACCCTGATGCCAGGCCCACCCCCGCCGGGGCCTCGCAGGTACGGTGGCATTCGCGAGCAGAGCTCGCTCCTACAAAAGAGCCTCCGACATGCCTGCTGTAGGAGCAGGCTCTGCCTGCGACCCCGGGGCCAGACCCATCCCCCGCCGGGGCCTGGCAGGTACGGTGGCATTCGCGAGCAGAGCTCGCTCCTACAAAAGCGCCTCCGACATGCCTGTTGTAGGAGCAGGCTCTGCCTGCGACCCCGGGGCCAGACCCATCCCCCGTCGGGGCATGGCAGGCAGGGCGGCATTCGCGAGCAGAGCTCGCTCCTACAGAAAAGCGCCTCCGACAACGCCTGCGACCCTGGCGCCAGGCCCATCCCCGCCGGGGCCTGGCAGGCACGGTGGCATTCGCGAGCAGAGCTCGCTCCTACAAAAGCGCCTCCGATAACGCCTGCGACGTGGGCTGCAGACAGCGCCAGGCTGCCGCCGGATAGCTCCCTCTCCCTACGGGAGAGGGCTGGGGTGAGGGCCGTGCACGAAATCCCGAGCCAGCCGACCGCCGACCGCTTTCCCGCCACCAATCGCACCGCGGCTTTTGACGCGCGCCGGCTTCCATTACCATCGCCTGCACTTCCCACACGAGATCCGGCATGTACATCTACCGACTGGTGCTGCTCCTGGTGGTCGGGATCTACCTGTTCTCGCCCGCGATCATGGACTGGTGGGTCGACCCCAACGGCGCCTGGTATCGGCCCTACCTGCTGTGGCTGATCCTCATCGTGGTGACCTTCATCCTGCAGAGCCAGCGCGATGCCGACGAGCTTTGACCTGTCCTACCTGGTCATCATCAGCGCACTCTACCTGCTGGTGCTGTTCGGCGTCGCCTGGGTCGGCGAGCGCGGCCTGATCCCGCGCTGGATCACCCGCCACCCGCTGACCTACACCCTGTCGCTGGGCGTCTACGCCAGCGCCTGGGCGTTCTACGGCGCGGTCGGCCTGGCCTACCAGTACGGCTACGGCTTCCTCGCCACCTACCTCGGGGTGTGCGGGGCCTTCCTGCTGGCGCCGGTGCTGCTCTACCCGATCCTGCGCATCACCCGCACCTACCAGCTGTCCTCGCTCGCCGACCTGTTCGCCTTCCGCTTCCGCAGCACCTGGGCCGGCGCGCTGACCACCGTGGTGATGCTGGTCGGCGTGCTGCCGCTGCTGGCGCTGCAGATCCAGGCGGTGGCCGACGCCATCGGCATCCTCACCCACGAGCCGCTGCAGGGCCGCGTCGCCCTGGGCTACTGCGCGCTGATCATCCTCTTCACCGTGCTGTTCGGCTCGCGCCACATCGCCGCGCGGGAGAAGCACGAGGGGCTGGTGTTCGCCATCGCCTTCGAGTCGGTGGTCAAGCTGGTGACGCTCGGGGCGATCGGCCTGTACGCGCTCTACGGGGTGTTCGGCGGCCCCGGCCAGCTGGAGATCTGGCTGCTGCAGAACCAGAACGCCCTGACCGCGCTGCACACGCCCCTGCAGGAGGGCCCCTGGCGCACGCTGCTGCTGGTGTTCTTCGCCTCGGCGATCGTGATGCCGCACATGTACCACATGACCTTCACCGAGAACCTCAATCCGCGGGCGATGGTCAGCGCCAGCTGGGGCCTGCCGCTGTACCTGCTGCTGATGAGCCTGGCGGTGCCGCTGATCCTCTGGGCCGGCCTCAAGCTCGGGGTGGCGACCAATCCGGAGTACTTCACCCTCGGCGTCGGCATCGCCCTCGGCAACGAGACCCTCGCGCTGCTGGCCTTCATCGGTGGCCTGTCGGCCTCCAGCGGGCTGATCATCGTCTGCACCCTGGCGCTCTCCGGCATGGCCCTCAACCACCTGGTGCTGCCGCTGTACCAGCCGCCGGCCGAGGGCAACATCTACCGCTGGCTGAAATGGACCCGCCGCGGCCTGATCTTCACCGTCATCATGGCCGGCTACGGCTTCTACCTGCTGCTCGGCGCCGAGCAGGACCTGTCCAACCTGGGCATCGTCGCCTTTGTCGCCACCCTGCAGTTCCTGCCCGGGGTGCTCTCGGTGCTGTACTGGCCGACGGCCAACCGGCGCGGCTTCATCGCCGGGCTGCTGGCCGGCATCGGGGTCTGGGTGACCACCATGCTGCTGCCGCTGATGGGCAACCTGGACGGCTTCTACATCCCGCTGTTCAACCTGGTCTACGTGCTCGACGACACCAGCTGGCACCTGGCGGCCATCGCCTCGCTGGCGACCAACGTTCTGGTGTTCTCGCTGGTGTCGCTGTTCACCGACGCCAGCGCCGAGGAGAAAGGCGCCGCCGAGGCCTGCGCCGTGGAGAACGTGCGCCGCCCGCAACGGCGCGAACTGGTGGCCGCCTCGCCGCAGGAGTTCGCCACCCAACTGGCCAAACCGCTTGGCGCCAAGACCGCCCAGCGCGAGGTCGAGCAGGCCCTGCGCGACCTCGGCCTGCCGTTCGACGAGCACCGCCCCTACGCCCTGCGCCGGCTGCGCGACCGCATCGAGGCGAACCTCTCCGGCCTGATGGGCCCGAGCGTGGCGCAGGACATCGTCGAGAACTTCCTGCCGTACAAGCACGGCAACGAAGGCTACGTCACCGAGGACATCCACTTCATCGAGAACCGCCTCGAGGAATACCACTCGCGGCTGACCGGCCTCGCAGCCGAACTCGACGCCCTGCGCCGCTATCACCGGCAGACGCTGCAGGAGCTGCCGATGGGCGTCTGCTCGCTGGCCAAGGACCGCGAGATCCTGATGTGGAACAAGGCCATGGAGGAACTGACCGGCATCGCCGCGAGCCAGGTGGTCGGCTCGCGCCTGGTCACCATCGCCGAGCCCTGGCGCACGCTGCTGCAGGACTTCATCGACCAGCCCGCCGAGCACCTGCACAAGCGCCAGCTGCCGCTCGACGGCGACACCCGCTGGCTGAACCTGCACAAGGCGGCGATCGACGAGCCGCTGGCGCCGGGCAACAGCGGGCTGGTGCTGCTGGTCGAGGACCTCACCGAAACCCAGGTGCTGGAAGACCGCCTGGTGCACTCCGAACGTCTGGCCAGCATCGGCCGGCTGGCCGCCGGCGTCGCCCACGAGATCGGCAACCCCATCACCGGCATTGCCTGCCTGGCGCAGAACCTGCGCGAGGAGCGCGAGGGCGACGGCGAGATCGGCGAGATCAGCGCGCAGATCATCGAGCAGACCAAGCGCGTCTCGCGCATCGTGCAGTCGCTGATGAGCTTCGCCCACGCCGGCGGCCGCCAGCAGAAGCTCTACCCGGTCAACCTCGCCGAGGTCACCCAGGACGCCGTTGCCCTGCTCTCGCTGAACCGGCGCGGCACCGAGGTGCAGTACCTGAACCTGTGCGATCCGGCGCACCTGGTCGAAGGCGACCCGCAGCGCCTGGCGCAGGTGCTGATCAACCTGCTCTCCAACGCCCGCGACGCCTCCCCGCCGGGCGGGCTGATCCGCATCTGGAGCGAGGTGTCGGAGCAGACCGTCTACCTGATCGTCGAGGACGAGGGCAGCGGCATTCCGAAGGCCATCCAGGACCGCCTGTTCGAGCCCTTCTTCACCACCAAGGACCCGGGCGAAGGGACCGGGCTGGGCCTGTCGCTGGTCTATTCCATCGTTGAGGAGCATTATGGCCAGATCATCGTCGACAGCCCGGCCGACCCAGGAACGCAACGTGGCACACGAATCAGGATCACCCTGCCGCGGTATGTCGAGGCGACCAACGCCGTGAGTTGACGAGGCCGCCACAGCGGGCCTCAGACCGTCGAGAGAGTTCCGATGTCACATATTCTGATCGTCGAAGACGAAACCATCATCCGCTCGGCATTGCGCCGGCTGCTCGAGCGCAACCAGTACGAGGTGAGCGAGGCGGGTTCGGTGCAGGAGGCACAGGAGCGCTTCAGCGTGCCGGGCTTCGACCTGATCATCAGCGACCTGCGCCTGCCCGGCGCGCCCGGCACCGAGCTGATCCGGCACGCCGAGGGCACGCCGGTGCTGATCATGACCAGCTACGCCAGCCTGCGCTCGGCCGTCGACTCGATGAAGATGGGCGCGGTGGACTACATCGCCAAGCCGTTCGATCACGACGAAATGCTGCAGACCGTCGCGCGCATCCTGCGCGAGCACCAGGCCGCGGCCAGCGCGCCGGCCCCGCGGGCGAACGCCGAGCCGGCGCCTGGCGGCGCCGAGGCGCGCGGCGAGATCGGCATCATCGGGCGCTGTAGCCCGATGCAGGACCTGTTCGGCAAGATCCGCAAGGTCGCCCCCACCGACTCCAACGTGCTCATCCAGGGCGAGTCCGGCACCGGCAAGGAACTGGTGGCGCGGGCCCTGCACAATCTCTCGCGCCGAGCCAAGGCACCGATGATCTCGGTGAACTGCGCGGCCATCCCGGAAACGCTGATCGAATCGGAGCTGTTCGGCCACGAGAAAGGCGCCTTCACCGGCGCCACCGCCGGCCGCACCGGCCTGGTCGAGGCCGCCGACGGCGGCACCCTGTTCCTCGACGAGATCGGCGAACTGCCGCTCGAGGCCCAGGCCCGCCTGCTGCGCGTGCTGCAGGAAGGCGAGATCCGCCGCGTCGGCTCGGTGCAGTCACAGAAGGTCGACGTGCGCCTGATCGCCGCGACCCACCGCGACCTGAAGACGCTGGCCAAGACCGGGCAGTTCCGCGAAGACCTCTACTACCGCCTCAACGTGATCGCCCTCAGGCTGCCGCCGCTGCGCGAGCGGGGCAACGACGTGCTGGAAATCGCCCAGGCCTTTCTCAAGCGCCAGGCCGACCGCATGGGCGGTCCGGCGCTGAGCTTCTCGCGCGAGGCCGAGCAGGCGATCCGTCACTACACCTGGCCGGGCAACGTGCGCGAGCTGGAGAACGCCATCGAGCGCGCCGCCATCCTCTGCGAGGGGCCGGAAATCGGCGCCGAGTTCCTCGGCATCGACATCGAGCTCGACGACCTCGACGACGAGCCCTTCGAGGACGACGCCGGCAGCCCGCTATCCGCCTCGAGCAATCACGAGCCGACCGAGGACCTGTCGCTGGAGGACTATTTCCAGCATTTCGTGCTCGAGCACCAGGACCACATGACCGAGACCGAGCTGGCGCGCAAGCTCGGCATCAGCCGCAAGTGCCTGTGGGAGCGCCGCCAGCGCCTGGGCATTCCGCGCCGCAAGAGCACGGCCGCCGGCTGATACCGTCTCCAACCTGTTACCGCTCATGTCGAGGCGTAACAGGTAACCGGGTTCATCGGTAACGGGAACCCGGTTTTTTTCGCCTCACGAAAATCCACAAAATCCATAACTCATTGTTTTTAAATGAATTCCAGAAACTGGCACGGCACCTGCTTTATCTATGGCACAACAACAATAACAA
This sequence comes from Stutzerimonas azotifigens DSM 17556, assembly GCF_000425625.1. Lineage (GTDB taxonomy): Bacteria > Pseudomonadota > Gammaproteobacteria > Pseudomonadales > Pseudomonadaceae > Stutzerimonas > Stutzerimonas azotifigens. The sequence continues at coordinate 161,983 of NZ_KE384412.1, forward strand.
GCAGACCCCATAACAAGAACAAGACGTATCGGCTCTAGCAGAACAAAAACAAGAAGGCAGAGGCGCAGCTAACTGATTCTTTTGGAGAGGAATTGCCATCGGGGTTCGCCCCACGACCAGGCCGAGAACAACAAAAAACTGCTTCCAAGCAGCGCCTGAACTGGTTGGATCGACGATCACTGGCAACATCAGCGACCAAAGCAATCCGTTTGCTACTGGCTCCCATCGTAGGAGCACCTTCCCAGGGGCTACGGCCCCGGGACAGGCGATAACAAAAACAACAGGCCTGACAACCAATAACAACAAAGCACGCACATCATTCGGGGGAGCTTCGGCTCCCCCAGTGCTTCCCGCCCCTCGCTTTGACAGCCTCCCCCGCTTGCTTCAACATCCGGTGCTCCGCGGTGCTAGACTCCGCGCATCCTGCGCGCGTCGACCAGAGAGCGTCTGGTCCGCCCGGTCCTCCATTGGCCACAAGTGCACCTCATGCTGAAGAAGCTGTTCCAGTCCTTTCGCTCTCCTCTGCGCCGTCTTCCGCTGCAACGTCGCGCACCTGAAATACTGACCAGCCGGCAACATTCGCTGCATCGAGACGACATCAGCCGCAACGCGGTGAACGTGGTCCAGCGTCTGCAGCAGGCCGGCTACCAGGCCTACGTGGTAGGCGGCTGCGTGCGCGACCTGCTGCTGGACCTCGATCCGAAGGATTTCGACGTGGCGACCAGCGCCACCCCCGAGCAGGTCCGTGCCGAGTTCCGTAACGCCCGCGTCATCGGCCGTCGCTTCAAGCTGGTCCACGTGCACTTCGGTCGCGAGATCATCGAAGTCGCCACCTTCCGCGCCAATCACCCCGAAGACGACGACGAGGAAGATGCCAACCCGCTGGCCTCGCGCAACGAGAGCGGGCGAATCCTGCGCGACAACGTCTACGGTACCCTGGAGGACGACGCCCAGCGCCGCGACTTCACCATCAATGCGCTGTACTACGACCCGGCGAGCGAGCGCATCCTCGATCACACCCACGGCGTGCACGACATCCGCAACCGGCTGATCCGCCTGATCGGCGACCCCGAGCAGCGCTACCAGGAAGACCCGGTGCGCATGCTGCGCGCGGTACGCTTCGCCGCCAAGCTCGACTTCGAGATCGAGAAGCACAGCGCCGAGCCCATTCGTCGACTGGCGCCGCTGCTCAAGGAAATCCCCTCCGCGCGGCTGTTCGACGAGGTCATCAAGCTGTTCCTCGGCGGGCAGGCCGAGCGCACCTTCGAACTGCTGCTCGAATACGACCTGTTCGCCCCGCTGTTCCCGGCCAGCGCGCTGGCGCTGGAACGCAACCCGGAGTACGCCGGCCAGCTGATCCGCCAGGCCCTGGCCAACACCGACGACCGGATCTACGCCGGCAAGCCGGTCACCCCGGCGTTCCTCTTCGCCGCCCTGCTCTGGCCCGCCCTGCCGGCCCGGGTGCTGGAGCTGCAGGACCGCGGCATGCCGCCGATCCCGGCCATGCAGGAAGCGGCGCACGACATCATCTGGCAACAGTGCCAGCGCACCGCGATTCCCAAGCGCTTCTCCATCCCCATGCGCGAGATATGGGACATGCAGGAGCGCCTGCCGCGTCGTCATGGGCGCCGCGCCGACCAGTTGATCGAGAGCCCGCGCTTCCGCGCCGGCTACGACTTCCTGCTGCTGCGCGAGAGCGCCGGCGAGCAGACCGGCGGGCTGGGCGACTGGTGGACCGATTATCAGGAAGCCGACGAGGCCGGCCGCCGCGCGATGATCCGCGGTCTCAGCAGCAGCAAGGACGATCCCGCGGCCCGCAAGCGCCGGCGCGGCGGACGCCGACGCCGCAGCGGCGGCGATAGCGACGCCGCTGCCGACTGATGCCATGCGTCTACCTGGGGCTCGGCAGCAATCTCGCCGAGCCCGTGCAACAGCTCGAAGAGGCCCTGGCCGCCCTGGCCGCGCTGCCCGCCACCACGCTCGCCGCGGTGTCTTCCTTCTATGCCAGCGATCCGCTGGGCCCGCCGGACCAGCCGCGTTATGTCAACGCGGTGGCGGCGCTGGACACCGAGCTGCCACCGCTGGCCCTGCTCGATGCCCTGCAGACGATCGAGAACGACCAGGGCCGCGTGCGCGAACGCCGCTGGGGCCCACGCACCCTGGACCTGGACATCCTGCTTTACGGCGATCGCCTGATCGACGATCCACGCCTGCGGGTGCCGCACTACCACATGCACGCCCGCGCCTTCGTCCTCTACCCCCTCGCCGAGATCGCCCCCGCCGACCTGACCCTGCCGGACGGCCGTGCCCTGGCCGAGCTGCTGGCCGCCTGCCCGCTCGCCGGGCTGGAACGCCTCGGCGCGGTGTAACCGCCAGCGGTAACGTCTGTAACCGAGCGGTAACAGCGGCGATTGACTAACCCGCGCACCATCGGGACTATATGGCGCCCCGTGACGCATCGATTTGGGGCAATTGCGAGCTTCCCTGCACTGTCGAACGGCGAACGTGCGAGAACCGACCCGTATTTGCAGCCCGTGCCTCGTGCCGGCCTGCCAAGGTTTCGAGAGGACGGCACCATGCCTGATGTCACCCTGACCACTCTGCAAGGGCTCAAGCGCAAGGGTGAGAAGATCACCATGCTCACCTGCTACGACGCCACCTTCGCCAAGACCGCGTCCGAAGCCGGCGTGGAAATCCTGCTGATCGGCGATTCGCTGGGCATGGTGCTGCAGGGCCACGACAGCACCCTGCCGGTCACCGTCGACGAGATGGCCTACCACACCGCCTGCGTCAAGCGCGGCAACCGTGGCGCCCTGATCCTCGCCGACCTGCCGTTCATGGCCAACGCCACGCCCGAGCAGACGCTGAACAACTGCGCCACCCTCATGCGCGCCGGCGCGCACATGATCAAGCTGGAAGGCGCCGGCTGGCTGGCCGAGGCGATCGGGCAACTGGCCGACCGCGGCGTGCCGGTCTGCGCCCATCTGGGGTTGACCCCGCAGGCGGTCAACCTGCTCGGCGGCTACAAGGTGCAGGGCCGCGAGGAGGCCGCCGCCAACCGCCTGATCGAAGACGCCAAGGCGCTCGAGCGGGCCGGCGCGGCCATGATCCTGGTCGAATGCATTCCCACCGAACTGGGCGCGCACCTGACTTCCGAACTGGGCATCCCGGTGATCGGCATCGGCGCCGGGCCGCACACCGACGGCCAGGTGCTGGTGATGCACGACATGCTCGGGCTGTCGCTGAGCGGCCGCACCGCCAAGTTCGTGAAAAACTTCATGAACGGCCACACCAGCATTTCCGCCGCCTTCGCCGCCTACGTCAGGGAAGTGAAGAGCGGTGAATTCCCCGCCGCCGAACACGGGTTCGCCGCATGAAGACCGTACACACCATCGCCGAACTGCGCGCCGCCATCGCCGAAGCCCGCAGCGCCCGTCAGCGCATCGGCTTCGTCCCGACCATGGGCAACCTGCACAGCGGCCACATGGCGCTGATCGCGCGCGCCGCGCAGCATGCCGAGTTCATCGTCTCCAGCGTGTTCGTCAACCCGCTGCAGTTCGGCCCCAACGAGGATCTGGCGAGCTACCCCCGCACCCTGGCGGCCGACCAGGAGAAGCTCGCCGCGGCCGGCTGCCACCTGTTGTTCGCTCCCAGCGTCGAGGAAATGTACCCGGACGGTCAGGACAACCAGACCCGCGTCAGCGTCGCCGGCGTCTCCGCCGGGCTCTGCGGCGGCAGCCGGCCGGGCCACTTCGACGGCGTGGCCACCGTGGTCAGCAAGCTGTTCAACATGGTCCAGCCGGATACCGCGGTGTTCGGCCAGAAGGACTACCAGCAGCTGGCGGTGATCCGCACCATGGTGCGCGACCTCAACATGCCGGTGCAGATCGTCGGCGAACCGACCGTGCGCGCCGAAGACGGCCTGGCACTGTCCTCGCGCAACGGCTACCTCAGCGAACAGGAACGTGCGCAGGCGCCGGTGCTCTACCGCACCCTGCAAGGTCTGGCGCGGGCCATCGAAGGCGGCCGCCGCGACTACCCGGCCCTGCTCGACGAGGGCCTGGACGCGCTGCGCGGCGCCGGCCTGCGCCCCGACTACCTGGAAGTGCGCGACGCCCTGGCCCTCGGCCCGGCTTCGCCGGACAGCCCGGAGCTGGTCTTCCTGGTCGCCGCCTATCTCGGCAGGACGCGGCTGATCGACAACCTGGTGGTACGCCAGACCGCACGCGGCTGAGTCCCCTCCCATCGCACGAACCCAGGCGGGCGGCACACGCGATGCCGCCTGCCGCCCACAAGGAACCGTCATGCACGCCATCATGCTCAAGGCCAAACTGCACCGCGCCCAGGTGACCCATTCGGTGCTCGACTACGAGGGCTCCTGCGCCATCGACGGCGAGTGGCTCGACCTGGCCGGCATCCGCGAGTACGAGCAGATCCAGCTCTACAACGTCGACAACGGCGAGCGCTTCACCACCTACGCCATCCGTGGCGAGGAAGGCTCGAAGATCATCTCGGTCAACGGCGCGGCCGCGCACAAGGCGGCGGTCGGCCACCGGCTGATCATCTGTGCCTATGCCCACTACAGCGAGGCCGAGTTGGCCGGCTTCAAGCCGAGCATCCTGTACATGGGCGCCGATGGCGGGCTGAGTCATACCAGCAATGCGATTCCGGTGCAGGTGGCGTAAACGCGGTATCAGCGAACCAGCGCGTGGATGAGGCTGCGCCGTCATCCACCCTACCCCCTTGCCTGCGATTGCGTCGCCCATGCGGGCGGGCGCCCTTGTGGGAGGCGAGGCCCGCCCTCGGGGCGATCGCCTCATGAACAGGCGCCATGGCACACGGCTCCCGGCGCCGTAGGGTGGAAAACCGCCCAGCGTTTTCCACCGCGTTTCGGTGTGTCGCTGCCGGGCAGCAGCCGAACCCGACGCGTGGATGAGGCTTCGCCGTCATTCCACCCTACCCCCTTGCCTGCGATTGCGTCGCCCATGCGGGCGGGCGCCCTTGTGGGAGGCCCGCCCTCGGGGCGATCGCCTCATGAACAGGCGCCATGGCACGCGGCTCGGCGACCGCAGGGTGGAGAACCGCGCAGTGTCTTTCACCGCGCTCCGGTGTGTGGCCGGTCGCTCCGGGAGAGCCGAACCGACGCGTGGATGAGGCTGCGCGGTCATCCACCCTACGTGCCTTCGCAAGCAGGCGCGCTTCTATCGCTCGGATCGTGCATGTCGAGAACCACGACGGACATGCAAAGGGCCTGGCCTTTTTCTTTCCCCAGGGCTTGTTTGCCCACCACCGGAACGTCAGCATCGTTGACGGGTCACACAGCAGTCCAGATGGCACTTCGTGCCATCGCCGCGCGGCCGGAGCCTCGCGGTCAGCGCCAGCACCGCACGAGCCGGGCCGCAGGGCGCGCCAGCAACGTAACGCAAAGGAAGCCGCATCCCATGATGTACTACCAACATCCCGTCGATGTCACCGGCCTGCCGTCCTGGAAGGCTCTGGAAGAACACCGCCTGGCCATGCAGAGCTTCAGCATGCGGCAGGCCTTCGCCTCCGACCCGAGCCGCTTCGAGCGGATGTCCACCGCCTGCTGCGGACTGTTCCTCGACTATTCGAAGAACCTGGTCACCGACGCAACCCTGCAGCTGCTGGTCAACCTCGCCCGCGAGGCCGGCGTCGAGCAGGCCGCGCGCGCCATGTTCAACGGCGAGAAGCTCAACGGTTCCGAAGGCCGCCCGGTGCTGCACACCGCCCTGCGCCGGCCGCTGGGCGACTGCGTGACGGTCGACGGCCACAACATCATGCGCGAGGTGCATGCGGCGCTGGCGCAGATGACCGATCTCGTCACCCGCATCCACAACAACCTGTGGCGCGGCTTCAGCGACAAGACCATCACCGACGTGGTGAACATCGGCATCGGCGGTTCCTTCCTCGGCCCGCAGCTGGTGTCCGAGGCGCTGCTGCCCTTCACCCAGCAGCAGGGCGGCGTGCGCACGCACTACCTGGCCAACATCGACGGCAGCGAATTCCGCGAGGTGACCGCCAAGCTCAACGTCGAGACCACCCTGTTCATCATTTCCAGCAAGACCTTCGGCACCCTCGAGACGCTGAAGAACGCCCAGGCCGCGCGTACCTGGTACCTGGCCAAGGGCGGCACCGAGGAGAAGCTCTACCGCCACTTCATCGCGGTGACCAGCAACAAGCAGGCGGCGATCGACTTCGGCATCCGCGAGAAGAACGTGTTCCCCATGTGGGACTGGGTCGGCGGCCGCTATTCGCTGTGGTCGGCCATCGGTCTGCCGATCGCGCTGGCCATCGGCATGTCCAACTTCAAGGACCTGCTGTCCGGCGCCTACAGCATGGACTGCCACTTCCTCAACGAGCCCTTCGAGCGCAACATGCCGGTGCTGCTGGCCATGCTCGGCGTCTGGTACCACAACTTCTGGGACGCGCAGAGCTACGCCTTCCTGCCCTACGACCATTACCTGCGCAACTTCGTCAAGCACCTGCAGCAGATGGACATGGAGTCCAACGGCAAGAGCGTGCGCCAGGACGGCACGCCCGTCTCCTGCACCACCGGGCCGGTGATCTGGGGCGGCGTCGGGGCCAACGGCCAGCACGCCTACCACCAGCTGCTGCACCAGGGCACGCCGCTGATCCCGGCCGACTTCATCGTCCCGGTGGTCAGCCACAACCCGGTCGCCGACCATCACGAATGGCTCTACGCCAACTGCCTGTCGCAGAGCCAGGCGCTGATGCAGGGCAAGACCCGCGAGGAAGCCGAGGCCGAGCTGCGCGCCAGAGGCCTGCCGGAAGAGGAAGTGCAGCGCGTCGCCCCGCACAAGGTGATTCCGGGCAACCGCCCGAGCAACACCCTGGTGATGGAGAGCATCAGCCCCGGCCGCCTCGGCGCGCTGATCGCGCTCTACGAGCACAAGGTGTTCGTGCAGGGCGTGATCTGGGGCATCAACTCCTTCGACCAGTGGGGCGTGGAGCTTGGCAAGGAGCTCGGCAAGGCCGTGTACGGGCGCCTGACCGGCTTCGACGTGCCGCCGGCCGAGGACTCCTCGACCCAGGGCCTGATCGACTACTTCCGCAGCCGTCACCGCGGCTGATCGCCCCGCGGCGGCGCCGGCTCCCGGCGCCGCCATTCCCACACGCCAGGAAGGGCCAGTACGACCAAAGCAGCAACCCCTCCGTCTTGAACAGGGTCCGGGCAAGGGGCACCCTTGTCCGGCAAGCGGCTGAATAAGAACAAGGGAACCGCCATGTACGAGATCAAGACCCACTCCGTCCCGGATGCCGTGCGCGCTCGCGCCCATCTCGACAACGACGCCTACCTGCGCCTGTACCGGCAATCGGTGGAGCAGCCCGACGCCTTCTGGCAGGAACAGGCCAGCGCCTTCCTCGACTGGTTCCAGCCCTGGGAACGCCTGCACCAGAGCGACATGCTCGAAGGCCGCACCCGCTGGTTCGCCGGCGGCAAGCTCAACGTCAGCCATAACTGCATCGACCGCCACCTGCCGGCGCGCGCAGAGCAGGTGGCGATCCTCTGGGAGGGCGACGAGCCGGGCGAGGCCAGGCGCATCACCTACCGCGAACTGCACGAACAGGTCGGCCGGCTGGCCAACGTGCTGCGCCAGCGTGGCGTGGGCAAGGGCGACCGGGTCTGCATCTACATGCCGATGATCCCGGAAACGGCCTTCGCCATGCTCGCCTGCGCGCGGATCGGCGCGGTGCACACGGTGGTGTTCGGCGGCTTCTCGCCCGACGCCCTGCGCGACCGCATCAACGATGCCGACTGCGTCGCGGTGATCACCGCCGACGAGGGCCTGCGCGGCGGCAAGCGCATCCCGCTGAAGGCCAACATCGACAAGGCGCTGGCCAGTTGCCCGCAGGTGCGCACGGTGCTGGTGGTCGAGCGCACCGGCGCCGAGGTGGGCTGGCAGCAAGGCCGCGACCTGCACTACGGGCAGGCGCTCGCCGAGGTCGCCGCCGACTGCGAACCGGCCTGGATGGACGCCGAGGACCCGCTGTTCATCCTCTACACCTCCGGCTCGACCGGCAAGCCCAAGGGCGTGCTGCACACCACCGGCGGCTACCTGCTGCAAGCCAGCATGACCCACCGCTACGTGTTCGACTACCACGACGGCGACATCCACTGGTGCACCGCGGATGTCGGCTGGATCACCGGGCACAGCTACGTCGTCTACGGCCCGCTGGCCAACGGCGCCACCACGCTGATGTTCGAGGGCGTGCCGAACTACCCGGATGCCTCGCGCTTCTGGCAGATCGTCGACAAGTACCAGGTGAACATCTTCTACACCGCCCCGACCGCGATCCGCGCGCTCATGCGCGAGGGCGACGAGCCGGTACGCGGCACCTCGCGCGCCAGCCTGCGCCTGCTCGCCACCGCCGGCGAGCCGATCAACCCCGAGGCCTGGGAGTGGTTCTACCACGTGGTCGGCGACAGCCGCTGTCCGATCGCCGACACCTGGTGGCAGACCGAGACCGGCGCCATCATGATCACCCCGCTGCCCGGCGCGACCGACCTCAAGCCGGGCTCGGCGACCCGGCCGTTCTTCGGCGTCCAGCCGGTGCTGCTCGACGAGCAGGGCCACGAGATCGAGGGCGTCGGCAGCGGCGTGCTGGCGATCAAGGCGAGCTGGCCGAGCCAGACCCGGACGATCTACGGCGACCACGCGCGCCACGTGGAGACCTACTTCAAGCCCTACCCTGGCTACTACTTCACCGGCGACGGCGCTCGGCGCGACGAGGACGGCTACTACTGGATCACCGGCCGCGTCGACGACGTCATCAACGTCTCGGGGCATCGCATTGGCACCGCCGAGGTGGAGAGCGCCCTGGTGCTGCACGACGCGGTGGCCGAGGCCGCGGTGGTGGGCTGCCCGCACGACGTGAAGGGCCAGTGCATCTACGCCTTCATCACACCCATGCGCGGCGTCGAACCGGACGAAGCGCTGAAGCAGGAACTGCTGACGCTGGTCAGCCGCGACATCGGCAGCTTCGCCAAGCCCGACCTGGTGCAGTGGGCACCGGCGCTGCCGAAGACCCGCTCGGGCAAGATCATGCGCCGCATCCTGCGCAAGATCGCCTGCAACGAGCTGGACACCCTCGGCGACACCACCACCCTGGCCGACCCTTCGGTGGTCGAGGAGCTGATCGGCAATCGGTTGAATCGGTAAGGGGCGGCAGGCGGCAGGCGAGAGTATGGCTTGAGGCTTGAGGCTTGAGGCTTGAGGCTTGAGGCTTGAGGCTTGAGGCTTGGACAGTTTGACGATTTCGTCTGGCCATCCGTAGTCTTTTCATTCAGCCTCCAGCCTCCAGCCTCCAGCGCTTTCTTCGGCCTTTCCATGGACCTGTTACGCCGTCACATCGAACGCCAGGTGCTCAGCCTGACCGGGCTGGCCCTGGGCGGGGTGGATTTCGAAAAGCCGCCGGGCGATCCCGGCCTGTTCGGCCCCGACTCGGCGGCCTGGCGCATCCACGGCGACTTCACCTGCATGCTCATCGGCGGCATCTCCGCCCTGCTGCTGCAGGCGCTGCATCCGCTGGCGCTCGCCGGGGTCTGGGATCATTCGAACTTTCGCGAGGACATGCTCGGGCGCCTGCGCCGCACCGGACAGTTCATCTCTGCAACCACCTACGGCAGCCGGGCCGACGCCGAGCGGCTGATCGAGCGGGTGCGTCACATCCACCGGCAGGTGCGCGGCCAGGCCGCCGACGGCCGGCCCTATGCCGCCGAGGATCCCGACCTGCTGACATGGGTGCACGTCGCCGAGGTCGGCAGCTTCCTCAAGTCGCATCTGCGCTACCTGAATCCGGGCCTGCCGGGCAGCGAGCAGGATCGCTACTTCGACGAGATCGCCCTGGTGGCCGAGCGACTCGGCGCTCGCGAGGTGCCACGTTCGAGGGCCGAGGTCGACGCCTACCTGGGCGCCATCCGTCCTCAACTGCAGTACGACGAGCGCTCGCGCGAGGTGGTCCGGGTGCTGCTCGACGCGCCGGCGCCGAGCCGCCTGGCCGAGCCCTTCGGGCGACTGATGATGCAAGCGGGCATCGACCTGCTGCCGGACTGGGCCACCGAGATGCTGCAGCTGCAGCAGACGCCGGCGCAGCGCCGGATGATCCGCGCGGCGGTCCGGCGGGTCGCGCCGGTGCTGCGCTGGGCGGTGCGCGACGGCTCGGTGCACCGCGCGCGGCGCCGCATGGGGTTGCCGCCCCTGCATCCGTGACCACCGGGTTCGCGGCTGGAGTGCCGCCCCGCCGCTGTGCCACCATGCCTGCCTTCGCCGCCCCCGCACGAGAGGAATCCCATGCAAGACGTCGTCATCGTCGCCGCCACCCGCACCGCCATCGGCAGCTTCCAGGGTGCGCTGGCCATCATTCCCGCCCATGAACTCGGCGCCGCGGTCATCAAGCGCCTGCTGGCACAGGCCGACCTGAACCCAGCCGAGATCGACGAGGTCATCCTCGGCCAGGTGCTCACTGCCGGTGCCGGGCAGAACCCCGCCCGCCAGGCCTCGATAGCCGCCGGCCTGCCGCACGCCGTGCCGGCCCTGACGCTGAACAAGGTCTGCGGCTCGGGTCTCAAGGCCCTGCACCTGGCCGCCCAGGCGATCCGCTGCGGCGACGCCGAGGTGATCATCGCCGGCGGCATGGAGAACATGAGCCTGGCGCCCTACGTGCTGCCCAAGGCCCGCACCGGCCTGCGCATGGGCCATGCCGGGCTGGTCGACAGCATGATCAGCGACGGCCTGTGGGACGCCTTCAACGACTACCACATGGGCATCACCGCCGAGAACCTGGTGGACAGGTACGGCATCGCCCGCGAGGAGCAGGATGCCTTCGCCGCCGCCTCGCAGCAGAAGGCGCTGGCCGCCATCGAGGCCGGGCGCTTCAAGGATGAGATCACCCCCATCGAAATTCCCCAGCGCAAGGGC
>NZ_KE384413.1:0-5579 GCF_000425625.1 Stutzerimonas azotifigens DSM 17556
CACCGGTCCGCGTGGAAAACGCTGCGCGGTTTTCCACCCTACGGTTGCATCACCGCGAGGGCGCACCTCCGGCGGCTACATCGGAGCGGAAGCTATCGATAGAGGCTGGACTCGCCTTCGGGGCGCGTCTTGAACCGGCGGTGGGCCCACAGGTACTGGCTTGGCAGGCGGCTGACCGCCTCCTCCACCCAGTGGTTGATCCGCCGGCAGTCGGCCTCCTCGCTTTCCCCCGGGAAGTCTTCCAGCGGCGGGTGGATGACCAGCCGGTAGCCCTGCCCGCCCGCCAGGCGCTCCTGGGTGAAGGGCACCACCTTCGCCTTGCCCAGGCGGGCGAACTTGGTGGTGGCGGTCACCGTCGCCGCGGTGACGCCGAACAGCGGCACGAACAGGCTCTGCTTGCGGCCGTAGTCCTGGTCAGGCGCGTACCAGATCGCCCGTCCGGCGCGCAGCACCTTGAGCATGGCGCGCACGTCCTCGCGCTCGATCGCCGTGGCATCGCGGTTGTGGCGTTCGCGGCCGCGTCGCTGCACGTAGTCGAAGACCGGATTCTTGTGCTCGCGATACATGCCGTCGATGGTCTGGCGCTGCCCGAGCAGCGCGGCGCCGATTTCCAGCGTGGTGAAATGCAGCGCCATGAGGATCACGCCCTGCCCTTCGGCCTGCAGCCGCTGCAGGTGCTCCAGCCCCTCGATGTGCGCCAGCCGCTGCAGGCGCTCGCGCGGCCACCACCAGCTCATGGCCATCTCGAAGAAGGCGATGCCGCTGGAGGCGAAGTTCTCGCGCAGCAGCGCCTCGCGCTCGGCGGCCGACCACTGCGGGAAGCACAGTTCGAGGTTGCGCCGCGCGATGTGCCGGCGGCCCCTGGCGAAGCGGTACATCAGCCAGCCGAGCCCGCGCCCGAGCTTCAGCAGCGCCCGGTACGGCAGCTGCACCAGCAGCCACAGCAGGCCGAGACCGAGCCAGAGCAGCCAGTAACGCGGATGGAGGAAATGGGGACGGAAGGCAGGACGTTGCATCAGGTGATCCGGAAATCGGCGAGCCGGCATTCTAAGCGAGAACGCCGGCGCTGCGGACGCGCGTGAGCGGCCTCACGGCCTCTCAGCGACGCGCCCGGGTGTCGGGCAGCAGCACCGTCAGCAGCCCCAGCAGCGGCAGCCAGGCGCACAGCTGGTAGACGTGGACGATCCCACGGATGTCCGCCAGATGGCCGAGCAGCGCGGCGGAAATGCCGCCGATGCCGAACATCAGCCCGAAGAAGATACCGGCCACCATGCCGACGTTGCCCGGCACCAGTTCCTGGGCGAAGACCACGATGGCGGAGAACGCCGAGGACATGATCAGCCCGATGATCACCGTCAGCACGGCGGTCCAGAACAGGTCCACGTGGGGCAGCAGCAGGGTGAAGGGCGCCACGCCGAGGATCGAGAACCAGATCACCAGCTTGCGCCCCACGCGGTCGCCGATCGGCCCGCCGGCGAAGGTCCCGACCGCCACCGCGCCAAGGAAGAGGAACAGCAGCATCTGGGACTGGGCGATCGACACCCCGAAGCGCTCGATCAGGTAGAAAGTGTAGTAGCTGGTCAGGCTGGCCATGTAGATGTACTTGGAGAACACCAGCAGCGCGAGCACCGCCAGCGCCCCCATCACCCGCCGCCGCGACAGCCCGTGGGTGGGCTGCAGGCCGCGCGAGGCGCGGAACAGCGCCAGGTGGCGGGCGTACCAGCCGCCGACCCGGTACAGCACGAACACCGCGAAGACGCCGAACAGCGCGAACCAGGCGATGTTGCTCTGGCCGAAGGGCACCACGATGGCCGCCGCCAGCAGCGGCCCGAACGCCGAGCCGGTGTTGCCGCCGACCTGGAAGGTCGACTGGGCGAAGCCGAAGCGCCCGCCGGAGGCCATGCGCGCCACCCGCGAGGCCTCCGGGTGGAAGGTGGAAGAGCCGAGGCCGATCAGCGCCGAGGCCAGCAGGATGCTCGGGAAGCTGCCGACCACCGCCAGCAGCAGAATGCCGACCACGGTGCAGAGCATGCCGACCGGCAGCAGGAACGGCTTGGGATGGCGGTCGGTATAGAAGCCGATCCAGGGCTGCAGCAGCGACGCGGTCAGCTGGAAGGTCAGGGTGATCAGCCCGACCTGAGTGAAGCTCAGGCCGTAGTTGGTCTTGAGCATCGGGTAGATGGCCGGCAGCACGGCCTGGATCAGGTCGTTGATCAGGTGCACCAGCGCCACGGCGCCGATGATGCCCAGCACCATGGGTTGCGCCTGTGGAGTCGCGGCGAGCGCAGGCCGAGCAAGGGGTTCGCTGAGGCTGGAGGTGGAGGACATGACAGGCACCGTAACGGACGACAGCGCAGTCTAGCACCAGGATCGGGCACGGCAGCCATTCTTCGCCGCGTACCGAATCCGGTGGTAACGCCGCTTTTGTCGGCCCGCCTTCGGGACCACGGTTCTGCCAATGGCAGGCTCGCGAGAGCGCGCCACAGGGGGAATGTTCCCGCGTAGGGTGGGCTCAGCCCACCAGATTGCACCTGGGCGCTGGCCTGCATCGGTGGGCTGAAGCCCACCCTACGACACCCAGCCAGAGACCGAGCCGTCGCCCTGGCGAAGGCCGGAGCCCAGATGGCTTGCACCGGGGCGCCGGCCTGCGCGGGTACGACGGGGCTGGATGCTAGCGAGGCGCAGCCGCCGGTCGCCGCGAGGGCGCGCCTCCCACGGCATCTGCACTCCAGCGGACCATTGGCCCTGCTGCAACTTGCAGCGCCCGTCACAGCTCGTTATAAGTCCACGCCATTCATTGCAGCGGGCAGACCATGAGCCAAGCCGACCTCCTCGACCAAGAACCCGTGTTCCAGCTCAAGGGCAGCATGCTCGCCATTACCATCCTCGAGCTCGTGCAGAACGACCTGGAGCGCCTCGACCGCCAACTGGCGGCCAAGGTGGAGCAGGCCCCAGCCTTCTTCAGCAACACCCCGCTGGTACTGGCGCTGGAAAAGCTGCCGGAGAACGGGGCCGGGCTCGACCTCGCCGAACTGGTCGCGTTGTGCCGCAAGCACGGCCTGCGCACCCTGGCGCTGCGCGCCAGCCAGCCGCAGCTGATCGAGGCCGCCGGCCGTTTCGACCTGCCGGTGCTGCCCCCGTCGGGCGCGCGCGAGCGCAGCCTCGACCCGGCCGCCAAGCCGGCGCCGGCCGCCAAACCGACCGAGCCCGAGCATCGCCCGAGCCGCGTGGTGACCACTCCGATTCGGGGTGGCCAGCAGGTCTATGCGCAGGGCGGCGACCTCATCGTCATGGCGGCGGTCAGCCCGGGCGCGGAACTTCTCGCCGATGGACACATCCATGTGTACGGTCCGCTCAGGGGTCGAGCCCTGGCCGGCATCAAGGGCAATCCGAACGCGCGCATCTTCTGCCAGCAACTGGCCGCCGAAATGGTCTCCATCGCCGGTAGTTACAAGGTCGCCGAGGACCTCAGACGCGAGCCGTTATGGGGTAAGGCGGTACAGATCGGGCTCTCCGGCGACGTGTTGAACATCACCCGCCTTTAACGGATACTGCCGCGAATTTTCAGGCATCACGGCCACATCCGCATCAGTCGGCGGATGCTTCGGCCTCTCTTCTCATTGGGGTGAAACCTTGGCCAAGATTCTCGTTGTCACTTCCGGAAAGGGTGGTGTCGGCAAAACCACCACCAGCGCAGCCATCGGCACCGGACTCGCCCTGCGTGGGCACAAGACGGCGATCGTCGACTTCGACGTCGGCCTGCGCAACCTCGACCTGATCATGGGCTGCGAACGCCGCGTGGTGTACGACTTCATCAATGTCATCAACGGCGACGCCACGCTGACCCAGGCGCTGATCAAGGACAAGCGGCTCGAGAACCTCTACGTGCTGGCGGCCAGCCAGACCCGCGACAAGGACGCGCTGAACATCGAGGGCGTGGAAAAGGTCATCAACGAACTCAAGGAAAACTTCGAATACGTCATCTGCGACTCGCCCGCTGGCATCGAGAAGGGCGCGCACCTGGCGATGTACTTCGCCGACGAGGCGATCGTGGTGACCAACCCCGAAGTGTCTTCGGTACGCGACTCCGACCGCATGCTCGGCCTGCTGGCCAGCAAGTCGCGGCGCGCGGAGAACGGCGAGGAGCCGATCAAGGAACACCTGCTGCTGACCCGCTACAACCCCGAACGCGTCACCAAGGGCGAGATGCTGGGCGTCGAGGACGTCGAAGAGATCCTCTCCATCCGCCTGCTGGGCGTGATTCCGGAATCCCAGGCGGTGCTCAAGGCCTCCAACCAGGGCATCCCGGTCATCCTCGACGAGCAGAGCGACGCCGGCCAGGCGTACAGCGACGCGGTCGACCGCCTGCTCGGCAAGGAGATCGCGCACCGCTTCCTCGACGTGAAGAAGCCCGGCTTCCTGCAACGTCTATTCGGAGGTCGTGAATGAATCTTTTCGACTTCTTTCGTGAGCGCAAGAAGCAGACCCCGGCGTCGATCGCGAAAGAGCGTCTGCAGATCATCGTCGCCCACGAGCGCGGTCACCGCAACGAGCCGGACTACCTGCCCGCGCTGCAGAAGGAGCTGGTCGAGGTGATCCGCAAGTACGTCAACATCGACCAGGACCAGGTGCAGGTCGCGCTGGAGGACCAGGGCAGCTGTTCCATTCTCGAGCTGAACATCACCCTGCCGGATCGCTGATCCGGCTGTTTCCCCTCCTCCCCCAGCGGCCCCTGCCGGGTCGCTGGCGCACAGTCCATCCCATGCCCCTGAGCCAGATCGAATTCGTCCATCGGGACGACGCCCTGCTGGTGGTCAACAAGCCCACCCTGCTGCTCTCGGTGCCCGGCCGCGCCGAGGACAACCGCGACTGCCTGATCACCCGTCTGCAGCACAACGGCTATCCGGAAGCGCTGATCGTGCACCGGCTCGACTGGGAGACCTCGGGGCTGATCGTGCTGGCGCGCGACCCCGACAGCCACCGCGAGCTGTCCCGCCAGTTCCACGACCGCGAGACGGAAAAGGCCTACACCGCGCTCTGCTGGGGCGAACCGGCCCAGGACAGCGGCAGCATCGACCTGCCGCTGCGCTACGATCCGCCGACCAAGCCCCGGCACGTGGTCGACCACGAGCAGGGCAAGCATGCCCTGACCTTCTGGCGCGTCCTGGAACGGCACGGCACCTTCAGCCGCGTCGAACTCACCCCGATCACCGGGCGCTCGCACCAGCTGCGCGTGCACATGCTCTCGATCGGCCACCCGCTGCTCGGCGACCGCCTCTACGCCCACGACGAAGCCCTGCAGGCGCACGAGCGGCTGTGCCTGCACGCCAGCATGCTGGCCCTCACCCATCCCCGCACCGGCGAGCGCCTGCGCTTCGAAAGCCCGGCGCCGTTCTGAGCCCACCCCCTCATCCAGCCCTGCGGGCCACCTTCTCCCGCAGGGAGAAGGGAAAGGCACCGCACTGCCAGCAGGCCAGGCACGGTCCTGTAGGAGCAGGCTCTGCCTGCGACCGGCCCCCACACGGCGCCGCGTCCGACGCCAGACATCCCCCTCTCCCTCCGGGAGAGGGCCGGGGTGG
>NZ_KE384413.1:6204-172503 GCF_000425625.1 Stutzerimonas azotifigens DSM 17556
CCCTGTAGGAGCAGGCTCTGCCTGCGACCGGCCCCCACACGGCGCCGCGTCCGACGCCAGACATCCCCCTCTCCCTCCGGGAGAGGGCCGGGGTGAGGGCTGGCATGCCACGTTGCTCGCGCCCTCATCCGGCCCTGCGGGCCACCTTCTCCCGCAGGGAGAAGGGAAAGCATGCCCTTCGCCTGCCGCCTGCCGCCTGCCGCCTGCCGCCTGCCGCCTGCCGCCTGCCGCCTGCCGCCTGCCGCCCCAAATGTTAGACTGCCCCGCACTGCAGTCCGGAGTCCCCCATGCGCCAAGCACTGAACCAGGGCCTGATCGACTACCTCAAGGCCTCCCCCACCCCGTTCCATGCCACCGCCAACCTCGCCGCACGTCTGCGGGCGGCCGGCTACGAGCCGCTGGACGAGCGCGCCGAGTGGCACACCGAGGCCGGCGGCCGCTATTACGTCACGCGCAACGACTCGGCGATCGTGGCCTTCCAGCTCGGCACCCGCCCGGTGCTGGACAACGGCATCCGGCTGGTCGGCGCGCACACCGACAGCCCGTGCCTGCGCGTCAAGCCGAACCCGGAGCTGCAGCGCCAGGGCTTCTGGCAGTTGGGTGTGGAGGTCTACGGCGGCGCCCTGCTGGCGCCCTGGTTCGACCGCGACCTGTCCCTCGCCGGCCGCGTCACCTTCAGCCGGGACGGGCGCATCGAGAGCCGGCTGATCGATTTCCGCCAGCCGCTGGCGATCATTCCCAACCTGGCCATCCACCTGAACCGCGAGGCCAATCAGGGCTGGGCGATCAATGCGCAGAACGAACTGCCGCCAATCCTCGCCCAGGTCTCCGGCCAGGACATCCCGGACTTCCGCGCACTGCTGGCCGACCAGCTCAACCGCGAACACGGCCTGGTGGCCGACGCCGTGCTGGACTACGAGCTGAGCTTCTACGACACCCAGACCGCTGCGGTGATCGGGCTCAACCAGGACTTCATCGCCGGCGCGCGGCTGGACAACCTGCTGTCCTGCTACGCGGGGCTCGAGGCGCTGCTGGCCAGCGGGCCGGAACAGAGCTGCATGCTGGTCTGCACCGACCACGAGGAAGTGGGCTCGACCTCCTGCTGCGGCGCCGACGGCCCCTTCCTGGAACAGGTGCTGCGCCGCGTCCTGCCCGACGACGAGGCCTTCGTGCGCGCCATCAGCCGCTCGCTGCTGATCTCCGCCGACAACGCCCACGGCGTGCACCCCAACTACGCGGACAAGCACGACGGCAACCACGGGCCCAAGCTCAACGCCGGCCCGGTGATCAAGGTCAACAGCAACCAGCGCTACGCCACCAACAGCGAGACGGCCGGGTTCTTCCGCCACCTGTGCGTGACCGAAGAGGTGCCCGTGCAGAGCTTCGTCACCCGCAGCGACATGGGCTGCGGCTCGACCATCGGCCCGATCACCGCCGGCCAGCTCGGCGTGCGCACGGTGGACATCGGCCTGCCGACCTTCGCCATGCACTCGATCCGCGAGCTGGCCGGCAGCCACGACCTCGCCCATCTGGTCAAGGTGCTCACCGCGTTCTACGCCAGCGCCGACCTGCCCTGACGGCGGACAGGCACGGCCGCCAGGGCCGCGCCGGCGCTTCAGGTCAGCGAGGGGTCGATCACCAGCGCGATCTTGCCCGCCACGGTATTGCTGCCCAGGGTCACGAAGGCTTCCTCGGCATCCTGTACCGGGAAGGTGCGTTCGAGTTGCGGCTTCAGCTCGCCGCGGCCGAACAGCGGCCACACCTGCCGTTCCAGATCGGCCAGCAGCTCGGCCTTGAAGTCGGCGTCGCGGGTACGCAGCACCGAGCCGGTCAGCTGGATCCGCTGGCGCAGCAGGCGAGCCATGTCGATCTTGCCCTCGCGGCCGCCCATCAGGCCGATCAGCACCCAGCGTCCGTCCGGGGCCAGCAGCTGCAGGTTGAGTTCGGCATAGTTGGCGCCGACCGGATCGAGAATGACGTCGAACGGCCCGAAGTCGCGCAGGCTTTGCAGTCCGCCGTCGTGCCGCAGCGCGCCGCCCTGCGCACCCAGCGATTCGCAGTAGGCGAGCCGCTCGGCGGAGCCCACGCTCACCCAGCAGGGATTGCCGAAGGCCTTGCACAGCTGGATCGCCGCCGAGCCGACGCCGCTCGCGCCGGCGTGCAGCAGCACCTTCTCGCCGGGCTGCAGCCGCGCCAGACGGAACAGGTTGAGCCAGGCGGTGGCATACACCTCGGGAATCGCCGCGGCCTCGACCAGGCTCAGCCCCTCGGGCACGCGCATCACATGGCGGGCGTCCACCACGGCCTCCTCGGCGATGCCGCCGCCGGCCAGCAGCGCGCAGACCCGGTCGCCGACGTCGAAGCCACTGTCGACGTCCGCCTCGCTGATCACCCCGGCGCATTCCAGGCCGATGATGTCGGTCACACCCGGCGGCGGCGGGTAGTGCCCGGAGCGCTGCAGATAGTCCGCACGATTGATTCCGGCGGCGGCCACGCGGATGCGCACTTCGCCCTTGCGGCGTTCGGGGGCGGGCCGCTCGACCCATTCCACCCGGCCTTCGATACCTTGCAATGCCTTCATGCTACCTCCATATTGAGCCTTGCCTCCCGCCGAGCGGTGCCGGATGCAGGCCTGGGCTCTGTCGTGTTGTTCTGCTGCAAGCATGCCCGCTGAATCGATACCGCGAAAGTCACGGATCGCCAGACCGGCCCTGACGACCATCGGACCGCTCCGATGAACCGCCGGACCAACAGCTCGTCCGATACCTCTGCCGATGGCCTACTATGCGTAACTCTCCAGCCAAACGTTGTCCAAGCCACATGAAACGTTCGCTCACCAGCGCCGTCCTCGCCCTGGCGCTCGCCCTGCCGGCGACCGCTGCCCTGGCGAAGGCCGCCTCCCCCCAGAACTGGGATTATCTGCAACCGGACCGGGACCAGATCATCGCCAGCCTGAACGTCGTGGAGCTGCTCAAGCGCCATCATTACAACAAGCCGCCGCTGAACGACGCACGCTCGTCGAAGATCTTCGACGGCTACCTGAAGATGCTCGACCCGGCGCGCAGCTATTTCACCGCCACCGACATCGCCGAATTCGAGAAGTGGCGGACGCAGTTCGACGACTTCCTCAAGAGCGGCGACCTGGAGCCGGGGTTCGCCATCTACAAGCGCCATCTCGTACGCCTGCAGCAGCGCCTGGAGTACGCACTGGGGTTGCTGGAAAAAGGCGTCGATTCCTTCGACTTCAGCGTCGACGAGGAATTGCTGGTCGATCGTGAAAAGGCCCCCTGGGCGGCCGACAGCGCCGCACTCGACGACCTCTGGCGCAAGCGCGTCAAGGATGAGGTGCTGCGCCTGAAGATCGCCGGCAAGGAACCGAAAGCCATCGAGGAACTGCTGGTCAAGCGCTACAAGGCCCAGCTCGCCCGCCTCGAGCAGACCCGCAGCGAGGACGTGTTCCAGACCTACATCAACGCCTTCGCGCAGAGCTACGACCCGCACACCCAGTACCTGTCGCCGGACAACGCGGAAAACTTCGACATCAACATGAGCCTGTCGCTCGAAGGCATCGGCGCCGTGCTGCAAAGCGACAACGAGCACGTCAAGGTGGTCCGCCTGGTGCCGGCCGGCCCTGCGGAGAAGAGCAAGCAGATCGCCCCGGCGGATCGCATCGTCGGCGTGGCCCAGGGCAACGGCGAGATGGTCGACGTGATCGGCTGGCGGCTGGACGAGGTGGTCAAGCTGATCCGCGGTCCCAAGGGCTCGGTGGTCCGCCTCGAGGTGATCCCGGCGAGCAACGCGCCGAACGACGAAACCAGCAAGGTGGTCGCCATCACCCGCGAGGCGGTCAAGCTCGAGGAGCAGGCGGCGAAGAAGTCGGTGCTCGAGCTCGAGCACGAGGGCCATGGCTACAAGATCGGCGTGATCGAGCTGCCGGCCTTCTACCTGGACTTCAAGGCGTTGCGCGCCGGCGACCCGAACTACAAGAGCACCACGCGCGACGTGAAGAAGCTGCTCGGCGAGCTCAAGGAAGAACAGGTCGACGGCGTGGTGATCGACCTGCGCAACAACGGGGGTGGCTCGCTGCAGGAAGCCACCGAGCTCACCGGCCTGTTCATCGACCAGGGCCCCACCGTACTGGTGCGCAACAGCGACGGGCGCGTGGACGTGCTCGCCGACGACAGCCCCGGCAGCTTCTACAAGGGGCCGATGGCGGTGCTGGTCAACCGCCTGTCCGCCTCCGCCTCGGAGATCTTCGCCGGCGCCATGCAGGACTACCATCGCGCGCTGATCCTCGGTGGCCAGACCTTCGGCAAGGGCACGGTGCAGACCATCCAGCCGCTGAACCACGGCGAACTCAAGCTGACCCTGGCCAAGTTCTACCGCGTCTCCGGCCAGAGCACCCAGCACCAGGGCGTGCTGCCGGACATCGCCTACCCGGCCGACGTCAATGCCAAGGAAATCGGCGAGAGCGCGCTGCCCGAAGCCCTGCCGTGGGACAGCATCCGCGCGGCGATCGACCAGGATAACAACCCCTTCGCCCCCTTCCTGGCCGAGCTGAAGGCCCGGCACGAGGCGCGCACCGAGACCCATCCGGACTTCGTCTTCACTCGCGAGCGGCTGGCGCTGTCCAACGAGCTCATGGAGCAGCGCACGGTCAGCCTCAACGAGGAGAAGCGGCGTGCCCAGCAGGCCGACATCGAGAAGCGCCAGCTGGAGCTGGAGAACGCGCGGCGCGCGGCCAAGGGCGAGGAACCGCTGGCCAAGCTCGCCAGCGAGGAAGAGGACCTCACTGCGGCCGCCGCGACCGAGGAGAAGCCCGATCCGCAGAAGGACGCCTACCTGTCGGAAACCGGCCACATCCTCATGGACTACCTCGGCCTGACCTCCGCGGTGGCGCGACATGACGGGCAGTCCGCAGGCTTGTCATCAAAATGACATCATGGTGACGTGAAATGAAGGGGCCGCATCTGCGGCCTTTTCTATTTGGTCGTCCAGAGGCCACCATGACCGTCACCGAGCAGTTGAGCACGCTGGATCGCATCCTCGCTCAAGGCGACATCAATACCCTGTTCCAGCCCATCGTCTCGCTCTCGGAGCGCCGCATCCTCGGCTACGAGGCGCTTTCGCGCGGCCCATCCAACAGCCCGCTGCATTCGCCGCTGACGCTGTTCGCCGCCGCCCGCCACGCCGGCCGTCTCGATGCACTGGAACTGGCCTGCCGGCACAGCGCCTGCAAGCGCTTCAGCGGCGGGAAACTGCAAGGCAAGCTGTTCCTCAACGCCTCCCCCGAGTCGCTGCTCGACGCCAGCCACAAGACCGGCCGCACCCTGGCGCTACTGCAGGAGCTGGGCATTCCACCGAGCATGGTGGTCATCGAACTGACCGAACAGACGCCCATCGAAGACTTCGGCCTGCTCGACAAGGCCCTGCACCACTACCGTGCGATGGGCTTCTCGATCGCCATCGACGATCTCGGCGCCGGTTACTCCAGCCTGCGGCTGTGGTCCGAGCTGCGCCCGGACTACGTGAAGATCGACCGCTACTTCATCGACGGCATCCATCAGGACCGGGTCAAGCGCGAATTCGTCGGCTCCATTCTCAAGATCGCCCGTGCCTCGCGCGCCGAAGTCATCGCCGAGGGCATCGAACTGCCGGAAGAGCTGGCGGTACTGGCCGAGATGGGCGTCGACCTGGTGCAGGGCTATCTGATCGGTCGTCCCCAGGAGCATCCGCGCATCGACATCGACAGCCTGCTGGACCGTACCGACAGCCAGCCGGCGCTGAGCGACGGCGGTGTCGCCCTCTCCGCCCTGCTCCTGCCGCAGAAGGCCGTGCCCATGGATCGCACGGTCGCCGAAGTCCTCGAGACCTTCCGCCAGCAGGCCAGCCTGAACTCGATCGC
Organism: Stutzerimonas azotifigens DSM 17556; assembly: GCF_000425625.1. Classification (GTDB taxonomy): domain Bacteria; phylum Pseudomonadota; class Gammaproteobacteria; order Pseudomonadales; family Pseudomonadaceae; genus Stutzerimonas; species Stutzerimonas azotifigens. The sequence goes on from NZ_KE384413.1 coordinate 12,110, forward strand.
GGTGCTCGACGAGCAGGCCAGGCCGGTCGGCATCGTGCACCGCCACCTGCTCTCCGAAGCCCTGCTGCGCCCCTTCGCCACCGACCTGCTGGCGCGCAAGCCGATCAGCCGCCTGATGAGCTCGGATTTCCTCGCGGTGGAACACAACCAGTCCCTGCAGCAGGTCAGCCGCCTGCTGACCAGTCGGGCCCGCCAGCGGATCGAAGAGGACTTCATCATCACCGAAGGCGGCGTCTACAGCGGGCTCGGACGGGTGCTCGACGTGCTCAAGCTGATCACCGAGATGAAGGTCAACCAGGCGCGCCATGCCAATCCGCTCACCCTGCTGCCCGGCAACGTGCCCATCCAGCAGTGCCTGACGCGCGTCCTGCAGCAGGCGCGGGAGGCCGTGATCTGCTACGTCGACCTGGACAACTTCAAGCCCTTCAACGACCTGTACGGCTACGCCAAGGGCGACGAACTCCTGCTCTGCCTGGCGCAATGCCTGCAGGACCGGATCGACCCGGCTTGCGATTTCCTCGGTCATATCGGCGGCGACGACTTCATGCTGGTGTTCGGCTCCGACGATTGGAAGATCCGCGTGGACGCCCTGCTGGCCGATTTCGACCAGCGTTGCCGCGCCTTCTATCACCGTGACGAACTCGAACGCGGCGGCTTCACCGGGCAGAGCCGCCACGGCACCGAGGAACGCTATGGGTTGCTGACGCTGTCGATCGGCGCGGTGCACGTACGGCCGGAACAGGCGGCCCTGGTGGACGCGGAAAAACTGGCCGCCCTCGCCTCCACGGCCAAGCACCATGCCAAGCAGCGCACCGGGCATTGCCTGCACCTGGTGGATGCGCTCGGCATCACGGAACTTGATCAGGCGCCAAGCGCCTCGGCCCGCGCTTCGTAGGGTCTGTTGCCATTTCGTTCGCGGCCGCGCCGGCGCCTGTTTTTGCGCGAGGCAAGGCACGAGGAGCGCAGTTTGGTCATTCCAATAAGCGACGAGAAACGCCGCATCGCGCAAAAACAGGCCCGTCCCGCAGGGTTGCGCGTCAAATGGCGTCATGCGGCGTTGCGGGACTTGGCAAGGGATCACCATTGCCTGCGTCCCGCGCCTTGCGGATCGCCGCCCGGCCTGGCGCCATTTGACGCTGCAACGCGGCTCGCGACGAAACGGCAACAGACCCTAATGACGCGCCTGCTCCGCATCGGCCGGCAGGCCGTGCCCGCCGACGCGGTACAGCTGCGCCAGGCGAGTCGCCGCCAGCGGATGACCGGCCTTGGCCGCCAGTGCCCACCAGCGCGCCGCGGAAACGCCGTCCGGCCCGTGGGTAGCGTCCTCACTAAGGCTGATCGCACCCATCTGGTAGGCGGCCTTGGGCTCGCCCGCCTCGGCCGCAAGCTTCAGCAGCCGGATGCCCTCCTGGCGCGCGCCCAGCCCCTTGCCGCGAAACAGCAGCAGGTGGCCGTAGAAACTCTGCGCCTGCACGTCGCCCAGCGCCGCCATCCGCGCGAACTGCCCCTCCATCCAGCGCCAGACCCCAGGGCGCTCGACAAAGGTTCGTGACGCCATCAGCCGGCGGGCGACCAGGTAACCCACCCGAGCGCGCAGACGCATCAGCATCAGGGCACCTCCGGGTAGTCGAAGTCGAAGACGCGCGCCACCTCCCCGGCATGCCAGGAGGCCGCCGCCGTGCCGTCCACCGGCCCGTTGAAACGACCGAGACGGCCGGCGCACTCGAAAAAGCCGATGCGCGGCAGCCGCTCGGCGCCCTGGCTGATGACCAGCGCGCTGCGCAACGGCCGGTTCGCGCGGGCGTCGAGCGCGGCCAGGTGCTCGAGCGCCGCGGCCAGCGTACGCATGGCCGGCGGCGGCAGCTCCAGCCGTTCGATCAGCGCGCGGTAGGTGACCAACTGGCGCTGGCGGCGGGCCTGGGCCAGCTCGTCCAGCAGCCCCTGCCAGGTCTGACGGCTGATGCGGATCGCCGACGCCTGGCCGCTCACGGCAGCGCCTCCCAGCCCGGAACCTGAAGTACACGCGCCAGGGCCCGCCTGATGGCATCGTCTGGCTGCCGCTCCCCTGCTTCGATCATGGCCAGATAGGCCGGGCTGATCCCGACCGCACGGGCCAGCTCCTGCTGGCCGAGCCCCTGCTTCTCGCGCAACCCGGCGATCTCGGCGAGCGAGGGAAGCGGTTCGCTGGTATCGGCGATCGTGCTGTCCGCTTTCAGTCGCCCGGCTTCGCGAAGCAAAGCCTGGTATTCATCCCATGGCAGTACGGCATACTCGGGTTCGCCATTGCGGGTGATGATCTGGACGCTCATCCATTCTCTTCCTGCGGAGGCCATCGTCAGGAAATGGTAGCAGCCTAACCTGTCAGAAAAAGTCACCACTCGAGCAACGAAGCCGATTTCTTGGCACCCTTCGCATATTTGCCGTAGTTCTCCCGGGCAAGCCGACGACCGGTCGCTGTCAGGCCTTCGGCTCGTTGGGCGTCGGCAGCCGATCGAGTTCCGCCCGCGCCGCCGGACCCTGCGCATCGCGCCAGGCCCGGAAGGCCTGCAGCTCGGCCGACCACTTGCTCATCACCCAGGTGAGCACCGCGATGTCGTCGAGAAAACCGAGGCCGGGAATCCAGTCCGGCAACGCATCCAGCGGCGAGACGAAATAGACCAGCCCCGCCACCGCGGCAATCAGCGCCTGCTTGCTGACGGCCCGGTATTCGCCGCGCCACCAGGCGACGCAAAGCTCCTGCAGCAATTTCAAATCTTCGCGCAGACCGCCGAGCATGCCCCCGCGGGATTTGTTCTTGCGGGCCACGGCGATCAGCAGCATCGGCAACCGCCCCTTGGCCAGGATTCGCTGGGCGACCGGCAGGTAACGAAGGAATGTCCAGGGTGCTTTCATCTCGATCTCCCGCCAGGCAGCGCCACGCCTGGCCCTTCGGCCATTATCCACAGAAGCTGTGGATAACTCTGTGAACAGCTGTTGGATGGCTCCCCCAAACGCCCGCCCCATGCGGACTTCACACAGATCGCCGTTTTTTTATACAGAAAAAAATCTCTTATTTTTCAATTAGTTGTTGACTGATGGGAGGATTAATCCCAAGGCCTGCTGGCAAAGGCGCATCAGCTGGCCTGCTATGTGTATAAGAGTAATGGTGTCAATGCTTTTTCATGCTGTTGTGACTGCCGAACGATAGCCGGGTTCGCCAGATCGCCGGTGAATAATGCCGCCTGACCAGCGTAGCGCCGTCGAACCCCGTCTCTGGCTTCACCCCCATCGTAGGAGCGAGCTTGGTCGCGAAGGAACGTAGCGCCGGCGTCGGTTCCGTTCGCGACCAAGGTCGCTCCTACATCCGAAGCGCCGCTGCGGCCCGGTAGGGTGGCCGGGCGGCGTTCCGCTTCAGCCCACCAGTCCACCCTACCGATGCATGAGCAGCGCCAAAGCAATTCCCTCTCCCATCGAGGGCCTACGTGCACGTCCCATATGTCCGCTTTCTCCCCCGGGCGTTATATGCCATCGTTACCACCAGAGTTCGCAGAGAGCAGCCCCATGAGCATCGAGGCACTCACAGCCGTACTGAAGCGCCACCCCGACATATACCTTGCCTACGTGTTCGGATCGCTCGCCACCGATAGTGCAGGGCCAGACAGCGATGTGGATGTCGCAGTGCTGGCCTCGTCCCCCCTGGACATCGAATACAGAATCCAACTGATAGAAGAGATTGCCGCGGCCACAGGGCGCCCGGTGGATCTGATAGACCTTGCCACGGTCGGGGAGCCACTGCTGGGCCAGATACTCCGGCATGGTATTCGCCTGGTTGGCGATGCCTCCCGGCATGCGGAACTGACCACGCGTCATGTTCTCAACAACGAAGACTTCATGCCTTATGTCAGACGTATGCTGGCCGAGCGGAGACGAGCATGGATCGGCTGATCATCGAACGCAAACTGGATGCTTTACAACGTTGCCTGGCACGTATTCGCAGCAAAGCCCCCAAGGAACTCGACACGCTGCTGGAAGATCTCGACCTGCAGGATGTCCTGGTGCTCAACCTGAGCCGCGCCGTGCAGATGTGCGTCGATATCGCGACCCATGTACTGAGCGAACGCAGACAGCCTCCACCGGAAACCATGGGTGGTGCGTTCGAACAATTGGCCACGGAGAAAGTCCTGACACCGGACTTGGCCGAACGCCTGAAGCGCGCGGTAGGTTTTCGCAATCTGGCCGTACACAACTATGAAGCCATCAACTGGGCCATTGTCCATAGCATCACCAGCCGGCACCTCGATGACTTCGACGACTTCGCCAGAAGCATCGCCAGTCTCGCGCTGGACTAACGGATAGCCCCGGGATTCAATCCGGAAGCCAGGCTTTCCGCCAGCGCCCCAGGAGAGGGGGGTGAGGGCTGGTACGCCCCCCTCACCCGGCCCTACGGGCCACCTTCTCCCGCAGGGAGAAGGGAAAGGCACCGGCGTGGGCCGAAGGCCGGGTACAGACGGCACGAACGGCGGGGAAAGCCTTGTTCGCGGACGAGCGCCGGAGCAAAAGATCGCGTCAATATCCACGGGATCGGCTTTGAGGGAGCAACTGTCTTTGACCGCGTAATGAGTCCCGATCGCCGGTCGCTCGGCACGCAGTCGCCGCGAGGGCGCGCAATCCACAAGATATGTGAATGCCGCAACGGGCGCGGCCTCCCACAGGGCTCGATGGCGCCGCCTGCCTTTGTGGGAGGCCCGCCCTCGGGGCGATGCACTTGTGGGAGCGGTCTCGACTGCGAACAGGGCCTGCACGATGTTACAACCAACACCCAACCACCCCCCTCGCCCTCCGGGAGAGGGCTGGGGTGAGGCCTCGCCGCTCAAGCTCACGGTCGAGTTCATCGAGCAGGATTGTTCGACAGCAACGGCGAGAGCGGGCCGCCTTGCGGCGTCCCTTCCTGCCGATGACTGACGATCCCGCCCGACATGACGCCAGCTTCGAGGTAGCGGCGGATCAGTCTGAGCACACCCTTGTCTTCGATACGACGCTCAACGCAGGCCATCAGGATGTCGTGGTTGACCCGATCAAAGAACCTCTCCAGGTCGAGTTCCACGCACCAGCGGTGACCCGCTATCACATGGACACGGGACATATCGACGGCTTGATGAGCGCTTCTGCCCGGACGAAAGCCGTAGCTGGAGTCCGAGAACAGCGGATCGAAGATCGGCGTGAGCTGTTGCAGCAGTGCCTGTTGGATCAGGCGATCAACGACGCTGGGAATACCCAATTGTCGTGTTCCGCCCTGCGGCTTGGGGATTTCGACCGCTCGCACCACTTGGGGGTGGTATTCACCGACCAGCAACCTCGCTTTGAGGATTGGCCAATACTGCTTCACGTAGCCCGCCAAGTCGGCCACCGTCATGCCATCGGCACCCGGCGCCCCCTGGTTGCTGACTACGCGCTGATACGCACGTTTCAGATTCACCGGTGCAAGCACCCGCTCCATCAACGTGTCCGGCTCCGCGTTCGTCCACGTCAGTTCTGGCCGGGACTCCGGGTGACAGTCTTCTCTGGGAGAAATTCTGCATTTCGGTTATCGACGAGACACTAACGCCTACTGGCGGCATAACCTGTTCGGCCCTTGGTGACGCGGTTAACCGTCACTTACTACGACCTCGGCTGACTTCTGTACGCTCATCCCGTCGCCTCTCGACGCCCGGTAGCACACTGGCAAACGTACAGATCTCCCAGGGTAATTCGCGCGACCTTCCTGCTTATGCCTGTCGGATCTACGTCGCAGCGTTCCGTGCAAGTATCGGGCTTTGACGATTTTCGCCGCCTCACCCCGCTGCGCCGCCTCTATCCGCTTCCTGTACAGCTGGGCGCCCCCGTCGAGCCAGCAGTTTGCCTCGGGCTTCCTTCAGATTCGCGGTCGCCCGCGACACCCTTGCCTCTGGCTAACACTTCCCCTTGCCGGGTGTGTAGAGGACTTTCACCTCCAAGTCGTCCGGCTCACCACCACGGTGAACCCGACAGCGCCAGTCACGACGCTACGCGCCATGCCTGGCGCACGAAACAGAAAGGCCGGTCAGAGACCGGCCTTCGGGAGGGAGATGACCATTACAGACCGATACGCGCCCGGTTCTTTTCCAGAATCGAAACCCCGATGCCTTTGACTTCCAGCAACTGGTCGACCGAAGTGAAGGGACCATGCGCCTCGCGATAGTCGACGATAGCCTGCGCCTTGGCCGCACCGATGCCGATCAGCCCCTTGCTGAGGGCCTCCGCATCGGCGGTGTTCAGGTTGAGCACGGTGGAGGCCTGAGCCTCGGCGACAGGCTGCGCGGCGGTCGTTTGCTCGGTAGCGAAGGTTGAAACACTGGCACCCAGCAGCGCCGAGGCGAGAAAAAGCGAAATGATGCTTTTACGCATGAGAGAAGCTCCTTGTAAGTGACTAAGCGACGTCCAGGTCGCGGTGGCACTTTAGCTTCTCTTTCATTTGCAGTCGGGAATCAAGTCACAGGACGATCATCGAGATGAAAGCCTGTATTGCGATGTTGACCTGGGCTCGCATTCTTTGACGCTGAGTTCAGCCAAACAGCTGGTAGACCTGCGCACTCTTGCGTGAATGTTGCAGATGCTGCAACTGGTTGGCTGCGTCGCGACGCCCGCTGCGGCATACGCCGATCATGCTGTTGTACAGCGCCAGCAACTGCTGCATGCATTCGGCCAGCGTCTGCGGATCGTCCTGCGGTTCAACCACGGCCTGGTTCACGGCCTGGCGGCATTCCAGGTCCAAGCGGCCCACGGCTTCCCAATCATGGGAGTCGAGCGCCTGGCGCAGAGCTGCACCTGACGCCTGCAATTGCATGACGGATACATTCATGGCGACTCCTGCAGGTCAGGCAATCCCGTCCCAGCCGGATTTGATCTGGCGCAGCAGACCTGCCACTTCGTCCAGACGCTGAGTATCGTTGTGGATGTTGGCCTCGACGAGGCGACGAGCCATGTAGTCGTAGAGGCTGTCGAGATTGGCCGCCAACTCTCCACCAGCGTCCATGTTCAACCCTTCACGCAACCCCCCGACGATGGCCACGGCCTTGCCGATCAGCTCACCCTTGAGCGCGACCTGCCCGCGCTCCAGCGCACCGCGCGCCTGGGCGATACGCTCCAGGCCGCCCTCCATGAGCATCTGGATCAGGCGATGGGGGCTCGCTTCGAGCACCTGGGCGTTGCGGTTGACGTTCTGGTATTGGCGCATGGCGGCCATGGCGTTCATGAGAAGTTACCTTGCACAGCGGTGACTGGGAATATCCCTTGTATCGACCCGGCAAAGTGGAACTTTAGGCGAATTGGATTAGAAAGAGTGGAAGCAAGGACACCGGCGCCGGGAAGCGTGCAACGCGAACCCCGGCGGGAACGCTCACAGCCGGAGAGGGGCTTTCGGGTGCTGCCCTCAACTATCTACGAAAGCGCAGGCGCACGTCACAGGCGGAAATGACGAAGTCCCAATGACGCGCTGCAAGGTCGTCAGCTGTTCTTCTGCTGCGCGGTCATGGCCTCGAACATCGAGGTGATGCTGTTGCGCGTGCTCTCCATCTGCCCAACCAGGGCGTCCATCTTGTTGAACTGGGCATACAGGCGGGTTTCCAGCGCGTCAGCGCGGCGCGACAGGTCGTCGGTCTGGTCCTGCAGGTCACTGAGGGTGGCATTCAGGTTCGTCTGCCGCTGGGCCAGGATGCCGCTGGTACCGGTGTAGGCGGATACCACCGAATCCATGCGCGTCAGCAGGCCGTTGCTGCCTGTAAAGAAGGAGCCCACGGAATCGTAGTTGGCTTCCAGCGCCGTCGCCAGCTTGTTGTCATCGACGCTCAGGGTGCCATCGGTATTGGTGGTGACGCCGAGCTGCGACAGCACGGAAAGGCCACCACTGTCCGACGAAGGCGAGGACAGCGCGCCGCGCAGCGAACTCATCAGCGTGCGCACCGAGGCATCACCCACCAGCGCCCCGGCATCCTCGACGCTGCCGTCGGCGCCTGTGGTTACCTTGGTCAGGGCGTTGGTCATCGTCAGCAGCGTGTTGTAGGCAGTGACGAAATTCTGCACCGAGGTTTTGAGACCCTCGGTGTTGGCAGTGATGGAAACCGTCGCGCTGTCATCCGTGGTGGTGCCGGTAAGCGTCAGGCTCAGGCCACTCACCGCGTTGCTGACGGTGTTGGTCTTGCTCGTCATCGACAGGCCGTCGATGCTGAACTTGGCGTTGGCCGCCTGAGTGATGTAGCCGGCGCCGCCCTCGGTGGACTGGGTGGTGCCGTCCACGTTCAGCGCCGCCAGGCTGTCATTGCTGCCGGTCACCGAGATGTCGGCGCCCTCGCCGGTGGTCTCGGAGCTGAGCACCAGGCGCGAGCCGCTTTCGTCGGTGACGATGTTGGCGGTCACTCCGGCGGAGTCGGAAAGCTTGGCATTGATGGCGTTGCGGATGTCGGTCAGGCTCGCCCCTTCGCTGACGCTGACCGAATAGCTGCCGCTGCCCACTGAAATGCTCAGGCTGCCGGCGCCGAAGGTGGCGCTGCTGCCCCCCTCCACCACGGCCGTGGCCACCTTGGAGCCACTGGCCAACTGGTCGACCTTGAGCGCATAGCTGCCGGCCACCGCGCCGCTGCTGGTGCTCACCGTCACCACGCTTTCGTTGGACGACTTGGCAGAAAGCGAAGCGAAGCTGCTCGAGACGCTCTTCAAGCTGCTCAGCGAGGCCTGGAAGGTATCCACTGCGCTTTTCAGGGTCCCCACCGCCGACAGCTTGGTGTTGGTGGTTTCGGCCAGGCGCGTGATCTGTGCTTCCTTGGGGGCGGTATCCGCCTTGACCAGGGAAGATACCAAGCCATCGATGTCGAGGCTGGAGCCCAGCCCGGTGATCGTGCTACCCGCCATAGGAGTTCCTCGCTTGAATTCTGACGCTGTTAGCGACTTTACGTTTTTCTTAGCAATTATCAGGCCACAAACGAGCCGATCAAGCCTTGGCCTCGAACAAGAGGCTGCGCATTTCTTCCAGTTGTTCGGAGAGACGCAGCGCCTCTTCACTGGGGATCTGTCGGATCAGCTCGCCAGAGTGCCCGGCATAGACCTGCACCACCACCTGTCCGGTGCTCTCGTCGAGCTCGAAGCGCAGGTCGCGGTGGGTGGACTGAACGTATTCCTGCAATTGTGAAACGGCCCGCTGCAGGCCTGCCTGGCCTGCTTCCTGCCCGCTCGACGCCGCCCGGGAGGCCTCGCCCGCGTTCACGGCAGGGTTGCGCGACTCCTCGGCCTGCGCCTGGGCGCGGGTCGGGGCAAGGTTACTACCGCCAATCGAAGTGATGTCCATGGCTGTTCACCCATGCAAAGACGGGAGAGGTGCCTGGGGCACCCCTCCCGTGGTTTCGCTCAGTTGGCTACCTGCCGGATTACTGCAGGAGGCTGAGCACCGAGGACGGCAGCTGGTTGGCCTGCGCCAGCACCGAGGTGGAGGCCTGCTGCAGGGTCTGCTGCTTGGCCAGTTCGGCGGTCTCGGCGGCGAAGTCCACGTCCTGGATGCGGCTGCGCGCCGACGAGGCGTTCTCCGCAATGTTCTGCAGGTTGGAGACAGTGCTGTCGAAACGGTTCTGCACCGCACCGAGCTTGGCCCGCTCGCTGTCGATCTGCTGCATGGCGCCGTCCAGCACCTGGATGGCGGTCTGCGCGCCTTCGGCGGTGTTGATGTCCAGGTTGCTGACGGTGGTGTCCTGGGTGACGGCGGTATTGCTGCCGGTAGTCAGGCCGAGCGCTTCGAGACCGGTACCAGCCGCGCCATCGGCGACGGTGAAGTCCTTGTCGGAGGACAGCACCAGAGCCCCATCCTTCACACTCGCAGTGACGCCGGTGCTGGCGGTGTTGATGGAGGTGACGATGCTCTCCATGTCGCTGCCGGCGGCGAGCTTCACTTCCGTACCGTTAAGGGTCACGGACGTAGCCGAGTCAAGCTTGGCGCCGGTGGTGCCCGCGGTGAGGCCCAGCTTGGCCAGGGAGCCTGCGGTGTCGTTCGACAGCTCGATGGCCTTGCCGTCAGCCGAGGTCAGCTCCAGGCGCCCGTCTTTGACCGAAGCGGTGACGCCGGTCTTGTCGGCGCTCTGGTTCAGCTTGTCGGCGATTGCCTGAGCGTCCGTACCATCCTTCAGAGTGATGGTTTCACCATTGAGCTTGATGGAGGCATCGCCAGACAGCTTGCCATCGGTAGCGCTGGCTGGAGCACCCGCTACACGGGTGATGCCGCCGTTGTTGGCGGAAAGACCCAGCACACCGAAGCCGCCATTGTCACCCTGAGCGATCTCGAAGCTGTCGGCGGAACTGAGCTTGATACTGGTGTAAGTATTACCGCCATCTGCAGAAACCTTCTCAGCAGTCACACCGCTGCCAGCAGCGTTGATCTTGTCGATCACGCTGTCGATGGATTCATCCTCGGACAGGCTGATCGTCTTGCCATTGATAGTCAGCTGGTCGTCGCCGTCGGTGGGAGCAATGAAGGCGAATACCTGCTCAGCATTTTTGGCGGTGGCGACTTCGGTGGTGCCCTTGGTCAGGCCAAGATCGGTAAGAACTGCGCTATCACCGTCGACGGAAATGTCGGAGGTGGAAGTAAAAGTCAGCTTGCCGCCGGTAGCGTCGGCTTTAATATCCAGGCCAGCATCGTTGATGCGTGCCGCAACGTCACTCAGCGAGTCACCCTTGAGTAGGGAAATCTCGGTGCCATTGAGCTTGAAGCTGGTATTAGCTTTAGTGAAACCATTGGTGGCATCAAAGGTACTGGTACTTACCACCGAGCCCGAGACTTTTGCCTGACCTGCGGTCGAGGCCTCGTAAATGGCGCCGGCGCCAGTAATCCCTACCGCGCCAGCCGCGTTACCGTCAACAGTGATATCGCCCTTGGCTTCGAGTTTGAGCTGCCCATCCTCGATGCTGGCGGTCACACCGCTGTCGCTGCTCTTGTCATTGATCCGGGCGACGACGTCCTTCAGCTCATCCCCGGCCTGCAGGGTGATATCGGTCGCTGCGTAGCCCGTCGCATTGATCGTCAGCGTATCGGCAGTGGATGCCACGATGCCGCCGGCATTAAAGCCCGTCCCGGTGACGCTTGCACGGCCACTGGCAGCCACGGCGTAGCTGTTGGAATCCGAAGTAAAGCCGATGGCGCTGCCGTTGGCGACCTCGATGCTCTGGCTGGAAGTCAGAACCAGCTTGCCGTTGTCCTTGCTGGCGGTGACGCCGGTATAGTCCTTTTGGTCATTGATCGCACTAATGGCGGCATCGATGTCATCACCACTAGCAAGCGCGATACCAATGCCATTGATATTGACCGAACTGTTCGCAGTCGGAGCGGTATAGGTACTGCCGGTCAGGCTGACCGGATCGGTGCTGTTGCCGTTGGCGGCGCCGATCGACGAGCCGGTGACCGAGGCGGTCATGCCCTTCTGCGCACCACCGACGCTGGAGGCGATGCTGTAAGCGCCCTTCAGATCCTTCGCCGCTACACCACTCAAGCTAAACGAAACGGTCTGGTTGGCATTGGCGCCGATCTGGAAGCTGGTGCTGCCGAAGCTGCCGTCCAGCAGGTTCTTGCCACCGAAGGAGGTGGTGCTGGCGATACGGGTCAGTTCGCCGGACAGGGCGGTGAATTCCTGCTGCAGGGAGGCGCGGTCTTCGTCGCTGTTGGAGCCGTTGGCCGACTGCAGGGCCAGTTCGCGCATGCGCTGCAGGATGTTGGTGGATTCCTGCATGGCGCCTTCGGCGGTCTGGGCGATGGAGATGCCGTCGTTGGCGTTCTTCACCGCGGTGTTCAGGCCGCTGATCTGGCTGGTCAGGCGGTTGGAGATCTGCAGACCGGCGGCGTCGTCCTTGGCGCTGTTGATCTTCAGGCCGCTGGACAGGCGCTCCATGGAGTCGCCCAGCTTGCTGGCGGCGGTGTTCAGGTTCTTCTGAACGTTCAGGGAAGTGATGTTGCTGTTGACGGTCAGGGCCATGATGCTGTCCTCCAGAGGACTCTAGTGTTTGCCTGAGCTTGCGACCCTCGGGGCTGGCTCTCTCAGGCACCCATGAAGTTCGCGTTCGATCTCCTTATCGGCGCGGAGCCGGGAAGCTTTAGGCGAATCCATGAGGTTTTTTCGCCTTGGCTTGACAGCCCTCACACCTCGGCGCGCCGGGGTTTCCGGAGGAAACGAACCCGCGCCACCTGAGAGGGTTATCGGCCGTCTGGAAGAAACTTGAGGGCAAAGTGCCTTTATTGTCGAAACCGGCGTCGGGGCGCGGTGTACCGGTAGCGGTGCCTGGCAGACGGCCGGGCGCGAGCTCCCGCCCGATGTCGGCTCCGCCGCAGGCGCCAGGAGCCCCGCGACCGAGCCGTTGCGACGGCTACCCAAGCAGGCTCGACAGCCCCTAGACCAGCTCCTGCACGAGGTTCTGGTAGACCACGCTCATCAGCGCCAGGCGTTCCTGCTCGCTGAGGTCGATGAACTCGAGCCCGGTGGTGCACGGAGCCTGATGCGTCGATTCGGGCTGGAAGGTCCGCACCACCGCGCGCAGGCTCAGGTAGATGTCCATGCCGCCGGGCTGGACACGAAAGGAGAGCCTGACCTCGTCGCCGATGGCGGCAATGGCCCCGGCACTGAGCACCCGCGCGCCGCCCATGCTGAGGTCGGCGACACGCCCGGCGACATTGCCGCTCGCACCGCCAATGGCGGTCACCAGGTCTACCCGGGTACGCGCGGACTTGCGGATACGGGTGGACTGCACCGTTTCCGGGTAGGCCAGGTGCAGGTAGGGAAAGGGGCTGAGCTGCGTCTTGAGCACGCGGGTACGGTAGGCCAGCGCATCCTGCCCGACGAAACCGCGAACGAGAAAGACCTGCCCCTCGCGGACGAACAGCAGCTTGCCGTTGATAGCGGGCGCGGTTACCAGCAGGCTCACCGGGGCCAGATGCCCGACGACCTTGACCATGTGGCGCTCGCTCGGGGTATCCCACGGTTGGATCTGCAGGTTGTCGCCGGGTTGCAGCTGCAAACGCGGCGCGGCCGGCTTGCTCGCCGCCTCGTCCTCGGCCGCCGGGTCGCGATAAAGCCCGCGCGCCAGCAGTTCGTCCAGCCCCTGGGCGTCCGCTATGACCTCGCCGGGGCGAAACAGCGGTCGACCTTCCGCGTCGAACAGGGTGCAGGCCAGTGGGGTGCCGATCTCGACTTGCTCTTTGTGCACGGGAATCAGAGCCATACGGCGCGCTCCAGAAGGACGAGCAGCGAACATAGCAGCGCCCAGGCGACGGCGCTATGGCTATATGCCATTACGGCGCACTACCGGAAGGCGGCCTCCCCTTGCCCGCCGCGCCTGCCCGAGCGCATCCACCGGCCCGAGACGCGTGCGCCGCCGACGGTTGCCAGCGCCCGACAGGCACCGCCCTTCCATCACATGCGGTCGAACAGGCTCAGCTGGCTGATCTTCACGAATGCCATTTGTGCCGCTTCGAGAATGGTCTGCTGCAGGTTCAACTGGGTAATGGCCTCCACCGGATCCATGTCGCGGATAGCTGACTGGATGCTCTCGTTGTTGATCTGCAGGCTCTCGTTCTCGGTCGTCAGCGATTCGATGGCGTTGAGCCTGGCGCCCACCGAGGAGCGCACTGAGGAGACCTGGTTCGCGCCGTTGTCCAGGTTGGCGATGGCATTGGCGATCTGGTTGCGCTGCTCGATCCCGGCGGCCTCGTTGCCGTCGGTGGGCACCAGCAGCGCCTGGCGCAGGGTGGAAACCGTGTCGAGGATGCTCTGGGTGCCCTGGCTCCTGGCGCCCACGGAGAACTGGTCGCCCGCCTGTGGTGTGTCGCTGAAGGTGAGGGTCAGGCCGTAGGCGGAGATTTCGGCATTGTCGGCACCGTATTGGCCGGTGATGATCGTCCTGCCGCCCGAGACCAACGAATACTGCAACGTGCCGTCGTCGTCACTGAACACCACCTCGAAGCCCGCCGCTGGAATGGCGGACAGGCTGCCCGTGGCGCTCATGCTCACGGAAGCGCCGCTGGGGTTGCCCGCCTTGGCAATGACGTTCGGCCCGCTGCTCTGCGCGCCGATGTCGAAGGTGTAGCCGGCCAGAGCCTCGTCCAGATCGGTGCCCGCCGGCAGGTCGCGGGTGAGGCCGTCGAGGGTGAACTCCACGCCACGGAAGGTGAAGCGGGTGCCGCCGTCGACGCTCGGGTCATAATGCCCGCTGTAGGCCGCGGTATTCGACAGGCCGCCATCGGCATTACGCGGATAGATGGCAAAGCTGCTGCCGTCGATGATCTGGAGCTGATAACTGCTGCCGGCGAACTCGTTGGCGTAGGCGTAGCTGTCCACCACCCGCCCCTGGGACAGGGTGAGCGCCTGCTCCTCGGCGCCGAAGGTGAAGGATTGGCCGGCGAGCGCCGCACCGATAGTGTCGGTATCGTCCCCTTCGGCATAGCTGAGGTCGAGCTTAAGCGAAACGCCATTCACTTGGATGCTGGTCGAGCCGGCGTCGTCAAGGTCCAGCGTACCGACCAGGTCATCGTCTGCATCGGACACCAGGTTACCGCTGGCGTCGAACACGCTGTAGGCACCCTCGACGCCGATCTCGATTCGATAAGGCTGGCCCGCCTGGAAGTCAGCGTACTGGTCCGGGCCCGTCACCACCGGGCGTGCGGCGGTCAGGCGCTGGGCCTGGCCTTCCGGCAAGGTGGTGGTCGCCATGGCCAGGGTCGTGGAGCTCAGGCTGGTCTGCGTGGCAGAGGCATTGGCGATGTTGTAGAAGGTATTGAAGCCACTGTCGTTGGTGGCCAGCGTCATGCCGTCGGTGACCTGCAGCTTGAGCTGGTTCTGGTCGCCCTGGTAGCTGTAGCTGCCGTCGGCATTCTTCACGAACGGCTGCGTGCCGCTGTTCGCACCGGCGAAAATGTATTGGCCGTTGACGTCCTGGCTGTTCATCAATCCCAGCAGCTGCGCCTCGATCTGCTCCAGCTCATCGGCGACGGCCTTGCGGTCGGCGTCGCCATAACTGCCGTTGTTGACGCCCAGCGCCAGCTCGCGGGCACGCTGCAACACGTTGCCGATGGTGCCCAGGGTGGCGTCTTCCTGCTTCAGGGTGTCTTCGGCGCTGCCCAGGTTCTTCGCGTACTGCTCGAGCCGTGCGCTTTGCTGCTCAAGCTGCAGCAGCCGCGCGGCGCCCACTGGATCGTCCGCGGCGGTCTGGATGCGCTTGCCGCTGGAAATCTGCTCGTAGGCCTTGTTGACGTTCGAATAGATACGCTGCTGGCTCGAGAGGCCGCCATTGTATATCTGCGATGTGGAGACGCGCATAACAACCTCGGACTATCAGATCGAACTGAGCAGGGTGTCGAAGATGCTTTGCGCCACCTTGATGACCTGCGCAGAAGCGTTGTAGTACTGCTGAAACTTGATCAGGTTAGCGGCTTCCTCGTCCAGGTTCACGCCGGAAACCGACTCACGTGCGGCATTGGCCTGGGTCAGTACCGCATCCGTGGCGGTACCGTCCAGTTTGGCCTGAGACGAAATGGCGCCGATGCTGCTGACCAGTTGGCCATAGTCGTCGCCGAAGCTTTGCGCGCCACCGACCGTCTTCGCCGTCTGCAGGCCGATCAGCGCCAGGGCGTTGCGGTTGTCGCTGCTGTTGGCGCCGGTGCGACTCAGGGTAAAGCTGTCGCCATTGGCCGGCGTGCCGGAGAACGGGATTTCCAGAGTGAAGTCATCATTGTCGCCAGCCGCGGATCCCTCGACAGTAAGGATCAACTTGCCGTCGGCGACGGTCCCCGAAGCGAGGCTCGAGCCTTCGGGATCGGAGCCATAGACGCTGAAGGTGGACGCGTCGGTGAACACCAGCTTCACCGGCAGCGCCCCGTCCAGCACCGCCTGACGGGTTGCATCCAGCGTGCTGCTCACCACCGGCTCGCCGATGACGCCCGAGCCGACGTTACCGGACGTGGCCTCGGCCTTGACCGGCGAGGCCAGGGCCAGGGCCCTGGCATCGGTCTGGGTTACGCTCAGCGCCGCTGCCGCGCCGCGCGTGGGCTGCAGGCTGATCTTCTCGTCGCTGGCGGGGGTACTGCTGAGGGTGACGGTGAACCCCTGGTCGACACCCTTGGCATCCTGCAACGACAGCGATCCAGCAGCATCGACGGTGACGCTCATCTGCGCGCCATCGCTCAGCCGCTTGGCGCTATAGGCTCCCGTGCCGCTGTCGTACTGCAGGCTGTAATCGCTGGCCTGGATGAGCGATGAGTCGGTGATCGACAACATGCCTGTGACCGGAGCCTGGGTCGGATCGCTCGGCGAACCGCTGGAAGACACCCGCTGCGCCTGCAGCTCGCTGCTGTTGATGTCGGCGAAAAGGTTCGAACCCCAGTCACCGTTCAGGTCCACACCCTGGCCCAGCTGGCCGTTGAGCTGGTCGGCCAGCACCAGCGCCAGGCGGTTCACCTGGGCCTGTGCCGGCGCCAGCACTTCACTGCGATAGCGCAGCAGGCCACCTATTTCGCCACCCGAGACAACGCCGGTCACGTCGATCCGGGTGCCGCTGCCGGTGGTCAGGGCGAGCGTGGAATTCTGGCTGTTGCCGGCCGGCGGCACCACCGACAGGCTCGAAGCGGTATTTCCCACCACCAGCGGCTGGCCGTTCCCCATGTAGACGGCGTAACCGCTGTCCTGGCTGACCACGCTGAGCGAGACCAGCTCGGAGAGCTGGCGCACCGCCTCTTCACGGGCATCGAGCAGGTCGTTGGGCGAGGCGCCGTTGGCGCTGGCCTGCATGATCGACTGGTTGTAGCCGGCGATCGCCTTGCTTAGCGAGTTGACCTCGTCGGCGCGGCTGGAGAGCTGGTCATTGACGTAGCTGGCCTGGTCCGACAGCTGGGCGGACACGCTCTGGAAACGGCCGGAAAGGGTGTTCGCCGAACTCAGGAAGAGCTGCCGCGCCGTCAGGTCGGTCGGCTGCTGGGACAGCGTCTGCAGATTGGTGAAGAAACTCGACAAGACGCTCGACAAGCCGGTGTCGGTGTTGGACAACAGCGCATCCACCTGGCTGACCTGGCTCAGAAACGTCTGCGCCTCGCTGTTGAGCGAGGTGCTGGTGCGTACCTGGGTCGTGAGGTAGTCGTTGTAGACGCGCCGGATTTCGGCCAGGCTGGTGCCGTTGCCAATGTAGTTCAGGCCGTTGAAGGCCGATGCCGGCGCGGTCTGCTGAACCGTTTGCTGGCGACTGTAGCCGGCGGTGTCGGCATTGCTGATGTTGTGCCCGGTAGTGGTCAGGGCCGCCTGGCTGGCGGTCAACCCCGACAGGCCGAGGGAAATAAGGCTAGCCATTGGTGCTGCTCACTCCTGCGGCCGCGATGGTCTGGTAGGTCTGCATCTGGCGAGCGATCTGGTTGATCTTGCTGGCGTAGTTCGGATCGGTCGCATAGCCGGCCTTCTGCAGTTCCCTGACGAACTGTTCGGCGCTGGTGGCACCCAGCGCATGGCGGTAGCGGCCGTTGCTCTGCAGGAAGCTCACGTAGTCGTTGAAACTGTCGCGGAACGAACCATAGCTGCGGAACGAGGCCTTTTCGGTCACGGCGGTGCCGGCGACATATTCACGCGTGTTGACTCGCATGCTGTCGCCGCCCCAGCCGTGGGCCTTGATGCCGAACAGGTTGTGGCTGCTGCGACCATCGCCGTGCTGGATGATCGACTTGCCCCAGCCGGTTTCCAGCGCCGCCTGGGCGACCAGGTAGCGCGGCTCGACGCCGAGGCGCTGCGCGGCCTGCTCGGCCATCGGCATCATCGCCGCGACGAACGCCTCGGGGGTTTCGAAACGTTGCTTGAGGTCGGCCTGGGCCACGCCGTTGTAGGTAGCACGGGTCGGCAGCTGGCTGACCGGCATCGGGCGCGGGGCGCGATAGCCGAGGTCCACCAGCGGGCGCGGCTCACGCGTGGACGGCTGCGTCGCGCTTGCGGCCAGAGCGGCCTCTGCGCTCGCTTCGGCGGCCGGCGCTTCGGCGGCCGCCTGGCGCGGGGCCAGCCTACCAGGCAACGCCAGGCGGCGCAGGTTGAGCGCCGAACGGTCGTCGCGGCCGGCAACCCCGTCGGGCAGCGGCCTGGCCGTGTGATCGACGGCGGCGGTCGGCACCGCGTCGGCCGCCGTCTGCGCGAAGGGATTCGGCCGATCGCCGCCGGTCTTGTCCTTGGCCATCTGCCGTACCAGCATGTCGGCCAGCCCGATGCCCCCACCCTGCTTCGACAGGGTCACCGACAGTTGCTGATCGTACATGTCCTGATACTGCTTGGTGGTCTCGCTCTGGGTCAGATCGCTGCCTTCTGACAACACCGCGTTGGCCGAGCGCATCGACTTGAGCATCTGGTTCAGGAACAGCGATTCGAACTCCTGGGCCACCTTGCGGACATTGGCCTCGCTGTCGCGATCCTTGCCCTTGAGCTGGCTCAGGCGATTGATATCGGTGTAGGCGCCGCTGTCGACGACGTTGCGCACACTGCCCAGTTGCGAGTCCATGGAAACCTCGTCAGATCACGATCAGGTCGGCCTGCAAGGCGCCGGCCTGTTTGAGGGCCTCGAGAATGGCCATCAGGTCGCTGGGCGCCGCGCCCACCTGATTGACGGCACGCACGATCTCGTCGAGCGTGGTGCCCGGCCCGAATTTGAACATCGGCTTGGCTTCCTGCTGGGCGCTGACCCGCGAGTTGGGCACCACGACGGTCTGCCCGCCGGACAACGGGTTCGGCTGGCTCACCTGAGGGTCCTCGCTGATGCTCACGGTCAGGCTGCCGTGGGTCACGGCGGCAGGCTGCACGCGCACGTTCTGCCCGATGACGATGGTGCCTGTGCGCGAGTTGATGATGACCTTGGCCACGGCCTGGCCAGGCTGCACCTCGAGGTTTTCGAGGATCGCCATGTAGTCCACGCGCTGGGTCGGATCCAGTGGCGCAGCGACGCGGATCGAGCCGCCATCGAGCGCCTGGGCTACACCCGGGCCGAGCAATTCGTTGATCTTGTCGACCACATTCTTGGCGGTGGTGAAATCCGGACGATTGAGGTTCAGCGTCAAGGTGTTGCCCTGCTCGAAACCGCTGGGCACCGGCCGTTCGACAGTGGCGCCCGCAGGGATGCGACCGGCCGACGGGACATTGACGGTGATCCGCGAGCCATCAGCGCCACCGGCATCGAAACCGCCGACTACCAGGTTGCCCTGAGCGACGGCGTAGACATTGCCGTCGATCCCCTTGAGGGGAGTCATCAGCAGGCTACCGCCGCGCAGGCTCTTGGCATTACCGATCGAGGAGATGGTCACGTCGATGGTCTGGCCGGGCTTGGCGAACGGTGGAATCTCGGCATGCACGGATACCGCGGCGACGTTCTTGAGCTGCACGTTGCCGACGTTGTCCGGCACCTTGATGCCGAACTGGGCGAGCATGTTGTTGAAGGTCTGCAGCGTGAAGGGCGTCTGCGTGGTCTGGTCGCCACTGCCGCTCAGGCCGACCACCAGACCGTAGCCAATCAACTGGTTGGTACGCACGCCCTGGATGCTGGCGATGTCCTTGAGGCGCTCGGCATGCAGGTTCGGGCTGAGTGCCGCGAGCAACAGCAGGGTCGCCAGCAACAGCCAGTCGTTGGCACCACGGCGGCGATAGCCAGGGTGAGCGGAGGCGAACTGCCGGTAGCAGGAAGTCTCCGAGCGTACCGGCCTGGCCGCCAGCGCCTGGTGAAACGAGTTCGCCCGCTGAGACAGGCCATGCAAAAGCTTCGCGAGCAAGCTCGCTCCTACGCGGTTCATCTGCGCCTCCACGTTAGAACGGCCACAACGGGCTGATGAAGAAACGGCTCAGCCAACCCGGCTGGCTGGCATCGGCGAAGGCGCCCGTACCCGAATAGGTGATGCGCGCATCGGCGACACGGGTCGAAGAGACAATGTTGTCGGTGCCGATGTCGTCGGAACGGACCAGGCCGGAAATGCGCACCAGCTCCTCCCCGGTATTGAGCGTCAGCCATTTCTCGCCACGCACGGCGAGCAGGCCGTTTGGCAACACTTCGGCCACGGTGACGGTGATCGAGCCGGAGAGGCTGTTGCTCTGACCCGCAGAGCTGGCACCCTGGTTGCTGCGCGTGCCCTCGAACTGCGCGCCCAGGTTCATGCTGTTGCCGGTGAGCGGGTTCTTGGTCGATACGCCGCCACCGAACAGCGAGGTGAGCCCGATGTTGGCCGAGCTGTCCTTGCTGATGTCGGAGGTGGCGTTCTTGCTCGCCTGGGTCCGCTCGTTGAGCTCGATGGTGATGATATCGCCCACGCGGAACGCCTTGCGGTCGCTGTAGAAATCGCTCTCGAAGCCCGCCTGATAGATGGCCCCGTTGGTCGCGGACGCCGGTAGCGGGGTGCGCGGTAATACCGGTGCGTAATATGGATCGTTGGGCTGCGCGGCGGGTGCGACGCAACCGGCGAGCGCGACGGCAGAAGCCGTCAACAGAAAAGTGAAGAAACGACACATGGCGAAACCCTGTGAAAGAGCGATCAGAGATTCTGCGAAACGAAACTGAGCATCTGATCCGCAGTAGAGATCACCTTGGAATTCATCTCGTAGGCGCGCTGGGTGGTGATCATGTTGACCATTTCCTCCACCACGCTGACGTTCGAGTTTTCCAACGTGTTCTGCAGCACGGTACCGAGCCCGTTCAGACCGGGCGTGCCGATCTGGGGCGCGCCGCTCGCGGCGGTTTCCATGAACAGGTTATTTCCGCTGGCCTGCAGGCCGCCGGGATTGATGAAGTCGGCGGTCTGCAGGTTGCCGATAATCTGCGGCTGGGCGCTGCCGGGCACGGTCACCGACACGGTGCCGTCTTCACCGACGGTGAAGGTCTGCGTTTCCGCGGGCACCACCACGGCCGGCTCGAGCGGGAAACCGTTGGCGGTGACCACCTGGCCGTCAGCGTTGAGATGGAAGGTGCCATCACGGGTATAGGCCATGCTGCCGTCGGGCATCAGCACCTGGAAGAAACCGCGGCCGTTGATGGCCATATCCAGCGGCTGCTCGGTGGTCTGCAGGCTGCCGGTGGTGAACACCTTCTGGGTGCCGGTGATGCGCACGCCGGTACCCAGCTGCAGGCCCGAGGGAAGCTGATTGTCCTGGGTGGACTGGGCACCCGGCTGGCGGCGGACCTGATAGAGCAGGTCCTGGAATTCCGCACGGTCGCGCTTGAAGCCGGTGGTGGCCACATTCGCCAGGTTGTTGGAAATGGTCGCAAGGTTCATGTCCTGCGCGGCCAGGCCGGTCTTGGCGACCCAAAGAGACGGAAGCATGGTCTTCTCCTCGCCCGCCAGATTTCCGGCGGGCTGAATTGTTCACTAGCTGATTTGCAATACCCGGGCCATGGCTGCGGAGCCATCCTCGGCCGTCTTCATCATCTTCACCTGCAGCTCGAACTGCCGGGAAAGCGCAAGGATGGAAGTCATCTCTTCCACGGCGTTGACGTTGCTCGCCTCGAGAAAACCGGACACCACGCGCACGCCGGCATCGACTTCCGCTGGCTGGCCGGTGACATGCATCAGGCCGTCGGCACCTTTGCTCATCCGGGACGGGTCGGGATTGACCAGACGGATGCGATCCACCTCGGCCTGGACGTTCGGTGCCTCGCCCAGCGCGTGAATGGTGATCGTGCCGTCTACGCCGATCTCTACCTTCTCTTCCGGGGGCAAGGCGATGGGACCGGCGTTGCCGAGTACCGGCAGGCCGTCGGCGGTCCGCAGCATGCCCAGCGCATCGATCGTCAGGTTGCCGGCGCGGGTATAGGCTTCGCCGCCGTCGGGCGTCTGCACCGCAATCCAGCCTTCGCCCTGCATGGCGATATCCAGCTCCCGACCGGTTTCCTGCAGCGCGCCCGCGGTGAAATCGGTCGCCGGCCGCTCGCTCATCGAAAATACACGGCTGGGCTGAACCTCACCGAATACCGGCATGGCGCGCGCCTGCTCCAGGTCGCGGCGGAAACCGGTGGTCGAGATGTTCGCTAGATTGTTGGCATGGGCGCGTTGCGCCAGCGAAACCTGGCTCGCGCCGGTCATGGCGACGTAAAGCATCTTGTCCATGGGAGTGCTCCTCGGCGGAAATCGGACGACTCAGGCCGCCTCATGGATGATTTAGCAATCGTCATGCCAACCACAAAAATCCTGCAACTGATTGATATGGAACGGCTTTTTCATGACCTGCGGGCGCCGGAAAGCCGGCGCGGCAAGGGCTCGCCGCTGCGCGGAAGGCGGCTTCCACCCCAACGCAACGAGGCCCTCGCTCCGCGGAAGATGGGCTCTAGCGGGAGCGAGGGCCTCGTTGGAAACGAAGCGTTTGAATTACGCCAGCGCCTGGCCGGCGGAACCTGTCAGCGCAGATTGATGATGGTTTGCGAAATGGCACTTTCGGTTTCGATGGTCTTGGCGTTGGCCTGGTAGTTGCGCTGGGCGATGATCAGGCGAACCAGTTCGGCGGTCAGGTCGACGTTGGAATCCTCCAGAGCGCCGGCCTGGACCCCGCCCAGCAACCCCGACCCCGGCACGCCATTGGCGGGCTCGCCGGAAGCGAAGGTTTCGCGCCACTTGGTCCCACTGACGGAGGCCAAGCCCTGTTCGTTGGTGAAGCTCGCCAGCACCGCCTGGCCGATCACCTTGGACTGACCGTTGGTGTAGGTGGCGAACAGCTTGCCGCTCTCGTCCACCGACAGCCCGGAAAGCTGCCCGGCAGCCCAGCCGTCCTGGTTGATCCCGCTGCTATTGATGCCGAAGGTGCTGTTGGTCTGGCGGGTGTTGGCCAGGTTGAACATGAGCTGGCCGTCGGTCGTCGCGCTGGAGGTCGCCCCGTTGGGAATCCAAGCACCGCCCTGCTGGACAGCAGGCGTCCAGGTACCCAGGCTCAGGGTTGGCTGGGTGCTCACGGTTGTCCAAGCATCCACCGGGTTACCCTCGGCATCCACCACGCCATTCGTCTCCCAGAGCAGGTTGCCATCGATATCCACGTCCTGCTCGCCATCACCATTTTCGTCCAACGCGGTACGCTGCAGTACGTTGTCGAGGTTGCCAGACGGGTCGAAGGAAAGCCTCACCGCACTGGGTTCGCTGCTCGCCGGATTGGCCGGGTTCTGCCCGTTGACCAGCGAGTACATGGTCCACGCGTTGTTGGCATCCTTGACGAAGTACTGCATCAGGCTATGAGTGTTGCCGAGCGAGTCGTAGATGTCCGAACTGGTGGACCAGTTGTAGGTGCTGGAATCCTTAGGGTCGAAGTCGGCTGTTATGGCAGTGGCAGACGAATTGAGCGTGAACGCGCCGGTGACCGTGCTGGTCGCGGTGGCCGGCTGACCGGAAGCGTCGACCTTCAGGTTACGCAACTGCCCCGGGATGATGTTGCCGCTGGCATCGGTCTCGGTATAGCCCTGCAGAATGTCGCCCTGCGAGTTGGTGACGTAGCCTTCCTTGTCGGTATAGAAGTTGCCGGCACGGGTGTAGTAGGTATCGCCCCCGTTGCGGGTAATGAAATACCCTCCCCCGTCGATCGCCAGATCCAGGCTGCGCCCGGTGCTATTGATGTTGCCGCCGGTCATCTGTTGCGATACGGACGAGGTCGCGCCGCTGCCCGCGGTGCGCTGCCCCGAGCCCAGCATGGAGCTCAGGTAGACATCCTGGAACTCCGCCCGTGACGACTTGAAGCCAGTAGTGGCCACGTTGGCGATGTTGTTGCCGGTGACGTTGAGGTCGGTACTGGCGGCATTCAGACCGCTGAGCGCGACGTTGAAGGACATGGGTTACTCCTTGCCGATCCCGGCAATCATTCAGCGATGGTTTTGATGTCGGACAGCGAGACGCTGCCCAGACCGGCCAGATTCAGCGTCATGCCGGCACCTGAGCTGTCCAGGGTGACACTGCTCACTTTGGCCGGCAGGTAGGTGGTCAGCGCGGTGTTCTCCCCACCGATACTGGCGGCTGCCAGGATGGTGTAGCTGCCGGCGGCAACCGCATTGCCTTCGGTGTCGGTGCCATTCCAGGTGAAGCTCTGCTCTCCGGTCGCCAGCGTGCCCAGCGACAGGGTAGTCACCTGCTCGCCACTGGCATCGTAGACACCGACGGTGACGTTGCTGCCGCTGGACGGCATGACCAGACTGCCGCTGATGCTGCCGCCGGCCTCCAACTGGGCGGAGTCGGTGTTCACTACCACGGAGCGACCGACCAGCGACGAGGCCTGCAGCGCCTGCATCGACTGGTAGCTGCCATAGAAGGAGCCGACCGTATCAGTGAGGTTCTGCATGCTTTCGAGGCTGGAGAACTGCGCCAGCTGCGAGACGAACTCGCTGTTGTCCTGAGGATCCAGAGGGTTCTGATTGTTCAACTGGGTGACCAGCAACTGCAGGAAGGTATCCTTGCCCAGTGCGTCGCTGGACGAGGACTTGCTGCTCGTATCCTCGTAGGCATATTGCGAGAGGATGCTCGCTGAGGTGGTACTGTCGACGGTACTCATTCAGGCGCTCCTCACTGCCCCAGGGTCAGCACTTTCTGCATCATCGTCTTTGCCGTGTTCATCAATTCCGCGTTGCTCTGGAACGCACGGCTGGCGGAAATCATGTCGGCCATCTCCTCGACGACGTTGACGTTCGGGTAATACACGTAGCCTTCCGCGTTCGCCGCCGGGTTGCTCGGCTCGTAGCGAGCCAGCAACTCGCTTTGGTCTTCGACGATTCCGGTGACCCGAACGCCGACCCCAGCCTCGTCCCGCTCGGAGAAAAGGGACTGCCCCCCGCTACCCTGGGCCTGCTGCAGCATGGTGGCGAAAACCGGATGGCGCGCGCGATAGGTCTCGTCGATGCTTGACGATACCGACTCAGCGTTTGCAATGTTCGAAGCGACGGTATTCAGGCGCACGCTCTGAGCGCTCATCCCGCTACCGGCAATATTGAAGATGTTGGATAACGACATGGCGCTCACTCCCCACGAATGGCGTTCATCAAGCCTTTGAGCTTGCTGTTCAGAAAGGTGAAGCTGGCCTGGAAGTCCAGCGCATTCTGCGCATATTTGGCCTGCTCGACGTTCGCATCGACGGTGTTCTGGTCGATGGAAGGCTGCTCCGGCATGCTGTAGAGCACGCCAGGCGTACCGAAACTGTCGCCTTGGGCGGCGATATGGTTGCCACTGGTCCTGGTGACGGACAATGCGTTTCCCTGAACCCGCTGTTGCTGCGCCTGCAGGACGCTGGCGAAATCCAGATCGCGCGCCTTGTAGTTCGGCGTATCCGCGTTGGCCAGGTTGTTCGCCAGCACCTCGGCGCGCTGGGAGCGAAAGCCCAGCGCCTTCTCGTGGATGCCGAGCGCGCGGTCGAAGTTGATGGTCATGGACGAGCCTCTGCCAGTCTGCGTGTGCAAGACAGAGAGCAAAGCCCGTGCCAGAGTAGAAATACCCTTTATTTCAAAGGGTTGGCGACATGCGGGATTGCAACCGCGTCAGAAGCGGCAACATTTTTCCGCTGTTGCCGGAGGCGGCGGCGGCCGGTGCGACGGTTTTCTGCCGCTTCGGCTCACCTGGCCCTGTAGACGATGCCCGGGCTGCACTGAACCATCTGGTACAGCTCCGGGAGGCCGTTCAGCGCTTCGGAGGCGCCCAGGAAGAGATAGCCACCGGGCTTGAGTGTGGCGTGGATACGACGAAGGATGTCCTTCTTCACGTCGGCCGAGAAATAGATGAGCACGTTGCGGCAGAACACGATGTCGAACTTGCCGAGCGCGGCGTAGCTGTCCAGCAGGTTCAGCGCGCGGAACTCGACGCGGCTGCGAATCGCCGCCTTGACCGCCCAGCGCCCGCCCGGACGCGGGTCGAAGTAGCGCTGCAGACGCTCCTGGGACAGGCCACGCCCGATCGCCAGGCTGTCGTATTCGGCCGCCTTGCAGGCCGTCAGCATGGCGCCGGACAGATCGGTCGCGACGATCTGAGCCCCGGCCTTCAGTTGGCCGGGGTTGCTGCGCTCGAATTCATCGATCGTCATCGACAGCGAGAACGGCTCCTGCCCGGAGGAACAGGCCGCCGACCAGATCCGCAGGCGCTGGCCGGGGCTGGCCTTGATCATTTCCGGCAGCACGCGCTGCTTCAGCACTTCGAAGGGATAGGTATCGCGAAACCAGAGCGTCTCGTTGGTGGTCATGGCGTCGACCACCTGCTCGCGCAGCCCCGCGCGCGGCTGGGCCTGGATGCGATTGATCAATTCGCCCAGCGACTTGATGCCGTTCTGGGCCATGAGCTTGTTCAGCCGGCTGGAAACCAGATACTGCTTGTTGGTGCCGAGAAGAATGCCGCAGGTCTTCTCGAGGAAAGCTCGGAACTGCTCGAACTCCAGGTTAGCCGACACTAATCGCGCCTCGCCTCAATGCCTGTGAAGGCCGGTTTCACTTGCCATCCATGGACCCGATGCGCTCGACGACGCGTGCGGCGAGATCGTCCGGCTGGAATTTCGCCAGGAAATCGTCCGCTCCTACCCGCTTCACCATCGCCTGGTTGAAGACGCCGGAAAGCGAAGTATGCAGGAGGACATGCAGGTCCTGCATCCGCGAATCATGTCGCACCTCGGCGGTCAGGGTGTAGCCATCCATTTCCGGCATCTCGATGTCGGAAATCATCATCAGGAACTCCCGCGCCGGGCGCTTGCCCTCGTCTGCCATGGCGCGCAGGTACTCGAGCGCCTGACGGCCGTCTTCCAGCGCCACGACCTCCACGCCGACCTGCTGCAGGCAACGCGTCACCTGCTTGCGAGCCACCGACGAGTCGTCGACGATCAATACTCGGTTCGATACCGCTTTCGACTGGATCTCGGCGCTGAGAATTCCTTCGGAGATGCCTTCGGAGACCGGGGCCACCTCGGCCAGCACCTTCTCCACGTCGATGATTTCGACCAGACGATTGTCCACGTGGGTAACGGCCGTCAGGTAATGGTCGCGTCCCGTCCCCTTCGGCGGCGGCAGGATTTCTTCCCAGTTGAGGTTGACGATGCGCTCCACCGAGCGCACCAGGAAGCCGATCACCTGGGTATTGTACTCGGTGATGATGACGAAGCTGGTCTGCAGGTCGTCGACGCTGGATTTGCCGGTGGCCTTGGCCAGGTCGAGGATCGGAATGGTGCCGCCGCGGATGCTGGCCACACCGCGCACCACCGGATTGGACTTGGGCATCAGGGTGAGCCGCGGGCACTGCAGCACTTCCTTCACCTTGAAGACGTTGATGCCGTATAGCTGATTGCCGTTCAGGCGAAACAGCAGCAGCTCCAGGCGGTTCTGCCCGACCAGCTGTGTGCGCTGGTTTACCGAATCCAATACACCGGCCATGCCAGTTTCCTCACGATTGGGATCTGCGAAGGGGAATAGGTCGAGCCTAGCAGGCGGCACGCCCCTTGCTTTTGACTCTTCATGAACGTACAGACGCCTGTTTTTCGACACCTGCGCGGCACGCTATGCGGCGCCCTCCTTTTACCTGCTTTGGGTCTGCTCGACCACACTGCATGGGCGCAGGGCTTCACGCTGCCGCAACAGCTTATCGACGCCACCCAGGAGTTTCTTGAACGCTCGGTGAGCCAATACCTGGAGCGCACGTCCATCGACGCGCGCCACGAGGTGTCGGTCAATCGGCTCGACCCGCGCCTGCGCCTGGCCAGTTGCGACAGGCCGTTGACGACGGAACTGGAAAGCCCGGCACAACCCGTCGGCCGCGTCACCGTGCGGGTCAGCTGCCAGGGCTCGTCCCCCTGGACGGTGTTCGTGCCCGGCCAGGTGCGCCTTTACCGGGACGTGATAGTGGCTGCCCGTCCACTCAAACGGCAGGAGCGGCTCTCCGCCACGGATGTCACGCTCGCCGAGCGGGACGTCGGCCTGCTCACCCAGGGTTACCTCACCGCATTCGAGCAGATCCTCGGGCACAAGCTGACCCGCAGCCTGATGCCCGATCAACCGCTGACGCCGGCACATGTCGAAGTGGCCGAAGTGGTTCGCAAGGGCGACCAGGTCGTCATCAGCGCGCAGAGCGGCTCGATCAGTGTCAGAATGCCCGGCGAAGCCCTCACCGACGGCGCCCCTGGCCAGCAGATCCGCGTCAGGAACCAGGCTTCCGGGCGGGTAGTCAAAGCCAGGGTCACCGGCCCGGGGCAGGTCACGGTTGCCATGTAGCGCCGGCTTGTCGGAAACCGTTAGGTGAACGGCCGCACGAATTTTCATTCATGCGACAAAAAACCTAAAGTTCTGGCGCGAGATGCCGAATTACTGGCAAGCACCAGATTTTTCGAGGTTCCGCAAAATGGTTATCGACTTCAACCGACCGAACAATGCTCCGGCGGCAAATGGCCGTACCGGCAACGTTCAGCCGCTCGAGCCCGCCGGCAAGACGGATCGCTCGGCGCCTGCCGAAGCTGCAGCCGGCAAGCAGAATGCGCCGGCCGGCGCCGGCGAATCCGTGCAGCTCAGCGCTGAAGCCCAGCAGCTAAAGCAGGTCAGCGAGAAGCTTCGTGATCTTCCTTCGGTCGATCAGGAAAAGGTGGCCCGCATCAAGCAGGCGATCGCCGATGGTACCTACCAGGTGGACAGCAAACGAGTGGCCGCCAAGCTGACCACCTTCGAATCCCAGCGCTGATCGTTCCAATCGACCACCATCGCAAGAGACAGCCATGCATGACGACGAGCTTCTTCCGCAACTCCAGCAGGACCTGAATCTGGCAGGCCAGTTGCTGGAGCTTGCCGAACAGGAATTCGAGGCACTGAGCCAGCGCGACCTTCCGCGCCTGGAGCAGATCCTCGGGCAGAAGCAGCCCCTTCTGGCCGTGCTCGCGCAACACGGCAACCAGCGCACCAAATTGCTTGCCGGCAAACGCTTGCCGGCCACGCGCGACGGGCTCTCGAGCCTGTTCGCCGATCGCCCGGACAGGGAATGCATCCTGGCCGAGGCCGATGCACTTGAGGCACGCCTGAAGGACTGCCATACGGCCAACCAGCGCAACGGACGTATTATCCGAGCGAATCAAGTCGCCGTTAGCCACACGCTCGGCATCCTCAGAGGCAGCCAGGATATTCCGGATCTCTATGACAGACGCGGCGGAGCACTCAGAGGGTCGTCGAACCGGCCACTCAGTCAGGCCTGAGTGTTAGGATAGCCATCATTTTGACATGATGGCGAGTTGTTGCTGGAGAGAGTCGACGTGTCCAATCCCTTCCTGGAAGAAGAAGGCCCGCAGCCCCCGCGCGTGCTCACGGCACCGCTGGAAGTCCTGGCGAATCTACGCCCGCTTCTGGAAAACCATATCCCGCTGATCATCCGTTTTGCCGACCGCAGCCAGCGGTTTCAGAGCTTCGTGGTGGAACTCGATCGGGCAGGCGGCAGCCTTGTCCTCGACGAACTCATTCCTACCGACGGTGAACGCCTGCTCCACGCCGGAGAGCCCTTCAGTATTGAAGGCTTCTACGAAGGCGCGCGTATCGCCTGGGAAGTGCGCACCGCTCGAATTGACGAGCTCGATGGCATCCGCAGCTATCGCACTGAGTTACCCACCGAACTGGTCTACCACCAGAGACGCAACGCGTACCGGGCCACACTGACAGGACCAACGGTATTCGCCACGCTCGCCGGCAAGCAGCTATCGCAGCCACTTGAAGGCAAGGTCGTGGATCTGTCGGCCACCGGTTGCAAGCTGTGCCTGCCCGGCAACCGTGTACACGGCCTGCAACCGGGGGAGGTGTACGAGCACTTCGTGGCCCAGCTGCCGATCGGCCGCGTCGAGACCGCCATCGAATTGCGCCATGCGCGCTATGAGGAGCGGAGCGACAGCACTTTTTGCGGCATTCGTTTCCACCAAATGAATGGGCTACTTCAGCGCCAGATCGAGCGCTTGGTCTATCAGCTACAACGAGAGGCGCGACGGATGGCAATGGAGGACCGATACATATGATACTGCCCTGCCTGTTTCGGCCTTGCAGATGCAGAAGGGAGCTCATCCCTACTGCTAACGCAACGGCCGTTACAGCATCGCCATCACGGCATCTGCTACCGCACTAGATGATCCATCTGCCAATGGCCGGGGTTCTGACACACCGCCCATATCCGTGAGGGCTACCCTGGTAGCCCCGCGATGCGAGTAGTGGCAAAATTACATCTTTTGACACACGTTTGACACTGAAGCGGAGGCTGTAGTCGCAGACAGTCGAGCAAAAGGACGCCTCGTGAGTTCAGGGAAGGAAAAACAGGCGCACGCCTGGTATCTCGTTCAATGCAAGCCACGTCAGGACGAGCGGGCGGAAGAACACCTGCGGCGTCAAGGCTATTTCTGCTATCGCCCCAAATACAAGCAGGAAGTGGTATTGCGCGGTAAGCGGCAGATCATCTCAGGCTCGCTTTTTCCCGGCTACGTATTCATCCAACTAAGCCAAACGGAAAACTGGGCGCCGTTGCGCTCAACCCGAGGCGTATCGCGCATCGTCAGCTTCGGCGGCCAACCCACACCGATCTCTGCCGATTTGATCGAGAAACTCCGGCAGCACGAGCAGACCTACACGGCCGAAGCGCCGCTGAACGCCGGTGAGAAAGTGCGCATCAAGGGTGGGGCATTCGCAGAAGTCGAGGCGATTTTCCTTGCAATGGATGGCCAGGAGCGCGTTGTACTGCTGCTCAACATCCTCCAGCGAGAGCACCAAATCCGTATGCCACTACGCGGGATCACAAAAATTTGACGCTGAGATACCGACGAAAGGCTACGACTTATTACGTCCAAGTTGTCGACGTCACGAAAAGCGCGTCCTTATAATGACAAGGTGATATCAAAAGGAGTTAGCCGCTCGTAGCCTGAACCCGCTAGAGCACCAATGATCGCGAGCACAAGGATGGCAGTTTTCCAGCTCATACCCCTCCAAAGGTTGCACAAGCCTGGACTCTCTGAGAAATCCCCTCGCCTTACACCTCCAAGCACTTTCGAAGTGCAGCGACGGTTCCCTGTTGCCAACAGGCCTCACCCCGCAGCGTTTTCAGGAAAAAAACGTTAAATCCTGGGGCGGTAGCGTGCCTGGACAGGGTTTTCGGCCGACCAATCAGTAATCGGGCGCGTTCAGCAATCATTTCGCGCGAGTAGCAGATACGGCCTGCTCAGGCCTGCCGTGCAGCACAACAGAGCAAAAAAACAACACTCCCCTCCCTGCTTCTCACTGCGTAGAGGGACAGGATTCCACAGCCACACAAACGAGGATGTTTGCTATGCATAAAACCCTTTCCGGCCTGACTCTGGCGCTTGCCCTGGCCTCCGGTCACGCCTTTGCCGACCAGGCGACACTGAGCGCCCTTCAGAGTGCAGGCGTTGCGCTGACCGAAGCTCAAGCCCAGGTCGTTGCCACCGCTGAGGGCGAGGCCCTTGCCGCAGCCATCGCCAGCATCGTTGCTGCCAACCCGGAGGCCGCCGCAAGCATTGTCGCCGCGGCCGTGGCTGCCAACCCGACCCTGGCCGTTGCGATCACTTCTGCCGCCGTGGCTGCTGCTCCCACCCAAGTTGCCGCCATTACCAGCGCCGCGGTAGCCGCCGCGCCAGCTCAGGCTGCCGCCATCAGTGCTGCGACCAGCACTGCTCCCGGCGTCGCCTCGGCAGCCACTTCCAGCCGCATGAGTACCGTCGCGTCCAGCGTACCGAGTGGCAGCGGTGGTGGCGGCAGCAGCACTGCCAGCCCAAATTAATCGGCTCCCATCAAGCCGAGCCGATTCGATGCTGGCGCGAAAGCGCCGGTGTCGTTTTGGTTTTTGTCAGCCTGCCGCCAACGCTACGGGTCAAGAACATTAGGTCTCTATGAACACGAAATTCCAAACAAGTTCACTGGCAGTCGTCATTTCGGCTGCCTGCGCCAATGCCTGGGCTCTCGAGCCCCAAAGCATCAAGGTCTACGACGGGCTGACATTCACGCCCACGTTGCAAGTCAGCGAGCGTTACGACGACAACTTCCGCGCGGTCGAGAGTCATGAAGAGTCCTCTTGGATCACCGCCATCACTCCGACGTTCATGCTGGAAGCGGAAGGCCGGAAAAGCGCCTATCAGCTGGCCTACTCCGCGGCCAGCGACATCTTTCATTCCAGCCGGGACGACGACAACACCGATCACCACCTGACCGGTGATGCCGCGTATGAATTCAATTCCCGCAACCGGCTCAAGCTCGAGGCTGGTTACCACAAGGTCGAAGACACCGCCGCGGAAAGCACCGAGGCTCGCCGCCAGATGGAAAACGACCGGTACAGCACCGCCAAGGTCGGCGGCGTGTACAGCTTCGGCGCGCAGACCGCCCGCACTCAGCTCGATTTCGGCGCCAGCTACGAAGAATTGCGCTACCAGAACAGCGACAACCTCAACGCTGACAAGGAGCGCGATACCACAGCACTTAGCAGTACGGTGTATTACCGAGTTGCGCCAAAAACCCGCTTGCTGGTTGAGGGGCGCCACACCGACTACGACTACGTCAGCAACACCCGCCTCAACAGCAACAACATCGCCCTGCTCGGCGGTGTGACCTGGGATGCGACCGCCAAGACCAGCGGTACCATAAAGCTCGGTGCCGAGAAGAAGCGTTTCGATAATTCCAGCCTGGACGACAACAGCGGCTCGATGTGGGAAGTCGGCCTGAAGTGGATGCCACGCACCTACTCCACCTTCAAGCTGCAGACCCGCCGCGCACTCGACGAAGGCGACGATGGCGCCTCCGCCATCCAGTCCATGAGCACCACCCTGAGCTGGGAGCATGAGTGGCTGGATCGCCTGTCCTCCAACGTGAGCTACACCTACACCGACCAGGAGTATCAGGACTACGAGCGCGATGACGAAATCAACACCTTTGGCATCGGCCTGAGCTATGAAATGCGTCGCTGGCTGGATATCGGCGTCGGCTACAAGTACGCCGAAAACGATTCCACCTACGCCGGCCAAAGCTATGAGCGCAACATCTACATGATCAGCGTCACCGCTAGCCTCTGATCTCGCCGTAGATAGAACAAAGAGGACCGCAGGCCGGCTCGCTATGATTCGTCCGGCTTGTGGTCCCTTTTCGTTATTCGTGAAATGAAAGAGCAACCCAACCACATGGTCATCCGCATCTTTTTCAGCCTGATTCTTGGCATGTTGATTCACAGCAGCGTCGCACACGCCGAAGGCAATTCCACCTACAGGCTGGCCTCCGGTGACGTGATCCGTATCAACGTGTTCGGCGAGCCGGATCTCAGCTTCGAAGAACTTCGCCTCACCGACGCTGGCACGTTCTCGTATCCCTTCATCGGGGAGTTGCGCGCCAAGGGCAAAACTGCGGCAGAAATCGAACAGATGATCGTCAACCAGCTCAAGGGTGACTACCTGATCGACCCGCGCGTATCGGTCAGCGTCCTCCAATACCGTGAATTCTTCATCAGCGGCGAAGTGAAAGAGCCAGGCGGCTACCCGTTCCAACCCGGGCTGACGTTACGCCGCGCGGTTGCGCTCGCTGGTGGCCTCACAGAGCGAGCTTCGGTCAAGCGAATCACCGTCATCCGTGACAGCGACCCCAGCCGCAGCCCCCAGACCGCCACGCTGGATAGCCAGGTCATGCCCGGCGACACCATCACCATCGATCAGGGCTTCTTCTGACATGTCGCAGCCAGCGGCCATTCGCACCGCCCGTTACGACACGCCTTACCTTTTTCAGAGTTATTCCAAGCATGGAAAGTACTAGCCAAATCGCCGAGCGCAATCTGATTGCCCAACGCCAGGACGATGACGACGACGAGATCGACCTGCTCAAGCTGTGGCAGACGATCTGGTACCGCAAGTGGGGCATCATTTCTCTGGTAATGGTTGTCACCATGGTGGCGATTCTGGCCGTACTGGCGATCACGCCGATCTATCGCGCGGCGGCGACCCTGCTGATCGAGCAGAAAGGAGCCAAGGTCGTCTCCATCGAACAGGTCTATGGCCTGGATGGCGCAGGGAGCGAATACCTGCAAACCCAGTTCGAGCTGCTCAAATCTCGGGCGCTGGCCGAGCGCGTGGTACGCCAGCTCAACCTGACCACCCACCCCGAGTTCGACCCGCGCCAGCAGCCGGAACCGCTGATCGACATCCGCGGGCTGCTAGCCACCTTGGATTTCCGCAAGGTAGTGCCTGCGACCCTGCCGGGCGACCTGGAAGACCCGCAAGCGCTCACCGAGGCCGAGATTTTTGACCAGGTCACCCGCGACTTCATGGAGCGCGTCACCGTTGCGCCCCAGGGCAAGAGCCAGCTGGTCCAGGTGCAGGTGGAAATGGCCGATGCCAATACCGCAGCCATTGCGGCAAACGCCTTGGCCAACGGCTTCATCGAAAGCCAGCTGGAAGCCACGATGGAAATGTCGATGACGGCTACCAACTGGATGAACAGTCGCCTGGGTGAACTGCGCACCAAGCTCAAGGATTCCGAAGACCGCCTCCAGGCGTTCCGTGAGGCCGAGAACCTGGTCGACGTGGACGGCGTGGCCACCATCAGTGCCGCGGAACTCTCGCTGACCGGCGACCGCATGATCGATGCCCGCCGCCAGCGGGCAGAAGCCGAAAGCCAGTATCGCCAGGTCCAGGCCATGCGCAATGGTGGCTGGGAACGCCTGGCGACCATTCCCGCCGTGCTCGGTCACCCGCTGATTCAGCAATTCAAGGCCGAGCAGGCCAAGGCGCAGGCGAAGGTCGAGGAGCTGTCCAAGCGCTACGGGCCGCGCCACCCCTCCATGACCGCCGCGCAATCGGATCTGAGCGCTGCGTC
The DNA here is from genome assembly GCF_000425625.1 of Stutzerimonas azotifigens DSM 17556. GTDB lineage: Bacteria > Pseudomonadota > Gammaproteobacteria > Pseudomonadales > Pseudomonadaceae > Stutzerimonas > Stutzerimonas azotifigens. The sequence goes on from NZ_KE384413.1 coordinate 46,922, forward strand.
TGCCAGCCTGCGGGGCCAGGTGGAGCAGATCGTCGCCGGTATCGAACGCAATTATCAATTGGCCATTGCCAACGAGAACTCTTTGCAGGCGTCGTTCAACGCCAACAAGTCGCAAATCCAAGACATCTCGCGCAAAGAATTTCAGCTACGCGAACTGCAACGCGAAGTCGATGGCAACCGCGCGCTGTACGACACCTTCATGACCCGCCTGAAGGAAACCGCCGCCACCTCGGACCTGGAAAGCGCCAACGCCCGCGTGGTCGACCCGGCCACCGTACCCACCGAGCCGGTCAAGCCAAAGAAGGCGCTCATCGTCGCCATCGCCGCCCTGCTCGCCCTGTTCGCCGGCGTAGGTCTGACCCTGCTGCTCGAAGCCCTGAACAACACCTTCAAGAGCACCGAAGAGGTCGAAAATCGGCTGAACATTCCGGTCCTCGGCATCCTGCCGCAGGTCAAGAAGGCAAACGAGCGCGGCGAGCTGGCTCGCATGTTCAACAGCGACAAGGACAAGAGCTTCTCCGAGTCGATCCGGACCATCCGTACGGGTGTGGTGCTCTCGGGCATCGACTACCCGCACAAGGTTATGGTCATCACCTCATCCATCCCCGGTGAGGGCAAGAGTACGGTTTCAGCCAACCTGGCCTTCGCCCTCGGGCAGATGGAACGCGTGCTGTTGATCGACGCCGACCTGCGTCGGCCGACACTGGCCAAGAGCTTCCAGTTCCCGGTGGGTACGCCCGGCCTGGCGAACCTCATCGCCGGCACCGCGAAGCTCGAGGAATGCATCCAGCGAGTCGATGGCATCGACATGATTTGCGCCGGCACCGTACCGCCGAACCCGCTGGAACTGCTCTCCTCGCCACGCTTTGCCAAGGCGGTGGACGTGCTGAAGAGCAAATACGACCGCGTCATCATCGACTCGCCACCGACCCAGGCTGTGAGCGATGCAGTCGTGCTGTCCACCTTCGCCGACTCGCTGCTGTACGTGGTCAAGTCCGCCTCCACCCATATTCCGCTGGTGGAAAAAGGTGTCGGCCAACTGCTGCAGAACAACGCGCCGGTCAAGGGCGTCGTCCTCAACCAGGTCGACATCAAGAAGGCCAAGCGCTACGGCTACAGCTATGGCGGCTACTACGACTACTACGGCTACAGCAACGCCAAGCCAGCCTGAAGCTGAAGGAAGAGCCCGCCCTTACAAGCTTCGCCCGCGGGCGGGCCTCCGACAAAAGCAGCCGGACAAAACCGAACCCTGTGGGAGGAGCGCGCTCGCGGCGATTGCAGGCCGCGAGACCTGCCAGACCTGCAGGCGGTTGCCACCCGCTACCACTCATTGCAAACGAATGTATTTCCCCCGCCGGGAATCCATGCCTTTGCAATCGGCAACGCCCACCGAGCAACACATGATCGACCTACACAATCACCTGCTCCCCGGCATCGACGACGGCGCCCCCGATCTCGAAACCGCGCTGGCACTGGCCCGTGCGGCCGTGCAGGACGGCTTCACACACCTTGTCTGCACCCCGCATATCCATCCTGGCCGCTACGACAACACCCCGGCCAGCATCAGCGCGGCCAAGGCGGAATTCGAAGCGGGCCTACAGCGGCACGGCATTGCGCTCAAAGTCGCAGCAGCGGCCGAGGTGCGCTTCGGCATGGAATTGATGGTCGGCATTAACCAGAACGCCATCCCCTTTCTCGGCGAATGGCAAGGCAACAAGGTGCTGCTGCTGGAATTCCCCCATGGGGAAATTCCCTTCGGCGCCGAACGCCTCACCCAATGGCTGCTGCAACACAACATCACACCGATGATCGCCCACCCGGAGCGCAACAAGGGCCTCATGCGCACACCCAGTCGCCTCAAGCCCTTCCTCGAACAGGGCTGCCTGCTGCAAGTGACCGCAGCCTCCGTTGCAGGCAGCTTCGGCCCGGCCGCGCAATCGCTTGCCCATGCCTTGCTGGAACAGGGGGTGGTCGCCATCCTCGCCAGCGACGCTCACAACCTCGTGCACCGCCCGCCTAAAATGACCGAAGGCATGCAACATGCCGCCCGGATCGTAGGTGAGCACCAGGCCGAAGCCCTGGTGAAACACACCCCCTGGGAAATCGCGCAGTACCACTTCCAATGACCGACCAGACTCCCGTCCGGCGCAAGCGCCGGGCGCGCTCCCATTCGCGCGCCGAATCGCAAAACGTGACCACAGTCACCCGCGAACTGCCAACTCTCTCGGTCTTGCTGGTTGCCATCGGCCTAGCAATAACCGGAGGGCGCATGGCGCTTGCCGGTCTCGCCAGCTACCAGGCCGAAGCCTTTATTGAGAGCTGGGAACACGAGGCCCAGGAGCCCAGCGCACGCGCCTGGCGCATAGCTGAAGGCGCCGCACAACGCGCCATTACGCTCTATCCGGTGGCCAACGGTGAATACGCCGACCGCCTGGGCCTCGTTTTCAGTTGGCAGCAGTACCGGCAGCCGTACGGCGCAGCTGCAGCACAAGCTTCCCGACGCGCCGCGCTGAACGCCTACCGCGAAGCCACAACCGCCCGCCCGACCTGGCCAGACTCCTGGGTGCGCCTGGCCCACGCCAAGCTCTACCTCCTCGAATTCGATGCCGAGTTCCATCAGGCGATGAAAAACGCCGCCGAACTGGGCCCCTGGCGCATCGGCATCAACCGCGAGCTGGCTGAAATCGGCTTTACCGCCTGGCCGCAACTGAACCAGCCCCAGCGCCAAGCAACGCTCAAAGCCGCCCATCGCACCGTGGCGTACAGTAATAGCGAAGCGAAAAATTATTACAACATCGCTCAGCACACTGGGTTAAGCAAGTTGCTATGCACCAGCCTAGATGACCAATTAAAAGCCGCTCGCAAGATTTGTCCGCTGACGCACTTAGAATCTGGCGCCTGGTAGCGCCCGCTACCTCAACCGCTCGATTTAGGCATAGAGAAGGCTAACTAACGTTAAGTCAATAGCTTCGCCACATACACAGCCCATATCGCCTGCACTAGGACTTAGCATAAACTCAGCTTTTACGCGTTAGAACTGTTAGGTTCGAAGTCTACAATCAAAAAATGTTAGAAAAATAGCAACCCTCTAATGACCGGCATCAAGACAGTAAAAACCATCTCATTTTTATGGATCGGCTCGATCCTAGGAGCTGGCTTTAATTTCCTTGCGCAAATGGTTCTAGCTCGGAGCGTCGGAGCAGAGCAGTTCGGTGCTTTTGCTGCAAGTCTAGCTGCGGTAACCATGCTTTCGCCATTGGCTGGATTTGGGGTACAACTTTTCTGGTTGAGAGCCTTCGGAGAAGAAGGGTCAAAGGGCACGCGGTGGTTGAAAGGGAGCCTCCGGCTCGTAAGATTCACCACCTTGCTTATTTTTGTCATCCTACTCTGCTTAGGAACCATAAATTCGAAGAAGGATGCTTATTTAGGGGCAATTCTTGCCCTTCATATATTTGGCATTATTGGTATTGAATTAGTGGGGAGCCTGCTACAAATACAAGGACGCTACGCTGCTTTAGTAGCCTGGCAATTAGTTCCTCATGCTGCCCGCTTCCTTTTTATATGCGTCTTAGCTTTTATTTTTGCTTCTAGCTTTAGCACAACGGATGCCGCCCTCGCCTATGCCATCGTTTCAATTTCATCCCTAGCTTTGAGCATCCGCTTTCTAAAACAGAAAAACCGAAACGAGTTTCTTTTTATTGATCACGAAAAAGCAGCGGAAAATAGTTTTTCTAAACTTTCGCACCCTTCCGCAACGGACGTAGCAAAAGAGTCTTGGAAATTTGGGTTAACCGGAATAATTTATCTCTCCTACTTCCAGGCATCGATTATTATCTTGGAACATATATCCGGACAACATGCTGCAGGAATTTTTAGTTCAGCCTTTATGATAATTGCCGCCATCTATCTTTTCCCCGCCGCCGTGTATCAAAAATTTTTTCTACCTAAGTTCCACCGCTGGGAAAACGAAAATATAACACTGACTCGTGAAATATTGCGCACCGCATCGTTAGTCATGCTTATGATTGGGGTCTGCTCAATGCTGCTCCTATGGTTAGCTAGCCCATATCTAATCCCTCTCCTATTTGGCCAAGAATACATAAGCGCTATTCCAGTATTAAACATACTTGCTGTAGCAATCCCAATAAGATTTCTGGCATCCGGGTTTTCAGCTGCCTTAACAAAAACAACAACAATAAAGCTGAAAAACCTGGTTATGGGATGCATCTCCGCCGCTTCTGTATTAGCAAGCTTTGCTGTAATACAGCGGCACGGCATTCAAGGTGCAGCGATTGTCTATTTGTGCACGGAATTATCTTTATCAATCGCCTTCTTCATTATCGCCAAAGCGGTTGTTTTCAAAGGCTCTGTAATTGGTAACAAAGCATGAAACGAGAATTAGTCGCCGGCGGCTACTATGGTATGGGTAATTTTGGCGATGACTTATTCGGCGTAACTGTAGCTGGCGCTTCTGCCCACTACTGGACTGATTTTAACGTGCGCCTTCTGTGTCCTCGCCTTGATGGCATAGAGAATGACTTTTTTATTCCGGGCTGGTTTCCCAAGACAGTCTATTCCTCTCAAAGCTATGCCGGAAAGCTTTCTCGTCTTGGTTTTTTAATGCGCAGCCTCAAAGAAGCTGAAAAATATGTATTTGCCGGGGGCTCCGTTTTTTCTTCTATGCCATCAGGACTCAGAGACTTTGTTGTCTCTCGACACTCAGAGCAACTAGCGATTTCAGCAGTTGGTGTTTCATTAGGACCTTTTGACAGCATGGAATCGGAAAAGAAAATAAGGACCATGCTAAGGAGCTTCGAATATATTTCACTAAGAGACAAAGTCTCATATGAAATTGCAGAAAGCTTCAATTTAGATGCCCGCGTGGTACTCGCCGGAGATCTAGCAGGTGTAATGAAAACAATCTATCCACTGCCACCTACTGCAGCCTTTAAACTTACCAGCGATAAGAAGATAATTGGATTTTCTCCTTGCTTTCTTGATCGAAGACCGGAGTTAGCCAGGCACTATTGCGACGCTTTTATTTCGGCCGTTAAAGCTGCCAGCACCACTATGCAGATGAAAGTAATTGTATTAAATTTAAATTATCACCCCACTTTGGGTGATAATTCACTATGCAACTATGCAATGTCCGAGTTAAATTCTTTCGCAATCGAATGCGAGATGATCTGCTATTCGTCCATGGGTGTATTAGGAACGTGGAATCTTATCTCAACATTTGACGCCTATATTAGTGTCCGGCTGCATGGTGCAATTAGCGCATTTCTGCTCAATGTACCATTTTGCTTATTTGAATATCATCCGAAATGCACCGATTTTCTATATGAGATTGGTGCTCCCGATATAGCACGCCTCGCCCCGGAGAAAGGAGACGACTTTGGATTGACAGACGCCTTAGCTAACATCTTAGGAGGGGCGCACTACTCTACTTTATCAACTTCCAAGTATGAACAAGCCTCTGCGCTAAATTTTACTAAAGCGCCATGGGCCAAACGAAATGCGCTGTGAACAACTTTCACCGGCGGAGAAAGGAAAGGTGGATAAAGAGCTTGGAGAGGTAAGCGTAGTAATTCCCTGTTACTGCTGCTCTGAAACAATAGATAGAGCTGTATCTTCTGTCTATGTACAAACAATCAGGCCACACGAAGTCATTCTAGTCGACGATTGTAGTCCTGACGAAACATTGAGCAATCTTTACGAGCTTCAAGCAAGCTATCCACCGGGCTGGATCAAAATAATTACATTGGGCACAAATTCAGGTCCGGGTTCGGCACGCAACGCCGGCTGGAATGCTTCAACCCAACACTATGTTGCTTTTCTAGATGCAGACGATAGCTGGCACCCGCAAAAAATTGAGGTGCAACTCTCCTGGATGAGAGCAAATCCGTCTGTTTCGTTAACCGGCCATAAGTGCGAAGTGCTCGGGGGCACCAAAGCTCACTCAATCAGCCCCATTCTAAACCCTCCTCAATGGAAAGAGGTGAAGCCGGCACACCTGTTACTAAAAAATATATTCCAAACACCCACCGTCATGGTAAGAAACGATCTTGATTTCCGCATGATCGAAGGGAAAAGATATTCTGAAGACTATCATTTATGGTTAAAAACCATTCTATCTGGCCGCAAGGGATATTTCATTGATTATCCAATGGCATATTTATATAAAGCGGAATATGGAGCTAGCGGTCTAAGCGGAAATCTGTGGGAGCTTGAGAAAGGCGAAATAGACACCTTCTTTCGGCTATACAAAGATAAAGAAATAAAAATAACCCAACTAACCAAATCCGTAGCCTTTTCCTTAATTAAGTACTTTAGAAGAGCGATCATTGTTAAGCTTAGAAAAGCAACTCCAACTGCAAACAAATGAAGCCAAAAGTGTATGAACGGCACCGTATTAATATACATATACATTATAACCAGCTGGATCTTTTGCATCCTACTCCATAGGAACAAATCGGTACTTACCAACGACAGGTCGACAAAGTATTACAAAACCGTATTCTTCAGCCTACCCCCAATAATCCTAGGTTATTATTTTATTGCGTTGCGTCCCTTTAATTCGGGTGGCGATACTGTAACTTACATAAGTTCCTTTAATCAAATATCATCACCGCTCACTGCCACAGCAGACGCAAATTATGGTACCGAGATATTCTTTTGGCCAACACAAGCATTCATAAAGTATTTTTTCGAAATTCGCGGCTGGCTTATTATTAATTTTCTTGTAGTCACGAGCCTCGCCTTTTTTTCATATAAAAAACTAGCGCAAAACACAAATATTTCGCCCTTGATATTTGCCCTGGTTTTTATGACTTTTTTCGCGGTGTACAGCGGCAACGCGATGCGCCAAGTTTATTCAATACCCTTGGGCCTGATTGCATTCCATTACAGCTATCAAAGGCAATTTTTCAGATTTTTAGTTTTTTCTTTATTAGCGATTTCCTTCCACTGGTCTGCAACAATAATTTTATTAAGCCCGGCCTTTATCAATATTCCAAACCACATTCGATATTACATTGCGGTCCCCACGATTGCGCTAGCATGCTCGCCCCTCATTGGCCCTTCGGTGGGCATGGCTGTAGAATTAACAGGTTTCCAGTGGCTAACTCAAAAAACAGATCTTTATTTAAGGGGAAGCTATATTTCCCACATTAGCGCTGTATGGAAAACCATGAACTTCTGGCTATGCGTATGCATATATATAATTCTAATTATCACAAAGATCGCCATATGTGATAGATATGCCAAGATAGTTAAAATCCAGCTGATGTTTATTTCACTAATCTTTTTCTCAATACAAAACCAAGACATCTCAGAGCGATATATGACGTGGTTAATATTCATGACTCCTATTAGCATCTCTCTAATCATATTGAATCTAAAACTATCGCCCTTTATAAAAAATACGATTTACGCAACGCTCTTCATACTTATGGCTCTCTTGGTTTTTACTAGGCCGAGCGCAATAGAGACATTAGGCATAAATAACCCTGAGTTATCAATTTGAAATCCCTCAATGAAATTAACCCACATAATTGAAGCGACGGCGACAGGAACTCTGTCGATGGCAGCCCTGCTGGCTAACGCTCAATCTCGAGCGGGCCATGATGTCCATATGATTTATTCTATCCGCCCTGAATCTCCGAAAGATTTCCTATATTTATTCGATCCCAAAATAAAGCTTTATCAAGTGCAAATGAATTCTCACTTTGAAAAGCTACAAAGTATTCCGAAAATACGTAAAATCTTGAAGAGCATTCGACCAAACAAAGTATTTTTACACTCGTCTTTTGCCGGCTTCCTAGGCCGAATATCCGCATTATTCCTCCTGAAGGACACCGGTTTTCTCTATATCCCGCACTGTATATCTTTTATGCGGAAAGATATTGGGAGCATTAAGAAAGCTTTATTTGTTTTACTTGAGTGGATAGGCTCACTTAAAAAATCCGACTACATCGCCTGTTCGAAAAGCGAGCAGACAGCGATACATGAATTCATCCCGTTCCGCATTTGCCATCTCGTTGAGAACGCACTTGACTTTGCGTCAGGGGCCGCCATCACACCGGTAAAAGAAAGAAAAAATAGTATTATTACTGTCGGACAAATTCGCCCTCAAAAAGGGCCATACAGATTTTCCGAAATTGCTCACCTAGTACACGGTACGCATCCCGAGACTACGTTTATCTGGGTTGGGGATGGAGACTTCCAAGCTCGTCGGAAGCTTGAATTATCGGGCGTAATCGTTACGGGCTGGAGAAGCAAAGCTGAGATTTGGGAATTGCTTGAAAACGCGCGCCTTTATCTTTCAACTTCACTCTGGGAGGGGATGCCTGTTTCTGTCATTGAAGCTAACTTTGCTGGGCTCCCAGTAATTGCTTCAAACTGCCCAGGCAATATAGATGTCGTCGAGAATGGGAAAACCGGCTGGTTATTCGAAACTTCTGAGGAGGCGGCAAATTTAATCAGAGCTTGTCTTGAATCCCCAGCATATTCGGAAGAAATTTCAGACAGAGCATTATCCCTAGCGAAGAAACGGTTCAATCTTGACCGTTATCTCAAGGATATGGATGAATTGATTAACTCCTAGCCACCAACCAATAAACACGGCACTTCCTCTATTTAAAAATCATAAATTAATAGCTAAACGCGCTTGCGAAACTTCAATGTTAGGTGTCACGCTTCAAATGCAACGCTTTGCTATCGCTACTAGGCCTATCAGTACCAGCAAGGCCACTGCCTATTGGCAGTTCGCCGTGATCTTAGCTCGCAAACTAGCGCCATTCCGGAGTTAATGCTTGGAGGCACAATGGAACTCACATTTAGACGAAGCAGAAGCCTGTCGCATAAGTATGGATGGCTAAGCAGCAGGCTGGCGCAGTTGACCGATGTAGGTGCGACCGCACTCGCCGCCTATGTGGTTCATGGCGCGTATTTAAAACAGGCAGCCATGTCGCCGTTATATGCTTGGGGTACGACGGTTGGCGCGCTGCTGGTAGCAATCGTGCTGCCCGCTCTGGGCATCTACAACACTTGGCGAGGCCGGGTGCTTAGCCCGCTGCTGTTCAAGCTGCTGACGGGCTATGCGATTGTTGGCCTGATTTGCACTAGCCTGCTGTTTCTCACCGGCCTGTCTGAAGCGTTCTCCCGTGTGTGGCTGGTGGTCTCGTTCACCGTTGCTTTCCTTATTTCTCTCTCGGCACGAGCTGCGGTTTATCCGTTGCTCAAACGCTATCGGATGCTCGGTCGAAACCGCCGACAGGTTGTGCTCATCGGGGATGCTCGTTCCTGTGCAAGAGCCGTCCATCATTTGCAACGCGAGCCAACGGCAGGCTTCGATATCGGTGCCGTCTATTTGATGGGAGATGACTCCGCAAAGGAACTGGCAGGACAAAAGCTAAATTGGCTTCCCTATTCAGCTGCCCGTGTCCACGATATTCACAGTGACGAGGTGTGGATCTGCCTGCCACTGGCGGAAGGCGAGCGTGTCAAGCAGACCATCGCCGACCTTGGCGTTACTGCGGCGAACGTGCGGTTCATGCCCGATATGCGCGACTTCCGCCTGATCAACCACAACATCTCTCACGTCGCCAATCTCTATCTGTTGGATATGAGCTGCTCGCCGATCAGTGGCAGTGCTCATTTCCTCAAGGCGGTGGAAGATCGCTTGATTGCGGCTCTGATTCTGGTAGCAATTTCTCCAATTCTGTTAATCGTTGCCATCGGTGTGAAGCTGTCATCTCCTGGGCCGATTTTTTATCGGCAGGAGCGAGTCAGCTGGAATGGCAAGCCGTTCGATATGCTCAAGTTTCGCTCCATGCCAGTGGACTCTGAAAAGAGCGGCGTAACCTGGGGCGGCGCGCAGCAAAAGCAGACCACCCGTTTTGGCGCCTTCATTCGTCGTACCAGCCTGGATGAGCTACCGCAGTTCATCAACGTATTGAAGGGAAACATGTCCATCGTTGGGCCGCGCCCAGAGCGCACGATATTCGTTGAGCGCTTCAAGCACGAAATCCCAGGCTATATGCAGAAGCATTTAATGAAAGCCGGCATTACCGGCTGGGCGCAGATCAACGGCTGGCGTGGCGATACGGACTTGGAGAAGCGTATCGAATGCGATCTTTGGTATATCGAAAACTGGTCGCTCATGCTTGACCTGAAAATCATCTTGCTCACCGTATTCAAGGGATTCGTTAATAAAAACGCTTATTGAGGCGATTGCCTGGCCCATCGAGCCATAAGCGAGCTTTGGTGTTTCGTGGCGCCTCAGGGCACCACTTGTATTTTTGTAAGGACGCACTCTTGACTGAAACGATTTTGATAACAGGCGGCGCCGGCTATATCGGCTCGCACACCACCCTGGCCCTGCTCGAAGCTGGCTATGACGTGGTGGTGCTCGATAACCTCAGCAACAGCTCGGTTGAATCCCTCGAGCGCATTGCGCATATCTGCGGCAGAATGCCGGCTTTCGCTCGTGGGGACATTCGCGATGTGGCGCTGCTCGATCTGCTGTTCGCCAGCTACCCTATCAGTGCCGTGCTGCACTTCGCCGGGCTCAAGGCGGTTGGTGAGAGCGTGCGCGAGCCATTGGCTTACTACCAGAACAATGTGGCCGGCAGCCTTTCGTTATGCCAGGCCATGGCTCGTGCGGGGGTGTTCCGCCTGGTATTCAGTTCTTCGGCCACCGTATATGGCGAACCGGAGCGGATGCCCATCGCTGAAGATTTTCCCACTGGCCAACCGACCAATCCTTATGGCCGCTCTAAGCTCATGTTCGAGGAAGTATTGCGCGACGTAGCGGCTTCCGACCCGCGCTGGAGCATCGCGCTCCTGCGCTATTTCAACCCGGTCGGCGCCCATGAGAGCGGGCTGATCGGAGAGGCACCCAACGGAATACCGAATAACCTGCTGCCATACATCAGCCAAGTAGCGGTGGGCAAGCTCCGCCAGCTAACCGTATTTGGCAACGATTATGCGACGCCAGATGGCACCGGAATACGCGACTATATCCATGTAGTCGACTTGGCTGAGGGGCATCTGAAAGCGCTGCAACGCATCACCTCCGATGCAGGCTTGCACGTTTGGAACCTGGGAACCGGAACAGGCTATAGCGTGCTGCAGATGATCCAGGCCTTCGAGCAAGCCTCGGGCCGAGCCGTACCATACCGAGTTGCACCGCGCCGCCCTGGCGATATCGCTCAGTGCTGGGCGGATCCGAGCAAAGCCGCCAAAGAACTTGGCTGGCAAGCAAAGCGTGGCCTTGATGCAATGATGCGTGATGCCTGGCGCTGGCAGCTCAGCAATCCTGACGGGTATACGAGCGCTCCCCCCCAGGGAGAAGCCAATACCACGTTGCCCCAGGCCCCGTCAGGCACGTCAATCAGGGCGGTTGGGTAATACGCACCTGTCGCTAGGTTCCCCAGCGCGGCTAAGACGTAAGCAAGGTGTCGGAAAGCGGAGTGGTCTCCCCCCGTATTCGGTACGTCTTCGTCGACTTGGTGACGTTGGCTTGGGTTCATCGAGCCCAGCGTGATGTTAAGGCAGCTTCAAGGCGGAACGTTCGGCTGGTCGAACTTGTCGGTTGCCTGTTCGTCATCTAGCGCGGCGTTCATCATGCCTCGACCATAGCGAGCTTGGCATGGCTGCCTTATGCACAGGTGCCGTCGCGGCATCAGTATCACTCTTTTTCCTCCGCAGACGGTCCCTCCATGCAGTCTCTTCGAATCATCCCCTTTCTCGCCGTACTGGCGATAATCCTCTTCACTGGGCTTAAACCGGAACCTGTGCCCCAAGTATTCGACCAGCAGGACAAGCTGCACCATTTGCTGGGGTTCGCGGCATTGGCGTTCAGCGTGCGGCTGGCGTTCCCGTCGTTGCGGCTGCTTTGGACCGTTGCCCTGTGCTTGGCCGCTGCAATCATGATCGAACTCGCTCAGGGTTATCAGCCACACCGCGACGCCTCGGTTGCCGATATGGTGGCCAACACGCTGGGGGTGGCGGTGGGTTGCGTCTGCTTGAGCGTAGGGCGTCGCTTGTATGACCGCTGGGCTCGGCGCGGTAGGCCCCTTTCCGCTGTGGATGAAAGGGTCGAGAGCCCGGTCTGACCGGATGTTGTTCACCTCAATGATGACGGCTCGGGCCTGCGGCCTGCATCGCCGCGAGGGCGCGCCTCCCACAGACCGCCGGGCAATGCTGCTTTTGAAAGCACTACCTCGGGGCGAGCTTGCCTGAGCGGTGATGGCGCGGGCAGCTGCCTTTGACTTCGGCAGGCCTGTGTAGCCTGCAGTCCCCACGAGGGCGCGCCTCCCACGGGCGGGTGGGCGACCCTGCTTTTGTGGGAGGCCTGACCTGGGGGCGAGCGTGCCTTAGTCAGTTCGTCCGAGGGCTGTCACGTACCGTTCGTCACTTGCACCGTTTCGCTGAAAACGTTCGATAACCGCTTCGGTCCATAGCCATACACGGCGGGATTCAAGGAAAGCTGTCTGATGTCCGCTCTTGCGATGAGGAGCGGTATTTTGGCTGGACTTGGGGACCCGCACGAACCTTTTCCGAACGCCGTTCTAGCGCGCTCTTCACGCTTTGCTCAGGTATTTTCGGCTGCCCTTGTAGGCAGCTTAGTGTCATTGCTGGCAGGTTGCGCCAGCGAACCCTCGGCGCTGCCGATAACCCACGAGCAAGTGCTGATTCATGTAAAACTCGTCGACAAGATCGACTATAAGCCAGGCACCGAAGCGTATGGGATGACCCGCTGTGCCAATGGCGTTTGCGTTGTCGAGATCCTGCGGGATCTTTACCCGTACTGCCTGTACCACGAAATCCGTCATGTCATCGAAGGCGACTGGCATGCGGGCCATGAGAGTACCGAGGGGTGTGATTTAGCCCAGCGTGGCGCTCAGCGGGGACAGTCCGAGCCTATCCCTTCTGCTTCCCCGCCCTTTATGGGCACGCTCCCTGGCATGGCTGCCGGCAAGCACAGCGATCGCGCACAGGACCACGAGAGTGGCGGCGTTGGCGGGGATCTGCAGGTTGAAGTCGGTACTGGAGTGGATCAACAGCGCAATGATTCCCATGGCAGCACCGAAACCGACGCCGCTTCGGTAGATAGAATCCCGCCGCCAGAGCGCTCGCAGCGCATGCCATAAGCCGAGCAGCACAAAGACGGCCAGGGGAAGAGTCCCCCATAGCCCAAACTCGACGGCGAACTGGATGTAATCGTTGTGTGCATGATCGAAATGCAATCGGATATCTTCGCCGGCGTACTTAGGGAATACCGCTTCGAAGCTACCTGCACCTTGTCCAACCAACGGTCGTTCCTTGAGCAGGGGTAGTGTGTACGCGAACACATCGTCGCGGACCTCGTTAGCCTGCTGGACCACCTCCCCTTCGACGACCACGTCGGTCAAACGGGTGTTCAGCAGGCGATCCTTCAATCGCTCGAGCCCGAAATACTGGCTGATTACCAGCACATCGATGAGCACCAAGCTTGCCAGGATCAGGCTGTTGCGCAGCCGGTGCGCCTTATCCATCAGCACGAACAATCCACCAACCATCAGCAGACTGACAAAGAAAGCGGTGTTGCCCATCCGTGAGCGGGTCATTACCAATGCGATGACCATGACCACGAGCGCAAGCCGCAACCGCGCCTTGGGCCCCATGAGCAGTTCGAGAAGATTTACCCAGCTGAAGGGGCGGCTGTCACGCAGAGCCATTAGCAAGCCGATGCCACAGGCGAGCGTCATCTCGAGATAGCCAGCCAAGTGGTTCCGGTTGACGAAGGTGCCGGTAGCTACGCCGAGGTAGCTGGTCTTGGGGCCGACCAGCAGCCACTCAACACCGGAAAGCGTCATGAGGGCGCCCCAAAAGGCCTGTAACGTACCGCTCACTACGAGCGTGGCGAGCAGTAAGTTAAGACGCTTTCGGGTGTGGAAAAGGCTGATAACGACCAAGAAAAGCAGACTATAAGCCAACCCCAGCATCAGATAGCTAAACGTTGCACCGTTGTCGACGCTCAGCCCGGCAAACCACTGCAATGCCACCCAGCTTTGCGCAAGCAGGAGTAGCCCAAGCAATGGCAGACCAGCCCTCAGCGTTTCAGCTTGCCTGACTTGAGCCTCGCTATCTGCGAGCCGAACCAGCGCCCAGAGCACGCCCAATCCACCCACGAGCAGTATCAGCAGTCCGACGGCCCAATCGCGATTGCTGCCAAGCGGCAAGGGCAGCCAGAACAGGACAAAGAGCGTGGCGGCCACGCAAAGACGTTCGAGGCGGCTGTGGGGCTGGGGCATGACAGATGATTATCCGCGAAAAATAAGCTGGCAAAACGCCGCTGTTGAGCGCGCGAATTGTAAGGGCTTCGCCAGCCGATGACCATGTTTGGCCGCCTTGGAAGCAACCTGGAGAGCGGCCTCAGAAATTTTCTGGGCCTGAACCGAGAAGATTAGAGCCTGCCCGCCGGTTGGGAAGCAGTTCGAATTCCCAGGAATTCAGGACGGCCGAGTCGAACCAAAGCCGCCGACTCGCATTAGTTCCGAAACCTCGGACTAGTTAGCGGGTTTCCCCATAACAAGACCGGGGTTTCCCACTTCTCCTGCAGCAGGGGCTGGAGCTAAAGGGGCCATAGTGGCAAGATCACATCACACTTCCAGTGCTGCCCCGCCAACATACCCACAAGGAGGTTCCGAGATGAACCGGACTCACCGCTTGGTCACCCGCGCCGCCGTAGCAGCTCTCGCCAGCATCACTCTGGCCGGCTGCGCGGTTAAGAAGGACTTCTACGCTATGGGTGGCAGCCGAGCTGACGGTACGGTCGATATGGCGTATGACTTCGCGCAGTTCGAGCAGCCGGTGATAAACCATCAACAAGCGCAATTGATTGCGAAGCAGAAATGCGCCGTGTGGGGTTACGAGAAGGCGGAGCCGTTCGGAGGCCAGACAACGAATTGCTATCAACGTAACGGATTCAGCACCTGTATCGCTGGCCAAGTCGTCATGAAATATCAGTGCGTGGGCGACATCAATGCTCCTCGGCCAGCCATCGCTGCCGCTAAAACCCCTTCGGCCACCAGCGCGGTGGCTTCAGGCCCAGCGCTGCTGACCCCTGAGCAGTGGAAACAGCAGCAACTACTGCAGCTTCAGAGCCAAACGGGTCTCAGCTACGAGGAATACCAGCAGCGCTACAAGCAAATCATGGGGCAATAAGCCAAAGGCTTGCTCATCGGATTACGTTTTGAGTGCACGGAGGCGCTATGCCCAACATCGACCGTATGCCGCAGTGGGAGTGGCGCCGGGCCTAGAAGGCCGTCGGATGACCGTGCGGAGCGCGGAGCAGGAGCACTAGGAAAAAACACCAGGACGACAAAAGGGCCCCGCCGTCATGCGGGGCCTTTCCTTTGCCTCACTTCTTCTTCGTGAAGAGGATGCCCCAGCCCAAGCCCGCGAACATGATGACGGCAAGGATATCGAATGTGGGCTTCTGTCATGGCTCCCCCCCCTTGGAGGCTTCCACCCAGCATAGGCCACAGCAAGGACACTCGCCTGCTGCCCTGGCGAAATACCTCGGATCCAGGAATTTGATTCGCAGCCAGCGCGGTTGCGGCGGCGGCACCTCGCTGGGATGTCTATTCCCTGGGGCACACCTATCGCGAAGATCGACAAGCCGATGATCTAGCCTGACACACGCTCACGCTTACCTGACAGCAGGGAAGAGCAGACGCGTAACATTTTAGGTTCAGGTTATTTACTGAAACGCTTCAGCCCGACCGCACCTGCCTAGGTCCCGCCGTTACGCCTCCGCTTTCGTATTAGCTAAAGCACAGCGCTCGCAAGGACTACGAGCAGCGCAGTGAGCGTCAGGCGCAGGGCATTAAGAAGGCGAAGGCTGAGGGCTGCTACAAGGGACGTCCGGTGAATGCCGATCTGCACAAGCGCGTGAAGGAATTGCTGTCAGCCGGCCTGGGCGTTCGGGCTGCCGCAAGGCACGCCGACCGCTCGACTACGACCGTGCTCGAGATTTGCGACAGCTTGCCGAGCAAAGCCTGACGGACGGCACGCCGGCCACTGAACGGAAGGGGGCTGAGGCAGTCACAGGAGCATCGAGGCTCGTTTCATTCGCTGTCAGCCTGCTGTCACGCTCTTTACCGCCGTCAGAGCCGAATCGCTGGAGCGCCTGCAAACACTGGTGTCCCAGGCAGGAATTGAACCTGCAACCTTCCCCTTAGGAGGGGGACGCTCTATCCAATTGAGCTACTGGGACATCGACCGGGGCCGCATGTTAGCGACAAGTATCCGGTTTGTCATGCCCGCGCTTCGCAACGCCCTTCCTCCCTCGCCCACACCCACCACATTGCAAAGTGCAATGCTCCCGAGGCGCCATCTTGCATTACGCAAGAGATGGCGCCTGGCCATGTTTTATAACATATTGATTTTACTAGCTTTTTTATAGCAAAAAGCTTGGCATGCAGCCTGCAATCTTCTTCCTCAGTTGCGTAATTTTGAGCGATGGAGACGCCCATGCCGAGTTCAGTATTGCTAGTCAGTGCAGCCCTGCTGGCTGCCACCGCGGCCCTGCAGCCCCTCGACCGGGAAATCGCCACGCAGTCCGCGCGCAATGACGCCAGGCTTATCCAGCATGATGCACGCCCCAAGGCGCGCGTTCTGACGACCAGCGAAACCGAAGCGTACCGTCCCGCCTCGACCCAGCGCTGGGTGTTCTGATCCTGCCAGCCGGCAGCTGAAAAAGGAGTGATGCGATGTCCAGAATGGCCTGGTCTTTCCTAGCATTGACGCTCATGAGCGGTTTGCTCGCCTTCACCGGACCGGTCGAATCCGGCCTCGAAGTCACCCTGACCAAGGGCGCAGCCTGTCTGTTCGGGACCGGCTTCTTCTTCGCGCTGCTGGTCGGTCGCCGCTTCAAGTTCGACCCCGTGCTGCGCTGAGGCGCGCCTGCGGAATGTCCGCTCGGCTCATCAGGGCTGGGTCGAGCGACCATCCCCTCACAAGGACAATGCCAATACGGTCACGGGGTGAAGACCGTAATGGCATTAGGCCTTTACTCTTTCTTTTTTCGTCGCATAATTGGCGCCAGCGTTCTGTTGCTCGCCATCGTTTTTTTGCTTAACTGGGAACAGTTAGTGCTGCGAGTTGTCAGACCGGTGACAATAGCAGCAGTGCCAGCATCGCTCCCCTCTGACTAACCGGTTTAAGTATGCGCCCTATGAAGCAGGCAGTTTATTCCAGCCGCACGGCTGACAAGTTCGTTGTTCGCCTACCCGAAGGCATGCGCGAGCGCATCGCCGATGTTGCGCGCAACCACCATCGCAGCATGAACTCGGAAATCATCGCCCGCCTTGAGCAGAGCCTGTTTCAGGAGGGCGCGCTCGACGACGACCTGAGCATGCGTCTGGACAGCCCTGAGCTTTCGCTGCACGAACGCGAGCTTCTGCAGCGGTTCCGCCAGCTCAGTCGCCGCCAGCAGAACGCCCTGATCGCGTTGATCGCGCACGATGCCGAAATGGCAGCCGAAGCGGAAGCGAGCTGAGCGAACCGCAGACGAGCCCAATGAAAACGCCCCAACTTCCGGGGCGTTTTTCGTAGCCAGCGTCTCTCCGTGATACGAGAGACGCTGGCTCGGCTATACCTGAAGCTTCTGCCCTTCCCGAGCACCCACCCCTCACCCCTCGACGCTTGCCCCCCGGCAAGTTCGCCCCGAGGTCGGCCTCCCACGAAGGCAGCGCTGCCTACCCTCCCCGTGGGAGGCCGCGCCCGTTCCCGACGGGCTTGCGGCATTCACGACGTCCTTGTGGATTGCGTGCTCTCGCGGCGAATGGGGACCACAGGCCCGCCCGAAGCTTAAGCGCCATCGCCTGAGTGAACAGCGCTGTCCTCTCGTGGACAAGCCGCTACGCGGCGTTATCCACCCTACTCCCGAGGGCGCACCCCTCGCTCCAGCCAGCGCGACCCTGCCGCGCTTGTGCGTCGGCAGGCGGGCCCTAGGCAAACCGGGGAGCACTAGCGGGAAACGGCAGGGCTGGCAAAGGCCTGGATGTCGCCCCCGCCACAAACTCACAGAAGGAAGAGCGAGGCCAGCCCGAGGAAGATGAAGAACCCACCGCTGTCGGTCATGGCCGTGATCATCACGCTCGCCCCCATCGCCGGGTCCCGGCCCAGGCGAGCCAGCGTCATCGGGATCAGCACGCCCATCAGCGCCGCGAGCAGCAGGTTGAGCGTCATCGCCGCGGTCATGACCACTCCGAGCGACCAGCTGTCGTAGAGGAACCAGGCCACGCCGCCGATCACCCCGCCCCAGACCAGCCCGTTGATCAGGGACACGCCCAGTTCCTTGCGCAACAGCCGTGCGGTGTTGTTGGTGCCGACCTGGTCGAGCGCCATGGCCCGCACGATCATGGTGATGGTCTGGTTGCCCGAGTTGCCGCCGATGCCGGCGACGATCGGCATTAGCGCGGCCAGCGCCACCAGCCGCTCGATGGAGCCTTCGAACAGGCCGATCACACGCGAGGCGATGAAGGCGGTGACGAGGTTGATGGCCAGCCAGGCCCAGCGGTTGCCGACCGATTTCCAGACCGAGGCGAAGATGTCTTCCTCTTCGCGCAGACCGGCCATGTTCAGCACTTCGCTTTCGCTTTCCTCGCGAATGAGGTCGACCATCTGGTCGATGGTCAAACGGCCGATCAGCTTGCCGTTCTTGTCGACCACCGGCGAGGACACCAGATCGTAGCGCTCGAACGCCTGCGCCGCGTCATAGGCATTCTCGTCGGGATGAAAGGCCACCGGGTCGTTGGCCATGACCTCGGCGACCTGCTTGTCCGGGTCGTTGACCAGCAGCCGCTTGATCGGCAGGACGCCCTTGAGGACGCCGTCGTAATCGACCACGAACAGCTTGTCGGTGTGCCCGGGCAGCTCCTTCAGCCGGCGCAGGTAACGCAGGACCACCTCGAGGCTGACGTCGTCGCGGATGGTGACCATCTCGAAGTCCATCAGCGCGCCGACCTGATCCTCCTCGTAGGACAGCGCCGAACGCACCCGCTCGCGCTGCTGCGCGTCGAGCGACTCCATGAGTTCGTGGACCACGTCGCGCGGCAGCTCGGGCGCCAGGTCGGCGAGCTCGTCGGCGTCCATCTCGCGGGCGGCGGCCAGCAGTTCGTGGTCGTCCATGTCCGCAATGAGGGTCTCGCGGACGGCGTCGGAGACCTCGAGCAGGATGTCGCCGTCACGGTCGGCCCGGACCATCTGCCAGACGGTGAGGCGGTCGTCGAGCGGCAAGGCTTCGAGGATGTGGGCGACGTCGGCGGGGTGCAGCTCGTCCAGGCGCAGCTGCAGTTCGGCGAGGTTCTGCCGCTGGTCCAGGTCGTCGATGAACGTCCGGTCGGGGCCATCGCCTTCCTGGCGCTGTGCCAGGTCTTCGGCGAACTTGTGTCGATGGAGCAGCTCCACGACCTGCGCCAGGCGGTCCTGAAGGCTCTCTTGCGACTTTTTCGCGGCTTCTACTTCGGTCATGGCGCACTCCACCCGGGCAAGCGGGTGCGCCCGGGTATCAATCAGTCGATACGTGATTGGCTGTCAGGAGTCTCGAGCGACTACTGGGTAAGTCCATAGGGTTCGGTTTTCCACAGGCCCGACGGGCAGGTCGGGCAATGATACCACCGCCCAGCGCAACGGCGCGGGCAAAAAGCAGGCTGTACAGGCACTTGGAGCATCCACTTCATGTGCCGGCAACGACTGTTTGTCGACGCTTTCACGTTGCGGAAAGACACCAATGGGATGTGACAATTATTCGATTAGGCTAAGGGCGCATCGTCACGGAGGACGAAATCATGAAACGACCCACCAAGAAGGCGGTCGCCGGCGGCCTGTGGCTGGCGCTTTCCATCAGCACCGCCGAAGCCTCGAGCGTCTACCGCTGCGAGGACGGCAACGGCCACGTCACCTTCTCGCAGCAGGGCTGCCCGGACATGCAGCAAGCGGAACGGCGCCGAGCCTACAATCCCACACCGGGCGGCAGCGAGTTGACGCCGCTGGGCACGCCGAAAGCGCCCGACCGCCAGGCACGCCCAGGCGGCGTGGAGCTGGTGGTCGTCGGCGGCAAGGACGACGGGTGCGACAACCGGGTCAGCGGCAACGACAGGCGCCAGGCGATCATCCGCAAGGAGATCCGCGCCGGCATGACCCGCGCCGACGTGGAAAGCGCCCTCGGCAAGCCCGACGTCATCACCCGCAGCAACGGGCAGACCCGCTACCGCTATGACACGCCAGGGCGCAAGCGTACCGTGAGCTTCGATGAAGCCGGTTGCGTGAGAGGCTCGCGCTGACACCGGGTGTTGGGCTTCGCAACCCAACCTACGGCGCGCTGGAAACCCTGGGGAGCGGTCTGGACCGCGAACGGGCCTGCACGGCGCTACGACCAACACCAGAGCAACCCTCTCCCTCCGGGAGAGGGCGGGGTGAGGGCTGGCGCGCAGGAGCCCTCCCTCATCCGGCCCTGCGGGCCACCTTCTCCTGCGGGGAGAAGGGAAAAGGCCGAAGGCTGGGCACAGCCCTGTAGGAGCAGGCTCTGCCTGCGACCTCGGGCAGCTGCGCAAAAGAAAAAAGGCCTGCATCGCTGCAGGCCTTTTCGGGTATGGCGCACTCGGGAGGATTCGAACCTCCGACCGCCCGGTTCGTAGCCGGGTACTCTATCCAGCTGAGCTACGAGTGCGTGGGGTGTTTGTTCAACCAGTCACCGCTGGTAAGCGACGAACCCGCCATCGGCAAGCCCATTCGAATATGGCGCACTCGGGAGGATTCGAACCTCCGACCGCCCGGTTCGTAGCCGGGTACTCTATCCAGCTGAGCTACGAGTGCGCTGAGGGGGCGCATTATAGGGATAACCAACCGATGGTCAAGCTGGCTTCAGGGCTTTTTGCCACTGGCTCCAGATGCTATCGAAACCCTAGAAATGCAATGGCGGAGAGGGGGGGATTCGAACCCCCGACACCCTTTTGAGGTGTACTCCCTTAGCAGGGGAGCGCCTTCGGCCTCTCGGCCACCTCTCCGCAACACGGGGCGCATGATACTCATGTTTACCCCGCTTGCAAAGCCAAAAATTAGAGAAAAATTAGTGGCTTGGTTCTTGGTCTTTCTCCTTCTGGATCCGCTGGTAAATCTCCTCGCGATGCACGGCTACCTCTTTGGGTGCGTTTACACCGATCCGAACTTGATTACCCTTGACGCCCAGCACGGTGACAGTGACATCGTCACCCACCATCAGAGTCTCTCCGACCCGGCGAGTCAGAATCAGCATTCCTTTCTCCTTAACGGATTCAGTTCAGAACCACAGTCTGCAAAAAATGAAAAATGGGAACTCCGTGACAGCAGAGGCCTGGCAGCCTTCACTCAGTTATTGACCAGCGCCGCGGAACCTAAAGTTCCACCACCGTTACCGGTTACGACAGAAGGCGCGAAACAGACAGCCGGTGGCCGTACGGTCACTCGCCCCTGGCGGTTGGCGCGTCCAGCTCGAACGCGGTGTGCAAGGCACGTACAGCAAGCTCCAGGTATTTTTCTTCGATGACCACCGACACCTTGATTTCCGAAGTGGAAATCATCTGGATGTTGATGCTCTCCTTCGCCAGCGCCTCGAACATCCGACTGGCGACACCGGCATGCGAGCGCATGCCGACCCCGACGATCGAAACCTTCGCGATGTTGGTGTCACCAATGACCTCGCGAGCCCCCATCTCGTTCGCTGTGTTTTGCAGAACTTTGAGCGCGTTGGTGTAATCGTTGCGATGCACGGTGAAGGTAAAGTCGGTCGTCATGTCGTGCGCGACGTTCTGCACGATCATGTCCACCTCGATGTTGGCCGCGCTGATCGGCCCGAGAATCTTGAACGCGATGCCCGGGGTGTCGGGCACACCACGGATGGTCAGCTTGGCCTCGTCGCGGTTGAAGGCGATGCCGGAGATGATTGGCTGTTCCATGGATTCCTCTTCATCAAGGGTAATGAGGGTGCCCGGCCCCTCCTGAAAGCTGTGGAGCACGCGCAGGGGGACGTTGTACTTGCCGGCGAACTCGACGGAACGGATCTGCAGCACCTTGGAGCCGAGGCTGGCCATCTCCAGCATTTCCTCGAAGGTGATCTTCTCCAGGCGCTGCGCCTTGGCCACGACCCGCGGGTCGGTGGTGTAGACGCCGTCGACGTCCGTGTAGATCTGGCACTCGTCGGCCTTCAAGGCGGCGGCCAGCGCCACCCCGGTGGTGTCGGAACCACCGCGGCCGAGCGTGGTGATGTTGCCCTTGTCGTCGACGCCCTGGAAACCGGCGACCACGACCACGCGCCCGGCCTTGAGATCGCTCTGGATGCGCTGGCCGTCGATGTGCAGGATGCGCGCCTTGGTGTGCGCGCTGTCGGTGAGAATGCGCACCTGGTTGCCGGTGTAGGACACGGCCGGCACGCCACGCTTGATCAGCGCCATGGCCAGCAGCGCGATGGTGACCTGCTCGCCGGTCGAGACCATGACGTCCAGCTCGCGCGGCACCGGCTGATCGCAGATCTGCTTGGCCAGATCGATCAGGCGGTTGGTTTCCCCGCTCATGGCCGAGACCACGACGACGATGTCGTCGCCGCGCTCGCGGAATTTCTTGACCTTTTCGGCCACCTGCTCGATTCGCTCGACGGTGCCGACGGATGTGCCTCCGAACTTCTGTACGATCAACGCCATTTCAATTGCCGCCTATGCCCGCCCAGGGCCTGAGTCATCTGTTTCCCATGACAGCCTCGCGGCGAATGCCCGCCCGCGGCTGCCCGGCGTCCCGCCGCGAACGACGGGCGCCTCGATCGTCAACACGCCTCGACGAAGGCGGTGGCCAGCGCCAGCGCCTCGTCCAGCTTGCCCGGCTCGGTGCCGCCGCCCTGGGCCATGTCCGGGCGTCCGCCGCCCTTCCCGCCCACGACCGCCGCGGCCTGCTTCATCAGCTCGCCGGCCTTGAACCGCGCCGTGAGGTCGGCGGTGACGCCGGCCACCAGCACCACCTTGCCGTCGAGCTCGCTGCCGAGCAGGATCACCGCGCTGCCGAGCTTGTTCTTCAACTGGTCGACCAGCGCCAGCAGCGCCTTGCCGTCCGACCCATCCAGGCGCGCCGACAGCACCTTCACGCCGCCGACCTCGACCGCCGCGCTGGCCAGATCGTTGCCGGCTGCGCTGGCCGCCTTGGCCTTGAGCTGCTCCAGCTCCTTTTCCAACTGGCGGTTGCGTTCGAGCACGCCGCCCAGCTTGTCGACCAGGTTGTCGCGGGTGGCCTTGACCAGGCTCGCGGCTTCCTTGAGCTGCTCTTCGGCGGCGTTCAGATAGGCCAGCGCCTGGGCCCCGGTGACCGCCTCGATCCGGCGCACGCCGGCGGCCACGCCGCCCTCGCTGACGATCTTGAACAGCCCGATGTCGCCGGTGCGCGAGACGTGGGTGCCGCCGCACAGCTCGACGGAGAAGCCGCCGCCCATGGTCAGCACGCGCACGCGCTCGCCGTATTTCTCGCCGAACAGCGCCATGGCGCCCTTGGCCTTGGCGGTGTCGATGTCGGTTTCTTCGATTTCCACCGGCGTGTTGCGGCGGATTTCCTCGTTCACCTTGTCTTCCAGCGCCTTCAGTTGCTCGGGGCGCACCGCCTCGAAATGGCTGAAATCGAAGCGCAGGCGCTGGCTGTCCACCAGCGAGCCCTTCTGCTGCACGTGCTCGCCGAGGAACTGCCGCAGCGCAGCGTGCAGCAGGTGCGTGGCCGAGTGGTTGAGCGCGGTGGCCTGGCGCACCGAATCGTCGACCACGGCCTCGATCTGGCTGCCGACGCTCAGGCTGCCCTGGTCGAGGATGCCGTGATGCAGGAAGGCGCCGCCGGCCTTGCTGGTGTCGCGCACGTCGAAGCGCAGGCCATCGGCCTGCAGGTAGCCGCAGTCGCCGACCTGGCCGCCGGATTCGGCGTAGAACGGCGTCTGGTCGAGCACCACCACGCCCTCCTCGCCGGCATGCAGCTGCTGCACCGCCATGCCTTCCTTGAACAGCGCCAGCACCTGGCCGCTGCCGCGGGTGCCCTGGTAGCCGATGAAGCGCGTCTCGCCCTCCACCTTGACCAGCGCGTTGTAGTCCATGCCGAAGGCGCTTGAGGCCCGTGCACGCTCGCGCTGGGCTTCCATCTCGCGCTCGAAGCCGGCCTCGTCCAGGGTCAGGCCACGCTCGCGGGCGATGTCGTTAGTGAGGTCGACCGGGAATCCGTAGGTGTCGTACAGCTTGAACACCACTTCGCCGGGAATCTCCTTGCCATCGAGCGCGGCAAGGTCCTGCTCGAGAATGCGCAGGCCCTGCTCGAGGGTCTTGGCGAACTGCTCTTCCTCGTTCTTCAGCACGCGCTCGATGTGCGCCTGCTGCTGGCGCAGTTCCGGGAAGGCGTCGCCCATCTCCGCCGCCAGCGCGGCGACGATGCGGTGGAAGAATGCGCCCCTGGCGCCCAGCTTGTTGCCGTGGCGGCAGGCGCGGCGAATGATGCGGCGCAGCACGTAGCCGCGACCCTCGTTGGACGGCAGCACGCCGTCGGCGATCAGGAAGCTGCAGGAGCGGATGTGATCGGCGACTACCTTCAGCGAAGGCGCGTCGTCGTTGGCGCAGCCGATGGCGTCGGCCGCGGCGGCCAGGAGGTTCTGAAACAGGTCGATCTCGTAGTTCGAATGGACGTGCTGCAGCACCGCGCTGATGCGCTCCAGGCCCATGCCGGTGTCCACGCTCGGCGCCGGCAGCGGGTGCATCACACCGTCGGCCGTGCGGTTGAACTGCATGAACACGTTGTTCCAGATCTCGATGTAGCGGTCGCCATCCTCTTCCGGCGAGCCGGGCGGGCCGCCCCAGATGTCCGCGCCGTGGTCGTAGAAGATCTCGGTGCAGGGGCCGCAGGGGCCGGTGTCGCCCATCGCCCAGAAGTTGTCGGAGGCATAGGGCGCGCCCTTGTTGTCGCCGATGCGCACCATGCGCTCGGCCGGCACGCCGACTTCCTTGGTCCAGATGTCGTAGGCCTCGTCGTCACTGGCGTAGACGGTGACCCAGAGCTTGTCCTGGGGCAGGCCCAGCCATTTCGGCGAGGTGAGGAATTCCCAGGCATAGGTGATGGCGTCGCGCTTGAAGTAGTCGCCGAAGCTGAAATTGCCCAGCATCTCGAAGAAGGTATGGTGGCGCGCCGTGTAGCCGACGTTCTCCAGGTCGTTGTGCTTGCCGCCGGCACGCACGCATTTCTGGCTGGAGGTGGCGCGGGTGTAGGCGCGCTTCTCCAGGCCGAGGAAGCAGTCCTTGAACTGGTTCATGCCCGCGTTGGTGAACAGCAGGGTCGGGTCGTTCGCCGGGATCAGCGAGCTGGAGGCGACGCGGGTGTGCCCCTTCTCTTCGAAGAAGCGGAGGAAGGCTTCACGGATTTCTGCGCTTTTCATAGGTCTTTTCCAGAGGACTGCGGCCGGACGGCGCGAAACGGGACGGGCAGGACGACAGCCCGGGGCCGGTAACGGCCGTGCGGATAACCGGCAAAGGGCCGCATTATATCGGCGTTGCGCGCCCGGTATAGGGGATAAATGCGATAGACACAAGCGATTTGCCGGTGCCCGCGTTCAGCTCCGGGCGAAGGCGGCGAAGGCATCCAGGACGGTCTGGATATCGGCCTCGCGCACGTCCAGATGGGTCACCATGCGCAGCCGCGGCGCGACCGTGAGGCGGATGCCGCGCTCGGCGCAATGCTTGGCCAGCGCCTGCGCGCGATCGCCGATGTCGACGTAGACCATGTTGGTCTGCACCGGCTCGACACTGTAGCCGAGCGCCTCGAGCCCGGCGCCGAGCGCTTGCGCATGGGCGTGGTCCTCGGCCAGCCGCTCGATGTGATGGTCCAGCGCATACAGGCCGGCCGCCGCGAGGATGCCGGCCTGGCGCATGCCGCCGCCGACCATCTTGCGCAGCCGCAGCGCCTTGGCGATGTACGCCCGGCTGCCGCAGAGCACCGAGCCCACGGGCGTGCCCAGGCCCTTGGACAGGCACACCGACACCGAATCGAAGTGCCGCGTGATGGCCTGCGCATCGCAGCCGAGCCTGACCGTGGCGTTGAACAGCCGGGCGCCGTCCAGGTGCAGCGCCAATCCGCGTTCGCGGGTGAATTCGCGCGCGCGGGCCAGGTAGTCGAGCGGCAGCACCTTGCCCTGCATGGTGTTTTCCAGCGCCAGCAGGCGGGTGCGGGCGAAGTGGATGTTGTCCGGCTTGACCGCCTCGGCGACCCGCGCCAGGTCGAGCGAGCCGTCGGCTTCCATCTCCACCGGCTGCGGCTGGATCGAGCCGAGCACCGCGGCGCCGCCGCCCTCGTACTTGTAGGTGTGCGCCTGCTGCCCGACGATGTACTCGTCGCCCCGCTCGCAATGCGCCATCAGCGCCAGCAGGTTGCTCATGGTGCCGCTGGGCACGAACAGCCCCGCCTCCATGCCCAGGCGTTCGGCCAGCGTCGCCTGCAGGCGCTGTACGGTCGGGTCCTCGTTGTAGACGTCGTCACCGGTCTCGGCGCGCAGCATCGCCTCGCGCATGGCGGCGGTGGGCTTGGTGACGGTGTCGCTGCGAAGATCGATGACGCGCATGAAGTAATCCCGACTGCTGAAAAGTGAAGGGCCCGGCCTGTAAGGCCGGACGGCCTAGGCTATGCGCGCACCGCTCCAGCCGCAATGGCCGGTTCAGCGCAGCAGCCGGGTATCCAGTACCTCCGAAGACCCGCCGAGCATGGTTTCGGTGATGGCGATGATGTCCTGGGTGCTGGCCTTGTCCAGGCGCATCAGCCCGCGCGCGACGTCGTCCAGCGAGTGCCGGCCCTTGCTGCGGTTGCGGATTTCCCGGTCGAGCTCCTGCAGCAGCAACACGGCACGCGCGGTGACCTTGCCGGTCGAGCGCTCGGTGCGCAGGCTGTCCACCCCGCGGCTCCACTGGGTCAGGTCCTCGCGCACCTTGCGATAGCGCGACTCGCTGAGCCCGCCGGCGCGGCGCATCAACTCGATCGCGTAGTATTCGGCCAGGCCCTCGGTGATCCAGTCGCTGCGGTCGGTGGCGCGGATGCGGCTGAACACGTGGACCAGTTCGTGCACCAGCGAACTGGTGCCGTTCTCGCTGACCAGCGGGCGATCGGCATGCAGGTAGAGCGAGTTCGGCGCCGACAGGCCACCGCGCCACATCGGGTCGCCGGCGCTGACGATCAGCAGCTTGGCCGGGTCGCGCGGGAAGACGTTCTGCAGTTCCGGCCAGACGAAGCTGAGGAAGGTGAGGATGTCCATGCGGTGCACGCCCTGCCCCACCGGTGCGGACACGGTCACGTCGGTCTGCCCGAGCTGGTCGCGGCGGCTGCCGAGCTTGCCGGCGAGCATCCAGCCCACCGGCCGGTCGAACAGGCGCTCGGGGTTGTCGATGCGAAAGCGGTTCTTGCCTACCCGCGGCCAGCCGGTCTCGACGCTTTTCCAGCCTTCCGGCAGCTCGAAGGTCAGGCGCGCGACGAATCGCGTGCCGTCGACCTCGTCCAGGTTCGCGGCCGGCACCAGGTCGTCGCCGCGGAACAGCGCCCACTGCTCGGTCATCATCGCGTCGTAGCGGCCGCTGTCGCGCTGGTTGGAGATGCGCACCCGGTAGCGCAGCTCGGCCTTGCCGGCGGCGGGGCGCCAGATGCCGCGACCGGGCGTGTCCTCGCTCCACTCGCCGTCGGCCTGGAAGTCGCTGTAGCGGCCCTCGTCGCCCAGGTTGAAATCGAAGCTGCGCACCCTGGCGCCGTCCTCGAGGACCATACGCACCTCGGCCTGGTCCTGCTCGGGCAGCAGCCGCACGTGGTAGTCCAGGTCGACACGCTTGGCCGCGAAGGCCGGACCGGCGACGAGCAGGATCAGGACGGCGAACAGCAGGGAAAGGCGTGCGGGCATCGTGCAGCTCCAGTCAGACAGGGCAATGCTGAGACGGTGACGTACCGACGAGATTCAACCGGCGCGGAAAATCAGGTGTGCCTCCCATTCGTCCTCGTCGACCTGGCCTTCGCCGAGCATGCGCCCAGCCTGGGAGATGCCCTCGGCGTGCACCGCGTCCGGATCGCCGCAGACCAGGTGGTGCCAGAGCGGCAGGTCCTTGCCTTCGGCGACCAGGCGGTAGCCGCAGGTCGGCGGCAGCCACTTGAATTCGGCCGCGTCCGCCGGCGTCAGGCGGATACAGTCCGGCACGCTGGCGCGGCGGTTGACGTAGTCGCTGCAACGGCATGTCTGTAGGTCGAGCAGCTTGCAGGCGATACGGGTGTAGTAGACGCTGCCATCGTCCTCGTCCTCGAGCTTCTGCAGGCAGCACAGGCCGCAGCCGTCGCAGAGCGACTCCCACTCCTCGGCGTCGAGCTGATCGAGGCGTTTGCGTTTCCAGAAGGGTTCGACTTTGGCGGCCATAATGCGGGGGCAAGCGGAAAAGCGGGCAGTCTAGCCTGCCGGCGGGAGGCGTCCAAGCCCGCGCCGGCGGGCGGTCAGACCGGGTCGTTCATGCGCAGGAGTTCGTCCGGCAGATGCTCGATGTACTCGTCCTGGGGCGGCGGCATCTGCAGGTGGTAGCCCTGCTTCTCGATGTTGGCCAGCACCTTGGCGACGTCCTCACGGGCCAGCTTGCGCTCCGGCGTCAGCACCATGTCGAAGGCATGCTGCGGCGGGCCGAAGGCCGCCAGCAGCCCTTCGGGCACCCGGCTGAGCGCTTCGCGCTTGTCCACGTAGAGGTACATCTCGTTCTTGCGCGGGCTCTTGTAGATCGAGCAGATACGTTTCATCTCATTGCTCCAGCGCCTGCAGCAGCGCGGCGCCCATGCGCTCGCGGCGCCAGCCGCGCAGCGAGTCTGGAAGTTGATACGGTCCCTGAGGGTAGCCCGTCTTGAGCAGCGCCTCGAGCACCCGCTTGCGCAGCATCAGCTCCGGGGTGATGCCCAGCCGCTCGGCCTCGCCCTGGCCGACCCGGCGCAGCTTTTTCAGCATGCCGGAGGCATCCAGCGGCAGCGGCTCGGGCACCCGCGGCGGCCAGGTCTCCGGCGCGCTGGCGGCCGCGGCGGCGATGAGGTCGAGGATCTGCTGGCCGTCCTGGCGGATGGTGCGCGGGTGCATGTCGTCGATCTTCGCCAGCGCGGTCAGGTCCTTCGGCTGGTAGCGCGCCAGCGGCCACAGGCTGGCCTCGCGCAGGATGCGGTTGCGCGGCTGGTTGCGCGCCCGGGCCTCGCGCTCGCGCCAGGCCGCCAGGTCGCGCAGCACGGCGAGCTGCTGGCGGCTGAGCCGCCAGGACTGCTTGACGTCGAGATAGCGCTCCTCCGGCAGCGCCTCGCGCTGCAGGTTGCCCACCAGCTCGGCGCCGTCCTCGAGCACCCAGCGGTACTTCTCCTCGGGCAGCCGCGTCTTCAGCTCGACGTACAGCTCGGCCAGGTGCTGCGCATCCTCGGCGGCGTACTGCACCTGGGTTTCGCTGAGCGGACGCTGCAGCCAGTCCGAGCGGGTCTCGCCCTTGGGCAACTCGACACCGAGCACGGTCTGCACCAGGCGCGAATAGCCCATCGAGAAGCCGATGTTCAGGTAGCCGGCGGCGAGCTGGGTGTCGAACAGCGGCTCGGGCAGCGTGCCGGTCAGGCGCAGCAGGACTTCGAGGTCTTCGCTGCAGGCATGCAGCACCTTGACCACGGCCTCATCGCGCAGCAGTTCGGCGAACGGGCCCCAGTCCTTCACGCTCAGCGGATCGATCAGGTAGGCGCTCCGGCCGTCGCCGACCTGCACCAGTCCGGCGATCGGATAGAAGGTGTCTACCCGCATGAATTCGGTATCCACGGCGACGAAGGGCAACTGCCGCCAGGCCACGCACAGTTCGGCCAGGCTCGCATCGTCGAGTACCCAATGAATGTCGATCGCCACGCAGCTCTCCTCTGTTCTGGCCACCCGTCCGGCCGGCGCCGTTCGAGCCGCGCAGTATATACACCTATGCCCGTGCCGGTGCCCGATCCGCGCACGGCGACGCACTCCCGGATTTCCGGTAAGGTGCCTCTCCGCCTCGAGGAGGATGCCCCCATGTCGCTTGCTCAACTGATCCATCCGGAGCAATTGGCCGCCCGCCTGCAACGGCCCGAACTGCTGCTGCTCGATTGCCGCTTCGCCCTGGAAGACCCGCAATACGGGCAGCGCAGCTACGAACAGGGCCACCTGCCGGGCGCCCGCTTCGCCGACCTCGAACGCGACCTGTCCGGCCCCGTCGAACCGGGCGTTACCGGCCGCCACCCGCTGCCGGACCCCGAGCGCCTGCTCGGCCGCCTGCGCGCCTGGGGGCTGGAGGAGAACAGTGAAGTAGTGCTCTACGACGACGGCCCCGGCGCCTTCGCCGCACGCGCCTGGTGGCTGCTGGCCTGGCTCGGCAAGCGCGAGGGCGTGTATCTGCTCGACGGCGGCCTGAAGGCCTGGACCGAAGCCGGCCTGCCGCTGACCACCGAGAAGCCCGCACCGCGCCGCGGCGGCTTCCAGGGCGCACCCGACGCGCGCCTGGTGCTCGGCGCGAACGAACTGCTGGAACGGCTCGGCGAACCCGGGCTGATTCTGCTCGACGCCCGCGCTCCGGCGCGCTTCCGCGGCGAGGTGGAGCCGATCGACCCGGTCGCCGGGCACATTCCCGGCGCGCAGTGCGCCCCCTTCACCGACAACCTCAATGCCAACGGTCGCTTCCTGCCGCCCGAGCGCCTGCGCGAGCGCTTCGAGCGGCTGCTCGGCCCGCGCCCGGCCAAGGGCGCGGTCGCCTACTGCGGCTCGGGCGTCACCGCCTGCCATAACCTCTTCGCCATGAGCCTGGCCGGCCTGCCGCTGCCGGCGCTCTATGCCGGCTCCTGGAGCGAATGGATCACCGACCCGGCGCGTCCGCGCGCCAGGGGTGAATGACCTGACAAGGCGAGAGCGAAACTGACCGACCGGTCGCGGTCAAAGGTGTTCGAGGAAGTTGGGCTTGTTTTCCCGACCGCGGTTACGAAAATTTGCAATGCGCCGTCTTGCTAGCCGTTCGAGAAAATTGCTAGCTTCCGACCCGCTTTTATCCCGGAGTAGCACAACAATGAAAACAACATGGTTGAAGACCGTAGCCGCGGTAGCCGCAGGCGCCCTGACCAGCCAGGCCATGGCTGCCGGTTTCGCGATCAATGAACAAAGCGTCAGCGGCATGGGTACCTCCTTCGCAGGCCGCTCCTCGGCCGGTGAAGATGCAACCACCGTCTTCGGCAACCCCGCCGCCATGTCACGCCTCAAGCGCGAAGAGATTTCTGTCGGCGCGGCGGCAATCTATGCCAAGACCGATATCAAGAATGCAAGCAGCACCGGAGCGTTCGGTCCTGTTTCAGGCTCGAACGATGGCGACATGGTGCCTTTCACCGCCATACCCATGGGCTACTGGGTCAAGCCGCTGGACGAAAAGGTCACCTTCGGCCTGGGCGTGTATGTGCCTTTCGGCCTGATCACTGATTACGAAGGCGGCTTCCAGGGCCGCTACCACGGGGACTACAGCGAAGTTCGGGTGATTACCATTCAACCGACCTTGAGCTATCGCTTCAACGACAAGCTGTCGGTAGGCTTCGGCACGACCATCAACCGCATCGATGGGAAATTGGAAAGCGCAGTAGCGAGCCCGATTGGCGCTGCCGATAGTCGTGTGAAGATCAAGGGCGACGATGTCGCCGCCGGCTTCAACGTGGGCGTGCTGTACGAGTTCACGCCCAGCACCCGCGTCGGCCTGACCTATCACTCGAAGGTCAAATACGAGCTTGAGGGAAGCACGCGCATCAGCGGCAGCGACCCCGTTCTGGGTGGCATGCTGAATGCCTATGGCAAATACGACGCCAGCCTCGACCTGACCACGCCGGAAGTGGTCGACTTCTCGATCACCCACGAGCTGAACGACCGCTGGACGATCTACGCGGGTAGCGCCTTCACCCGCTGGAGCCGGCTCGACGAAATCCGCGTCAATAACGAAGGGGTTTCTCCGATTGCAGCCTCCCAAGGATTCGGCAGCATCGCGGAGGAACAAAACTGGCACGACACCTGGTCTCACGCGATCGGCGCGTCCTACAAGCTCAGCCCTCAGCTGACGCTGCGCGCAGGTATCGCCGTCGATCAATCGCCGACCAACAACCAGAACCGCTCGCCTCGCATCCCGAGCGGCGACCGTAAGGCCTTCAGTCTCGGCCTCGGCTGGGCCGTCACCCCCGACATGAGCGTCGATTTGGCCTATTCCTACCTCAAGGAAGAGGATACCGACATCAATCTCCCGGCCGAAAACACCAGCCCCTCATACGTAGCCACCTACGAAAACAGCGCCCACGGCTTCGGCGCCCAGCTGAACTACCGCTTCTAACCGGCAAGCGGTCAAGCCAGAAAAGGCCGGACAGGCGACTGTCCGGCCTTTTTCATTCCTTCAGCGCCTGCTCCACCGCTGCCACCAGCGCCGGATCGTCCGGTTTCGTCTTGCTGGGGAAGTAGGCCACCACCCGCCCCTGCCGGTCGACCACGTACTTGTAGAAGTTCCAGCGCGGCGCCTGGCCCGCCTGTTCGGCCAGGTCGCGGAACAGTGGCGTGGCATCCCCGCCGCGCACCGGCTGGGTAGCCGCCATGTCGAAGGTCACGCCGTAGTTCACGTAGCACACCTCCGCCGTCTCGGCATCGTCGTCGGACTCCTGGAAGAAGTCGTCCGAGGGCACGCCGAGCATAGCCAGGCCCTGACCGCGATACCGTTGATAGAGCGCTTCCAGGCCTTCGAACTGGGGCGTGTAGCCGCAATGGCTGGCGGTGTTGACCACCACCAGCGCCTTGCCCTGGTAGGCCTGGCAGAGGTCGATGCGCTCCTTCGAGCGCAGCTTGGGCAGCTCGTGTTGCAGCAAGGCAGGACATTCGGCGGCCGGCGCCGGTACGACAGGCAGCGCGAACACGAGCGAGGCAATGAACGTGCGAACCTTCATGGCGAATCTCCATTGTCGGTTTCACAGCCACGCTACTCCGCCCATGCCCGCCGGGCAACGATTCGGGCGGATCGCTGTTGAACTCGAGCCTCGGCGTAGGAAAAACGTTGGGCTTCTACGCGCCCGCGTTCGCCGCGAGGGTGCCTCCCACCGGACTCGGTGGGCGACGCCGCTTTTGTGGGAGGCCCGATCTCGGGGCGAGCTTGTCCAGGTTACACCGGGGAACGCAGGTTGGGCTGGGTCGCCAGGATTCGGCGCAGCGAAGGCCCGGCGAGCTCACAACGGCAGGTCGAATGCCGGCGCGATCTGCCGCAGCCAGGCGTCCAGCCGCTCTTCGGTCAGGTTGCTCTGGTTGTCCAGGTCCAGCGCCAGCCCGACGAACTTGCCATCCACCACCGCTTCGGAATGATCGAATTCATAACCGGCCGTGGGCCATTCGCCGACCAGGTTGGCGCCGCGCTCGGCGAAGAAGGCGTGCAGTTCGCCCATGGCATCGAGGAACTCGTCGGCATAGCCCACCTGGTCGCCGAGGCCGAAGATGGCCACGGTCTTGCCGGTGAAATCCAGCCCCTCGAGCTTCGGCAGGAATTCCTCCCAGCTCTCGTTCTCGCAGTCGGCGCTCAGCCCCGGCAGCAATCCCTCGCCCAGGGTCGGCGTGCCGAGGATCAGGTGCGAATAGGCGGCGAAATCCTCCGCGCTCGTGCGGTTGACGTTGAGCGGATCAGCCAGGGTGTCGTCGTCGAAGCGCTTCTTGATCATCTTGGCGACCTTGCGCGTCTTGCCCGTGTTGCTGCCGAAGAAAAGTCCGATCCTGGCCATCACGCCACCTCGTTGCTGTTGAATGAATGTCACCTCGCCGGGTCCGTGCCCGCCAGGCAGAACCTTCCCAGCAGAAAACACGCCAGGCGAGAAAAACGCCTTAATCTTTAAAAACAATAAGTTGCGCTCGAAAATCCTGTAGCAAACCGCACATCCCACGAAGGCCGGCCAGCCGTCGCTGTCGGCATTGCGACATTCAGCCGTCGACCCTCAACAGCGCGCGCTGCCCGGGCGTGGCGGCCGGTCGGCTGGCGGGTTGCGCCTCACCCTGCTCGTCGAACTGCCTGAGCACCACCAGTTCGCTGCCCTCCTCGTCGAGGTCGAGCAGGCAACTGCGCAGCTGCGGCTGCGCCGGCATTTCGAACATGGTGCGCTGCAACGCGCCCTCCATGACCGCCCGCAGGCCGCGCGCGCCGGTGCGGCGCAGCAGCGCCTGGTCGGCGATGTGGCTGAGCGCCGCCGGGCTGAACTCCAGCTTCACCCCCTGGTAGGCGAACAGCTGCTGGTACTGCTTGACCAGCGCATTGCGCGGTTCGCTGAGAATGCGCAGCAGCGTCGCGTGGTCCAGCTCGCGGAGGAAGGTGATGATTGGGAAGCGGCCGATGAACTCCGGGATCAGGCCGAACTCATGGAGATCGTCCGGCAGCAGCGCCGCCAGCAGTTCGTTGATCGAGGGTGTCTGCTGCTGCGGCCGGGTATGGAAGCCGATCGCACTGCCGCGCGGATGCACACGGCTGCCGACCAGGGTTTCCAGGCCAGGGAAGGCGCCGCCGGCGATGAACAGGATGTTGCGGGTGTCCACCACCTGCTCCTCGCCATGCTCGCCCCGCCGGCCACCCTTGCCGATGCGCACTTCGCTGCCCTCGACCAGCTTGAGCAGCGCCTGCTGCACACCTTCGCCGGAGATGTCGCGCACCGCCGTGCCGCCCCCGCCGCGCCGTGCCAGCTTGTCCACCTCGTCGATATAGACGATGCCCCATTGCGCCCTCTGCACGTCGCCGCCGGCGGCGTCCAGCAAGCGGGCGATGATGCTGTCGACGTCGTCGCCGACGTAGCCGGCCTGGGTCAGCGTGGTGGCGTCAGCCGAGGCGAAGGGCACGCCGAGGATGCGCGCCAGGGTGCGTACCAGCAGG
Organism: Stutzerimonas azotifigens DSM 17556; assembly: GCF_000425625.1. Taxonomy (GTDB): domain Bacteria; phylum Pseudomonadota; class Gammaproteobacteria; order Pseudomonadales; family Pseudomonadaceae; genus Stutzerimonas; species Stutzerimonas azotifigens. Next base: position 81,904 of record NZ_KE384413.1, read on the forward strand.
GTCTTGCCGGTTCCCGAGGGGCCGGCCATGAGGATGTTGGATTTCTCCAGTTCGACCGTCCCGCCCAGCTGGCAGACCGGCTCGCGGGCGCCGTTGAGCAGGCGCAGGTAGTGGTTGTAGACCGCCACCGCGAGGGTTTCCTTGGCCGCCTGCTGGCCGATCACCGACTCGTCCAGGTGCTGCATGCAGGCCGCCGGGGTGACCAGTTGCGGCGCCAACTGCTGGGCCTGGCGCCGCTGCCCCCAACTGCTCACCACCTGGTGGGCGAGCTTGACGCAGGCCTCGCAGATGCGCCCCTCGTTGCCGGCGATCAGGGGGACCGTCGGCGATTTCTCCGCGCCGCAGAAGGAGCAGCAGGGCTTTTCGGTTTCACTCATGGGGCAGCGTCTCCACGGGAGTTGGGGCGGACTGCAGCAAACCGGCCAGCCATGCGCGCTGGTGCCGCTCGCACTGACGGGCCTGGAGCCGCTCACGCAGGTGCGGCAGCACCTCCTGCAGCGACATCTGGCCGGCCGGGTGGATGGCCTCGCAGAACACCAGGTGAAAGCCCAGCGGCGATTCCACCACCGGGCCGATCTCTCCTTCGCCGAGGCCGAACAGGCAGGCTTCCAGCTGCGCATAGAGCACGCCGGGGCGCACCAGGCCGAGGCTCCCGCCGTCCATCGCCGAAGGGCATTCGGAATGCTTCAGCGCCTGCTCGGCAAAGCGCCGTGGCTTGCGCCGCAGGCGCCCGGCGATCTGGTTGATGCGGCGCCAGGCACTGGCCCGGGTGTTCTCGGGGAAGGCCTCGTTGACGGTGATCAGGATGTGCCGCGCGCGCCGCGTGGCGGGTCGCACGAAGCGCTCCGGATGATTGAAGTAGTACAGGCTGACGTCCGTGTCGGTGATCTCGGGCAGCCCGGTGCAGACGCGTTGCAGCACCGTCTCGACCTTGAGTTCGCGGGCCAGCAGCCGGCGCAGCCCGGCCTCGTCCAGGCCGCTGTCGTCCAGCGCCCTGTGCAGCTCATCGGGCGTCTCGTAGCGGGAGACGATCGCCGCCCAGGCGTCATCGACCTGCTCGGGCGGAATCACCACGCCACAGGCCTCGGGGCTGTGCAGCACGGCATCCTCCAGCTGCAGCTGGCGATCGGCGATGCGCTCGGCCTGCTCGCGCTGCGGCGTGCTCAGGGCCGCCGGTGCGCAGCCGAAACGCTCGTGGGCGACCTTCAGCAGCTGGTAGCGGGCGCCGCCGGCGACCGGATCAATGCTCATGCTCGCCTCCCGCCCGCGCATCGGCCCAGGCCAGGCTCGTCTCGGGCACCTGCAGCACCCGGCCGTCGCCGAAATACACGTGGTACTGAATGCCGCCGGGCAGGTCACGCAGCACCTTCTCGATGCTGCCGGTACAGCCCTGCCGCACTACCACCTCGCCGCGTACGGCAAGGCTTCGGGTGGCGATCACCTGGTCGCGGAATTCGAACAGGTTGGGTATCCACGGGTCCGACGCGGGAATCAGTTCCTCCTCGCGGCAGCCCACCGTGCAGCCCTGCTCGAGGAAATGCACGCGATAGATCAGTTGATCCTGCAGGTAGGTGCCGACGTCGTAGACGCAGCCCACAGCCCCGCGGCGCAGCAGCAAGGCACCGGTGTCCTTGCCGGGGTAGGTGCCGTCGTTGCGCACGTTGCGGATCAGCCTGACAGCCTGGCCATATTCGTAGAGCGGCAGGCTCATGCGCCCTCCTCCCGCCGGTCAGCCCAGCAGTTGATCGACCGAGACGAAGGTCGTCTGCGGCTCGTGCATGCGGAACACCTTGAAGACCTTCTCGGTCTGCGCGTCGGAGCTGACGAAATCCTCGTAGGCGCGGGCCAGCAGCCGGCGGTAGACGGCGTGCCGCGCGGCCTCCTGCAGATCGTCCAGGTCGCCGGCCTGGCTCAGGTAGTCGTGATAGCGCTGCATGATGTGCAGGCGGTTGACCTGGACCACGGAGGGCACGAAGGGCACGCCGAAGAAGTTCAGGAAGTCCTCGGCGGACACCAGCTCCTCCAGCGCCTCGTCCAGGGCTCCGTCGAGGTTCGGTTCGGCGGCTTGTTCGCTCATGGGCGTGTCTCCAGGGTGGCGGCAGGGGGAAAGGTGAGGACGGTGGCGTCATTGGCCGCCAGCACGTCGAGCAGCAGACGCGCCCCAAGGCGGTTGTCCGCGTCCAGTTCGACGACCTTGGCCAGCATCGACTTGCCCTGGCCGAACAGGCCCAGGCGCAGGCTCAGGTAACCGGCGCCCTTGAGCGCCAGCAGGTGAAAGCGCAGCAGGCCGATGGCGTCGGGCGCCACGTGCACAAGGCTGCCGGCATCGAGTTCGCGCCAGTCCGCCGGCAAGCCCAGGCGCGGCGCAACCACGTCCAGCACCCGCGCGGCGATGGCCAGGGCATCGGCATGGCGATGTTGGTAGAAGTAGAAGCGGTAGAGCCCGACCAGCACGCTGAGGTCGCCCGGCGCCAGCGCGTGCGCTGCCAGCAGCGGCCGCTCCGCCTTGCCGTCGGCGTATTGCGCGGCGGCGTCGGCCAACAGCGCCGCGACGCGCGGCAGGCGCGGTTCGTCGAAGTAGAGGGCGGTGTCGTCGAAATCCTGCAGGTCCATGGGCGCGCTCCGTTACCGCCCGGCCATGGCCGGGCAGTCGTTTTCACACAGGCCGTTGTCCGGCTGGCAGTCCTGGTAACGCCGCTGCTGGCTGCCGGCGGCGACCAGACCGCCCTGCTCGACCTGCTTCTCCAGGCTGTCCAGGCGCTCCAGCAGGCAGGCGATGGCCTTGCCCACCGGGTCGGGGATCAGGTGATGATCGAGATCGATGCCGTGCGCGTTGGGCCGCCCAGCCTCGCGCAGGCGCACCACCTTGCCGGGAATGCCGACCACCGTGCAGCCGTCCGGCACGTCCTGCACCACCACCGAATTGGCGCCGACCCGCGCCTTGGCGCCAATGCTGATCGGCCCGAGGATCTTCGCCCCGGCGCCGACCAGCACGCCGTCGCCCAGGGTCGGATGACGCTTGCCCTTGCGCCAGCTGGTGCCGCCCAGCGTCACGCCGTGGTAGAGGGTGACGTCGTCGCCGATCTCGGCAGTCTCGCCGATCACCACGCCGGCGCCGTGGTCGATGAAGAAGCGCGCGCCGATGCGGGCGCCGGGGTGGATATCGACGTTGCTCAGCAGCCGTCCGGCGAAACTCAGCAGGCGCGCGGCATAGCGCCACTCGCGGCGCCACAGGCGATGCGCGAGGCGGTGCAGGATGATCGCGTGCACGCCCGGATAGGTGGTCAGCACCTCCAGCGTGGAGCGTGCGGCAGGGTCGCGCTGGAATACGCAGCGCACGTCGTCGCGGCATTCGCGGTACAGGCTCATGCGGCACCTCCGGCCAGGGCCAGGCCCTGTTCGCACAGCTGCTGGTAGAAAACATGCAGGTCGGCGCTCTGCGGGCTGCGCTTGGTCTGCGTGGAGAAGCGGCGGATGCAGCCGAGCAGCGCGCGGCTCTGCCACTGCTGTAGCTCGATGCCCAGCTCGCGGTAGCTCAGCTCGACCATGTGCGCGCCGGAATGCTTGCCCAGCACCAGGCTGTGGCTGCGCCCGAGCTCGTCGGGATTGAGCCCCTCGTAGTTGCGCCGGTGCTTGAGCAGCCCGTCGACGTGGATGCCCGCCTCATGGGTGAACACCCCGGCGCCGACCACGCTCTTCTGCCAGGCCACCTGACGTCCGGAGGCCTGTTCCACCAGCGCCGAGATCGAGGGAATGCCGCGCACGTCGATGCCGCAGTCGATGCCGTGGAGGTGCTTGAGCGCCAGCGCGCATTCCTCCAGCGCGGCGTTGCCGGCCCGTTCGCCGAGGCCGTTGACCGTGGTGTTGATATGCGTGGCCCCACCCCGCACGGCAGCCAGGGTGTTGGCCGTGGCCAGGCCGAAGTCGTCGTGGGCATGCACTTCCAGCTCCAGGTCCAGGCGCCCGGCGAGAAAGCGGAAGCGCTCGTGCATCGCGAACGGCTCCATCACCCCCACCGTGTCGGCGAAGCGCAACCGCCGCGCGCCGGCGGCCTGGGCGACTTCTGCCACGCGAACGATGAATTCCGGATCGGCGCGCGAGGCGTCCTCGCAGCCCAGGCACACCTCCAGCCCGGCGTCGCGCGCCGCGCCCACCAGCCGCGCGACCTCGCGCAACGCCCAGTCGCGGTCGCGGCCGAGCTTGTGCTGCAGCATCAGGTCCGAGACCGGCAGCGACAGGTCGACCATGCCCACGCCGGTGCCGCAGGCGGCCAGCAGGTCGCTGTCGCACAGCCGGCACCAGGCCAGCAGCCGTACCGGCAGGGCGAGCCCAGCGATGGCGCGCATCACCTCGCACTCCTCCTCGCCCATGCTGGGGATGCCGATCTCCAGCTCCAGCACGCCGAGTTGCGCCAGGGCACGGGCGATGGCGATCTTCTCCTCGGCGTTGAAGGCGACCCCGGCGCTCTGCTCGCCGTCGCGCAGGGTGGTGTCGTCGATCACGATGGACATGCTGAACCTCCTCGCCGCCGCGGGCGGCCTCCTGGCCGTCAGGCGTAGACCGGCGCGAACGATTGCCCCGCTTCCTCGGCCGGGCCGTTGCCGCTCCAGTAGGGCGACAGCTTGCGCAGCTGGGCGATGATCGGCGGCACCTCGCGGATCACGTAGTCGATCTGCTCCTCGGTGGTGTAGCGCGACAGCGAGAAGCGCACGCTGCCGTGCGCCGCCGTGTAGGGAATGTCCATCGCGCGCATCACGTGGGACGGCTCCAGCGAACCGGAGGTGCAGGCCGAACCGCTGGAGGCGGCGATGCCGACCTTGTTCAGCAGCAGCAGGATGGCCTCGCCCTCGATGTATTCGAAGGCGATGTTGGCAGTGTTCGGCAGGCGGTTGTCCGGGTCGCCGGTGACGAAGGCATAGGGCACCGCGGCGAGGATGCCGGCCTCGAGCCTGTCACGCAGGCGCCGGACCTCGGTATTCTCGTGTTCCATGAAGGCCAGCGCGCGCTCGGCGGCGACGCCCAGGCCGACGATCGACGCCGAATTCTCGGTGCCGGCACGGCGGCCGCGCTCCTGGTGGCCACCGCGCAGCAGCGGCCGGAAGCGCGTGCCACGACGCAGGTAGAGCACGCCGACGCCCTTGGGCGCATGCAGCTTGTGACCGGACAGCGAGAGCATGTGGATGGCGCTGTCCTTCAGGTTCATCGGCACCTTGCCGACCGCCTGCACCGCATCGGTGTGGAACATGATGCCGGCGTCATCGGCCATCTGCGCCATCCGCTCCACCGGGAACAGCGTGCCGGTCTCGTTGTTGGCCCACATCACCGAGACGATGGCCACGTCGTCGTCGAGCAGCGCGGCGTACTCCGCCAGGTCCAGGCGACCCTTCTTGTCCACCTTGAGCTTGTGCACGGTGTAGCCGTCCTCGGCCAGGTGGTCGCACAGGCTGAGGATCGCCGGGTGTTCGACCACCGTGGTGATGAGGGTCTTGCGCTCGGGCTGGGCCTTGAGCGCCGAGAGGATCGCGGTGGAATCGGCCTCGGTGCCGCAGGAGGTGAACACGATCTCCGAGTCGTACTCGGCGCCAAGCAGCCGCTGCACGCTCTGCCGTGCCTTCTTCAGCGCCATGCCGACCTGGTTGCCGAAGCTGTGCAGCGACGACGGGTTGCCGAACTGTTCGGTGAAGAACGGCAGCATCGCCTGCACCACTTCCTCGTCGACGCGGGTGGTCGCGTTGTTGTCGAGATAGATGTCGTTCATCTCACACCTCCGCCATCGCGCTGTGGGCCGGGGAACTGACCGGGACCACCTTGACGAACTCGCCGAGCTCCTCGATCAGCCGCTGCTGGATGCCGGACAGCGTCATGCTCGCCATCTGGCAGCCGGTGCAGGCGCCGGTCAGCTTGACGTAGATGTTCTTGCTCTCCACATCCAGCAGCTCGACGTCGCCATGGTCGCGCTGCAGGGTGGGACGGATCGATTCGAGCACCCGCTCGATGCGGCGGATGCGCTGCAGGTTGGTCATGGGCTGCGCGGCAGGCGCCGGCTGTGGTGCCTGCAGCGGTACCGGCGAAGCCTTGGCCTTCTTCCTGGCGGCCCTGGCGCCGGTGCCGGCCGGCACGAAGATCTCGCCGCGCGCGGCCAGTTCCTCGACCAGCAGCCGCTCGATGCCTTCATGGCAGGACGAGCAGCCGCCACCGGCCTTGGTGTAGTTGGTCACCTCCTCGACGCTGGAAAGCCGGTTGGCGCGGATGGTCTCGCGCACCATCACCTCGTCGACGGCGAAGCACTTGCACACCAGCGCGCCTTCCTCGTGGTCGTCCTCGAGGGTTTCGCCGCGGTAGTTGGCCACCGCCGCCTGCAAGGCCTCGCGGCCCATCACCGAGCAATGCATCTTTTCCGGCGGCAGGCCGTCGAGGAAATCGGCGATGTCCTGGTTGCTGATCTTCAAAGCCTGGTCGACGGTCAGCCCCTTGATCATCTCGGTCAGCGCCGAGGACGAGGCGATTGCCGAGCCGCAGCCGAAGGTCTGGAAGCCCGCGTCGAGAATCACGTCGGTGGAAGGATCCACCTTCAGCGACAGCCGAAGGGCATCGCCGCAACTCAGCGAGCCGACGTCGCCGACGGCATTGGCCTCGGCCACGGCGCCGGCGTTCTTCGGGTTGTAGAAATGCTCTTTGACCTTTTCCGAATAATCCCACATGACGGCTGATCTCCCGGTGAATGCTGGGCAGCCGGTCCTGGCCGGCCGCCTCGAGTGGCGCTTAGCAGGCGAAGGACTTGCCGCAGCTGCAACCGCCGCTGGCGTTCGGGTTGACGAAGGTAAAACCGCTGCCTTCCATGCTCTCGACGAAATCCATGGTCACGCCGGCGAGTAGCGGCGCGCTGGCGTCGTCGATCAGCACGGTGAAGGCGCCACAGTCGACCCGCTGGTCACCGGCGAGGTCCTGCTCTTCCAGCTTCAGGCTGTACTTCAGCCCCGCGCAGCCGCCGCCCTCGACGCTGATGCGCAGCCCGGCGGTGGGCTTTTCGTTCTGGCTGATGAAGCGGTTGATCGCGTTCTTGGCGCTTTCGGTCAGGGTAATCATCGGCGTGTCTCCTCGGCTGTGGCAGCGACCCGGCCGCCCGCAGAAGAGCAGGTGCAACGCCTGTGCCACGCCTTTCCCGACCAGAAAAGCGCTTTGCAATCAGTTGATTACAGAAGCGATCCGGCATGCCTGGGCTGTCGCGAACGGGACGCGCGCGAACCCAATGTCGGTTTTGCGACAAGCCGGGCGGCGGCCGGAGCGCACGCCGGATCCTGTAGCGCTATATACAAAAAGATATAGCGAACCCCACAATGTCGCTTTGCGAACAAACCGCAGGCGTGCCGCGGACGCACGCAAGTCACTGACCGCAAGGAACTTTCGCCCCCCCAGGCAGCCCTGGACGCGTTCTTGCACCGATTCGCCAGGGCCAACCCCGAGGACACGACGATGAACGAGGCACAGCTACCCCTGCGCGTGGACGGCCAACTCTGGTTCAACCGCGGTGAGAAGGGCTACCTGGGTGGCAAGCGCATCGACCTGCTGGAGCAGATCGAGGCCACCGGCTCCATCAGCCGCGCCGCCAAGGCCATCAAGCTGAGCTACAAGGCCGCCTGGGACGCGGTGGACGCCATGAACAACCTTTCCGAGCGGCCGCTGGTGATCTGCTCCGCTGGCGGCGCCCAGGGCGGCGGCACGCGCCTGACCGACTTCGGCCGCGAGATGCTGCACGTCTGGCGACGCATGCAGGCCGAGTACGAGCGCTTCCTCGCCCAGGTTGCCGAGGGCATCGAAGGCTTCGACGACATCGACCGGCTGCTGAGGGCCATCGCCATGAAGACCAGCGCACGCAACCAGTTCCGTGGCCGCATCACCACCGTCAGCAAGGGCGCCGTCAACGGCAGCCTGAACCTGGACATCGGCGAAGGCCTCTCCATCAGCGCCACCCTGACCAACGACAGCATCGACGAGCTGCAGCTGGCGCCCGGCAATACCGCCATGGCGTTGATCAAGGCCAGCTTCGTGCTGCTCTCCCCCGACCCGGACGTGAAAATCAGCGCCCGCAACCGCCTCACCGGCACCATCAGCGCGCTGATACCGGGCGCGGTGAACTGCGAGGTCAAGCTGCTGCTGCCGGGCAACCGCACCCTCAGCGCCGTGATCACCAACGAGAGCGCCGAAGAACTCGGTCTGGCCCTCGGCCAGCCCTGCACCGCGCTGATCAAGGCATCCCACGTCATCATCGCCGTCGATTGAAAGGAGTCGCCATGCACCCCGTCCACCGTTTCTGCACCGCCCTGCTGCTCTGCCTGCCGCTGACCGCCGTCGCCGACGACGTGCAGGTAGCGGTGGCCGCCAACTTCACCGCGCCGATCAAGGAAATCGCCGAGGCCTTCGAGAAGGAAACCGGCCACAGGGTGGTGACCTCGCTCGGCCCCACCGGCGGCCTCTACACCCAGATCAAGAACGGCGCGCCCTTCGAGGTCTTCCTCTCCGCCGACGACGGCACGCCGGCGAAGCTGGAAAGCGAAGGCGAGATCGTCCCCGGCTCGCGCTTCACCTACGCCATCGGCAAGCTGGTGCTCTGGTCGGCGCAACCCGGCTACGTCGACGAACAGGGCGAGGTACTGAAAAAGAACGACTTCAAGCACCTGTCCATCGCCAACCCGAAAACCGCACCCTACGGCCTGGCCGCCACCCAGGTGCTGGACAAGCTCGGCCTGAGCGAGAACGTCCGGCCGAAGCTCGTCGAGGGTGGCAACATCACCCAGGCCTATCAGTTCGTCGCCACCGGCAATGCCGAACTGGGCTTCGTCGCCCTGTCGCAGGTGTACAAGGACGGCGAGATCACCGGGGGCTCCGCCTGGAGGGTCCCGGACGCCATGTATGAACCGATCCGCCAGGACGCGGTGATCCTGAAGAAAGGCGCCGACAACCCGGCCGCCCAGGCCCTGGTCGACTACCTGAAAGGGCCGCAGGCCGCCAAGGTGATCGCCGCGTACGGCTACGAGAACTGAGCCGTCATCCATGCCGCTGTCCGTCCACGACATCGCCGCCATCCGCCTCACGCTGGAACTGGCCTCGCTGACCACGCTGCTGCTGTTGCTCATCGGCACACCCATCGCCTGGTGGCTGGCACGCACGCGATCGCGACTCAAGGGACCGGTCGGCGCGATCGTGGCGCTGCCGCTGGTGCTGCCGCCCACGGTGCTCGGCTTCTACCTGCTGGTCACCATGGGGCCGCACGGTCCCGTGGGCCAGTTCACCCAGTCCCTCGGGCTGGGCACCCTGCCCTTCACCTTCGCCGGACTGGTGGTGGGCTCGGTGTTCTACTCCATGCCGTTCGTCGTGCAACCCCTGCAGAACGCCTTCGAAGCCATCGGCGAGCGGCCGCTGGAGGTGGCCGCCACCCTGCGCGCCGGCCCCTGGGACACCTTCTTCAGCGTGGTCCTGCCGCTGGCCAAGCCGGGCTTCGTCACCGCCTCGATCCTCGGCTTCGCCCATACCGTCGGCGAGTTCGGCGTGGTATTGATGATCGGCGGCAACATCCCCGGCGTCACCCGCACGGTCTCGGTACAGATCTTCGATCACGTCGAGGCCATGGAATATGCCCAGGCGCACTGGCTGGCCGGCGGCATGGTGGTGTTCTCCTTCTTCGTGCTGCTGGCGCTCTACTCCAGCCGCCGCTTCAAGCCCGGCTTCAACTGAAGGGATTCGCATGACCGATTCGTCACCCGCCGGGCAGATCCTCGCCCGCTTCCGCCTGGCCTGGCCCGGGTTCGAACTGGACGTCGACCTGACCCTGCCCGGCCGCGGCGTGACGGCGCTGTTCGGCCATTCGGGCTCGGGCAAGACCACCTGCCTGCGCTGCGTCGCCGGCCTGGAGCGCGCCGGCGAGTCGCACCTGGAAGTCAACGGCGAACGCTGGCAGGACAGTGCGGCAGGACTCTTCGTCCCGGCGCACAGGCGCGCCCTCGGCTATGTGTTCCAGGAAGCCAGCCTGTTCCCGCACCTGTCGGCGCGACGCAACCTGGAATACGGCCTGCGCCGGGTCAGGGCCGCGCAGCGCCGGGTGGACTGGGATCACGTGGTGAAACTGCTGGGCATCGAACACCTGCTGGAGCGCCTGCCGGGCACGCTGTCCGGCGGTGAGCGCCAGCGCGTGGGCATCGCCCGCGCCCTGCTCACCAGCCCGCGCCTGCTGCTGATGGACGAACCCCTGGCCGCCCTGGACCTCAAGCGCAAGAACGAGATCCTGCCCTACCTCGAACGCCTGCGCGAGGAACTGGACATCCCGGTGCTCTACGTCAGCCACTCGCCCGACGAGGTCGCGCGGCTGGCCGATCACGTGGTGCTGCTCGACCAGGGCCGCGTGGTGGCCCAGGGCGGCCTGCGCGAAACCCTGGCCCGACTCGACCTTCCCACCGCCCTCGGCGAGGATGCCGGCGTGGTGGTCGAATCCGTGGTGGCCGAACACGACGACGCCTACCACCTGACCCGCCTGACCTTCCCCGGCGGCGAAGTACTGGTGGCGCGCCGCCCGGAAGCGCCCGGCCAGCGCCTGCGCTTTCGCGTGCATGCCCGCGACGTCAGCCTGGCGCTGACGCGCGCCGAAGGCAGCAGCATCACCAACCTGCTGCCCGCGCGGGTCGAAGCGCTGGCCGCGGCGGACACCCCGGCCCACGTGCTGGTGCGCCTGGACGCCGGCGGCACGCCATTGCTGGCGCGCATCACCCGCCGTTCGGCCGACCAGCTCGGCCTCGCCCCCGGCCTGCCGCTGTGGGCGCAGATCAAGGCCGTGGCATTGCTGGGGTAAGCGAGCGGTTGTTCGATTGTCGCCAATACGACAATCGACGGCCCGTCAAAACCTCATAACCCCTTGATATTCAAGGGAATGATCTCAGGCATCGAAGTTGCTATGGGATGCCTCGCCAGCCGTTCGGCGCTGGCTTCAGCCACAGCAACAGAGAGAACCCCATGTCCATCAAGGAAATCCAAGCCTTCTCGAGCCAGGCCATGAACGACCCGGCGCTCGGCGAAAAACTCAAAGCCTGCGACAAGGTCCGCGACCTGATCGCCCTCGGCAAGGAGCATGGCTACAGCATCGTCGAGGACCTGCTCTATCCGCCGAACGAACCGCAGTTCAGCGAAGCCCAGCTGTCGCCGAAGATGGCCAAGGCGCTGTTGCGGGCCTGAAACGGAACGCCGCCCGGCCCACCCTACGGAACTGCTTTTGTGAGAGGCCCCGACCCGGGGCGATGCTTGTCAGTCTTGGGCAGGCCTGCCGGCCTGCATCGCCGCGAGGGCGCGCCTCCCACAGGGCTCGGTGCTGCTGGCTGCTTTTGTGGGAGGTCCGACCCCGGGGTGATGCTTTTCAGTGCGGTAGAATGGGCTTCAGTCCACCTCGACGATTTCCACACCTGGAATTGGTGGGCTGAAGCGGAACGCCGCCCGGCCCCCTACGGAACAGCTTTTGTGGGAGGCCCGACCCCGGGGCGATGCTTGTCAGTCTTGGGCAGGCCTGCCGGCCTGCATCGCCGCGAGGGCGCGCCTCCCACGGGGCTCGGTGCTGCTGGCTGCTTTTGTGGGAGGCCCGCCCTCGGGGCGACGCTCTTCAGTGCGGTAGGATGGGCTTCAGTCCACCTCGACGATTTCCACAACTGGAATTGGTGGGCTGAAGCGGAACGCCGCCCGGCCCACCCTACGGAACGGCTTTTGTGGGAGGCCCGACCCCGGGGCGATGCTTGTCAGTCTTGGGCAGGCCTGCCGACCTGCATCGCCGCGAGGGCGCGCCTCCCACGGGGCTCGGTGCTGCTAGCTGCTTTTGTGGGAGGCCCGCCCTCGGGGCGATGCTTTTCAGTGCAGGGTGGGCTTCAGCCCACCTCGATGACGTCCATGCCTGGAGGTCAGGCTACGCGACCGCCCCGTTCCACGCGCCTACACTTCACCCTATCAGCACCTCATAGGCCCGGCCTGAGCAGTTCGCGGTCCAGCCAGGGCATGCCGATGCTCTGCGTCAGTTCGATCCAATGGGTTCCGATGGCCGCCCGGCACAGGTCGTGCCCGTCCAGTGCGGCGAGGAATACCGGTAGCACGCCGCCCGCCACTTCGAGGTCAACCCGGTAATCGGCCACCAACTCCAGCGGCTTCTCGATCCCCAGTTCGCGCTGCAGGCTGCGCAGGGCACTGGCCGGGTGGACCAGCAGATCGCTCCGTTCCGGGCCTTCGGCGAATACCGCGAGGGCCGGAAGCGGCTGCGGCAGCACCACCCCGCCACGCTGCGGCACGAGGAAATGCAGGCGCGCGCTGACCGGGTGCTTGTGACAGATCATGCCCCGCCAGCCCAACCGGCCGTCAGCCCGAGCCGCCATCATTCGCCGAGCGCCATCAAGGCATACTCCACCGGCCCGGCGAACAGCCGCGTGCCGCCACCCTCGGCAATCACCCGCCGCACCCCGGCAGGGTCGAGCACACGAACCCCGGCCAGGTAATCCACGCCGAAGCGCCGCCAGCCGTCCAGCCAGGGCAGGCTCGGCCCCATCAGCACCACCTGCGCCTGGCGCGACAATTCGAGCAGGCGCGGCAGGGTCTTGTTGGCGATGCTGCTGGCGCTGACGAACACCCAGTCGGCCCCGGGCAGCAGGTACTCGGCGGCGCAATCGGGCAGGTCGCCCTCCTGCAGATGGCGCTCCAGGCATTGATAGGGCTGGTCCTGCCAGAGCCGTTCGAGGCCGGGATAATGGCCGATCACCACGACCCGCTGGCCCGCCAGCCGCGGCCGGAAGTGCGCGAACACCTGCAGATGCCCCGGTACTTCCGAACGCAGCGCCAGCGCCTCGCATTGGCAGCCAGCGGCCGTATTCACGCTGGCGTTGAGCACGGCCAGGCCGACCGCGGCTTCGGCGTCGTTCCAGGACAGCAGCCAGGGCAGCAACGCGGCGTTGCCCTGCCCGGCGAGCGTGCCCGACCAGTCGAGCGTGCGCGGCACCTGGCGCGGGCTGAAGGCGAAGCCCTGGCTGCCGTCGACTTCGGCCAGCGTCCAGTTCAGCCCGAGGCACAGATGCTCGACGCGCCCAGAATGCGGTGCGCTGGCCAGCAGCCAGTCGTAGAGTTCATTCATGTTCGAGCGCCGGCAGCAGGCGCAACTCGCTTTTCAATGCGTCCGGCCAACCCCAGACGGCGACCGCCTCCACCAGCCAGGCCGGCTTGTGCGGGTGCGCCAGCAGCACGTCGAATTCGGCATAGACCTGGCCGTCGCCGTTGATCTGCATGCTGCCCAGAAAGTCGCCACGGGCGCTGCGCCACTCGCTGTAGAAGCATTCGCTGCGATCGAACGGATCGACCCGCACCTCGCTGCGGGTCGGCTCACCGTCGGCAGGCAGTTGCAACCTGATCGCCGCACGCTGCAGGCAGGCCTGCAGGGCATTCTGGATTTCGCCAAACAGCGGCCGCGCCGCGTGCAGGCGCGCTTCGACCGACGCGTTCATCAGTTTTCCTTTTCGAAGGCGCGGGCGATCTGCAGGAAGGCCTCGCCGCCGATTTCATCGCCCGGGTCCAGCTCCAGCAGCTTCTCCAGCACCCGCCGCGCATCGTCCACCTTGCCGCGGCGCAGGCGGATCACACCCAGCGCCTTGAGGCTGAACAGGTACAGCCGTTCGGCGCCGCAGCGCACCTGCCAATCAGCGCTGGCAGGGTGCAGGCGCCGGTAGTTGCGGCTGAAGCCGGCCTGGCCGGCCGCACGGCGCAGGGCTTCCCACACGGCGGCTTCGGCCTCCGGGTAGCGGGCCTGGAGAAAATAGAACTTGTACAGGCCGATATGCGCGTCCGGCTCCTCGCTCCAGCGCCGTCGAGCCTCCAGCAGCAGAGCCTCGATCGCCGCCGGATGTTCGAGACTGCGCGCGCTGTTCAGCAAGTAGCGCAGCCCGGTCGGCGTACGGTCGGAAAAGAACGCCCGCTCGGTCTCCAGCAACAGCACCTCGCCCATGCCTACCAGAGCTCCGTCGGGGTCAGCTTGTCGGCGAAGGGCTCGCCCTCGAGCAGATGCGCGAGGATGGTATCGGCGTCCGCCGGTTCCACCCAGCTGTGCATCAGCGCGCCCGGGTAGATCAGCACATTGGCGCCGGCCTGGCAGGGGCCGAGACAGCCCGTGCCGGTCAGTGCGATACGGCCGATCAGGTTGCGCCGGATCAGCGCCTGGGAAAAGGCATCGAACAGGGCCTCGCCGCCCTTCGCGGCGCAACTGCCACGCGGATGCCCCTCGGCACGGCGCTGCAGGCAGAGGAAGATGTGATAGTCGGGTCTTGGCATCTCCGCAGCTCCTCAACCAGCCAGGGCCTGATGGGTGTGGCACTGCTTCGGACAGACCGCCGCACAGGCCTTGCAGCCGATGCAGTCGAGGCCGTCGGCGATGGCCATGACCATCATCTCGTCGTCCTCGTCGTAGAGGTCGTCGTCCTCGTCCACCAGCCGGAGCGCTCCACCAGTTCGAACACGTCGCGCGGGCAGACCTTGTAGCAACGCCCGCAGCCGATGCATTTCTGCGCATCCACGGCGGTGACGAACTGCGGCACCCACTCGCTGCCGCCGCGCGTACGCCCGGTTATCACTGCTTCCATCTGTCATCTCCTGCCGCCAACGGCATGGCGGCGGCCTACGGTTGGGATACGGCGGGCTCGGGCCCGCTCTGTATTGGCGGTCAGGCGCTGCCGGCCGCTTCCAGCCGGGCATTGGCCTCAGCCCAGTCGAGGCAGGCCTGGTGCGCCTGCGCCGCCAGCTCCGGCAACTGCCGGTAGTCGATCAGCAGGCGATCCTCGACCAGGTCGTGGATCTGCGACGCCCATTCGGTGGCAATGCGCTTCTTCTGGCTGACTTCCTTCTTCAGCGCCTTGAGTTCCTCCTCGGTCATCGGTTCGCCCTCCCCGTCACAGCTCGGCGACCGCGCGGTGCTCGGCGACCAGCGCGCTCGCCTTGCCCAGCAGTTTTTGCGCGTCGAGCGACAGCGCCTCGAGCGACTCGAAGCCGAAGCGGTGGACGTCGCGCAGGGTCTTGTCCAGCGCCACCAGCTTGCCGACCAGGATCAGCGCGCGGCCGAAACCTTCGTGGGTGATGTTGATCACCGGCACCGCGAGCAGCCCGGTCTCGCGCTCGATCATCTGCGCCAGGGCGTTGTAGAAGGCCTTGACCCGCGACAGGGTGACCTCGTCCGGATCGCCGACGATGGGGATCGCCCGGCGCCGCTCGCGGGTCAGCACCAGCGGGTCGAGCACCCGCGCATCGCTCCAGGTATCGTAGGTGCCATAGCTGTCCATGGCGCGCAATTGCACCACCATCTGCCTGATCACCGGGTCCTGCAGGGCCGGGTCGTCGTCACGGACGACCGCCTGCTGTTCTTCCACTGCGTACATACGCTGTCCTCGATTGGGAAAGGTGCGGTATCGCTCTATTCGTCCCAGGCCTCGCCGGCCATGGCCTCGAAACGCTGTTGGTCCGGCGCGCCACGGGTGCGCCGGATCGCCTTGGCCAGCCAGGCCGAAGGGCCTTCGCGCAGCTCGGCCTGCAGCGTCGCGATCAGCTCGGCGATGCTCTCGGTCTCGCTGACCTTGATCGGCTGCACGCCGATCGCCAGCAACTGGCGCACCGCCGAGGCACCGCAGGCGCGGCAGTACACCGCGATGCAGCCGTCGAGCAGTTCCAGCTTGGCCGCCAGCTTGTCCTCGTTGCCGTCCTGATCGAGCTCGCCGAACTCCACCACCGACTGCAGCTCGGCGCGCTCGGGGTCGACGCCGTAGAACACGAACGAACGCGAAGAGCCGAAATGCTGATCCACCGTGCGCCGGTCGGACGAGGCGAAGGCCACCTTGAGCAAGGTGCCGTCGTTCTCGCCGCCAAGCACCTGCAGTTGTCGGATCGGACTGGCCATGACTCAGTGCCTCCATTGCGAATGATCGGGGGCGGGCTTCTGCGCATAGATCGAGCGATACGGCGCGATGCCCTGGTGATGTTCGGTGAGCAGGTTGGCGAGGTCGAACAACGCCTGCGCACTGGCCCGGTAACCGCTCCAGCAGCGCTGGAAGCCGCCCAGCAGGTCGTACTGCGGGAACCCCACGCGCAGCAGCGGAATGCCCAGGCGGCCGGCGCTGGCCAGCGCGTGACTGTTGCCGAGCAGCAACTGGGCGCCACCGTCGCGGGCGGCCTGTTCCAGGTCCTCCAGATCACCGACCTGGATGCGCGCCAATGGCGCGGCGGCCAATGCCGGTGCGCGCGCCGGCACCACCGCGGCCACCAGCTGCGCGCCCATGCCGCGCGCCAGGGCGTCGAAACCGAGCAGCAGGTCGGGGTCGGCGGCGATGCCCAGGCGGGCGTCGCCGAGCATGAAATGGGTGTCGAGCATGGCGTCCTGCAGCTGCCGGCGCTGACGCTGCCAGCGCTCCGGCACCGGGTTGCCGCTGATCTCGCTCAGCGCCATCAGCCAGGCATCCACCGCGTCCAGGCCCAGCAGCAGGCCGAAACGCCGGTCCGGCACGCCGCTGCGGGCGGCCAGCGCATCGGCGGCGGCGGCCAGGCTCTGGCCGATCACCAGGGTGGCGGCGCTCTGCCCGGCGCTGGCCAGCTCGTCGAGGGTCAGCCCGCCGGTGGTCAGCGGATTGAAGGCCGCCTCGTCGAGATGGCCGTCCAGCGAGCCGGACAGGTCGGGGATCAGCAGCGGCCGCAGGCCGAAGCTCTCGATGCTCTCGGCGACGAACTCCAGGTCGCCGGACGTCAGGCTGGCGCTGCACAGCACGTTGACCTGGCGCGGCCGCAGGCCGACCTGGTCGCGGCGCTCGGGCACCAGCGTCTCGATCATCGCCCTGAGCGCGGCGGCGAAGCCGCTTTCGAAGCAACCGCTGAAATCCGGGCTGTTCACCGGCACCACGGCCACGTCGCCGTATTCGGGGTATTCGCGGCGGAACTCGTGCAGCGCGCTGTGCAGATCGCAGCCCTGGGTCTCCGCCAGCGCGGTACTGAGCAGGCCGATCACCGCCGGGCGCTGCTTGTCGCAAATGGTGCGCAGCGCCTCGACCACGTTCTCGTCGGCGCCCATCACCGAGCTGACCTGGTCCATCGCCGTGGTCTGCAGCGGCACCGGCTCGCGGAAATGCCGGACGAAGAATACCTTGGCGAACGCCGTGCAGCCCTGTGAGCCGTGCAGCAGCGGCATGCTGCGCGCCAGCCCGAGGAAGGCCAGCGCGGCGCCCATGGTCTGGCTGGCCTTCAGCGGGCTGACCGCCAGCGCCTTGTTGCGATTGATGATCTGCGCCATCTCGATCTCCTCAGGCGTTCGCCAGCGCGGGGGCCGGCGCCTCGGCCGTTATCGCGTGCCGCTCCCACGGCGCCGGCTGGCGCACCGCCGCCCACACCGGACTCTCGAGGGTCAGGCACAGCTGGCGCACCAGTTCCAGCATGCCGTCGTAGCCGGCATAGCCGAATTCGCGTTCCTGGTTGATGTCGAGGAAGGGAATGCGCCCCTTGAGCGCGGTGTACATGTTGCGGCCGCCGGCGATCAGGATGTCGGCGCGGTATTCCTCCACCGTGCGCAGCAACGCGCGCGGGTTGCCCTCCTCGAGCATCTTCACCTCGTCGCCCATCAGCTCGCGGATGCGCGCCTTGTCCTCCTCGGTGGATTTCTTGGTGCCGGTGGCGACCACCTTCATGCCCAGGTCCTGCAGCGCGGAGATCACCGACCAGGACTTGACCCCGCCGGTGTAGAGCAGCACGCGCTTGCCGGCCAGGCGTTCGCGCCAGGGTTCCAGCGCCGCGCGAATCTTCGCTTCCTCGCGCGCGATCAGCGCTTCGGTGCGCGCGACGAGGTCGGCGTCGCCGATCAGCCGGGCGAAGTCGCGCAGCGCCTGCGAGGTGTCGGTGATGCCGTAGAAGCTGCCCTCGAACCAGGGCGTGCCGTAACGCTCCTGCAGCTTGCGCGCGACGTTGAGCATGGCCTTGGAGCAGACCATCATGTTCACCTCGGCGCGGTGCATGCTCTGCACCTCGCGAAAACGCGCATCGCCCGACAGCGTGCAGAGCACGCGCAGGCCCAGCTCGTCGAGCAGCGGCAGCACGTGCCAGAACTCGCCGGCGATGTTGTATTCGCCGATCAGGTTGACGTCGTGCACGCGGATGCCGGGGCGTTCGCTGCCGGCCGGCAGCGGGTCGGGCTCGCGGGTGCCGATCACGTGCTTGACCATGGCATCCCCGGCGATGCGGTTGCCGAGGTTCTTGGTGCCGTAGAAGCCGGCGCCGTCCACCGGCACCACCGGGGTGGCGAAATGCTCGCTGGCGGCCTTGCACACGGCGTCGAGGTCGTCGCCGATCAGCGCCGGCACGCAGGTGTTGTAGACGAACACCGCCGGCGGCGCGTAGCTCTCCACCGCCTGGCGGATGGCGTGGAACAGGCGCTTCTCGGCGCGCCCCATGATCACGTCCTGCTCGGAGAGGTCGGTGGTCATGCCGATGCGGTACAGCTGCGGGCCGCTGGAACGGGTCCCGCGGTTGTCCCAGGAGCTGCCGGCACAGGCGATCGGCCCATGGACGATATGCGCCACGTCGGCGATCGGCAGCAGCGCGATCTGCGCGCCGTCGAAGGCGCAGCCACCGTCGGTGGCGCCCGGCGTCGGCTTGGCGCAGCCGGACTTCTCTTTCTTGTTGTGCGTGCAGGCGGGCTCGTCGAGCAGCTCGGCAATGTCCTTGGCTTTC
This sequence comes from Stutzerimonas azotifigens DSM 17556, assembly GCF_000425625.1. Classification (GTDB taxonomy): domain Bacteria; phylum Pseudomonadota; class Gammaproteobacteria; order Pseudomonadales; family Pseudomonadaceae; genus Stutzerimonas; species Stutzerimonas azotifigens. The sequence continues at coordinate 100,657 of NZ_KE384413.1, forward strand.
ATCGCACCCTCCGGTCGTCGTGGTCATGCGCAACGAGGTGGGTGCAATGCCTGTACCAAAAGACAATTCATTGATCTATATGGATTTTTCCAGAAATCGGATTGTCGCAAACGTGCCCGGATGTCGGGTTCGCAACAAGAATTCGGCAGGTGGCCCCGTAGGCCGGGACGGGCGGCGGCGTATCCGTGGGCTTCAGCCCACCAGATCCAGGCCAGGGAAGTCACCAATGGTGGGCTGAAGCGGAACGCTGCCCGGCCCACCCTGAAAAGCATCGCCCCGGGGGCGGGCAATCCACAGGGATGTGGTGAATGCCGCAAGCCCGTCGGGAACGGGCGCGGCCTCCCACAAGAGCAGCAGGCAGCCTACGGACCTGTGGGAGGCGCGCCCTCGCGGCGATGCAGGCCGGAAGGCCGGCCAAAGACTAAAAAAGCATCATCTCGGGTCGGGCCTTCACCCAACCTACCCCAACCGTTGTGCGATCGCAGCCTGGACTTCGGGATCGTCTTCCTTCAGCTCGCGCAGGGCTTCGAGCGGGGCGTTTTCCACGGCGGCCAGGCGTACGGTCCAGTCGGGGTCGTGGAGCATTTCCAGCACATCCTCGGCGTGCAGGCGCGCGGCGACCAGGCGGCGGACTTCCGGTTCGGGGTCCATGACCATCAGCCCGAGGCTTTCCTCGGGCAGGCGCTGGGCGACGAACTTGCGCACCTGGCGGTCCTCGTCGCGGATGAAGCGGAACAGCCGGCCCGGGGCGATGCGCTGGACCACGTAGGCGCGCACCAGGTAGTCCGGGTCGGTGGCCATCCGCTCCAGCTGCTCGGCCGGCAGGCGATCGGCGACGGTGATGCGCACCTCGCGATCCGGGTCGTCTATGAGTTCGCCCAGGCGCTCGCGCGGCAGGCGGTAGGCGACTGCGCGGCGCACCGCCTCGTCGACGTCGTGGATCATCGGCAGCAGCGCCTCCACCGGGGCATAACGCACGGCGATGGCGCGCCGTTCCCAGAACGGATCGGCCAGGTACTGCACGGCCAGGTGCGGGTTGCCGCGGAACAAGCGATCGATCTGCCGGCCGCTGTGGATCGCCACGCAGCGGTCGCCCGGCATGCAGCGGCCGCTCGGCAGCAGGCTGCCGCGAAAGCTGCAGTCGCGGCAGTCCGCCAGGGGGGTGATGTCCTCGCCACCATCGTTGTGCATGGGCGCGCTCAGTCGGCGATGACTTCGGCCAGGACGATGCCCGAGGCGGCGTCCAGGTCGTTGCTCAGCACCGAGCAGTGCTGGCTGGAGTTGACCAGATAGACGTTGAATCCCGGCCGCTCGGCGACGGGCCTGGCGTTGACCGTCACGTCGTCGTCCATGCAGCAGGTGAAGTGGATGCCGGGATGGTCGCTGCGCAGTCTGGTGAGCAATGCCTCGTCGAGGGAGGCGCCTTCGGCCTGGCGGATGACCGCCTCGAGCTGGGTCTGGCTGATCATGGGGTTTCCTCTTTCCCGGAAAACGAAGCGCGGCGGGCGGCCGGTTCGCCGCCCATGGCCTTGGCCAGCCAGGGCGGCGGCGCGGCGGCCAGCACCTGCTGCAGTTCCTCGACGATCTCGCGGGCCGGTATCGGCCGCGAAACCTTGATCGGATGGGTGCCGACGCGAATCACCTTGGCCGCCGCCGGCCCGCCGATGCTCAGGGTGTAGAGCAACTGGCAGTCGTGCAGCAGTTCGGCGCGGCTGGCATGGCGATCCTCGTGCGGCGCGACCGGCCCCGGCTCGCGCAGGGCGACCAGGCGGCTGGCGCTCGGCGAGATCTGGTAGACGAGAAAGCGCGCGCAGCTGCCGAAACTGCCATCCAGGCGCTCGCCGCCGTCCGATGAGCAGGCGATACGGATCGAATCCGGCAACTCGCCTTCGCGATAGGGCTCGACGGCCGGCAGCGGCTCCTCGGGCATCCGAACGCCGCGGCCCTTGAGCAGGCTGATGGCGCGCTGCAGCTGCCGCTCGCCGGGCGCCATCCCGCCGGTCATGTCCAGCAGGCGGTTGCGCAGGCGATTGGGACGCAGCCGGGCCAGCCGCGCCTCGGTGATCGGCTCGCCGGTGACGCTGAGCAGGGCCTGGAGCAACTGTGCGGTTTCCACACCGCTCAGTTCACGCGCCGCCAGGGCGATGCGCAGAGCCAGGTGGGCGGGCAGCGGGGCCCGTCCGTTGCCGGGCACCATCGCTCAGCCCTCGCCGGCCCGTTTGGCGCGCAGGGTGATCGGCAGTTTCGGCGGCGCCGAGAGGGGTTCGAAGTAGTAGCTGGAGCCGTCGGCCAGGGCGACTTCGCCGCCCCAGCGCGAGGGGCTGTCGTGCTCCAGGCTGACGATGATTTCCTCCTGGTCCTTCTTGGCGATGTAGAAGGTCAGTTGGCCATTCCTGTTGCGGTTGATCATGACGCTGGGCATGGGGGTCTTCCTGCAATGGGGCCGGTCGGCCGGCGACCCTGTGGTGCGCCGGCCGGCCAGGATAGGCACGGGGAAGTCGCCCTCCCCGCGCGCGGATCAACGGACCAGGTCGTAGTTGTAGTCGGTGGTCTGCATGCCGCGGGTCTCGTCGTCGAGGCGCTCGAGCACGGCGTTGACGAGGGTGGTGAGGATCTGCATGGCGCCTTCGTAGCCCAGGGTGGTCTGGCGATGCAGGTGGTGACGATCGAAGATCGGGAAGCCGAGACGGATCAGCGGCACCTCGAATTCCTTGCCCTTGTACAGCGTGTCGCGCTGGATGAACTTGCCGTAGCTGTTGCCGATCATGAAGTCCGGCTTGTCGGTGAACACCAGCGAACGCATGTGCCAGAGGTCCTTGCCGATGTACACGGTGCAGTTCTTGCCGTAGGGCGAAGATTCCAGGATCGCGTCCATGGCCTTCTTCCAGCGCTTGTTGCCGTTGTGGGCGAGGATGTGCACCGGCTCGGCGCCCAGTTCCAGGAGGAACTTGGCCATGCCCATGACGAAGTCCGGATCGCCCCAGAGCGCGAAGCGCTTGCCGTGCAGCCAGGTGTGCGAGTCGGTCATCATATCGACCAAGCGGCCGCGCTCCTTGGCCAGACTCTCGGGGATCGGCTGGCCGCTGATCTCGCTGATCTTCATCAGGAACTCGTCGGTCCAGTCCAGGCCCATGGGAATGCTCAGCTTGGGCGTCTCGTGCTTCCAGGTGCCTTCGACGAACTTCCTGGTCTTTTCCAGCTGCCAGGGCTGCAGCAGCAGGGTGTTCAGGGCGTTGGGCGCGTCCTTGATCTCGTCCTGGGTGGTGCCGCCCGAGTACATGCGGAACTGGCCGTCGGCCGGGGTATCGAGCACTTCCTCCGGATCGGAGAGCAGGCTGTAGCCGACGTCCATTTCCTTGAGCATGCGCTTGATCACGCGGAAGTTGCCCAGGTAGGTCTCGAAGCCGGGGACGACGTTGATCTTGTGGTTGCTGCCGACCACCTTGTCGTCCATGTGGTTGAGGGTGAAGTAGCGGGCGATGCCCTCGAACATGTTGTCCCAGCCGGTGACGTGGCTGCCGACGAAGCTCGGGGTGTGGGCATAGGGGACCGGGTAGTCCTCGGGGATGAAGCCCTCCTTCTTCGAGTTGTTGATGAAGGCGTTGAGGTCGTCGCCGATGACCTCGGCCATGCAGGTGGTGGACACGGCGATCATGTCCGGCTTGTAGGTGGCCTTGCAGTTGGCCAGGCCGTCCTTCATGTTCTGCTGGCCGCCGAACACCGCGGCGTCCTCGGTCATGGAGTCGGACACGCAGGACACCGGCTCCTTGAAGTGGCGGTTGAAGTAGGTGCGGAAGTAGGCCACGCACCCCTGCGAGCCGTGCACGTAGGGCATGGTCTTCTCGAAGCCCAGGGCGCAGAGCACCGAGCCCAGCGGCTGGCAGGCCTTGGCCGGGTTGACGGTCAGCGCCTCGCGCTGGAAGTTGAGTTCCTGGTATTCCCGGGTGGTGGTCCACTGGAAGACTTCGTCGATCTTGTCCTGCGGATGCTTCTCTTCGAAGGCGTCGCGCTTGCGCGCGAGCATGTCCTTGTACTCTTCGTCGCGGAACAGCGGGTAGCTGGGTTTGATGTTGTCGACTTGCTGGCTCATGACGCTCTCCTTCGCCTCACTCATCTGTGAACGGCGATCACGGAAGCCGGCCGCGGCGCAGCCGCGGCGGGGCTGGGGTTACGATTGCGGGGTCAGGCGCTGGCGGCGACCTTCTCGGCCGACTCCTCGGCCTTCTGCCAGGGCGCCTGCAGCTTCTTCCAGCACGGGTTGTTCAGGGTCATGTCCATGTCACGGGCGAAGATGGCGAAGCCGTCGAAGCCGTGGTACGGGCCGGAATAATCCCAGGAGTGCATCTGCCGGAAGGGAATGCCCATCTTCTGGAAGATGTACTTTTCCTTGATCCCGGAGCCGATCAGGTCAGGCTTGATGCGCTTGACGAACTCCTCGAACTCGTAGCCGGTGACGTCGTCGTAGAGCAGCGTGGCGTTGCCCATTTCCTTGAGGGTGCGGTCGTAGTCGTCGTTGTGGCCGAACTCGTAGCCGGTGCCGACCACTTCCATGCCCAGGTCCTCGTAGGCGCCGATCACGTGGCGCGGGCGCAGGCCGCCGACGTAGAGCATCACGCGCTTGCCCTCCAGGCGCGGGCGGTACTTGGCGATCACCGCTTCCCACTCCGGCTGGTAGCGGGCGATGACTTCCTCGCACTTGGCCTTGATGCTGTCGTCGAAGTGCTCGGCGATGGCCCGCAGCGACTCGGCGGTTTTGGTCGGACCGAAGAAGTTGTACTCCATCCACGGGATGCCGTACTTCTCTTCCATGTGCCGCGAGATGTAGTTCATCGAGCGGTAGCAGTGCACCAGGTTGAGCTTGACCTTGGGCGTCAGCTCCATCTCGGAGAGGGTGCCGTCGCCGGACCACTGGGCGACCACGCGCAGGCCCATTTCCTCGAGCAGGATGCGCGAGGACCAGGCATCGCCGCCGATGTTGTAGTCGCCGATGATGGAGACGTCGTAGGGCGTGGTCTGGAAGCTGGTGTCGTCGTCGCGCTTGTCCAGCACCCAGTCGCGGATGGCGTCGTTGGCGATGTGGTGGCCGAGGGACTGCGACACCCCGCGGAAACCTTCGCAACGTACCGGCACCACGGTGGTCTCGTGCTCGGCGGCCTTCTTCTTGGCGACCGCCTCGATGTCATCGCCGATCAGCCCGATGGGGCACTCGGACTGCACGGAGATGCCCTTGTTCAGCGGGAACAGCGTCTCGACCTCGTCGATCAGCTTGGCCAGCTTCTTGTCGCCGCCGAAGACGATGTCCTTCTCCTGGAAATCCGAGGTGAAGTTCATGGTGACGAAGGCGTTCACCCCGGTGGTGCCGATGTAGTAGTTGCGCCGCCCGGCACGCGAATACTGGCCACACCCCACCGGCCCGTGGGAAATGTGGATCATGTCCTTGATCGGCCCCCAGACCACACCCTTCGAGCCCGCATACGCGCAGCCGCGGATGGTCATCAGCCCCGGCTGGGACTTCTTGTTGGAGGTGATGCACTTCTTCGACTGCTCGAGCGTCGGGTCGTTGGGCGACAAGTGCTTGGCGCGGTCCTTGCGGGCTTTCTCGGGATAGACTTCCAGGACTTCCTGGATGAGGGATTCCACCTCTTCGCGGGACATACCGGTCATGATTGACCTCCTCTTGCGTTCATGTGCGGGTCACGGGCGCACCGCACCGTGCCGGGCACGGTGCGACACCCCGGCAGGGCCCATCCGCCCTGCCCCGTTCTGCTGAAGCGATCAGGCGACGACTTCCTCGGCGGCGGTCTTGCCGACGATGCTCATGTCTTCCTCGTCCATGATCCCGAACTCCATGAGCAGGGCTTCCAGCTCGTCCATGCTGATCGGGGTAGGGATGACGAGCTTCTTGTTCTCGACGATCTTCTTCGCCAGGGTCCGGTACTCGTCGGCCTGCTTGGCGGCGGGGTCGTACTCGATGACCGTCATGCGGCGGATCTCGGCGCGTTGCACGACATTGTCGCGCGGGACGAAATGGATCATCTGCGAGCCCAGCTTGTCGGCCAGGGCCATGATCAGCTCGTCCTCGCGGTCGGTGTTGCGGCTGTTGCAGATCAGCCCGCCGAGCCGCACGCTGCCGGAGTTGGCGTACTTCACGATGCCCTTGCAGATGTTGTTGGCGGCATACATCGCCATCATCTCGCCGGAGCAGACTACGTAGATCTCCTGGGCCTTGTTCTCGCGGATGGGCATGGCGAAGCCGCCACAGACCACGTCGCCGAGCACGTCGTAGAAGACGAAGTCCAGGTTATCCTCGTAGGCGCCTTCCTCTTCGAGGAAGTTGATCGCGGTGATCACGCCGCGACCGGCGCAGCCCACACCCGGCTCCGGACCGCCCGACTCGACGCACTTGATGTCGCCGTAGCCGGTTTTGAGCACGTCCTCGAGCTCCAGGTCTTCCACGGTGCCGGCCTCGGCGGCCATTTCCATGATGGTGTTCTGCGCCTTGGAGTGCAGGATCAGGCGGGTGGAGTCGGCCTTGGGGTCGCACCCGACGATCATCACCTTCTTGCCGAGTTCGGCCAGGGCCGCCACGAGGTTCTGGGTGGTGGTGGATTTGCCGATCCCACCCTTCCCGTAAATAGCGCATTGACGCATTGCCATAATCAAGTTCCTCAGGTTTCGTTTTCCACTGGCGTGGGCTAGGGGCACGCACAAGCCTGCGCAACAGGCCGGTAGCAGCCTTTGTGCCAGCGTTTTCCCAAGAAACTATCCCATTGTTTTTGCTTGCTTTATTTGCTCAGGACGGGCAACTAACGGCAGTCCGATAGGTAACAATCGACAGTCGCCGCTGTTGCAATGGCTACAAAAAACGAAGCCGCTGGAGATGACTTTTCTTCCCCTGCCGGCAACTGTTGCGAACCCGACAATTGTCGCCTTCACCACTTCCCTTATCGGTTGAACGGCAACTATCGCGGCACTCGCCGCCCCACATATCAAGGGGTTGCGCGCGTCCGGCGGCTGGCTCGGTTATTGCGATCGGCTATCGGCAACCACAACCGGCCGTAGCAGGAGACTCGCCGTGAACGATCCGTTGAGGGAGATCGTCGCCCGCCTTAGCGCCCATGAACTGGTGCCCTACCTGGGGCCCGGCGTGTTGCGCGGCGTGGTCGACCGCCAGACCGGCCAGCCGATGCCGGCCGACAGTGAAAGCCTGATCCTCGCCATGACCGGCGGGCAGCCGATGGCGCCGCGGCTGATGTACGAGTTCCCGCGCGCGGCCATGCACCTGGAGAACAAGAAGGGCCGCAGCTTCATCGAGCGCTTCCTGACCCAGACCTACGGCGGCGACAACTGGACACCCGCGCCACTGCACCGCTGGCTGGCCGGGCTGAACCTGCCCTACGTCATCGACTGCAACCGCGACACCCAGCTGCAGCGCTGCTATGCCGACCGTCCGCATATTCTGGTGGTCGGCGCCGCGCGCATCGCCGCCAGCCCCTACCGCTTCGATATCTACCGTTTCGACGCAGGCCGCTATCAGCGCATCGACCAGAGCGAGGTCGATCCCGCGCTGCCGGTGCTGTTCAAGCCGCTGGGCACGCCGCTGCCGACGCCCTCCTACGTCGCCAGCGACGCCGACTTCGTCGACTACATCACCGAACTGATGGGCGGCTTCGCCATTCCCGGCTGGCTCAAGCAGCGGCGCAAGGATTGCCGCTACCTGTTCCTCGGCATGCAGTTCAACCGCGACACCGAACGCATGGTGATGAGCGACCTGATCCACGATGCCGCCACGCCCGCCGGCTGGGCGCTGCTCCCCTCGCCCACGGCGAAGGACCGCAAGGTCTGCCTGCGCAAGCAGCTCGAGCTGATCGAGGCCGACTGGCACGACCTGCTCGGCCTGGCCGAAGGCGCGCCGCAGGTGGCCTGACCCGTTTTCCCCACGAGAGAGCATGACCATGCTGTTGAAAACCTACGAAACGCAAAACCTGCTGTGCAACGTCAGCGTCAATGGCGCGACCACGAAGCCGGACACCTACGCCTTCCGCGGCGACCTGGTGCTCGAGGAAGGCGAGATCGACGATGCCTCCGGCCGCCGCCTGCCGCCGACCGCCGTGGTCAAGCAGGCGGTGATGTTGGAACAGCAGGGGAAGCTGTCGATGATGGCCGGTGCCCTGATCGAACTGGCCCACCTGCCGCTGTTCGTCGAACGCTACCGCGGCGACCTGGCCGACGGCGCGCCGGTGATTTTCTACGTCGAGAACCTCGGCAGGTCGCTGTATACCGAGCTCGACGGCGTCACCCTGCTGCTGCAGGCGCATGAGGAAGGCGCGGTGTGGAACACCCTGGCCGATGACCTGCGGCTGGACAAGGAAGACTTCAAGGGCCAGAGCGCCGAGGACAAGGTGCTCACCGTCTACGCCGCGCTGCGCGACTACCGGCCGAAGCTGGAAACGTTAGGCTACGAGGCCGCCCTCGGCTGCACCGTCGCCCAGCGCCGCGAGGCGCGCGGGCCTGTCTGAAGCCGTGCGAGCGCACTCTCCCGGCAGCGTAGGCTGGGTTGAGCCCCGTAGGTTGGGTTGAGCGCAGCGAAGCCCAACCGGCGGAGCATCATGTGACACATGCGCGGTGCCGGTTCTCCGCACATGATGCCGGCCGCCGTGACTCGTTGGGCTTCACCGCTCCGCGGTTCAACCCAACCTACGGGGTCCTGTCGCGGGCCTTTTCCATCCCCTACCTTGGCGATAAGCCACTCCCCTGTGCTCCGAGGGGAGTTTTTGTTTCCGGCCCGGCTCCGTTAGCCGGCCGCCCGCTGGGCGAACTGATCGACCAGCTGCCGTAACCGGGCGGCCTGGCCCGCAACCGCGGAAGCGCAGCGATGGCTGTGCTCGCTGCTGTCGGCATTGCACTGGCAGGCCTGGCGAATGCTCTCGACGCTCTGCCGGACCTCCTCGCTGGCTTGCTCCTGGACCCGGGTGGCTTCGGCGATGTCGCGGCTCAGCTCGTGCAGGCGGCTCAGACGCACCTGTGCCGCCTGCAGATCCTCGGCGACCCGCTGCACCTGGCCCATGCCGTCGTCGGCACGCGACCGGCAATGCTCCATCGCTGCCGCCGCCACGCCGGCACGGGCCTGCAATGCCTCGATGACCGTCTTGATTTCCCGCGTCGAGCCCTGGGTGCGCCGCGCCAGGTTGCGCACCTCACCCGCCACCACCGCGAAGCCGCGCCCGGCGTCGCCGGCCCGCGCCGCCTCGATGGCGGCATTGAGCGCCAGCAGGTTGGTCTGCTCGGCGACCATCTCGATCATCTCCACGGTCTGGTCGATAGCCCGGGACTGCTCGCACAGCCGCTCGAGTACCACCGCCGCCTCGCTGACCTCGGCGGCCAGTGTTTCCACCAGCGCCTTCGCCTGCCCGGCCCGGGCCAGCCCGGAATCGGTCTCCTGTGCCGCCTGGCTCATCGAGACGGCGCTCTGCCGGGTGCTGCCGGCCACCTCGTGGATGCTCGAAACCACCTGCCCGACGGCCACCGCGACGCGCTCGGTTTCCCGGTGCTGCTGCTCGGTGATCTGCCGTCCGCCGCTGACCGATGCTTCCAGGTTCTCCAGCAGCGGTTCCATCTGGCGCACCGCGTCGGCGACCCTGCCGAGCACCGCCCCCAGTTCAGCCTCCTGACTGGAGAGCGCGAAGGCGATGTCGCCGACTTCGTCGGTTCGCCCGCTGTACAGGTAGCTGCCCAGCGGGTTGCACGCCACCCGCCGGGCCTGCCCGGCAAGCCCGCGCAACGGCGCGAGCAGCCAGTGCAGGCAGGCCGCCTGCAGCACGCCAAGCGCGAGCAGCGTCGCCGCCGTGGCCGGCCCCAGCGCGAAGAAGGCGAAGACGCCGGCGAGCGCCGCCAGGCACAGGGCGACCAGGCCGCCACTCCGGTGCACTGCCAGAGCGCGCCCGGGCAACCGCCGTCCATCACGCAGGCGCGCATAGCATGCCTCGGCGGCGCAGATCTGCTCGGCCGTGGCGGCGGTCCTCACCGACTGGTACTCCACTACCCGCCCCTTGCGCAGGATCGGCGTGACATAGGCGTTCACCCAGTAGTGATCGCCGTTCTTGCAGCGGTTCTTCACCAACCCCATCCAGGAGCGCCCTGAGCGCAGCGCCGCCCACATATCGGCGAAGGCCTGGCGCGGCATGTCCGGGTGACGGATCAGGTTGTGCGGCCGGCCGAGCAGTTCTTCCTCCTGGTAGCCGCTGATCGCCACGAAATCCGGATTGACGTAGGTGATGATGCCTTCGAGGTTGGTAGTCGACAGCAGGTTGACGCGCGGCGGCAGCTGGACGCTCCGCCCGGTGACGGGCCGATCGGATCTCATGGCTTTACTCCTTCGCGACATAGAGTCGAGCGCAGCCCTCCGGCCTGCATCGCCGCGGGGGCGCGCCTCCCACAGGGTTAGGCATGCACCGGCTGCTTTGTGGGAGGCCCGACCTCGGGGCGATGCTTTTCAGCCTTCAGGCTCCAGCTCAGCCCTCCGGCCTGCATCGCCGCGGGGGCGCACCTCCCACAGGGTTAGGCGTGCACCGGCTGCTTTTTGTGGGAGGCCCGACCTCGGGGCGATGCTTTTCAGCCTTCAGGCTCCAGCTCAGCCCTCCGGCCTGCATCGCCGCGGGGGCGCACCTCCCACAGGGTTAGGCGTGCACCGGCTGCTTTTTGTGGGAGGCCCGACCTCGGGGCGATGCTTTTCAAGCTTCCGGCCTTTTTCAGTCCGCCAATCCGCCATTACGGATGCCTATGCCCCTCGCCGCCGCAGCCTGGTTCCTCATGCGGCAAGCCTGGCCGCAGGCTGCCGGCGAGCCAGGCTTTCACGGCATGTTCCGGATCGCTTTCGGCGGTGGTCAGCAGCGTCACGCCGCGCTCGCCCAGGCGGCGCACCACACCGTCGCCGGCACTGGCGGCGATCGCCACGTCCACCGCGTGCAGCGGATGGCGTTCGGGCCGGGTGCTGACGTGCCATTCGTGCAGGCAGGCCTGCTCGTCCAGCGCCAGGCGATAGACCGACTCCGGCGCCTCGCCGGGCCAGATGTCGTACACCTGCCAGTGGTGTGCCCGGCCGGCATGGCCGGCGACCTTGCCGTGGCGGTCGATGGCCACGGCGACCAGCCTGCGCATGCCGCTCATGCCCAGGCCACCTCGTCGTCGGAGCGGTCGAAGCGCACCCGCTGTTCCGCGCCCACGCCCAGCAGCTTGGCCAGCCACGGCGGCGGGTTGCCGGCCATGACGGTCTGCAGGTCGGCGAGGATCCGCCGTGCCTCGCCGCCGGCTTTCTTGATCGGATACAGGCCGGACCTGACCACCTTGGCCGCCGCCGGGCCGCCGATGGAGACCACGTAGAGCACCTGGCAGTCGCCGATCAGCTCGGCCCGCGCGCCGTTGCGATCCTCGGCGAATTCGGTTTCCAGCGCCGAGCGCACGTCCACCAGCGCCAGGCTGTCGACGCCGACCTGGTAGACCAGGAAGCGCAGGCAGGAGCCGAAGTGGCCGTCCAGGCGCTCGCCATTGTTGGAGGCGATGGCCACCCGGATCGAGCCCTCCGGCACGCCATCCAGGGCCTCCGGTTGCGGCAGCTCGTCGCCGACCCCCTCGCCCCAGAGGATGCGCACCGCCTCCTTCAGCGCCGGCAGGCCGATGCCGATGTCCTCGCCATCCTCCTCGCCGTCGGCGCTGGCGAAGGCGGTCTTGAGGTCGGTGACGGTCACGCGCTGCAGGCTCTCTTCGTCCAGTTCGCCGTCGATCCGCTGATGCAGGATCTCCAGCAAACGCCCGACGCCCACCTCGGGCAATGCCCGGGCGGCCAGGGCGATGCGCAATGCGGTTTCACGGTTCATGCTCGGGGGCTGGTTGTCCATCGGTCGCTCCTCTCTCGGCTGTTCTCTCATCACGGTGGTTGTCTGCGACGCTCTCAGTCGTCGTCATCGTCGTCTTCGTCCAGCACGCGCGTGATGCGCTGGTAGATCTCCACCCGATCGCCCTCCTTCAGCGGGCTGTCGAGCCTGACGAACTTGCCGTAGACACCGACCTTCTGCCGGTTCAGGTCGATGTCCGGGCAGTAGCGCAGCAGGCCGGACCGCTCGATGGCCTGGGCCACGCTGCAGCCCTCCTCCACGCGGCAATCGAGCAGCAACGGTTGCCGGGGGGCGGCGTATACAACGGAAATCTTCATGGCGCGCTTCGCTCCTCGGCCGGGTTCACTGCAACACCACCAGTTCGCCGTGGGTCCTGATCCGTCGCTCGGCGCGGCGGCGATCGACCACCCGCTTGAACGCCAGCACGAAGCCGAGAACGATGAACGCCCCCGGCGGCAGGATCGCCAGCAGGATGCCCTGGAAGCCCGGCAGCACGGTTGTCTCCAGCCAGCGGAAGTGCTCGCCGAGCAGCAGCGAGGCCTGGGCGAACAGCGTGCCGCTGCCGAGGATCTCGCGGATCCCGCCGATCACCACCAGCACCCAGGTGAAACCGATGCCCATGCCGGCGCCGTCGAGGATCGAGGGGATCACCGGGTTGCGGCTGCTGAAGGACTCGGCCCGGCCGAGCACCGCGCAGTTGGTCACGATCAATGCGATGAACAGCCCCAGCACCTTGTACAGCTCGTGCATCCAGGCGTTCATTGCCATGTCGATGAGGGTCACCACACCGGCGATGATGCCGATCATCAGCGGGTTGCGGACCGCCGGCGAGATGCTGTGGCGCAGCGCCGAGACGATCGCGTTGGTGATCATCAGCACCAGGGTGGTGGCCAGGCCCATGCCCAGGCCGTTGGTGGCGGTGGTGGTGACCGCCAGCGCCGGGCATAGCGCGAGCATCTGCACCAGGGCGACGTTGTAGTCCCACAGCGCCGAGCTGAAGTAGCTGAACAGCCCCTTGGGCTTGGGCGCTGCGGCGTCTGGCGATCCGCAATGGCTGCTCATGGCCGGGTCTCCTCACTGGATTGGCGGGCCTGGAACTCGAGCGCCTGGAGCACGCCCCTGACGATGGCCCGCGGGGTGATGGTGGCTCCGGCGAACTGGTCGAACTGGCCGCCGTCCTTCTTCACCGCCCACCGTTCCAGTGGCGTGTTGGCCAGCGACAGGCCGTCGAAGCCCTTGATCCAGTCGCTGCGGGTGACTTCGATCTTGTCCGCCAGGCCGGGGGTTTCCTTGTGGTCGAGCACCCGCACGCCGAGGATACGGCCCTCGGTATCGATGGCGATGAGCTGGACGATCGGGCCGCCGTAGCCGACGGTGCTGACCTGGAAGGCAGTCGCCGTCAGCCGCCCCCCGCGCCGCGCCGGATACAGCTCGAGCGTGCCGAGCTCGGCGTCCTCGACCTCGAAGGCATCGGCCAGTGGATTGTTGTCGTAGAGCGACGACGGCAGGACTTGGCGCAGCACGGCCAGGCGGTCCTGTATCCGCGCCTCGGCGATCCGCTGCCGGGTCGCCTGGTCGCCGAGCAGCAGCGCCAGCGCCACCAGCGCGCAGACCAGCCCCAGCGACAGCGCCTGGTACGACACCCGCTCGCGCCAGCCGGGCCTGACGAGCGTTTCCTCGATCGGCTCGCTCATACCTTGTCCACCTCCTTCACCTGGCTGGTCCACTTCGCCGCCACCAGCGGCTTGCCGCGCGCGTTGCGGCCATAGGCGCGCGGCCGGCAAAGCCGGTCGATCAGCGGCACCAGGGCGTTCATGAACAGCACCGCGAAGGCCACCGCCTCGGGAAAGCTGCCCCAGCTGCGAATGATGAAGATCAGCCCGCCGCAGGCGGCACCGAAGATCAGCCGCCCGCTGCGGCTGATCGGCGAAGTTACCGGGTCGGTGGCGATGAACAGCGCCCCCAGCAGCAAGCCGCCCGAGGTCAGGTGGAACAGCCCGCCGCCGTGCACCTGCGGGTTGATCTGGTGCGCCAGGGCCGCCAGCGCCGCCACTGTCAGCAGCATGCCCAGCGGGATTTCCCAGTGGATGATGCGCAACGCCAGCAGCCAGAGCCCGCCGAGCAGGATCAGCAGCTCCGAGGTCTCGCCGAGGCTACCGCCGCTGTAGCCTAGAAAGGCCGGCAGCAGGGCGAAATGCTCGGCGAGGATCTGGGGCGCGCCGTGCCCCAGCGTCAGTTCGGTCTGCAGTTGGCCCAGCGCGGTGGCGCCGCTCAGGCCATCGGCCAGCGTCCCGCCGGCGAAGGTGATGCGCAGGCCTTCGAGCCAGCCGGGCGCGCCCTCCGCCCCCAGCGGCAGGGGCAGGGCCCAGGTGGTCATCTGCAGCGGAAAGGCGATCAGCAGCGCCACCCGCGCCAGCATCGCCGGGTTGAAGACGTTCTGGCCGACGCCGCCGTACAGCTGCTTGCCGATGCCGATGGCGAAGACGCTGCCGCCCACGGCGATCCACCAGGGCGCCCAGGGTGGCAGCGTCAGCGCCAGCAGCCAGCCGCTGAGCAGCGCGCTGCCGTCCAGCAGGCGGCGCAGCGGCCGGCCGAGCAGGTACAGGCAGACGGCCTCGCAGGCCACGGCGCTGGCGCAGGTCAGCAGCCACAGGTTGATCGCCGGCCAGCCGAACAGGTACAGGCCCCAGGCCGTCGCCGGCAGCAGGGCCAGGCAGACGTGCAGCATGATGCGGTCGACCGAGGAACGATCGTGGGCGAAGGGCCCCGCCGCGATGCCTTGGGCGCTCATGGCGACACCTCGCCGGCCGGGGCCGTCGCCTTGCGCTTCTTCGCCGCCTTGGCGGCCGCCCTGGCTGCCTCTTCCTCGGCCAGGCGTGCCGCGCGCGCCTCGCTGAGCCGCTTGATGTAGTCGTTCTTGCGCGCAGCGCTGCGGCGCTCGTCCTGCTGGCCGACGGCGTACTGGAAGTACTGCACCAGCGGGATGTGCGAGGGGCAGACGTAGGAACAGCAGCCGCACAGGATGCAGTCGCGCAAGCCGTACTCGCTGGCGCCGTCGAGGTCGTCGACGCGGGTGCGAGCCGCCATCTCCAGCGGCGCCAGGCCCATCGGGCAGGCATCCACGCAGCGCGAACAGCGGATGCAGGGCGCGCTCTCGCGCTGCGGCACTTCGTGGCGGTCGAGCGCCAGCAGTCCGGTGGCGCCCTTGATTACCGGCACCCGGGTCGAGGGCAGCACCACGCCCATCATCGGCCCGCCGAGCAGCAGCTGCCGCGGCTCGCGCAGCAACCCGCCGCAGCTGTCGAACAGCGCCTGCACCGGCGTGCCGATCAGGGTCTCGACGTTGCGCGGGTTGCCTACACAGCCGCCGGCCACCGTCACCACCCGCGAGATCAGCGGCCGCCCGTGGCGCAGCGCCTGCTGGATGGCGTACACCGTGCCGGCGTTGTGCACCAGCACGCCCACGTCGGTGCTGCGCCCGCCGGCCGGCACCTCGCGGCCGGTGACCTGGCAGATCAGTTGCTTGGCCGAGCCCATCGGGTAGAGCGCCGGCACCGCCACCACTTCGATGGCGCCGTAGGGCTCGCTGGCCGCGCGCATGGCCGCCAGCGCCGCCGGCTTGTTGTCCTCGATGGCGATGACGATGCTGTAGGCGCGCAGGATGTGCTGGATCAGCCGCGCACCGTCGACCACCGCCTCGGCGCGCTCGCGCATCAGCCGGTCGTCGCAGCTCAGGTAGGGCTCGCACTCGCTGCCGTTGACCAGCACCGTCTTGATCTCGTGCTTCGCGCCCTGCCTGAGCTTCACCGCGGCCGGGAAGATCGCCCCGCCGAGCCCCACCACGCCGGCCTCGGCGACGCGGTTGGCAAGCCGCAGCGGGTCTTCGGCGAAGGGGTCGGCCGGCACATCCAGGTCGACCCAGCGATCCTCGCCATCGCACTCGAGAACCATGCCGTTGGCCTGGAGCCCCGACGGGTGCGGCGCCTCGATCGGCCCGATCGCGATGATGCGCCCGGAACTCGGCGCATGGATCGGCGCCGAGAGTTCGGTCGGCGAGCCGGCCAGCAGCTGGCCCTTGAGCACCCGCGCGCCCTCCCTCACCAGCGGCAACGCCTCGGCCCCGGCGTGCTGGCGCAACGGCAGGTACAGGCGCGGCGGCAGCGGCTGCGCGGCGATGCCGAGGGCGGCCGAGCGGTCCTTGTGGGCGGCGGGATGGATGCCGCCACGGATGTGCGCGAGGTTGAACATGATCGGCTCCCGAATCAGGCGGCCTGGGGCTTGGCCCAGCGCCAGTGGTCCAGCGTCGGCGCCTGCGGCGCCAGGGCGATGCAGTCTTCCGGGCAGGCCTCCAGGCACTTGCCGCAGCCGGTGCAGGCGTTGCTCAGCACACAGTGGATCTGCCCGCTGGCGCCGACGATGGCGTCGGTCGGGCAGGCGCGGTAGCAGCGCATGCAGCCGGTGCACTCGGCCGCCTCGATGCGCGCCAGCACCGGCGCGGCGATGGCGCCGGCATCCAGCGGCACGCCCAGCAGCTCGGCCAGGCGCTCGGCCAGCGCCACGCCGCCGGGCGGGCAACAGGTGACCGCCGCACGCCCCTCGACCAGGGCGCTGGCCGCCGCGCTGCAACCCGGATAGCCACACTGCCCGCACTGGCTGCCGGGCATCAGCGCCTCGATTTCCTTGATCAGCGGGTTCTCCTCCGAGACCGCCAGGTAGCGCGCCGCCAACCCGAGGCCGCCGCCCAGCAGCAGGCCCATCAGTGCGAGAACCAGAATTGCGCCCAACATCGTTCCTCCTTCGCCAGCCTCGCCGGCCGCATGCGTTCAGATCAGACCGGCGAAGCCCATGAAGGCCATCGCCAGCAACCCGGCGGTGACGAAAGCGATGGGCGCGCCGGCGAAGGCCGCCGGCACGCTGGCCAGCGCCAGCCGCTCGCGCAGGCCGGCGAAGATCACCATCACCAGGGCGAAGCCCAGCGCCGAGCCCAGCCCGAACAACCCCGCCTCGGCCAGCCCGTGGCCTTCGCGGGCGCTGATCAGCGGCACGCCCAGCACCGCGCAGTTGGTGGTGATCAGCGGCAGGTAGATGCCCAGCGAGCGGTACAGCGGCGGGCTGGCCTTACGGATGATCATCTCCAGCAGTTGCACCAGCCCGGCGATGACCAGGATGTAGGACAGGATGCGCAGGAAGCCGATGCCCAGCGGCAACAGCACGTAGTGCTCCAGCAGCCAGCTGCTGAGGCCGCCGAGGGTCATCACCAGGGTCGTCGCCAGGCCCATGCCCAGCGAGGGGTCGAGCTTGCCGGACACCCCCATGAACGGACACAGGCCGAGGAAGTGGACCAGCACCACGTTGTTGACCAGCACGGTACCGATCAGAAACAGCGCATATTCCATAACCCCTCCCGGTGTTTTCAGCGGCCTGCACCCTTGTCGGGCAGTGCCGCCTGCCGGAGGGTTTTTGCATCAAGCATGCCACGCCCCTGCAGGCGTCCTGCGGTCCCGCGGGAGGCCCGAATTCATTGATGCAGATCAACGAAAGGCGAGATAGCGCCTGCCCCGGCGCAGCCGGCGCAGCGGGCTTTGTGGGATTTGCGACAGCCCTGGGGAAGTGAGTGCGCCTCCCTGTGGGATTTGCAACAGTCCGAAGCCTCGAACCAGGGCCCGAAACGCCGCTGCGCTGTGTATTTCCGGCCATGCAGGCCTGCCGGGCAGGGCTGCGACCAGCGGCACGGCCTTTGCAAAAACCCTGTTCACCGTATGGCTTTGCCGCGTGGAACCGGTGCGCAGACGCCGGCTTCGCCGCATCGATGAGGAAATGCAAATGACCCAGGTCATCCCAGACGCAGGGCAACCCGCAGTGTCCGCCGGGCTGGCGCCCGAGGTGTTCCAGCAGGCCGTGGAGCATGCGCCGATCGCCATCTCCATCACCGACCTGAAGGCCAACATCCTCTATGCCAACCGCGCCTTCAGCGCCATCACCGGCTACGACAGCAGCGAGGTGATCGGCAAGAACGAGTCGGTGCTGTCCAACGGCACCACGCCGCGGCTGGTCTACCAGGCGCTCTGGAGTCGCCTGGCGCAGAAGAGGGCCTGGTCCGGCATGCTCATCAACCGGCGCAAGGACGACAGCTCCTACCTCGCCGAGCTGACCGTGGCGCCGGTGCTGGATGAACGCGAGCAGACCGTCTACTACCTGGGCATGCACCGCGACAGCAGCGACCTGCACAAGCTCGAGCAGCGCGTCAGCAATCAGCGCCTGATCATCGAGGCGGTGGTCGACAGCGCCCCGGCGGCCATCGCGGTGCTCGATCGCGACTACCGCATCATGCTCTCCAACCCCAGCTTCAACCGCCTGGCCAGCGACCTCGGCGCGGACGCCACCCCCACCCGGCTGGTCGAGCTGCTGCGCGAGAACCTCGCCGGCCCCATCGAGGCGTTGCACGCCCGCGGCCAGGCGTTTTCCGGCAAGGAGGTCACCTTCGACCTGGGCGGCCACGCGCCGCGCTGGCTGTCCTGCCATGGCCGCGCCATCCGTATCGAGGACGAGCGCGCCCACGAGTTTTTCTCCCCCACGGAGGAGTGCTACCTGCTGCTGACGGTCAACGACATCAGCGGCCTTCGCCAGCAGCAGCAGGCCTCGCAGCTCAACGCGCTGAAGGTGCTGATGGCCGAGGAAGAGCTGCTCGACGGCATGCGCGAAACCTTCAACGGCGCCATCCACCGCCTGCAGGGCCCGGTCAACCTGATCAGCGCGGCCCTGCACATGCTCGAGCGCCGCCTCGGCGACAAGGCCGACGGCGACCCGGTGCTCAGCGCCATGCGCGAAGCCAGCCAGGCCGGCATGGATGCCCTGGAGAGCCTGAGCGGCTCGATCCCGCTGCGCCAGACCGGCAACTGCGTCCCGGTCAACGTCAACCAGTTGATCCGCGAAGTGGTCAGCTTGATGACCGACCAGTTGCTCGCCCAGGGCATCGTCGTCGACTGGCAACCGGCGCTGCGCCTGCCCTGGGTGATGGGGAGCGAGGGTCGGCTGCGCAGCATGATCAAGCAGCTGCTGGAAAACGCCATCGAGGCCATGAGCCAGAACCAGGACAACCCGCGCGTACTGCTCATCAACACCCGCGTAGAGGGCCAGCGGGTGGTGCGCCTGGAAATCGCCGACAGCGGCCCGGGCGTGGCCCCCGAGCTGGCGCTCAAGGTGTTCGAGCCGTTCTTCAGCACCAAGCCGCCGCACAAGACCGGGCGCGGCATGGGCCTGGCCATGGTGCAGGAGACCGTCACCGAGCACGCCGGCACGGTGCACATCGACACCAGCTACCACCCGGGCTGCAAGGTGGTGGTGGAACTGCCCTTCTCGGCCAGCTGACGGGAGGGCCAGCGCATGAACTCGACACTCGCCAAACACTCCGCCGCGCCCAGCCGCAGCGAGCTGCTCGACAGTCAGCTTCAGGCGCTGGCGCACATCTCGCGCATCCTCAACCGCGGCCAGCCGATCGAGGAACAGCTGGCCGAGGTGCTTGCCGTGCTGCACGACGACCTCGGCCTGCTGCACGGGCTGGTCTCCATCTGCGACCCGAAGAACGGCACCCTGCAGGTCGGCGCCGTGCACACCGACTCCGAAGAGGTGGTGCGCGCCTGCGAAAGCACCCGCTACCGCCTTGGCGAAGGCGTGTTCGGCAGCATCCTCAAGCACGGCAACAGCGTGGTGCTGGGACGCGTCGATGCCGAGCCGCGCTTTCTCGACCGTCTCGCGCTGTACGACATGGACCTGCCCTTCATCGCCGTGCCGATCAAGGCCAGCGACGGCAGCACCATCGGCGTGCTGGCCGCGCAACCGGACCGCCGCGCCGACGAACTGATGCCCGAGCGCACCCGGCTGATGGAAATCGTCGCCCGCCTGCTGGCGCAGAGCGTGCGCCTGGTGGTGAACATCGAAGACGGCCAGGAAGTGGCCAACGAACGCGACGAACTGCGCCGCGAGATACGCGCCAAGTACGGCTTCGAGAACATGGTGGTGGGCAACACCGTCTCCATGCGCCGGGTATTCGACCAGGTGCGGCGGGTGGCCAAGTGGAACAGCACCGTGCTCATTCTTGGCGAATCCGGCACCGGCAAGGAGCTGATCGCCAGCGCCATCCACTACAACTCGCCGCGCGCGCACCAGCCGCTGGTGCGCCTGAACTGCGCCGCGCTACCGGAAACCCTGCTCGAATCGGAACTGTTCGGCCACGAGAAAGGCGCCTTCACCGGTGCCGTGAAGCAGCGCAAGGGGCGTTTCGAACAGGCCGACGGCGGCACCCTGTTCCTCGACGAAATCGGCGAGATCTCGCCGATGTTCCAGGCCAAGCTGCTGCGGGTGCTGCAGGAGGGCGAACTGGAGCGCGTCGGCGGCACCCAGACGGTGAGAGTCAACGTGCGCATCGTCGCCGCCACCAACCGCGACCTGGAACACGAGGTGGAGCAAGGCAAGTTCCGCGAAGACCTCTACTACCGCCTCAACGTCATGGCCATCCGCGTGCCGCCGCTGCGCGAGCGCAGTGCCGACATCCCGGAACTGGCCGAATTCCTCCTGGCCAAGATCGCCCGCCAGCAGGGCCGCCCGCTCACGCTGACCGACAGCGCCTTGCGCCTGCTGGTGAGCCACCGCTGGCCCGGCAACGTGCGGGAACTGGAGAACTGCCTGGAGCGCTCGGCGATCATGAGCGAGGACGGCACCATCAGCCGCGACGTGGTTTCCCTCACCGGCCTCGACCACGACGCCGCGCCGCTGGCGCCGCTCCCCGAAGTCGACCTCGCCGATGACAGCCTTGACGATCGCGAGCGCGTCATCGCCGCCCTGGAACAGGCCGGCTGGGTCCAGGCCAAGGCCGCCCGCCTGCTTGGCATGACGCCTCGGCAGATCGCCTACCGGGTGCAGACGCTGAACATCCATATGCGCAAGATCTGAGGGGATGGGCACTTCAGCCCTGCTGGATGATCTGGATGAGATTGCCGCAGGTGTCGTCGAACACGGCGAGGGTGACTGCACCCATGGCGGTCGGCGGCTGGGTGAAACGGACACCGGCCGCGCAGAGCCGTTCGTACTCCGCCTGCACGTCGTCCACCGCGAAGAAGGTGAAGGGTACGCCGTCCTGCTTGATCGCCGCCTTGAACGGCTTCGCCGCGGGATGAGCATCAGGCTCCAGCACTAGCTCGACCCCGTCGGGATCACCCGGCGACGTGAGGGTGAGCCAGCGATGCTCGCCCATGGGGATGTCGTGCCTGAGCTCGAAACCGAGCACGTCCCGATAGAAGGCCAGCGCCTTGGCCTGGTCGTCGACGAGCACGCTGGTCACTGCGATCTTCATGGGCTTTCCTCCATGCCGAGGGCTTCTTTCCTCGAAAGTCTGGAAGGATAGCCGCCCTTCCCCTGCCCTTCATCCAGGCACACTCCGCCCGGCGCCAACGGGGTACCGGCCTGCGCCGGTATGACAGCGTAGGGCTTCAGCCCACCAGAGGCCGAAAGTCTGGTCTCCAGGCGCGCTGAAGCGAAGCGTCCGGTCCCATCTCTGGCTTCGCCCCACCGTAGGAGCGAGCTTGCTCGCGAAGGAACGCAGCGCCGGCGATCGAATCCGTTCGCGACCAAGGTCGCTCCTACATCCAGTGCCGGTCTCGCTGCCCACCCTACGCCCACCCGTCGCCATCACCGCTCTCGACCCTCGCCCTCCTCCGGCAGCCTGGCAATCACCTTGATCTCGAACTGGAAGCCGTAGAGCCAGGTCACCCCGACGGCAGTCACGGTCGGGTGCGGTGCCTCGCCCCAGAACTCGGACACCACCAGGTTCCAGGCCCGCTCGAAGATCGCCTCGGGTTCGACCATGAAGACGGTCACGTCGACCACGTCGTCGAAGGTGCAGCCCGCCTCTTTCAGGATCGCGTTCAGGTTCTCGAACGCGCGCCGGACCTGTGTCTCCAGCTCCGGCTCAGGCGAGCCGTCCTCGCGGCTGCCGACCTGCCCGGACACGAACAGCAAGCCGTTGGCACGGACCGCCGGCGAATAACGATTGAGTTCGTAGAGCGCCTGGCGCCCGGCTGGGAAGACCACGTCTCGCTTGGCCATGAGAGTCACCTCCAGTGGTGGGCCTTGCCGGCCCGTGTATTGACGATGGAGGGACTGTAGGCCCGCCTCCTCGCTGGATAAACTCGCAAGCCCAGCCAAGACTGTTTGCAGATTCCAAACAATTGCAAGCCGAAAGACAGGAGCAGCGATGGACCGTTTCGATGCGATGCAGGCCTTCGCCCGCGTGGTGGAAACCGGCAGCTTCACCAAGGCGGCCGAGACCCTGCACATGAGCAAGACCAGCGTTACCCAGCTGATCCAGCAGCTGGAAGCACGGCTGCGCGTCCGCCTGCTCAACCGCACCACGCGCAAGGTCAATGTCACCGCCGACGGCGCCGCCTACTACGAACGCGTGGTGCGCCTGCTGGCCGACATGGACGACGCCGAGACCAGCCTGTCCAGCGCCTCGGCCGCGCCCAGGGGCCGGCTGCGGGTGGACGTGCCCAGCCCATTCGCGCGCATGATCCTGGTACCGGCGCTGCCGGCCTTCCACGCGCGCTACCCCGACATCCAGTTCGACATGGGCGTGAGCGACCGCCGGGTCGACCTCATCGGCGAGAACGTCGACTGCGTGGTGCGCGGCGGGGAAATCACCGACCAGTCGCTGGTGGCCCGCCACGTCGGCGACCTGCGCCTGGGCGTCTACGCCGCGCCGAGCTACCTGGAACGCGCCGGCACGCCCCGGCATCCGCGCGAGCTGGAAGACACCCACCACCGCATCGTCGGCTTTCTATGGGCGCGCTCCGGCAAGGTCTTCCCCTACGCCATGCATGGCCACGGCGAACGCGTCGAGGTGCTCGGCCGCTACGTGCTCGCCGTCGATGACGGCAATGCCTACCTCGCCGCGGGCCTCGCCGGCCTCGGCATCCTCTGGCTGCCGGACTACATGTCCCGCGAGCACCTGGCCCGTGGCGAGCTGGTGCCGCTGTTCAAAGACTGGCAACTCAACCCGATGCCCATGTACGTGGCCTACCCGCCGAACCGGCACGTCAGCGCCAAGCTGCGGGTGTTTATTGATTGGATTGTTGAGTTGATGGGGGAGCATGCGCCGGTTATGGGTCGGCGTGGTTTATGATCAAGCGCCGGGGCAAGGTAAAGGACCTCGTGGTGCTTGATAAAGCTCAGCTTTTGAGTCTGTCATCTCATTATATATCTGTTGTTAAATTAAGCATTATTGCACTAGCTCATGCCCGAACGATAGCGAGCAAATGAATGCTAAGAACCCCAAAAATCCATACATTCACAAAAGCAGACTTGCATGCGTTGAGACTTCCTTGCTCGCAAGGGATAGACTTTGCCTGAGCATTTGCATGATCGACGAACACCGCACAAGCAAATCACGTAATGACGATTTAATTTTTTTAGATAAGCCATCATTCAACAGCCTCTTATTAATTTTTAATGGAGCTCGCCATGAGCGAAACTGTATTCCTACAGCGTGTTGTTCTTAGAAACTATAAAAGCATTGGCCATTGCGACATCCAACTAGGCCCACTTACATATTTAGTAGGCGGCAACGGTGCGGGGAAAAGCAATTTCCTCGATGCACTTCAATTGGTGAGTGACGCGTTGAATGGCTCTTTGGACAACGCACTAAATGAGCGTGGCGGCCTAAGCGAAGTTCGGCGCCGTTCTCGCGGCCACCCAACGCACTTTGGTATTCGATTGGAGTTTTGTCTTCCAAATGGACGGCAGGGACATTTTGCCTTCAACGTGGGCGCACTTAAGGACCGTGGATATGAAGTCCAAACGGAAGAATGCGTCATCGAAGGTATTGGCAAAGGACCGTTTTATCGTATCCAACGGGGGAAACTACGTGACAGTAGCGAGGCTACCTTTCCGGCGGTAACCGCAGATCGTCTGGCACTGGTAGCAGCATCAGGGATGGCTGCTTTCCGCCCGGTCTTCGACGCACTTTCCTGCATGAGCCTTTACAACCTGAACCCAAAATTAATGCGCGAGTTACAGAAACCGCAGGAAGGACGGTTACTTAAGTCGGCAGGAGAGAACATTGCCAGCGTAATTGGGCACCTAGAGCGGGTGAATGACGGCCAGACGAAGGTCATTGAGGAATATCTTCACGTAGTGGTTCCCATGGTTCATGGGGTTCAGCGCAAACAGGTAGGGCCTATGGAGACGTTGGAATTTCGGCAGGACATGGCAGGATCGAAGGATCCTTGGCGTTTTCTTGCGCAAAATATGTCTGACGGCACTCTGCGCGCGCTTGGAGTACTAGTGGCATTGTTCCAAGCCAATCGTGACTATTCACCGTCTCTAGTAGGTATCGAAGAACCGGAAACGGCCTTGCATCCCGCCGCGAGCTCCGCGTTGCGCGAGGCGCTAGTGCGTGCATCGCAAAATACTCAGATCATTGTGACAAGCCATAGTCCGGATCTTCTCGATGATCGAAATATATCCATGGATGCGATCCTCGCCGTTGTTTCCGAAGGAGGGGAAACGCGCATTGCACCGCTGGACGAAGCCTCACGAGAGAGCATGCACCAGCATTTGTTTTCAGCAGGAGAACTACTTCGCCTGAACCAGTTAGAGCCTGACAGAGCTTTCCTAGACGCCCAAGAACGACGACAAACCGAGCTATTTGGGAGTGGCGAAGCATGAAAATCGTCAGCATCGTCGAGGGAGACGGCGAAGTGGCAGCAGTACCAATCCTGCTGCGTCGCTTAGCCCAATGGCGTACCCCTGGTCAGTTTCCTGACGTACAAACACCCATTCGCGTATATAAGGATCGTTTCCTTAACCGAAATGAAGAATTCCAACGTCATCTTTCTTTGGCAGCCAAAAAATGTGGTGCGAATGGGTGGATTCTGGTGCTGCTGGACGCTGATGATGATTGCCCGGCCACCCTGGGGGAAAAAATTTTACAACGTGACCAAGCTTGTGTACCGCATAGGCCTGTGTCGGTGGTATTGGCCAATCGGGAATATGAAGCATGGTTTATTGCAGCCGCGGCATCGCTACACGGACACCGTGGTTTTTGTTCTGCACCGCCGGATGAAGAGGTTGACCCTGAAATTCCCCGAAATGCCAAAGGATGGATACGCGAAAGAATGAACAATCGCGCTTATGGCGAAACAACCGACCAGCCAGCATTTACAGCACGTTTTGACTTCCAGCAAGCGTTTGACCGGAGCCGGTCTTTTCGAAAGCTGTGCGCCGAATGGGATCGGCATCACACGCACCCGGTACAAAGCGACTGAAACGACCAGACGCCATCGCTCGACATTCCAGATAAAAATCAAGCGCGCTTCACCTTTCCATCCCGAATAACCAAGGCCAAAATTCATATCGCCAGGCGAGGAGGATGAGGGTGCGTTAGGAGTTTGCGGAGCCCGAATAACAGCGGCAAGTCGCGGATATCTGCTTTAAGCGCCACACCGGCCGAAAACAGACACTAGCCCTCAGGATCAGGCACCCCCTTCTCCAACCGCGGCCCTGCCCATTCCACGAACGCCCTCACCCGCGGCGAAAGCTGCAACGAATGCGGATAAACCAGCTGGATCGGCAGGTCCACCGGCTCGAACGCCCTGAGTATCCGGACCAGCCGCCCATCGGCCAGCTCGTCCGCCACCTGGTAGTGCATCAGTCGCGTGATGCCCAGGCCCTGCACGCAGGCCAGGCTGGCGGTGCGGATCTGGTTGCATACGAGCCTCGGCGTGGTGGGTTCGGCGAGTTCCTTGCCGTCGTGGCGGTAGTACCAGTGCCGGCCTTGGGAGGCGAGTGCGATGCAGGCGTGGTCGCGTAGCGCCGCCGGGCTGTCGATGGCCGGGGCGCTGCGCAGGTAGTCGGGGCTTGCGCAGGTCACCAGCCGGGTGGCGCCGACCTGGCGCGCCACCATGGTCGAGTCGGGCAGGTGGCCGATACGTAGCGCGAGGTCGAGGCGCTCGTCGAGCAGCGGGAGCAGGTGGTCGTTCAGGCTCAGCTCGATGCGCAGCTCGGGATGTTCCTTGAGGAAGGCGTTCACCAGCGGTGCGACGTAGCGCTGGCCGAACTCGACGGGCGCGGTCAGGCGCAGCAGGCCGCGAACGACACCGTCGTGCGCCGCCAGGCGCTGCTCCATGTCGTCGAAGTCCGCGAGCATGCGGCGGCTCCAGGCCAGGTACTCCTGGCCCTCGTCGGTCAGAGCCATGCGCCGCGTGCTGCGGTTCAGCAATCGAACCCCCAGGTGGCGCTCCAGCGCCGCCAGCGAGCGCACGAGCGACGCCACGGACTGGCCCGTCGCCTCGGCCGCCGAACTCAGGCTGCCGTTTTCGACGATCCGGACGAAATTGGCCATTGCCTTGAGCCTGTCCATTGCCACCTTCGATCTCTGCGTTCAATGCACAAGTATTGTCAGGTTCAAGCCATAGGTGAAACGGGCAGACCGGCAGACACTTCGGTGACCGACCTCAACCGGAGCGACTGCCATGACCGAGCGACCCAGCCCAGCGCGCATTCTTTGCTACGACCACATCGGTATCCGCGTCAGCGACAAGCCCCGGGCGATGGCCTTCTACCAGGCGCTCGGGTTCGTGGAGACCGCGAGCTTTCCGCTGTTCGAGGCCAACGAGATGGTGAGCGCCGACGGGGTGCGTATCAACCTGATCTTCAACGGCGCCCGCATCCCCGATGCGCACAACGTCCTGCTGGATGCGCCGGTGAAGCTGCCGGGCATGACCCACCCGGCCTTCATCGTCGATGACCTCGAGGTGCTTCAGGGCTGGCTGGGCGAACGGGGCATCCTCATCACCGAGGGGCCGCACCCCATCGGCCCCCGACGGGTCGCGCTGTTCATCCGCGACCCCGACGGCAATGTCCTCGAATTCAATCAACTCGTCGAAGGAGATGCGCAATGAAACTGTACGATCTGGATGCGTCCGGCAACTGCTACAAGGTCAGGCTCTTCGCGTCTCTGGCCCGTATCGAACTCGAACGGGTGCCAGTGGATATCCCGGGCGGCGAACACAAGCGGCCTCCGCTGTCGGACCTGAATCCGCTGGGGCAGCTGCCGATTCTGCAAGATGGCGCCCATGTCGTCCGGGACTCGCAGGCGATCCTGGTCTACCTCGCGGGCAAGTACGGCGGGCTGGCGTGGTGGCCGGCCCACCCGCTGGGGCAGGCGGAGATCGTCCAGTGGCTGTCGTTTGCCACCAACGAGGTCCAGCACAGCCTCTGTGCCGCGCGGCTGGTGGAGAGGTTCGGCTACGCACTGGACAAGCACGCGGCGCTGGCGAAATCGCCCGCCGTGCTCTCCATCCTCGACAGGCATCTGGAGCGCCATGACTGGCTGGCGATGGGTCGGCCGACGATCGCCGATTGCGCGGTCTATCCGTACGTCGCACTGGCCCCGGAAGGTGGCGTGGACCTCGAACCCTACAGGCACGTCGCAGGCTGGATGAAGCGGATGGAGGCTCTTCCCGGGTACCTGCCCAAGCCTTGAGCGGGGTTCGTGGCGTCCGCAGAGCAGCGATTGGCCGCTCACCGCCATGCGACCTGTGGGTGCCAGGGGAAAGTCAAACCCGCAAGAAAGGGGAGCCAGGGGGCGAGCCCCATGGCCCTTGCCCAATCAGCCACGCACGAAAGCGAGCAGATCGGCGTTGATCGTCTCGGCATTGACGGTCGGCATGCCGTGCGGGAAGCCCGGGTAGATCTTCAGGGTGCCGTTCTCGAGCAGCTTCGCCGACAGGACCCCCGCGTTCTCGTGGGGGACGATCTGGTCGTCGTCGCCATGCATCACCAGAACGGGAATCCTGATGGCCTTGAGGTCTTCGGTGAAGTCGGTCTGGGAGAAGGCGACGATGCCGTCGTAATGAGCCTTGGCGCCACCCATCATGCCCTGCCGCCACCAGCCCACGAGGATGCTGCAACGGCATTCAGGAGCACGCCTGCAATGGCCGCACTGTTTCCGAGCTTCATGTTCTTGTTATCTCCGCTTGCGCTATGGCTGGTAGGTAATTTAGCTCCGTCTCAAACTCTTCATTATTAGAAGAATTTGACAGGATTTCTAGAATCTGAGGAATGCTAAAAAAACGAGAGCTTATAAATTGATCTCTTATGTCCTTGTATGCCTCCCTGAATTCGTCAGTTTTAAACTGACGATTTATCTCTCTGAGGTGGACATTAATCTTCTCATCGGCCTCTGAATCCCCGCTTTCAATTTTCCCATTTATAAGGC
This sequence comes from Stutzerimonas azotifigens DSM 17556, assembly GCF_000425625.1. Classification (GTDB taxonomy): domain Bacteria; phylum Pseudomonadota; class Gammaproteobacteria; order Pseudomonadales; family Pseudomonadaceae; genus Stutzerimonas; species Stutzerimonas azotifigens. The sequence goes on from NZ_KE384413.1 coordinate 128,821, forward strand.
TGTTCAGAATTTGACTTACAAAAAATCCATCTTGAATCCCAAAGTACCCAAACATCGAAACGGCGACCCGCTCGACTTGCCTATCTTTTAGCTCAATCTTGGTTCCGTCCAAATATTGAATCTCTCCATTACGCCTTAACATGTACTCATGGCAGCCGGCCTGTGCCTGAGCATGTAGAAGTGACTGTGCAATATCTATCATGGAGTGGAGTGGGCTTCCAGCTCTTGCATCAGATGTCAGTGTTTTTCTTTTAAGTTCAATAAAGATAACAGTTGACTCTGTTTCCACTATAAAGTCACACTCTCTCTCAGTGCTATTTATTTGCAGTTCATCTCTTACATTCTTAGGTATCTTGTATCTTTTGTTTTCTAAGAACTTGATGCCTGCGTCCCGCAGCGCACTGGCAAATAACTCCTCCGTAACATCTCCAATGAGCTTCCCATTAAGTCCACTTTCTTTGCATAACTCAAGAAGCGTAGAGTAGAAGCCATAACTGCACAGATTCGGATTTGGGTAAGCGTATCTCTGCTCTACAGAAACAAAAGGCCTCTCATAATAGTTCCTCAAGCTTATATGATTCGGCCACAAATATCCTTTGTTAATTTGCACCGTTGTGAATGACAGCTTTTCGAGCGCAACCGTGATCGAGGATTGTAAATGCTTATATTTTAATGCCTCAAAGACTATATTGGAGTCGAATATCAGAGGCTTATCGTGCGTCGCCCGAGAAGAAGCCCACTAAAAAATATCAAGATAAAGTGAGATATCAACAGTAACCCCAGATAATCTAGGGGAAGTAAAAACCCCGAACATTATCTTCTTGATATGCTTTACTGCTATTTGATCAATAGAAAACTTCTGATCATATTCAATTTGCCGGGTTATAGCCGCCAGAATAGTTTGAGGGGTGTGATGCATATCCTCAAATTTAGTAAAACTCTGCAAGCGCTTAGTCGCGAAGTAGTGCCTTGCAAGCTCAACAGACTCACTGTAGGTCTCAAATTTATTCTTTATTGATCTTGGGCAATGAAGATTGGCAAGTGCTAAGTTAAACAGGTAGCCCCACGGCCTATCTAGACTCAACTGTTGGCCCTCAGAAGGCTCAGGCCTCAACAAGAAACGTCGCATCTCATTATCGTAATGCCGTAATGACATTTCTTGTATAACTGTCTCTAGCCCCAAAGCACCTAATTTTCTGAAATCCCGCTGCAACCTGTTAAGAATTTTTACCTCAAATTCCGGTGCGAACGTGACCTTGCCTTGAATTACGCTTGATTTATACCCCTTCCCTTTAAGGTAAATAATAGACCTTGCTATTAATCGTTCGAATCAGGAGGGAAGATATAGCCGGGCAGTACATACAGGGCCGGTTCTCTATTCGCTCTTAGCCATAGCATCTGAGTAATAACTTCCGATTAATCGCCGAGAAGCATAAGCACCTGTTCTTTGTAGGGATGAAAGGCACACCCACCTTTCACTAGCCCTCCATCCAGCAATGGTATTGATTCATTTGGCAGTGAGAAATATTCATTGGATGCGGACCAAGATGGAGGGGAGAATAGGACTGCGAGTAGATGTTTGCTTGGGGGTATGTTCCTCAACGGTCTTTGCATTTGCTCGACGCCTTCTCCGCGTACCAAGTTGAAGCTCAGTAGAGAACTCGTTGCGCCCAGAAGAACAGATGAAATGTCGTGGTTATCAAAAGCAGGAATGGCTGGAGCAACGAAGCACGCGCAGAGGTAGCGCATCACTGTCGCTGCCCAGACCTTAAAGGTCGGCTCTTCTATTGTCGGCGAGAAGACCAATTGGAAATGAAGAGGGACGACTGGCCGCTCGACAGGCTCCGCGTCTAGATAAAAAATGTAGTTCGCTTTTGTGTTGGATGATTTCGATACTTTTCTTTGGCATGAGTTTAATAGGAATATTATCCGAACGAAGCTTCCAGTGTCGTTAATTCCGGAAACCAAACCCTCCTCATCTGTACAGCTGAATACCTTATCAGAACTATCTTGTATGGAGAAGGCAAATAACGCATCAAGTGACGAAAAATGGTGATTGCCAGGTTTTTTATAGAGCATTAGTGCAGTCTTTCAACAAGTGTGAAGATTTCCTTTTGACTTGATGAATGGCATGCACGTCTAGCCATATTCGCTCGATTTCGAGTACCTGATACCAATTAAGTCCATGGTGATCGTGCAGGTCGTGGAATGACCAGCAGATGCGATCTTCATTGAGACGAGGAATGCCTTCTACCCCATCGTTCCAGTTGAAATGGAATAGCGAGAATATTTCTACCGCTTGCTCTGGTGTCGGCTTGAGGTAGTACCATTTGAGCGGCGGCATAAAGATAAAGTCGGCTTGAAGTATTAGTTCTTCTTGCCCTTGTTCCGAGGACTCAGAACGGTAGTAGCCGATTTTGCTTTCAAGCTCGAAGTCTTCCTCTGCAGCCCAGTCAGAGGGGGCAGGTCTGTTTCGGAAGTCTTCGACAAGCTTTTTTGCACGCTGAAGGCACCAATATTCCAATTGAGTGAGTTTCCTATTTAGCGAAATGAGGCGTTCAGTTTGCGCATGAGAGAATGCTGGAATGTTGCGGCGCATGATGAAATGCTCCTCTGCTTCCGTCATTTTCACTACCGCCACGACAACATGCGTCGCACCTCCATGCGACACATTTCGTCGCAGCTTGATGCACAATCACGCCAAGCCAATCTCACACCTAGATGCAAGGGTCGCTATCGTGCCGTCCAATAAGAGCAGGGATACTCTCAGCCGCCAGTGGGAGCTGCTGAAGCTACTACCCACCACGGGCAGTGGAGAAACTGCGAGCTCACTCCAACGCCGTCTAGCCGAGATGGGCTTTCCTACCACCAAACGCACGGTTGAGCGCGACCTGGTGGACTTGTCGAGCGTCTTTCCCTTGCGTATCAACGACAAGAGCAAGCCATATGGCTTTAGCTGGTCACCACCAACCAGCCTACAACTGTCAGCTATCAGTGTTTATGAGGCGTTGACCTTGCAACTGGTGCGGGAAATGCTTCGGCCACTGATGCCCACCGCCATGCTTACTGCGCTGCAGCCGCATTTCGAGCAGGCAAACAAAAAGCTAAAGGCACTAGCCCGAATATCGCCAGTAGCGGATTGGCCTAGCAAGGTCGCGAGCGTACCGGCCTATCTACCGTTGATGCCTCCTCAGATTGATACCGCAACGCTTGCGGTCGTTCAGCAGGCGCTGCTCGAAGAGAAGGCTTTCAAATGCCGCTATTACTCCGCTCATCGAGATCTGGTTAGCGCACTGACACTTTCGCCGCTGGGCTTGGTTCAACGAGGAAACGTTACGTATCTCATTGCGACAGTGCCCCCTCATTTGGATGTGCGGCAGTTTGCGTTGCACCGGATCTGCAATCCCGAACTGCTGGACATCCCTAGCGAGCCTTCCGAAGGGTTCGATTTGCATGACTACGCCACGTCCGGAGCGATGCAATTTGGCGACAATGTTGGCCGTACCATCACCCTTGAGGCGTGGGTGAATACTGGCCTCCTGGGGCTACTTCGTGAAACACCTCTTTCCGAGGATATGCAAGCGATGTCCGATGAGGACGGAGGCTGGATACGTGCGACTGTGGCGGACAGCTGGGAACTGGAATGGTGGTTGCTATCGCACACCGGATCGATCGCAGTAACAGCGCCTGAGACACTCAGGAAGCGTCTGCTCCAGCGTTTGCGCCGTGGTCTGGAACTTTACGATGAGTAACGTCGATGTGCTGTCTTAAGCTCCGGATTGCTATCCGCGTAGTGTCGGCCGTGCTGCTTTGCGCATACTCGCCGCTATGGTAGCGTTAAGCGATCATCACTGGAGGCATCTAACTCTTAGCAGGTGCCACCTCAATGAGGTTCATCTAGCGGCTGCGCTTCCCGGCGATGCAAGAGAAAGTGGCGACTGATTATTCATATCAACCGCGAAGCGCCTGAGCAGCATCGTGACATTTGCCTGCAGGGGGTGCAGGAGAATGGCTGCCTAGGTGGGTTAAAAATACATTTGGTATTGGCTGAATTGCTCAGGCACCACCAAAAAATCAACAGACAAAAAGTGGACTAGAATGACAACATCACAATGGATCAATCTTTTTGATAAGGCGTTTCAACATATGGGGGAGCGACTCGAGCAAGTACTACAGTTAAATAGCTGCCGAGAGCACTGGATTCAAGCCGAGATCAGTCTCCACGCATGGTTCAAAGATGAAGTAGAAATCTGGACGGATTTTCCTATTGGGGGGAACCGCAAAGCCGATTTATATGCAGAAAACGGTGAAGGATCAGTCTCGATGGTCGCTGAGGTGAAATGTCTCAGTGACCTCTCACAAGCCAAGTGTCTAGAGGGAGATTGGTCAGTGCGCACCGACATTGATCGACTTCACTCTATCCAGAGCCCCACTCGGCTCTTTGTTCTTGTGATCGAAAAAAATGAGGTAGAAACGAATATAGGGCGAGCCTTACGTACGGAAGCCTGGGTAGAGGGCCAGCCCCCCCACGAGCTTGACCTGGGATTTTGTCTAATCCGTATGTGGGCTATTTGACTTCCATTCTTCACCCCCCCTGCCCCTAGCTTTTTCAGGGGCTTTGATATAACGAAGCTTTAAGTTTTTTATGTAATCGGGCGAGCGCAACAAATAATCTCTAGTTTGTCTAGAGCTGCTCGCGTGTAAATGCTTGACGTTACGCCGTATAAAACATCTCTCCTCTCGAAGCAATTTCAGCGCAGCCAAATTCTCCACATGCCCTTAGCACCCTCTTCAGTCCAGCCGCCCTCGAGTAGAGCTGATCCATCGAATGTATGCAGGGTTGCCCTGCCATCGAAACCTACTGCATGCAATTCATAATGCCCAGGGCCTTTTTCATGTCCTTTGTAAATGACCGGTTCGCCGTCACTGGTGTATTCGACAGTGATTACGCCGTCCTCAACCCTGACTTGGCATGGGTCATCTAAGGAGACATGAGTGGATCCATAGGTTTCCATGCGTGAGTCGCGATAAAGCATGACGGGATTCTTCCTCATGTTTTGATAAATGGGTTGAGTCCGCGCAGCGGCTCGGTGATACAGCCCTTTTCGATAGCAGGTTGCCTAGCAGGCCGAGCACCCTAGCAAGACCGCTATCGCGTCTTCTCGGGCCATAATACATCCACAACAATAGCGTTGCGCCACTACAAAGCAGGGGCGCCAGGGTCATATTGACGATACATTCCCTGGAACCTTCTTGGAGCGGTAGGCTCAGCCAGTCCGAGGAATAGCGATGCAAGGTGATGTCTTCGACTAGCGCATTCAGTCTCCTGCACATCCTTCATGGGCAAGAGCGTCACGGATCTGGATGTGCTTGCCACAGCGCACCATGGTGCCGAAGTGATCCCCTAGGCAGCCGCATACCTCGCATATACGAAAGCTCATCGTGATTGCCATTTCGCAGTACGCGGCATCGGTGCTTTGAGCTGTTTTACCAAACCGAAGTGTGGCGAATTTCTCCTTGAACATCGATATTTCCGTAGCGGCACGGTGCTCTAGTTCAGCCTGGCGAGAAGCTGCTCGCCCTATGCATCCAAGATACCGAGCCAGCCATCGCCGCACTCAGTACGCACCGTTTTCCCATAAATGCTGGAGTAACGCAGGCGCAGGGTCTGCAGCCGCTCTGGATGCATAATGCAAAACCTATTGGCTAATCCGGGGCAGACGATCACTTTCAGTCTGATTGGGTTTGCAGAGGTCAGGCTGAACGTCTGATCCGTCCAGTGTTGCCGCTATGGTTTCTGGTCTTTTTTGGGCTTGGAATGACTAGATCGTCAAGGCAGTGTTGGACCGCGACATAGATAACTGGCTTGTCTGCCGAACGCAGAGCGGCAGCAATTGGCCGAAAACGGCCTGTGCTGTGCTCGCTACCTCCATCGCATATCCCCCATGCCATGCAAACGAGGTCCCCTCCTCTACCGATATCCCCCTACGTCCCCGCAACGCCACCAGCAACCTGCAGCCGCGCCTGCTGGTGGTCGGCCCGGCGCCCGAGCTGCCATCCCAGGTAGCCCCACAGCAGCGCGCAGAGCGCGCCGATCAGCGCGGCCAGACCGGCGCCCTGCCCCAGCATGTCCAGCAGGCTCTTGGCCCAGCCGCTGACGGCATCGCCGGCGCGGTAGACCACCGTGTCGATGAAGTTCTTGGCCTTGTACTTGCTCTCGGCGTCCAGCGGCGCGAAGAGCATTTCCCTGCCCGGCCGGACGAAGGCGTATTCGCCGATCCGCCGCACGATCATCAGCGCTGCGAGCAGGGCGAACCCGGGCGCCAGCGCCAGGCCGACGAAGCCGACGCACATCAGCAGCGGGACGATTGCCAGCAGCACGCGAACGCCCAGCGTCTGCGCGATGCGCCCGGTGACGAACAGCTGCGACAGCAGCGCGCCCGCCTGCACGACGAAATCGATGATGCCGAAGACGCGGACCTGCGCCTCGCGGTCGGGGAAGTGCTCGGCCACCAGCCGGGCCTGCTCGAAGTAGAGGAAGGTGGTGACCGTCGCCAGCAGCACCACGAACCCGGCGATGCCCAGCAGGTAGGGCGACCGGAGCACCGCGGTCAGGCCGCTGAAGGGGTTGCCCGGCAGCGGTTGCCGGGGGCCTTCCGCCGGCGGCGCACCGGGGCGGCCGGCCCCACCCTCTTCGCGCCAGCTCATCAGCGCCTGCTTCAGCACCAGCGTGGCGCCGAGCAGCACGGCGGCCACTAGCATCAGCCCGGACGGGCCCAGAACGCCGATCAGCGCCGTGCTCAGCGCCGGCCCGAGCAGGCCGCCGACGCTGGCGCCGGCGGCGATGAAGGCGAACAGGCGCTTGGCCTGCTCGCTGTCGAACACGTCAGCCATCAGGCTCCAGGCCACGGACACCACGAACAGGTTGTACACCGAGATCCACACGTAGAAGGCGCGGGCCAGCCAGGGGCTGTCCGGCTGTAGCTGGAACAGCGCGACGAACGCCAGCAGGTTCATGCCGAAGAAGCCGTACACCCAGTCGATGAAGTGCAGGCGCGGCACGCGGGCGCTGAGCCAGGCGAACAGCGGAACGGCCGCGAGCATGACGAAGAAGGTGAGCGTGAACAGCCACTGCAGGTTATCCACGCCGGCGGCGATGCCCATCGACTCGCGGATCGGGCGCAGCATGAAATAGCCGGCGAAGAGGCAGAGGAACAGCAGGAATCCGGACAGCGCCGGGCGCAGCTCGTGGTCACGGGCATTGAGCGCGAGGCTCAGCCGGTGCGGCAAGGAGGGCGTGCTCATGGAGGCTCCTGGAGGAAGGCAACGGCGCGTCGGCACGGGGCGGAATCCCGTGCCGGGACGCATTCAGGGGTAGGTCACGCCGGTGAGCTGCTCGGAGACTGCCCAGAGGCGTTCGGCATCGGCCTCGTCGGTCGCGGCCGGCGGCGTCCTGGCGAAGCCCAGCGGCCCGCGTCGCTCATCGTCGCCGGTCGGGCCGTAGTAGGCACCGCCGACCGCCTCAGCCGCGGTGGCGGCATAGAGCGTGGGCAGCGCTCCCTGCGCGGCCGAGTGGTACTCGTCGCGGTCCTCGGCCCACTGCCGGCCGAATTCGCTGTTCAGGCCCGGGCCGCGCGCGATCAGCTCGGTCACGGCGACACCGGGGTGCGCGGCCATGCTGCGGATGCCCCAGCCACCAACCTCGCTGCGCCGCTGCAGCGCGAAGGCCCAGTGCAGGATGGCCAGCTTGGACTGTGCGTAGCTGCCGTAGGGATCGTACTGGCGCTCGGCCTGCAGGTCGTCGAAGTTCAGGCTGCCGCGGGTCGCGGCGATGCTCGACAGGCTGACCACGCGGGCATCCGCGCTCTCGCGCAGCAGGGGCACCAGCAGGCCGGTCAGGGCGAAGTGCCCCAGGTAGTTGGTCGCCAGTTGCAGCTCGAAGCCGTCGGACGAGGTGCCGCGCTCGGGCGGCGCCATGATGGCAGCATTGTTGATCAGCACGTCGAGGCGCGGCAGCCGCGTCTCGAGGCGCTGGGCCAGGTCGCGCACGGAGGCCAGGCTGGCCAGGTCGACGGCCTCGAACTGCACCCGGGCCTCGGGCACCGATTCGCGGATGCGCGCGATGGCCTCGGCGCCGCGCTCGGGGTTGCGCGCCGCGATGATCACCTCGGCGCCAGCACGGGCGAGCGCCAGCGCGTCCTCGTAGCCCATGCCGCTGGTGCCGCCGGTGACCAGCACGATGCGTCCCTGCTGCGAAGGCATGTCGCGGGTCGACCAGTCCGGCTTCGGCGCCACGCGGCCCGAGGCTTCGAGGGCGGCGGCACTCATCAGCGCGGCGCCGGCGGCCAGGGTACGCGCCAGCTTCATGAGCCGGTCTGTGTTGCTTGCGGAGCCCGGGGCGGGCATGGCGGGGCTGTTCCACATGGCTGAAGTCCTCTCGTCGAGTTGGAAACGCCGGCACGGCCGGACGGGGGATGATTATTTCCGTACGGCAGGCGGGTGATAATCCGATCATTTCTGGATGCCCCGTACGGCCAGGCGTACAGTTACGGCCGACCGAAGGAGCCCGCATGCGCCAGCCCAACCTCACCGATGTCGCCCTGTTCGCCGCCGTGGTGGAAGCCGGCGGTTTCCGCGCCGCCGCGCAGAAGCGCGGCATGTCCGCCTCGTCGCTCAGCGATTGCATGCGCCGCCTGGAAGCCGACGTCGGCGTGCGCCTGCTCAACCGCACCACCCGCAGCGTGACCCCCACCGCCGCCGGGGAGCGCCTGCTCGAACGCCTGCGCCCGGCGCTGCAGGAAATCGTGTCGGCCTTCAACGACCTGGACGACGATGCCCAGCGCCCGGTCGGGACGCTCAGGCTGAACGTGCCGGTCCCGGTGGCGCGCTACCTGCTGCCGGACCTGCTGGCGCGCTTTCTCAGGCTCTACCCGGGGGTGAACGTCGAGGTGATGATGGACAACACCTTCATCGACGTCATCGCCGCGGGCTACGACGCCGGGGTGCGCTACGAGGAAAGCCTGGCCAAGGACATGATCGCCGTGCCCATCGGCCCGCGCCGCCAGCGTTTCGCCGCCGCCGCCGCGCCCGCCTACCTGGCCGCGCGCGGCACGCCGCGCCATCCGGCTGAGCTGGAAGACCACCAACTGCTGGGCCACCGCTTCGAGAGCGGCAAGCTGGCCATCTTCGAATTCGAGAAGGACGGCCGGACGTTCCGCATCTCGCCGCGCGGCCAGTTGATCACCTCCTCGCACGACCTCAAGACCAGCGGCGCCATCGCCGGGCTCGGCATCATCTACACCTTCGAGGACTTCCTGCGCGAAGCGCTGGCCGACGGCCGCCTGGTGCCCATCCTGGAAGACTGGTGGCAGGCCTTCGACGGCCCCTACCTGTACTACCACGGACGCCGCCACATCCCCTCGCCCCTGCGCGCCTTCGTCGATTTCCTCAAGGCCGAGGCGCAGGGCTAGCGCGCCCGGGCGGTGGACCCGCGGTCTTGACCCCGAAAGGGCGGTGGAGACTCGCTCACGATCAAGACTCCGCAAGAGCATCGCCCCGGGGTCGGGCCTCCCACAAAGCAGGCGGTGCTGCGCCGGACCCTGTGGGAGGCGCGCCCTCGCGGCGACGCACCCGTAGGGTGGAAAGCCGCGCAGCGTTTTTCCACGCGGACTGGGCATGCGGCGTCCCGGGCGGGCCTGACCCACCGCGTGGATGAGGCTGCGCCGTCATCCACCCTACTTCCCTGCAGAAAGCATCGCCCCGAGGTCGGGCCTCCCACAAAGCAGGCGGTGCCGCTCCGGCCCCTGTGGGAGGTGCGCCCTCGCTGCGACGCACCCGTAGGGTGGAAAGCCGCGCAGCGTTTTTCCACGCGGACTGGGGGCATGCGGCGTCCCGGTTGGGCCTGACCCACCGCGTGGATGAGGCTGCGCCGTCATCCACCCTACTTTCCTGCAGAAAGCATCGCCCCGAGGTCGGGCCTCCCACGAAGCAGGCGGTGCCGCGCCGGCCCCTGTGGGAGGCGCGCCCTCGCGGCGACGTCGTTGGCCGAAGCCGCGGCATGGTTCCTCGTGGGGCCTTGGCCGCGAATGGGCGGTGGAGAATCATTCGCGGTCGAGACCACAAGAGCATCGCCCCGAGGTCGGGCCTCCCACAAAGCAGGCGGTGCTGCGCCGGACCCTGTGGGAGACGCGCCCTCGCGGCGAGGTCGTTGGCCGAAGCCGCGGCATGGTTCCTCGTGGGGCCTTGGCCGCGAATGGGCGGTGGAGACTCGTTCGCGGTCGAGACCGCTCCCACGAGGCTCGTCGCTCGCCTGGGGCTAGGGTCGAGGCAGTCGTTTCACCTGTTCCAGCAACGGCCCGCACTGGTCCGCCTGGCCGCCGCTGGGCGCGACCAGGGCCAGCAGGCCAGCCACCGGGCCGACCGTGGCGCCCAGCAGGATCATGCCGGCGCCGCGCAGCGCCAGCGGGCCGGCGTGCACGCCCGGGCGGGGATTCTTCAGGGTGCCCTGGACATACAGCGGCGAGCGCAGCGAGATGATGCGGATGCCCTTGGAGCGCGGCACGATGTCCAGGTCCATGTTTTCGCTCTTGAAATCGACCTGGCCGGTGACGTTGATCACCGCGTTCTCGGTGTCCAGCACGAACAGCCGGGGCTCGGCCAGACCGTTCTTCATGCCCAGGTCGACCACCGCGCAATTGATCTGCACCTCCTCGTCGCCGAACAGGCGGCCGACCAGGTAGTTGCCGACGTTGAGCCCGGCCAGCTCCATCAACCCGCGGCTCACGGTGCCGTCGTTCATCAGCAGGCGCAGCTCGCCGTTGGCGCTGCCGAGCAAGGCGGCGACCGAGTTGCCGGTGCCCTGGATGTCCGCATCCCCGTTCAGCTCGCCCAGGCTCTTCTGCATGGTCGCGACCGTGGGGAACAGCTGCCGCAGCTTGAGCGACTGGGCCTTCAGCCGCACCCGCCCGGCCAGCGGCGTGCGCTGGCCGTCCAGGCGCACGTCGGTTTCCAGACGCCCGCCCGCCAGTCCGAAGCTCAGCGGCTGCAGGCTCAGCACGCCATCGGCGAGCACCACGTGGGCATTCAGGTTCTGGATGGGCATGGCCTCGTCATGGACGATGCGCTTGCCGACGAAACGCACGTCGGCATCCATGTCGCGCCAGCGATCGGTGCGAAACTCCTCCACCGGCAGCGCTTTGTCCGGCGGCTGCTTGCGGGTTGCTCCGCGCGCCTGGCGGGACTTTTCCGAATCGGCACCGATCAGCGGCGCCAGGTCGGCGAAACGCAATTGGTTGGAGGTCAGCTCGCCGCTCAGCTTGGGGCGCGGTTCGCCGGCGACATAGGCGAGGTCGCCACGAATGTCGCTGCCGCCGATGCGACCGTTGAAGCCCTCGTAGCGGAAGGAGGCGCCGTCCGGGTTCTGCAGGTCGGCGCGCAGGCGGCCGTCGCTGGAATAGGCGCCGGTGTCCGGCAGGGTCACGCCGATCAGCGGGTAGAGGTTGCCCAGGCTGTCGCCGGACAGGCGCAGGCGCAGGTCCAGCGCGCCGAGGTTGAGCGGATCGGTCAGTGTGCCTTCAACCGCCACCCGGGTCTTGCCGGCACGCAGGTCGACCTGCAGCGGGAACGGCAAGGCCGCGTCCTGCAGCGCCAGCAGGCCGCCCACCCGGCCTTCGCCGGACACCGGCTGGCCGCCATAGCGCCCTTCGGCCTTCCAGGCGAAGGCGTAGTCCTGGGTCGCCGCCGCCTGTGCCTGCCCCTCTTCGGCCCCCGCGCCCTGGGCCGCGCCGAGTATCTGGCTGTAGGGCACCGGCTCGCCCAGCGGCGTGACCTCGAGTTTCACCTCGGCGCGCGAGACCTTGTCGTCGAGGCTGACGTTGCCCTGGTCGAAGCCGACGGTGCCGATGTCCAGCACCCAGGCGGAGGGTTTCTTCTCTTCCGCTTCGTCGCTCGCGGCGAGTTTTTCGAAGGTCCAGTTGGCCCGGCCATCGGCGAGCCGCTCGAGGTGCGCCGACGGCCCGCCCAGGGTGATGGCCGGGATGCTCACGCGCTTGCCCAGCAGCGCCAGCGGGCGCAGGTCCGCCGCGACGCTGTCGAGGTGGACGAAATAGGGCGCCTGCCCCCACTCGGCATTGCCCAGGGTGATGTCCTCGGCGGTCAGGGTCGGATGCGGGAACCAGCCGCGCCAGCCGGGCGCCTCGCGGTCGCGCTGCCAGCGCAGGTCGAGGTCGCCCTGAATGGCGAACGGCCGGCCGAGGGTGTCGGACACCCGCTCGTTGAGGGTGGGCTTGAGCAGGTTCCAGTCGAAGGTGGCCAGGAACACGGCCAGCGCCACGACCAGCAGCGCCACGATGCCCAGCAACCATTTGAGTACGCCACCGATTCGGCTCATCGATCTCTCGCAGCTTGTGCAGTGTTTGTCGGCATGCTCGTTTTTTCGACTGGCCCGGGACCGGATCGACTCCCCGGCGAGGCGGGTTTTCTTCCTGGCGGCGTCGTGCGGTTGCGGCCTCAGCGATCCTGCCTGGAGCGAAATTCGACCCCGAGCAGCTGTTCGTACACCTTGATCATGGCGCCCTTGTCCAGGTCGCCATGGCCTTGCAGCAGCGCGGTCTGGTAGGTCGCCGTGGCGGCCGCCAGCACGGGCAGGGGGATGCCCATCTGCGCGCTCAGCTGCGCACCGTGGACGAGATCCTTGTAGGCGTGCCTGAGCGGATAGCCGTTGCCGAATTCATTCTCCAGGATGTGCGGCAGGAAGCACTCGGACGCATGGCTGCGCCCGGTGCCGCTGTTGACCACCGCGGTGATCTTTTCCGCGTCCAGGCCGAGCTTGACGGCCATCGGCAGGATTTCCGCCAGCGCGGCGCAGTTGATGTCGAACAGCAGCTGATTGATCAGCTTGGTCAGCTGGCCGCTGCCCACCGGCCCCATATGGAGGATGTTCGAAGCCATGCTGCGCAGGTAGGGCTCGATGGCGGCGAACACCTTCTCGCTGCCCCCGCACATGGCGGTAAGGGTTCCGGCGGCGGCCCGCGAAGCCATGCCGGAAACGGGCGCGTCCATGAAACCGACCTGCCGCGCGGCGAGCCGGCGTTCGATCTCCAGGGTCTGCGAATAACCGATGGTGCTCGTATCGACCACGATGCTGCCGGGCCGCATCCATTGGGCGATGCCGTCGGCCGCGAACAACACCACCTCGACCACCGCATCGTCGGGCAGCGACAGGAAGACGATATCGCTCGCCGCCAGCATCTGCCGGTCATCCGTCGTCACCGCACCCAGCGCGGCCAGCTCGGGGTAGGCACGGCCGCTGCTCGAACTGACCATGAGCCCCGGGTGGGCACGCAGCAGGTTGGTCGCCATTGGGCAGCCCATCTGCCCCAGCCCGATGAACGAGATTTTCATGTCCAGCGCTCCTTGGATCTCTTTGTACGAATTGCCGATTCAAACCCGATCGCTATCCCTATGGCGACACCGTCCTCGGCGCCATCGGCAACAGCCAGGCGCCCAGGGCCGCGAGCAGCAGCGCCAGCCCCAGGGCCAGCAGCAGGCCGACCGGCCCGACGGCCTCCAGGAAGAACGCAGCCAGCAGCGGACCGCATGCCTGCGCGAGCAGGATGGGACGGGCCAGCAGCCCCATGCGCGCGCCATAACCCTCCACGCCGAAAAGCGCCAGGGGCAAGGTGCCCTTGGCGATGGTCTGGATCCCGTTGCCTGCGCCGTAGAGAACGATGGCGGCGAAGGCCACCCAGGGTTTGCCGGTCAGCAGGCAGAGCGTGCCGATCAGCAGGAGGGTCATGGCGATCCGGGCGGACCAGGTGGGCGCCAGGTTGCGCCCGACCGTGAACTCCAGCAGCCGCGCGCCGACCTGCGACGGTCCGATGAGCATGCCGATCGCCAGCGCCGTGGCCGTCGCCATCCCGAGCTGCCTCAGCACCTCGAGCAGGTGCACCGACAGGCTGACCGTCACGAAGGCCTGCAGGGTGAAGATGGCCGCGACCAGCAGGAACAGGCGGTCGTTCGGCATGGCCGTTGGCGCGATATGGCCAAGCGGGGTCGCAGGCCTGTCCATCCCTCCCCTTTTCCGGGTATCGGGAACCAGCAACAGGTGGATGGGCAGGGAAACGGCCAGCTGGGTGGCCGCCAGGACGAGGCAGGCCTGCCTCCAGCCGAACCATTGCTCCAATGCTGCGATGGCCGGCCAGGACAACGTGCTGGCCAGCCCGCCGAGCAGGGTCACCCCGGTCAGCGAGGGTTTGGCGTCCTTTCCCAGCAGCCGGCCCAGGGTGGCGAAGGCGGCGTCGTACAGCCCGCAGGCCATGCCGGCGCCCATCACCGTCCAGCCCAGGTAGTAGAGTGCCAGCCCGGGAGCCAGGCCGATCAGCGTCAGCCCCAGGGCGAGCAGGATCGAACTGGCCGCCAGCACCGACCGGCCACCGTGCCGATCGACCCGGCGCCCCATCCAGGGTGAAACCAGGCCGGCGGCCAACATGCCCCAGGAGAACCCGCCGACGATGAGCGTGGTCGTCCAGCCGGTGTCTTCGGAAATGGGCGTGGCGAGCACCGCCAGCAGGTAGTACGAGCAGCCCCAGGAGAGGATCTGGGTGATCCCCAGCGCGCCGACCAGGCGCAGGCGGGCCGCGCCCGCCGGAGGGTCGGCCGTCATGCGATACCCCCGGCCGGCAACATTCGGGTCGGCCGGCTCATCGCTCGACATCCGGCAGGCGTTGCAGCGGAGCGATCCTTCACGGTTTGCGGCCCTCTCGGCTGAGGTCACGGTGGGAGCGGCATCCTAGCAGCGTGATCCTGCCGGCGTCTGGCTATGTCGCAGCGTTTCGCTTGTCGCCTTTGCGACAGCCCCCTCCTCCGCCCGGCCGCTTTGTCCGTTGCGAAACAACGAATCGTTCATTCCCACCTTAAAATTTCCTTCAAAAACAATGGCTTGAAAAACAGGCACGCCCCTTGCTCCGCTAACGCCGACAGTCCTCTATTCGGAGACCGAACATGGAACTGAACGTACTGGGCCAGGACGAGGCCGGGCATGCCGCCGGGGGCGGTTGTTCAGCGGGTTCCTGCGGCAGCTCGGATGACCAGCTCGCGCACCTGCCCGAGCATATCCGCGAGAAAGTGCACAACCACCCCTGCTATTCCGAGGAGGCGCACCACTACTTCGCGCGCATGCACGTGGCGGTGGCGCCGGCCTGCAACATCCAGTGCCATTACTGCAACCGCAAGTACGACTGCGCCAACGAGTCTCGCCCGGGCGTGGTGTCCGAGCTGCTGGACCCCCTCCAGGCGGTGAAAAAGGTCAAGGCGGTGGCGGCGACCATCCCGCAGATGACTGTGCTCGGCATCGCCGGCCCGGGCGACCCGCTGGCCAATCCGCAGCGCACCTTCGAGACCTTCCGCATGCTGTCCGAGCAGGCGCCGGACATCAAGCTGTGCGTCTCCACCAACGGCCTGGCGCTGCCCGACTGCGTCGACGAGCTGGCCAGGCACAACATCGACCACGTGACCATCACCATCAACTGCGTGGACCCGGACATCGGCGCTGAGATCTACCCCTGGATCTACTGGAACAACAAGCGCGTCCGCGGGCGCAAGGCGGCGAAGATCCTCATCGAGCGCCAGCAGAAGGGTCTGGAGATGCTGGTCGAGCGCGGCATCCTGGTGAAGGTCAACTCGGTGCTGATCCCCGGGGTCAACGACCAGCACCTCAAGGAAGTCAGCCGCATCGTCAAGGCCAAGGGCGCCTTCCTGCACAACGTCATGCCGCTGATCGCCGAGGCCGAGCACGGCACCTTCTACGGCGTGATGGGCCAGCGCAGCCCGGAGCCGGAGGAACTGCAAGACCTGCAGGACGCCTGCGCCGGCGACATGAACATGATGCGCCACTGCCGCCAGTGTCGCGCCGATGCGGTGGGCCTGCTCGGCGAGGACCGCGGCGACGAATTCACCCTCGACAGGATCGAGACCATGGACATCGACTACGAGGCGGCGATGGTTAAGCGCGCCGCCATCCATGCGGCGATCAAGGAGGAACTGGACGAACGCGCGGCGAAGAAGGCGCGCCTGGCCACGCCGGCCGGGCCGCGCCTCGTCGGCGTGGCGGACAAACATCATCGCCCGGTGCTGATGGCGGTCGCCACCAGCGGCGGCGGGCTGGTCAACCAGCATTTCGGCCATGCCCGCGAGTTCCTCGTCTACGAGGCTTCGCCGGCCGGGGTGCGCTTCATCGGTCATCGCAAGGTCGAGCAGTACTGCGTCGGCAACGACAGCTGCGGCGACAAGGAAAGCGCGCTGTCGGGCAGCATCCTCGCGCTCAGGGGCTGCGAGGCGGTGCTCTGCTCGAAGATCGGCTTCGAACCCTGGGGCGAGCTGGAGGCCGCCGGCATCCAGCCCAACGGCGAGCACGCCATGGAGCCCATCGAGGAAGCGGTGCTGGCGGTGTACCAGGAAATGATCGCCGGCGGCCGCCTCGATGCGAGTCCGGAACGGACAGCGGAGCAATGCCTGATGGCATGAGGAGGTGGAGCATGGCACTGCGAATCGTCGACAGCTGCGTCAACTGCTGGGCCTGCGTGGACGTCTGTCCCAGCGAGGCGATCAGCCCGGGCGCCACGCATTTTCGCATCAGCGCGCACAAGTGCACCGAATGCGACGGCGACTATGCCGAACAGCAGTGCGCGAGCATCTGCCCCATCGAGGGCGCGATCCTGCTGGCCGACGGCAGCCCGGCCAACCCGGCCGGATCGCTGACCGGCATTCCGCCAGAGCGGCTGGCCGAGGCCATGCGCGCCATCCAGGCCCGCTGAAGGAGGCGCCCATGTCCTGCATCATCTTCTACGAGAAACCCGGCTGTGCCACCAACCGCCTGCAGAAGGAGCTGCTGCGCTCGGCGGGCATCGAGCTGGAGGTGCGCAACCTGCTGCACGAAGCCTGGACGCCGGAACGCCTGCGGCCGTTCTTCGGCGCGCTGCCGGTGGCCGAATGGTTCAACCCCTCGGCGCCGGCGATCAAGTACGGCGAGCTGGACCCCGCGGGGCTCACCGCCGAGCAGGCGCTGGCGCTGATGGTCGCCCACCCGCTGCTGATCCGCCGCCCGCTGATCCGCTGCGGCATGCGCTACATGGTCGATTTCGACCTGATCGGCATCAACGCCTGGCTGCCCTGCCACGGCCGCCTGCCGGCGCTGGCGCCGGACATCAGCGGCTGCCGCCCTGCCGCGAGCGCCTCGCGATGAACGGCGTCGCGCTGCGTCTGCAGATTCGGGTCGAGAGCAATGCGGCCTGGCTGGCGCAGATCGTCCGCGCCCAGCGCGAAGGACGCAGCTGCCTGCCGGCACATCTCGGGCTCGATGCCAGGCAGTACGCGGCGCTGCTCGCGCGCCATGGCCTGCGGCCGCTCGTCCGCGGCGCCGAGGACGGCCTGCTCGGCGAGCGTGACGCCCTGCGCGAGGAGCTGCTGGCGCTGCGCCGCGAGGAATGGCAGGAATTGCGCGATCTGCTGCTGGCCGGGCAGGACGACCGCGGCGAGCCGGCGATGGCCGCCATCGTCGCCGCCGCCTGCCTCGGCGGAGAACACCTGTGGCGCGACCTGGGCCTCGATTCACGGGCGCAGCTGCATGCGCTGCTGATGCACAACTTCCCGCACCTGGCCGTGCGCAACACCCAGGACATGCGCTGGAAGAAATTCTTCTACAAACAATTGTGCGAACAGGGCGGCGGCTACGTCTGCCGTTCCCCCTCCTGCGAAACCTGCCCGACCTACCACGACTGTTTTGGAGAAGAGCGATGAGCGATTACCAACGCATCGGTGTCGAGCAGGCCGAACGGCTGCTCGCCAGCGAGAACGCCATGCTGCTGGACATGCGCGACGCCCGCACCTACTGCCAGGGCCATGACCCGCACGCCACCCGCCTCAGCGAGCTGAACCTGCGCACGCTGCTCAAGAGCACACCGCCCCACGTCCACCTGATCATCTGCTGCGACCGCGGGCATGCCAGCCGTGACATGGCGCAGTTGTTCAGCGACTTCGGCTTCGTCAACTGCTACAGCCTGGACGGCGGCTACGAGGCCTGGAAGGCCCGGCCGCTGTATCCACGGCAAAGCCCGAACGCGCGCAGCGCTCAGCCTGCGCTGGCGATGGAGTGACCCATGCAGATCCTCGATACCGAAGCCCGTATCCGCCAGCAGCTCGCCGAGCATCCGGTGCTGCTGTACATGAAGGGCACGCCGGACGCGCCGGAGTGCGGCTTCTCCCACGCCGCGGTGGCGGCGCTGAAGAACAGCGGCCGGCCGTTCGCCACGGTCAACGTGCTGCTGGCGCCGCATATCCGCGAGAAGCTGCCGAAGATCTCGCAGTGGCCGACCTACCCGCAGCTTTTCCTGCGCGGCGAGCTGGTCGGCGGCTGCGACATCATCCTCGGCCTGGAAGCCGACGGCAGCCTGGCCGCGCAGCTCGATGCCGCCCTCGCGGCGGAAACCTAGGCAGGGGCGAGCGTAGGCTGATCGTACCGAGGCGAAGATGATCTCCGGGGCGTTGAAAGACCGATGAGATTCTGGCAGGCCTGCGGCCTGCATCGCCGCGAGGGCGCGCCTGCCACAGAATCGCCTTTCGTGGGAGGCCCGCCCTCGGGGCGATGCTTTTGTGGGAGCGGTCTCGACCGCGAACCTGGCCCCTTGAGTTCACGGGTCGAGACCGCTCACGAAAAGCCCGACGCCCGCGCCCCGCTCAGCAGACTCCGACGCCCAGCTGCAGCAGCGCCATCCCGCCCTGCGCCCAGCCCCACCAGGCCAGGGCCAGCATCGACGCACCCGCGGCCAGCCAGAGCGGCAGCAACCGCCGGCTCACGGCGCCACCGCGTCGCGCAGGCGCGCTACCGGCTGCTCGCGCACCGGCCAGTTGAGCGCCGCGGCCATCAGGCTGAGCAGGATCGACAGTTGCCATACCAGGTCGTAGCTCCCCGTGTGGTCGTACAGGTACCCGCCCAGCCAGCCGCCGAGGAAGGCGCCGATCTGGTGGAACAGGAAGGCGATGCCGCCGAGCATCGACAGGTTGCGCACGCCGAACAGCGTGGCGACCGTACCGTTGGTGAGCGGCACCGTGGACAACCATAGCAGCCCCATGGCGATGCCGAAGGCGTAGGCCGTGACCGTGCTGACCGGCAGCACGACGAAAGCGGTGATCACCGCGCCGCGCAGCAGATAGATGGCCGTCAGCAGGCGCGGCTTGGACATCCGTCCGCCGAGCCAGCCGGCGGCGTAGGTGCCGACGATGTTGAACAGCCCGACCAGCGCCAGCACCGTGGTACCTACCGTCGCCGGCAGGTGCTGGTCCACCAGGTAGGCGGGCAGGTGCACGCCGATGAAGATCAGCTGGAAGCCGCAGACGAAGAAGCCCAGCGCCAGCAGCCAGAAGCCCGGGTGCACGGAGGCCTCGCGCAAGGCCTCGACGAGCGTCTGGTCGTGGGCCTGGGCCGCGACCGGCCGGTCCTTCAGCAGGCCGGCCAGCGGCACGATCAGCGCCACCAGCAGCCCCAGCGCCAGCAGCGCCGAGGACCAGCCGAGCCAGCCGAGCAGCCCCAGCGTGCCCGGCAGCATGGCGAACTGGCCGAAGGAGCCGGCGGCGCTGGCGATGCCCATCGCCATGCTGCGCTGCTCCGGCGCGACGGCGCGGCCGACGGCGCCGAGCAGCACCGAGAACGAGGTGCCCGACAGCCCGACGCCGATCAGCAACCCGGCGCTCAGCGACAGCGACCAGGGCGAGTCGGCCAGCGCCATCAGGCCCAGCCCGGCGGCATAGAGCACGCCGCCGACTACCACCGTGCGCGCCGCGCCGAAGCGGTCGGCGATGGCGCCGGCGAAGGGCTGCGTCAGGCCCCAGATGAGGTTCTGCAGCGCGATTGCGAAGGCGAACACCTCGCGGCCCCAGCCGAATTCGGCGCTCATCGGCGGCAGGAACAGGCCGAAGCCGTGGCGGGTACCGAGCGACAGGGCCATGATCAGGGCGGCCGAGGCGAGTACCCAGGCGCTGGTGCGGGATAAGGCAGTCATCAGTCAGGTCCTTTGGGGAGGCTGGCGTCTGCGCGCCATGGCCGGCGATCTATAGTGCCGCCGCCGGGCGGTTTGGCAAGCCTTTCAGATCAGCGCGAGGCCCAGCAGCACCGCCGCCTCGGTCAGTTCGACCAGCGCGCCGGCGGTGTCGCCGGTGGTCCCGCCGATCCGCCGCCGCATCGAGCGCCGTGCCAGCAGGAAGACCAGCCCCGCCAGCACCAGCGCCAGCAGCGCCTCCCCCGCCCACAGCAGCACGGCGGCCAGCGCCACCCCGGCGAGCACCCAGAGGGCCACCCTCGCCGGCAGGTGGTCGGCCAGCGCCTGCCCCAGGCCGCCGGCGCGCACGTAGGGCGTGCACAGGAACAGCGCCAGCAAGGCGCTGCGGCCGAGCAGCGGCGCCAGCAGCAGCGCCGCGCCGGCGCCACGGTCGAGCAGCGCGACCAGCGCGGCGAACTTGAGCAGCAACAGCAATACCAGCACCACCACTGCCGCCGGGCCGCTGCGCGGGTCCTTCATGATCGCCAGCGTGCGCTCGCGATCGCCCAGGCCGCCAAGCCAGGCGTCGGCGCTGTCGGCCAGCCCGTCCAGGTGCAGGGCGCCGGTGAGCGCCACCCACAGGCTCAGCAGCAGGGCCGCCCGAAGGAACGTCGGCGCCTCGGCCAGCAGCGCGCCGGCCAGCCAGAGCACGGTGCCGAGCGCCAGCCCCACCAGCGGATAGCACAGCAGCGAGCGGCCGATGGCGCTCGGGGTCGGCATGCCGGGCAGGCGCACCGGCACGATGGTGAGGAACTGCAGGGCGATCAGCAGGGGCTGCATGGGGGCGCCTCGGCCAGGCAGGCCGGATCGAAGCCGTGCAGGCTGGCGTGGCCAACCTCCACCTCCAGTAGCCGCTCGCGCGGCAGGCCGCGCTGGCGCGCCAGCAGCAGGCGCATGACGCCGCCATGGCCGATCACCAGGACGCGACCCTGGCGAAAACGTGCGACCAGCCGTTGCATGGCCGCCAGTGTCCGGGCCTCGAAGGCCACCAGCGGCTCTCCGAACGGAGGCGTATGCCCATAAGGATCGGCCCAGAAAAGGCCGAGCGCCTCGGCGTGGGTCTGCATCAGCTCGGCGGCGGTGCGTCCCTCCCAGAGGCCGAAATGCAGTTCGCGCAGGTCGGGCTCGATGATCAGCGGCAGGCCGGTCGATTCCGCCAGCTCCGTAGCGAAGGCGGCGCAGCGCTGCAAGGGCGAGCTGACCAGCACGTCCCAGGGACCGGCGCCGACCAGCGCCTGGCGCATCTGCTGCCAGCCACGGGCGGTCAGCGCATCGTCGAGGCTGCCGCGCAGGCCGCCGCCCCGCTCGGTTTCCCCGTGGCGCAGCAGGTCGATGCGCGCGCTCACGCCGGCCGCTCCGACACCGCGGCCTCGGCGAAGGTCGCCATGCCGACGTGCAGCGCGCAGGCCTGCTGCAGCAGCGGTACCGCCAGCGCCGCCCCGCTGCCCTCGCCCAGGCGCAGGCCGAGATCGAGCAGCGGCTCGGCGTCCAGCGCGTCGAGCACGGCGGCGTGGCCTGGCTCCGCGGAGCGGTGGGCGAAGAACAGCCAGGACCAGCAGCCGGCATTCAGGTTCACCGCCAGCAGCGCGGCGACCGTGCAGATGTAGCCGTCCACCAGCGCCGCGATGCCCTGCTGCGCGCAGGCCAGGTAGGCGCCGGCCAGCGCGGCGAGCTCGAAGCCGCCGAGCCGCCGCAGCGCCTCCAGCGGCTCGTCGCAATGGGGCCGGTGCAGGGCCAGGGCGCGCTCGATCACCGCCGCCTTGTGCGCGACGCCGGCGCCGTCGAGCCCGGTGCCCGGGCCGACCAGCTCGGCGGCCGGCCGATCGAGCAGCACGCAGGCCAGCGCGCAGGCAGCGGTGGTGTTACCGATGCCCATCTCGCCGCCGATGAACAGCCGCGTGCCGGCCACCCGCGCCCGGGCCACGGCGTCGGCGCCGGCCTGCAGGGCCAGCCGGCACTGCTCGGCGCTCATCGCCGGCGCGCGGGTGAAGTTCGCCGTGCCCGGCCCCAGCGCCAGGCGCCGAACGCCTTCCAGTGCAGCGCCCGACACCGTGCCCAGGTCGAGCACCTCCAGCGGGGCGCCAAGCCGCTCGGCGAGCACGCTGATGGCCGCACCGCCGCGCACGAAGTTGCGCAGCATTTCGCCGGTCACTGCCTGCGGAAAGGCCGACACGCCCTCCTCCACCACGCCGTGGTCGCCGGCGAACAGGCTGATCCAGAGCGGCTCGGCGCGGGGCCGCGAGTCGCCCTGCAAGGCCGCGAGCTGCACCGCCAGGCTCTCCAGCAGGCCCAACGAGCCCTGCGGTTTGGTCAGCGTACGCTGCCTCTGCAGCGCCGCCTCGCGTACCTGCGCATCGGGCTGCCGGCACGCGGCGGTCCACCAGGCCGCGCTCACAGCGGCGCACCCTTCAGCACGCAGGGCAAGCCGGCCACGCTGAACACCACCCGCTCGGCCTCGGCGGCCACCGCCTGGTGCAGCCAGCCGGCCTCGTCGACGTAGCGCCGCGTGAGTTCGCCAAGCGGCACCACGCCCAGGCCGGTCTCGTTGCTCACCAGGATCACCCTCCCGGGCAGCGACGGCAGCCGCTCGAGCAGGGCCCGGCGTTCGGCGGCCAGGCGCTGCGGATCGTCGAGCAACAGCAGATTGGTCAGCCACAGCGTCAGGCAGTCGACCAGCAGGCAGCGCCTCGCCCCGCTCTGCTCGGCGAGCACGCGCGCCAGCTCCAGCGGCTCCTCCACCAGCTGCCAGCCGGTCGGGCGGCGCCGGCGATGATGGGCGACGCGTTCAGCCATTTCCGCGTCCAGCGCCTGGCTGGTGGCGATGTAGACGACCTCCAGCCCGCTGGCAGTGGCCAGGCGCTCGGCCAGGGCGCTCTTGCCCGAGCGGGCACCGCCGAGGATCAGTTCGACACTCATGGGGTTTCCTCTTCGCGGGCGTCCAGCCCGCACAGCGCGCGCAGCCGCGCGGTGTCCAGATGCGCCTCGACCAGATCGGCAAGGCGCTCGATGTCGCGCTCGCGCAGGGCGGCGTAGTCGGCCGTCTCGGCCTGGCGCAGGCCGGCCCAGCGCAGCAGCGCGGTGCAGGCCGCCGGGTTTTGGAACAGGCCGTGCAGGTAGGTGCCGCACAACTGGCCGTCGACGCTGAGCGCGCCATCGGTACGGCCGTCGGCCAGGGTGACGGCAGGCCGGTCCAGCGCCGGTCCCCGGCTCACGCCCGCGTGAATCTCGTAGCCGGACACCGGCGCCCCCTCCAGCCAGAGCGCCCCGGCAACGTTGCGCAGCTGCTTCTCGGCCTGCAGTTCGGTGGAAAAATCGAGCAGGCCCAGCCCGTCGCAACGGCCCGGCGGGCCCTCCAGCCCGAGCGGATCGTCGATCGAGCGGCCAAGCATCTGGAAGCCGCCGCAGATGCCCAGCAGCCGGCCGCCGTAGCGCAGGTGCCGGCGGATCGCCTCGTCCCAGCCGGCGGCGCGCAGGCGTTCGAGGTCGGCGCGCACGCTCTTCGAGCCGGGCAGCACCATCAGCTCGGCCGGCGGAATCGGCTCGCCGGGACCGACGAAGCGCAGGTCCACCTGCGGGTGCAGGCGCAGCGGGTCGAAGTCGGTGTGGTTGCTGATACGGGGCAGCACCGGCACCACCACCCGCAGCAGCTCGCCGGCCTTGGCCGCCTGCCGCGCGTCGATCGCATCCTCGGCCTCCAGGTGCAGGTCGTGCAGATACGGCAGCACGCCGAGCACGGGCTTGCCGGTGTATGCCTCGAGCCAGTCCAGCCCTGGCTGGAGCAGGGCCAGGTCGCCGCGGAAACGGTTGATGACGAAGCCGGCGACGCGCGCCCGCTCGCTCTCCGACAGCAGCGCCAGGGTGCCGACCAGGTGGGCGAACACGCCGCCGCGGTCGATGTCGGCGATCAGGATCACCGGGCAGTCCACCGTCTCGGCGAAGCCCATGTTGGCGATGTCGTGCTCGCGCAGGTTGATTTCCGCCGGCGAGCCCGCGCCTTCCACCAGCACCAGTCGGTAGGCCTCGCGCAGGCGCCGGTGCGAGGCCAGCACCGCCGCGCGGGCGACGCGCTTGTAGTGGTGGTAGGCGCACGCATCCATGTTGCCCACGGCACGGCCGTGAACGATGACCTGTGCGCCGACATCGCTGTTGGGTTTGAGCAGCACCGGGTTCATGTCGGTGTGCGGCGCCAGCCCGCAGGCCAGCGCCTGCACCGCCTGGGCTCGGCCGATCTCGCCGCCGTCGGCGGTGACCGCGGAATTGAGCGCCATGTTCTGCGGCTTGAACGGCGCCACCTGCACGCCCTGGCGGCGGGCCCAGCGGCCGAGCGCGGTCACCAGCGTGCTCTTGCCGGCGTCGGAGGTGGTGCCCTGCACCATGAGCGTGGTCATGCCCGTAGCCCTCGCCAGCGGAGCGCCTCGTCGAGTCGCGCCCATTGCGCGTCGTCCGCCGGCAGCCCCAGGCGCACGCTCGACGGGTGACGGAACAGCCGCACCAGAATGCCGCGGCTGGCCAACGCGTCGGCGAGCGCCGCGGCGCGGTCGGTCAGCACCCACTGGAAGAGCGCGCAGCCGCCCGCCGGCGTCAGCAGATGGCGGCGCAGCGATGCCTCCAGACGCCGGCCGTCCTGCAGCAGCCGCTCGCGCTGCTGCGCCTGGGCGGCTTGATCGGCGAGCAGCGCGGCGGCCACCGCGCGGGTCGGACCGGCCACCGTCCAGGGTCCCAGTTCGGCCTCCAGACGCCCCAATAGCGCCGCTTCGGCGAAGACGAAGCCGAGCCGGGCACCGGCCAGGCCGAAGAACTTGCCGAACGAGCGCAGCACGATCAGCCCCGGCCGCGGGCAGCAGGTGGCCAGGCTCTGCTCGGGGGTGCAGTCGACGAAGGCCTCGTCGACGACCAGCCAGCCGCCGTGCTCGGCCAGTTCGGCATGCCAGGCGAGCAACTGCGCCGGGGCGATGCGTCGCCCGGTGGGGTTGTTCGGGTTGACCACCACCAGCACGTCGAGCCGGCGGGCCGACCGCCGCGCGGCGCCTTCGCTGAAGGTCAGCACCTGGTGTCCGGCGCGTTGCCAGGCGTGCGCGTGCTCGCCATAGCAGGGCGAGACGATGCCCACCTCGGCGCGCGGGCGCAGCCGCGGCAGCGCCTGGATGGCGGCCTGGCTGCCGGCCACCGGCAACAACGACGGGCTGCCGTAGTAGCCGGCCGCCGCCGCCAGCAGGCCGTCGTCCGGTTCGGGCAGGCGCGTCCAGGCCTCGGCGGGCAGCGGCGGCAAGGCCGGGCCATAAGGCGCGATACCGGTGGACAGGTCCAGCCAGCCGGACAGGGGAATGCCGTAGCGGCGCGCCGCCGCGCGCAG
This sequence comes from Stutzerimonas azotifigens DSM 17556, assembly GCF_000425625.1. Classification (GTDB taxonomy): domain Bacteria; phylum Pseudomonadota; class Gammaproteobacteria; order Pseudomonadales; family Pseudomonadaceae; genus Stutzerimonas; species Stutzerimonas azotifigens. The sequence continues at coordinate 154,261 of NZ_KE384413.1, forward strand.
GCGTCCACCGTGCTCAAGCATCGAGCCAGCCTCCCAGCAGCAGCAGCAGCGCCAGCCACAGGCCGACGCCGCCCCACACCAGGTCCAGCGCGCGCTCGATGTCGCGGGCGTCCGGCGCCGGCCCCTCGCCCAGCGCCGGGCGCAGGTGCGCCACGCCGTGATAGATCGCCGGCCCGCCGAGCGACACGCCGAGTGCGCCGGCCCCGGCGGCCATCACCGGCCCGGCGTTGGGGCTGTCCCAGGCCCTGGCCTGGCGTGCCCAGCAGCGCAGCGCGGTTCGCGTCCGCCCGAGCAGCGCATAGGTCAGCGCGGCCAGCCGCGCGGGGATCAGATTGAGCAGGTCGTCGATGCGCGCGGCGGCCCAGCCGAAGCGCTCGTAGCGCTCGATCCGGTAGCCCCACATGGCGTCCAGGGTGTTGCTCAGACGGTAGAGCACCACGCCCGGGGCGCCGGCCACGGCGAACCAGAACAGCGCGGCGAACACCGCGTCGCTGCCGTTCTCCAGCACCGATTCGGTGGCGGCGCGGGCCACGCCCGCCTCGTCCAGGGCCGCGGTGTCGCGGCTGACGATGCGTCCGACCCACCGGCGCGCCTGCGCCAGGTCGCCCTCGCGCAGCGCCTGGACGATCGGCAGCACGTGGTCGCCCAGGCTGCGCAGGCCGAGCGCGAGGTACAGCAGCGCCACCTCCACCAGCCAGCCGACGCCCGGCAGCAGGCTCAGCAGCCAGGCGGCCAGGACCGGCGGCAGCACCGCCAGGCACCAGGCGGTGACCCCGTGGCTGCGCCAGCCGCGGCCGTCGGCGCCGTTCAGCCGCCGCTCGATGCGGTCGGCCAGGCTGCCGAAGGCCACCAGTGGGTGCGCACGCCTAGGCTCGCCGAACAGCAGGTCCAGCAGCAGCGCGGCCGCCACGGCCAAGGCCAGGCTCACGGGCGGGCTCCCGGCAGGGAAAAGAGACGGGGGTAGAGGCGCATCCGTTGCGTCATCAGCAGTTCCATTGGTTTTCCGACAGCAGTTCGTCCAGCGGCCGCGGCTCGGTCCAGCCTTCGAGCGCCAGCATCGGCGCCGGGTAGAAGGCCTCGACCGGTCCGAGGCAGAGGATCGCCACCGGCCGGGCGCCGGACGGCGCGCCGAGCAGTTCGGCCAGCGCCCCGGGGTCGAACAGCGAGACCCAGCCCATGCCGAGCCCCTCCGCCCGCGCGGCGAGCCAGAGATTCTGAACGGCGCAGGCGACGGACGCCAGATCCATTTCCGGCAGAGTGCGCCGGCCGAACAGGTGACCTTCGCGCCCGTCCATCAGCGAAACCACCAGCAGCTCGGCGCACTGGCCGATGCCCTCGACCTTCAACCGCATGAATTCGTCGCGCCGCTCGCCCAGCGCCTCGGCCGTGCGCTGGCGCTCCTGCTCGACCAGCGCAGCGATCGCCGCGCGCAGGTCGGGGCGGGTGATGCGGATGAACCGCCACGGCTGCATCAGCCCCACGCTGGGCGCCGCATGGGCGGCTTCCAGCAGGCGCGCGAGGGTGTCGGCCGGGACCTCGCCGCCGGCGAAGTGGCGCATGTCGCGGCGCTCGGCGATGGCCCGGTAGACTGCCGCGCGTTCCTCGGGGCTGAAGGCGTGCCCGCTCATGGCCGCAGCAGGCTCGCCGCCGCCCGCGGATCGGACGGCAGGTAGAAGTGGATGTAGGACGCTGTCAGCCGCCCGTGCCCGAACACCGCCTCGGCGGTGCCCCGCCCGTTCGGGCAGCTGCCGCGGACGAAGGGCTGCAGCGGCGATTCCAGCCGCGAGTAGTGGAAGCTGTGCCCGCGCAGGCGGCCTTCCGGCAGCGTCGCCTCCTGCAGCGCCAGCGCGGCCAGGCGCGACTGCATCCGCGCTTCACCGGGCAGCAGGCCGAGCATCGGCGCGCTGGCGCCGTCACGGTCGGTCAGGCGTTCGAGCAGGTAGAGCATGCCGCCGCACTCGGCGAGGATCGGCTTACCGGCGGCATGGTGCGCGTGGATGTCGTCGGCCAGGCCCTGGTTTTCGGCCAGGGCCCGCAAGTGCAGCTCGGGGTAACCGCCCGGCAGGTACAGGCTGTCCACCTCGGGCAGCCGCGAGCCGGCCAGCGGAGAAAAGAACTGCAGCGTCGCGCCGAGCTCGGCCAGCAGGTCGAGGTTGGCCTGGTAGAGGAAGGCGAAGGCGGCGTCCCGGGCGATGCCGATGCGCACGCCGTCGAGCAGCCGCGGGCGCTCGCCGGTCGCGCCGGGCTCGAAGCGCACCGGCGCCGGCAGGCGGGTGTCGGCACTGGCCGCCAGGGCATCGGCGGCCGCGTCCAGGCGCCGGTCGAGGTCGGCCAGTTCCTCGGCCGCGACCAGCCCGAGATGCCGGCTCGGCAGCTCGAAATCGCCTCCGCGCGGCAAGGCGCCGAACCAGCGCAGCCCCGCCGGCGTGGCGTCCCGCAGGATCTCGCCATGCCGCGCGCTGCCGACCCGGTTGGCCAGCACCCCGGCGAACGGCAGGTCCGGCTGGAAGCTCGCCAGGCCATGGGCCAGGGCGCCGAAGGTCTGCGCCATGGCCGCGCCGTCGATCACCGCCAGCACCGGCACGCCGAAGCGCCGTGCCAGGTCGGCGGCGCTGGGATTGCCGTCGAACAGCCCCATCACGCCTTCGATCAGGATCAGCTCGGCCTCTCCTGCGGCCTCCCACAGCAGGCGCCGCGACTCCGCCTCGCCGACCATCCACTGGTCGAGCTGGTAGACCGGCCGGCCGCTGGCGCGGGCGAGGATGGTCGGATCGAGGAAGTCCGGCCCGCACTTGAACACCCGCACGCGCTTGCCCTGGCGCGCATGCAGCCGCGCCAGGGCGGCGGTGACGGTGGTCTTGCCCTGACCGGAGGCCGGTGCGGCAATCAGCAATGCCGGGCAGGCTCGCACCGGCATCAGAACTCCACTCCCTTCTGTGCCTTCACCCCGGCCTTGAACGCATGCTTGACCAGCGTCATCTCGGTGACGGTGTCGGCGGCCTCGATCAGTTCCAGCGGCGCGCCCCGCCCGGTCACCACCACGTGCTGGCGCAGCGGCCGCGACTGGATGTCGTGCAGCACCCCGTCCAGGTCGAGGTAGCCGTACTTCAGGGCGATGTTCAGCTCGTCCAGGACCACCAGGCCGATACCCGGATCGGCCAGCAGTTCGACCGCCACCGCCCAGGCCTCGCGGGCCCTGGCGATGTCGCGCTGGCGGTCCTGGGTTTCCCAGGTGAAGCCTTCGCCCATGACGTGATAGCGCACCTCCCCGGGGAAGCGCCGGAAGAAGCTTTCCTCGCCGGTGCTGGCCGCGCCCTTGATGAACTGCACCACGCCGACCTTGATGCCATGGCCCAGCGCGCGGGCGACCATGCCGAAGGCCGAGCTGCTCTTGCCTTTGCCGTTGCCAGTGTGCACCAGCAGCAGGCCGTATTCGTCCTGGGCTTCGGCGATCTTCGCATCGACCACCGCCTTCTTGCGCTGCATGCGCGCCTTGTGCCGGGCGTCGCGCGCGTCCATCAGTGCACCTGCCGCGGACGCGTCAGGCGCAGCGCCGAGACGATGCCGAGGTGCAGCACCAGCGCCGTGCCGACGTAGAACGCCAGGTTGCCCAGGTGACGCGGCACGTACTGGGCGATGCGCGGCAGGAAGCCGGCCAGGGTCGGCTCCGGATAACGCCCGGAGAAGAAGTAGAAGGCCCCGCCGGAGATCAGGTAGGCGACGAAGCCCGCGACCAGCAGCGTCAATGCCAGCAGCGCCAGGCTGCGCAGGTCGTCGCGCTGCCAGCCGGCGAACAGCCGCCCGGCCAGCCACAGGCTGCCGTAGGCCGGCACCAGCGCCCAGTAGGCCGGCGACAGGCACCAGTCGCTGATGGTGCCGCTGGCCAGGGAACCGAAGTCCAGCACGGATGCCTCGGCGAACAGCAGCACGAACGTCCAGCGCGGACGCAGGTAGAAGCCGGCGAGGAAGAAGATCGACCAGCTGGCGCTGGGCAGGTTCTGGACGCTGGCGAAGTGCTGACCGCGGGTCATGGCCATCAGCAGGATCAGCGCGGCGCCTATTGCCAGTTGGGCGCGCGTGGACGGGGCGTGCATGGGAGTGCTCCTTCGTGGGGTTACCGGTTACAGGGCCTGGTAGCGGACGGTGAAGTACAGCGCGCGGCCGGGCTGCTCGTAGGTCTGGGTGGTTTCGTATTCGCGGTCGAACAGGTTCGCCAGCCTGGCCTGCAGCCGCCAGGCGTCGTCGAGGCGGTACTCGCCGCGCAGGTCCACCAGGGCATAGCCGGGCATGCGCGAATCCTCGGCGTTGCTCGCCTTGTCGAAGCGCTCGCTGGCCGCGTACAGCGAGGCGCCCAGGCCGACGGTGCCGAACTGGCGATCCAGGTCCAGGTTGAACTGGCGCTTGGCGCGGCGCTGCAGCAGGTGCCCATGGTTGGCCTTGCTGCGGTCCTGCGGGTCCATGAAGGTCAGGTTGGCGGCCAGGTCCCAGCCGGCCAGCACGGTGGCGACCGTGGTCTCGATGCCACGGATGCGCGCCACGTCGACGTTTTCCGGGCGCATGGGGCTGGTGCCCGCCCAGACGATCAGGTCCTCGATCTGGTTCTCGTAGGCGTTGACGCTCCACTCGCCCCAGCCGTGGCTGCCGCGGATGCCGATCTCGTAGCTTTCCGACTCCTCCGGCTTGACGTCCGGATTGCCGGCGGTATAGGCGCTGGCCGGGTAGTAGAGGTCGTTGAAGGTCGGCGCGCGGTAGGCGGTGCCGTAGGCGGCGGTCAGCGTCAGCGCCTCGCTCAGTTCGAAGCTGTAGCCCAGGCTGCCGGTGTCGTGCGAGCCGAAGAATTCGTCCTTGTCGCGGCGCAGGCCGGCCTGCACGCCATGGCGGCCGAAGGCGGCCTGGTACTGGACGAAGTAGCCACGGTTGTAGCGGCTGTCCTCGACATAGCTGTCGCTGCTGTCGATGCGGTCCTTCTGGTAGTCCATGCCGAGGGTCAGCAGCTGCGCCTCGCCGACATGGAAGTCGTTCTGCCAGGTGGCGCTGTCGCGGCGGGTGTCGAAGCGCGAGTAGAAGCGGCCGTCCTGGAAGTTGTCGCTCAGGTCCTCGCTGTGCCCGGCCTGCAGGGTGACGTCCCAGAACGCCTGCGGCGAGAAGCGCGCACGGCCGCTGATTGCCTGCAGCGAGCCGTCGCTGTACGCATCCCGGCCGCTGGCGCCGCTGCTGGAGCGGCTGTCGAAGTCGCTATGGTTCTCGCTCTGCAGCCAGCTGCCGTCGAGCTCCAGGCCGCTGTCGAAGCGATAGCCGGCGCGCAGGTGCCCGGACAGTTCGCGATAGCCGTCCGTGTCCGGCTCGAAGGCCCCAGGCGCGCTGCTGCGGTAGGCGCGGGCATTGATGCCGTCGGTGGACTCGCTGGACACGCCGAGGTTGAACCAGCCGTTGCCCTGCCCGCCCGCCACGCCGGCCGAGCCGCTGTAGCTCGAGCGCGAGCCGGCGCCCGCCGAGAAATAGGGCTTGAAGCCGTCGCCGCCGCGACGGGTGAAGATCTGGATTACCCCGCCCATCGCCTCCGAACCGTACAGGCTGGAACGCGGCCCGCGGACGATCTCGATGCGCTCGATCTGCTCCACCGGGATGCTCTGCAGCGCGGCGCTGCCGGAGGTGGCCGAGCCGACCCGGACGCCGTCGATCAGCACCAGCACGTGCTTGTCGCTGGTGCCGCGGATGGACACCGAGGTGCTTTTGCCGCGCCCGCCGTTGCTGGTGACGCTCACCCCGGCCAGGCGTTGCAGCAGTTCCGGCACGCTGCCCGCCTGCAGGCGTTCGATGTCGTCACGGGTGATCAGGCTGCTGGAGGCGATGGACACCGGGGAGTTGCCGGTGCGGCTGGCGGTGATCAGTTGCTGGCCCAGCAGCAGGGCGCCGTCGTGATCGGCCAGGACACAGGAAGGGAAACCCAGCAGCACCGCCGCCAGGGAAAGGGAATTGCGCATCGATCGAGGTTCTCCGTCGTGCCCGCCGCACGACTCAGGGTCGGTAACGACAGACGGAGGAACCCGCATGAGGAGGGAATACCCGCAAGGGCATGCACCCGCCCAGCGCCCGCCGCACTGTCAGTGAATGCGACAGGCCGGTCTCCGGGCTTGCGAGCGGCGGCGCGGATGCGCCTGCCCGAACCACACCTTCCCATGCCGAGCACAGTGGTATTCGTGGTTCACTACTCGCCTACCGTTGCGGGGGCAGCGCCGGAATCGTCGTTGCGACTGGACCGGCTTCCCTGTTTCACTCCTGGCACATGGCCAGGGGCACCTGAGGCGCGGCGAAGGTTAGAGCACCGCCGGCAGCGACGCAACCGCGGCCGGGTCAACCGAGGTTGAGCCGGTTTCACGATGACCGGGCCGTTCATCGGAACGCCGGCCGCCCACAGGCTTCGAATACAGCAACAGCGACCACGAGGCGACAGGATGCGAACCGAATGACCACCCTGCTGCAGATTTCCGACACCCACTTCGGCACCGAACTTCCGGACGTGGTGCAAGCCCTGGAGGACCACGTGCAGGAGCACGGCGCCGATCTGCTGGTGTTCTCCGGGGATATCACCCAGCGCGCCCGGCGCAGCCAGTTCGACGCCGCACAGGCCTTCCTGCGCCGGCTGGAAGGCCACGGCATCCCCCGCTCGCTGGTGATTCCCGGCAACCACGACATCCCGCTGTACAACCTGTTCGCGCGCTTCTTCGCGCCGTACCGCAATTACCGCCGGCACTTCGGCGATGACCTGGAGCCGAGCTACGAGAACGACCAGATGCTGGTCATCGGCCTCAACACCACCGCGCCGCGCCGGCACAAGGACGGCCTGGTCACGCCCGAGCAGGTGGAGGCGGTGTGCGAACGGCTGGCGCGCACGGACCCGGCCAAGGTGCGCATCGTGGTGGCGCACCAGCCGTTCGGCGCGATGGAACTGAGCGATCTGAGCAACCTGCAGCACGGCGCCGAGCCGGCCCTGCAGCGCTGGTCCGAGGCCGGGCTCGACCTGGTGATGGGCGGGCACATCCACCTGCCCTACGTGCTGCCACTGTCCAAGCAGTACCCGACGCTGGCGCGCGAGATCTGGATGGTGCAGTCCGGCACGGCACTGTCCTCGCGCATCCGCGGGCGCACGCCGAACTCCTTCAACCGGCTCAGGCTCAACCCGCACCGCCACGCACACAAGCACGTCTGCGTGGAACGCTGGGACCTGCTCGACGGCCGCTTCGTGCCCGGCTCGCACTTCAACCTGGAATGGTGAACGCCGCGGGCCTGCCCTGACCGGCCCGCGGCGGCTTGGGAGAGTTCAGACCGGCGTGGCGGGCATCAGCAGGCCGACCAGGTAGACCCCGACGAACCCCGCGTTGAAGGCCACGAACAGATAGACGAAGTACTTCAGGTAGCTGCCGAAGGTCAGCCCCTGCACCTTGCTCATGGCGACGATGCCGGCGGCCGAGCCGATCACCAGCAGCGAGCCGCCGACGCCGACCGCATAGGTCAGCATCATCCACTCGGCCACGCCCATGGTCAGCCCGGACTTGAGCAGCGCGGCGGTCAGCGGCACGTTGTCGATCGCCGCCGAGAGCACGCCCATCAGGTAGTTCGCGACCACCGCCGGGACCTGGTCATAGATATGCACCAGGCCCTCGAGCACCTGGATCTCCTTCAGCATGCCGACCAGCAGCAGGATGCCGAGGAAGAACAGCAGCGTCTCGAACTCCACCTGGCGCACGTATTCGAGGATCGGGTCGGCATCGTTGTCGTCGCTGAAGAAGCGCGCCACCAGGAACATGACCGACAGGCCGGTGAGGAAGGTCAGCACCGGCGGAATCTCGAAGAAGAAGTTGCCGGCGATGGTGCTGAGGATGGTGCCGAGGAAGATCAGCGCGATGGCCACGTCGACGCCGCGGACCTCGGTGCGGTGGCTCCTGACCAGAACCTCACCGTTCATGCCGATCGACAGCATCGCCGCCAGCAGCATGACCGCCAGGAAGGCCGGGATCGCCAGGATCAGCAGCTGCAGGATCTGCACCTTGCCGGCGAGGAAGATCATCAGCGTGGTGACGTCGCCGGTGATCAGCGCCACGCCCCCGGAGTTCACCGCGAACACCACCAGCGTGGCGAACTTGAGCGTCTTGGCCTGCTCCAGCTGCAGCGACAGGATCAGCGTGATCGACACCAGGGTGGCGGTGATGTTGTCGGCCAGCGAGGAAAACACGAAGCAGAACAGCGCGGTGAGGAACAGCAGCGCGCGCTCGCTGATGCGCTTGGGCAGGATCAGGTAGATCAGGTTCTCGATCATGCCCTTCTTGTTGAGGTAGGCGACGAAGGTCATGGCGGCGACCAGGAAGATCCACAGCCCGGCGATGTCGGCGATGTTCTCGTTCAGCGCCTCGAGCACGCCTTCGCGCGCGGTGCCGGGCTCGGCGAAGACGAACAGCAGCACCCATGACAGGGTGCCGAAGAACAGCGTCACCTTGGCCTTGTTGACATGGGTTTTTTCTTCCAGGACCACGCCGGCCAGCGCGGCGAGCGCGAAGCCGATCAGGAGGTAACTTAGGGCGGGCATCGGAAATACCTGAGAAAGGGGTTCGGTTCCATGCGCCAGAACGGCGCACACCAGAAAAGGGCGCCTGATGGTAGTCAAACGGTTGAGCCGCGGGTATCGGCCGGAAGGATAATTTTTCGAGATATTTCAGCGCTCCGTCGGAAACCGGGCGTCACTGGCGCGGCGCAAAGCCGTGCGCGCGAAGGCTTCGGCCCTTTTCTCCCCGGGCAGGATGGCCAGCCGCCAGCCATCCCAAAGAACGAGCCCCCGCCGGCCGCCGCCTCATGCAGCATGCGCGGCCTCGCTCCCGACGGGCGGTCTCGCTCCAAAGAGCGAAATGCAGGGCCTCCCCTGATTTGAGCCGAAACGGGATGACGGCGCGTCCGGTCTCATCCAGGGCCTGTCGTCCACGTATTCGCAGGCGGGCCGGGCGGCGCTCCGCTTCAGATCCGTAGGGAGGGCTCCAGCCCACCATCACCCACACGCAGGCGAGGGAGTGGTGGGCTGCCGTCCATCCACTGCCTCCATCACAACGACAAGCAAGGGCGTAGGCCGCCAGCCCTGCCCGACGAACCGAGCGTGGCCGACTGCCTTCGGCCGCCGCGGCACTACAACAACAAAAATAAGGAGACACCCCATGTTCCCCAACAAGCTGACGATGGCCTGTGCCGGCGTGGCGCTGGTCGGTGCCCTGGGCCTGACCGCCGACGCCTTCGCCCGGCAGAAATCCATCCTGCCGCCCTACTCCGGCAGCGAGGCGCGCGAGCAGGACGGCCGTACCTTCACGCCGGTCGTGTCGCCGCTCGACGCCCTTCCCGGCCTGCCCAGCGAACGCTGGACCGGCCTGCTCGGCAACGCCTCGTACCAGATCGAGGTGCCGGCCAACTGGAACGGCATGCTGGTGATGTACGCCCACGGCTATCGCGGCGAAGGCCCGGAACTCACCGTCGGCCCGCCGGCGATCCGCGCCTGGCTGCTGCAGCAGGGCTACGCCTGGGCCGCCTCGAGCTACAGCGCGAACTACTACGATGTGCGCGCCGGCATCGAGGACACCAACGCCCTGGCGCTGGCCTTCTCCGAGCTGACCGGCCGACCCGAGCCGCAGAAGATCTACATCACCGGGCACTCCATGGGCGGGCACGTGGCCGCGGCGGCGGTCGAAGCGGAGACCTACGCCACCGCCAACCACAGGGTGCGCTACGCCGGCTCGGTGCCCATGTGCGGCGTCACCGGCGACACCTTCGAGTTCGAGTACCTGATGGACTTCACCCTGGCCGCCCAGCACCTCGCCGGACTCGGCCCGACCGGCTTCCCGGCCAGCGACTTCCAGCAGAAGCTGCCGCAGATCATCGCCGCCCTCTGGACCCAGTATCCGACCCAGCCCTCGGCGCTCGGCGAGAAGCTCGAAGGCATCGTGCGCAACCTCACCGGCGGCCCGCGGCCGATCTTCGCCGAAGGCTTCCGCACCCAGCTGCAGAGCGTGGTCCTCGGCACTGACGGGCGCGACGGCACGGTCAACGGCATCCTTGCCGACTCGCTCACCGGCAACATGGATACCCGCTACCAGTTCGACGACCACGCCGCCATGTCCCGCGAGGAGCGTGAGTTCAACGACTCGATCATCCGCGTGATCGGCCGGCCCTCGGCCAACAACCTGCGCCCGGACGGCCTGCGCTGGATTCCGGTGGTCAACGGCGAGTTCAACGTGCCGGTGGTGAGCATCCACACGCTCGGCGACCTGTACGTGCCGTTCAGGCACATGCAGATCCACCGCAAGCGGGCCGAGGCCAACGGCAATGGCGACTGGCTGGTGCAGCGTGCGATCCGTGCGCCGAGCCATTGCGACTTCAGCTACCAGGAGCAGGTCGAGGCGATGGCGGCGATGCTGCAGTGGGAGCAGCAGGGCATCAAGCCGGCCGGCGACGAGGTGCTGAGCCCGCGGGTGGTGGCCGATCCGGCCTACGGCTGCCGCTTCACCCGCAACGAAGGCGTACCGACCCGGGCGCTGCTCCCGGCCTGCCCGGAGACGCCCTGAGGGTGCCGTGAGCGCTCGAGCCGCTGTTGCGTGGACCCAGGTTGGGTCGAGGCGCCTGTGCCGAAGCCCAACGAGGATGGGGCGCAGGACTGGAGCCGGTCGTGTCGGGCTTCGCTGCGCTTCAGCCCAACCTACCCCACCGCATTCGCCGCGAGGGCGCACAATCCACAGGGATGTGGTGATGCCGCAAGCCCGTCGGGAACGGGCGCGGCCTTCCACTGGACTCGGTGGGCGACGCCGCTTATGTGGGAGGCCCGACCTCGGGGCGAGCTTGTCCAGGTGAACAACGTCGCGCCAGATGCCGGGCGTTTTCACGCTCGCTCAGGGATTGCGCGCCAGCGCCTCGCTACCCAGCACGCGCCGGGCGTCGAGGTAGCTCTTCTGCCAGTAATGGCTGGACAGGCTGTCGAGGCGGACGGTGCCGCCGCTGGATGGCGCGTGGACGAAGCGCCCCTCGCCCACGTAGATGCCGGCATGGCTGACACGCCGGCCGCCGGCGGTGGCGAAGAACACCAGGTCGCCGGCGCGCAGGGCATCGGCCCGTACCCGCTCGGCGCGCATGCGCATCAGATCAGCGGTAGTCCGAGGCAGCGCGAGGCCGGCCCCATGGCGATAGACATAGCCGATCAACCCGCTGCAATCGAAGCCGGAATCCGGCGTGTTGCCGCCGTAGCGATAAGGGGTGCCGACCAGGGATAGCGCGTTGAACAGGACGTCTTCGGCGGTGCCGGGGTATTCGCTGGCGGGGCCGGCGATCGGCACCGGGGCGACGGGCTCCGGGGCCCGGCCGGCACAGGCGCCCAGCAACAGGGTGGTGATCACGAGCATCAGGTGGGCGGAACGGCGCATCCGGGCATCCTCCAGCGAGGCTGTCACTTTGCCGGCATGTGCGCGCCCTGGCAACCGCCGGGCCCCGAAACAGGGCCCTCGGCGAGCCTTTAGTGATCCGCCGGCGCGAGGGCCAGTACGCGCTTGGCTTCCATGAAGCTGCTGCGCCAGTAGCTGTCGTCCAGGCTGTCTACCCGTACCCCGCCGCTGCGCCGGCTCGCGGAATGGATGAAGCGGTCGTCGCCGATGTAGATGCCCGCGTGGCTGACGCGCCCACGGCCGCGATCGTTGAAGAACAGCACGTCTCCGGGCTCGAGGTCCTCGCGGGCGACGAGCGGCGCATCGACGCCGATCATCTGCCGGGTCGAACGCGGCAGCTCGATGCCCGCTTCCTTGCGGAACAGGAAGCCGACGAAGCCGCTGCAGTCGAAGCCGGTCTTCGCCGACGCGCCGCCATAGCGGTACGGCGTGCCGACCAGCCGGTAGCCGCGCTCGATGATGCTGTCGGCCAGTTGCGGCAGGGCGTAGTCCTGCTCGTCGGTAAGCTGGGAAACGGTATCGGAGGAAGGTTCGAGGTCGTGGGCCGGTTGCGGCGCAGCGCGTTCGGCGACCGTCGGGGGCGTTGCGGGCTCGGGCGCAAGCGCGGCGGGTTGGGGCGTTGTCGCGCAGGCGCCGAGCAGGACGGCAAGCGTCAGAGGCACGAGGGGTGCGAAGCGTCGAAGCATGGGCACAGCCGTGTCGGATTACGGAATGGCCGCGACTATGCCTTGTCGGGCATCGATCGGCAAATTTCATTGCTCGGAAATGTGACCGATCGCCTGCGGCAAAACGTCTAGGGCCCTCCCCGGGACATGCAGGTCGACCCAGGCGGCCAGTTCGGTGGTGGCCGGGTTGATCTCGACGGTGAAGCCGCCGGCGGTGCGGCAGCGCAGCAAAGGCTCGAGGATGTAGCCGAAGCTGGCCGAGGTGCCGACCGCCAGCACCAGGTCGAAGCCGATCGCCTGCTGCCGGCGCAGGCGCTCGACGGCCTCCACCGGCAGCATCTCCTCGAACAGCACCACCGGCGGACGCAGCACCCCGGCGCACGCGTCGCAGCGCGGCGGCAGCGGGCCGGCGAGGCGCCGCTCGGCGTCGGCGGCCTCGCGCCCGCAGGCCTGGCAGTACAGCGGCGCCAGCTGCCCATGGATCTCGATCAGGCGCTCCGCCGGGCTCCCCGCCGCGCGGTGGAAGCCGTCGATGTTCTGCGTCAGCACCCAGCAGCCGGGCTTGCGCGCCTGCAGCTCGGCGATCGCCCGGTGCCCGGCGTTGGGCGTGGCGCCATGGCAGGCACGGCCGATCTCGGCGAGGTATTTCCAACACAGCGCGGGATCGCGTTGCAGCATCGGCCCGGACAGCGCCGCCTCGATCGGCAGGCCCTCGGCCGTGGTGCCGTTGTACAGGCCGCCGAGACCCCGGTAGGTCGGCAGGCCGGAATCGGCCGAGAGCCCGGCTCCGGTGATGAAGAGAATGCGCTCGGCAGCCTCGAGCGCCTGGCCGAGCTGGCGAATCCTGGAATCGTCGCGGGTCATGGTGTGGCTCCGAAGGTTCACCGGGAGATGGCGGGCTTCGCCGCGTTGCGGCTCGACCCGACCTACCCGAACGGATGGAACGGGATTGAACCGATTGTAGGTTGGGTTGAGCGCAGCGAAGCCCGAGGCGCAGAGGGCTTTCGGCAGCACCCATGCCTTTCCCTGCTCCGTTCGGACCGGTGCACATCGCCCTCACCCCGGCCCTCTCCCGGAGGGAGAGGGGGATGGTTCCGGGGCAGGCTGTGCTGCCGTGCAGGCCGTGTTCGCGAGCAAGCTCGCTCCTACGGACCCACGCCGAATCCCCGGGCCGCACCGGTCTTTTCCCTTCTCCCTGCGGGAGAAGGTGGCCCGCAGGGCCGGATGAGGGTCGTGTGGGAGCGAGCTTGCTCGCGAATGCCACAGGGGCCAGGCCGCCCCGCGCCTCAGTGATTGACCGTATGCGCCAGCATCACCGACAGCTGGCAGAACGGCCGTCCGCTCTGTTCGTGCCAGACGTTGAACGCCGCCTGCACCGCAGCCTGGTCGCGCTGGCTGGTCGGCACGCGATCGACGATGCCCTGGGCACTGAGCGCTGCGACCACGTCGTTGGCGGGGACGAAGGTGTCCTTGCCGAGCATGCGCAGGTAGCGCGGCGCGGACAGGCCGCCGAGCTGGCAGCCGTGCCTGGTCAGGTAGCGCCAGAGGCCGACGATGTCGGTGGCCGGCCAGTCGGCGACGAGCTTGCCGAAGCGGCCCTTCTCCCGCGCCACGTCGAGGATGAACTGGGCGTTGCGCGGCACGCTCTTGAGCTTGCCGAGGTGGCGGATCAGCCGGGCGTCCTGCATCAGCCGCTCGATGTGCTCGCCGCTCATGAGCACCACCTTCTCCGGATCGAAGCCGAAGAACACCTCCTCGAACGCCGGCCACTTGGCGTCCACCAGGCTGTGCTTGAGCCCCGCGCGGAAGATGCGCAGCGCCATCAGCGACAGGTAGCGGTCGTCGCCGATGGCTTTCAGCTCCTCGGCGCTACGCGGCTGCGGCAGCCGCGCCTCCAGCGCCTCGGCCGAGCCGAAGCGGTTCAGGCAGTATTCGTGAAGCCAGCGGTAGTCTTTCATCGGTAAATCCGGCTGGAAGGCTGGAAGGCTGGACGAAAAAGCCTCGCCCCACGCCCTCGTCCAGCCTCCAGCGCTCTTCTCGTCTTCTCGCTCTTAAAGATTCATCAAATCAACGAAACGCGGCGTCGCCGCCTCGTCGATGCGCAGGCTGGCGAAGTCGAACAGGTTGCGGTCGGCCAGTTGCGAGGGCACCACGTTCTGCAGGGCGCGGAACATGATTTCGGTGCGGCCGGGCGACTTGCGCTCCCATTCCTGCAGCATCTCCTTGACCACCTGGCGCTGCAGGTTTTCCTGCGAGCCGCAGAGGTTGCACGGGATGATCGGGAATTCCCGCAGCCGCGCGTAAGCCTCGATGTCGGCTTCGCTGCAGTAGGCCAGCGGGCGAATCACCACGTTGCGGCCGTCGTCGGAGAGCAGTTTCGGCGGCATGGCTTTTAGCGTGCCGCCATAGAACATATTCAGGAAAAAGGTTTCCAAGATATCGTCGCGGTGGTGACCGAGCGCCATTTTGGTGGCGCCGATCTCGTCCGCGTAGGTGTAGAGCGTGCCGCGACGCAGCCGCGAGCACAGCGAGCAGGTCGTCTTGCCTTCCGGGATCTTTTCCTTGACCACGGAGTAGGTGTCCTTCTCGATGATGTGATACTCGACGCCGATGGACTCGAGATAGGCCGGCAGCACGTGCTCGGGAAACCCGGGCTGCTTCTGGTCCATGTTCACGGCGACGATCTTGAACGAAATGGGCGCGACCTTCTGCAGGTAGAGCAGGATGTCGAGCATGGTGTAGCTGTCCTTGCCGCCAGACAGGCAGACCATGACCTTGTCGCCGTCCTCGATCATGTTGAAGTCGGCTACGGCTTCGCCGACGAGGCGCCGCAGACGCTTCTGCAGCTTGTTCTGGTTGACCGAAAGGTGAGCCATGTGTGCTTTGGGACCGGTGAGCGATAAAAGCCGGGCATTTTACGCGCAAAGCGTTTTTCACCCCACCCCGTCAGTCGCGAGGGCCAGATGGAACTGTACGAAAGCCAGCCTGCGGGCATTGTCGCCACCCAGAGCCGCCACGCGCTCGCCCGTTCCGGCGACCTGCTCGAGGAAACGCTCGAGTTGCTGCGCGCGCATCCGGACGGCATCAGCGAATACCAGCTGATCCAGGCGCTCAAGGCGCAGGGCAGCCCGCACATCTCCCAGCAGCCGCTGACCGACAAGCTGGTGCTGTTCCAGACCCACTTCAAGGTGTTCAACGCGCTCTACCGACTGCGCGACCGCCTGCGGGCCGAGCGCGCGCACGAATTGATGATCAACCCGCTGTGCATCCTGCTGCAGCCCTACTCGCCCACCCACGAGGAGGCGCTCAGCCGCCAGGACCCGCTGCGCGAGTACTACCTGGACCTGGGCCAACTCGAGGAAACCACCGAGGAAGACGTCGAGAACCTGCTCAGCAGCTACTGGGTGCGCAACGAGGGGGGCGCGGAGAAGCGCGAGGCGCTGGTGGTGTTCGGCCTCGACCGCCTGGAGCATCCGCTGACCCTGCCGATCATCAAGCACCGCTACCGCCAGTTGGTCGCCGAGCATCATCCGGATCGCGGCGGCAGCACCGAACAGCTGCAGGCGATCAACCAGGCGATGGAAATATTGCAACGCTATTATGGCCCCGCAGCTAGCTCCAAATCGCTCTAATGCCCAAGCGGCGCGGCCTTCAGCGCAACCCTATACTGCGACATAAGGCCGCACCATGCTGTCGGGCGCGCCTGGTTTCGCCCGCGGCAAAGGCGGCCTCCACCACATAGGAGACGCTGGCATGATCCATCACGTTTGGGGGCTGTTCGCCCATCCGGGTCGGGAGTGGGCCGAAATCCGCGGCGAAGAAGAAACTGTCAGTCACATGTACCTGACCCACGTCCTGGTGCTGGCTGCCGTTCCGGCGGTCGCGGCCTACATCGGCACCACGCAGCTCGGCTGGAGCATCGGCGGACGAGAGCCGGTGCGCCTGACCGAAGGCAGCGCCTTCCAGCTGACGTTCCTGGCGTACCTGGCGATGATCGCCGGGGTCGCGGTGATGGGCGGCTTCATCCACTGGATGGCCCGCACCTACGACGCCAACCCGAACCTGACGCAATGCATCGTGTTCGCCGCCTACACGGCCACGCCGCTGTTCATCGGCGGCATCGCGGCGATCTATCCGCACCTGTGGCTGGGCATGCTGGTGGGCACCGCGGCGGTCTGCTATACGGCCTACCTGCTCTACGTCGGACTGCCGACCTTCATGAACATACCCTCGGACGAGGGCTTCCTGTTCTCCAGCTCGGTGCTGGCGGTGGGGCTGGTGGTGCTGGTCGCGATCATTGCCCTGTCCGTGA
This sequence comes from Stutzerimonas azotifigens DSM 17556, assembly GCF_000425625.1. Classification (GTDB taxonomy): domain Bacteria; phylum Pseudomonadota; class Gammaproteobacteria; order Pseudomonadales; family Pseudomonadaceae; genus Stutzerimonas; species Stutzerimonas azotifigens. The sequence goes on from NZ_KE384413.1 coordinate 170,703, forward strand.
TCTTCTGGGGCATGGGCTTCGGCCCCGTCTACATACGCTGAGTCCGCTGAGTCACCCGGCCTGCCTGGCCACAGCCGCCCTCCGGGGCGGCTTTTTCGTTTCCACGCCGGCGCCGCTGCGACGAAACGTCAGCCGCCGAGGGCGAAACCCTCATCGCATCTGCCGCTCTAAAACCATGACGCCGCATGGTTTCGTCACCATGCCAGGCCTTCGAGGCTGATGGAGACTCGCATGATTCCGTATTTCTTCACCCTGTTGACCCGTCCCGACCAGGCCTGGGCGGACATACGCCGCGATGAAACGAAGAACAGCTCCAACTACCTTGCCCACCTGCTGATCTGGGCCCTGCTGCCGGCGGTGTGCATGTTCATCGGCACGCGCTACGTCGGCTGGAGCCTGGTGGAGAGCGAGCGCATCCGCCTCGACACCCGCAGCGCCCTGCAGTTGAGCGTGCTGATCTATCTCACCATCATCCTCGGCACCTTCATCATGGGCTTCTTTCTGCGCTGGATGTCGCGCACCTTCGAGGCCCGCCCCACCTTCAACCAGTGCGTGGGATTCATCGCCTATATCATCACGCCCTTCTTCCTGGCCGGCCTCGGCGCGCTGTACCCGACCCGCTTCATCGCCATCGCCGTCCTGCTGGCCGCGGGCGCCTACTCCACCTACCTGCTGTTCGTCGGCCTGCCGACCTTCATGCGCATCGACAGTCGTAACAGCTTTCTCTACGCCGCCAGCACCTGGGGAGTGGGCCTGCTGGTGCTGGTCAACCTCAAGGTGCCGATGATCCTGTTCTGGATGCTGGCGCTGGACCCGACCTACCAGCGCGAGGAAGTGCAGAACCAGAGCTACGGCTTCGAGACCAACCGTCCGCAGGAAACCCCCGGCGGCCTGGACAGCGAGAACACCGACCGGCCGAACGAGCAGTGACGTCCATCCGGGTACGCTACCCGGACTTCGCACCGCTTTGGCATAATCGCCCCGCTTTCAGGGGGAACGATGCCACAGCAGCTACAAGCCCGGGTCGAGGCGTGCTACCAGCAGGCCGAAACCTTTTTCCAGCGGCCCTTCGTGCGGCCCGAAGTGAGCCTGAAGCTGCGCGGGCAGAAGGCCGGCGTCGCGCACCTCGATGAAAACCGGCTGCGCTTCAATGCGCAGCTGTACCGCGAGAACCGCGAACACTTCCTCACCCAGACCGTCGCCCACGAGGTGGCGCACCTGGTCGCCCACCAGATGTTCGGCCCGCGCATCCGCCCGCACGGCGAGGAATGGCAGTTGATCATGCGCGGCGTCTACGGGCTGCCGCCGAACCGCTGCCACACCTACGAGGTGACCCGCCGGCGCGGCACCTATTACCTCTACCGGTGCCGCTGCGAAGGACAGACCTTCCCCTTCAGCGCCCAGCGCCACGCCCTGGTCGCCCGCGGCCGCCGCTACTTCTGCCGGCGCTGCCGGGCGACCCTGGTGTTCAGCGGCGAAAGCCGGGTCGAGTGACGGTCGGCATAGCTGCGAAACACCTTGGTGGGCTGAAGCCCACCCTTGTATCTCGACTACCACGCCATCCGGGGTGATAGTTCCCGACTGATCATCGGGGGAAGGTCAGGAAGCCGTGCCCACCCTGAGGCCCTGAGCCTGTGAAGTAGATACTGCTCCGGCCTTCCACACTCACTCTTGAAGCTCGAACGGTATCCAGAGCCCGCCGCTGGCGAGAGCTCGCATCCACAAGGTTGAGCCGAGTGCAGTGATGATCGTTGGATCAATAGAAGGAGTTTCCATGCCCCGCGTCATCGGCATCGATATC
>NZ_KE384414.1:0-7980 GCF_000425625.1 Stutzerimonas azotifigens DSM 17556
GCCTGCTCCTACAGGTGTTCGGCGCGGTTGCAGACTGCGCCGCGCCTTTCCCTTCTCCCCCGGGAGAAGGTGGCCCGCAGGGCCGGATGAGGGAGTACGGTGCAAGCAGCAGTCTCATCGGAGCGGCATTGAAATCCAGTCGGCACCGGGCGTTCAGGGCGCCCGTTCGAAGCGATAGAAGAGGTTCGGCTCGCTGACCAGATACATCCGGCCCTGGTCGTCCAGGGTCAGCCCCTCGCCCTGCGGCACGCTGTCGGACAGCCCGGCGAAGCCCGCCCACAGCGAACGGTAGTTCACCAGCCGCCCCTCGCCGTCGAGTTCCAGCAGCATGCGCGCCTCGTCGCTGAGCAGCAGCAGGTGCCCGCTGCGATCGTCGTAATGTACCGAGGACAGGTCGGTGGCCATGCCCTTGTCTTCGAGCCAGGCCGAACGGTCGAGGATCGCCAGGTCGCCGCCCTGCCCGGTCAGCAGTCCCTTGAGCCCGCGGATCTCGTAGAGCTTGCGCGGCGAGTGCTCCTTGACCACGAACAGCCGGTCGCCCCTGAGGTCGTAGCCGAGGCCCTCGAAGCCGGCGTTGCCGGCCTCTCCCAGCGAGAGCGACAGCGTCTGCCCGGCGCCCCGTCGCAGCGGGCCCTCGCGCGTCGGTACCGGCAGCGCCACCAGCCGCTGCTCGCGCTCCTCGGCGAGCAGCAGCAGGTCGTCGCCGAGGTAGGCGATCCCCTCGACGTCGGTGAAGCCCTCCAGCGGATAGCGCGCGATCGTCCCGCCGTTCTCGTCCAGGGCCACCAGCGCTTCCGGGTTGTTGACCACCGCCCACAGCTGGCGGCGATCGGCGTCCCAGGCGAGGCCGGAGAGGTTGTCGTCGACGCCGGCGACCGGGCGCGCCTGCAGGTCTGCGCGGAAGGCGTCGAGGCCCAGGCCGGCGCGCGGGCGGTCCAGGTCGCGCCAGGCGACGTCCAGGTGATGCAGCGCGCGCTCGTGCAGGTGGAAGCTGAGCGTCACCGACAGCCCCAGGGCCAGGAACAGGGCCGCGAAGAACAGTGGGTGGCGCAGGATGCGGGAGGCCGGCGAGGCAACCAGGGATGTGGACATAATGCGGGCCCGGAATGAGGAAGCCCGCAGCATGCCGACGACAGATGTCAGCGAGATGACGGCGGCCGCCGCCCGCCCTACAGCCGGAAGCTGCCCATCTGCCGGCCGAGATCCTCGGCCAGGCGGCTCAGCGCCCGACAGTCGTCGCGGCAGCTCTGCACCTCGCCGGCGGTGGCGTGCGCCAGGTCGGCGATGCCCTGCACGTTGCGGGTGATTTCCTCGGTCGCCGTGGTCTGCTCCTCGGTGGCCGCGGCGACCTGAATGTTCATGTCGCTGATGCGCTCGACCTGATCGGTGATCGCCGCCAGCGAGCGCCCGGTGCGCTGGCTCGACTCGACGCCTGCGCCGGTCGCGCCCTGCCCGGCCTGCATCGAGCTGACGGCCGTGTCGGCGCCCTGCTTCAGGCGCAGGATCATCTGCTGGATCTCGTCGGTGGAGGCCTGGGTCCGGCTGGCCAGGGTGCGCACCTCGTCGGCCACCACGGCGAACCCGCGGCCCATTTCCCCGGCCCGCGCCGCCTCGATCGCGGCGTTGAGCGCCAGCAGGTTGGTCTGCTCGGAAATGCCGCGGATGACCGCCAGCACCTGATCGATCGAGGCGACCTGCTCGGCCAGTTCGCCCACTGCCCCGGCGGCGCTGCCGATTTCGCCGGACATCCGCTCGATCTGCGCCACCGACTGGCCGACCACCTGGCGCGCCTGGCTGGCTTCCTGGCGCGCGGCCTGCGAGGCCTCGGCCGCCTGGCTGGCGTTGCGCGCGATCTCCTGCACGGTCAGCCCCATCTCATTCACCGCAGTGGCGACCATGTCGGTCATCTCGTGCTGCCGTCCGGCGCGCTCGGCGGTGTTGTCGACCACCGCCGCCACCTGCGTGACTGCGCTGCGCAGCCGCTCGCTGGTGGCCAGCACGTCGCCGATCAGGCCGCGCAGGCTGTCGAGGAAGCGGTTGAACCCGCGCGCCAGGTCACCGAGCTCGTCGGCGCGGCGCTCGTCGAGCCGGGCGGTGAGGTCGCCGCCACCGCCACCGATTTCCACCAGTGCCGCGGTGACCTGGCGGATCGGTCGGACCAGCCCGCGCGCCAGCAACACCACCAGCGCCAGGCACAGCAGGGCGATACCGACGCCGATCGCCATGGTCATCCACAGGGTACGCCGCGCCTCGGCGTAGATTTCCGCTTCCGGCACCTCGCTCACCAGCAGCCAGCTGAGGCTGTCCAGCGGCTGGGCGATGGCCAGGAAGGTTTCGCCGTCGCGCTCGAAGCGCACCACCTCGCGTTTGCCGGCGAGCAGCTCGCGGGCCGCTTCGACGGAGGTCAGCGACGCGAGGTTGGCCGAACCGTTGTGCTCGGCGCGCGGGTGCACCTTCACCTGGCCGTCGCTGGCGACCAGGTATACCTCGCCGCTTTCGCCGAAATGGAAGCCGCGGATCAGCTCGGACATGCTCGCCAGGCTGTAGCCGAGCCCGGCCACCCCGAGGGTCTTGCCGCCGGCGCTGATGCGCTGGTTGATGAACAGCGTTGGCAGCTGCGAGGCCTTGTCGATGTCCACGTCCAGGCGCCGCTCGACACCGCTGTCGACCAGGCTGTAGAACCAGGCGTCGCGCGGATTGCCACGTTCCAGCGTGCGCGCCAGGCCGCTCTCGGAGTAGTAGCGGCCGCTGCCGAGCACGGCGATCGAGGTGGTCAGCGCCTGCTGGCTGGTCTCCACGCCCTGCAGGTAGCGGACGAAGGCGTCGGCCTGCGCCGGGTCCTCGCCATTGGCCAGCCAGTCGCGCACCAGGCTGTTGTCGGCGATGCCGGCAATGGCGGTGAGCGGCGCCGCCAATGTGCGCTCGAGGTCGTTGCGGATCGCGCTGACATTGGCCGGCAGCGCGCCCTCGAGCAGATAGCGCTCGGTCATCCGGCTGACCACGTTGGAATAGACCGCGACCACGATCAGAAGGCTGACCAGCAGGGCGGCGCCCATGCTGAGGATCAGTTGCCGCTGGATGCTGCGCTGCCAGAACTGCATGGGCATACTCCACTGGGAAACACAGGAGGGATGGGACGGCCTCTATCTTGTATACAAAAATAGAGAAATCGTATGCAGTTATCGGCGCCCACCTGACAAACTTGAAGCCCGTCACAAAAAAGACATGTCCCCGCCGACGGCCGGTCGCCCCGTTTCGCCCGCCCCCGACGGGAACTCCCGGCGACGAGCGGCAGCCCAATGCCCAGGCGACCGTGCGAGCCGGCGCCTCCCCCTGGTCGCGGAGCAAGAGGAATCATGCAAGTCCAAGGATTTTTCGAATGGCTGGGCGAAGCCCTGGGAAGCATCATCCGCTTCATCGTCGACCTGCTCGGCGGCTTCTTCGACATGCTCGCCTCGGCGGGCCACAACTTCATCCAGGGCCTGTCGCGCGCGCTGGGCATGGACAGCTCGCTGGTCAGCCTGGCGGCCCTGGTGGTCGGACTGATGCTGCTGATCGCGGCGGTCCGCGCGCTGTTCCGACGGGCTTTCGTCAGCGGCCTGATCCTGCTGTTGCTGGGGCTGTGGCTGCTGAGCTGGCTGATTCACTGAGGGCTGTGCCTGAACAAATCCTGCTTGCTCGCGGGTTTGGTTTGGATGGAGCAAGGGTGGTGGGCTGAAGCGGAACGTCGCCGACCCGCCCCTACGGGAGCGGCACCGGCACGGTGGGCTTCAGCCCACCGCCCACCGATACCGCCGGGGCCCGAATGCCCGCGCCGCGATGAATGTTCTTTTCTTCCCATCGCCTGCCCGCCCCGGCCGCCGCCACGTATAGTGTCCGGCTGTGCTCCGGAGCCCACCGATGACCCGCCTGACCGCTGCCTGGCACCACGCCCCCACCCACCGGCAGGTGTGGGCGCTGGCCGCGCCGATGATTCTTTCCAACATATCCATCCCGCTGGTCACGCTGGTCGACAGCAGCGTGATCGGCCACCTGCCGCACGCGCACCAGCTCGGCGCCGTGGCGGTCGGAGGCGCGCTCTACAGCCTGATGATCGGCAGCCTCGGCTTCCTGCGCATGGGCACCACCGGCTTCGCCGCCCAGGCTACCGGGCGCGGCGATGGGGATGCGTTGCGTGCGGTGCTGCTGCAGAGCCTGCTGCTCGGGCTGGCCCTGGCGCTGCTGCTCGGCGTGCTGGCGGTGCCGCTGAGCGACCAGGCGCTGCGCTTGATGGCGCCGTCGCAGGCGCTCGACACGCTGGCGCGCGACTACTTCCACACCCGACTGCTCGGCCTGCCGGCGGCGCTGGCCAGCTATGCGCTGATCGGCTGGTTCCTCGGCACGCAGAACGCCAGGGCGCCGCTGGCGCTGCTGCTGGTGACCAACCTGGCCAACGTCGCGCTCGACCTGTGGTTCGTGCTCGGGCTCGACTGGGGCGTGGTCGGCGCCGCGCGCGCCTCGGTGATCGCCGAATGGAGCGGCGCCCTGCTCGGCCTGGCGCTGACCCGCCCGGCGCTGCGGCGCCATAGCGGCCAGCTGGCGGCCGGCGCGCTGCGTCACTGGCGCAACTGGCGGCCGCTGCTGGCGGTCAACCGCGACATCTTCATCCGCTCGCTGCTGCTGCAGGGCGTGTTCTTCCTGGTCACCTTCCAGGGTGCGCGGCTCGGCGACAGCACGGTGGCGGCCAATGCCCTGCTGCTCAACGGCCTGATGCTGACCGCCTACGCCCTCGACGGCCTGGCGCATGCCACCGAAGCGCTGTGCGGCCACGCCATAGGCGCGCGCGACCGCCTGGCGCTGCTGCGCGGGCTGGTGATCAGCACCGGCTGGGCGCTGCTGGCCAGCCTGCTGTTCAGCCTGGCCTTCCTGTTCGGCGGCGGGCTGTTCATCGCGCTGCAGACCGACATCCCGGCAGTGCGCCAGGTCGCCGGCGTCTATCTGCCGTACCTGGCCGCGCTGCCGCTGATCGCGGTCTGGAGCTACCTGCTCGACGGCCTGTTCATCGGCGCCACCCGCGCCCGCGAGATGCGCGACAGCATGCTGGCCTCCACCCTGCTGGCGCTGCCGCTCGGCTGGCTGCTGCAGGACTTCGGCAACCACGGGCTGTGGCTGGCCTTCCTGGCCTTCATGCTGGTGCGGGGGCTCTGCCTGGCCGGGCTCGGCTGGCGCATCCAGCGCCGTGACGGCTGGGTCCCGGACACCGGCCGGCCGGGCGTACCGCTTTGCGCCTGAAGCCGCGGGCAATGACTGCCAAGCGGTTTTCAAAGCGCGGCGAATCAAGCAGCATGGCGCCCGTTGGGCGCACCGCTCGGACCGCGCCGGCTGGAAAAGGACCCCTGACATGGCGCACGCCATCGCTGCCTACCTGCATTACCTCGCGATCTTCCTGCTGTTCGCCCTGCTCACCCTCGAGCACCAGCTGTTCAAGCGCCCGCTGACCTTCGAGCGCGCGCGCAGCCTCTTCCGCATCGACATCGCCTTCGGCCTGGTCGCGGCGATGGTCCTGGCCACGGGCGTGTCGCGGGTGTTCTGGTTCGGCAAGGGCATCGACTACTACCTGCACAACAGCGTATTCCACGCCAAGGTCGGGCTGTTCCTGCTGATCGCCCTGCTGTCGATCTACCCGACCCTGACCTTCCTCGGCTGGCGTAACCGGATCAAGGCCGGCGAGGCGCCCGAGGTGGGCGAGCGGACGGTGCGCGCGGTGACCTGGGTGATCCGCATCGAACTGCTCGGGCTGCTGATCATCCCGCTGCTGGCCACGCTCATGGCGCGCGGTTTCGGCGTTTTCGTCCGATAAATCGCAATCGCGACCTGACAGACCCGCGCGCCGGTGGCATCCTGTGCGGTCGTGCCCGATGCTGCGAGCCCCTCATGACCGCCCCCCAGAAACCATCGCCTCAGCTGTCTCCCAGGCACTACGAGCTGCTGATCAATGCCGTGGTCGACTACGCCATCTACATGCTCGCCCCCGACGGGCACATCATCAGTTGGAATGCGGGTGCCGAGCGCATCAAGGGCTACAGTCGGGATGAAATCCTCGGCCAGCACTTCTCCCTCTTCTTCACCGAGGCCGATCGCCTGGCCGGCAAGCCGCAGCGGGCCATCGCGACGGCGCTCGCCAAGGGCCGCTTCCAGGACGAAGGCTGGCGCCTGCGCAAGGACGGCAAGCGCTTCTGGGCGCTGACCGTGCTCGACGTGGTGCGCGACGAGCAAGGCGCGCTGCTCGGCCTGGTGAAGATCACCCGCGACATGACCGAGCAGTACCAGGCCCAGCAGTTGCGGCTGGAAAGCGAGCGCAGCTTCCGCCTGCTGGTCGATGCGGTCACCGACTACGCCATCTACATGCTCGACACCGAAGGCCGCATCAGCAGCTGGAACAGCGGTGCCGAGCGCATCAAGGGCTACACCGGCAGCGAAGTCATCGGCACGCATTTCTCGCGCTTCTTCACGCCCGACGACCTGGCCGCCGACGTGCCGGCGCGCGCCCTGCGCGCGGCGCTCGAGGAAGGCCGCTTCGCCGCCGAGGGCTGGCGGCTGCGCAAGAACGGCGAGCCCTTCTGGGCCAGCGTGGTGGTCGATCCGATCCGCGACGAGAACGGCCGCCACATCGGGTTCGCCAAGGTCACCCGCGACATCACCGAGCGCCTGGAAGCCGAACGCAAGCTGGAGGAAGCGCGCAACCAGCTGCTGCAGTCGCAGAAGCTGGAGGCCCTCGGCCAGCTGACCGGCGGCCTGGCGCACGACTTCAACAACCTGCTGACCATCATCCGCGGCGCCGCCGAACTGGCGCTGCGCAGCACGGCCGAACCACGGGTGCAGCGACAGACGAAGATCATCACCGACGCCGCCGACCGCGGCGCCGCCATCACCCGCCAGCTGCTGACCTTCGCCCGCCGGCAACCGCTGCAGGCACGGGTGATCAGCCCCTCGGAAACGCTTCGGCAGACCGTCACCCTGCTCGAGCAGTCGGTGCCCCGGGACGTCTGCCTGACCGCCGACATCGCCGACGATCTGCCAGAGATCGAGATCGACCCGCAGCAGCTCGAACTGGCGCTGCTGAACCTGACGATCAACGCCCGCGACGCCATCCACGGGACCGGCACCATTCACCTGCGTGCCTGGTGCTGCGAGCTCGCCGGCGAGCTGGACAACCTGCACGGCCCCTTCGTCGCTATCGCCATCGAAGACGACGGCGAGGGGATTTCCGCCGAGGTCTGCTCGCGCATCTTCGAGCCCTTCTTCACCACCAAGCGCTTCGGCGAAGGCACCGGGCTGGGGCTGAGCCAGGTGCACGGCTTCATCAAGCAGTCGCGGGGCGGCATCCGGGTGGACTCCACCCCCGGCGAGGGCACCACCTTCACCCTCTACCTGCCGGCGCTCGGCGGCGGCTCCGGGACCGGCGGGCGCGGCCCCGGATCGAACAAGCGCATCCTGCTGGTGGAGGACGACCAGAACCTCTCCGAGGTGGCCGCCGCGATGCTGGAGATGATGGGATTCGAGGTGCTGCAGACGCACAGCGCCAGCGAGGCGCTGGCCGAGCTGAGCCGGGTGATCCGTGTCGATCTGCTGTTCAGCGATGTGATCATGCCCGGCGGCATCAGTGGCCTGGAGCTCGCCAACCGGGTGCGCGAACGGCTGCCGGAACTGCCGGTGCTGCTCACCACCGGCTTCAGCGACGCCGTGCAGGACGGCGTCAGCTATCCCCTGCTGCAAAAGCCCTACACCTACGACGACCTGGCCGACGCGGTGAAGGCGCTGACCTGACCCCCGGGATTCGGTGGTGAGGGCTGGCATGCAACGGCCCCGGCCGGGCCACCTTCTCCCGAGGGAAAAGGGAAAAGCCGGCGCCGAATCTCGCAGGGGCCGGGCGGCGTTCGCGTAGGGTGGGCTTCAGCCCACCAGAGAGGCCACGGCTTTCAGCAGTCGGTGGGCTAAAGC
>NZ_KE384414.1:8292-33326 GCF_000425625.1 Stutzerimonas azotifigens DSM 17556
CGCGTAGGGTGGGCTTCAGCCCACCAGAGAGGCCACGGCTTTCAGCAGTCGGTGGGCTAAAGCCCACCCTACGGCGCTGGTGCCGCCACCTGGGAGGCCCGACCTCGGGGCGAGCTTGCCTGAGCGAACAGCATTGCGGCGTGCGTACAGGCTCTCAGGGCGTCAGGTAGGAGGAGCGGGTCAGCCCGAGGCGCAGCGCGTCGATGTACTGGGTACGCTCCTTGGCGCTGAGCCTGGCGCTGGCCACCTTGTCGCGGTAGTAGGTCATCAGCTCTTCCGGCGACAGGTGCACGTAGCGCAGCATGTCCTCGATGGTGTCGTGGGTCTCAATGCCGGCGTGGTAGAAGCTGCCGTCGTCGCGCTGGTAGACGTTGACCGAGTCGGTGTCGCCGAACAGGTTGTGCATGTCGCCGAGGATTTCCTGGTAGGCGCCGACCAGGAACACCCCGAGGAAGTACTCCTCGCCCGGCTCGATCTCGTGCACCGGCATGCTGCTCTCGATGCTCTGCTCGTCGACGTAGTGCTTGATCTTGCCGTCGGAGTCGCAGGTCAGGTCCTGCAGCACGGCGCGCCGCACCGGTTCCTCAGTCAGCCGTTGCAGCGGCACGATCGGCAGGATCTGGTCGATGGCCCAGGTGTCCGGCAGGCTCTGGAACACCGAGAAGTTGCAGATGTACTTGTCGGCGAGCTTGTCGTTGAGCTCGTCGAGCACCGCGCGGTGCGAGCGCTGGCGCGCCTTGAGCTGGTTGTACAGGCGGCGGCAGATGGCGAAGTAGCTCTGCTCGGCCAGCGCCTTCTGCGCCAGCGTCAGCTTGCCGGCGGCGTACTGCGCGGCGGCCTCGCTCATGTAGTGGGTGGCGCGCCAGTAGGTCTCGGTGACCATCTCCGGGTCGGTCGGGCCGAGCAGGTCGACCAGCGACTGCACGATATCCGGCAGTTCGTCGTAGTTGTCGACCTCCGGCGCCTGGTCGTTGTGACGCTCGAAGTCGGTCACCTGCATGACCAGTACCGCATGGTGCGCGGTCATCGCCCGCCCGCTCTCGGAGAAGATGTGCGGGTGCGGCAGCTCCTGGCGGTCGCAGAATTCCTTGAGCATGCCCACCACGGTGCCGGCGTATTCGTCGATGTCGTAGTTGATCGAGCTGGCGTTGCGCGAATGGGTGCCGTCGTAGTCCACGCCCAGGCCGCCGCCGACGTCGATGTGGTCGACCGGCAGGCCCAGCGCGCGCAGCTCGGCGTAATAGCGGATGGCCTCGCGGAAGCCCTGGCGATAGTCGGCCAGGTTGGCGATCTGGGAGCCCATGTGGAAGTGCAGCAGGCGCACGCCCTGGTCGATGCCGGCTTCGCGGAAGCGCTCGATGACGGTCAGCAACTGTGCGGCGGACAGGCCGAACTTGGACTTCTCGCCGCCAGTGTCTGCCCACTTGCTCGAGGCCAGCGACGAGAGGCGCACGCGCAGGCCCACCTGCGGCACCAGCTTGAGCTCGGCGGCCTCCTCGATCACCAGGCCGACCTCGGACATCTTCTCGATGACGATGAAGACGTTGTGCCCGAGCTTCTGGCCCATCAGCGCCAGGCGGATGAACTCGCGGTCCTTGTAGCCGTTGCAGACGATGGTGCCGCCCTTGGGTGCCAGCGCCAGCACCGCCATCAGCTCCGGCTTGGAGCCGGCCTCGAGACCGATGGAGACGTTCTGCGTGGCGATGATGTTCTCGATCACCGCCTCCTGCTGGTTGACCTTGATCGGGTACAGCGCGGTGTAGCGGCTCTGGTATTCGAGGCGCTCGATGTTGGCGTCGAAGGCGCCGGTCAGCCGCCGCACGCGGTCCTGCAGGATGTCCGGGAAGCGCACCAGCAGCGGCAGCGACAATCCGGCCTCGCGCAGTTGCTCGATCAGCCCGTTGAACTCGATGGGCTGGCCCTCGGGGCCGTGCGGGCGCACCTCCACCCTGCCGTCGTCATTGATCGAGAAATAGCCCGCGCCCCAGTGGCGAATGCCGTAGACGCTGCGGCTGTCCGCCGCGGTCCACTGGCTACCGTCGTCTTTGCGTGTGCGTCTTACCGGCATGCGGCCTCCGTGAAGGAAGATAGGGTGCGCCCGACGAGGGCTCGCCGGGCGGGTATTCTGGATTGGAACGATCGGCGCCGCGGGAATTCACGCGCAGAACGACGCTGCGCGGCTCAGCCGCCGGATTTCTTCGCCTTGAAACCGCGCGCGGCGAGTTCGTCGAGCAGCAGCTGCACATGGTCGCCCTGGATCTCGATGACGCCGTCCTTCAGCGCGCCACCGGTGCCGCAGCGACGCTTGAGCGCGCTGGCCAGCTCCTTCAGCTCCGCCTCGGCCAGCGGCACGCCGCTGACGCTGGTGACCGTCTTGCCGCCGCGCCCCTTGGTTTCGCGGCGCACGCGGGCGATGCCGTCGCCGCTCGGCGCCGCCGGCTGCCCGCAGCTGCAGCGCTCGACCGGTTGTCCGCAATCCGGGCAGTGGCGCCCGCGATCAGTGGAATAGACCAGTCCGCCGAGGCCGGCCAAGGAAGTGGTTTTCTTCGCCACGAATCCCCCCGATTCAAGGATGCGCCCGCCAGGGCCCGAAGGTGGCGCAATTTAGCAGTCCGTCCGCGGGTTGTAACCCGCCCTGTACGCTTCGCCCGGCCGGCTCGCGCCGAACCTGGCTGGGAGGCCCACCCGCATTCGCCGCGAGGGCGCGCCTGCCACGGGGGGCGGTGGCGCCGTGCTTTTCCCTTCTCCCTGCGGGAGAAGGTGGCCCGCAGGGCCGGATGAGGGAAGGCCGGCCACCCACGCTCTTCGGGCAGGCGATGCCTGCCATCGCCGCCAGGGGGCGCAATCCACAGGGATGTGGTGAATGCAGCAAGCCCGTCGGGAACGGGCGCGGCCTCCCACAAAAGAGCCGAGCCGCACGCTGCGCAGGCCCTAAACAATCCTCCCGGCCGGTGCGTAGGGAGCCGGGTCGACGATCGGCTCGCGGCCGAGCACCAGGTCGGCCAGCAGCCGGCAGGACGCCGGCGCCAGCACCAGGCCGTTGCGGTAATGACCGCAGTTCAGCCAGAGCCCCTCATGCCCCGGCACCTCGCCGATATAGGGAATGCCCTCGGGCGAGCCCGGGCGCAGGCCGGCCCAGTGCCTGACCACCTCGGCCTTGCCCAGCGCCGGCAGCAGTTCGGCGGCGGACACCCGCAGGCTGGCCAGGGCATCTTCTGTCGGGGTCTTGTCGAAACCGGCGTGCTCCAGGGTGCTGCCCACCAGCACGTGGCCGTCCCGGCGCGGAATGGCGTAGCGCCCGCGCGCCAGCACCATGCTCGGCAGGAAGTCCGCCGCGCACTTGAACAGAATCATCTGCCCCTTCACCGGCTCGACCGGCAGCGTGATCCCCAGCGTCGCCAGCAGCTCGCCGCTCCAGGCCCCCGCGGCGACCACCACGCGCTCGGCGCGCAGCTCCCGGTCGTGCGTGCGCACGCCGACCACGCGTTCGCCGTCGCGAAGAAACGCCCTGACGGGACTCCGCTCGAGCACCTGCACGTTCGGCATCTGTCGTAGTGCCGCGGTCAGCGCCTTGCCAAGCCGAGGGTTGCGCACATTGGCCACGTCCGGCATGAACACGGCATGGGTGAAGCCCGCACCCAGGGCCGGCACGGCGGCATACACCTGGTCGATCGAGCGCGGGAACAGCGGCCTTCCGCTGTGCTCGGCCCAGCGCAGCGCCTCGGCCTCGTCCTCCAGATCGAGCCAGTACAGGCCCGTTTCATGGACTTCGGGGCTGATGCCGCCCTCCGCGACCAGCCGCTCGTCGAGCCTCGGGTAATAGTCCTGCGACCAGTGCGCCAGCGCGGTGACCGCCGGCTGGTAGCGCCACGGGTACAGCGGCGAGACGATGCCGCCGCCGGCCCACGAGGCCTCGCGCGCGGTTTCGCCCGCCTCCAGCAAGACCACCTGCAGGCCCGCCTGGCCCAGTTGATAGGCGGACAGCAAGCCGATCACGCCACCGCCTACCACCACTGTCGCTCGATTCACGTCTTGTCTCCCCGGCATCTGCAAATTGCCGTTCCGTTCCTTGACGCGGAGGTCGTCAAGGTTAAATAGAAGCGCGGCCAGGACGGCCGCGAAAACATACCGTGCACAAGGAAACGCCATGAAACGCGAAGGTGCCTTCACGCTCGTCGAACTCGCCGTCACCCTCACACTGCTGGCACTGGTCGCCATGATCGCCGTGCCCGCCACCGCCGACTTTCTCGAACGCAACCGCCAGCAGGCCCAGCGGCATCATCTCGAAGGATTGCTGCACGAGGCGCGGGCACGGGCCGTGATCGAGGGACGCAAGACCGAACTGTGCCCGTCCGAGGACGGCATCAGTTGCACGAACGACTGGACTCGACCCTGGCTGCTGCGCCGCGTCGACGACGGAGAGGTGTATTTCCGCACCGAAGCCGTTACCAGCCGCAGCCCGCTCCGCTGGTCAGGCTTCACGCAAAGCCTGCGCTTCTATGGCAACGGCACCAGCCCCGTCAGCAGCGGCCGCTTCTTCCAGTGCCACCGCAACGAGATCGCCTGGCAACTGATCGTCAGCCGGCAGGGAAGGATACGGCCGGCCACGGCGAGTGAAAACAACCAGGACGTCGCACGCTGCAACTGAGCCGCTTTGCGATGGGCTGCTCAGCGCACGAACCGGTCATCCGCCATCTTATGCCGGCCGTCTCGCCAGTACGGATTTGCCTTTTCAGGCGCGTCAATATCCGTTCGCCAAATTAACATCGGAGCAGATCATGTCGCGCCGCGATGACATGGAAGGTTTCACGCTGATCGAACTGATGATCACCATCGCCCTGCTGGCCATCCTGGCCGCCGTCGCCTTTCCCAGCTTCGGTCAGTTCATCCGCAACTCGCAGCTGCAGGCGCAGGCGGAAGAGCTCAAGGCCTTCGTCCAGCAGGCCCGCAGCGAGGCGGTCGTCGCCCGCGCCAGTGCCGAGCTGACGATCAAGAGCGACGCCGCCTGGGAGATCAGTCGCGGCGGCGATGTGCTGCGCAGGCTCGAGCATGACGCCGCAAAGGCGACGCTCACGGCCACCGACGGCAACGGCACCGCGCTGAGCAGCCTGACCTATTACCCCTCGGGAGTCGCCAGCAGCGCGGCGCGCTTCACCGTCTGCCGCGATCAGGACCCCGCCAATGGATATCTCGTCACCGTCGAGCCGAGCGGCAGCATCCAGCTGCACCCGCGCGGAAAGGACGGCAACGACCCCCTCGACGCTTGCGAGTAAGGAGAGCCCATGTTGAAGAGGCCACACGGATTCAGCCTCATCGAGGTCCTGGTGACCCTGCTGCTGGTCACCACCGGCGTGCTGGGCATGGTCGCAATGCAGGCGCGCGCGATCCAGTACACCCAGGACTCGGTGCAGCGCAACGCGGCGGTCGACCTCGCCAACGAGCTGGTCGAGCTCATGCGCGCCAACCCGGACGAGGTGTTCACCTCCCTGCCGCCGAGCCAGCCGGTCGCCAGCGGCCTGAAAGGCTCGTCGCTGTTCTACAAGTCCAGGGGCGGCAATTTTTCACCCGCTCCCGGCACGCCCGGCTCCGGTGACTGCGCGCCGCCGGGCAGCGCCACCAACAAGGATCCGAAAAAGCAGCGCGACTGCTGGCTCAGCCGCGTCCAGGCCAACCTGCCGGGTGCGTCCGACCTGCTGACCGAGCACTTCTACGTGTGTCGCAGCTCGGTCGCCAGCAACGGCGCCGCGCCGACATGCGACGGCAAGGGCTCGGTCCTCGAAATCCAGCTGGCATGGGCGGTCAAGTCGGGCGCCTGCCCCGACGACCGCGCGCCGAACGCAACCACCTGCATCTATCGCACACGGGTCGAACTATGAAACGCCAACCTAGAACCCTGGCGGGCGAACTCGGCCTGTCCATGGTGGAGCTCCTGGTCGCACTGGCCGTCAGCAGCTTCCTGATCCTCGGCATCACCCAGGTCTACATCGACAACAAGCGCAACTACCTCTTCCAGCAGAGCCAGGCCGGAAACCAGGAGAACGCGCGCTTCCTGGCCATGCTGATGGACAGTTATCTCAACAAGGCGGGCTACCGCCGGGCGCCGCACCAGTTGGCCGAGTATGCCTTTCCGGCGGCGTCCTTTTCCGACTGCGGCTCCCTGGACGCCGGCGCCGCGGTCACCAAGGCGGCGAACAAGGTCGGCCTGTGTCTGCGCTACTACCCGATGGTCAGCGAAGAGCTGGACTGTCAGGGCAACAAGACGGCCGCCTTCGACGACTCGGATGTATTCGACAGCCCTGGCGATCCCATCACCCTGCTGCTGTATTTCGACGCCGACAGCGGTTCGCTGCGGTGCAAGAACCTCGGCAACAACCAGGCGGCGTCCGAACTGGTCACGGGAATCACCGACTTCCGTCTGCAGTTCGCCGTCGGCAAGGCGTTGAACAAGACCATCGACCAGGTCGTGGCGGCCAATGCCTGGGGTGGTGGCGAGGCGGTTCTCGGCGTCGGCTACCAGGCCCTGCTGGCCGGCGGTACCCGGCAGCGCGCCACGGAGGATTCCAAGGTCCTCGACGACTGGCTGAAAGACGCCGACTCGACGACCGAAACCCGCCTGACCGCCGAACGCCAGGACCTGCGCCTGTATCAGGTCGCCTCCGGCACCCACACCCTCAGGAACCTGACGCCATGACCCAACTGCCCTCCACCCGCCAGCGGGGCGCGGCCCTGCTCGTCGCCCTGGTAATGCTGCTGGTGCTGACCGTACTGACCGTCACCAACATGCGTGAAGTGACGCTGGAAAGCCGTATCACGGCGAACAAGGCGGAAAACGCACGCCTGCACCAGACCGCTGACGCGGCGCTCCGCGAGTCGGAAAAGCGCTTCTACGGCCCCGGCAACCTGCAGGCCAAGCTCGAACCGGACGAAGCGAATTGCGTGAAGAACAACGTCTTCACTGTACCGCTCAACAAGCCTTGCCTGATTGACGTTTCGAAGGAGGGCACCGTCCCTTACAAGGAGGCGATGAAAGCCTTCGTACTCGATCCGCTGACCTATTTCTCCGCCACCGGCCGGACGACCGATGCCGCTGCGAACAACGTGCCCCTGGTATGGATGCCATATCGCGGAACCGAAGCGGGAAGCGTCAGCGAACTGGACACCCGGGCGTACTGGAACAGCGCGCTCATCACCAGCGAGGGTGTCAACGCCGAATACGGCGACGCCATGGAAGGGCGCGGGACCTACTTCTACCTGATCACCGGCCAGGCCGCCGACACGCTGGCCGTGCAATCGACCATCGCCAACATCTATCTCGGCCTGAACAACTAAGGGACGCCAACCATGAAACCTCTGGCCAACAATCGGACGGCTAAGACACTCCTTGGCAGCCTCGCGACCGCAGCCCTGCTCGTTACCGCCCTGGACGTGCAGGCGGCCGTTTCGCAAAGCCCCTTGAGTCTGACGGTGGGCGTTCCGCCGAATATCATCCTCACGCTGGACGAATCGGGGAGCATGTCGTGGGGATTCGTTCCGGACTCGATTGAAGATGATGTACTCATTAATAGGAATAATAACTACACCATCACTCGCCTCTATGCGGCGAGCGAATTCAATGCGATGTACTACAATCCTGGCACAAAGTACGTCATTCCACCGTTCTTCGACGAGAACGGAAGCGAAGTCAAACTGACGACCCAGTTCACCAAGGCACCGATCAACGGCTTCAGGCCCGGCGATGGGACCGTCGACCTTTCCAACAATTACAGACCCACAGGGAAAGAGTACCGGATGCCTAACGGCACTCATCAGCGAGCCAGCAACCCCGGTAATGACTTCAGCGTATCCATATCGTTCTCAAGAAACGAAACAAAAACCGAAACCAGCGACGCAGGAATCAGCTTCAAGGTAACTCGCTCCGGAAACAACTATACGTGCTCCATAGAAAAATCCGGACCTGTGCTATCCACCAGCAATTTCTCCTGCTCCAGAAGTTCAAATACATACACGGTCCTTACGCCGGCATATTATTACGTCTTCGATGAAAACCTCGCCGGCTGCTCCACTTCTACGGCGACATCGAACTCGAACTGCTACAAGCTGGTTTTCGTCAAAGACGATGAAAAGGAAAACTTCGCTACCTGGTATTCCTTTTACCGGACCCGTGCCTTGGCAACCCTGTCCGCCACCAGCCTGGCATTTTCGCAACTGTCTACCTCAGCTCGCCTGGGCTGGCAGAACCTTGCATTGTGCACCAGCCTCAACGGCGGAGACACGAAAAACTGCAAGGACAACAAGTTCCGGGAATATGACGCACAACATAAAGGGCAATTCTATAGCTGGCTTAAAGACGTATATTTCAATAGCGGAACCCCACTCCCTGCCGCAATGAAAAGAGCCGGCGAGTTCCTCAAGGAAAGTGTCGCCTGGCAAAAGTATCCGAATAGCCGAAACTCCGCCAACAAGAATACTGCCGACAATACCTATGCCTGCCGGCCGAGCTACCACATTCTGATGACCGACGGGATGTGGAACGCCACGACCTCCAACCCAAGCCCATTCAGGCATGACGGCGCCAACATCACCTTGCCGGACGGCAAGAACTACACAGGCCAACGCCCCTATCAGGACAACACCTCCAGCACGCTCGCAGACCTGGCGATGCATTACTGGGCTACGGACCTCAACCCTAACCTCGAAAACAAGCTTACCCCCTATCTCGCCGACAAGAGCGGAACCGACGAGGACAACTACTGGAACCCCAAAAATGACCCCGCCTCCTGGCAGCATATGAGCAATTTCATCATGGGCTTGGGACTGGGCAACTCGCTCAAACAAAAGGGAATTGAATGGGACTCCGAAAAAGGTACGTTCGGCGGCAGCGGCTATAACAATCTGCTCACTGGCACGGCCAGTTGGCCAGCCGCGTCCAGCAATAGTCAGAATAACGTTTATGATCTCTGGCACGCGGCGGTCAATTCGCGCGGCGAGTTCTTCAGCGCCGACAGCCCAGAAGCAATGATCCAGGCGTTCGATGACATTCTTTCACGTATTTCCGATCGAAAATCCAGCGCAGCCAGGCCGGCGATCAGCTCCGGACAAGTAAGCGAGGACGAACAGATCGAAGGACGTATCGTGACGGTCTCCTACCAGTCCACCTATGCCAGTGACGAGAGCTGGTCAGGAGACCTCAAGCGCGTAGAAAAAGGGTGGAGTGCGGAAAACAACCAGTACGAGACTTTCGTCATCTGGAGTGCCGAAAACAAGGTTCCCGCTGCCGCCAATCGCAAGATCTATATCGCGTCCGAAACCGAGACCAGCGGCCTTCAGGCATTCACCGAGCAGAATGCCGGCCTCAGCGGCACTACCGATTCGCTCGCCTACCATCTGAACAGGGACCCGGAGAACGGCAACATTGCCGACGGCAGATGGCAGTCGAGATTGAATTACCTGCGGGGCGATCGATCGCTGGAAGACAGCACCATGCGCAAACGCCATTCGGTGCTCGGTGACTTCTATGCCTCCAGTCCGGTCGCCGTTTCCGGCCCTCGCTATCTGCGAGGATTCGCCAACAAACTCGAGCAAAGCCACGGAGATAACACCTACACCGCCTTTGCCGAATCGATCGCCACCCGCACGCCGCGGGTCTATATCGGCGGCAACGATGGCATGTTGCACGGTTTCAACGCCAGGACAGGGATCGAGGAGTTCGCCTTCATCCCCACCGCCGTGTTCCCCAAGCTGAACAAGCTCACCGGACGCAACTACAGCCACGAGTTCTATGTCGACGGCACACCGGTCGTGGCGGACGTATTCGACGGCAGCCAGTGGCGGACCGTTTTGGTCGGTACGCTGCGTGCCGGCGGCAAGTCGGTGTTCGCACTCGACATCACCCGTCCGGGCCAGGAAAAACTGCTCTGGGAATTCGATGACTCGGATATTCCCGACAACGACGTCAAGATGGGCTACAGCTTTTCGCAACCGACCATTGCCCGCCTGCACACCGGCAAGTGGGCGGTGGTGTTCGGCAACGGCTACGAGGCCGCCGGCAATGGCAACGGGAAGGCCGCCCTGTTCATCGTCGATGCCTTGTCCGGCGAACTGAAGAAGAGCCTGGAAGTGTCCGGCACGGCGAACGTGCCGAACGGCCTTTCCACGCCCAGGCTCGCCGACTACAACGGCGACGGCGTAGCCGACTACGCCTATGCCGGCGACCTGCAAGGCAACCTCTGGCGCTTCGACCTGCTGCGTAACAACCGTGAACAGGCGCAGCCCTTCACCACCGCAGACGATGGTGAGAATGCCCTCGGCGATTTCGAGGTGGGATACGGTGGCAAACCGCTGTTCAAGGCCGAGGCCAGCAACAATGCACGCCAGCCGATCACCGCGCCACCGTCACTCATCCAGCACCCGACCAACACCGGTTACCTGGTCGTATTCGGTACCGGCAAGTTCTTCGAGGACGGCGACAAGGACGGCGACAAGAGCATGGCCCAGACTGTCTACGGCATCTGGGACAGGCAGACCCGCGGGGAAGATACCGCAGCGATCACCATCAGCCGCAGCTCGCTGACACAACAGACCATCGAAGCCACCGTCACCACCGACGGCACCCCGGCCCGCGTGATCACCGGCAACAACGTCCCCTGGACGACCAACGACCGGGACGGGAACATGGCGATCAACCAGTACGGCTGGTACCTGGACCTGAGGTCGGGCGCGCTCGAGGGCGAGATGGTGATCGAGCCCATGGTGACGCTCGGCCGTACGCTGTTCTTCCAGTCGCTGATTCCCAACACCGACCCCTGCGCGGACGGCGCCAACAACTGGACCTATGCGATCAACCCCTACACCGGCGGCCATACGGCACAGAATGCATTCGGCCTGACGCCAGTGACCATCGGCCAGGACAGCAGGACCGTCTCGGCGATTCGCCAGGATGGCGAAGGCGGGCTTTCCGCCGGACAGAACCAGGACCAGAGCTTCGAACTCTGCACCGGCCTGGCCTGCGTGCCGGTCTTCCCCGATCCGTCGAGCATGGGCCGGCAGACTTGGCGCACGGTGACGACGCAATGATTCTTCAGAAGGAGCTGGCCATGAAGCCAAACATGCGAGGCTTCAGCCTCATCGAAGTCATGATCGTGGTGGTGATCGTCGGCATTCTCGCCTCCATCGCCTATCCGAGCTATCGGGAATACGTGCTGCGCGGCAACCGGACCGAAGGCCAGGCGCTGCTCAGCGAGGCGACGGCGGCCCAAGAGCGCTACTACGCGCAGAACAACCAGTACGTCACCACGACGAACGACCTGGGCAAGCTGGGGCTGCGTTCGTCGACGGCCACCGGGATCACTTCGGAGACCGGCAAGTACACGCTGTCGGCGAGCAGCAGCGCGGGTGACGGCGGCTACACCCTCACCGCCACGCAGACCTTCAACGACAGTGGTTGCGGCAATCTCACCCTCAACGCCATGGGAGAACGCGGCAACAGCGGTAGCCGCAACGTTGCCGAGTGCTGGCGCTGAAGCCACCCTAAAGAAAAAAGGCTCGCATCCTGCGAGCCTTTTTTTCGAGCAGCGGTTTTATATCGCCTTGACCCGTAATTCCTTCGGCATCGAG
This sequence comes from Stutzerimonas azotifigens DSM 17556, assembly GCF_000425625.1. Taxonomy (GTDB): domain Bacteria; phylum Pseudomonadota; class Gammaproteobacteria; order Pseudomonadales; family Pseudomonadaceae; genus Stutzerimonas; species Stutzerimonas azotifigens. The sequence continues at coordinate 19,906 of NZ_KE384414.1, forward strand.
AAGGTGACATTCTCGGGGCGGCCATCCAGTTCCGCCGCCGCGCTCGCGCCCCACTGCTTTAGCCGCTGGATCACGCCCTGCACCAGCACTTCCGGGGCCGAGGCGCCGGCGGTGATGCCGACCGCCTGCGCGGTGGCGAACCACTCCTGGCGCAGGTCCTCGGCGCCGTCGATCAGGTGTGCCGGCGTGCCCATGCGTTCGGCGAGTTCACGCAGGCGATTGGAGTTGGAGCTGTTCGGGCTGCCGACCACCAGCAGCACATCGCACTCGGCGGCCAGCTGCTTCACGGCGTCCTGGCGGTTCTGCGTCGCGTAGCAGATGTCGTCCTTGCGCGGGCCGCCGATCTTGGGAAAGCGGCTGCGCAGGGCGTCGATGACCCGGCTGGTGTCGTCCATCGACAGGGTGGTCTGGGTGACGAAGGCGAGCGAATCCGGATCGCGCACCTGCAGGCTGGCGACATCCGCCTCGTCCTCGACCAGGTAGATCGCCCCGCCATTGCGGGTGTCGTACTGGCCCATGGTGCCTTCCACCTCGGGATGCCCCTGGTGACCGATGAGGATGCATTCGCGCCCTTCCCGGCTGTACTTGGCGACTTCCAGGTGCACCTTGGTGACCAGCGGGCAGGTGGCATCGAAGACCTTGAGTCCGCGCTTTTCGGCTTCCTGACGCACGACCTGGGAGACGCCGTGCGCGCTGAAGATGACGATCACGTCGTCCGGCACCTGGTCGAGCTCTTCGACGAATACGGCGCCGCGCGCACGCAGGTCCTCGACCACGAACTTGTTGTGCACCACCTCGTGGCGCACGTAGATCGGCGGGTCGAAGACTTCCAGCGCGCGGTTGACGATCTCGATGGCGCGGTCGACCCCGGCACAGAAGCCGCGCGGGTTGGCGAGTTTGATCTGCATGGCGTTCTCGTCGCTCCGGCGGCTCAGGCGGACTTGACGTCGATGACTTCGACGCGGAAGTCCAGCGCCTTGCCGGACAGCGGATGGTTGAAGTCGACCGTGACCTGACGCTCGTCGAACGCCTTGACCACGCCCGGCAGCTCGGTGTTGGCCGCATCGTTGAAGATGATCAGCAGCCCCTCGGAAAGCTCCATGCCCTCGAACTGGCTGCGCGGCATCACTTGCACGTTCTGCGGATTGGGCTGGCCGAACCCCTGCTCCGGGGCGATCTTCAGGGTGCGCTTGTCACCGGCCTTGAGGCCGAACAGGGCCTGCTCGAAGCCGGGCAGCAGGTTGCCGTCGCCGACCCTGAAGGTGGCCGGCTGCTTGTCGAAGGTGCTGTCGACGACGTCGCCGTTCTCGAGCGACAGGGCGAAGTGCAGGGTCACTTGGCAGTCGTTGCCGATGCGCGCTTCAGTCATGAGCGGGTTCTCCGGATTTGTTGCCCTTGAGCATGTCGAGCGCCAGCATGATCGCGCCAACGGTAATCGCGCTGTCGGCGACGTTGAAGGCCGGGAAAAACCAGCGGTTCTGCCAGTGCACGAGGATGAAGTCGACCACGTGGCCGAGCACCACGCGGTCGTAGAGGTTGCCGAGCGCGCCGCCGAGCACGAGCGCCAGGGCCACGGCGAGCCAGGTCTCGTCGGCCTTGAGGCGCTTCATCCAGACCACCAGGACGATGCTCACGCCCACCGCGATCACCGCGAAGAACCAGCGCTGCCAGCCCGAGTGATCGGCCAGGAAGCTGAAGGCGGCGCCGGTGTTGTAGGCCAGCGTCCAGCTCAGGTAGTCGGGGATGATCTCGATGCGCTGGTACAGCGTCAGCGCGTCCTCGAAATAGAACTTGGTCGCCTGGTCGACGACGATCACCAGCAGGCTCAGCCAGAGCCAGGACAACTTGCCGATGCGGCTGCTCATGCCAAGGCTCCGATCGGTGCTGGACTGTCTCCGCGGGGGCGCGCAATCCACAGGGATGTGGTGAATGCCGCAAGCCCGTCGGGAACGGGCGCGGCCTCCCACAAAGGGGGCCAGCTTGCGCCACGAGCGCCGGAAATGGCCGGCAGCCTGGTGCGGTCACGCATAGTGACGCACCTCGCCCTCGCCTTCGATGTTCTCCACGCAGCGACCGCAGATCTCCGGATGCGCCGGGTTCCGGCCGACGTCCTCGCGGTGGTGCCAGCAGCGGCCGCACTTGGGCGCGGCCGAGCGGCTGACCGTCAACTTGAGGCCCGGCAGCTCGCTCTCCACGGCATCGGCCGGTGCCTGCTCGAGCGGCGCGATGGCCACGCCCGAGGTGATCAGGACGAAACGCAGCTCGCCGCCGAGCTTCTGCAGCTGGCTGGCCAGCGCGCTGTCGGCATAGAGCGTCACCTCGGCCTGCAGGTTGCCGCCGAGGGTCTTGGCCGCGCGCTGGTTCTCCAGCTCCTTGTTGACCGCCGCCTTGACGGCCATGACCTGCTCCCAGAAGGCGCGGTCGAGTTCGCTGTCGGCCGGCAGTTCGCTCAGGCGGTCGTACCAGGTGTTGAGCATCACCGACTCGTTGCGCTCGCCGGGCAGGTACTGCCAGATCTCGTCGGCGGTGAACGCCAGGATAGGCGCGATCCAGCGCACCAGCGCCTCGGCGATGTGGAACAGCGCGGTCTGGCAGGAGCGCCGCGGAACGCTGTCGGCACCGGTGGTGTACTGGCGGTCCTTGATGATGTCGAGGTAGAAGCCGCCCAGTTCCTGCACGCAGAAGTTGTGCACCTTCTGGTAGACGTTCCAGAACCGGTAGCTGGCGTAGGCCTCCTCGATCTCGCGCTGCAGCAGCAGGGCGCGGTCGATCGCCCAGCGGTCCAATGCGATCAGTTGCTCGTCGGGCAGCAGGTCGGTGGCCGGATCGAAGCCGTCCAGGTTGCTGAGCAGGAAGCGTGCGGTGTTGCGGATGCGCCGGTAGGCATCGGCGGTGCGCTGCAGGATCTGCTGCGACACGGCCATCTCGCCGGAGTAGTCGGTCGCCGAGACCCACAGGCGCAGGATGTCGGCGCCGAGGGTGTCGGTCACCTGCTGCGGGGCGATCACGTTGCCGAGCGACTTGGACATCTTGCGGCCGTTCTCGTCCACGGTGAAGCCGTGGGTGAGCAGGCCGCGGTAAGGCGCATGCCCGTCGATGGCGCAGCCGGTCAGCAGCGAGGAATGGAACCAGCCGCGGTGCTGGTCCGAACCCTCGAGGTAGAGGTCGGCGCGCGGCCCCTGGTCATGACCCATGGGGTGCGAGCCGCGCATCACGTGCCAGTGCGTGGTGCCCGAGTCGAACCAGACGTCGAGGGTGTCGGCGATCTTGTCGTAGTCGCCGGCCTCCTCGCCCAGCAGTTCGGCCGGATCAAGCTTGAACCAGGCCTCGATGCCCTGCTGCTCGACGCGCCGGGCGACCTCTTCCATCAGCTCGACGGTGCGCGGGTGCAGCTCGCCGGTGGCCTTGTGCAGGAAGAACGGGATCGGCACGCCCCAGTTGCGCTGGCGCGAGATGCACCAGTCGGGCCGGCCGGCGATCATGCCGTGCAGGCGCGCCTGGCCCCAGGCCGGGACGAACTGGGTCTGCTCGATCGCCGCCAGTGCGCGCTCGCGCAGGGTCGGCCCCTCGTGCGGCGGGGTGTCCATGCCGACGAACCACTGCGCGGTGGCGCGGTAGATCAGCGGCGTCTTGTGCCGCCAGCAGTGCATGTAACTGTGCTGGATGGCGTCGTGGCGCAGCAGCGCGCCGACTTCCTCGAGCTTGGCGACGATCGCGCCGTTGGCCTTCCAGATGAACTGGCCGCCGAAGAACGGCAGCGATTCGGTGTAGACGCCGTTGCTCTGCACCGGGCTGAGGATTTCGTCGTTCTGCATGCCGTAGCGCTTGCAGCTGTAGAAGTCGTCCTCGCCGTACGCCGGCGCCGAGTGGACGATGCCGGTACCGGCGTCGAGCGCCACGTAGTCGGCCAGGTAGACGGGCGAGAAGCGCTCGTAGAACGGGTGGCGGAAACGGATCAGCTCCAGCGCCTCGCCCTTGGCGGTCGCCAGCGTGCTGCCCTGCAGCCCGTAGCGCTGCAGGCAGCTGTCGACCAGCTCCTCGGCCAGCACCAGCAGGCGCTCGCCGGTGTCGACCAGCGCGTAGGTGAATTCGGGGTGCACGTTCAGCGCCTGGTTGGCCGGAATGGTCCAGGGCGTCGTGGTCCAGATGACGATGGCCGCGGGCTTGGGCAGGCTGTCCAGACCGAAGGCGGCCGCCAGCTTGTCGGCGTCCTCGACCGGGAAGGCGACGTCGATGGCATCGGACTTCTTGTCCTGGTACTCGACCTCCGCCTCGGCCAGCGCCGAGCCGCAGTCGAAGCACCAGTTCACCGGCTTGAGGCCCTTGAACACGAAGCCCTGGCGGACCATTTCGGCCAGCGCGCGGATTTCCCCGGCCTCGTTGGCGAAGTCCATGGTCTTGTAGGGACGGTCCCAGTCGCCGAGCACGCCGAGGCGGATGAAGTCGGCCTTCTGCCCCTCGATCTGCTCGGCGGCGTAGACGCGGCAGCGCTCGCGGGTCAGGTCGGCCGGCTGGTTCTTGCCGAAGGTGGTCTCGACCTTGTGCTCGATCGGCAGGCCGTGGCAGTCCCAGCCCGGCACGTAGGGCGCGTCAAACCCGGCCAGGGTCTTGGAACGGACGATCATGTCCTTGATGACCTTGTTCACCGCATGGCCGATGTGAATGTTGCCGTTGGCGTACGGCGGGCCATCGTGGAGGACGAATTTCGGGCGCCCCTCGCCAATCTTGCGCAGCTTCCCGTACAGGTCGATGCTGTTCCAGCGCTGCAGGATCTCCGGCTCGCGCTGTGGCAGACCGGCCTTCATCGGGAATGCCGTCGCCGGCAGATTGAGGGTCGCTTTGTAATCGGTCATCTCGGTCCTGACTCGTATGGAAGATTAAAGGCGCCAGTAGGCGCGCGCGGCCGCGAAATCCGCCTCGATCGCGGCCTGCAGTGCGTCCAGGGACGCGAAACGCTGCTCGTCGCGCAGCTTCTGGTGAAAGGTGACCTGCAGGCGGCGGCCGTACAGATCGCCCCGATAGTCCAGCAGGTGCACCTCCAGGTGCGGCCGGCCGTCGCTACGCACGGACGGACGCGTGCCGATGTTGGCCACGCCGACCCGCGTTTCACCGTCCAGCCGCACGCTCACCGTGAACACCCCGTTCAGCGGCGCGCGCCGCCGCTTGAGCTGCACGTTGGCGGTCGGCGCACCGAGCTGGCGCCCGAGCTGCTGGCCGTGCAGCACACGCCCGGTGATGCTGAACGACCGCCCCAGCAGGCGCTCGGCGCTGGTCAGTTCGCCATCGGCCAGCGCCTGGCGAATCCGCGTGCTGCTGACGCGCTCGCCATCGACCTCGATGGTGGTCGCTGCCTCCACGCTGAAGCCCTCGATCACGCCGGCCTTCTGCAGGAAGGCGAAGTCGCCGGCGCGATCGCAGCCGAAACGGAAATCGTCGCCCACCTCGAGATGGCGAACGCCCAGCCCCTCGACCAGCACCGCATGGACGAACTCGGCCGCGCTGAGCTCGCGCAGGCGCCGGTTGAACGCCAAGCACAGCACCCGGTCGACGCCCTGGGCGGCGAGCAGCTCGAGCTTCTCGCGCAGCCGGGTCAGCCTCGCCGGCGCCTGCTCGGGCGCGAAGAACTCGCGTGGCTGCGGCTCGAAGATGACCACGCAGCTGGGCAATCGCAGCTCGGCCGCGCGCTCGCGCAGCCGCGCCAGGATCGCCTGGTGTCCCCGGTGCACGCCATCGAAGTTGCCGATGGTGGCGACGCTGCCGCCCGGCAGGGAGCGCAGATTGTGAAGACCTCGAACGAGCTGCATACCGCACTTCTGTTCACAAAGTGGTCGATTATACGCACGTGGCCGCCGTGGCGGACAGCGCGCGTCCATGGGCTAGAGGCCGGCAGGCCCCTTTCGCGCGCTCAGACGGAAGCCGACGGCGAAACCGGACATCCGGCCACCTCAGGCCACTCGATGGCGCAGATGACGCGGCCGCAGGCCGAGCGCCAGCAGCGCCGCGGCGAAGGCCAGCATCCCGCCGCCGACCAGCAGCGCCAGCTGCAGCGCGCGGCGTTCCCAGCCCCAGGCGAACCATTCGACCGACGGCACGTTCAGCCACCAGACCACCGCCACCATGGCTGCGCAGGCGCCGGCCAGGCGCAGCGCGAACAGCCCCCAACCCGGCGCCGGACGGTACACCCCGGCGCGGTACAGCCCCCAGAACAAGAGAAAGGCGTTGAGCATCGACGACAGCGAGGTCGCCAGGGCCAGGCCGACGTGCTGCAGCGGCCAGATCAGGATCAGGTTGAACACCATGTTCGCGACCATGCAGGTGATGGCGATGCGCACCGGGGTTTTCAAGTCCTGGCGGGCGAAGAAGCCCGGCGCCAGCACCTTGATCAGCATGAAGGCCAGCACGCCCAGCGAGTAGGCCTCCAGCGCATTGGCCGACTGCACCACCGCCTCCTCGCTCATCGCCCCGTAATAGAAGAGGCCGGCGATCAGCGGCTCGGCCAGCACACCCAGCGCCAGGGCCGCGGGAATACCCACCAGCAGCACCATGCGCAGCGCCCAGTCGAGCGTGCCGGAAAAGGCCTTGGGGTCCTCCCCGGCGTGCTGGCGCGACAGGCTGGGCAGAATCACCGTGCCGATGGCGATGCCGAACGCTCCCAGCGGCAATTCGGACAGCCGGTCCGCGTAGTACAGCCAGGAGACGCTGCCGGTCTGCAGGAAGGACGCCAGCACGGTGTCCAGCAGCAGGTTGATCTGACTGACCGACACGCCGAACAGCGCCGGCACCATCAGCAGCATGATGCGTCGCACGCCCTCGTCGCCGCGCTTGATGCGCGGCCGCGGCAGCAGCCCGAGCCGCGCCACGTAGGGCAGCTGGAAGCCGAGCTGGGCAAAGCCGGCGATGAACACGCCCCAGGCGAGCGCCATGATCGGCTCGTCGAAGAAGGGGGTCATGAAGACCGCCGAGGCGATCATGCAGACGTTGAGCAGTACCGGCGTGAAGCCGGGCACCGCGAAGCGGCCGTAGGTGTTCAGCACGCCCGAAGTGAAGGCCGTCAGCGAGATCAGCAGCAGATAAGGAAAGGTGATGCGCAGCAGCTCGCCGGCCAGCGCCATCTTCTGCGGCTCGTCGTGAAAGCCCGGGGCGAACAGCATGACCACGTAGGGCGCGCCGAGCACGCCGACCAGCGTGATCGCCGCCAGCACCAGCCCGAGCGCCCCCGCGGTACGGTCGACCAGCAGCTTGACCTCGGCCTGCGAACGCTTGGTGCGGTACTCCGACAGCACCGGCACGAAGGCCTGGGCGAAGGCGCCCTCGGCGAACAGCCGGCGCAGGAAGTTGGGAATCTTGAAGGCGATGAAGAAGGCGTCGGCCGCCGCGCCCGAACCGAAATAGTTGGCCACCACCATGTCGCGGATCATGCCGAGCACGCGCGACAGCAGCGTCATCACGCTGACCACCGCGCTCGAGCGCAGCAGGCCACCCTTGGCGCTTTTTTCAGCCATCTTCGAAACCTGAACGTCGCGACGGCCGGTGCGGCCGCCGTCGGGATGAGAGCGCCTGTCGTGCCGGCAGCGGGACGGGCGCGAAGCCGGCGAGTTTAGCGGCCGGCCGTCCATCCGGCCAGTGCCGCACAGCGCATGCGGGGATTGACAACAGCCCGCCCCATCGGCATGATTCGCGGCCTTGTTTGTCTGGTAACCCCACAAAAAGTTTTCGAGGAGTTCGACGGTGGCCAACAGCCCTTCCGCCAAAAAACGCGCAATTCAGGCTGAGAAGCGTCGCAGCCACAACGCCAGCTTGCGCTCCATGGTTCGCACCTACATCAAGAACGTGGTCAAGGCGATCGACGCCAAGGACCTGGAAAAAGCCCAGACGGCCTACACCGCCGCCGTTCCGGTCATCGATCGCATGGCCGACAAGGGCATCATCCACAAGAACAAGGCCGCTCGTCACAAGAGCCGCCTGAACGCCCACATCAAGGCACTCGGCCAGACGGCCGCTGCCTGATCCAGGCGCTCGAAGAAAAACCGGCCTAGTGCCGGTTTTTTCATGCCTGCGAATCAGCGCTCAGGGCTCCGGCCAGGGCTGGATGGGAATCGCGGTGACCGCGTTCTGCGGACTGCCCTCGATCACCCGGTCGCTGTACACCAGATACACCAGCGCGTTGCGCGCCTCGTCGTAGAAGCGCACCACCTGCATGGTCTTGAAGATCAGCGAAGTGCGCTCGCGAAAGACCACCTCGCCATCCTCCAGATCGTCCAGCAGGCGGATCGGCCCTACCTGCCGGCAGGCGATCGAGGCCTCGGCGCGATCCTCCGCCAGCCCCAACCCACCCTTGATGCCGCCGGTCTTGGCGCGTGACAGGTAGCAGGTCACACCCTGCACCTTCGGATCGTCGAAGGCCTCGACCACGATCCTGTGGTTCGGCCCCAGCCACTTGAACGCCGTATCCACCTCGCCGATCTCGCGCCCCTGCGCCAGCAGCGGCAGGAACGCCAGCAATCCCATCAACGCAGCCGGGCGCATGCTCACCTCACAACAGGATCATGTTGTCGCGATGGATCAGCTCCGGCTCGTCGACGTAACCGAGCCTGGATTCGATCTCGTCCGAGGAGCGCCCCTGAATCTTCTGCGCCTCGGCCGCGCTGTAGTTGACCAGGCCGCGGGCGACTTCGGCACCGTCAGGGCCGACGCACACCACCATCTCGCCACGCCGGAAGTTGCCCTGCACCGCCTTGACGCCCACCGGCAGCAGGCTGCGATGCCCTTCGCGCAGCGCCCGCACGGCGCCCTCGTCGAGACTCAGCACACCGCGCGTCTGCAGGTGGCCGGCCAGCCACTGCTTGCGCGCCGCGTGCCGGCTGCGCTCAGGCGCGAGCAGCGTGCCGAGCGACTCGCCGGCCTTCAGGCGCGCCAGGACCCGCTCGATGCGCCCACCGACGATCACCGTGTGCGCCCCCGAGCGCGCCGCCAGCCGCGCCGCGCGCAGCTTGGTCTGCATGCCGCCACGCCCCAGCGCGCCGCCGACGCCGCCAGCCATCGTGTCGAGCGCCGGGTCGTCGGCGCGCGCCTCGCCGATCAGCCGCGCCTCGGGATTGGTGCGTGGATCGGCGTCGAACATGCCGTCGCGATCGGTGAGGATCACCAGCAGGTCCGCCTCGACCAGGTTGGCCACCAGCGCCGCCAGGGTATCGTTATCGCCGAAACGGATCTCGTCGGTGACCACCGTGTCGTTCTCGTTGATCACCGGGATCGCCCCCAGCTCCACCAGAGTGCGCAGCGTGCTGCGGGCATTGAGGTAGCGCTTGCGGTCGGACAGGTCGTCATGGGTCAGCAGGATCTGCGCGGTATGCAGCCGATGCCGGGCAAAGCTGGACTCCCAGGCTTGCACCAGCCCCATCTGCCCCACGGCCGCGGCGGCCTGCAGTTCGTGCATGGCCTTCGGGCGCGCCTGCCAGCCCAGCCGACTCATGCCGGCGGCCACGGCGCCGGACGACACCAGCACCAGCTCGACGCCCGCCTCCCGCAGCGCGACCATCTGCTCCACCCAGACCGCCATGGCGGCCTGATCAAGCCCACGACCATCGGCGGTCAGCAACGCACTGCCGATCTTCACCACCCAGCGCCGCGCGCCGGCCACCTTGTCCCGCATCTTCAGCCTTCCGATCCGCCAGTCCTGGGCAGGCCCTCGCGGCCACCCGATCGAACGCCGGGACGGTGCCCGGCGATGCCTTCTCAACGCACGTAGAAAATTTCCGCCCCGCCTTCGTCGTCGTCATCGTCGAAGTCGTCGTCATCCAGGTCGTCCGCCGACTTGACGCCGGCGCGACGCAGCGCGCGCTGGTCGTCCAGCTCCTGCAGCCGCGCCCGGGCCTCGTCCTCGATCCGCTGGTCGAGCTCGGCCAGCGCCTCGGCATAGGCCGGCTCCTCGGCGATGCGCACGGCCCGCTCGTCCAGGTAACGCATGATCGCCTGGCTGAGCTCCTCGGTCCCCTCGCGCTCCAGTGCCGAGATGACGAACACCGGACCGCTCCACTGCAGCCGCTCGACTACCGCGCGCAGGCGCTCCTCGCGCTCGTCTTCGAGCAGCTGGTCGGCCTTGTTCAGCACCAGCCAGCGATCGCGCCCGGTCAGCGCCGGGCTGAATTTCTCCAGCTCGTGCAGGATGGTCTCGGCGGCATCGGCCGGATCGCTGCCGTCCACCGGCGCCATGTCGACCAGATGCAGCAGCAGGCGCGTGCGGGCCAGGTGCTTGAGGAAGCGAATCCCCAGCCCCGCACCCTCGGCGGCGCCTTCGATCAGCCCGGGAATATCCGCGATCACGAAGCTCTTGTAGCGCCCCACGCTGACCACGCCGAGGTTCGGCACCAAGGTGGTGAAGGGGTAGTCGGCCACCTTCGGCTTGGCCGCCGACACCGAGCGGATGAAGGTGCTCTTGCCGGCGTTCGGCAGGCCGAGCAGACCGACGTCGGCCAGCACCTTGAGCTCCAGCTTGAGGTCGCGCGCCTCGCCCGGCTTACCCGGCGTGGTCTGCCGTGGAGCACGGTTGGTGCTGGACTTGAAGCGGGTGTTGCCCAGCCCGTGCCAGCCGCCCTGCGCCACCAGCAGCTGCTGGCCGGGCCGGGTCAGGTCGCCGATGATTTCCTGGGTGGCGGCATCGATCACGGTGGTGCCGACCGGCACCGGCAGGATCAGGTCCTCGCCCTTGGCGCCGGTGCAGTCGGAGCTGCCACCCTTCTCGCCGTTGGGCGCATGGAAGCGCCGTGTGTAACGGTAGTCGACCAGGGTGTTGAGGTTCTCGTCGGCGACCATGTACACCGAGCCGCCGTCGCCGCCGTCGCCCCCGTTGGGGCCGCCCTTCTCGATGAACTTCTCGCGGCGGAAGCTCATCATGCCGTTACCACCGTCGCCGGCCTTTACATATATCGATACTTCATCGACGAATTTCATCGCTTGCCTCCCGCCGCTCGAGCGGGCCTGAGAACATGGGTGCGGCCTGCGCCGCCAAAGGCCGCCATTGTAAAGGCAGCGGCCGACAGCCGACACCGCAGCAGACAGCGGGCACCTTCCAGGGTGCCCCGCCGGGAGCGGGACAGCAGAAACAAAAAAGCCCCGTCGGATGACAGGGCTTTTCGAGCGAAATCGCGATCAGGCCGCGACGACGCTCACGTAGCGACGGCCGAAGGCACCCTTGACCTCGAACTTGACCACGCCTTCGATCTTGGCGAAAAGGGTGTGGTCCTTGCCCATGCCGACGCCGTAACCGGCGTGGAACTGGGTGCCACGCTGGCGAACGATGATGTTGCCGGCCTTGATGACCTGGCCGCCATACATCTTCACGCCAAGGCGTTTACTTTCGGAATCGCGACCGTTGCGGGTAGAACCGCCAGCTTTTTTGTGTGCCATGAGTTCAATACTCCTATGTTGGGATCCAGGCCCTGTTAGCCCTGGATACCGGTGATTTTGACCTCAGTGAACCACTGACGGTGGCCCTGACGCTTCATGTGGTGCTTGCGACGACGGAACTTGATGATGGTGACCTTGTCGTGACGCCCCTGGCTCACCACCTCGGCGGTCACCTTGGCACCGCCGACGACCGGCGCACCGATCTTGACGTCGTCGCCGTTGCCGACCAGCAGGACGCGGTCGAAGGTGACCGACTCGCCCGTGGCGACTTCAAGCTTTTCGATTTTCAGGAACTCGCCTTCGGCAACCTTGTATTGCTTGCCGCCGGTAACGATGACTGCGTACATCATGTATCTCCGTTGATCCTGCTCACCCAGCGCTTTGTAGGAATGGTTGGCGGCTGGCATGGCTGCATGGGGCCGGAAGGGACGCCCGTGCAATTGCGTAAGGCAGGGAAATTGCCCAGGGGGAATGTTCAGGGCCCGCGATTGTACGCAAGGCGGGAAGCCCGCGCAAGCCGTGCCGGCGCTCGCCTTGACAGCCCATACCCCGCCCCCTAGCATGCCGCGCAACCGTGGGCTGCGCCTCTTCGGACGCGACACCCATGCGCGCCGACGGGTTGCGCTCTGCTGTGTTGTGGGACTTGCGAGGGATCGGCATCGACGTCCCGCGCCTCGACTGGCGCCAGCAAGCCCGACGCGAAAAAGCCGACACACCGCGAACGCCCTACTGGAGCACCCGTCCCCGATGCAACCCCAGGCTTTCTATCACGTGGTGGCGGAGGATTTCGCCGCTGTCGACGGCATCATCCGCCAGCAGCTCAGCTCCCGTGTACCCCTGGTCGAGAAGATCGGCGACTACATCACCTCCGCCGGCGGCAAGCGCCTGCGTCCGCTGCTGGTCCTGCTCAGCGGCAATGCCCTGGGCTTTCAGAGCGATCGCCTGCGGCTGCTGGCGGCGATCATCGAGTTCCTGCACACCTCCACCCTGCTGCACGACGACGTGGTCGACATGTCCGGCATGCGCCGCGGCCGCTCCACGGCCAACGCCCTGTGGGGCAACGCGCCGAGCGTGCTGGTGGGCGACTTCCTTTATGCGCGCTCGTTCGAAATGATGGTCGAACTCGGCTCCATGCCGGTGATGCGCATCATTTCCCAGGCCACCCGGGTGATCGCCGAAGGCGAGGTGCTGCAGCTGAGCAAGGTGCGCGACGCCAGTACCACCGAAGCGGTCTATATGGAAGTCATTCGCGGCAAGACGGCGATGCTCTTCGAGGCCTCGACCCACAGCGCGGCCACCCTGGCCGAAGCCCCCGAGGCCCAGTGCGAAGCCCTGCGCACCTTCGGCGACCATCTCGGCGTGGCCTTCCAGCTGGTCGACGACCTGCTCGACTACAAGGGCGACAGCGAGACCCTGGGCAAGAACGTCGGCGACGACCTGGCCGAAGGCAAGCCGACGCTGCCGCTGATCTACACCATGCGTGAAGGCTCGGCCGAACAGGCCGAGCTGGTCCGGCGCGCCATCCAGAAGGGCGGCATCGAGGATCTGGAGCGGATTCGCCAGGCCGTCGAGGCCTGCGGCGCGCTCGACTACACCGCCCGACTGGCGCGCGACTACGCCGAACGCGCCACCGCCTGCCTCGAGACCCTGCCGGCCAGCCCCTACCGGGACGCGCTGGTCGAGCTCAGCCAGTTCGCCGTCGCCCGGACACACTGATCCAGCCTTACCGGCAATCGCCGCCTCCGCGATCTCCGCCGTCCCGGCGCAGGCCCGCACACCCCATAACAACCTTCGCCCGCCAGGAACACCCGTAGGAGCAGGCTCTGCCTGCGACCGGGATTTGCACCATGCCATGAACCTGCACCAAACCAACCCCTCACCCTCCGGCCCATACGCCGGGAGAGGGCTGGGGCGAGGGGTTGCATGTATGCCCTTCGCTCATCCAGCGGACCTGCCGCAATAGCGGTCGCAAGCAGAGCTTGCTCCTACAGCAGCAGGCACCGGGGCATCACGCA
>NZ_KE384414.1:33641-71519 GCF_000425625.1 Stutzerimonas azotifigens DSM 17556
GGATCTGCACCGAGCCACGAACCCCCACCAAACCAACCCCTCACCCTCCGGCTCATACGCCGGGAGAAGGCTGGGCGAGAGGCTGCATGTATGCCCTTCGCTCATCCAGCGGACCTGCCGCAATAGCGGTCGCAAGCAGCGCTTGCTCCTACAGCAGCAGGCACCGGGGCATCACCCATATGTCGATACCTGATCCTGCCTGGTCGGCCGGCTACCCCGCGAGGCGATGGTCGGCGCAGGGCAGGGTGAACGGGCAGGCAGGCGACTATTCCGGCAGGGCCGCAGTGACGATGATTTCCACCAGGATGTCCGGCGAGGCCAACGCGCACTGGGCGGTGGCCCGGGTCGGCGCCGCGCCGGGTGCCGTCCAGGCGTTCCAGACGTCGTTCATGCCGGCGAAGTCGTTGACGATGTCCTTGATCCAGATCTGCGCGGTGAGCAGGCGCGACTTGTCGGTGCCGGCCTTGGCCAGGTAGTCCTCGATCTTGGCCAGGACCTGCCGTGTCTGCCCCTCGATGCCCTGGCTGCGATCATCGGCGGTCATTCCACCGACGAATACCATGCCGTTGTACACCACCGTGCGGCTGCGGCGCGGGTCGGTCTCTATACGCGTGATAGCGCTCATGCTGTCTTCCTTCTGTTGATCATTACGGTTGGGCCTATTCGGTGAAGTCACCGAGCAGGACGGGCTTGATGGGCGGGCGAATCCGGTAATAGCCCACCTGCGACGGCTCGACCGCCCGGGCCTGGGCGATCAGCTCGGTTACGGTGAGGCCGCACAGGCGGCCCTGGCAGGGCCCCATGCCGCAGCGGCCGAAGGCCTTGGCCTGGTTGGGCCCCTGGCACCCCAGCGCCACGTAGTGGCGTATCTGCCCGGCGGTCACTTCCTCGCAGCGGCAGACCAGCACATCGTCGGCCGGCGGGATGCGGTGCTCGTCCAGAGGCCGGTACAGCACGTCCAGGAACGGTCGGATATGGGTCGCCTGCGCCATTTCGCCCTGCAGCTGCCGGGCACGCTGCTCGGTGTCGGCGCCCTGCCCGAGCTGGCCGGCTATCGCCAGGGCCGCCAGGCGCCCCTGGATGGCCGACGCCTTGGCGCCCACGATGGCCCGGCTGTCGCCCGCGACATAGATGGGCAGGTCTCCCAGGCGCCCCGCCGCATCGGTCAGCGGTTGCCAGCACAGCTGCTCGGCGTTCCATTCGTGCTTCGCCCCGACGGACCAGCTGAGCTGGGCGTTGGGCACCACCCCCTGGTGCAGCAGGATCAAGGACGCGGGCACGCGCACCATTTCCTTGCGATGACGGAACAGCAGCCCTTCGGCACGCTCCGCCCCCTCGATGGCCAACCCGCTGGCGCCCCGGTAGACCTGCACGCCTTCGCGCCGAATGAGCGATAGCAACTCCAGGCCCTTGCGCAGATCCCGCCAGCCCCTTATCGCTGCGGCCCCATGGCGCAAGGCGCGCAAATGGGCCGCCCACGACGTGGTATCGACCAAGGCGCGAATCTTCACGCCGGCCCGCAGGTACTGCCAGGCGAGCAGGTAGAGCAGCGGACCGCATCCGGCCAGCACCACGGGGTCGCGCGGCAGCGTACCCGCGCCCTTGAGCATGATCTGCCCGGCCCCCGCCCCCATCACGCCGGGCAGGGTCCAGCCCTTGATGGGAAAGGGCCGCTCCATGGCTCCGCTGGCCAGCAGCACGAATTGGCCGGAGACCTTCTGCGCCCTGCCCTGCGCGACATAGTCCACCACGCCCGCCGGGCTGACGTTCCACACGGCCGCGCCGCCGACATGACGGGCTCCGCTGTCACCGAATGCGGTGGCCAGGCGCTGGCCGGCGGCATAGTCCGCGCCGAGCAGTTCCTTCAATGGCGCCGGGGCGGTCGAGATACGGCGGTAGATTTGCCCGCCCGCCTCGTTCTGCTCGTCGAGCACCACCACCGACAGGCCCAGCGCACGCGCCTCGCAGGCCGCCGACATGCCCGCCGGGCCGCAGCCGATGATGACCAGGTCTGCGCTGACGTCACTCATGGCCTTCTCCTTCGTCTTCGATGTCCAGCGCCGGAGCACCCGACTGGCGCTTGATGCACATGCCGCCGCGGACCGGAATCAGGCAGCTCTGCCTGGCCGGCACGCCATCGATCTCTACCAGGCACTCGAAGCAGACGCCCATCATGCAGTAGGGCGCCCTGGGCTGATCGCCCACCACGCTGGAGCGGAAATCCCGTGCCCCGCAGGCCAGCAGCGCGGCGGCCACGCTGATCCCCTCGGGCACCTCCATCGCCTGGCCTTCGAAATCGATGGTCACGGTCGCCCCTTCGGCCAGGTTCGAAAGGCGAAACAAGGAATCAGTGGTCATGGGAAAAACTCGCGTTGGGGTCCAGGAAACGATCGCTGCGGAACACCTCGAAATCCGGCGGGGGCTGGGTGAGCCCCGCCATCCAGGGACCGATCACGAACGCATGGGCGGCCGCCAGGGTCACCCCGCTGTGGCATATGGCGACGAACGCGCCCGGGCAGCTTTCGGAACGCTGGTAGATGGGATAGCCGTCCAGCGTCAGCGGCCGCAAGGCACCCCAGGCCCGCACCAGCCGGGCAGCCTTGAGCGCCGGGAAGGTCGCCACGGCCCGGTGGGCGAGCCATTCGATCTTGTCGGTGGTGGTGCGGTCGTCGAAGCCCACATCCTCGGAAGTCGAGCCGATCTGCACCGAGCCTTCGCGGGTCTGCCTGGCCTTGTTCGTGGGGTAGTGCAGGAAGGGTTTCAGGCGCTCGGTGATGAGCACCTGGCCCCGCGTGGTGATGACCGGCGCATACAGCCCGACCTTCTCCGCCAGGGCAGGAATGCCCAGCCCGGCGGCCAGCACGAGCCTGTCGCTGCTCCAGCGCTGACCGTCGCGGGAGAGGATCGAGAACTGGCCGCTGTCGGCCTGGTGACGCACATCGACGACATCCACGCCGCTGATGATCTCGGCGCCTCTTTTCTTCAGCCCGGCGTGCAAGGCGCGGAGCAGCATCAAGGGATTTACCTGCCCGTCGTGGGCGCCGAAGCTGCCGCCGACCACGGCTGGCCCGAGGCCGGGCAGGTACTGTCGCAGTTCGGCCGGTTCCATCATCCGGTAGGGTATGCCGCCCGCGCCCTTGTCGATCTTCTCCAGCAGCTCGGCCCGTGCCTGGACTTCCTTTTCGCTGAAGCCCAGCCAGAACCCGCCGGTCTGCTGCAGACCGGTGTCCACGCCGGTCAGCGCCAGCAACTCCTCGTGCAGTTCCGGCCACAGCCGCGCCGCGTCCCGCGTCCAGCGGGCATAGCGCATCATGCCGCCGCCCTTGCTGGACACCCATATCAGCCCGAAATTGCCACGGGAGGCCCGGAACGCCGTATCCCCCTGGTCCAGCACACGGACCGATATTCCCCGGCGCGCCGCGCCATAGGCGATGGCCGATCCCACCAGCCCGCCGCCCACGACGGTCAAACGTTCATTGCTCATAAATCACTCCCGCAAACGGGCCTGTTTTCCTGTGAAGCGGGCGCACGTCGCCCGCCCTCGCCCGAGAGGCGAAGCATGTTGTGAAGTCGGTTGCGTTCTATTTCTTGCCCAGCAAGACCCTGTCGAGCCCCACCACACGATCCAGGATGAGCATCAGGACCACCGTGCCGACGATCATCACCGTCGATACCGAGGTGGTGACCGGATCGGTCATCAAGGACACGCGGTTGTATAGCGCGACCGGCAAGGTGGTCGTCCCGGGCGTGGCGATGAAGATCGTCATGGTGACTTCGTCGAAACTCTGGATGAACGCCAGCACCCAGCCACCGGCCACCCCCGGCACGATCAGAGGCAACAGCACCCGACGGAACGTGGTCCAGCGCGAGGCACCCAGTGACCGCGCGGCCAGTTCGGCCTCCAGGTTCATTCCGGCCAGCGCGGCCAACGTCAGGCGCAGCGAATAGGGCACGACGATAAGCGCATGGACCAGCAGCAGCGCCACGAAGGATCCCGTCCAGCCCATCAGCGAGAAAAACCGCAGGAAGGCCACCCCCAGCACCACGTGGGGGATCATCAGCGGCGACAGGATCAGCGCGGTCAGCCCGTCGCGGCCGATGAAGCGGTACCGTGCGATGGCCAGCGCCGCGGGGACCGCCACCAGGGTCGCCACGGTAGCCGCCCCCAGGCCCAGGCCGATGGACAGCCAGAAGGCGTTCACCAGCTCCGGCGCCTCCAGGATGGCGCGGTACCAGCGCAGCGAGGCGCCCTCGAACGGCATGGAGATGTAGCCCTTGTCGGAAAAGGACACCAGCACGATCACCACCAGCGGCGCGACGATGAATGCGGTGAACACGCCATGGAACAGCCAGGCCAGCGGCCCGTTCCGCCCGATGTTCCGGCTCATGCGAACACCTGCCTGTATTTGCGCTCCATGAAGCGGTTGCTGCCGATCACCACCAGAAGGATGCCGAGCAGCAGCAGGACCGCGACGGCGGCGCCCAACGGCCAGTCCAGGGAGGTGAGGAACTCGTCGTAGATGGCGGTGGTGACCACCTTGACCTTGCGGCCACCGATCAGCGCCGGCGTGGCGAAGGCCGAAGCCGACAGGGTGAACACGATGATGCTTCCCGACAGGATGCCGGGGAGCAGTTGCGGCAGCAGGACGCGGCGGAAGGTGGTCAGCGGCCCCGCGCCGAGGGAGCGCGCGGCGTGCTCCACCTGCCCGTCGAGCTTCTGCAACGAAGTCCACACCGCGATGATCATGAACGGGATCATGACGTGGGTGAGGGCAATGAGGACGCCGGTCATGGAGAACATCAGCAGCAGCGGCCTGTCCACCAGCCCCAGGGACATCAGCGCCGTATTGATGAAGCCTTCCCGGCCAAGCAGGATCGACCAGCCCAGCGTCCTGACCACCACGGAAATCAGCAGCGGCCCGAGGATGACCACGAAGAACACGCCCTGCCACATCGGGCGCATGCGGTAGAGCACGATCGCCTCGGGAACCCCCAGCAGCACGCAGATCGCCGTGGTGCCCAACGCCATCGCCCCGGTACGCAGGAACAGCTCGTAGTAATAACCGTCGGAAAGGATGTCGAGGTAGTTGCCCAGGGTATGGCCGACCTGAATGCCATGAATCTCGTGGAACGCGCTGAACGAGAGCAGAGCGGTCAGCGCCAGCGGCACCACCAGCAGGCCGAGGAACAACGCCAGGGCCGGGGAGGACAGCGCCCACTGCGCGCCATTGGGCCGATAGAAGGAGTCAGCCATGCCCCACCTCCGCGCCGGCCAGTTGCAGGTCATCGTCGTTCCAGGTGATGCCGACGACCTCCCCTTCCTGGGGTTGCGCGAGACCTGCGTTGAGCACGGTCATGCGCAGGCTGCCCAGCTCGCTCTCGACCTCGTAGAACCACACGCCGCCCAAAAACAGCCGGGTCACCACCGAAGCGCGGCAGCGGGCGACCTCGATCGGGCACAGGCGGATGCGCTCGGGGCGGAGGAAGAAGCGGATGTCCTTCCCCACCGGCAGGCCGGCATCCTTCCAGGGCAGGCAGGCTTGCCCGACCCGAACGCTGGCCGTGCCGTTCCCTACCGAAAGCACCTGGCCGGAAAGCTCGTTGGTCAGGCCGAGGAACTTGAAGGCGAATTCCGAGTTCGGCCGGTCGTAGATCTGCTGCGGGGTCCCCAGCTCGGCGATGCCGCCCTTGGCCATCACCGCGATCCTGTCGCTCATGGTCATGGCCTCGACCTGATCGTGAGTCACCAGGATCGTGGTGATGCCCAGCCGCCGTTGCAGGCTGCGCAGCTCCACATGCATTTCGCCGCGCAGCTTCGCATCGAGATTGGACATGGGCTCGTCCAGCAGCAGCACGCGCGGACGTATCGCCAGCACCCTGGCGATGGCCACCCGCTGGCGCTGGCCGCCGGACAGCTCGCTGGGGTAACGGCTCTCCAGGCCGGACAGCCGGACCATCGACAGCGCCTCGGCCACGCGCTCATCCAGCTCGCGACGCCTGATCTTGCGCATCTGCAGGCCGAAGGCGACGTTCTGCGCCACTGTCATGTGCGGAAACAGCGCGTAGCTTTGAAAGACCACGCCCATGTCCCTCTTTTCGGGCGCCACGCCCGCCAGGTCGCGGCCGTCGACCCGGACCGTACCGGCAGTGGGTTCGACGAAACCGGCCACCATCTGCAGGGTCGTGGTCTTGCCGCAGCCGGAAGAACCGAGCAGCGAGATGAACTCACCGCTCTCGACCTCCAGATCCAGGCCACGGACGGCCTGAAAGCCGCCCGCGTAGGTCTTCACCAGACCGTGTATCGAAAGTTTGCTCATAAAAACTGCTCAGACTTGTCCATGTACTCGCGGCGGGAAAGCGGCCGTGGTCATCGCTCCACGGTCCGGTTCCATTGCCTGGTCCATTGCGCCCGGTTCTGGTTGATGGCATCCCAATCGAAGGTGAGGAGTTTGGAGATCATCTCCTCGCCGTAAGGAACTTCCGCCGCCACCGCGGCATCCAGCGTCGTCTGGCGATTAACGGGGCCGAAACCCTCGACGGCCAACTTCGCCTGAACTTCAGCAGAGGCCAGGTATTGAAGTAACGCCTGGGATTTCTCCGGCAACTTGTTTTCCACCACGGCACAGGTCGAAGCGACGATCGCCGGTGCGCCCTCGCGGGGATAGACGAACTCGACCGGGAATCCGGTCTTCTTCAACGCCACCGCACGGCTGCTGCCCCACACGGCAATATCGATATCGCCGTTCTGGAACATTTGCGCCAACTGGGCATTGGAGGACGACCAACTAATGACATGAGGCGCGAGATTATTGCGAACCGCCTCGAAGCCCG
Source organism: Stutzerimonas azotifigens DSM 17556 (assembly GCF_000425625.1). Classification (GTDB taxonomy): domain Bacteria; phylum Pseudomonadota; class Gammaproteobacteria; order Pseudomonadales; family Pseudomonadaceae; genus Stutzerimonas; species Stutzerimonas azotifigens. The sequence continues at coordinate 40,473 of NZ_KE384414.1, forward strand.
GCTCGATATTGTGTTCGTCGCCGCCATTGAGGCGTGCGAACATGATCAGTGCATTCAGCCCGTATGTGCCTGAAATAGGATTCGACGTAACGCGCTGGGCGAACTTTTCATCCATCAGGTCATTCCAGGAGACCGGTGCGGCCCAGTGGTTCGCCTCGAAGCGCTCCCGGTTATAGGCGATGCCGGTGGCCAGCAGCCCCACCCCCACGGCTTTTCCCGCGAACGCGCTGCTCTTGGCCATGTCATAGAGTTCATCGTAGACGGCGGCATCCTCGACCTTGCCGCACAGGCCCATCTGCACGGCCTGGTGCATGGGGCCGTCGTCCATCAGCGCGACGTTGATTTCCTGATTGCCGCGCTGCGCCTGGAGTTTGGCGAGAATCTCGCTGGAATTGCCGGGCACATAAACCACCTTGACGTCATGGCTGGCCTCGAATGCCGGAATGATCTCCTTTTCGAGTAGCCTCTGGGTGTCGCCGGAATAACCGGCCATGTACAAAGTATCCTGCGCCAGCGTAAAGGTGCTGATCCCAGCGGCCCCGATGAAAACAATCGCGTTGATGACTTTCAATTCCGTGCTCCTTGTGCGCCCAGGCTAACCAATGTATGCACCCCACAAACCGGGATTCGATTTGGTGCATACTGAACAGGCAAGTTCTAAAGCAGTGCAGCGGGTTTATTTTTATGGGGCAACAATTAGTTTCGGATTCCCATTGCGCCGCCAAAGAACGTTAACGAGCCTGCCCAGGCAGCGCCAATAGAAATACGCATCGCGCTATGCATGACGGATATACCCTTGCGCTGGCGCTCGAATAGATGCCGAAGTGCCTGGCGCGCGGCGCCTTGCATATCGAGCGAGGGAGACTGAGCAAGCGATCAAAGCAGTTTCTGATCGGCAGCGAGAACTGTTTTTATTGTCTCGATAAAACCTGAGATCAGCCGATCGGCAACCCGGTCCCTGGGGTAGATGACATAGCCGGAATGCCTGATGGCGGGGAGAAAGGGGCGCGCCAGGATGCCCGCATTTCGATAATCCAGCGCTGCCAGCGGGTTGACGATGGCCACGCCCAGCCCCTGCGCCACCAGGGAGCAGGTGATCGAGCTATAAGAGGTTTCCAGGTTGATGCTGCGAGGAACTCCAGCGCTTTCGAAGGCGTGGTCGACTTCGGAATACCCCTTGTCGCTCCGGGGGAAGGAAATGTAGCGCTCACCCGCCAGGTCCTGCGGGGTGATGTACGGCTTGTTTTCCAGACGGTGCCCCCGGGGCATCACGCATACCGCATCCAGCTCATACAGCTTCTCGACATCCAGCCCATAGGTTTCGTCGAGCTGGGAGACGATACCGAGATCACAGGTCTGGTCGTCCACCCAGCGTGTCACCGCAGTGGAATGCCCGGTATGGATCGAAATGCTGGCTTCCGGACAGTTCTCGACGAATCGTTTGATGGTGCGTGGAATCAGCCCCAGTGCCAGGATCTGGATCGCCGCAACGGTCAGCGCTCGGCCACTGAATCGGCGGATTCGCTTGGCCGCCTCATCCAGATGCTGCAGTCCTGCGAAACTGCGCTGCACCTCCTTGAAGAACGAAACACCATCGCTCGTAGGCGCCAGCCGCCCCGGCAAGCGTTCGAACAGGCGCAAACCGGTCTGGGCTTCGAGTTGAGCGATAGCCCTGCTGATATTCGGCTGGGAGGTATGAAGAATTCTGGCGGCCGCTGTCGTCGAGCCGGACAGCATGACCGCCCTGAACGCCTCTACCTGGGAAAAACGCATCACTATTTCGCCTCCGAGCCTGTCCGACCAACCGTCATGGTTATCCCACGTTATGCCTCCCGGACATGAGCCCTTTGGAGAACGGTGCGCCGATGGCCCAAGCAAGTACGGGGCCGAGTTTGCCGGCAACCCGCCGCCAGCAAACCTGTCGAGCCCGAACAAAGGGGGGACACCGCTGGAAAGCAAGGAGCCGCGCCACGACGCGCCGGCAAAGAGCGTTACCTCACTTCCCGTCGCCCCGGCGCAGGCCGGGGACCGATGGCTTGCACCTCGGCACGAACTGGCACCAAGCGTAACGGCGACACCCAGGCCCTCGCCTTGCTGGGTAGCGGCCTGCGCCGGGGCGAAGCGAAGGTGTGAACACGAGGCAGGCAGCGCCCCGCCCCCGTTCCCTTCTCCCTCCGTGAGAAGGTGGCCCGCAGGGCCGGATGAGGGAAGCCCCGCGCGCCGGCTCCTCACTCGGAGGGAGAGGGGTGATACGCCTTGGGCCACGGCGCCGTGCAGGTTCGTTCGCGGTCAAGACCGCGGGATGCTGCGGTGGACATTCAGCGGCGTAGGGTGGATGACGGCGCAGCCTCATCCACGCATCGGGTTCGGCTGATGCTGTGCCGGGCCGAGGATACGAAGCGTGGTGGAAAACGCTGCGCGGTTTTCCACCCTACGGGCAGCACGGCCCCACAGGCAACTCGGTCCCGTTCCCGGTCAGGCCAAAAGCGCCGCGGTCAAGATTGTTCCCACAAGCGCATCGCCCCGAGGGCGGGCGAAAAGCGAACGGCACCCACCGAACTCTGTGGGAGGGGCGCCCTCGCGGCGACTGCAGGCCGAGCCTTGGCTACGCACGGAGGGGATTCGCTCTGCAGTCGAGACAGTTGCTTCCCACCGCTCCCACCTTGCCGTGCAGGTCGCTATGCACGGAATCGCAATAGACTCTTGCTATTTCGCAAATAGTAATTATTCTCAATTGCGAACACGCAAGCCGGAGGACACCTTCATGACCTACCTCATCGATGCCTGGCTGGACCGACCCCATCCGTACCTTCGCATTCTCAACCGCCAGACCGGGGCGGTGTGCGTGACGCTCGACGAAACGGCGCTGGAAGAATTGCGCAATCAGGGCGATCTGGAGCTGGCCGCGCTGAACAGTTGCGAGCCGGGGGTGCTGAAGGAACAGGTGCGTACCCTGTTCCTGTTCAGCTATGCGCGTGCCTTGCGGCCGGCGGAGGGCGAAGTGGCCGCCACCGGCCGGCTGTGCTGAGGCGGGATCAGAGGACGTCGAGCAGCTCGACGTCAAACACCAGCACGCTGTGCGGAGGGATGCTGCCGACGCCCTGCGCGCCGTATGCCAGCTCGCTGGGAACGTAGAGACGCCACTTGCTGCCGGCGTTCATCAGCTGCAGGGCCTCGGTCCAGCCGGCGATCACCCCGCCCACCGGGAACTCCGCCGGCTGGCCGCGCTGGTAGGAGCTGTCGAACACGCTGCCGTCGATCAGGGTGCCGTGGTAGTGGGTGCGCACGGTATCGTCGCGGCTTGGGCGCGGGCCCTCGCCACTGGCGATCACTTCGTACTGCAGGCCGGACTCGAGCACGACCACCCCGTCGCGCCTGGCGTTCTCGGCCAGGAACGCACGCCCCTCGCCCGCTGCCGCCTCGGCCTTGACGCGAGCCTCTTCCTGCATGCGCTCGCGAATGGTCTTGAAGGCCGCGTTGAGCGCTTCCGGCGCCACCTGGCTGGGGGCGTTGGCGAAGGCGTCGCGGATGCCGGCGATCACCGCGTCGAGGCTGATGCCCGGCGGCGGGTTGTCTCGCAGCTGGTCGCCGAGCTGGCGCCCGATGCCGTAGCTCACGCGGGTTTCGTCGGTGGAAAGGTCGAGGTCGCTCATCGCGGGCTCCAGGGCATCGAAAAAGGCCGGCCAGACTAGCACAGCCCCGCCCCTGCCGCACCGCCGCGCGGGCCCGGCGCAGCTCAGTGGGAATGCTTGGTGATCTTGTCCAGGTAGCCCATGGCGAAGGCGGAGAAGACGAAGGTCAGGTGGATGATGACGTACCACATGAGCTTCTCGCTGCCGATCTTCTCGGCGTCCATGAACATGCGCAGCAGGTGGATCGACGAGATCGCCACGATCGAGGCGGCGACCTTCATCTTCAGCGAGCCGGAATCGATCTTGCCGAGCCAGTCGAGCTTCTCCTTGCCTTCGTCGACGTTGATCTGCGAGACGAAGTTCTCGTAGCCGGAGAGCATGACCATCACCAGCAGCCCGCCGACCAGGGCCATGTCCACCAGCGACAGCAGCATCAGGATCAGGTCCGCTTCCGACAGCTCCAGCACCGACGGCAGGATGTGGAAGATTTCCTGGAAGAATTTGATCGCCAGCGCCAGCAGCGCGAAGGCGAGACCGAAATAGATCGGCGCGAGCAACCAGCGCGCCGCGTACATGCAGTTTTCGAAGAAGCGTTCCATGAAAGACCGAGTCTGGGGACCTGGCAGGCGAGTATACGGAGCGCCCGGTCGCAGACAAGCCGGAGCGCGCTATCGACGCACTGCCAAGGTAACAGGATTTGGCGTCAGCGCTCCGGTGGCGTCTCGGCCCTCGGCGCGGGGCTGATCCGGCCGACCGGCCGGCCCAGCTTCGCGTTCAGCCGGCGCAGCTCGGCCTGCATGTGCAGGCGCCAGATGGACGGGTCCTCGGCCTTGTCGTAGCCCTGGTCACGCAGGCTGCGGACGATGGCTTCGAGCACCGACTCGGCCTTGCGCGAGCCATGGAAGGGCCCCTGCGCCTTGATCGCGGTCGGCTGCGCACCGGCCATGCCGGCGGCGCACAATAGGGTCCAGAGGCCGTTCTCTCCGGCGAGGGGACGGATCTCACATTCGATGCGGGTCATGAAACCCAGGCACTGGCGTGTCAGGCAGAGGCTGTGCGGCATACAGGCGGTCCTCGCGGCATGTTCCGGACCGCCCCGGGCGGTCGGAACCCCAAGTAATGTCACGCGGCGGCGACACCGCCCGTGATCTCCTTGTTTGCAGACCCTTGCCGCGCTCCATCGTTCCGCTGCCCCGGCCGCCGACAGCCCGGCGGTCAGCCGCCGGCCGCCTTGTCGCGCCCGCCGGTGGCGATGCGCTCCTTGGCCAGCAGGACCTCCTTCTCGTGCCGCGCCTCCCGCTCGTCGTCGCCCAGTTCGATCTCGGCGATGTCGCGCAGCCGCTCGACCACCCGCGCATTGACGCTGCCTTCGGGGAAATTGCCCTGCTCGTCGGCGGCGCCGACCGGCTCGCCGACCAGCAGCGCCAGCGCCTCGTCGACATGGCGCACGGCGTAGACATGGAAGCGCTCCTGGCGTACCGCCTCGAGCACCCGTTCGTCGAGCATCAGCGTCGAGACGTTGGCGAAGGGAATGATCGCCCCCTGCTCGCCGGTCAGCCCGCGCGCCTCGCAGAGCCGGAAGAAGCCCTCGATCTTCTCGTTCACCCCGCCGACCGCCTGCACCTCGCCGAACTGGTTGATCGAGCCGGTGATGGCGAAGCACTGCTTGAGCGGCGTGCGCGACAGCGCGGAGATCAGCGTGCAGACCTCGCCCAGCGAGGCACTGTCGCCGTCGACGTAGCCGTAGGACTGTTCCAGCGCGATGCTCGCCGAGATCGCCAGCGGGAATTCCTGCGCATAGCGGCTGCCGAGGTAGCCGGTGAGGATCATCACGCCCTTGGAGTGGATCGGCTGGCCGAGGTTGACCTCGCGCTCGATGTCGACGATGCCCGAGCCGCCCGGATAGACGGTGGCGGAAATCCGCGCCGGCATGCCGAACGCCGAATCGCCGACCTCCAGCACCGTCAGCCCGTTGCACTTGCCGATGGCCGCGCCCTCGCTGTCGATCAGGATCACCCCGGCGAGGATGTCTTCGAGGATGCGCGCCGAGACCCGCCCGGTGCGCGTGGCCTTGGCCTTGAGCGCGCGCTCGATGTGGCCGACGTCGGTCACCTCCTCCTTGGCCAGCTGGCGAATGAAGTCGGCCTCGCTGACCAGCTGGAAGAGGTCGCCGATGCGCGCCGACAGCCGTCCCTGGTGCTCGGCCAGGCGTGCGCTGTAGGTGGCCAGGCGCGCCACGGCGGCGGCGCTCAGCGGCGCCATGCCCTCCTCCGAGGTGCGGGTCTTGAGCAACTGGGCGAACTGTTCGAGGCTGTCCTCGGCGAGCGGCACGTCGTCGTCGAAGTCCACCAGCACGCGGAACATCTCCTGGAAGTCCGGATCGAGCTCCTGCAGCGTGTAGTACAGCTGCCGCGAGCCAATGATGACCACCTTGACCTGCAGCGGGATCACCTCCGGGGTCAGGGTCACGGTGGCCAGCCGGCCGAGCTCGGCCAGCGGCGACTCCATCTTCAGTTGGCGCGACAGCAGCGAGCGCTTGAGCGCGTCCCAGACGAACGGCTCGCCGAGCATCTTCTCCGCCTCCAGCACCAGGAAGCCGCCGTTGGCGCGGTGCAGCGCCCCCGGACGCAGCTGCCGGTAGCTGGTGTAGAGCGCGCCCTGGTCGGTGCTGTACTCGATGCGGCCGAACAGGTTGTCGTAGGTCGGGTGCGGCTCGAACACCACCGGCGCGCCGCCGCTGGCGTGATGGCCGACCACCAGGCTCGGGCTGTACTGCTCTTCCAGCATCGCGCGCGTCTGCGCCTCGGAGCGGTTCTCGTCGACCAGCTGCTCGACCACCGTCTTCAGCAGGTTCACCTGCACCGCCTGCAGGTAGGCCTCGACCCCGGCGTTCTCCGCCCACTTCTCCGACAGCGGCGCCAGCAGCGGCTGCAGGGCCTGGGTGATGGTCTCGTCGTTGAGCTGGCGCAGCTGGTTGCTGGATTCGCGCTTCCACTGCGGCAGGCTGGCGAGCTCCTCGTTCAGGCGCACCTCCAGCGCGGAGATGTCCTCGTGATAGCGCTCGCGCTCGGCCTCCGGCAACTGGGCGAACTCGGCCTCGTCCATCGACTTGCCATCCTTCATCGGGGTGAAGGCGATGTTGCTGCTGTCGCGGTAGAGGGCGATCTCCTTCTCCAGCGCGAGCTTCTCGATGACGTCCAGGGCGCGGTCGTAGCGCTGGTTGAAGGCGCGGTCGATGGCGCTCTTCTTCTGCTGGAAGCTCGGGTGCTCGAACACCGCCGGGAAGGTCGCCAGCAGGTTGGCGATCAGCTGGCCGACATCCTCGATGAATTCGCTGGCGCGCCCCGGCGGCAGCTGCAGCACGCGCGGCTCGCGCGGTTCGTCGAAGTTGTTGACGTACACCCAGTCGGCCGGGGTCTCCAGGCGCTTGCCCTCGGCCTTGAGGTAGCGGTTGACGAAGGAAAAGCGGCCGGTACCCGACTCGCCCATCACGTACACGTTGTAGCCCGGGCGCGGCATGGCCACGCCGAACTGCAGGGCCTCGACCGCGCGCTCCTGGCCGAGCACGCCGAGGAAGGGCTCGAGTTCGTCGGTGGTCTGGAAGTTGAACTGGTCGGGATGGAACGGGCGGGTCAGCGCATCGGGCGCCAGGCGCAGGCCGGCAACGGGTTCGGGCATCGGGAATCCTTGCGTGTATGGCGTGGGCCATGTGGGTTGCGGGTCATTCTGGCCCCGCCACCGATCACCTGCAAGGCCGCATTCGACCTGCCTGCGACACCCGGGCGCAGGCGCCCGCGCCGCTTCGCTTGACCGGGATCAAGACCCGTTCGCGGCAAAAAGGGCTTCCTGAAGCCGTAACCCAGCGACACGGAAACCATCCCCATGCGATACAGCCTTCCCCTGCTGATCGGCGCACTCCTCGGAGCCGAGGCGGCCGCTGCCGATCCCCTGCAAGAACGCGCCCAGGCGCTCTTCCAGCCGATCCCCACCGAAGTCACCGAGGTGCGTGGCCAGGCCATCAGCCAGGCCCAGGCCGAGCTCGGCCACAAGCTCTGGTTCGAGCCGCGCCTGTCGAGCAGCCACATCATCAGTTGCAACAGCTGCCACAACCTCGGCGTGGGCGGCAGCGACAACGTGCCCACCTCCATCGGCCACGGCTGGCAGAAAGGCCCGCGCAACTCGCCGACGGTGCTCAACGCGGTGTTCAACATCGCGCAGTTCTGGGACGGCCGCGCCGGCGACCTGCAGGCACAGGCCAAGGGCCCGGTGCAGGCCAGCGTGGAGATGAACAGCACACCCGATCGTGTCGAGGCCACCCTGCGCAGCATGCCGGAATACGTCGAGGCCTTCGCCAAGGCGTTCCCGAACAGCGCCGAGCCGGTCAGCTTCGACAACATGGCCACCGCGCTGGAGGCCTTCGAGGTCAGTCTGATCACCCCGCACTCGCCCTTCGACCGCTACCTGGGCGGCGACCTGAACGCACTGGACGAAAAGCAGAAGCAGGGCCTGGCGCTGTTCATGGACACCGGCTGCGCCGGCTGCCACAACGGCGTCAACCTCGGCGGCCAGGGCTACTTCCCGTTCGGCGTGGTCAAGAAGCCCGGCGCGGAGATTCTGCCGGAGGACGACAAGGGCCGCTTCGCGGTGACCCAGACGGCCACCGACGAGTACGTGTTCCGCGCCGCGCCGCTGCGCAACGTCGCGCTGACCGCGCCCTACTTCCACAGCGGCGAGGTCTGGGACCTGGAGCAGGCGGTCGCGATCATGGGCGACAGCCAGCTGGGCCGGCAGCTGAACGAGGGAGAGGTCAGCGCCATCACCGCCTTCCTGCACAGCCTCACCGGCGAGCAGCCGAAAGTCGCCTACCCCCTGCTGCCGGCGAGCACCGCCGAGACCCCCAAACCGGAAGTCATGGTCGTCACCGACTGACACGACCGCCCGCCCGGCCACGCCGGGCGGGCTTGTCAAAGTTCCCGGCGATCCTTGAGCAGGTCACGGATCTCGGTCAGCAGCACCTCTTCCGCAGAGGGCGCCGGCGGCGCTTCGGGGGCTTCGGCCTCCTTGCGCTTGAGGCGGTTGACCGCCTTGACGCCCATGAACACGGCAAAGGCAATGATGGTGAAGTCGACCACCGTCTGGATGAAGCGCCCGTAGCCGATCGTCACCGCCGGGGTATCCCCCACCGCCTCCTTCAGCACGATCTGCAGGTTGCTGAAATCGACGCCACCGATCAGCAGCCCCAGCGGCGGCATGATCACGTCGCCCACGAAGGACGACACGATCTTGCCGAACGCCGCGCCGATGATGATGCCGACCGCCATGTCGATCACATTGCCGCGAATGGCGAAGGCCTTGAACTCGTTGATCAGGCTCATGTGTGCTCCTCTCTGTCAGCCTGCCGGCTTGCCCCATGGCAAAGACCGGACCATACGATTGCGGTTCCCCGTCATGGGTAGACCGGCTCGGGCAGCGATTGAAAGCCCGGCCGGGCGATCAGGTAGCCCTGGAACAGGCGGATACCCATGTCGCGTAGCCGGCTCAGTTCGTCCGCCGTTTCCACACCCTCGGCGATCACCTCGATGCCGAGTTCGTCGCAGCAGGCGAGCACGCTGCGTACCAGCGCCTGCCGCACACGATCCGTTGCGATGCCCCTGATCAGGTGCATGTCCAGCTTGATGAGGTCCGGCTGGAAGTCGGCCAGCAGGCCAAGCCCGGCGTAACCGGCACCGAAGTCGTCGATCGCGGTGCGAAAACCCATTTCCCGGTAGGCGCTCAGGATGTCCAGCAGATGGCCGGTGTCGTGCACCCGCTCCTGCTCGGTCACCTCGAAGACGATCCGGTCCAGTGCGAAGCCGGCCCGCTCGGCGGCCGCCAGGGTCGCGCGGATGCAGGTCTCGGGCTTGTACACGGCGTTGGGCATGAAGTTGATCGACAGCCGCACCGACAGCCCGAGCCGCGCCGCCCACTCGATCGCCGTGGTGCGGCAGGCCTGATCGAAGCTGTAGCGGTTCTGCGCGGTGACGCGCGACAGCACCTGCCCCGCCCCCTCGCCCGCCGCACCGCGCACTAGCGCCTCGTAGGCGAACACCTGCCGCGCGCTCAGGTCGACGATCGGCTGGAAGGCCATGCTGATCGGGAATTCGAGCGAATGCCCGTCCCGACAGGCGCTGCAACGCCCTGGATGTTCCTGCATAGGTGACTCTCGTCGGTAAAACGCAATATCTACCCGAAACCTCGTCTCACGGCACGACAATCTTGATCCAGGTCATCAGGCCCCACGGGCGGCGACGGTAGCTTGCCGTCGATTCCGTCCGCTGGAGCCTTCCCATGCACGTTGAACACCACCCGCTGATCCGCGACTTCGCCGACCAACGCGACGAGCTGCACCGCCTGCGCCAGCAGGACGACCGCTTCGCCCGCCTGGCCCTGGAATACGAGCACCTGGACAAGCGCATCTGCCGCATCGAGGAGGGCATCGAGACGCTCGACGAGGCCTCGCTGGCGGCCCTGAAGCAGGAGCGCGTCGCCCTCAAGGACGACATCGCCCGCCAGCTCAGGCGCGCCGGCGGCGGTTGCTGCGGTCGTTGCGGCGGCTGAGCGCCGGCCCCTGACGCAGGCCGGCCGCCAGCCGGCCGCTGCGGACGTGCGCCCGGTCGGCACGGCCGCCCGGGCATCGCGTTATCATGCGCCCCTTCATCGAAGCAGGGGTTCCCCAATGGCCAAGGCCAAGCGCATGTACGGCTGCACCGAGTGCGGCTCGACCTTTCCCAAGTGGGCCGGCCAGTGCGGTGACTGCGGCGCCTGGAACACCCTGGTCGAGACCCTGATCGAAGGCGCCGCGCCGCCATCCGGGCGCGCCGGCTGGGCCGGCGACCAGGCCAACATCAAGACCCTGGCCGAAGTCAGCGTCGAGGAAGTGCCGCGCTTCTCCACCGCCTCGGGCGAGCTCGACCGGGTGCTCGGCGGCGGCCTGGTGGACGGCTCGGTGGTGCTCATCGGCGGCGACCCCGGCATCGGCAAGTCCACCATCCTGCTGCAGACGCTGTGCAGCATCGCCCAGCGCTTTCCGGCGCTCTACGTCACCGGCGAGGAATCCCAGCAGCAGGTGGCGATGCGCGCCCGGCGCCTGGACCTGCCGCAGGACAGGCTCAAGGTGATGACCGAGACCTGCATCGAGTCGATCATCGCCACCGCGCGCCAGGAAAAGCCGAAGGTGATGGTCATCGACTCGATCCAGACCATCTTCACCGAACAGCTGCAGTCGGCGCCCGGCGGCGTCGCCCAGGTCCGCGAGAGCGCCGCGCTGCTGGTGCGCTTCGCCAAGCAGAGCGGCACGGCGGTGTTCCTGGTCGGTCACGTCACCAAGGAGGGCGCGCTGGCCGGCCCGCGGGTGCTCGAGCACATGGTCGACACCGTGCTCTATTTCGAGGGCGAGCCGGACGGCCGCCTGCGCCTGCTGCGCGCGGTGAAGAACCGCTTCGGCGCGGTCAACGAGCTCGGCGTGTTCGGCATGACCGACAAGGGCCTGAAGGAAGTCTCCAACCCCTCGGCGATCTTCCTCACCCGCGCCCAGGAGGCGGTGCCCGGCAGCGTGGTGATGGCCACCTGGGAAGGCTCGCGGCCGATGCTGGTGGAGGTGCAGGCGCTGGTGGACACCAGCCACCTGGCCAACCCGCGCCGCGTGACCCTTGGCCTCGACCAGAACCGCCTGGCCATGCTGCTCGCGGTGCTGCACCGCCACGGCGGCATCCCCACCTACGACCAGGACGTGTTCCTCAACGTGGTCGGCGGGGTCAAGGTGCTGGAAACCGCGGCGGACCTGGCGCTGATGGCGGCGGTGATTTCCAGCCTGCGCAACCGCCCGTTGCCGCACGACCTGCTGGTGTTCGGCGAAGTCGGCCTGTCCGGCGAGATCCGCCCGGTGCCGAGCGGCCAGGAGCGGCTGAAGGAAGCGGCCAAGCACGGCTTCAAGCGCGCCATCGTGCCGCGCGGCAACGCGCCCAAGGAAGCGCCCGCCGGCCTCGCCGTGGTGCCGGTGACGCGCCTCGAGCAGGCGCTCGACGCGCTCTTCGAGTGAGCGTGGCCAGGGTCCGTTTCGTCGCGAGCCGCGTTGCCGCGTCAAATGGCAACAGGCCCTAGGAACCGAGGGTCGCCACCTCGCGCTCCAGCCGCGCGGTGTCGCCGAGGTTGAGTTCCAGCAGGCGCCGCAGGTGGCTGAACGAATCGATGTCGATGTGCCGCCAGGTGAAGCCGAGGGCGTCGGCCTCCTCGTGGGCCTGCTGCACCTCCATCTGCAACTGGGTGTCGGCGCTCAGGACCACCCGCGCGTTGAACGGCAGGCAGCCGTCGCCGTCCCAGTCGGACGGCCGCTCGACCAGCAGGCCGTGCAGGGAGATGTCCAGCAGATTGGCGTTCCAGCGGCTGTCGGCCTGGGAGAGGACGATCGAGGCGTCGAAGTCGATGCGCTGGTAGCGCCGGCGGTCTTGAGCGTTCACGGGGCGGCCTTGTCGGTGGAGAACAGGGGGAACTATAGCGCCTGGCGCCGCTGGAGGCCGAGCGCCTCGCGCCGGCTAGTCCGGCTGCCAGCCGTACTTGATCGCATGGGTGACCAGGTCCGCCGGCTTGTCGATGTCGAGCTTGCGGCGGATGCTCAGCCGGTGCGTCTCGACGGTGCGCACGCTGATCGCCAGCTCGCGCGCCATCTGCTTGTTGTTCAGGCCTCGCGCCAGCAGCACCAGCACCTGGCGTTCGCGCGGGGTGAGGCCGCCATCCTCCGCTTCGCCGGCATCCAGCTTGCCGGCCAGCCCACCGGTGTAGAAGGTGCCGCCTTCGGCGACCGCCTTGATGGCCGCGACGATCTCCCGCGACGGCGCATCCTTGAGCACGTAGCCACGCGCGCCGACCTTCACCGACGTGCTCACGTACTCCTGGTTCTCGTACATGCTGAGGATCAGGATGCGGATCTGCGGGTGGCGCTCGCCGAGCCTGCGGGTCAGCTCGAGGCCGTTCATGTCCTTCAGGCCGATGTCCACCAGCAGCAGATCCGGCCGCGCCTGTTCGGCCAGCGCCAGCGCCTCCTGGCCGCTGGCCGCCTCGCCGACCACCTCGATCCAGCGGGTCAGCGCCAGCAGCGCGCGGATGCCGTCGCGCACCAGCGCATGATCGTCGACCAGCCCCACCCGGACCCGCCCGAGCTCGCTCATGCCTTCTCCTCCTCCCAGGCCCGTGCGGCGGGGCCATCCTTCGCCGGCGCCTCGCCCGTGACCGGCAGCGAGACCTCGATGACGGTCGCCCCGGGGCGCGAGCCGACCTCGAAGCGGCCGCCGAAATGCTCCACTCGCTCGCGGATGTTGCGCAAGCCGATGCCGCAGCCGGAGCGTTCGGCGCGCTGCGGATCGAAGCCGACGCCGTCGTCGCCGACGCGCAGGCGGACCGCCGCGCCGAGCCGCTCCACCGAAACCCGCACGCGCGTCGCGTGGGCGTGCCGCTCGATGTTGCCGAGCGCCTCCTGGAGGATGCGGAACAGCGCCAGCGCGGTGCCGGCCTCGAGCCGCGTCTCGCCGATATCCATGCGGTAGTCCACGGTCAGCGCGCTGCGCTGGCGGAACTCCTCGACCAGCTGGCTGACCGCGGCGGGAAAGCCGAGCATGTCCAGCAGCGACGGATGCAGCGCATGGGAGATCCGGCGGACCTCGCCGATGGCCGCGGTGAGCCGCTCGGTGCCCTGCTCCAGGGTCGCCGCGCCCCGCGCGTCGCCTTCCTCGAGCTGGTGGCCGGCGAGTTCGAACTGGAACTTGACCGAGGCCAGCAGCTGGCTCAGGCCGTCGTGCAGCTCCCGCGCCACGCGTGCGCGTTCCTCCTCCTGCAGGCTGACCAGGCGCTGGTTGAGCTGCTGCAGCTTGCGGTCGGCCAGCCGGTGCTCGCTGAGGTTCAGGGTGACGCCGCCGGCGAACACCAGCAGCACCGCGACCAGGACCAGCGAGGCGATCGCCACCATGGTGTCCTGCACGCCGCGGTCGGTCTCGTGGCGCAGGCGGTCGACCACCGCCTGGACGTCGTCGAGATAGATGCCGGTGCCGTACATCCAGCCCCAGCGCTCGAGCATCACCACGTAGGCGAGCTTGTCGGTGACCCTGCCGGTCGAGGGCTTGAGCCAGGCGTAGCGCTGGAAGCCGCCGCCGCCCCCGGCCGCCTTCAGCAGCGCCTGGATCACCGGCAGGCCATCGGGGTCGGTCATGTTCCATAGGTCCTGGCCGACCAGCTCGGCCTGGCGCGGGTGCATGAGGTTGCGCCCGTTGCGGTCGTAGACGAAGAAGTAGCCGTCGCGGCCGGCGCTCATCCGCGCCAGCACGGCGAGCACCTGCCGCCGCGTCTCGGCATCGTCCAGGCCGCTGTCGTAGAGCGGCGCCACCAGGCTGCCGGCCATCTGCACGTAGTGCTCGAGCTCGGCGCGCTTGCCCGCCAGGATGCTGCTCTCGATCAGCCGCGCCTGCTGTTCGCCGAGCCGCTGGTTCTGCACGATGACCAGCACGCAGACCGCCGCCACCGCGATCAGCAGCGGCAGCACGCTCAGCGCGACGATCTTGTGCCTCAGCTGCATGGCGTCACCCTTCCCCGCCGACGGTCACGCCAGGGCCAGAAAACGAAAAGCCCAGCGGATGCCGCAATCCTGTTCACTTAACTGATGGGCCCTTGGCTTCGGGCAGGCCTGCGGCCTGCATTCGCCGCGAGGGCGCGCCTCCCACAGGGTGCGGTGAATGCCGTAAGCCCGTCGGGAACGGACGCGGCCTCCCACGGATCTGGTGGGCGGCACTGCTTTGTGGGAGTCCCGACCTCGGGGCGAGCTCGGCTAAGTGAACAACATTGCAGCGGGTGCCGGGCTTTTCGCGACTCGGAACATGCGTGATCAGGCACCGTAGACCGGGAACCTGGCGCACACGGCCTTGACCTTCTCGCGCACCGCGTCGATCACCGACTCGTCGCCCATCCTGTCGAGGATGTCGCAGATCCAGCCGGCCAGCTCGCGGCACTCGGCTTCCTTGAAGCCGCGGGTGGTCACCGCCGGGGTGCCGATGCGCAGGCCGGAGGTGACGAAGGGCGAACGCGGGTCGTTCGGCACCGAGTTCTTGTTCACCGTGATGAAGGCGCGGCCCAGGGCGGCGTCCGCGTCCTTGCCGGTGATGTCCTGCTTGATCAGCGAAAGCAGGAACAGGTGGTTCCGGGTGCCGCCGGAAACCACGTCGAAGCCACGCTGCATGAACACCTCGGCCATCGCCTGGGCGTTCTTCACCACCTGCTGCTGGTAGGCCTTGAATTCCGGCTGCAGGGCTTCCTTGAAGCACACCGCCTTGGCCGCGATCACGTGCTCCAGCGGGCCGCCCTGGGCGCCCGGGAAGACCGCGGAGTTGAGCTTCTTCTCGATCTCCTCGTTCTTCTTCGCCAGGATCAGGCCGCCGCGCGGGCCGCGCAGGGTCTTGTGGGTGGTGGTGGTGACCACGTCGGCGAAGGGCACCGGGTTCGGGTAGACGCCGGCGGCGACCAGGCCGGCCACGTGGGCCATGTCGACGAACAGGTAGGCACCGACCTTGTCGGCGATGGCGCGGAAACGGGCGAAGTCCAGCACCTGCGAATAGGCGGAGAAACCGGCGACGATCATCTTCGGCTTGTGCTCGACGGCCAGGCGCTCGACTTCGTCGTAGTCGATCAGGCCCTGGTCGTTGATGCCGTACTGCACGGCGTTGTAAAGCTTGCCGGAGGAGGACACGGTGGCGCCGTGGGTCAGGTGGCCGCCGTGGGCCAGGCTCATGCCCAGGATGGTGTCGCCGGCCTGCAGCAGGGCCAGGTAGACGGCGGAGTTGGCCTGGGAGCCGGCGTGCGGCTGGACGTTGGCGTAGTCGGCGCCGAACAGCTGCTTGGCGCGGTCGATGGCCAGCTGCTCGACGATGTCGACGTACTCGCAGCCGCCGTAGTAGCGCTTGCCCGGGTAGCCCTCGGCGTACTTGTTGGTCAGCACGCTGCCCTGGGCCTCCATCACTGCCGGGCTGGTGTAGTTCTCCGAGGCGATCAGCTCGATGTGGTGTTCCTGGCGCTCGGCTTCCTGCTGCATGGCAGCGAAGAGTTCGGCGTCATAGCGGGCGAGGGTCAAATCACGGCTGAACATGGCGGTCCCCTGGGGCAGCTGGGCGGTAGTGAAGAGGCGGCGGATTCTACCCCAACTGCCGGCGGGCGGGGTATGAGCGCGTCTTATGAGCTGTACGAGCGGTGCTCATGACGCTCGGGGCGGATCGGCTGGCGCTCGCGCTGGCGCATGTGCGTCTCCAGCTCGTCGGCCGGCATCGGCCGGGCGAAGAAGAAGCCCTGCACCTGGTCGCAGCCGTGAGTGCGCAGGAACTCCAGCTGGTCGGCGGTCTCCACGCCCTCGGCGATCACCTTCATGCCGAGGCTGTGGGCCATGGCGATGATGGCGCGGGCGATCTGCGCGTCCTGCTCGCCGCTCGGCAGGCCGTCGACGAAGCTGTGGTCGATCTTCAGCACGTCGATGGGGAACTGCTTGAGGTAGTTGAGCGACGAGTAGCCGGTGCCGAAGTCGTCCACCGCGATGGATGGGCCGAGCTGCTTGAGCCCGGTGAGGATGCGCATGGCGTCGGCAACGTCGCGCATCAGCGTGCTCTCGGTCAGCTCGAGCTCCAGCGCGGCCGGCGCGATGGCGCTGTCGGCGAGGATCTGCGCCACCCGCTGGCCGAGCAGGCCGTCGGCGAACTGGCGGGCGGACAGGTTCACCGAGACCTTCGGCACCCGCAGCCCCTGGCTCGACCAGAGCGCGATCTGCCGGCACGCCTCGCGCAGCACCCAGTCGCCGACGTCCACCACTAGGCCGATCTCCTCCAGCACCGGGATGAAAGCGGCCGGCGGCAGCAGCCCGCGCGTCGGGTGCTGCCAGCGCAGCACCGCCTCGACCCCGGTCAGCCGGCGCCCATCGGCGGACAGCTGCGGCTGGTAGTGCAGCACGAACTGCAGTTGCTCCAGCGCATGGCGCAGGTCGCTCTCCAGCTCCAGGCGCTCCAGCGCGCTGGCGTTCATCTCCGACTGGTAGAACTGGAAGTTGTTCTTGCCGCGCTCCTTGGCGTGGTACATCGCCGTGTCGGCGTTCTTCATCAGTTGGCTGAGTTCGTTGCCGTCCTGCGGGCTCAGCGCGATGCCGATGCTGGCGGTGACGAAGAACTCGCGGCCGGACAGCACGAAGGGCTCGGTCAGGCTCTCGAGGATGCGCTCGGAGACGTGGATCGCCCGGTTCAGCGCGGCGTCGCGATCGGCACAGGGCGCCAGCAGCAGGGTAAATTCATCGCCGCCCATGCGCGCCACCGTGTCCTCCTCGCCGACGCAGGCGGACAGCCGCACCGCCACGTTCTTGAGCATGTGGTCGCCGGCGGCGTGGCCGAGCGAGTCGTTGATCGGCTTGAAGCGGTCGAGGTCGAGAAACATCAGCACCACCCACTCGCCGCGCCGCTCGGCGTGCTGCAGGCTGTGGTGCAGGCGGTCCTGGAACAGCGTGCGGTTGGGCAGCTGGGTGAGGTTGTCGTAGTAGGCCAGGCGGTGGATGCGCTGCTCGCTGGCCTTGCGCTCGCTCATGTCGCTGAAGAAGCAGACGTAGTTGATCAGGTCGTCGTCTTCGTCGCGCACCGCGGTGAGACCGACCCAGCAGGGATAGGCCTCGCCGCTCTTGCGCTTGAGCCACAGCTCGCCTTCCCAACTGCCGCGCTGGTGCAGTTGGCCGAGCACGTAGCCGAGCTGGTTGGCCTGCTGGCGGTCGGCGCCGAGCATGCCGGGCGTCTGGTCGAGCACCTCGGCGCTGGAGTAGCCGGTGATGCGGTTGAACGCCTCGTTGACCTGGACGATGTAGCCGGCCGGGTCGGTGATCAGGATCGCCGCGGTGGAATGCTCGAACACCGTCGCCGCCATCCGCAGCCCCTGCTCGGCGCGGCGCTGCTGGCTGATGTCGCGGCCGATGCAGAGCAGGCCGCCGAAACGGTTGTGTTCGCCGAGGATCAGCATGATCCGCAGCTCGATCGGCACGCGCTGGCCGCTGGCGGTCACGCAGTCGAAGTGCAGCGTCTCGCGCGCCAGGCGGGCGCGGATTTCCTGCATGCGGGCCGGGTCGCCGGCGGCCTTGTGCACGTCGCGCAGCACGTCGTAGAAGCGCTCGACCTGGGCCGGGTTGGTCACCGCGTCGCCCAGGCCGTGGCTCGCGGCACTGGCCACGCTGTAGCCGAACACGCGCTCGATCGAGGGACTGACGTAGTCGATCTTCATGTCGCTGTCGACGGTGAAAATCACGTCGTCCAGGCTTTCGGCCAGCATCCGGTAGCGCCGCTCGCTGTTGCGCAGCGAGTCGGCCGCGCCGATCTGCGCGGTGACGTCGCGGGCGACGCCGACCACCCGTACGACCCGCCCCTGCGCATCGCGCTCGAGGACCTTCTCGGTGAGGCTGAACCAGTGCCAGCGCCCGTCACGATGGCGCCAGCGCAGCAGCGACTCGGCGGGCGAATCGTCCGGCAGCGTCTGCCGCAGGAAGATCATCCGTTCGGCGAACTCGCGGTCGTCGGGGTGGGTCAGGCGCAGCCAGCAGCCGGCCGGGTCGTCGGCGCCGAAGTCGGCCGCATAACCCAGCTGCACGGCCAGGTTCTGATTGCTGAACAATAGCTTGCGGGCCCGCAGGTCCTGCACGTAGAGCGTCTCCGGCACCGCGCCGAGCACCTGCGACCAGAAGCGCTCGCGCTCGGCCAGCGCGCGCAGGGCATGCCGCTCCAGGGTGACGTCGCGCAGCACCCAGAGAAAGGCGCTCGGGCCGCTGTGGCCGTCGAACTGCAGCGTGCGCCGGGTGATCGCGAACTGCCGGCGCTCGCCATCCTGCAGCAGCGTCACCGGCTCGAGTGCCTGCTGCTCCCCTTCCGGCGCCAGCGCTTGCGGGCCGAGCGCGGGGATCAGTTCGCGCACGCCGTAGGCGCGCAGGTTGCTGCGGTCGAGCCCGAACATGGCCTCGGCGCGGGCGTTGAGAAAGCGCAACCGGCCGTCCAGCGTGGTCAGCAGCACGCTCTCCTCGATCGCCCCCAGCGCGCTGGAGGCATAGCGCAGCGCGCGCCTCTCCTCGACCCGGCTGCGGATGCCCGGCAGCTGCAGCAGCACCCGCCGGCAGGCAACGCGCACGAACGACCGCCATTGCGGGCGGGTCTCGTCCTTTCGAGAGTGCTCGTGTCTAGCCACGCTGGAGGTCCCAAGGTGAGAGATCGATGAGGCAGGCGCCAACGTCTAAGGATGCCCTGCCTAGAGGCAAAGTGCCAGCAAAGCGCGACGTACTGCACACTTTTGCCGGTGGCCGACCGTCCCAGCCTCGTCCGACCGATCCAGACCCGACTGGTTCAAACCCGCGTTCTTGAGCACTGCTTCACAGCTTCGGCGGTTCGCCTTCAAGAGAGCCGCCCGATTGCCGATTTCCTGCGTCCCAGCCTTCCCCGCCACAAGCGGCTCTGGCTAGCACCAATCCCAGGGACACGCACGCATGCTTCAATGGATCAGCGCCCGACTGGACGATCTCTCCGTCGGCAAGAAACTTACGCTCGGCTTCGGCCTGGTACTGGCCCTCACCTTCCTCGTCGCCGCCCTCAGCGCCCGCAGCCTGCAGCTGGTGACCGACGCCAACGCCGACCTGCTGAGCGTCGGCAACCTGCACCGCCTGGTCGCCGAAGCGCGCAGCGAGCGCATCCTGTTCGGCATCGCCGGAGACACCGCCCATTCGGCACGGGTGATCGAACTGACCGGCGAGATGCAAGCCGTGCTGGCACAGCTCGAGGATCGCCTGAGCCGGCCGGAGAGCCTCGAGCGGGTACGCCAGGTGCAGCAGGCGGTACCGCGCTACCGCGCCGTGCTGGAGCAGTACGTCGAGACCCGCAACGGACGCGAGCAGACCCGCAGCGTGCTGGTCTCCAGCGCCCAGGACACCCTTGCCGCCTTCGCCCAGCTGGAGGACAAGGTCTATGCCGCGCTCGCCGCCGCCCCCGGCGCCAGCGGGCAACTCGAGCAGGTGCGCGGCGTCGAGAAGCTGATCAAGTCGCTGCTCAACATCCGTTACCTGGTACGCGGCTACATCTTCCAGCAGACCGAGCAGAGCCGGCAGCTCGCCGACGCGGCGCTGGGCGAGCTGACTGCCGAAGCGCGCAAACGGCGTTCGGACATGCCCGCCCACGCGGTCGCCGACCTGGACGCCGCGATGAGCAACCTCCAGCGTTACCACGCCGCCGTCGGCGCCTTCGCCGCCGGCCTCGCCGACAGCCAGCGCCTCGACGCCAGGCTTGCCGAAGAGGCCCAGGCGCTGCGCGACGCCGCCCAGGCCCTGCTCGACGGCGAAGTCGAGGCGCTGGCCCGGACCAGCCGCCAGGCGATCGTGGAAATCGTCATCATTGCGCTGGCGGCGCTGCTGCTCGGCGGCCTGGCCGCCTGGTGGATGGGCCGGCAGATCACCCGCCCGCTGAGCGCCACGCTGGCGCTGGCCGGACGCATCGCCGACGGCGACCTGACCGCCGATTCCCGCTCCGTTCGCCGCGACGAGCTCGGCCAGTTGCAGAACGCCGTCGGCGAGATGGCCGCCAGCCTGCGCGAGCTGATCGGCCGGATTCGCGGCGGGGTGACACGGCTCACCGCTTCCGCCGAGGCGCTCTCGGCGATCACTGAGCGGACCAGCGACGGAGTCAACCGGCAGAAGGTGGAGACCGACCAGGTGGCCACCGCCATGCACGAGATGACCGCCACTGTGCAGGAAGTCGCGCGCAACGCCGAGGAGGCTTCCCAGGCCGCGCGTCTGGCCGACGCGCAGACGCGCGAAGGCGACGGCGTGGTCGGCGCGACCGTCGAGCAGATCGAACGCCTGGCGCAGGGCGTCAACCGCTCGGCGGACGCGATGGACCGGCTCAAGGGCGAGTCCGAGCGCATCGGCAGCGTGCTCGAGGTGATCAAGTCGGTGGCCGAGCAGACCAACCTGCTGGCACTGAACGCAGCCATCGAGGCGGCCCGCGCCGGCGAGGCCGGGCGCGGCTTCGCGGTGGTCGCCGACGAGGTGCGCGGGCTCGCCGGACGCACCCAGCAGTCCACCGCCGAGATCCAGTCGCTGATCAGCGGACTGCAGGCCGGCGCGCAGGAGGCCGCCGCCACCATGCAGGAAAGCCGCGAGCTCACCCGCAGTACGGTCGAGCTGACCCGCCAGGCCGGCACCGCGCTGGGCACCATCGCGCAGACCGTTTCCGACATCCAGAACATGAACCACCAGATCGCCGCCGCGGCGGAGCAGCAGGCCAGCGTCGCGGAGGAGATCAGCCGCAGCGTGGTGAACGTGCGCGAAGTGGCCGAGCAGTCCTCCGCGGCGAGCGAGGAGACCGCGGCCTCGAGCAGCGAGCTCGCCCATCTGGGCAACGAGCTGCAGCAGCTGGTCGGGCGTTTTCGCCTGTGAGGTGCGCGGGGTCGGCCGCTGTCGGCGGCCAGCCCTGACCTACAGCCCGCAGCTGCGCTCGATGGCCTGGCGGCAGGCAATCAGCCCGGCGCGCAGGCGGTCGAGCGCCGGCTCGAAGCGAAAGCTCGGCGCCAGCACGCACAGGGCGTAGAGCCCGCCCGGGGCATGCAGCCGGGTCGCGACCGCGCAGACGCCCGTCACGTGCTCCTCGCGGTCGTAGGCGAAGCCCTCCTGGCGCACCTGCGCCAGCTCGGCGAACAGCGCCGCCCGGTCGCTGAGGGTATGCGCCGTCAGGCGCGGCAGGGACGCGGGCAGCAGCGTGCCGACGCTGTCGTCCGGCAGCGCCGCGAGCAGCACCTTGCCGGCCGAGGTGGTGTGGATCTGCAGCAGGTTCTCGGGCATGGGCGCGACCCGCAGCTCCTGCGACGAGACGATCGCATGGACGATGCTGAGCGCCGTGCCCTGGCCATGGATCAGGCACACGGTCTCCTCGGTGTCCTTGGCCAGCTGCTCAAGATGCGGCCGTGCCACGGCCGCCAGGTCGCCATGCACGCCACTGGCCAGACGCAGGATCGCCGGGCCCAGCCGGGTACCGCCCGGCCCGGTCTCGACCAGCCCCTCGGCCTCCAGCGCCGCCACCAGCCGCTGCACCGTCGAGCGCGGCAGATCGATCGCCCGGGCGATGGCGCCCAGGCTGAGCCCTTCGGCCTGCCCCTCGAGCGCCCGCAGCAGGGCCGCCGCGCGGGCGATCACCTGGATTCCGCCGCGACCACCGGTGCCGAGGTCGTCCGTTTCTATCGATTCCATAAAGGCTCTGCTCGTTCAGATTCGCACCGCATGACGATACACTGTACCGCTTCGTGGCAAGGCGTCGCCTGCCACAGCGCAAAAGGTACGCGATTTCCATGCACACGGCTGCCAACGCCACTCCCGCCAGCGCCGGTCCCTTGCCTGCACCCGCACCGGTGCCGGCCCCCTTCGGCCCGCGGCTGGCGCTCGGCCTGGTGGGCGTGCTGCTGGCGACCCTCACCGCCGGCATCAACGACCGCATCGCCTCGGTCGCGCTGGCGGACCTGCGCGGAGCCTTCGGCCTCGGCTACGACACCGGCAGCTGGCTGACCGCCGCCTACGTGGCCGCCGAGGTGGCCGCCATGTTCATCGCGCCCTGGCTGGCGGTGACCTTCTCGCTGCGGCGCTTCGGCGTAGTCATGACCCTGGCGTTCGCCGTGCTCGGCGTGCTCACCCCGCTGGCTCCCGACACCGACAGCCTGATGGTCCTGCGCGTGCTGCAGGGGCTGGCCGGCGGCTGCCTGCCGCCGCTGCTGATGACCGCCGCCCTGCGCTTCTTGCCTTGGCACGTGAAGCTCTACGGGCTCGGCGCCTACGCGCTGACCGCCACCTTCGGGCCGAACCTGGCGCTGCCGCTGGCGGCGCTGTGGACCGAGGGCGGCGGCTGGCACTGGCTGTTCTGGCAGGTGCTGCCGAGCTGCCTGGCGGGCGCGGCGCTGATGGCCTACGGGCTGCCGCAGGACCCGCTGCGCCTGGAGCGCTTCAAGGGTGCCGACTGGCTTGGCGCCCTGCTCGGCGTCAGCGGCGTGGTCATGCTGGTGCTGGCGCTGGAGCAGGGCGAACGGCTGGACTGGCTGCACTCGCCGCTGATCCGCCAGCTGCTTCTGGGCGCCGCGCTGCTGCTGCCGCTGTTCCTGCTCAACGAGTGGTATCACCCGCAGCCGCTGATCAAGCTGCAGCTGCTCGGGCGGCGCAACTTCGCCTATGGGGTCAGCACCCTGGTGCTGATGATGGGGGTGGTCACCGCAGCCAACCTGCCGCTCATCTATATGGGCCAGGTGCACGGCTTTCGCCCGGTGCAGACCGCCCCGCTGGCGCTCGGCCATGCCCTCAGCCAGCTGCTGCTGGCGCCGCTGGTGGCGCTGGCGATCAACCGTCGCAGCCTCGATGCCCGCTGGGTGGCGCTGGCCGGCCTGGTGCTGCTGACGCTCGCCTGCGTCGCCGGTTCGTCGATCACCTCGGCCTGGGCCCGGGAGAATTTCTACCTGATCCAGGCCTTGCAGGCGCTGGGCCAGCCCATGGTGGTGGTGCCGCTGCTGATGATCTCCACCGGCGTGGTGGTACCCCAGGAAGGGCCCTTCGCCTCGGCGATGGTCAACGGCTTCCGCGGCCTGGCGACCGTGGTCGGCGTGGCAGCCATGGACTGGCTGCTGAACCACCGCCAGCAGTTCCACTCGCACAGCCTGGCCGACCGCCTCGGCAGCCAGCCGGCGCTCTGGGACCGGCTCGACACCACCGATGCGACCGCCCTGGCCGCCCTCGCCGGGCGCGTGCGCGACCAGGCCTGGGTGCTGGCGATCGCCGACGGCTACCTGGCGGTGATCGCCCTGCTCGCGGTCATGATCCTGTTGCTGGCGCTGCTGCCTACGCGCGCCTATCCACCCCAACCGCCGGCCGCGGCCGGCCCTCGCTGAGGCCTTATGAAGACCAAAGTCCTGTTTTCGCTTCTCGCGCTCGGCGTGCTCGCCGGCGTGCTCTACGGTTTCACCGGCAGCGGCGACGTCAGCACCGACGACGCCTACGTCCGTGCCGACGCCACCCAGGTCGCGCCGAAGATCGCCGGCCATGTCGCCGAGGTGCTGGTGCAGGATCACCAGCACGTCAAGAAAGGCGACCTGCTGCTGCGCCTCGACGACCGCGACTACCGCGTCGCCGCGCAATTGGCCGAAGCCGATGTCTCCTCGGCGCAGGCGGCGCTGGCCAACCTCGAGGCGGTGCTCGAACGCCAGGCGGCGCTGATCGCGCAGGCGGGCGCGACCCTGCGCTCGGACGCCGCCTCGCTGGAATTCGCCCGCGCCGACGCCGAACGCTACCAGCGCCTGTCGACCGTCGGCGTCGGCACCCGCCAGGCCCAGGAAAAGGCCGACGCCGAGCTGCAGCAGTGGCTGGCGGTTCGCGAACGCGACCGCGCCGCCGAGGTGGCGACCAGGAAGCAGGTGGCGGTGATCGAGGCCGAGATCACCCAGGCCCGCGCCGCCCTGGCACGCGCCGAAGCGCTGCGCGACAAGGCCGCGCTGGAACTGTCCTACACCGAAATCCGCGCGCCCTTCGACGGCGTGGTCGGCGCCCGCGCGGTCAACCCCGGCGCGTTCGTCGCCCCGGGGCACAACCTGCTCGCCGTGGTCCCGCTCGACGGCCTGTACGTCATGGCCAACTTCCGCGAGACGCAGCTGGCCGACATCCAGCCGGAGCAGCCGGTGCGCGTGCGCGTCGACGCCCTGCCCGGGGTGGAACTGCGCGCCCACGTCGACAGCCTGGCGCCGGCCACCGGGGTGACCTTCTCGCCGATCGCGCCGGACAACGCCACCGGCAACTTCACCAAGGTGGTGCAGCGGGTGCCGGTGAAGATCGTCTTCGAGCCCGGCCAGGCGGACCTGGCGCGGCTGAAGGTGGGAATGTCGGTGGTGCCGACGCTATCGCCCGAGGCCGGCTGAGGTCGGGGGTGCTGTAGCCCTTCGGGCGGCGCTGGCCTAAACTTCGCGCCTTTGATCCATGCACTCCCGACGAGGACCCCATCTTGGCTCAATACGTCTACACCATGCACCGGCTGAGCAAGGTCGTTCCGCCGAAGCGCGAGATTCTCAAGAACATCTCCCTGTCGTTCTTCCCCGGCGCCAAGATCGGCGTGCTGGGCCTGAACGGCGCCGGCAAGTCCACCCTGCTGCGCATCATGGCCGGCGTCGACACCGAGTTCGACGGCGAGGCGCGCGCCATGCCGGGCATCAACATCGGCTACCTGCCGCAGGAGCCGCAGCTCGACCCTGAGCGGACCGTGCGGGAGATCGTCGAGGAAGCGGTCAGCGTCATCAAGGACGCCCAGTCCCGCCTCGACCAGGTCTACGCCGCCTACGCCGAGCCGGACGCCGACTTCGACGCGCTGGCCGCGGAACAGGCCAAGCTCGAGGCCATCCTGCAGGCCTCCGACGGCCACAACCTCGAGCGCCAGCTGGAAGTCGCCGCCGACGCCCTGCGCCTGCCGCCGTGGGACGCCCGTATCGGCCATCTGTCCGGCGGCGAGAAGCGCCGCGTGGCGCTCTGCCGTCTGCTGCTGTCGGCGCCCGACATGCTGCTGCTGGACGAGCCGACCAACCACCTGGACGCCGACTCGGTGGCCTGGCTCGAGCACTTCCTGCACGACTTCCCCGGCACCGTGGTGGCGATCACCCACGACCGCTACTTCCTCGACAACGTCGCCGGCTGGATCCTCGAACTCGACCGCGGCCAGGGCATCCCCTTCGAGGGCAACTACTCGCAGTGGCTCGAATCCAAGGCCGCGCGCCTGGCCCAGGAGGCCAAGCAGGAGCAATCCCACGCCAAGGCCATGAAGGCCGAACTGGAGTGGGTGCGCCAGGGCGCCAAGGCCCGCCAGGCCAAGTCCAAGGCGCGCCTGCAGCGCTTCGAGGAACTGCAGTCGCAGGAATTCCAGAAGCGCAGCGAGACCAACGAGATCTACATCCCGGCCGGGCCGCGCCTGGGCGACAAGGTCATCGACTTCAAGAACGTCTCCAAGGGCTACGGCGACCGCCTGCTGATCGACGACCTGTCCTTCAGCGTGCCGAAGGGCGCCATCGTCGGCGTGATCGGCGGCAACGGCGCGGGCAAGTCCACGCTGTTCCGCATGATCACCGGCAAGGAGCAGCCGGACAGCGGCAGCATCGAGATCGGCGAAACCGTGCAGATCGCCAGCGTCGACCAGACGCGCGACATGCTCGACGGCAACAAGACCGTGTGGGAGCAGGTCTCCGACGGCTTCGACATGATCAAGGTGGGCAGCTACGAGGTGCCGTCGCGCGGCTACGTCGGCCGCTTCAACTTCAAGGGCGCCGACCAGCAGAAGTTCGTCAAGGACCTCTCCGGCGGTGAACGCGGCCGCCTGCACATGGCGCTGACGCTCAAGCAGGGCGCCAACGTGCTGCTGCTCGACGAACCCTCCAACGACCTCGACGTGGAAACCCTGCGGGCGCTGGAAGAGGCGCTGCTGGACTTCCCCGGCTCGGCGATCGTGATCTCCCACGACCGCTGGTTCCTCGACCGGATCGCCACGCACATCCTCTCCTACGAGGACGATTCCAAGGTGGTCTTCTTCGAGGGCAACTACACCGAGTTCGAGGCCGACCGCAAGAAGCGCCTGGGCGAGGCAGCCGCGCAGCCGAAGCGGGTGAAGCACAAGAAGCTGGCCTGATCGGCCCGCCTCGAGGTGAACGAGCCCCGTGCTGGTGACAGTGCGGGGCTTTTTGTTTTCGGCCGTCGCGTGTTGTTTTCGGCCGTCGCGTGGCCGACACGGCTTCTTCCCCTCTCCCACCGGGAGAGGGGCCAAGGGTGAGGGAGGGCTGGCACCGGGATGGGAGTCCGCTCGCAGCGCTTTCCTACCCCAACAAAAAGCCAAAAGCTTCGCGAGCAAGCTCGCTCCTACACAACGCTACGGCATGATTGCACAGTGGCGTAGGGTGGATGACGGCGCAGCCTCATCCACGCCCCGGGTTCGATTGGTGCTGGCGTGTGCCGGGGCGATCGGCACCGAAGCGCGGTGGAAAACGCTGCGCGGTTTCCACCCTACGGGGCTGCACGCCCCCCACTGGACGCTCCAGCCAAACGCTGCTCATACAGCAAACCACCTAGCCCTTCTTCGGCTTGCCTCCGAAACTCGGCATCTTCCTTACCGCCTTCACCTTCGGCTTCTCCCCCTCCTCGAACCAGCTGCCGAGGTGCACGCGGCCCTTGCCGGCGCCGGGCACGGGCTTCTGCTTCGGTTTCTTCGGCTTCTTCAGCACCTGCCCGCCGAGTGCCGTCTCCGGTACCCGGTGGTCGGGCTCGAAGCCCGGCTCTTCCTCGCGCGGCAGGGTCTTGCCGATCAGCGCCTCGATCGCCGCCAGCTGCTCGACCTCGTCAGCCGCCACCAGCGAGATCGCCACCCCGCTGGCGCCGGCGCGGCCGGTACGGCCGATGCGGTGCACGTAGTCCTCGGCGACCACCGGCAGGTCGAGGTTGACCACGCCGGGCAGGTCCTCGATGTCCAGCCCGCGCGCCGCCACGTCGGTGGCCACCAGCACCCGTACCTCGCCGGCCTTGAACCGCTCCAGCGCGCGCAGGCGCGCCGGCTGCGGCTTGTCGCCATGGATCGATTCGCTGGCGATGCCGTGCTGCTGCAGTTCGCCGACCAGCGCATCGGTGCCCTTGCGGGTCCTGGCGAACACCAGCACCTGCGGCCAGCCGTGCGCAGCGAGCAGGTGCATGAAGAGCTCGGCCTTGCGCTTCTTGTCCACCGGCACCAGCCACTGGCGCACGTTGCCGGCGGCCGCGTTGCGCGGGCTGACCTCGACCAGCGCGGGGTCGCGCAGCAGTTCGCCGGCCATCTGCCGGATCGGCTCGGAGAAGGTCGCCGAGAACAGCAGCGTCTGCCGGCGCCTGGGCAGCGCGGCGAAGAGCTCGTCGAGCTCGCGGGCGAAGCCGAGGTCGAGCATGCGATCGGCCTCGTCGAGTACCAGCGCCTGCAGCTGGGCGAAGCCCAGGGCGTTCTGCTGGTAGAGGTCGAGCAGCCGACCCGGGGTGGCCACCAGCACGTCGACGCCCTTGCGCAGCGCCATCATCTGCGGATTGAGGCTGACCCCGCCGTACACCGCGTAGCTGCGCAGCGGCAGCCCCTCGCCGTAGGTGCGAAAGCTCTCGTGCACCTGCTCGGCCAGTTCGCGGGTCGGCACCAGCACCAGCGCCCGCACCGAATTGCTCGCCACGCGCGGCCCCTCGAGGGTCAGGCGCTGCAGCAGCGGCAGGGCGAAGCCGGCGGTCTTGCCGGTGCCGGTCTGGGCCGCGGCCATCAGGTCGCGGCCCTTGAGGATCGGGGCGATGGCGGCCGCCTGGACGGGGGTTGGCGTGCGGTAGTCGAGGCGTTCGAGGGTGCGAAGCAGCGGCTCGATCAGGCCGAGCTGGGCGAAAGTCATGGGAAGGCCCGGAGCGTATCGGAGGGAGTCGCGCATTCTAGCAGCCGGCGACCACTACGCGGCATGCCCCGCGCCCGGGCGGTTGCGCGGCAAATGGCGCCATGCGGCGTTGCGGAATCTGGAAAGGGATCATCATTCCCCGCGTCCCGCGCCCGGGCTGGCGTCATTTGACGCAGCAACGCGGCTCGCGACGAAACGGCAACAGACCCTAGAATGTCGCCCCTTGCCGCCGATGCCCGAGAGCGATGAACGTACCCACCATCCTGCGCGACGCCTGGTTCTTCTATTCCCGCCACCTGGGGGCGATCAGCCGCCTGTGCCTGCCGCTGATCCTGCTGGAAAGCGCCTGCCGGCACCTGGCCGCCCAGGTGGCCGGCGAGCAGCCGCTGCCCGGCCAGGACCTGCTCATCGGTCTGCTGTTCTACCCGCTCTACAGCGCCGCGCTGATCCTCTACGTCGACGCCCGCAGCCGTGGCTACGCGCCGGGCCTGCGCCAGGTGTTCAACCGCGCGCTGGGCCTGTGGCCGGCGATGGCGGCGGTCAGCGCCATGGGCACGCTGGCGATCCTGCTCGGCGCCTCGCTGTTCGTGCTGCCGGGCCTGTGGGTGATGATCCGCATCGCCTTCGCCGAATACCTGCTGGTGCTGCGCGGGCTGCCGCCGCTGGCGGCGCTGAAGGAAAGCTTCCGGCTGACGCGCGGGCACTTCCTGCTGCTGCTCGGCTGCACGCTGGTGGTGATGGCGCCGCTGTGGCTGCTGGACATCTGGGTCGCGCTGCAGATGGAAGGCGCCGAGCCGCTGCCGCTGCTGCCGCGCGTCGCGCTGGACGCGGCCATCGGCCTGCTGCAGCTGTTCGCCACCGTGGTGCTGTTCCGCTGCTACATGCTGTGCGCCGCGCAGGACGCCGGGCATGAGCGCCCCGAATAGGTCCGGGCCGGCATGCGCATGAATCCGGGCTTCGCCGACATGGGCACCCCGCTCGCCGGGAGCCCGACATGAGAGGGGCCTGGCTGCTCGGCGGTGGCCTGGTGGCGCTGGCAGTGCTGGCCGGCCTGCCCTGGGCGGCGGCCTGGCGCCCCGCGGCGCGCGAGGCGGCGCCGGTCAGCTGCAATGCGGACACGCCGCAGCTGCTCGCCGGCCAGGCGCTGAAGGTGATGACCTGGAATATCCAGTTTCTTTCCGGACGCCAGCCGGTGCCGCGGCCGGACCGCCCGGCGCCGGCCGATCCGGTCGAACTCGACGCCACCCGGCTGGCGCAGCACCTGGACCGGGTGGCCACGGTCATCCGCGCCGAAGCGCCGGACATCCTGCTGCTGCAGGAACTGCACGACGGCGCCGCGGCCACCGACCGGCAGGACCAGTTGGCGCTGCTGCGCGCGCGACTGGCCGACCTCTATCCGTGCAGCGGCGAAGCCTTCTACCGCAAGGCCGCCTTCGTCCCCGGCGAGCCGGCGTTCGGCGGCGTGGGGCTCAAGCTCGGCATCCTCAGCCGCTTCCAGCTCGCGGACGGGCAGCGCCTGCAACTGCCGGCGGCCGAGGCGCCCTTCTGGCGCGCGCCCTTCGCCCTTCGCCCGGCCCTGCTCAGCGTGCGCCTGCCGATGCGCCCGGGCGGCAGCCTGACGGTCGCCACCACCCAGCTGGATACGCAGGACGCGGCAGTCGCGCGGCGCCAGGCTCTCATGCTGTCCGAACAGATCGCCGGCTGGCGCGCCGAGGACCGGCACTGGCTGCTCGGCGGCGACCTCGGCCTGGCGGACGGCCTGCGCGCGCCCTCCTCGGCGGGCGTGCAGCGCATTCCCGACTCGCAGGACGTCCAGGACACCGGCGCCGAAGCCTGGCTGACCTACGGCGAGCGTACGCCGGACGCCATCCGCGACCTGCTCTGGCTCGACGGCAGCCTCAAGCGGGTGGAGGCGCGCGTCCGGCACCAGGGCGCCGAGACGGTCTCGGAGCATCTGCCGGTGATCGTGCGCCTGCTGCTGCCGCCGCCGGAGTGACGCCGATGGACGCCGCGCCGGGACATTTTCAAAAACGACAAGTCCTACGGATCATGACACTCACCCGCTGCCTACCGGCCCTGCTCTGCCTGCTGCTTGCCGTCCCCCTGGCCTGTGCCGACGACCGCCCGGAGCTGGTCATCGGCTACTACGACTTCCCCCCCTCGATCGACACCGACGCCCGCGGCCGTGCGCACGGCGAACTGGTGGACCTGGTCCTGCGGGTCGCCGAGCGTGCCGGCTACCGGCCGGTGTTTCGCGGCCTGCCGAGCGCCCGCCTGTACGGCGCCCTGCGCGAAGGCAGCGTCGACGTCTGGCCGGGCGCGCCGGACAAGCCGGAGCTGGAGGACGACACCGTCGAAGGCGAACAGGTGCTCAGCGAGGTCTACCTCAACCTCTATTTCCGCCGCGACACGCTGCTGCCGCGCATTCCGGACGACCTCGCCGGCCAGGGCCTGATCGTGCTCAACGGCTACAACTACGCGCCGCAGGTCGATGAGATCCTGCATGCGCCCGGCGTGCGCCTGCACCGGGCCAGCACGCACGTGTCGGCGGTGGGGATGCTGATGCACAGGCGCGGCGACTTCCTGCTCGACTACGAGCTGCCGGTCAGCCAGGCGCGGGCACGACTGAATGCCCCGGAGCTGCCCTTCGTGGTGCTGCACCGCATGCCGATCCGCTTCATCGCCTCGCGCCGCGCGCCCGGCGCGACGCGCAAGCTCGCCGACCTCGACCGCGCCTACGCCGAAATGGTCCGGCGCGGCGAGCCGGTCAACCTGCGCCGTCGCTGACAGGGCTAGCGGCGCTCGAACGCAGCTGCCACACGCACCCGAAGCTATGCAGGGGCCCGCCGGGCAGCGCCAAGCCCGAAAGCAATCGCCCCGAGGGCGGGCCTCCCACAAAGCCCAAGAGCCG